>NZ_JBITJU010000001.1:0-1380438 GCF_044460355.1 Kribbella sp. NPDC050124
CGGAACCCCAGCACCCCAGCCGCAATCAGCTCCCCCGACCCAGCCTCCGCCAGCCGAACCGCCTTCGCCGACCGATCAACCCCCAACACAAACCCCCCCCCCCCCCCCGGGGCCCCCCCCCCCCCCCCCCCCCCCCCCCCCCCCCCCCCCCCCCCACCCCCTAACAGCCGCAGGACTGCCTGACGATCAGCTCGGCCGGGTAGGTGACTTCCTCGACCGCGTCCTGCCCGTCGACCAGTCGGCCGACGGCGTCGCGGGCCATCTGCTCGAGCGGCTGCCGTACGACGGTCAGCGGCGGCCAGCTGTACTCAGTCTCGGCGGTGCCGTCGAACGCCACCACCGCAACGTCCTGTGGAACCTTCAGCCCGGCCTCGTGAATCGCCCGCAACACCCCGATCGCCTGCAGATCCGAGCTGGCGAAGATCGCCGTCGGGCGATTCGTTGCCGCCAGCAACTCACGACCCGCTGCATGACCACCGCTCCGGCTGAAGCTCGCGCGGACAATCGGCCCCTCGTCCAACCCAGCCTGCGACAGCGCGTCCCGCCACCCGAGCTCACGCTCCGGACGACCGCGCCCGCCGATCACGAGACCGATCGTGCGATGACCGTGCTCGATCAGGTGCTCGACGCCACGCCGCGCGCCCTCGCGGTACTGCGGGCGGACCGACGAGGCATGCGGGAGAACGCGGTTGATCGCGACCACCGGTACGTCGACGCCGTCCAGGTCCGGATCCTCGGTCGGCGCGACCAGGAGCAGACCACTGACCCGCCGTACCAGCAGCTCCGCGAGCTTGGCCTGCTCGGTCGCCGGGTCACCGTCGGCGCTGGTCTGCAGGACGACGTACCCGCGGGCCGAGGCCTCCTTGTCGATCGCCTTCGCGAGCTCGGCGAACAGCGGGTTGCCGCCGTCCGGGGTGATCAGGCCGAGCGTCCGCGTCGTGCCCATCCGGAGCGCGCGGGCGGTCGCGTTCGGCCGGTAGCCGAGCACGCGGATCGCCTCCAGCACCCGCTCCCGGGTCTCCGGCGCGACCGGACGCGGGCCCTCGTTGACCACGTAGCTGACGACCGCGGTGCTGACCCCGGCGTACTCCGCCACGTCGTTGCGGGTGACTGGGGTGGCCTTGGGCATGTGCCGATAGTACGGCCTTGACCGCGCCGGAAAGCGATTGCTAGCGTGCTGGTTCTACACGAGTAGAGAGGGTTCGTCGTGCCCAGACGTTACGCAGTGGCAGGAACCGGTTCGCGGGCTCGGGCGTACGTCCGCGCGATCATCCAGGACCACCCCGACGAGGCCGTGCTGGTCGCGTTGCTCGACCCGAACCCGGGCCGGCTCGCGGTGCACGACCGGTGGGTGAAGGAGCTGAACGGGCCGGAGCTGCCGCAGTACGGCGCCGACGACCTGGAGCGGATGATCAAGGAGCAGTCCGTCGACCGGGTGGTCGTGACGAGCCCCGACTACACGCACGCGAACGTCGTGTCCCGGATCCTGCGGTCCGGCGCGGACGTGATCGTCGAGAAGCCGCTGACGATCGACGCCGACGGCACCCGGCAGATCGTCGACGCGATGAACGAGTCCGGCAAGTCTGTCGTCGTCACGTTCAACTACCGGTACTCGCCGCGGAACAGCGCCCTGCGGCAGCTGATCCTGGACGGCGAGATCGGCAAGGTCACCAGCGTCGAGTTCCAGTGGGTGCTCGACACCCGGCACGGCGCGGACTACTTCCGCCGCTGGCACCGGGAGAAGCGGTTCTCCGGCGGCCTGCTGGTGCACAAGGCGTCGCACCACTTCGACCTGGTGAACTGGTGGATCGCCTCGACCCCGACCCGAATCTTCGCCTCCGGCGGCCTGTTCTTCTACGGCGCCGACAACGCGGCAGCTCGTGGCCTTGGGCAACGACCTGAGCGCGGTACGGTCGACGGCTCGGCCGAGGACCCGTGGCTGCTCGACCTGCGCACCGACGAGACCAACCGGCAGCTGTACCTGGAGAGCGAGCAGTACGACGGGTACATCCGCGACCAGGACGTGTTCGGTCCGGGGATCACGATCGAGGACAACATGGCGGTGATCGCCGAGTACGCGAACGGCGCCCGGCTGAGCTACTCGCTGAATGCGCACTCGCCGTGGGAGGGGTACCGGGTCTGCGTGAACGGCACCGAGGGGCGCGCCGAGCTCGAGGTGGTCGAGCGCGCTGCCGTGGTGGACGAGCAGATCGACCCGAGCTACCCGTCGGAGCGGGTCGTGTCCGGCGACGTGCGGTCCGACGGCGAGCGGCTGGTGCTGCAGAAGCACTGGGCGCCGGCGGTCGAGGTCGAGATCCCGCGCGGGGTCGGCGGCCACGGCGGCGGTGACCGGCTGATCTACGCCGACCTGTTCAAGGGTCCCGGCGACGACCCGCTGGCCCGCGCCGCCGACGTCCACGACGGCGTGCGCGCCGTCGCCGTCGGCATCGCCGCAAACCAGTCCCTGGCCTCAGGCCAGCCCGTCGTGATCACCGACCTGGACCTGGGCGGCTGGGCCTAATCCGGTCTCGGTCAGGATGCGCGCGACGGTCGTCGCCAGCGAGCTCGTCTGGTCGATGACCGTCTCGCGCGGTTCGTCGAGGAGGTCCTGCGACTGGTACCACTCGGCCATGTCGGCGCCGGTGAACTCACCGGCCTTCGGCCGGGTCGCGTGCCGCCGGACCGTCTCCTCGAACGGGATGTCCAGGTAGTAGAAGTACGACGGACCCGTGTGGTCGGCGTGGAGTTGGCCGAGCATGTCGCCGTACCGGATCCTCGGCATGATGCCCTCGACGACGGCGTGGTAGCCGCGGTCGAGGGCGTGGGTCGCGATCTGGCGGATCATCTGGATGTTGGCGCCGTCGGGCTGGTCCAGTTCCTTGAAGATGATCCGGCGGACGTAGTCCTGCTCGATCCAGGCGACCCCGCGCCCGTACGCCGTCCGGATCGCCTGGACGATCGAGCTCTTGCCGGAGCCCGAGTTGCCTCTGATGACGATCAGCCGGGGGTCCACCGGCGCAGAGTACTACCAGGAGGCGGGCAGTCCCGGGCGGTGCGTCCCGAAGGTCCACTCGTAGCCCTCGGGGTCGGCGACGCGGCAGCGGTAGTTGCCCCACGCGGTGTCCGCCGGCTCCCAGACCGACTCGGCGCCGGCTGCGATCGCGGTCGCGTGGACCGTGTCGACCTCCGCCTTGCTGTCGAACGCGACATAGCTCCCGTGACCGACGGTCTCGCCCTTGCGCACCGGCTTGTCATAGCCTTCCTCGTCGGTGAAGAGCGTGAAGGAGACCCCGCCGTACCGCATCTCGGCGTGCATGATGCCGCCCTTGTCGTCCGGCACCTCCGTCGTGGTCTCGAACCCGAACGCCTGCTCCAGCCAGCGCAGGGCGCCGACCGCGTCCCGGTAGCCGAAGTACGCGTGGAAGGTGGCGGTACTGGTGCTGCTGCTGTTCTCGGTCATGTCTCCAGGATCCGCTGAGTAGCGGACAGGTCGTGTCCGCTACTCATCGCCGGTTGAACCGGTTGCGTCAGGTGGCTTGCCGGTGGGCTTTTCGCTGGCGGCGGAACCAGATGAACAGGCCTATGCACGGGATGAGCAAGCCTCCGACGCCGAAGATCAGGAAGTCCCACTCGGCGCTGATGTGCTCGACCAGCCAACCGAAGTTCTGTCCGAAGAAGCCGGTGACGAAGGTCAGCGGCAGGAACACCGTGGCCAGGATCGTGAGCTGCTCGATGGTCGCGTTCTGCCGGACACCGACCTTGGTCTGCTCGACCGAGATCACCGCCATGTTGGCCTCCAGCACGGTCGCGAGCAGGTCGCGCTGAGCCGCCACCTCCTCGTTCACCAGCACCAGGTGGTCGTGCACGTCCCGGAAGTACGGCAGTAGATCGGTACTGCGTGCCCCACGCTCGATGGTCGCGAGTACGGCGAGCAAGGGGTGCACGGCTCGGTAGAAGTCGGTCACCTCACGGCGGAGGAAGTAGATCCGCTCAGTCGGCGCGACGGATCCGGCGAACACTGTGTGCTCGACCTGCTCGATGTCGCGCTCGAGCTCAGCGACCACGGGCCCGTAGCCGTCGACGACCTGGTCGAAGATCGCCCACAGCACCGAGTTCGTGCCGGCTTTGAGCAGTTCCGGCCGCTGCTCGAGCCGGATCCGGGCGCCGTGCAGGTCGCTGGCGACGCCCTGACGGACGGTGATCACGAACGCCGGCCCGACGAACACGCTGACTTCGCCGAAGTCGACTTCCTCGCGCTCGTCGTCGTACCGGGCGGTGCGCAGGATGACGAGCCGGATGTCGCCCTCGTACGGCTCCACCTTGGGGCGCAGGTGGAAGGTCTGGGCGTCCTCGACCGCCAGCTCGTGCAGACCGAAACTCTCGCTGACCTGGATGAGCTCGTCGACGGTGGGCTCGAACATGCCGAGCCAGACGAAGCCGCCCTCCTTGCAGCGGGTCGCGGCGTCCGTGATCGACATCGGGCCGACGTGCTGGCGGTGCCCGTCGCGGTAGTAGGCGCAGTCGATGATCATGATGACCTCCTCCCCCGATCGTCAGTCCTATCGGCCACAGGAAATAGGGTTAGGCGGGAAAGGCAGCGTGAACTTCGGCGCCTGGGCGAGGAGGAACTGTGGGACTGCCAGTGGTGGTGATGCCGGGGCCGATGAACCCGGTCGTCGCGGAGGGTCTGGACGGGAAGGTCGAGCTGATCCGGCTCTGGCAGGAGGCGGACCCGGACGCCGTACTCGCGCAGCGCCGGGACGAGATCGTTGCCGTCGCGACCGGCGGCACGCGGATCGACGGCGCGTTCCTGGACCGGCTGCCGGCGGTGCGGATCGTGGCCAGCTTCGGGGTCGGGTACGACCAGATCGACGCGTCCGCCGCGGCCGAGCGTGGCGTGGTGGTGACGAACACCCCCGGTGTCCTGGACGACGAGGTCGCGGACACCGCGCTCGGGCTGCTGCTGATGACGGTCCGCGAGCTCCCGCAGGCCGAGCGGTACCTGCGCGCCGGCCAGTGGCAGGACGGGCCGTACCCGTTGACCAAGGCAACCTTGCACGGCCGCCGGATGGGTATCCTCGGCCTCGGCCGGATCGGGCAGGCGATCGCGGACCGGGTCGCGCCGTTCGGGGTATCGGTGGCCTACCACAACCGGCGCCGCAAGGACGTCGGCTACCGCTACTACCCGTCGCTGGTCGAGATGGCGCGCGACGTCGACATCCTGATGCTCGTCATCCCCGGTGGCGACAACACCCGCCACCTGGTGAACGCCGAGGTGCTCGAGGCGCTCGGTCCGGACGGCATCGTGATCAACGTTGCCCGCGGCACCGTCGTCGACGAGTCGGCCCTGGTCGACGCGCTGCGCAACGGCACGATCCTGAGCGCCGGCCTGGACGTCTTCGAGGCCGAACCGACTGTGCATCCAGGGCTGCTCGACCTGCCGAACGCCGTACTGCTGCCGCACGTCGGCTCCGCGACCATTCCGACTCGCAACGCCATGGGCAACCTGGTCGTGGAGAACATCCTGAACTGGGTCACCTACGGCACCCCGGTCACGCCGGTCCCCGAGTCGGCGCCGCTGCTGAAGCGAGGCTAGGCCGGCAGGTCCCAGATCCGGTTGTGGGTCCAGGCGTACTCCCAGGCCTGGATGTCCGGGGGCTGGATGCCGAGTCCGGTGAGGATCGCGCAGACCTGCTCGCGGTGGTGGTTGGCGTGGTTGATCGCCTGCGCGATGAAGATGCCGACCCGGGTGGCGCGGGAGTTGTTGTCGACGACGATCTCGCGTTCGACGTCGATCGGCTTGGTGAGGAACTCCTCCCAGAGCGCGCCGGCCTCGTCGTTCCAGCCTTCGAGGGTGCCGAAGTCGGTGGCCGGCTCGCTGTCCACGTAGTCGAGCGGGCTGTCCGCGATCCGGCGCAGGTAGCTGCCGTCGCACCGGACGATGTGGTCGAGGGTGGCGAGGATCCCGCCGTACGTGCCGACGCCGGTGACCTCCAGCTGTTCGGCGGTCAGCTTCTGGTCCCGGCAGAACCTGATCAGGCTCTTCGTCGCCCAGTTGTTGTGCCGGATCGGGTCGTACAGCACGTCGTTGAGTCCCATGCTGTTCACGGTAGACCCGGCACGGCGGGGCGCCGTACCCATTTTCCGTGCGGGTACGGCGCTCCGGAGCCGGTCAGCCCTGGCTGACGTTGACCATCCAGGTGATGCCGAACTTGTCGACGACCTGGCCGTACTCGTCGCCCCAGACCTGCTTCTCCAGCGGCATGACCACGGTGCCGCCGTCGGCCAGCTTCTCGTAGTACTCGCGCAGCTCCGCGTCGTCACCGCTCAGGCTGATCGAGATGTTCTGGCCCGGGTTGTAGGGCATGCCGACCGGTGTGTCCGAGGCCATCAGCGTGAAGCCGCCCGGTGTTTCGAGCTGGCCGTGCATCAGCTTGTCCTCGTCGTCCGGGCCGCTGCTCGCCCCGAACTCGGCGAACGTGTTCGTCGCGAGGTCGCCGCCGAAAATCCCCTGGTAGAACTCCATCGCCGCCCGCGCGGTGCCGTTGAACTGGATGTACGGATTGAGCCGTGACGCCATCGGGCTCACCCTCCCCCTCGGTGGAAACACTGTTTGGCCGCACACTAGACCCGCCCACCGACAATCCGCGAGACCCCACCGGCCTCGGGTCGCGGTTAGGGTCTCGGCATGATTCTGCGACACATCACGATCGACGCCGGCAACCCGTACGAGCTCGCGCAGTTCTGGAGCAACGTCACCGGCTGGCCGATCGCGGACGGCGACGTACCCGGGGACGAGGAGGTGCTGGTGGTCGCACCGGCTCCCGTGCCCGGCTTGCTGTTCATCGCCGTCCCCGAGGCCAAGTCGGTCAAGAACCGCGTCCACATCGACTGGGTCCCCGACCAGCGCACCCGCGACGAGGAGGTCGACCGCCTCCTCACCCTCGGCGCCACCATCCACGAAGACCACCGCAAACCCGACGGCCCCGGCTGGGTCACGATGCACGACCCCGAACACAACGAGTTCTGCATAGAACGCAGGCAGTCCGAGCGCACCGGCTGATCACCGCCGATCAGGGCAGAACGCGTTTGTGGTAGTTGGTGAGGTCGCGGATCTCGACGGTGACCTGGATGTTCAGATCCGCCGGGGCCTTCAGGTGGTCGGTCAGCACGTCGAGCGCCAACTCACCCAGCCGGTTCTTGAGGTCGTCGTCGCGCCCGGGCAGGATCGCCAGCTCGACGTGGACCATCGCCTCGCCGGGATCGCCGGTGGCGATGACCGCGTCGGTGATCGGGCGGAACCGGGTCTTGAAGGCCGGCACCGCGCTGCCGATCAGGTCGGAGGCGGCGGGGTGGAAGGTCAACGCGAAGCCTCGTCGGTCGAAGGCGTCGGTCAGGGACTCCGAGTACTCAACGGTGATCTGCGGCATGTGCTCCATTATCGAGACCAGCCGGTGGTCTCTCGTCGCCGGTCCAGTTGGTGTTGAAGCCGCCGAGGTGTGGGTGGTACATGTCGGCGCCGTCGTGCTGGGTGAACTCGACCTTCACCCACCGGGCGTCCAGCTCGAACGTCTGCGCGCAGGCGTCGATCAGGGCCTCCGCCAGACGTGCTCTGGTCTCCGTGGGACGCCCCTTCCGGACATCGCACATGATCAGGGCCGACGGTGTCGGCGGACCGGACTCGTGACAGCGCCAGACCCCGCCGCTGCCGAGGTCGTGGATGGAGACCGTGAGCAGATCCCTGCCGACCTGCATGATCTCCCCGTAGACATGGCCGAGGCGCTCCGCGAACGCCCGCTTGGTGACCTCACCGGCAGTCAGCGGCAGGTCGACCTGGATCGATGGCATGACAGTCCTTCCTCGCTCCGGCTACTCGGCCAGGGCGATCTCGAGCATCCGGGCCGTAGCGAAGAGCTGGCCTTCGTTACCCGGTGCAGTGATGAGTTGTACGGCGACCGGCAGCCCGTCGAGCCGCCCCGCGGGCACGCTGATCGCGGGCGAACCCGTCAGGTTCCACGGGCTGGTCAGCGACAGCAGCGCCCCACGAACCTCGAGGTCGACGCCACCGACTGAGACGCTGCGATCGCCCACACGTGGTGCCACGATCGGCACCGTCGGCAACGCGAGTACGTCGTACGTCGCCAGCAGCTCGCCGACCCTGGTCCGGAACTCCTGGCGAGCGGCATCGGCCTCGGCGTAGCGGCTCGCGGAGATCCCGCGCCCCCGGTCGAGCCGGGCCAGCACCTCGGGATCGATCAGGTCCCGGTCCGCGGCGAGGTGGTGCTCGTGCACACGGAATGCCTCCCGGCCCTGCAGGGTGGAGAAGACCTCGAACAACTCCGACTTGGGGAATCCAGGAACGACCTCGACGTCGGCTCCGATCCGGAGCAGGAGCTGCCGGGTCAGCTCCTCGACCCGTGAATCCGCGCTGGCGATCGACGTCGGCGGAATCCATCCGACCGCGAACCGACCCGACCGGGACAGCACTGGCCGGTCGCTCAGGGCCCGGTAGCCGGTCAGCGCGTCCTCTGCGGTGGCCGCGAAGAGTCCGACGTGGTCCAGGGTCGGAGCCAGCGGATACACGCCGGCGCTCGAGATCGCGTCGTACGCCGGTTTGAAGCCGACTACACCGCAGAGCGCGGCGGGCACGCGGACCGAGCCGGCCGTGTCGGTGCCCAGCGCGAGCGGCACCATCCCGGCGGCCACCGCGACAGCGCTGCCGCCACTGCTGCCGCCGGACATGCGGCTGGGGTCGACCGCGTTCCGGGAGGCGCCGTGGACGGAGCGGTCACCCGTGGCGCCGTACGCGAACTCGTGCAGCGTCGTCTTCCCGACGATGACCGCCCCGGCTGCGCGCAACCGCCGTACCACCTCGGCATCCTCCGTCGGAGTGGTTCCGAAGGACGTGGCCGATCCACAACTGGTGGGCAGACCGGCCATGTCGATGAGGTCCTTCACTGCCACGGGCACGCCGTGCAGCGGACCGAGGTCGATGCCGGCGGCAAGTTGTTCGTCGGCGACCCGTGCGGCCGCACGGGCTCCGTCGTCGTCTACGAAAGCGAACGCGTTCAGGGTGGGATTCAGCTCGTGGATCCGGTGCAACGTCGTCTCGGTGACCTCGCGGGCGGAGGTCTCGCGGTTCGCTTGGGCGAGTTCGGCGAGGTTCATGAGGCGAATCCGGGGACGAGGCCGAGCGCGGGCACGATCAACGCCGTACACACGCTCATCGAGACCACGTTGCCGATGAAGGGATGGAAGCCGGCCGGCATCCGCGCCCCGATCGCCGCGGCCACCGGTGGGGCGATCAGCGCTCCGGCGAGTGCGCCGGCCACGACGGACTGAAGGGTTCCACCGAAGGCCAGGACGGCCGCCGGTGCGACGGAGACGACCGGCACGAACGTGGGATAGAAGCCATGCGTCTGCCATCGCTTGCGCCAGACGACCACGCCCACCAGCGCGGTCAGTGCCTGGGCGGCGAGCACCGCCAGGAACAGGCCGGACCCGTAGGCAGTGCTGGACGGAGCGATCAAGTGCGTCACGACGGCGCCGACGATCAGCGCCGCGCTCGCCCACTCGTTGCCGAAGAACTGCGCCTCGGAGAAGTCGGCCAGGGCCCGGCGAGGCACCCACCACAGCACGGGACCGCGGCGCGGCTCATCCGCGGCCTGCGTTCGCCAGGCACCCGGAGCCGGCATCCACTTGAGATGTCTGCAGAGCCAGAACGCAGCCAGCGCACCGAGCGCCATGCCCGCGGTCGCACCGACAACGGGTGGCAGGTCCAGCGGGACGCAGACGCGCTCGACAGCGAGGATCGCGATCGGTGGCGTCAGCAACGCTCCCAGTACGGCGGCCGACAGCCCGACTCTCCACCCAGGTCCGAAGAGGACCACGATCGCCGGCGCGACGGACACCAGCGGGACGAACAACGGCTGCCAACTGCCGGGCTCCAGCGTCCAGCCCCAGACGAGGTTGCCGAGCAGCAAGCTGACCAGCCCGCTGCCGGCAGCCCACGGCCACAGACCCGTGCCGCAGGCTTGGACGAACCCCTGCCATCGCCACGATCCCCGGTGAGCGACATGCGCGGCCAGACCGCCGACGAGCAGCAACGCCCCGGCTGGAGCCACTGCATAGAACTGCGGCTCGCTCATGGATCCGGCGAGCCAGGAGGCGAACCGGCCGACGTCGGTGTAGTCGCCGTTCCATGGCTGCGCGTCGACTCGCGTGAAGGTCCAGCCGGCGAGGACCAGGAGGCCGAGGCCGGCACACCAGAAGGCGATCGTCCGCGCCCCGGTGACTCCCGCCGTACTGCGGATTGTCGTCATCAGGTCACCTCGGCAGCGGAGCACGGTCGCGGTAACCGAGCATCTGGTCGTACAGGTCGGTACGACGGTCCCGGTGCAGGTCGTTCAGCTGGTTCCAGATCGGGGCAGTGCGCGCGGCCGTCAGATCGATGTCGGCGTAGATGACGGTGTCCTCGTCCGGGCCCGCGATCCGGTCGATCGGCCAGCCGTTCGTCCCGGCGATCAGCGAGTTGCCCATGAAGCCCGCGCCCCGCTCCTGGCCGGTCCGGTCCGCGGTGGCGATGAAGACGTTGTTGGCATGGGCCGCCGTGATCGTCAGGTACGCCGCCATGCACACACCGCTCGCGTCGTACAGCGGTGGTGGTGTCCAGACCCAGCCGGTGGGCACGCAGATGATGTCTGCGCCCATTTGCGCCACGATCCGCGCCGTCTCCGGGAACCAGATGTCCCAGCAGACGAGCAGCCCGATCCGGCCGATCTTGGTGTCGAACACCGAGAACCCCTCGTCGCCGGGGGTGAACCACAGCTTCTCGGTGTTCCACAGGTGCGTCTTGCGGTACCGCCCGATGTAGCCCTCCGGGCCGACCAGTACGGCGGTGTCGTAGAGCTTCGCCCCCGATCGCTCCGGGAGGCAGCCGACGATGTACACGTTCCGCGCGGCGGCGATCCGGGCGAACAACTCGACCGTCGGACCGTCCGGAACCTCTTCGGCGTGGGCGAAGGCCTCCTCGCGGGTCTCGAAGACGTAGCCGGTGGTGGCGAGCTCGGGCAGCACGATCAGGCCGGCGCCGGCGTCCGCCGCCGCGGTCAGCCGCTGCTCCACCGCCAGCGCGTTGGCCTTCAGGTTCTCGACCCCGACCCGCGGCTCGAACTGCACGACCGCGGCCCGCACCGGACTCACTCTCGGGTCCGCGCTCTCCTGCGCCTGTGTCGTCATGACGTGGCCTCCTCGCTCACTCCCTGGGAATCTGGTTTCAAGTTGAAACCAGCTTGACCGGGAGCGTAGGGGATCCGGTTTATACTTGCAACCACTTGGCGACAGGAATCTGCACTCGAAGGGAACCGGGATGCCGCAGCGGGTGACGCACGAGGGAGCGGAGTGCCCGGTCGCGCGGGCTGTCGACGTGATCGGCGACCGCTGGTCGCTGCTCATCGTCCGGGACGCGTTCGACGGCATCAGCCGGTTCGGCGAGTTCCAGCGCAACCTCGGCCTGGCGAAGAACATCCTGTCCTCGCGGCTACGCGAGCTCGTCGCCCACGGCATCCTCGAGGTCGTCCCCGCCACCGACGGCACGGCGTACCACGAGTACGCACTGACCGAGAAGGGCCGCGACCTCTTCGTCATCCTGGTCAGCCTGCGCCAGTGGGGCGAGGATCACCTCTTCACCCCCACCGAGCCCCACTCGGTCCTCCTCGACACAAAAACCGGCAAACCCCTCCGCAAACTTGAGGTAAAAGACGCCACCGGCCGCCCCGTCACCCCCGCCCAAACCCACGTCCGCAAGGTAGGCGCCTGACGCCCCGAGCCATCTTCAGGTGGACACCGACAGCGATCCGGTGTGCACGGGGTGAGGTTGTTGGGGCCTTGGGCAAAGAGCGGGCAACTTTTGCCGGCTGTTGGTCATCAGGCGAGGTGTAGGGGTGTCCACCGCCGGCTGGGGGGCTGCGGGTTAGTGGTGGGGGAAGGACATGGTCAGGTGGGTCTTGGTGGTTGGGCTGGTGGTGGCGGGGATCGCCGGCGGAAGTGGCGGGGTGGCGACGGCGGGGCCGTCCGAGGACGGGCCGGGGATCGCGATCGCGGCGGATCTGCCGGAGCCGGACGAAGCGCAGTTCTTGCCAGAGGCAACAAATGTCGTGCCGGCGACCGCGGCGCCGGCGGGGGACGTGCGGACGAAGAGCCAGGCCGAGCTGCAGGCGGAAGCCGCGGCGGCCGGGACGTACACGTGTCCGGGGTTCAGCACCGTCGACGACGCGACTCCGTTGTCGTACGTGATGAACGACTACTACGCCTGGGGCGGGTTCAAGGCGGTCAAGGTCGGAAACGGCAGCGGCAACATCAACTGGAAGCTCAACCCGTACAACAATTCCAGCTGGTACATGTGGTTCCACTCGCTGCGCTGGCTGGGCCAAGGCATCATCGCGGCCGGCAAGGGTGACGCGAACGCGATCGCGCACGTCACCACGATCGTCAGCGACTGGGTGCTCGACAACCCGTACTCCTGGAAGGCGAACGTCGGCGCCTGGGAGTCGACGATGCACCGCACCAACGTGATCATCTGCACCAGGCAGGCAGTGCTGTCCGGGCTCAAGGTCACCACGCTTCCGCCGCGCTACCTCTGGTTGGACACCGCGTTGATCAACCACGCCCGGTTCCTGATCAACTACTGGAGCGGCGCCTGGAACCACGGCACGGACGAGAGCATCGCCTTGTTCGGCGTCGGCTGCACGCTCAACCGCGCCGACTACAAGACACTCGCCCAGCAACGCCTCGCGTCCGGCATCACGACCGCGATCGACTCCCAGGGCTCCACCAACGAGCAGTCGACGGCGTACGCGCAGTTCAACTACGCGCTCTGGGGGCGGGCAGTCGACGTACTGCGAGCCTGCGGCGCCGACCCCGGTACGACGATCACCGCCAGACGAGCCCTGATGGCACGCTGGCTCGCCTTGGCCACGAACTCCATGGGCCTTCTCCACCAGATCGGCGACTCCGAGGTCATCCGTACGGCGCCCGTCGCCGGGACACCACTCGAGTACGCCGGAAGCCTCGGCGCATCCGGGACAGCACCGGCCCAACGTGTCGGTCTGTACTCGGCCGGCTACGTCCTCGGCCGATCCGGTTGGGGAACGCGGACGACGTTTGCGGCCCAGGCGGCGTACAGCATCAGGTACGGCCCAGCGCGCAAGCTGCATGGGCACAGCGACCACATGTCGCTCACGTACACCGCTCGCGGCCGGGACATCGTGATCGACGGCGGCCACGCCGGCTACCAGAACACCGTCTGGCGGACCTGGGCGAAGAGCCCGTTCGCGCACAGTTCGATGACGACACCGCGGACTGCTGACCGGCTGCCGGCCACCAAGCTGACCCGCTACGCACTCAAGTCGACCTCGGACTTCTACGAGTTCTCCGACGTACCAGGGACCGGGATCAGCCGCGTTCGCGCCGTACTGGTCGTCCGTAATCCAGACCTGGTCGTGACGCTCGACCGCGCGTCGTCCACGACCGCGCAGCAGTTCCAGACGCTGTGGCACCTGCCGTCGGATCAGAAGGCGACGGTGTACTCGCGGACGACGGCCCTCGCGGCGCGAGCCGGCGACGGCACCCGGACGATCCTGTTCCAGGTGCCCTACCGGCAGGCGTTGCCGCGCGGCGCGATCCTGCTGAAGCAGGCGCAGACCAACCCGATCCAGGGCTGGCACTTCCCGAAGATCACCATCCGGCGTTCGGCGCCCACGCTGATGTTCGCGCGGGCCGGGACGTCGGCGTCGATCCTGTCGTTCATCGCGCCGGTCCGGGCGACGGGTTCGGTGACGTACCGCGCCCGCTGGTCGGGTACGACGTACGTCGTCGACCTGAACGTGGCCGGCGTACGGACGTCGATCGGGATCACCGCCGGGGGGTCGCTGGTGCGTCTCGCGTGACTCGGCGTGACTCGACGTGACTCGACATGGTCAGGAGGGCGCGCGGACGCGCGGGCCCTCCGTCATGCAACCGATGGAACCGTTCACCGCGTCGAGACATGTAGAGGGGTAAGGCGAGATTCTGGGGGTGTGGGGCGTTGAGGCATCGGGGCAGCTTCCGTCAGCACGTCGGGGGTTCGTTGGTCGCCATGGCGGTGACGATGGTCGTGCTGACGCTGGTGGGGGGCGTGCTGGTGCTGCTCGAGCCCAGCCGGCCGAGCGCGACGATACCGGTCAGCAGCACCCCGGGAACCGGGGCGCGATCGGTGGATCGGGGGCCGTACGGCTCGGGCCGGCTGGGCTCGTGGGAGGACCTGGTCAAGCACATCTCGTCCGACGACGAGGTCCAGGACACGCTGATGTTCAACGGGGTGTTCATGTTCGGCGACAGCATCGCCGTACAGGACGGATCCGCCCTGGAGAAGTTGCTGGCGGACCGGGCCGGTGACTCGATCGCCGTCCACGACTGGTCGGGGCAGCCCACCGCGGCCGCCGTCGACGCGCTGGAGGACTGGGAACGGCAGTTCGGTCTGCCGAGCCGGATCGTGATGGCGGTGGGTTCGAACGACATCTTCGACCCGCCGGCGTTCGCCGCGCAGGTGGAGCGCGCGATGCACATCGCCGGTCCTTCGCGGACGGTGTACTGGGTGAACGTGCACGTCGGCCGGGTCAATCAGCCCGCCGCGGTTCGGGCGGCCGATCTGGACAACAGTGCGTGGGTCAACCAGCAGCTGGAGCAGGCCGCCGTACGGCACCCGAACCTGCGGATCGTGCGCTGGAACGAGTTCCTCGCGGGGCAACCGGGTGGTCCGGCGAAGTACCTGCGGGACGGCGTCCACACCTCGCAGCCCGGTCAGCAGGCACGCAACGAACTGATCGTCGAGTCCCTCACCGGGCCTCACTGACCATGGCAACCTCCACACGGCATCTGCGGGCGATTCCGGACCACTGGGCTTGCCCGCAAGGGCAACGCGGGAACCGGAGTAGGGGATCCGGACAACTTTTAGGGTGTGTACGGACATCAAAGCGGACAGAGGGATTCACTTCGAGTCGGGGGGAACCGATGACAGCGACCATGAAGCTGGAGTGACAGCGGTAGGACGGCTGGACCGTGGCATCGATTTCGGTGCCGGACGCAACTTCGCAGGGGTCCCGCACCGTCTATAGAGCAAGACCCTCTGGCCCTGAGCCACCGCCGGCTCGGGCAGCGCAACGAAAACCAACCTGACCAGACCAAGGGACAGCTCCGACTCAAATTCAGGTCTAGGCCAGAACAAGGCAGGCCCTGGGGGCTGCAGTGAGGAACGAACCATGCCCGCGCACCGACACCGCAAGGCCGGCACGACCCTGCGGCTCAGCGTCGCCCTGCTGCTGAGCGCGATCGTCGTGGTGACGTCCCTGGTCATCCCGTGGGGTGGCTCGACACCTGAAGCCGCACCGGACCCGACCGTAGCCCGTACTCCGGAACCGCCGACGCCGACCGTCACCCAGCCCGCGAAACAGAACGTGTACACGTGCCCGGCGTACTCCGGCATCGACCGCACGAACCCACTGAGTGCCCTGTACAACGACACGTTCGCCTGGGGGACGTCGGCGCCGTACAAGGTCGGGAACGGCAAGGGCGACATCGACTGGAGCCTGCACCCGTACCAGAACCCGAGCTGGTACATGTGGTTCCACTCGCTGCGCTGGCTCGGCCAGGGCATCGCTGCCGGCGGCAAGGGCGACAAGCAGGCGCTCGCCCGGGCGAGCGCGATCGTGCGCGACTGGGTGAAGGACAACCCGTACTCGTGGAAGTCGAACATCGGCGCGTACGAGTCGACCATGCACCGCACGAACGTGCTGATCTGCTTGCGTCAGGCAACACTGACGGGGCTGAAGGTGGCCAAGCTGCCGCTGTCGTACGCCTGGCTCGACAAGGCGCTGCAGGAGCACGCGTGGTTCCTGCAGAAGAACTACAGCGGCGACTGGAACCACGGCACCGACGAGAGCCTCGCGCTGTTCGGCATCGGCTGCACGCTGAACCGGCCCGACCTGAAGAAGATCGCCGCCGACCGGCTGACCAGCGCGATCAAGACGTCGATCGACACCCAGGGGTCGACCAACGAGCAGTCGACGGCGTACGCGCAGTTCAACTACTCGCTGTGGGGACGGGCCATCGACGTACTGCAGAAGTGCGGTGTCGACCCGGGTACGACGATCAAGGCGCGCCGTCGTGAGCTCGCCAAGTGGCTCGCACTCGCGACCAACTCGCTCGGCAACCTGCACCAGATCGGCGACTCCGAGGTGGTGCGCACGTCCCCGGTCCCCGGCACGGTGCTCGAGTACGCCGGGACGCTCGGCAAGGAGGGGATCCGGCCGACGCAGCGAGTCGGGATCTTCGACGCCGGGTACATCTTTGGCCGGACTGGCTGGGGTGAGACGAGGCCGTTCACGCAGGAGTCGACGTACAGCATCCGGTTCGGCCCGTCGCGCAAGCTGCACGGGCACGAGGACCACACCGCGGTCACCTACACCTCGCACGGCCGCGACATCCTGATCGACGGCGGGCACTCCGGGTACAAGTGGGACGACTGGCGGAGTTGGGCGAAGAGCCAGTTCTCGCACAACCAGATGACAGTGTTGTCGACGGCAACGTCGCACCCGGTGACGCGCTTGACCCGGTCGTCGATCGGGGCGACGTCGGAGTTCTACGAGCTGAAGGACTCGCTTGGCCCGGGCATCGACCGGACGCGTGGCGTGCTGGTGCTGAAGGACCCGGATCTGATGGTCGTCCTCGACCGCGGGACGTCGGCGTCGGACGAGGAGTACCAGACGTTGTGGCACCTGCCGTCGGACCAGAAGGTGACTGTCGCCGGCAATGGGACCGCGGTGGCAGCCAAGCCGGGCGACAAGGTGAAGACCGTGTTGCTGCAGGTGCCGTTCCAGCAGGAGACCACGCCGATCAAGGTCGAGAACGGGGCCACCGACCCGATCCAGGGCTGGCACTACGAGACGATCGACACCCGCAAGCCGGCTCCGGTGGTCAAGTTCACCCGCTCGGGGCGCTCGGCAACGATCCTGTCGGTCATCGTCCCGGTCCGCGCCAACGCCGCCGTCACCTACACCACCACCCAGTCCGGCGACCGCACCCTGATCAACCTGACCGTCGACAAGCTCCAAACCACCATCGCAGTCACCCCCGACGGAACCCTGCAACGGGTGAAGTAGCTGCCGGGTTGTGTCACCGCTGGCCGGTTGTAGCAGGTCAGCGGTGACACAACCTGCCAGTGGCTAGCCCTGAGCCCCGATCGGGCGCCAGTCGGCGGGTGGGTCCTCGCCCACGCGGCCGTCCACGGCTTCGCGGAGGAGGTCGGCGTGGCCGGTGTGGCGCCCGTACTCCTCGATGAGGTCGCAGACGAGCCGGCGAAGGCTGGCGTGCCGCCCGTCGGGCCAAGCGATGTGCGCAGGCTGATCGAGCCCACCGTCGGCGATCGCCGCCGCCAAGGACGCCCGGGACCGCTGCACCGCACCATCCCAGAGCGCGTAGAGCTCCTCCGGCTTGTCATCGACCGCGGACGTCAACTCCCAGTCGTTGTCGTCCCGCCAGCCGTTGCCCACCCAAGGCTCCCCCATCGGCTCACCACGGAACTTCACGGTGAACAGGTAGTCCTCGTTGGCCGCCAGATGCTTCAACAGGCCCCCAATCGTCAACGACGACTTCCCGATCCGCGTGTTCAACCCCTCCGCACCCAACCCATCGGCCTTCCACCGAAACGTCGTACGCAACCTCTCCAACGCCCCCACCAGATGCTCAACATCCGACCCCGCCACCGGCGGCTCCCAAGGAATCTCAGCCATAGGGAGACGCTAACTCCCATTCCGGACATTCCCCTTCCGGAATCCTTGGCTAACTGCCCCTGAGGATCTCGATGTACTCCGCCAGCCGCGGATCTGCCGGCACGCGCGCGAGCCGCGGCGGCGCATCCTCGAGGATCCAGCGCTTCACGTCCGTCGTGATGTCGATCGTTCCCGACCATCCGACCATCAGGTCACCGCCGAGCAGGTCGCCCGCCCACCAGAGGCAGAGGTCCGCGGCATGCAGGTCCGCCGCACCGGCCGGCTGCGCGTTCCACACCTCGAGCCAGTGGGTGAACGGCACGGGCGTCGTCGCGAGGAAGCTGAGCACCTTCAGCGCCTCCGGCGTGCGCGGGTACGACGCGAGCGTCGCTTCCCACCACAGGTTGCACACGGCAAGCATCGCCGTACGCTCGGACTCCGCCCAGGTACTCCAGCACCCCGCCGTGACCAGACGTGACGCAACCAGCTCCTCGTCGAGATGCAGCTCGTCGTACACCATCAACGCCATCAGCCGCGGCGTCAACTTCCTGTACACGTTCGCAAAGTCGTCCCAGTGATCCGGCCCCTCGAACGCAGCCCTCGCCACGAGCTCCTCGGGAATCCCTCCGACCGGCCCCGAGAGCGCCACCGCATCCTCCTCGCCGTAGCAAAAGGTGCAGTAGTCACTGACGTCCACCTCAACCCCCGCCAGCACATCCGCCAACCCCAGCAGCGCACCGTCGAGAACCAACTCCTCCTCAGTCACACCCAAGATCATCCCGTCACCCACCCAACCCAACAACGCAATTCCCCGCCGAGTCCGCGAGAGCCCGCAGCTTCTCCACAGCCTCGGCGATACTGGCAGCGTTCGAGGACTCCGACTGGCTGGCCATCGAGACTGCCTTGCCGGACACGGACGGCGACGTCCAGCCCGAGCGGTGGTACGACTACCCGATCATCGGCTCGCCACCCCTCACGGCCTTCCTCGCCGAGGACCCCGGCGCCGCCGTCGTGAACATCCGCATCCGCAGGGAGCTCGACCCGGTCCTCGCCGCACGAATCGACACCACCCTCAGCATCCTCGCCGACGTCATCCCGACCAAGGCAACTGACCGACGCTCGACGCCGCTGGGAAATGATCAGTGCTCGGTTTGCTGGGCGATCGCGAGGGCCTCGGCGTGCTCGGCGCGGGCGAAGCGGACCAGCCACACCAGGGAGCCCAGGACGAGGAGGGCACCGAAGGCGCCCGCGGCCTTCAACTCCAGCTCAGGTCGGATCGCCACCACCCAGACCATGCATCCGACCGTCACCAGGCTGGCGCCACCGCCGACAACGCCGGTCGCCACCACTCGCCGCCTGGTCCAGAGCCGCGGCGCCGGCGGATGCCGCACCGAGCGGTAGAGGAGTACGGCGGCGAGGACCGTGGTGACCGCCGGCGAAATGGCATTCCCCGGTCCGCTCGTCACGAACGCGCCGACCGTCCCGACCGCAGACAGGCCGAGGACAACACCCAGAAAGACCTTCAAGCTCCCCACGCACCGAATGGTACGGCGACCTCGCGGGATGATGGTGCGATGCCTGAACGACATTCACGCCCCGTCACCGGCGGGCGAGCCTTCTACTTGACCGAACGGCTGTGGAAGCTGGCGGAAGGTCTTCCCGTCGAGTCGGTGCCTATCGACAGCATCCGGGAGTTCGATCAGGACTGCTGGTTCGGCGGGGACCCGGTCACCTGCCGGATGGTCGCCGTACACGCCGACCGGATCCAGAAGGCCGACCTCCGCTACCCCGTGATCCTGTCGTCGGACGGCCGCCTGATGGACGGCGGCCACCGAATCGCCAAGGCCTGGCTAAACGGCGCCACCACCATCAACGCAACCCGCTTCACCACAGACCCCGCCCCCGACTACATCCAGCCGGATCCCCGCCCATGAGACACATCTACCTCGTCACGCATCCGGAAGCCCAGCACCACATCGACAACATCGTCGGAGGCTGGCACGACTCAGAACTAACCGCCCGCGGACACCAGCAGGCCGAACGCATAGCCGACGTCCTGGCAACCAGAATCGGCCCCCAGCCGGTCGAGATCTACTCCTCCGACCTACGCCGAGCCACCCAAACCGCAGAGCCAATCGCGAGAAGATTCTCCGTCGAAGTCCAATCCGACGCACGCCTCCGCGAGCGCAGCAACGGCGAGGCCGACGGCCGTCCCCAATCCTGGCTAGCCGAGCGCCGCATCCCCCTCCCGGAGTACGGCGACCGCCTCAACCACCACGACGGCCCAGCCGGCGCAGAAACACGCCCAGCCTTGGTCGAACGCCTGTACCCCGCCCTCGAAGACATCCTCCGCAGTCCAGCCACAAACCAAATAATCGTGTCCCACGCGTCCGCATCGAGCTACCTGATCACCGCCTGGCTAGGCATGCCGATAACCTCCACAGACCGAGCCTTCTTCCCCCTGACCCCAGGCAGCATCACCACCCTCCACCGCAACCCCACCCACCACAGCCACCAAGTCCAAACCCTCAACGAAACCCACCACCTCCAAGACCTCTGACACCCACCGCTTGCGCGATCCAGGCCCCGCCGACCTGCCGATGCGCGTGGTTGCGAGGCGGCCGGGCTCTGCCGGACGCATGGAGCGACCAAGGTCTCCAGGTATGCACAACCCCAAGTTGGGGACCTGGATTTGGTGGAGCCGCCTGCCAGAATCGGACAGACGGAATTCTCATCACGAGTCCGTCACCGCACGCGGACGAACCCGAGCGACCCGCGATCCAGAGCGCCGATTAGGTCCACCGATCGCGGGTGGCTACGGCCGCTGAAGGCGCTCCGGGGCACCCCAGGGCACGAGTCAGCGAACCACCGATTTGTGATCGACGAACACCCGCTCCGCGACGGCGACGATGTAGCCAAAGCCCCACGTACCGATGACCGGTAAGTCTCGTGCCTCGTCTGCCGTGGCGGTGCCGACCATCCGGCCGTCGCAATAGAGCCCGACCGTTCCACCCACGCGGTGAGACACACCCGACAGCGCACCAGCTCGGTCGACGGGTGGGGAACGGTGACCGACGATCGCCCCGCGGTTCTCACCGATCATCTTGACGTGGCCGAAGCCCCAGGTCAGGAGCTGACTGTCGTCGGCCGTATCTGGTGAGGGCAGCTCGTCGCCAACCCAGTCGAGCAGACCCGCGGCGAACGTCCGACTGTTGATTGCATAGTGGGGTGCTTCCTGAGCGGTAGGGACTGCGACCACGACACCGCAGGCGAATCGGCCGTCTCGTAGCGCTATACCCCAGATGTGACCTGGCAAGAGGTGAGCATTGGACTTGGGCACGAACGGGTACGTCGGACGTCGCGAGACCATGGCGTGATTATGAGTGCCGGCGGCTACACCTGCCTGCCCCATGTCCTAATGATCTGGAAGCGCGGCCAAGTCGGGTGCTCCGTGCAGGTCAGGTCGTGATCTCCCCTGACAGTCATCCCAACCAGAACTCGCGGAGGGTGGGTGCGAGTGATCGCGCCTCCTGCTCAATCGGCGACCAGACGAAAACGGTGGGTTCGCCGTCGAGTGCGACGCAGTACGGATCTCCGGTGCCGTCGTCGCCAAAGGCAAGGAACCTCGTGCGAGCCTCGGATTCCCATCCGAGCCACGCGCCGGCATCCTGTCCGCCACGTCCTCGAGCCGCCACATCACGAACCACTGGCGGGCTTGTGATAGATGCCGTCCGTCGCTTGATACTGCCCGCGCAGCTCGGTTGGGAGCTCGATGCCGAGCCGATGCTCGACAGCCGCGATCGCGCTCGGGTCTGCAGCCGGCTGCCACTCCAGGCCGTCGTCTGTCCGCAGCATCCCTCGCCACACCGACGCATCTTTCAAACCCTTTGTCTGCAACCTCGTTGAACCATCGCCGGCTGCGATCGTCACCGTCGCCGTGTGGGTCGGCGTCGGCGCGTACCTGCCGCACCTGCAGGTCTTCGCCGGAGTACCGACGGTGCTGCTCGTCGCCTACCTGACCTGGGCCGTCCGCAGCGGCCGCCTTCCCCGATCGGTGCCTGGCTGTCGCTACTGGTCGCGGCTCGGGGTGGTGTTCCCTGTCGGGTGATGTTCGGCAGTCGTCGCCAGGTGACGTGCGACAGTACAAAGCAGGGACGCGGCAGATGACTGCCGCTCGTCCGCATCCCGTGGCTCGTTGACAAGGTCCGTCGGGTCTGGGTAATCGGGGTGCGTCTCGTTGCGCCAGTAGCCGATCAGCCGCCGCGGACGCCCGCGTCACCAGTTCTGGGTCGCCCGTTCAGTGGTCCAGTGAGCGCAGATCGTCGATGCTTTCCTCGAGCAAGCGGGCCGACGTACCGAGCCTTGCCCCTATCCCGGTGTTGACGGTCTGGGCATCCATGTGGGTCGTCGTGCGAGCAGTGTCCACGGGCGGGGAGCCAAACGAAACCGGCGCCAGCAGGACCGTGCCTTCCACCGTCAGCAGCCGCAGTCCGAAAAGGCGAGCGACCAGCGAAGTGCGTACGACAGCGCCACCAGCGAGCGTGCTAGCTCCGGCTGGCCTCGTCCAGATAGCTGTCGAGTCCGTCGCTCCCGGCCCGGGAAGGCTTGCCACGCTGACGGCGCGCCTCGTCGAACCGCTGTGACGCGGCCTGGATCGCTTCGACAATCTGGACATAGCGCTCCCGTCCCGCCTTCGCGCCGAGCACGTACCCCACGCCGAACACCGCGACACTGCGCAGCTTCATTTCTTGTCCCTCTGCCGCCGCGATGACACCACCGCGCTGGCAGCGCTCATGCCGATCGCCGCCGCAGCAGCGGCGAGGCTGTTGCGCACGGCACTACGGCGCATCGCCTTCGTCGCGCCGGTCGCGATCGGATCGACCATCCGCTCCAACCGGCTCTTCCTGTGCAACAGTCCCATTGTCGTCTCCACTCCTGGCTAGTGTCGCTTCGATCCGGACGAGCGTTTGAGGGCGGTCACCAATTCGGGCTTGCTCATCGCCGACCTGCCCTTGACGTCCTCGACCGTGGCAAGGTGCAGCAGGTCCGTCTTGGTCATCTCGTTCAGGTCCGCGGCGGTTTGAGTACGCACGTTGCGTGTGCGCTGTGCGCCGGCGCGACTCAGGACCTTCTCGGCCTCGCGGACGCGCTCGTCGGCGCTCTTCGCCTCGCGATCGGCGTTCGCTGCCAGCTGTGCGGCCTGTCGGTGCGCCTCGTCGGCAGCAGCCTTCGTCGCTTCGGTGGCCTCGTCGGCCAGCCGCCTGGCCTCCGCGAGGCTTTCCGTCGCGTCGGCCATTGTCTGCTTGGCCTTCGACTGCGCCGCCTCGGCCTCCTCGCGCGCCTTTGCGATCCGGTCGTCCGCCTCGGCCTTCGCGCGTTGCACCACGCGGTCGGCGTCCGCCTGCGCCGAGGCGCGGGCCCGCTCGACCCGGGCATCGGCCTCCCGGCGCGCCTCGGCGACCTTGTCGCTGACCTCCTGGGCCTGCTCCCGCTCGACGTCACGCACATACGCCCGGCACCGCTCGGCTATCTGACGTGCCTCGTCGCTACGCGCCTTCGCTTCCTCGGCCTCACGGACGGCCTCTTCCTCGGCCTGCTGTGCCTCGTCGGCCGCCGCCCGGGCTCGCTGGAGCCTCAGTTCGATCGAGTCGCCCACGGGCAGTGCATCCAGGACGGAAGCCCCTGCCTTGCGAGCCTTGTCGACCAGCCCGCCTCCTGCTGCGTGCGTCGCGCTGCCTGCCGCGTCCTTCGACGCTTCCAGCGGAGTCAACGCCTTCGACAGCAGCCACGTCGTGTTCCGCGGTAAGTCCTTGACTCCGTTTCCCCAGGCCTTCACGAGTCTGCCCGCGGTACCTGTTCCGGCCATGTCGCTCTCCCTGATTCGATCATGTACTCACGACCACCAGGCCCCCAGCCACTTGGCCGGTACCCGGCTCATGCGACACAAAACAGAGGATTGTCGACGGCCGGGCTGACTCGGCAACCGTGCTGCCGGCACTCCATAAAGCACGGTTGACGCAGCAGGGCATCCTGCCCATGACGCCGTCGGTGGGCTGGGTGCGCTGGGAATTCGAGGCCCGTCCGATCCAACAACGCGCCACCTCGCCGTACCCGCACAGGCGAGTACAGACGGTCTTCGATTGCCCAGCCTGCACTGACCCGCGCGGCCTCGCGGTGGACGCGAGCAGACAGATTCGAACGCCGATGGCGACCGGGTTCGTCCGCGTGGTGCTGGGTACCGGTGGCCACCAACGCTCGAGACACCGGCTGCGATCTCGATCCGGCACCGCGTCGAGAGCCCCCTACTGGGCCATGGCCCACCGACCGAAAGGCACACCAATGTCGATGAGCGCATTCGACCCCTGGACCTACCGAGACACCTCCGGCTTCACCGAGGACAAGGACCTCACCGGCTACAAGATCGCCGCCGTCGACGGTGACATCGGCAAGGTCGACGAAGCCACCTACGAGTCCGGTACCGCCGGCCTGGTGGTGGACACCGGGCCCTGGATCTTCGGCCGCAAGGTGCTACTTCCGGCCGGCATGGTCGAAAGGGTCGACCACGAAGACGAGAAGGTCTACGTCGACCGGAGCAAGGACCAGATCAAGGACGCCCCCGAGTTCGACCCTGACACCGGAGCCGATGACGACTACCGCACGCGCCTCGGCAGCTATTACGACCAGACCTACCGAACCGGCCTGTAGTTGGCCGGGTACCTCTTGAACCGTACGGCGGCCGGTGTGCCGCGGGTCCCCCGCACCACCAGGGGCCCCGCAGCCACGGCCGCCGACCGTTACACAAGCTCGAGCCCGTGTAACGGCTTCACGTCCCCCCGGCGTAACGTCCACAGCATCCGCGATCCAGGGTCCGTCAGCATCCCGATCGGGTCGGGAACGGGTGTTCACGCAGCCCAGCACACCGACCGTGCCGGCCGCGGTGTCGGCGGCACGTCCAAGACACTGCGCACACCGAGCTGGAGGACTTGTTCGGTCACGGCCACCAGCTGCGCGTCCAGGTGAGCTGGGCCAGAGCGGCCTGGCCGGACAGGCTGGGGTGGAAGTAGTCGAGCTTGCTGACCTGGCTACGGCTGAACCGGTAGTTGAAGGTCGCGTCGGCGTCGTACTTGCACAGCGGGTACGCCGCGCACTCCTCGCGCAGCACCGTGTTGAACGCGATGTTCCGGTCGCGCACGGTCTGCCGCTCCGTCTCGGTCCGGTTCGGCGCCAGCAGCGACTGGCAGATGTTCGCAACATCCCAGACGAGGTTGGCCACGACATCGGTGTGGTAGATCTCCCAGAGGTGGTACACGTCAGGGATGCTGGCGACGAAGATCCGCGCCTGTGCGGTGGTCAGCGTCTGCAGGGTCTGTCGGAACTGGTCGCGGAATGTGTCGACCGGCGTCATCGTCGACAGTGAGGAGGTGCACACGTCGTTGGCGCCCATCAGGATCGTGACGTACCCGGCCTGCTGCGAGACAGCCGCCTGGGCCTGACCCGGCGCGTCGCTCATCCGCGCGCCCGACTTCGCGTCGTTGTAGTTATGGCCGGTGATCGCCGGGTTGAGGACCCGCAGGCGCTCGTAGTGACTGGCGATGCCGTCCCAGCCCGCAGCACCGGTGCTCCAGGAGTTGGCCGGATGGTCGCCGTACCAGCAGCACACGTCGGTCGCCCTTGTGATTGAGTCCCCGATTGCGGCCATGCTGGTCGGTCCGGGTGGTGCGGCCTGCGCGGACGGTATGGTCACCGTCCCGCAGATCAGAGTCGCGACGGCGGTGACGATGGCCGTCCACAGCGTGGTTCGTCGCATGTTTGCCTCCAGCACGCGGGGTTGACGTAGCCGAGCATGATGCAGATGACGACCGGCAGATCGACGTATCACCTCGGCTCTGGTTGGCCGCCGACGCCAACCGCCTCATGGCGACTCCTCGGACTGCGCTGGGCGGTACCCGAGCCCCGTCTCTCCACAACGCACCTCCTCGCCGTACCCTCGGCAGGCGAGTATCAAACTGCCTTCGATTGCCCGGCCTGCACTCATCCGCGCGGCCTCACGGTCGCCGCGAGCAGACAGAGCCGAACGCTGATGGTGATCGTTGGAGCGCGTGGCGCTGCGTTCCCCGGTGAACACAAACGCTTGAGGCACCGGGTGGGATCTCGAAACGGAGATCGCTGCGACAACGTTCGCCTCGGTCTCGAGGGCCGGCGTTCTCGGCAGCGAACCCGGCGAGGTCCGACACCCGGACCGCGGCGCTTCACGGGCGCCGCGGCGGCTCAGGGCTTCGAGCCGATCCGGTCCTCCAGGGTTTCGATGACGGTCGGGCAGACGTCGGTCTCGTAGAGCCTTTCGACGCTCTGCATGCCGCCCGGG
The DNA here is from genome assembly GCF_044460355.1 of Kribbella sp. NPDC050124. Lineage (NCBI taxonomy): Bacteria > Bacillati > Actinomycetota > Actinomycetes > Propionibacteriales > Kribbellaceae > Kribbella > Kribbella sp. NPDC050124. Next base: position 26,170 of record NZ_JBITJU010000001.1, read on the forward strand.
CTCTCCGCGTTGATCTCGACCACCTTGTCGCCGATCACATCGATGCCGACGAAGAACATGCCGTCGGCCACGAGCTTCTCGCTCATCGCTTCGATGATGCCGCGTTCCACGTCACCGATCTCGAGCGGGGCCGAGCGTGCGCCCGCGCTGATGTTGGCCCGCGGGTCGTTCCCTGTGGGCACTCGCCGGAAGGCGGCCCGTTTCCCGTCGCGCTCGAGGATCTGTCCCTCGAGCAGGAAGATCCGGGCATCGCCGTCCTCGCCGCCGTCGACGAACTCCTGGACGATCGCGTAGCCGTCCTGTAGCACCGCCTCCGTCATCTGCGCGAGGTTCGCTTCGTCCTCGTCCTCGATCATGAACACGTTCCGGCCTTTGGCGCCGTACAGCGGCTTGACGACGCAGTGGCCGACCTTGCCGACGAACCGTTCGATGGCTTCCGGGTCGCGTGTCACCAGCGATCGGGGCCGGATCTTCTCGGGGAACTCCTCCAGGTAGAGCTTGCTCGTTGCGCGTGTAAGGGACATCGGGTCGTTCACCACCGTTACGCCTCGAGCCTGGAGCATCTGGCCGAAAACCGCACCCAGTGGGCTTGCCCACGGCCGCTCCTGCAGATCGTCGATCGATTCGTTTCGCAGGAACAAGGCATCGAGGTCGTCCATGACAATCCGTTCGGCATCGCGCCCCTTGATGCGCTCCATGAAGGCCTCAAGCGGGTCGTCCTTCTCGAATTCTGCGGCATGAGCCCGGGCCGTCAGCTGTCCATCGTCTTCCGCGAGCTCGACGTCTGCGACCCCGACATACCAAACCTCGTGCCCGCCCTGGGCCGCGGCCCTTGCCAGCCGCGTTGTCGTGTACTCGTCTACCTCGGTAGCGACAGCGTTGACGAAAAAGGCAAGCCTCATGCCGAGACACCCCCTTCGTAGAGGTCGGTGACCGATGCGCCCGCGCGCAGTCTGTCGAGGCGCTCCTGAGCGCCGGGCACGTCCAGCCAGCGTGGACGGACCCATGGGGCCTCGAGCACCTTGCGGTCGAGCAGGTCCTGGATCAACGGGATGTGGTCCAATGAGAGCTTGCCGACGAACAGAACATCGAGGCTGCTGCCCTCTGCGAGAACTTCGAGGATGCGCGTGATTCCGCGGAGGTAGATCGCGTCCTTCACAGAACCGCCCCCGGCGACGACCCGGATGGCGATGGACCAAGCGGTCCTCGTCGGTATCCGGTGTTCTGCCCGCAACGATTCGAAGATCTCCAGGAATCCGGCGCCGTCGAGCATCTTGCCGACGGCAACAACCCTCGCCGCGAGCACGCGGAGACGCCGCGGGTCCAATCCGCCGGTCAGGTACTCGGCGAGCACGGCAAGGCCCTCTTGGGTCTCGTCGTAGCCCGGCAGTCCGATCGTCAGCAGCGTCAAGGGTTGCCTGGCGCCGTTCTGGTAGGTGACGACATGGGTGCCGACCTCGTGATGCAGCAAGGGCTCGACGCGGTCGGCCCTGATGGCGGCGGCTTCGGGTATGAGCAGCCGGCCGAACGACACCATCAATTCGGAGATGTCGTCACGCACTTCGACGTCCGCCGGGAAGTCCGGGTACGCGGCACGGTAGCGATCGAACTCCGCACGAGCCGCCTCCGCGAACGCGCCGGCCGTCACGGTTCGGGTGCTGGGAGCTTGGGCGGGGATGGTCTCGAGCAGCTCCTGGGCGGCGGACGCGAGAGGCTGGGCGACCCCTCCGTACAGCTGCAGCGACCCATACACGAACCGTGACGTATCGCGATCCTCCAAGGCTGTGATCTCTCGTGCTATCTCGTCTCGCTTCGCCCGCAAGAGCGCGTGCAACGCAGGATCGCTCACGGTCTCGATCTCGAGGTTGTAGAGATCACGTCGCACCATGTCCGGCTCGAACTCCAGCGGTCTGAGCCGGAGAGTGGGGGCCGTCCCGAAGTCACACCTTTCGAAGTCCGCCCATGCCTCTGCGGCATTGATCGGCGTGAGGTTGAGCAGAAGGTTCAAGCTGCGCTCGATCTCGGTGAGGCGGGCGTCGATATCGAGCGCAGGCGCAAGCTGCTGGGTCGGCGAGGTCACCTCACCGCAGTACCCACCAACCAAAACTGACAACCTGAGCCTGGTCAGGCGAAACCCAGGACCCGCGGCGTCGGCTGACGCGAGCTGAGCCCGTGCCGGCTTCACATCGAGAGAGAACCTCAGGAAGCCCGTGGTACGGCGTCCTGCGGCCTGGGCCCGGTCGTAGCGCGGAGGGCTGACCATGCCACACCCGACCAGCCACGAAGAAACCCCCGGGCGAGGAAACCGGGTCCTGACCTGGGGGTTTGGTGGAGCCGCCTGTCGGAATCGAACCGACGACCTTCTCATTACGAGGAGGAACGACACTGTCGAATCTGGCCTCTACCAGCGACTTTGCCATCGCCTGCTTCGCACCACGGCTACATGTCCCACATGAGTTGACGCCAGTTCGCACCACGATCCGCACCACGCCTACGGCCCGCCACGGCCCGCCACCTCTGTGGATAACTTGCCGCACTCGTTCCGAGGATGATGCATCCTGTTGATGGATCTCCGGGCCGAGGCCACCGCCGCCGCACCCGTCACGTGACCGCACATGCCGGCTTCGGGGTTGAGCTCGGCGGAAGGCCGCCCGGAGATTCCACGTACCGCCGGATCCTGGTCTCGCGCGACCGTACGGCGTGACGTCATGTGCGGACCACGGATCGCCTGCACGCAGCACAAGATCGAACTCGTGCGCCGCGTGGGGCACCAGGGATCGGCGAATTGCTGGCACAGTAGGCGCGTCGCGACTAGCATTCATGCTATCGAACATACATTCGATTTTAGGAGTAAGTTATGGCGACGCGGAGCACCATCGAGTGGACCGACGTGACCTGGAATCCGGTGACGGGTTGCGATCGCGTCGCGGCCGGCTGCGACAACTGCTATGCGCTTGCGCTGGCCAAACGGCTGAAGGCGATGGGCGCCGAGAAGTACCAGCTGGACGGGGACCCGCGCACCTCCGGCCCGGGGTTCGGCGTGGCGTTGCACCCCACGGCGTTGCGGCATCCGTATAAGTGGCGTAGTCCGAGGGTCGTCTTCGTCAACTCCATGAGCGACCTTTTCCACGCCCGTGTTCCGGTCTCGTACGTCCGCGACATTTTCGACGTCATCCGGGAGACTCCGCAACACACGTACCAGGTACTTACGAAACGATCGCATCGAATGGCGCGTTTGGCCGACGAGCTCGAGTGGCCGCACAACCTGTGGATGGGTGTCTCGGTGGAGTCCGCGGAGGTTGTCAGCCGGATCGATCACCTGCGCGACACTCCGGCCAGCGTCCGCTTCCTGTCCTGCGAACCTCTCCTCAGTGCGCTACCGAATCTGAATCTCGATCGGATCGACTGGCTGATCGCGGGCGGGGAATCCGGGCGTCGAGCTCGACCGATCGACCCAGCCTGGGCGCTCGATATTCGGGATCAGTGCCGAGCTGCCGGCGTCGCGTTCTTCTTCAAGCAGTGGGGCGGCCGTACGCCGAAGGCGAACGGTCGCGAACTGGGGGGCCGTACGTGGGACGAGATGCCTCAGCTCGCGACCGCGTGACGATCGGAGCGCCCCTCAGCTGGCCTTGCGGATGACGTGCTGGTGAGGCTTGTTCCCCTTCTCGACATACTCGACCTCGCCGGCGGCAACGAGCTGCCGCAGCGCCAGGCTGAACGTCTTTTCCAGCGCCTCACCCCACACATCACCGAAGATCGCCGTCGTGTGCTCGACTACCTTCTTCGGCTTGCCGTCGGCAACCAACTCGCGGAGGTTGGCCATGATCTCCTCGGCCGCCTGCGTCTGCTCCGACTTGAACTGTTCCTCGACCGTGTCGAACAGCATTCCGTCGCGGGTCTCCTGGTCCGGCCCCAAGAAGTCGAGCCACTTCTGGCGCGCCTTGGCGGCGGCGGCACCGAAGACCCACAGACCGTGCGGATCCATCGTGAGGAAGATCAGGAAGTACACCGGCTGGTGATGCAGCTGCCGCCGGACGGGAGCGACCACCCAGCGGAACGGGGTGTTCCTCGTCAGCCGCCGCCCGTACTCCACCGCGACCGCCTCGGCCGCTGCCTCCCAGTCCTTCTCACCGGACTCGATGTGCGCCTGAAGGGCGAGCTCGCGCCACCACTCGCCGCCACAGACCTTGTCCAGACTGGCAATGCCCGGCTGGTCAAGCTGGCCCTTCTTGTACTGTCCGCCGGCGCGGCGGACGAGGTCGGCGTTGAAGTTCATGAGGAACTCGGTCCGGGGCCAGTTCGGCCGCCCCTTCACAATCTCCGACAGCATGTCGAACGACAGCATCGCGCCGCACGGGTCGAGAAAGAGGAACAGGCTCGCGCCCTTGGCGTAGGTCACCACCTCTTCGAGGTAGTCCCCGCACTCCCCGTAGCGAGTCTCGATGTCGAAGCCCTGGCCGCGGTACTGCTCGGCCACGGTCTCGAGCTGACGGTAGTCCTTCTTCTTGCGTTCGACGAGGAAGATGTCGATCTGGGTGCTGTTCTTCATCTTCTGGGCGGCCAGCATCATGTGCTCTGCCGATGCGGCCTGGCCGCCGTCGAACCTGCCCCGGCCGGCGAAGCCGTCGAACAGGACCGCCCGCTTGGGGTTGAGCCTGCTCGCGGTCATCGTGGCGTAGCGGATCGCGTGCTGCTCCAGGATCCCGTGCTTGTACACCGACTGCGGAGCCGGGCTGTCGAGAAGCCCGGCATCTGTTCCAGTGGCCATTACACCTCCATAGGTCCTAGCGACGAGCGCGAGAACCTCGGCGACGCGGCCGGACAGCTACCCCACTGCATAACAGTGCAGTAACTATTACCACCGAATCTACCGGTTGGTGTAGACGAAGCCGTGGAACCCAGTACGGTCTGATGCGTCACGGCCAATGACAGCAACGAGACCTCGGGCGGCGTCCACGTCGACCGGGGTCTTCGCGTTTTCCGGTGAGACCGTACACCCCGACACCCCGAAGTCCCGCACTCCAGATCCCACCGGTGTAATTACCACATGTGCCGGAGCAGGTACAGGTAGTCATTTCAAACAAAATCCAACATCTCGTGAAGTTCGTCACAAATCTGCTTTTCTGCTCCCCTGCAGGCTAGGAAAGCGCTCACCTGAGCACCTAGCGCACTTGAAGTTCGCACGCCCCGTCACGAAGCGCCTGTTCACAAACGCACATCCGGTCGTGACCGAATTGTTATGTAAAGACCCCTACACAGGTTTCTGGCGGAAGTGATAGGCAAAGCGAGCGACTCGCTTGATCGCGCAACGAGTTCGACTTTGTGCGAAACGTAATGTCCATCCGGCGTACATCAGGCGGAGCAGTACCTCCTTGCAGGCGGCGATCGGGCGTGCCAGGCAATGTGCCGGGGCCGGCATCCGCATCCAACGGAGCGGTTCGGGTCGGGCCGGCCGGCTGTTCGGCATCACTCGTTGAACGCTTCGATGCGTTGCTGTTGTGCGTCCCGGCGACGGCGCGCTGCTGCGGCGCCCCGCGCGGCGCGAGTGAGCTCGCGTTCGAGCTTCCGGGTTCGGCTCTGGGCTTGGCGTAGTTCGCGGCGGGCTTGTTCGAGCTCGTTCGCGAGTCGCTCGATCGCGGTCTGCATGTCGGCGATGTGGTGCTCGTTGGCGTCGAGCTCGGACTCCGCAGCCGTCCGCTCGTTCTCGGCTGCTTCGTAGTCGGCTTCGACTTCTCGCAGACGCTCCTGCAGCTCCGCATGTTGCCTGCGCAGCAGCTCGTCCTGCGTGAGCCTTCTCGTCTTCGCGGCGGCGATCTTCTTCTTCGGGCTGGTCTTGGGCCGAGACGCCTTGACTGTCGCCGCGGGGGTTGGCCGATCCGGGACCAGCCGAGGGACAGGAGCTGGCGCTCCGGTCTCATCGACGACGCCGAATCCGACGTGCCGCAGGCCGCTGCTGAGGCGTCCGCTACGCAGCATCTGGGCCGCATTGGGGTCCACGACGGCCGCGTCGAGGGTGGCCGCGAGCCGCTCCGCAGTGCTCGTGGTGATCGATCGCCCATCGTGGGCCGCGTTCTCCTGCGCGACCTCCACGAGGCGGTCAACCAGTTCATGGCGGCGAGGCGTGAGTAGCTTGAGCCGCGTGCGGTCGCCGAGACGGTGGGCCTCGCGCAGGTCTTCTCCCAACTCGGTCAACTCCGCGATCTGCTCCGGCGCAGTTCGCACGAGACGGTTGGCGAGCCAGGCCGCGATGGTTGGCTTCCGGAGCGATCGGACGCTGTCGCTGCCGCGGGTGTCGCCGGCGTCGCGGAGCGTCTGGGCTAGCTGGTTGCGGGCAGCGGTGAACTGCTCTGGCAGCAGCCCGTACAGCTCCAGCACCGGGTCCAGCTCCATCTCACCACAGTGCATGGCACGGTTGCCCTAGGCAAGCTAACTGTCGGTCAGTCCGCGGGCGCGGTCTGCTAAGTTACTGCGCTGGCTGACTCGGGCTGACGTGCGCGCTCGGCGCTCGAGTCAGGCCGCGTTTCGGGCTGCGGTGTTCCTGGGCCAGCTCGCTCCTGCGGTCCAGATCCACCGCAAACTTCCCGGCGTCTCGGTCTGGTAGGCCAGCGGCCAGCCGCAAAACTCGTTCGCGGTGCGGCCCATCCGCTCGGCCGCGCGGCGGCGTTCCTCCCAATCGGAGACGTAGAACACTTGCCGGTCCCCTGGCCCTCCGACCAAAGTCACAACGGGTTCGCGCAGTGGCCCGGGCATCAGCCGGCCTCCCGCGCTTCTGGTGGGGCCGGTTGGCGGCTGGGCGCAGCTCGGAGTTCGCTCTGGTCGATCCAGCCGATCCGGCCGTCAGGCATCCGCACCCGCCCAAGCCAGCGCCCCTGCTCGCGCACCCAAGCGTCCAGAACCCCGGCGCGCTGCCACGCATCCACCGGCACCGGCGGACTGACGCGCCGGACGTTGGCCTGGTCGCGGGCGCCGTGCACGTCGTACTGCAACTCCAGCTCGGCGGCCACTTCGCTCGCCTCGGCCTGCGACAGCCCGCGACCTCGGTGGCCGTTCATGGCGTTGTCCCACACCGACCAGTCGTCGACCCCGTCACCCGGCCGTACGTTGAACCGTCCCACCATGACCACATCATGACATCAACCGAACAAATGTTCTAGCGAGTCTTCGTGATCCGCCCGCGCTTCGACCGGCGTTCAGCATCGAACACTGACGGTAGCCAGCGGAGGAACGACAGGCCCATGCCCCATGCATCGCTGGTCGCCGGCTCCGGCGCTCGATCTCCACTCTGGGGCGGCGGAGTCACCATCGAGCCCGACGCGTTCGGCGGCGGCTGCGCCCCAGCCGGGGGGTCTTGGGGTTGGTCGGCGTTCCCGGCGCGGGAAACTGTCGGTGCCTGGTGGGATCGTGCTGTGGTATGGAGCTGACTGTCCGGGATTTCGAGCGGATACCGCCGGGGAACCTGCGGGTGCCGGTGCGTGAGTTCGCCCGGCTGTGGTTGGCAGCTGAGACCCGTGGTGATGCGCTGACCGCTGAAGGTCGCGGCGACTGGTACCTGACCGGTGTACAGGTCACATGCAGATGGCTGGCCTGCGGCTTCGTGACGTTCAACTTCCCGTCGGGACCGACTCGGCAGCGGGCGCATGCTCCGACCACCGGAAGTACGAGGGTCGCGTACGAGGAGCTAATCGCGCGGGAGACTGAGGCGGCCGAGCGCGTGGTTGCCAGCGGTGGGCGCCCCGGGCGTCCCGGTTTCGCTGAGGGCGCGCTGGCGACGCTGGACTGGGCGTGGCGCCGATCAGGTGTACCCCCGATCGAGGTGGAGCAAGAGCCGGCCAGGCAAACGGGCTAGGTAGCCCACCCGGGAAGGGGCCTCAGGAAGCGCCGTACGGGGCGTCCTGAGGCCCCTTTCTCCTGTCCGGACCCTCAGGCGGTTCAGCGGCGCGGGTGGCGGCTGCCGGCGGTGAGTCCGGAGGTGATGGTGCGTTCGGCTTCGGCGCGGGGTAGGCCGATGCGGGTTGCTGCGGAGACGAGTTCGTCTTGTGCGATGTGGTGGTCGAGGAGCTGCGCGCCGACGAGTTGGCCGAGTGCGAAGGCGGCGCGGTTGAGGGTGTCGTTGCGCTGGCCGGGGGTGGCGGCGAGGACGTTCTCGAGTTCGCCGGTGAGCGCGGCGAGGGTGTACGCGCTGGTGTTCCTCAAAGTGGAAGCTCCCCGCCGCACCTCGACAGCCGCCGGGGTCATGTCGAGGGCACCGATGATCCAGCTGGGCAACGGCTGCGGCGTACTGGTGGCGGCGCTGAGGTACCGGCCGTCGGCGGTGATCGATCCTGCACCGACGACGTAGCCGCCATGACCGCGAGTGTCGATCTTCCAGCCAACGCGGCCGGCGGTGTTGCCGAGCTGCTCGCGGTCTGGCTGCCGGTAGTACAGGTGTTCTCCGCCCGAGGGTGTAGTGACGGTGTAGGTCGGCGGCACAGAGGCGGCGTGGTCGGCGGCCACGAGCGCGAGCACGTCGGCGCCGGTTGCTGCGCTGCGCCTTCGCCACGGTTCGGGTACTTCCTCCCGTGGGTTCTTCGGCTGGTCCAAGTCCACGACCAGGAGCCCTGACGGCCCGGCTGCAACGCCGATGTTGTACGGCGCTCTGCGCCAGGTGTGGGCGATCGCCAGGTGGTCGGTGGTGGCGGCTGCTTCCCAGTCTTCGACGGCTGGTACTTTGCGTCCGGGGACCAGGGGGAAGACCGAAAAGCCGTGATCGGCGTGCCAGTGCGCTGCCCGGCAGAGCGTCCGGTGGTCCGCGTCCAGGGCGACGCGCCGCGTGGTGGTCACGGCTCGATTCCTCTCCGGTCCGGGTGGACTCGTTCGCTGCGGACTCGCTGCTTGCCCCGGCCTGCAGCAGGTGCGCGGAGCTCGAGGTAGACGCGGACGCCGAACGATCCTCGGTTCGGGTAGGCGCGGTCTGCGCCGGCCAGCTCGAACTTGTGGCGTAGTTGCTCGACCAGGCGCGCGATTTCGTCGGCCTCGCCGGACAGCCGGACCTTGATCGTCATGCCGTCACACCCCCTGGTCTTTGCTCGCACCGGGCCACGCCTCGGGGCTTCGGTCGCCGTTGAACACCACGCGCAGCGGGCCACGCTCGCACAGCCCGTGGAAGTCGGTTCGGCCGGGAATGTCGTCGTCGGGGCAGGGCACGGTGACCGCGTAGTCGTCGCCGTCCTCGGTCGCGAACACGATCCATGGGGTGCCGTCGCGGTCGATGACCACCGGCGCCATCGCGTGGGAAACCAGCTCGATCAGGTGGTCGTACGTGGTGAGGAGTGTGCCGTTCGGGATGCGCTGGGACATGGTCAGTTCTCCTTCGTGGTGGTGGGTGTGCCGTAGTGGGCGTGTTGCGGGATGCGCAGGTGTGGCCAGTGCCCGGCGTCCAGCAGGGCCTTCGCGTGCGATTGGCCGGCGGTCCAGTCCGGCTGGGTGTTGCTGCCGGGCAGCGGTGTGTGCTCGCGGGCGTGCTGGTAGAGGAGGCTGGCCAGATCGCTGCCCCACAGGTCGGTCAGGTCGTCGTTGCTAGCGGGGTAGCTGAGGTCTTCGTCGGCGAACCGGACGGTCACTGTCATGTGCTCGGGGTAGCGGTGGGGGTCTTCGGTGCGCATCTGCTCGAAGCGAGCCTGGACGGTGGCGGTGAACCGTTGCCGGTACTCGGCGCGGTCCCTGTGCTCGAGCTCGGCGAGCGGTTCCTCGATGTCCTCGATCTTCTCCAGCTGGTCGAGGGTCAGCCGGTCGCGCGACGGGGTCCAGCGGTCACCGAACAACGTCTGGCCGATGTGGTTGGTGCTGGCTTCGTAGGTCTCGAACATGCCGAGGTCGTCCAGCTCGTAGACGCTGTTCACGACGACCTCGACCGGTTCGGTGCGATAGGTCAGCAGATACTCGTCGTCGTAGCCGACCGTGCTTCGCAGCAGGTCGGTCACGCCGGCGGCTTCCCACGATCCCGGGCGGCCTGCGGTCACTGCGTCGCTGCTGCCGAGGTTCGCGGCGACGGCGGCGAGCAGGTGGGTGATGAACCCGGCGCCGTCGCCGCCGCGCTGGTTGTTGTTGATCGCGCGGATCGCGCGGGTGATCGCGGTAGCGGCGATCTGGAAGTCGTCGGGTTCGGCGCCGGTGTCGGTCTGGGTCTCGGTGTTGGTGGAGTCGCTCATCGTGGTTTCTCCTGTGTGTGTGTTGACGGTTACGTGTCACCTGGTCGGGCGGCCGAGGGGCCGAACCTCGGTTGGGAGGTCCGGCCGACTGCGGCCCGGTCAGGCGGCGGGCTGGTCAGAGCTGCTGGGGAGGTTGGTGAGGTCGTGTCCGAGGGATTCGGCGACGGCAGCGATCAGGTCGCGGGCGGCGGGTGGGGTGACGGCGTTGCCGAGCTGGCGGACCTTCTCGCGCTTGTTGCCCAGCACCACATAGCCGGTCGTGAACGCCATCCCTGCCGCTACTTCGTGGGGTTCGAGCATCCGGAACAGGCAGTCCTCGACCGCGATGGTCTGCGGCTCCAGCAGCGACTGGTGCCCGGCGGTGGTCAGCGTCCGCAGCGTCGCGGTCGCCGGTGTGCACATCTCCGCCCCGTCGCGGCGGGAGCCGTTGTTGCGCATGACGAGTGCGTAGCGGTCGCGGGTGGTGAACGTGCCGTGCGGCTCGCTCGTGGCGCGCGAGGTGGCGTTGCCGTAGTACGGCATCAGTAGCCCGTGGTGGTTGCCTGCGGCGGCGAACGTGTCGAACGGGTCAGTGGCCTTCTTGGTGGTGTTGTTGTTGCGCAGCGGCACGACCAGTGCCTCGGATTCGCGCGTGGTCCTGGTCCGCATCACGTCGCCGGTGTGGGTCGCGGTCTCCTTCCGCGTGCCGCCGGCAGGGACCAGTAGCCCGGTTTCGTTGCGGGTCGTCATGGTGCGCATCGCCTCCGACAGTGGTGCTGCGGTCTTGCCGTCGCGGCCCTCGACCGGCACCAGCAGCTCCGGGAGCAGGTAGCGCTCGAGTCCGGCGCGGATGCGGGCCATGGTCTTGTCGGCCAGCGGCCTCGCGCGGTCGCCGATTCGCTCGCCGGTCAGGGTCCAGTCGATGGCAGCTGCGGCCGGGAGCCAGCCGGGCTCCACGATCTGGTTGCGGCAGGCCACGTTCGGGCAGCGCCACACGTACTGGGCGCGGTATCGGCCCCAGGTCCGTTCCGGCTTCTTCCACGCTTGCATCGCCCGGACCAGCTCGCCGCACCCCTCGCACCACGCCTGCGGGCGGGTCCACCGGTTCAGGTCCGGGCAGGTCGACGTGCGCTGGTGCGCCACGACATAGAGGCGGTCGCGGGACTGCGGCGCCGGCAGGCCACCAGCCTGGGCGTGCATGCTGTTGAGGTAGACCACGTGGACGCAGTAGCCGAGCGCGTCCAGCCCGGAGCGCCATGCCGGCCACAGCACCCACAGCGCGGCGTCCACGACGTTCTCGACCACGATCGCTGAGTAGCGGTGGTGCTCGGCGAACCGCACCACATCCCACATCGTCGCCCGGCTGCGTTCCGCCGCCTCGTCCGGCAGCGTGTCGCCGAACAGGTCCGGCATCGCGTCCACGTTGCGCTTCTTGCCCTTGGCCTGCGAGTGGTTCGTGCACTCCGGCGACGCCCACAGAATGTCGGTGCGCGGGTACTTGCGCGGCTCGACCTGGGACAGGTCCGCACAGTCGTGGTCGGTGCCCGGGTGGTTGCTGTTGTGGGTCTCGACGGCCAGCTTCCAGTGATTCGCGGCCAGGCGCACCGTCACCCCCGGCACCTGCGCAGCGCCGGTACTCGAGCCCCCGGCCCCGCAGAACAGGTCAGTCATCGTGAGCGTCATCGCGACTCCCGACCGGCGTCCAGGTAGGCCGAGACGCTGTTCTGGCGGCGCTCGAACCCGTCGTCCCAGCCCATCAGGAACGCCTGCAACGCCTTCCGGCACACACCACACAGGCACCCGCCGAGCTGCACCGGGGCGGCCCAGTCGCCGACGGCTTCCCACTCCGGACCGGGGTTCATCGGCTCGTACTTGCTGACGTGCGCGGTGTAGGCCTCATCGCCCGGGTTGATCGGGCCGAGGCACCGCGTGCAGGTGGCGACGTGCCAGCGGTCGGTGTGCGTGTCCAAGGTGAGGTGGTTCATCAGGGAGTCCTCCTGTGAAGGGTTGGTGCGGGGAGGCGCCGTGGGTGCGTGGTCCTTCACCACGGCCCTCCCCGAGCAGTGGGGTCAGCGGCGGGGCGTCCGGGGGCGCTGTGGGCTGGACGGGCAGCCGGGCCGGCCGCAGCCGACCTGACGCCGGGGGCTGCACCACGGCGGGCAGCCGGTCTGCTGGGTGGTTGCTGTTGCCTTCGGCATCGTGTTCTCCCCTGTGCCGCTGGTGGCCGTTGTGTGACGGCAGTCCCCGTTCTTTGGGGCCTGCCGGCTACTGCCGTCTGCCGGGCCGCTAGAGGCTCCGAAGTCAAGGGGTTCTCGGTTGGTGGACAAGGAAATAAGCGAGCGCAGCGAGCGCCGTCGTCCTCCAGGCGAGAAGCCCTTGACTTTGGAGGGGGCGGTCTGGCACCCGGCCACCAACCCCAGCCACAGAAGGGCTTTCGTCCCGGCCGGAGGCCTGGGTGCTCTCCCGCCCGCCAGGGGCGGGAGAGCCTGGACTACACGTGGTCAGTCGTCGTAGGTGCCTAGCTCCATTACCGGGCCGTCGTCGTGTGCGGCTTCATCGGCGGCCGTCACTGTGGCGGGAGCGGTGTGAGTGCTGGTGTCGTCGGCGTGCCACCGGGCGAGTTCCTCGGCGCGGGCCTCGGCTTCGGCGTCGGCGTGGCGTTCTTCGGCTTCGCGGCGGTGCTGAATCTCGATCAGTGCCCGCTGCGCACGGCGTACCGCTTCGGCGGTCTCGTCCGCGGACGGAACTGTCGGCACGTCGGACTCTGCGACCTGCTCCTCGTCGGCGGCGACCTCGCGAATGTCGGCCGGTGCCTGGCTCTCCAGCAGATCCCGGTCCTCGCCCGGCTGGGAGGCGTCCAGATCGCTGCTCACCTCGGCCTCGTCTATGTTGTCGTCGGCAACAACCTCGGCGGAGGGGATCTCGTCGGCAGCCAGGTCCGGCCCCGCGGCCTTGCTGGCTAGCTGGTCGTTGACCAGTCCGGCAACGGCGGACTCGTCGCCATGCGCGGCAGCGGTCGTGTCGGCGTCGCGCTGCTGGGCGATGTCGGCCAGCTCGTGCTCGTCGGTGACTTCCCGGTGCTCGTTTTCGGCGGCCTCGGCGTCGATGGTGTCGAGCAGCTCTTCGGGTGTGGGTCCGTCGTCGGTGTTGTCGATGCCGCGGGTCTCCAGCTCGAACGCGGCCCGCTCGGCGTTCGCGCGGGTCTCGGCGGTGTGGGCGAGCCAGACCGCGCGGGCTTCGTCGGCGGCCTGGAGCTCGGCGGCGCGGGCGTCGAGGGCGTTCGCGAGGGCCTTGGCCTGCCCGGCGTCGGTGCGCAGCCGCTCTCTGGCTGTCTCGTCGTTGCTGGCGTCGGCTTCCGCGATTCGCAGTGCGGCGGTGCGGCGCTCGCGCTCTGCGGCTTGTCTGGTGCCGGCGAGTTCCTCACCGACGTACGGCGGCGCCCACGCCTTCTCACGCTCGTAGGCACGGACCCGGACCCGCAGCTGGCCGTTCGACATCTCGGCCTCGGCCCGGTCGGCTTCGGGTTTGCCGAGCGCGCGCCACGCGGCGCGCCAGGAGGCGTACTGCTCGACCTGGCCGGGCTTCGGCGCTTTGCCGAGCGCGTCGTCGCTGGCCTCGTGGCTCATGACCTCGCGGTGCGCGGCCACGACGCCGGCGCGGCGAATCCACTCGTCACGCGCTGGCCCGGCCCCTGTCGGTGGCGCGTCGAAAGCTTCTTTCGCCCATTGCGGCAGCTCGGCGGCGACCTGCTCGCCGAGCTGCTCGGTGCGGCGGTCGGCCTCGGTGGCCAGGCTGGCCAGGTACGCCGACCACATCGGGTCATCAACCTGCGGAAGCCGGTCAGCGAAGCTGTCACCGGCCGGATCAAGGCTCCGGTAGGTGTTCGTGATCCGGTCTTGGATGACGTGGCTGACCTTGCGGGCGTCGTGCAGCGAGCGCTGCTGGATCGCGTCGGTCAGCACCTTGCGCGGGTCGTGCCCGGCCAGCTCGACGCGCCGCAGCAACGTCTGGAGCGTCCCTGCACCATCCTCGACCGCCAGCTTCGTGCGCTGATCCGGCGTGAGCACACCGGCTTCGGTGAGTTCGTCCAGCCAGCGCGCGGTCCTGCCCGCGGTGGCGAGCGCGATGCCGTCGGCGAGGAGTTCGGCGGGAGTGCGCAGGCGGTTGGCCTCGGCGGCGTCCTCGGCGGCGGTCTGCAACGCCGACAGCTGGGGGTCGTCCATGTCGAACGCGCCGCGCAGCACCGACATCGCCGACCTCTTGGCGGCGGCGGCGGTCTCGCCGTACTCGGCTTCCTTGGCCAGTGACTGGGTGACGACGTGTGCGGTGTTCGCGACCCGCCCGCGAGTCATCGCGACGTATAGCGCGTAGATCGATGTGTTCTGCGTGGCGACCAGGTGGCTGGAGTCCACCGTCAGTCCTTGCGAGGCGTGGACGGTCGCGGCGTAGCCGAGCGCCACCCAGCCCTGAACGTAGTCCGCGGGCAGGATCATCGTTTCGTCGGGCACCGGCTCGCGGGTGCCACGGATCAGCGGCGCGACCCGCAGCCCGCCGTCGTCCAGCACCTCGACCACCCGGTACTCGTCGCGATTGAACGCGGCGCGCTTGTTGCCGCGGTAGCCGTTGAGCTCCCAGGCGTTGAGCCGTGTCTGGATCAGGTCACCAGCGCCGACTCGGTTGCCGCTGAAGGAGAGCCAGACGGTGCGCTCGTCGTCAACCTGGCCGTACTCGACCAACCGCGCGCGCAGCTGCGCGGACAGGTCGGCGGCCTGGGCGTTGGTGTCTACGATCAGCAGGGCGTGGCGGCCGTTGAGGTGGTCGGCCAGCCACGCATCGGCCGCCGAACGCTGGGCTGCTTCGAGGTGGCCGCCGTCGAGGATACGGCCCTGTTTGTGGTACTCGGCCAGGACCGACTCGTCACCGTCACGCAGCCGCAGCGACGCGGGGCCTTCCCAGTCCGCTTGGAAGCGCCGGGTCTCGCTGAGTTCATGGTGGAGCGCGTGCGCGGTGACCAGCCGCATACCGCCACCGGCACCGACCGCGGCGAGCTGACGGTGGTCACCGACCAGCAGCAGCTTCGCCCCGGCGGCGTCGCAGTGTGCGTGGATCTGGGCCAGGTCGCTGGTGTTAGCCATCGCCGACTCGTCCACCACGACCAGGTCTCCCTCGCGCAGGCTCCAGACCCGGTCTTCGGGGCGCGGGATCGAGTCGACGCCGAGTCGGTGCTGAGTGATCAGCCACCGGGTGATGTTCATAGCGGTGACGCCGTCAGCAGCCAGTACTTCGGTGGCGACCTGGGACGCGGCCAGCCCGACCATCCGGCGCTGCTGCCCCTCCCAGAGGCCGGAGTCCTTCCAGGCCCTGGCGAGCGCGCCGACCACGCGGGACTTGCCGGTGCCAGCTGGGCCAACCAGAGTCTCGACCTTCGCGCCGGAGGTGAGGATGCCCCGCACCGCGGCCTCCTGGTCGGCGCCCAACTGGAGACCATCGGCGGTCAGGCGCTCCACGAACTCCTGCGCACTCGGCGGGCTCATTGCGGCAGCGCCGCGGGCGTAGCCAGACGCGGCGAGTTGCCGTTCAGCCTTGACGTGATCCGGGGTCACGTACCGGGTTGCGCCCGGCGCGGCGTACGCCGACGACCCGTCGCCGCGGCGTAGCTCCTCGGGCAGCGCCGCGAGCTCGGCGGTGCTGTGGCCGGGCCGGTCGGCGTCCACCTGCTGCGCGAGCTTCAGGCCGCGCTCGGTCAGCCGGTCCAGCAGCCGCTCGATCCTCGCCGGGCGCATGTTGCCGAGATTGTCCGGCAACGCGTCGCTGATCGCCCGGGTCAGATCAGCCGCCCGCCAGGTCGCCTGCTTGGCCTGCACCTCGGCCAAGGCAGTCTCGAGCACCTTGGCCTGATTGATCCGGCCGGGCAGCCACTGACGCTGGCGCAACGCGAGCACGTCGCGCGCGACCTTGCCGAGTCCCCCGCTAACCTCCGCGCGCAGCTGACGGTCCCACCGCTCCAGCCGCTGCTCGACAGCCTCACCGGTGTGCGACTTGGCCTTGCGGGTCGCCAGCGACGCCTGCTGCTGGAGGTAGGCCAGCTCCAGGTTGTTCGGCTCCCGACCCTTCCTCGCCTCGAACGCAGCCACCAACGGCGCGGTCTTCTTCGTGATCGCCTTGCGGCGCGAGGAGAACATGTCCATCACAGCCTGGTCGATCCCGACGATCTCGCGGGCCTTACCGTCAGGCCGGGTCACGAACTGCACCCCGAGCGCCTTGATCAGGTGCTGCTCCATCACCCGCTCCCCGACGGCCGCCGCCGCGGGCTGAACCCGGTGCAGCGCCTTCGAGTCAATCGTGCGCCACTTGCCGTCGGGCCCCTGGACGCGGTTGAGGATCGCGTTGTGGATGTGCAGCTGCGGGTCGTGCTCGCGGCTGTCGTGCTGGAAGAACGACGCGATCGTCCAGGCGTGGGCGTCGGCCCACCGGCCGGTCACTCCCCCGAAGCGCCCGACGCGGGTATAGCCGGCCTTGTCCTGCAAGTAGTTCAGTGCGGCGCGGTTCCCGGCCCAGATCGCGTCCTCGACCGCCTGGCGGTGCTTGCTCCACTGCACCGCTTCCCGCTCCGCAGTGCGCACCGCCGCCCGGTGCACCAGCACCGCGTTGCGGTTCCCGGTGCGCTCGGCGTCGGTCAGTGCACCGCGCGCCCGCTCCGCTGCGGTGCGGGCCTGCACCTCCTGGGCCTCGAACGCGGTGTGCAGCACCGTCACCGACTTCTGCGGACTGAACGTGGCGTCGTGGAACGCCACGTTCTTGCGCACCGCCTTGCCCGCCAGTGCACGCAACTCGGCGCGGCGCTCCGGCGATGCACCGGGCTCCTTTGCCAGCGAGTCGGCGTACACCTGTTCCTCGGACTTGTAGTTGCGGCCGGTGTGCCCGAGGGTGTCGGCCTCGTCCCACCGCGCCGGATCCCGGAACGCCTCGTCGCGTGGGTCGATGAACCGCTCATACAGCGCGGTCATGTCCTGCGCATCAACCTCACCCGACAGCCCGAGCGCTTCCGCGCCCTTGCCGAACCAGCGCCCCGGCGGCTCACCGGCCGCGACCGCCCCGGTGTAGTAGTTCTCCCGCCCGGCCGCGACCGCGCCGGTCAGATAGTCGGCCCGGTGGCCGCTGCGGACACTCACCACCGCCATGCCGCACCCCCCGCCACAACCGGCGCGCCAGCGCCGGAAGCCGCAAGCGGCGGCCAGCCGAACCGACGACGCGAAGCGGAGTCAAGGCTCCATTTGATCGTGATGCCTAGGTGTGATCTGAGTTCTTTCATCCTGAAGCTGTCTGCTGAGGGATGGTCAGATGTCGTCTGGTCGGTCGCGTCTGCGGCTTCGTAACTGGCCTGGTAGGTGGCTTGGCGACTGTCTGCTGCTCGGGTGTTCTTTGGGCTGTTCATCGGCTGCTGCTCGTTTCGAGTTCGCGGTCGGTGGTCTCGTCATCGGTGGCACTGTCGGTGTCGCGTTCGTTCTCGGTCGCGTTTTCACCGGGCTCGGTAACGAGCGGGAGCTGTCCCTTGGTCTGTGAGGTGGTCGGTGCCGGGGTGTCGTGAGTGGTGGGCTCGGCCCACCCGGCCAGTCCCTGCAGGCGCTTGGCGCGACCGAAGCCGACCGGCCGGCCGAAGGCCTCCTCAGTGGCGCGGCGGATCTCGCGCTGCCCCAAGGGCGCGCCGCCGTTCTCGGCCGCGTGGCGCTGCACCGCATCGAGCAGTTCGGCATCCGAAGGCCCAGCGCCCCTGCGGGGTGCTGCGTCGTGACCGGCTGCGTCCGGTGCGGGTGCATCGTCTTGGTCGTCGTCATGCACCGGTGCGGGTGCATCGTCTTGGTCGTCGTCATGCACCGGTGCGGGTGCATCGTCTTGATCGTCGTTGTGCATCGGTGCAGCGTCCGGTGCAGCCTCTGTGGTGGTGCGTAGTGCACCGAGCAGGTAGGCGATCAGCCACACGGGTGCACCGATCGGCTCCCGGTCGGCGTCCTCGACGCCTGGCTGCGCATCCACCGGGTCCACCTGGTCGTCGCCGGGGCTGGTTAGGCCGAGGGCCGCGGAGTCGACGACCGCGAGCAGCTCGCCCGGGGTGAGTCGGCCGGTGGCCGGCAGCAGCGCGGCCAGGTCGCCCGCGGACAGCAGGCCGTCGCGGATGGTCTGCAGACACGCAACCCGCGCGGCCCGGGCCGCGCCGAACGGCCACAGCCTCTGGCTCGGGCACAGCGTCGCCAGCCGCGACGCCATCCGCACCACCTGCTGGACCAGAGCCCGCGCCGCCGCGGGGTCGTCGCTGCCGGTCCGCGACAGGTGCAGCCACACGCGGGTGGTGATCACCGGCGACGTAAACCACGTCAGCGCCGACAGCCGCGGCTTGGCGGGCTGGGCCAGCTTCATGTGCAGCCGCAGCAGGTGCGCGAGCATCTCGACCAGCACCGCATACGCCAGCGGAGCCAGCGCGTGCGCCACCGCGTCCGCGACACCGTGGGCGGTGTCGACGTTCAGCCACACCGTGCCGAAGATCCCGAGATAGGTCGTGACCAGCGCGCCCGGGATCCGCCACCCACGCGTCAGCGCGGCCAGCCGCAACGCCGTGCAGGCGATGATCATGCCGTCGGCAACCAACGGCACCAACGCACTGTCGAACTTCTCCGACACCGCAGTGAACGACCGGGCACCGCCGATCCCGGCAACACCGAGCGCGGCCACAACCGCCACCGTGATCAGGACACGCCGCGTGGTCAGCCGACCCGCCTCGACCGCTTCAGCGACGCCGCGGACTGTACGGCGGGCCGCCCATCCGACGGCGGTGATGGTGGCCGCGAGGATCAGCAGCCCGGCCGTGCCGGCGGCGATCATCGGCCACGTCACCGCGCCCAGGTCGGCGAGCTCGGGCAGATCGATCAGCTGGTTGGTGAGTCGCGTAGTCATCGCTGGCCTCCAGCGGTGTTGGGTACGGCGGTCAGGCCGCCGCGGCGGCCCGCCTTGATCTGCTCATCCGTCGGCTTCGGGCCGTTGTCGGCGCGGCCGGTGGCCCACCAGGTCACGAACGGGTCGGCGCTGGCCGCCAGCGGCACCGTCACCGCGCGGCGGCCGGCCTCGTCGCGGTGCGCAAGCACGTCACAGGCCGGGGCGTACTCGCCGATGCGGCGCGTGACGCCGGGACGTTGCCGGTCGTGCCAGTCCCCGACCAGCCGATTCGAGGCCTCCGGGCCTTCGTAGGCGCCGGTCCAGGCGTCCATCAGCCACAGCAGTTCTTCCACGACCTCGGGGTGCCACAGCCAGCACGGCGGCAGCGACTCCCGCGCGGTCGCGTACCGCAGATAGGTGGATTCCATCCACGGCAGCAGTTCGCTCAGCACCGCCTCGACCGCGGCGGCGTCGGCCTCGGGCAGCCGCAGCCACGACCGCACCGGCTCCACCTCACCCGCGCCCGCGGCCTCGCCGCGGCTGCCGCCGGGTTTGGCGGCGATCCGGGTCAGCAGGTCCTCGAACTGCGTGACGGTGTTGCCCAGTGCGGCCACCGTGTCGTTGAGCCGCGTGACCTCGGTCTTGCTGGCGGTGTGTCGCAGCCCGGTCTTCATCGCGGCCACGTCGCGGGTCAGTGCCTCGACCGACCGGGCGAGGCCGGCGACCGCCGCGAGCGCGGCGGTGCCGGGGTCCTTGTCGTCGTCGTGGCGCATCAGGCCACTCCCCTCTCGTCCCACGACCGGTCCTGCTGGTCGGTGCCGTGGGCCTGCTCGGCAGCGAACCGCGCTGCCTGGTCGTCGGCGTGCCAGCGGGCCAGCTGCTCATCTCGCTGCGCCGCTAGGTCGTTGTCGATTCGGGCGGTGGCGCGGGCCAGCGCCTCGGCGGCTCTGGCCGCCGCCGGCGTCGCCTCGTCCCGCTCGGCCTGCTCGCTCTCGTCGTCGGACTGCTCGGATTCCGACGACTGCTCCTGCCAGTGCTGGACGGTCCGCCATCCGGTGGTGCCGCCTGCGGTCGGTGTCACGCCGGCTGCGTGGCAGTCACCGCACAGCCGGTCCGTGGTGCGGACGAAGTGATCGACCGGGCCGCACTCGCCGCACACCTTCCGGGCAGCCAGCGCCTTGCCGACGGCGGCGAGCTGCTTGTCGCTCGGGATCCGCTTGGCCCGGGCCTTGGCGTCGACGTACAGCCACGCGAACCGCTGATCCCGCTTCCATGTCAACCGAGCGAACGGCTCCTGCCCGCCACGCGACAGGCCCTTGTCTCGGAGCTGGCGACGCGTGGACAGGCCCGAAGGGGCCTGACCGAACCGGAACTCGGGCAGACCACCCCGGACCCTGCCCGGCCAGCGGCGGCCGTCCCACAACTGCACCCACTCCACGCCTTGGCCGGTCATCACCGGCCTCCGGTGAGATACCACACGGGCTTGCCGGTGCTGGTGGCGTAGGCGATCTCGCGCCGGGTCGACTCCCCGATGTACCCGCCAGGGTTGACGACATAGATCCACGCCGCCAGATCGATCTTGGTCAGGTGCAGCCTGTCGAGGCGCTTCTTGTCTTGCTCGGTGACCTGGTCGCCGTCGTGCCCGAACACGCCGGGTGCGAGGACGACATAGCCAGCAAGGGTCAGTTCACGATTCACCCGCGCGATGTCGCCGCGGAACCGGGTGGACCCGCAGATCGTCACCAGGCCAGCGACCGGTGAGACATTGGTTGCCACAGGCCACTTCATCGCCGGACCTCCCGATCCACGGGCCGCCCGGCGCGAGCCGCGATCCGGGCACGGGCCTTGCGCATCGCCCCGGCCAGCCGCAGCCGGGCGAGGAGTTCGCGGGCCGGGTCGTTGGCCTCCAACCAGGTCAGCGCAGCCCCGATCCGGCGGACCAGGAGTGCACTGACCCGGCGCGTGACTCGGCGGGTAGCAGCCTCGATCCGCTCGGCCCCGGTCAGCGCGTGGTCTCGCAGCCATGCGCAGCCGCCGACCAGCCGGGCACCGGCCCGGTTCTCGAGCGCGGCCAGGTGACGGCCGGTCCACTGCACGGCGGGGCGGTTGTGGAACCGCTCCCGGCGCAGATCCGAGCGTTTCCACGCCATCTTGACTCGCCCGATCGCGGGCGGCATGCCGCGGGTGATGATCAGTGCCTGCCCGGCGCGCAGCTGCGCGATCTGGCCAGGGGTCAGGACCGGCACGTGGCGGTCGCTGATCGACACCCCGCCGGTGGTGCGGTCCTTGGTCGCGGTCTGCTCCAGCCGCTCCCCGCACAGCGTCGACCAGAACTGCAGGTCGTCATCGTCGCTGGTGCCCGCGAGCACGATCTTGGTGGTCACGTTGGTCATCAGCGACCCGGTCGCGGCCTCGCCGAACCGCTCTCGCAGCTGCGCCCGCGACTGCGCGACGATGTGCAGTGTGATGCCGCGGGATCCGAAGTCACCGGACCACCTATCGAGGGGGATCAGGCAGATCAGCGCGGCCTCGTCCAGCACCATCGTTAGCTGCGGCTCCAACCGGCGGCCCTTGCGGCGGACCGCGATCGCCCGCGCCGACCGGGCAATATGAGCCGTCAGCGCGGTTACCAGCGGGGCGGTCTTCTTGTCCTCCGCACCGAGCAGGTACACGGTGCCGGTCTCCTCGAGCAGCCGCGCCACGTCGAACGGCACCCCGCCCGGCGCCGCGGCAGCCGCAGCCGTCGGCACCGACAGCCACGACAGCGCGGGCATGATCGTCGTAGAGATGCTGGAGCGGGTGCGGTCGTTGTTGGTGAAGAACTGCATCGCCTGCTGCTCGAACCCGACCGCGTTCGCGACCCGCAGCTCCCACAGCACGTCGTCCTTGCCGGTGTCCGGGTGGGCCACCCAGGCCTGCACGTCGGCCATCGTGTAGCCGCCGAGCGCGGCGGCGTGCATCAACGCGGTCAGCGCCTGCCGGGCCAGGTTCAGCCAGTGCTCGGCATCGGCCGAGGTCGCGCCGATCCCGTCCAGCAGGTCCGAGGCGCGGTCCATCGCGACCGCCGGGTCGGTGCAGCCGACCAGCGGGTCGAACGTGATCGTGGACCCGTCCTCGGTCAGGCCGTCGGGGTCGAACACCCACACCGGGCCCCGCCTGTCGCGCAAGTTCCGGGTGATGTCGAGTACGTCGGTCTTGGTCGAGGTCACGATCGCCGCGCCCGGCGCATCCAGCAGGTGCCCCATCACCAGCCCGGTCTTGCCCGCCCGAGGCCCGGCCACCGTCAGCGTGTGATCCTCCGCCGAGGACCGCACCTTGACCCAGCCCACCGTCGCGACCGTCGTGCCCAGCTCGGTCAGCGGCACGAAGCGCCGCTTCCACGCCGGCACTTCTGCCAGGGAGGGGCGGACCTGCTTGGCCTTGCGGCGCAGCATCCGCGCCGAGGCGTTGCGGTGCACGTCCCACGCCGACGCCAGCCCGTCAGTGACCCGGCCGGCGCGGCCCAGGCGGCGCAGCAGGCCCCGCGAGCTCGACCGCGACCGCAGCGTGAGTCCCGCTGTCGCGATCAGCGCAACTGTTGCCGCGAGCAACAGCAGCCACCAGCGCTGCGAGGCCTGCACCGAGTCCGGCAGGGCGCGCAGCACGAGGCCGGCGTAGGCCAGCCACCACGCGGCCGCGAGCCCGCCGCCGACCGGGCGGTTCACCGCCACCAGGCCCAGCGTCACCAGCAGCAGCACGCCGGCCGCGATCACCCACCCGGCCGCGCCACCCGGCGCACTCAGCCGCAATCCGATCGCACCTGCCAGCAGGACCCACAACGGCGCCGCAATCAGCGCGCCGTGCATCAACCGCCAAAACAACAGGCCCGCGGTCACCAGACCGACCGCGCCGGTCGCGGCAGCCCAGTAGCCCAGCTCACTCAGGCCCGGCGTCCGGTCCCACGCCACCGCGCCGACGCCGAGGGCCACCAGCGCCACCATGGCGAGCGTGAACCGCGGCACCAGCACACCCTCGGTCTTCGTCGGCCGCCGCATCATCGCGCACCACCGACCAGGACACCGACCACCGCGAACACCGCGCCGGCCACCGCCGCGGCGAACGACACCCGCAGCCACCTGTGCTTCGTCCAAGCAATGTCGGCCAGCCGCTTGGCCTGATGCACTACAGCCACAAGCGGCTCAGCAACCCTCCACAGCGGCTGCGGGTCCAGGTGCCGACCGACCAGCAGATCGACCGATCGCATCTGCACCGCGCCGAAGTACAGGAACTCCCCCGGTTCCAGCATCGCGCCTGGGTGGTGCAGCCGCGGCACGACCACCACCAGCGCAGAACCCAACGCCACCGCCAGACAAACCAGCGCCGCACCGAACAGCACCCGCACAACCACCGGGTCGCCGTGCGACTGCGCCACCAGCGTCAACACCACCGCAGCCAGCGCGGTCTCCACCGTCGCCGCGAACCCCGCCTTCGTGTCCGCCTTGTCGATCGCCTGCGCGGCCGAATCGTGCATCCGCCACGCCAGATCAAGCGCCGTGTGCCCGCTCATCGCGCACCACCCGTCACGCCACCGTCGACCGGCTGGACGTTGTCGCGGTAGGACATGTGCGCGTCGTAAGCAGCATCGTGCTCCGGCGTACTGGCCATGGCGTACACGCGCACCGGACCGAACAGCCGCTCAGCGTGGTAATGACCACCCCTCGCGCGGAACGCAGCCACCGTTCCGAGCGTCGCCGCGATCCGATCGACCTCGGCCGCCTCAGCGGCGAAGTCCTCGCCGCGAGGAAAGATGCCCCCGTGGACGTCCGGTAGCGGCCACTCCGGGTGATCCGCCACAAACGCCGCCAACTCGAACAAGCCACGGATGAACTCCGCCCGCTCGGCCGGCACCTCCTCCAACATCCCAAACTGCGGCACCCACTCCGGGCCGCCCTGTACTGCGTCAGTCATGCTGTAGACCTCTCGAACTCGTTGCTGAGTGATGGGAGAACCGGCCCTGTTCTGGTTGGCGCCTGGGCGGGGCCGGTCTGCAATCGCTTGTTCTGTTCGGGCGTCGCGCGACGCCGCGCTCATGAGGCTTCGCCGGCAACCTCGGCGGCCGTGACGACCCGCCCGGTACTGATCGCAGCCTCAGCCAGCTGATCGGGCAGCCGGGCCGGAATGAAGAGACGCCGGCCAATGCGAACAGCCGGAAACTCTCCGTTCGCGATCGCGCGGTAGAGCGTCATCTCCGAGAGACCCATCACCGCAGCCATTTCCGCGACGTTGAGCCAGTCCCGCTTGCCCTCAGTGGACTCCTGCATTTTCCGTTCTCCCCTCTGATAACTCTAGTCTTGTCTAGACTAGACTAGATAACTAGATCACACAACGAATCGGCGGCAGGCATGACTAGCTGACCTAGCGCGGACTACCGTGCAGCTATGAAGCTGGACGACTCCTCAACAAGCGCGCCCTACATCCAGGTCGCGGATGCGATTCGAGCGGCAACTTCGACTGGCGAGCTCAACGTGGGCGACCGGCTCCCGTCCGGCCCAAAGCTCGCCAAGCAGCTCGGAGTGTCGACGATGACGGTGCGCCGCGCGATCGAACTGCTCCAGCGCGAAGGTCTACTGCGGAGCACCCAAGGAGTTGGCGTCTTCGTGTCGACGTCCGGTCCAGCGCAGGCTGGCGATGAGTTGGCCGACCTTCGGAAGTCCGTCGGCGACCTGGAACGCCGGTTGGCTGCAGTCGAGCAACTCCTGCAGTCGGACGAGGCCACCCGAACCTGACCGGTTCGAGTCGCCATTCGTAGCCCAATGCGTTCATGTGAACCAGTGAATACTGGAGGTGGCCCGGTCAACATGCCGCGACGATGCAACGACAGTGCCACGACAGTGCAATCACGCTGGCCGGACCTTGTGGAGGACCCAGACGATGGACGTAGTTGACCTGTGGACAGGCCGACGAGCGTCGGCGCTCCGAACATCCCTGCGCATGAGCAACGAGACCTTCGCCGGCCACCTCGGAGCCGGAGTCCGCACCGTCGCGAACTGGGAGGCGTCTCCGGACATGGTGCTCTCGCCGGGCATGCAAGAGGTACTCGATGCAGCTCTGAAAGACGCGGACGAAGGCGTCCAACGTCGGTTCGGCATGCTGCTGGCTGCTCAAGAGGGATCGGCCCCGGCCGCGCCGGGCGAGACCACGTCCCGGCAGCCCGAGCCCCGATCGCGGCTGGCGCCTGAGGCTGCGGTCGAAGCGAGCCAGGCAGACTGGCGCGACGTACGGCAGTACCTAATCGAAAGCGGGATTGGCCTAGCCGCACGAACCGCCGACCTGTACGAACCGTCCCTCCGCGTCGAGCATGTGCCTGCGATCAGCACAGCCGATTGGCTTCCAAACGGACCGGTGCCGCTTGAGATGCTCGCCTTGCAGTGGGACAGGAATCCGAGCAAGCCGCGTGTTACGGGCCTTGAGGCAGAGGCTCGAGGCACATTGCCTCTCCGCGCACCAGGTCACGCTTTCGGCCGCTACACCGCCGCCATCCGGTACCTGCGTAAACCTGCGCTCTTCGAGAATCGTCACAGCTACCGCCTCACAGGCATCGAATGGACCAGCGACGGCGGCCGGATGACATTCGGACTCGCAACCTTCTTTGACAAGCTGGACGTCTCCGAGCCACTTGGCCACGAGGCCGCGGCCGCGGAGATGGCCGGCCACCTCGACTGGGCACATCTGCCGTTCAGAGGCCTGCTGTCAGACCCGTTCGACCTGTCCGCCCGAGTCGTGAACCCGGGGGTCAGCACGCTCACGATCCGACGGAACACATCCGATGGCAGCGGAACCTTCTTCCTGCTCAGACGCGACCCAACAAAGGTCACGAACGGTCGGCACTACAGCCTGTTGCCCGCGGGTGAATTCCAGCCCGCCAGCATCTCGCCAGAGAGCGTCGAGACCGACCTCGATATCTGGCGCAACATGGTCCGCGAGTACGCCGAGGAGATGCTCGGGCAGCCAGAACACGACGGCAGCGGTGGAATCCCCGTCGATTACGAAGTCTGGCCGTTCTTCCGAGACATGACCCGCGCCCGCGAGGCCGGCACGGTGCGGCCGTATGCCCTCGGGGTCATCCTCGACGCGCTCAGCCTGAACTCGTCCATCGCCACAACGACAGTAATCGATGACACGGTCTTCGACGACCTGTTCCGCGACCTGGTGGCCACAAACCCCGAAGGCGAGGTCGTACTGTCGCTGGACAACAACAAGTCGATCCGAGGACTACCTTTCAACGCGGAAACGGTGGAGCGTCTAACCACACGCGAGCCGCTGGGGCAAACCAGCGCCGCATGCCTGACACTCGCGTGGCGTCATCGCGCGCGACTGCTTGGCGCGGACTAGCCACCTCGTCGCTGGCCCCGCTGCCTGAGTCCACGGACTGCAACCGATTCGTTGGGCTCGGAGCAACGGAGCATGCAGGCAGGCGACCTAGTAAGTCGCGGGATGCTGGTAGGCAACGGCAGGCCTTCTGATCCGTAGGACCCTGCACCATCAAGTAGTGCGCATGTCCTCCGCTGGGCTCATGGGCCAGCCGGGGCGTCCACGGTCAGACTGTGCGCGCCCGTTGGGGTACGACTGGGGTACAGAACATCGGCTTGGGAATCACTCCGCCCATCCGCGTTGACCCACGACCACGCCTGGCTCAGCCGACCCCGCTCCGGGCCTGGACTACCGCCACCCGGCCCCCGTAGTGGCACGCCGATGGCACACGGCTGGGATTGTTGGCCGCGCTCGCGGATCTATAACGGCCGGGCGGGTACCCCTTGCAAGACTGCCGCTATTCGGGCACTGTGCGTTAGTTAAGGGGATCACAGTATGTGATGGGGGGATGGTCAGTCATGACCATGAAACAAGGCGTGCGCACAGCTCGGGAGGCGCACCCGTTGGTTGAGGCAGTAACACACGCTCGCGGCACGCCATATGCGCTGCTTATCGTAGGAACCGTCGCAACGACGGTGACGGGATTTCCCGACTCCTGGATATGGCGAGGCGCAGCGTTGGCGGTGGGCGTTCTCGCTCTGACCGCCAGGGAGGTGGTCGGGACAGCGCGTGCGCGGGCAACGGAACGGCAACTCATGTCAGCACGTGAGGCAGCGATCCAGGCAAAAACGAATCTCACAGTCATGCTGCAAGACGCTTTTGAGCCCATAGCCGAGGTCCTCGGAAGGATCGCAGCCTGTCGAACGAAGGCCGATCGCGACAAGCTGACTCCGGTACTGGTGGAAAAAGTTGTCGGCGTTGCGGCCAGCATTTGCGGACCATCCAAAGCAGGTCAGACGCGCTCGTGCTACTTCAAGTGTGAAGACGGTCAGTTGAAGTTCCTCACCTATGACGGTCGTGGCGGCAAGCCACGCCACCAGAATTTACCTCCACAGGCCTACGACCTAGCTCAGAAGCGCAAGTCGGGCATTGAGCCTGATGTTCGAAGCTCGGCGGATCCAACGCTGTTCCTCGGTGCGTCCTACCGGACGTACATCAGTTGTCCTGTGTACGCAGGCGATGAGGTACTCGGACTACTGACGGTCGACGCTGTCGAACCACACACGCTGAGTAAGCAGGACCTTCGATCCACAGAGGTACTCGCGCACATGCTTGGCGCTGGACTCGCAACACGGAAGTTACCGCCAGCCGGAGCTTGATTTGCGCTCGATGACCGGTGACACTGCAGACAACCGAGGGGGGATGGGGATGTCGATCGCGAGCGGAGAAACCATGACCGCAGAGAGCGTCGAAGGTAGCTGGATCCAGCTTGATTCATCGCATGCCGACGAATGGATCGGCGGTGAGGTTTCATCGGAGGACTACTTCCGCGAGGCGTTCGCTGCGGCCCGAGCCGAGGCTCAGGCTGAGGTGGACGAGTACATCCACTCAGCCGACTAACCCGATCGCCAGGCCAACCCCGTCCTCCTGATAGCTGCCAACCGAGGGCAGGCTGCCGTGGGTCAATGCTCGAGCTTGCTCGATCCCGAAGGGACGCCGTAGGCGCCATTGACGCGCGGCGGCATGACCGGACAATTGGGCGACCAGGGGGGCGGGGCAAACCGCCGGGCGCAGCCGACAATCTCGACTCGGTTGCATGCACTGACAGGGACGGGCTCTTGGAAGCGATACGACGGCAATCAATGCGCGCGGGTGGAGGGCGTCGGCCGCAGGTCGTAAGCCCGGCCCGCGCTGCGCGCCGCTTGTGGCGCGCCTTGATACTCAAGAGGTCCATCCGGCAAATAGCCCTCCTGTAGTCGTGTCCTCCGTCGGGTGATGCGCGACACTCGTCGGCCAGGTCATGTGCGACAGTCTGAAGCGCGGATCGCGGCGTGACAGGAAGTTCCGTGGACGGCTCCGGGAGGCTGGAGCCTCGGGCAACGAACAAGCACGGACGCGATTCCTTGTCCGGCTTGGAACTCGTCAGATGCGCAGCAGGTAGCTGAGCCCGTTCTCATGCACGGTCGCCCTACCTTCTCGCCAATCGTTGAACCATTGGGCGCCGGGTACCACTGTTCCGGAGATAAGGCCGAGCCCAGCGATTGCGAGAACGATCGGAGTCAGCGGCGCGGCGAAGACGGTCAATACGGCCGCCCCGGCTCCGGTGGCCAGGCCGGCGGCGGACAGAATTCCCTGCTTGCGTTTGCGGTTGACCCAGTCGTCGCGTCGTTCGCGCGCAGTGTCGAGTTCGGCGGCGAGCTCGGGGATGGTGCGGCGGTCGAGTTCTCTGGCGAAGTCGTCGGTCCAGGGGTCAGTTTGGATGCGCCTCGCGAGCGCTGCGAGGTGTGTCCGTACGTGATTGAGCTCGTCTGTGTGGTCTTGGCGATACTCCAGAACCGCGTCAACTGGCAGATCAGGGCTGAGCGCTGGCAGATTGAGGTCCGTATCAGGCAGCGCGGCTGTCGCCAACAGATCTGTTCGCAGCCCGCGGTTCCGGACCCGGTCCTCAAGGACTTGTCGCACGAGCGGATTCTTCGCGGTTCTGCCTAGCTTGTGGGCGAGGATCATAGCGTGGAAGGGGTCATCGGCTATCGGTGTCGCTTGGGACAAGAGGAGCCCACCGAATAGGGCATGGTTCACCATGATCGCCTCGCCGAGGGCCAGCGGTACGTCGATGTACCGGTAGTTGAGGACGTCACCAGCCGAGTCGTACCGAATCTCGGGGTAGACATGGCCCTTGCGGACGAAGTCGCGATAGTCGGCCAACTGCCGACGCTCCTGCGCCGAGGCGGAAGCGTCTTCGTTCCCGGAGAGGTAGGACTGCCCCTCACGGTGTTCGATGTAGTCGTCGATCCGTCGAGCCATTTCGGCTGCCAAGGTTGGCGCCAGCTCGCCAAGCAGGGAGCGCAGGTGCCCGTCGACCAAGAGACTGTCGGGAACCTTGGCCAGGGCAAGCGACCATATGTGCTTGCCAACTCGCTGGGCATGCTCCCCGCAGAGACGTATGAACTCCGGATCGCGGATGTCCTCGCGAATCGCGTCTGCGAGCTCTGGTCCGTAGTGCTCCAGCACCTTTGCGGGGTTGAGTCGCTCAAGGAGCCCATGCCGCTCAAGCAGCAAAACTTCGTCGAGCGCAAGCGGGTTCGGCCCAACTCGGTCCCAACTCGCGTCGCGGGGATCCAGCAAGATGAGCTTGTCGAAGTACAAAGCTGCGGTCTTCAGGAGGGGCAACTGCGCGTCGAACATGGTCGCATACGGGTAGTACAAGAGCCGGTTCTCCGTCATGGCGTCCCCCTTGCAACTCAGCAGAACCACTGCGTGACCCTACAAATGAGGATGCAACGAACTGCCTTGTACTTCCATAGCTGTCATCGGGCCGCTTCCTGGCATGATCGGGCCGCGATCCAGAACCGCTGCAATTCGGCATGTGCGTGCGTTGGCCGGCGTCCCGGGTGGCCGCCAGACTTTTAGCCTGTCGCACATCACCTGGCGGACTTGTGTCGCCGATCAGTTGTCGGATCACAGCCCTCCTGTAGTCGCGCGCTAATTGCTTGTCGGGCGAGCCTTCGCTGTCTCATCTGTTGGGCCCTGCCCCTGAGTGGATTCCGTTTTGCCGTACCGGTCCGGCTGGAGTGGCAGCACGCGGGTTCCGTCCCGATTCCTAGCAACTGTGAACGACCTTCGCTCCCGCCTGGTCGCCCGACGAGCCACCCAGCCCGACAGGAGATCATGCGTGTTGGCCAGGTTCGCCACCAGTGCCTGGCGTCGTTCGTCGGACCAGTCTCCTGCGCGTACCGCTTGGACATCACCAGCCAGTGCCACTAGGAACGGGCGCAACCGCTTCTCAACGAACTCGGGGTCGACGACTTCGATCTCGGCCAGCCCGAGTCCCATCATTCGGATCACTCGAAGACGAGCCACGTCAAGAGAAAGTGCGTCGCGCTGCTTTATGGCATGGCCGATCTCAATGCTGAGGTCACCGATAGCAGCGTCGAGCTCCCTTGCTGCCGTCCGAGCGCTCAGCTCGTTCTCAAGAGCGCGTTCGTGGCGCTTGGTGCCTAGCAGGATCAGCCACGCAGTCGCCGCGGCGAGGATCGCTCCAACGCCAGTGCTCACAAGGCCCTGCAGCAGGTTGTCCCAGCCGCCCCACAACTCCAGTGACTGCATGCAGGCCATGATCGCAGGCAACCGGTCTTCACACGTGCCCTTGGCCGATGCGCCAGCTCACGGCGAGAGCGCCACATACGTGGTGAGAATCGCATCGCCGCCAGGGCGCCGGACGATCAACTCGAAGTCGTCGATCTCGTGAGGCTGGGAGCCATGGCGCTTGACAGCGCCGAGCAGCAAGCGATGGAGCGATTCCGTGTCGCTCGGATCGGCCTGCGTCTGCAGGCTGGCTACGGTGGCACCAAGCCTGCGGACTTCCAGCTTGATTGCTTCAGGGCCAGCGGTCATCGGAGCAGACGGACTCTCCTGCGTCGATTCGGCGGCGACAGCTGCCGCATCTGCTGGCCGGGGCGCAACGAACGTCGGCCTGCCCGGCGCGACCCGGACCAGTCCCCAGTCGCTCAGCAGTTGCACGGCGCGCTGCGCTGTTGAAGGCGATACGCCTGTCTCGCGGCCAATCTTTTTGACCGACGGTATCGGCAACCCCACTGCTAGCGTGCCAGCGTAGATACGATCGCGCAGCTCGATCGCCAGCTTCTCGAACCGGTGCTTCGGATCGAACTCCACTTTCGGGGGAAGGTCTGCAACGAGTGGTCGAGCTGGCATCCGTGGTGTCACGGTGCCGGCGGCCCGCTGGTCCGCCTCCGATACCCAGGCCGAGTAATGACGACCCGTCGTGGCGCCACCACCACCGTGGCCGTGGCGGCCCGCGACCGTGCGAATGTCGACGCCCGCTGTCAGCAGCTCGGTTGCGTTGTACGTACGGAGCTTGTGGATTGAGGTGTCGATGCCGAGTCGAGCCACCAGCCTGCTGTACCGCTGAGTGACCGAATCGGGCTTGAGGTGGGTCTGCCCTAGCGGGTCGCGGGAGAACATGAATGCGTCGCGAGAGAGCGTGGCCCCGAGTCCACGTGCCCGCTGTTCGCAGCGGTCTCGATGCTCAGAGAGCACCGCAATGCTCTCGGGATCGAGGACGATTCGTCGGTCGTCCTCGTTCTTGGTGTCCTTCTCCCATGTCTCCTTGCCGTACTGGCCGATCGCTCGCTGGACATGGATCACACCTCTACTGAGGTCGACGTGGCGCCAGCGGATGCCGCAGAGCTCGCCGCGGCGGTTGCCGGCCACCATGGTTAGCCAGATCAGTGCGCCCCAGTCGGGGTCCTTCCAGGCTTCATTGACGATTGCCGCAGCGTCCTCGACGGATGGTGGCCGTGGCCTCGGCTTTGGGGGTGACGGCGGCTCGGCAAAGTCGATCGGATTGATGGTCACCCACTTCAAGCGGACCGCGCGGCGAAATGCTCCGCTGAGGATCTGGTGAATGTAGAGGATGCTCGATTCGCTGAGTGGCTCGCATACGTGTGGCTTGCAGCGCTCGTCGCAGTCGTGCGCTCGATTGGTCCGGTGATCGGTTCGGGGCTTGCGGTCACAGTGATCCCGGCACCGCCGTAACTCGGAGTAGAACGAGTCCATCACGTGAGCGTCGACCGCGCGCACCTTCTCCCGCCCGATGGCGGGGATGATGTGTTTGTCGGCTTGGTTGCCGTAGTTCTTCTTCGTCTTGAACCCGAGTTTGGCGTCGGCGAGGTGGCGCTCGAGGAGCTGCTCGACGGTCGCATCCGTCCTGGGGTGGCGCCGTTCGTAGACCTCAAGGCGGAAGCGAGCAAGGACAGTCTTAGCCTCCTTTTCGGCGTTCGGTCCGGCCGGTACCGTCTCACGGAGGTACACCCGGTCCTTGGTGATCGGGTCCCGGCCGGCGTAAACGCTGACCCGTAGCGAGCCGGACGGCAACGTCTCGATACCGCCAAGTTGACGCTTCGGCTTCGCCTTGTCCTTGGCCACGGATCGCAGCTTACGGTCGCCTCGCACCACGACCGGCACCACGGACGGCGAAAAGACGAAACCCCCACCGTCAGGAAGTGCCTTCTGACCTGGGGGTTTGGGTGGAGCCGCCTGTCGGAATCGAACCGACGACCTTCTCATTACGAGTGAGACGCTCTGCCGACTGAGCTAAGGCGGCGGGTGCCGAGGCAAGAGTGTAGCGGGAGGGTGGGGGAGATTCCGAATCGGATACGTGAGGGGGCGGGGTGAGGGGATGGGGGTAGCGAGTGGGTGACTGGGTGTAGCAGGGGGAGGTGGGCCGGAACGCGAGGGGTAGGCGGCGCGTCGGAGGGGTGCGGAATTGCAGTGGGAACAAAGGGTTTGGGAAATGCGTTGACTTCTTTGATGGGTGTGCGTGAGACTAATGCCCGCAAGGAACTACAAGACTTCGAGGAGATGACCGTGACCAGGACGTGGAACGCGATGGAGGCGTGGCGGGGAGCCATTGCCTTGTCGGTGTGTCCGCGACCGGTGCGCGACAGCCGATCCGTCTTTTATCACCAGCTCGGCGCCGAGCTGAGCCCCAGTCCGGGCGGCCCACCTGGGTGATCTCCAGCGGGAGATCGTCCCAGGGAGCCGTCTGAGCCGGGTGTCCGGCATCAGGCGGCTCTTTTCTTTTGCCTCGTCGGTGCGCAATGGTTGCCGGCCGGATTCCAAACCCGGGGCGCGAGGGTTCGATTCCTTCCACCGATGCTTTTGTGCGGTATTCACGAATACCGACCCGAACAATTGACAACTGGACATTCATCGCATTTTCCGCCGGGCCGCCGAGGCCGGGCGGACCTTCCCTGCGGCGCCGCCCGTGCGCCGGGGAAGACGCCCGGGCACGTCCCGGGCACCGTCCCCGGGCCGACCCCGGGGACGTCACCAGCTGTGGGCCAGTGGCTAGGCCGCCTCATTTGGGTTGAGGACGACGGGGGTTCGAGTCCCTCCAGCTGGACCAGGCGCCCGCAGGATGCTCAGCTACCGGCCGAGCGGGCGCCACGAACGTGCCCTGCGCCGGAAATCCGCACCACATCCGGCGCAGGGCACCGGACGCCCGTGGCTCAACGGGAGAGAGCACCGGTCTACGAAGCCGGGGAGTGCAGGTTCGAGTCCTGCCGGGCGTGCTGTGTCCGAAGCAGAAGCGGTCGATGCACCGGGACGTGACCCCGGAGGAAGCGGGTTCGAGCCCCGCCGGACACCCCACACGAAGAGCAACAGACCGTCGTACCAGCAGATCTGCGGCCCTCGCCCAATTGGTAGAGGCAGCTGGCTTAGGACCAGAAGGTTCGGGGTTCGAGTCCCCGGGGCCGCACCACACGACCACACCGAGATCAGCCGACCTGGCGGCGCGCTGTCGGGCACACTGGATGGGAGGAGGAACCACATGAGCGGTGTGATCGTTCTCAACGCCTCGTACGAGCAGCTGCACGTCGTGTCGATTCCGCACGCCATCCGGATGCTCGTCCGGGAGGTCGCCGTCGTCGAGGAAGCGCACGACGGCGCGAGCATCGGACCGTTCCCGCTCCCCCGCGTGCTGCGCCTGGTGCGGTACGTCGTGACCAAGTGGCGCTACGCCGCCGGACGCCTGCAGTACACGCGGGCCGGCGTACTGAAGCGCGACAAGCACACCTGTGCGTACTGCGGCCGGCCCGGCGCGACCACCATGGACCATGTGGTGCCGCGGTCACGTGGTGGACGTGGCGAGTGGCTGAACGCCGTCGCCGCGCACGCGTCCTGCAACGAGAAGAAGGGCTCACGCACGCCCGAGGAGGCCGGCATGCCACTGCTGTGGCAGCCGTGGATCCCCTCGCGTGCGGAGATAGCGCTCTGACGCGACACCACCGAGGTGTCGCGCCGGAGCGCGATGCCAGGTGGGCGACGGTGACCCACCCTCGGTTCTGACCCGAGGTCCCGCAGGTTCGAGCCCTGCCCTGGCAGCGGTACGCCGGCCACCCGGCGTCCGGGGATCGCGTCGGCACGCGAGCGACCCTTGCACGGTCGTCTCACCGGGTTCGACACCCGGGATCTCCACGCTCGGTCCAACCGGTACTCCTCGCCCACTCGTAGATGGGCCAAGCACGCGCGGCTCGGCGCTGGAGCAGCCATGGCAGGATCGGCGGCAGCACCCGACGGAGGTTGGTGCGCCCACGGATCGCAAGAATCGTGGTTGGCTTCCAGTTCTCCTTCCGGGCAGCCTGGCGGTACAGATCACCACCGGTCAGATCGTGAACTCGCTCGACGACGTCAGCGTCCGTGGATTCCAAGTTGATCCGGCCACCGTGACGCCTCGTCAAGGTGAAACAACCTTCGCCCTCGAAGACACCGGCGACCCAGGCTGCGGCCGGACCGGTCAACTCCGTTGGAGACGACCAGGTATCGGGCCAGGAAACCTGAGCGAGTGTCTTGCAGGACTCCATCTGTTTTCGCCGTCGCTGACCCATCAGTGGCCACAACAGCCTCGCGAGCGGCAAGAGGTGTTCTCGTCGCTTCACCTGCCACCCATAAGCCTGCTTGTGATGTGGCTGCCTGCTGGCTACGGGCCGGATCAGGCCGACACCGGTGATCCGCTCAAGCCGCTGCAGAACGTCGAGATCGGTCATGACTACTCGAAGCACGGAGGTGGATCCAGAGTTGGTGAAGGTGCCCTCACCTTCTATCAGTCCTGCGATCCAAGCCAAGGCTGACATCGACATCTCTTTGACGGGTGGTTGCGGGCCGCCGTTCGCACAGGAGCGGCAGCGCACGGCTGTGCGAGACATGCGTTCACCGCACTCGGGACACGACGGATGACCCAGTACTCGATCCCGACACGGCCAGCACTTCCAGCGCGATTCGTTGGTGACGAACACCTTGCCGCACGACCGGCAGGTTCGCGACTCCGGTGCTGGAAGGCGTGGGCTCATGGCCAACAACTACCGAGAGCCACCGACAGTTTGCAGAAGGATCAGAGATCACCAGACCTGGCGGAATAAGCCGAGTTTCGGCCTAACGGCAGCCGTTTCGAAAACGGTCAGCCCTTCAGCGGGCGTGCAGGTTCGAGACCTGCTTCCGCCGCATGCACACGATCGAGGAGAGTGGGGAGATGGACGGGTTTCCGGTTGAGCTCAGTGGGGCCAAGAGCTCCACGCTCATGTGGGCGCGGGAGCACGAGGTGGGTGCGCAGGCGCTGCAGCAGCTGCGGAACATTGCGGCGCTGCCGTGGGTGCACGGTGTCCGGGTGATGCCGGACGTCCACCTCGGCAAGGGCGCGACGGTCGGTTCGGTGATCGCGATGAAGCAGGCGGTGTCGCCGGCCGCGGTCGGGGTCGACATCGGGTGCGGCATGGAAGGCGTCCTCACCTCGCTGACGGCCGCGGACCTGCCGGACGACCTGTCGGCGATCCGGTCCCGGATCGAGGCCGCCGTGCCGGTCGGGTTCCGGGCGCACGAGGACCCGGTCAGCGTGCGCAAGCTCGGGCTGGACCGTGGTTGGGACCGGTTCTGGGGTTCGTTCTCGAGCCTGCACGACGGGGTGCAGGACCGGGAGAAGAAGGCGCACCAGCAGATGGGGTCGCTGGGCGGCGGCAACCACTTCATCGAGGTCTGCCTCGACGACGAGGACCGCGTCTGGCTGATGCTGCACTCGGGCAGCCGGAACATCGGCAAGGAGCTCGCCGAGCGGCACATGCGGATCGCCCGCACGCTGCCGCACAACGCGGACCTGCCGGACCGTGACCTGGCGGTGTTCCTGTCCGGTACGCCGGAGATGGACGCGTACCGCCGGGACCTGACCTGGGCGCAGGAGTACGCGTCCCGGAACCGCGCAGTCATGCTTGCGCTGGTGATGCAGGCGGTCCGGGACTCGTTCCCGTACGACGTCCGGTTCGAGCAGCCGATCTCGTGCCACCACAACTACGTGGCCGAGGAGCACATCGACGGGCTCGACCTGCTGGTCACCCGCAAGGGCGCGATCCGGGCGGGTCGCGGTGACCTCGGGCTGATCCCCGGCTCGATGGGGACCGGGTCGTACGTCGTTCGCGGTCTCGGGTCGGAGCGGTCGTTCTACTCGGCCTCGCACGGGGCAGGCCGGCGGATGAGCCGCAACGAGGCGAAGCGCCGGTACACGGTCGACGACCTGATCGCCCAGACGACCGGCGTCGAGTCCCGCAAGGACGCCGGCGTGATCGACGAGATCCCGGCGGCGTACAAGGACATCGAGTCGGTGATCGCGGCTCAGTCCGACCTGGTCGAGGTCGTCGCCCACCTCAAGCAGGTCATCTGCGTCAAGGGTTGAGAGTGGTCCTGCCGTGGTCAGGGGACACGGCAGGACCGTGCTGGTGAGGTCCGCCTGCAGGCAGGGGCAGCGGTTTGCTAAACCGTCGGCCGGGTTCGCCCTGGTCCGCGAGTTCGAATCTCGCCCTCACCGCGTACGTACGCAGTTGTTCGCAGTCGCCGGTGTCCGTGAGTTGGGTAGTTCTTCGGAAGCGGTCGGGCGGAGCCCGAACCTAGCCTGAAGAACGTGATGCCAGAACGCGCACGACTGCTGCGCGATCTGCCGGTCAATGAACGGCGGATCGACGTCGGCGGCGTGTCCACAGTCCTCCTGGAGGGTGGGCATGGGTCGCCGCTGGTGTTGCTGCACGGGGGTATCGAGTGCGGTGGCGTCTACTGGGCGCCGGTGCTGGCCCGGCTTGCGGACGAGCATCAGGTTGTCGTGCCCGACGTACCAGGGCTTGGGGAGTCTGATCCGGTTGACCGGCTGGACGACGAGACGTTCGGTCGCTGGATGACCGAGCTGCTGCGGCTGACCTGCGACGAGCCGCCGATCCTGATCACGCACTCATTGCTCGGGACGATGGCTGCCCGGTTCGCGGCGAAGCACGGCGAACTGCTGCGCCAACTGGTGATCTACGCGGCTCCCGGAGTCGGCCGGTATCGGATGCCGATCGGGCTTCGGGTGACGGCGATCAGGTTCGCCGTGCGGCCGACCGAGGACAACATGGTGCGGTTCGAGCGCTGGGCGTTCGCGGACCTTGATCAGGTACGGCGGAAGTCGCCGGACTGGATGGACGCGTTCACCACCTACACACGGAGTCGTGCCGTGGTGCCGCACGTCCAGCGAACGATGCGGCAGCTGATCCGCACTTGCACCAAACAGGTCCGCGAGCCGATCGACGTACCGACGTCGCTGCTGTGGGGCGCACAGGACCGGTTCGTTCCATTGCCCCTTGCGCTCGAAGCGAGCCAACGGTTGAACTGGCCGTTGCGGGTGATCGACGATGCCGGGCACGTCCCGCACATCGAGCAGCCGGAGGCGTTTCTCGAGGAGGTCGCACGGACGCGAAGCTAACCAACGTCCCGATTCCCGAGGCCAGTCTGGCCGGGATCGCGGTCGGGTTCGCGTTGGAACAGGTGCGACCGTGGCGGCTGCGCAAACGCCGTACCGGATGGGCGGCGCTCGCCGCAGGTAGCCTGGTGATCGCCGGCTCGGTGCGGGCGGCGACTACGGACCTGGCAAAGCCTGAAGCGCTTGTCACCAAAGGCCCGTACGCGATCAGCCGGAACCCGATGTACGTCGGCTGGATCCTGCTGCAGCTGGGGGTCGGTCTGATCACCCGGTCCGGATGGGTGGTGGCGACCATGCCACTCGTCGGCGCGGCGATCCACCGGGAGGTTGTCGGTGAGGAACGCGGGCTGACCACGAAGTTCGGGGACGAGTACCGCGAGTACCGCGCGAACGTCCGCCGCTATCTGTAGGAGCGCCACCGTGGGAGAGGTGGGGCGGGCTGTAAACCCGTTGCCCTTGGGCTGAGCAGGTTCGAATCCTGTCTCCTGCACGAGGCAAAGATGCCTTCAGCAACTATCAATGTGACAAGAGAGGAGGACCGGCCATGGCCGACCTCAGGAAGCGGGTTCCGGGTGGTAGGACCGGTGCTCCGGTCAAACAGGGTCACGCGATGCGCCGGGTGCGGCTCGCCTGCGGGCACGTCCAGCGCGACCGGATCGCCCACCGTGGCGATCACGTGTGGTGCGAAGCCGACTGTTCCGACTGGATGCGCGTCGTCTCGGTCGACGAGTGACCACCCGTCGGGTACGCACCAGCAAGTGCGTACCCGACAAACCCTCTGGTGACGGATGCACGCCCGGCCCTCCGAAGGCCGGGTCCCTGGTTCGACTCCAGGCAGGGGGACTCCAAAACCTCAGAAGCGTTCCAGGACCTTCCCCGGATTGAGCAGGTTGCCGGGGTCGAAGGCCTGCTTGATCCGGCGTTGCAGGTCGAGGCCGGCCGGGCCGAGCTCCTGCTCGAGCCAGCGGGTCTTCAACGTGCCGATGCCGTGTTCGCCAGTGATCGTGCCACCCAGCGCCAACCCGAGGTCCATCACCGCGCCGAACGCCTCCAGGGCCCGCGCCTCGGCGGCCGGATCGTGGCGGTCGAAGATCACGGTGGGGTGCATGTTTCCGTCCCCAACGTGCCCTGGGCAACAGATCAGTACGTCGTACTTCGTGCCGATCTCGGCGATACCGCGCAGCAACGCGACCAGCTTCGACCGCGGTACGGCGACATCGTCGACCAACGTGACACCCAACGGCTCCAAGGCGGCGTTGACCAGCCGCCGAGCCTCGAGCAGCATCCGTGATTCCTCGGCGTCGGACGCCTCCGCGACCTCGACGGCCCCGTGCTCGGAACAGATCGCGGCGATCCGAGCGACGTCCTCGGCCGCCCGCGGACCGCGATCCG
This sequence comes from Kribbella sp. NPDC050124, assembly GCF_044460355.1. Taxonomy (NCBI): domain Bacteria; kingdom Bacillati; phylum Actinomycetota; class Actinomycetes; order Propionibacteriales; family Kribbellaceae; genus Kribbella; species Kribbella sp. NPDC050124. Next base: position 65,461 of record NZ_JBITJU010000001.1, read on the forward strand.
ACTGGGCGATCAGCAGCGACCCGACATCGGCCGGCAGCCCCATGTCCCGGTAGTCCTGGATCGCCCGCGCGGTCGGCCCGTCCAGGAACTCCAGCAGTGACGGCCGCAGCCCGGACGCCATCACCGCGGCAGCAGCAGCGATCCCGTCCTCGATGGACAGGAACGTCGCCGCCGCGGTCAACGCGGCCTCGGGCGCAGGACGCAGCGCCAGCGTCGCCTCCGTGACGACACCGAGCGTCCCCTCGGATCCCACGATCAACCGCGTCAGGTCGTACCCGGCGACGCCCTTCGCCGACCGGCGGCCGGTGCGGACGACCTCACCCGACGCCAGCACCACCTCCAGTCCACGCACGAAGTCCGACGTCACGCCGTACTTCACACAGCACAACCCACCGGCGTTGGTGGCGATGTTGCCACCCACCGTGGACATTTCCCACGACGACGGATCCGGCGGGTAGAACAATCCCTGTTCCAGCACCGCGCGGGACAACTCGGCGTTGACCACACCGGGCTGGACGACGGCGACCTGGTCCTCGACCGAGACCTCGAGCACGCGGTTCATACGCGAGGTCGACAGCAGCAAGCACCCGTCGATGGCATTCGCCGCCCCCGACAGCCCGGTCCGCGTTCCCTGCGCGACCACCGGCACGCCGAACTCGCCGGCGGCCTTCAGCACCTCCGAAACCTCGGCCGTCGACGACGGCCGCACCAGCACCCGCGGTACGCCGGCCGTGCAGAAGGTCGCGTGATCGTTGCGATGAGCGTCCAGTACGTCGGGATCGTCCAGCACACCCTTGTCACCCAGCACCGACCGGAGCCGGGTGACAAGCGGATCGGAAGAACTCATCCCTCATCCTGTTCGGCCAATAGGCGCAGGATCAACTCGGCCCGGCGGACCCGTTCGCGGCCGAGGGCCTCGGCGGTTCCGGAGAGGTGCGCGCCGACCGGGTAGATGTTCGGCGCGTTCCGCAGCCCCATCTTCAGGTACACCGGCGCCGCGACCCGGACGATCTCCGGTACGTCGTAGAACCGCACGTGTCCGCCCTGGTCGTCCGGGACCTCGATGTACATGTCGATCGGCACCGACGTCACCGAGCGGATCTCGGCCAGCACCGGGACCGGCAGGTCGGTCGACACGTTCAGGCTGGTCGCGCCGAGGCGCTCGTACAGCCGGGCCGTCGGCGCGTTCGGCAGCGGCATCAGCACCGACGTCTTCAGCACCAGGTCCGACGGCAGCGAGCCGTCGACCTTCAACTCACCGAGGATCTCGAGTACGCCGATGTCGCCGACCAGCAGGCTGCGCACTCCGAGCTCGACCGCACGGAACGCGTCACACAGCGACGCCGCGACCATCTCGTTGCCCCGGGCAACACCACCGACGGTGGCGGACACCTTGGCCTGGCCGCCGATGTCCCAGGCGCCGCGCGGGCCGAGGAACAGGCAGACCTCGACGCCGGCCGACGCGCCAAGTGAGAGCATCTCCTCGATCTCGGCGTCGGTCAGCATCATCACGCCGCTGCCCTGCGACACCCGGTCGATCGTCACACCACGGGTCTTGGCCTCCTCCAGCACGGCCGCCATCACCCGCGGCCCTTCACAGGAAGGGATCTCGATCTTGTGCGGCGATCCGTCCGGGAACGTCGCCGCGGACGTGTCGCCCGGGCGGAAGCCGCGGTCGGCCAGTAGCGCGTGTGCCTCGCGAAGGTTCATGCGTCACTCCAGGGTCCGAGCCGGCCGGCCGACGTCAGGTCCCGGGCCGTCCCGGTGATCTCCAGGTCGAAGCGGTCACCTGCCTCGGTCAGCAGAGCCGGCGTCACCATCAACTCGTTCGGGGAAAGGGTGTCCTTGATCCGGGCCAGCCGGAGCTCGGACCAGTCCCGCCGCCCACACATCGTGGCGGCGGCCAGGACGGCGGCCTCGTCGTCCTCCATCACCATCGGCAGCCGGGACCGGCGGGCTCCGCCGGCGCCGGAGGTCAACGCGTTCACGTAGCTGACCCGGAGGTCGATCTGCTCCAGGATCCGCGCCGGGATCACGTCGGCCAGGCCGAGGCCGGACGCGTTCCCGTGCGAGGCCCCGGACAGCGAGTGCACCGTGATCGCCGCGATCGACGGCGACTCGAACTCGGGGATCCCGTGCACCCAGCACCGGCCGATCACGTTCGTGTCCATGCCGGCGCCGGACTTGTCCTTGCCGAGCTCGTCCACCACCAGGACGTCGAGCTCGTCGAACGGCAACCGCCCGAGCAGGCTGCCAGCCCTTTGCAGCAAGGCGTTCTCGGCCGGTCCGGCAATGCCATCGGCCTCGACGAACTCGACCGCGGCGGTGCGTTCCAGCGCGTTCTCGAGGATGCCGAGACCGCCGAGGATCTTGCCTTGGGCAATGACGATCCGGGCGGCGGCCTCGATCGCGCCGCCGAGCGAGGGGATCCCGCCGGCGTGCAGGGACGCCGCGCCGGCGTGGTTGCCGAGGCCGATCGCCAGGATCTTGGCCAGCCCGCTCTCGATCGGGCCCCGGAAGTCCGTATGCGGCTTGATCCGGTTCACCAGCAGTACGCCGTCCGCCTTCGCCGCCAGCGCGTCGTGGTGTACCGGCGTACCGTCCTCGAGCGTGCCGACGACGACGGTCTCCATGGTCGCCTCGACCGGGCAACCGACCGACTCCTTGGTGATGCCCAGCCCGGCCAGCATCTCGAGCTGACCGGAGGCGGTCGCACCGCCGTGTGAGCCCATTGCCGGTACGACGAACGGCTCGGCACCGACCGCGGTCAGCCAGTCGACAGCCGCCTTCACCACGGGCACCAGGTCGTGGATCCCGCGGCTGCCGGCGGTCACCGCGATCCGAGCGCCCGGTCGGATCTGGGCACGCAACGGCTCCAAGGCGTTGAAGGCGTCGGTGTACGGATCAGCCGAGGCGGGGAGGTCCGGGAGCAGCCGCCGTACCGGCGTGACCTGCGGGATCACACCGGTCGGCCGAAGCCCCCGGATGGCATCAAACGGGCCCCAGGAGGACATCAGTGGCTCTGCCTCGCTACGGACGAGCCGGTGCGGCCGACCAGGAAGTCCAGGTCGCAGCCCTGGTTCGCCTGCGTGACGTGGTCGACGTACAGCCGAGCCCACCCGCGATCCGACGGCGGCGCCGGCGGCTGCCAGTCGGCCCGCCGCTTCTCCAGCTCCTCCTCCGGTACGTCGAGGTGCAGCCGCCGAGCCGGTACGTCGAGCTCGATCCAGTCACCCGTCCGCACCAGCGCCAGCGGACCACCCACGGCCGCTTCCGGCGTGACGTGCAGTACGACGGTGCCGTACGCCGTACCGCTCATCCGCGCGTCCGAGATCCGCACCATGTCGTCGATGCCCACCTCGGCCAGCTTGCGCGGGATCGTCATGTTGCCGACCTCCGGCATGCCCGGGTAGCCGCGCGGTCCCGCGTTCTGGAGCACCAGCACGGTGTCCTCGTCGACATCCAGATCCGGGTCGTCGACGGCCTTGTCGTACTCCTCGATGCTGGAGAACACCAGCGCCTTGCCACGGTGCTGCGACAGCCGCTCGGACGCCGCGGACTGCTTGATGACGGCGCCGTCCGGGGCCAGATTGCCCTTCAGTACGGCGGTTCCCGCGCCGGACCCGAGCGGGTCGCCGACCGGCCGGATCACCGCATAGGTCTGGTCCGCCGTGCCACCCGGGATGACCGCTTCGATCCGCTCGGCGTTCGCGATGTTCTCGCCGATGGACTTGCCGGTCACGGTGATCGCGTCGGTCTTGAGCAGCGGCTCGATCTCCTTCAGCACCGCAGGCAGCCCGCCGGCGTAGTAGAAGTCCTCCATCAGGTACTTGCCCGACGGCTGCAGGTCCACCAGCCACGGCACCCCACGGGCCCACTCGTCGATGTCGTCCAGCGTGATGTCGACGCCGACCCGGCCCGCGATCGCCAGCAGGTGGATGACGAAGTTGGTCGAGCCACCGATCGCGGCGTTCGCGCGGACCGCGTTCGCGAAGGCGTCCCGGGTCAGGATGTCGCTGAGCTTGAGGTCCTCCTTCACCATCTCGACGATCCGCTGACCGGACTTCTGGGCGATCACGTAGCGGCGGGAGTCGACCGCGGGAATCGCTGCGCCACCGGTCAACTGCAGGCCGAGCGACTCGGCCATGCAGGCCATCGTCGACGCCGTACCCATCGTCATGCAGTGACCGTTGCTACGCGACTGACCCGCCTCGGCCGCGGCGAAGTCCTCGGGCGACATCCGGCCGGCGTTGAGGTCCTGGGTGAACCGCCAGACCGCCGTACCGGAGCCGATGTCGCAGCCGCGGAACTTGCCGTTCAGCATCGGGCCGCCGGTCACCACCAGGGTCGGCAGGTCGACACTTGCGGCGCCCATGATCGAGCCCGGCGTGGTCTTGTCGCAGCCGGTCAGCAGCACCGCGCCGTCGAGCGGGTTGCCGCGCAGCGACTCCTCGACGTCCATGCTGAGCAGGTTGCGGAACAGCATCGCGGTCGGCCGGAGCAGGGTCTCGCCGAGCGACATCACCGGGAACTCGAGCGGGAACCCGCCGGCCTGCCAGACGCCGCGCTTCACGGCGTCGGCGACCCGGCGCAGGTGCGCGTTGCACGGGGTGAGCTCGGACCAGGTGTTGCAGATGCCGATCACCGGGCGGCCGTCGAACGCCTCCTCGGAGAAGCCCTGCGAACGCATCCAGGACCGGTGGATGAAGCCGTTGCGGCCCTCCTCGCCGAACCAGTGATCGAAGCTGCGCCGTCCGGTTTGCTGCGGATGCCCTTCACCGGGCAGGACCTGACCCTCACCGGGGTCGTTGGTCGGGGGAAGATCGGTCATCGAGACACCTCACCTGTTGTCACAGTCCCGTTCACCCGGCGGCTGATCCCGGCCGGGTTCGAGTCCTTCAGTACGGCGGGCAGCACCGTGTCGGGCGCGTCCTGGTAAGCCACCGGGCGCTGGAAGCGGCGGGCCGCGGTCACCCCGACACTGGTGTGGATCGAGCCGACGGTCGACGGGAACGGGCCGCCGTGGTGCTGTGCCCAGGACACCGCGACTCCGGTCGGCCAGCCGTTCCAGAGCACCCGCCCGGCCCTTGCCGTCAGCAACGGAAGCAGCTCACCGGCCAGCTCGGTGTCCGACGACTCGGCGTGCAGCGTCGCGGTCAGGTTGCCCTCGAAGGCCTCGACGGCGGCCTTGAGCTCGTCCAGGCCGTCGTACTCGACGACGATCGAGACCGGGCCGAAGCACTCCTCGAGGATCTCGTCGCGGCGGGCCAGCAGCTCGGCGACGGTCGTCTGCAGCAGCGTCGCGCCACCGGACGCCCAGACCCGGACACCCTCGACCTTCTGCAGCCGGTCCAGGCCGGAGGCGAAGCCGTCCTTGATCCGGTCGTTCAGCATCGGCGCCTCGGCCACTCCGCCGGCCGCCTCGGTCAACTGGTCCTGCAGGCCGTGGCCGGACGGCAGGAAGAGCAGCCCCGGCTTGGTGCAGAACTGACCGACGCCGAGCGTGAAGGAGCCGACGTACCCGGTCGCAATGTCCTTGCCGCGGGCATCGACCGCGGCCTGGGTCACGAAGACCGGGTTCAGGCTGCCGAGCTCGCCGTAGAACGGGATCGGCTCGGGCCGGGTGACCGCGATCTCGTGCAGCGCCTTGCCGGCCGGGACCGAACCGGTGAACCCGGCCGCGGTGATCCGTGGGTCCTTCAGCGCGGTGACGCCGACGTCGAAGCCCTGGATCAGGCCGAAGGCGCCCGCCGGAGCGCCGGCGACCCGCAGCGCCTCGATCATCACCTCGGCCGTCTTCGCGGACAGATCCGGGTGGCCGGGGTGTGCTTTAACGATCACCGGGCAACCAGCAGCCAGCGCGGACGCGGTGTCGCCGCCGCAGACGCTGAACGCGAACGGGAAGTTGCTGGCGGCGAACACCAGCACCGGGCCGAGCGGCACCAGCACGTGGCGCAGGTCGGGACGCGGCACCGGCTTCGCGTTCGCGTCGGCGGTGTCGATGATCACTTCCAGCAGCGAGCCCTCTTCGAGCACGTCCGCGAACATCCGCAGCTGGCCGGTGCTGCGCGCGACCTCGCCGCGCAGCCGCGGCTCGGGCAGCGACGACTCCCGCATCGCGATCGGCACCAGCTCGTCCGCGGCCGCGTCCAGCGCGTCCGCCACCGCGCGGATCCACCCGGCCCGGACGGCGGGCTCCGAGGCGCCGAGCGCCGGTGCGGCGGCCGCCACGTCGGTCAGGGCTTGCTCGAGCTCGGCGGGCGTGGTGTCCGGAATCATCGCTTCTCCTCCAGGTTCTCGGTTGCCAGGAACGCGAACGGGTCCCGGCCTACTGCCACCGTATTCGTCAGCGTTCCGACCTCGGCGATGGTGATCGTGATCACGTCACCCTCGGCGAGCGCGAAGTCGAGCTCAGGCACGATGCCGGTGCCGGTCGCCAGGATCACGCCGTCCGGGAAGTCGTTGGGCAGGAACAGCGCGTCGATCAGGTCCTGGAGGTTCCGGACCAGCTTCGCGGTGGACGTCGTACCCACGAACACCTCGTCGCCGGCGCGCTCGATGACCAGGTCGATGGTGAGGTCCTTCGGGTCCGCCACCTCCCAGGCGGGCCGGATCCCGGCGGCCAGCGCGCACCCGCCGGCGAACAGCTTGGCCTGCGGCACGTAGAGCGGGTTCACGCCCTCGATCGAGCGTGAGCTCATGTCGTTGCAGACGGTGAAGCCGACGATCTCGCCGTGGCTGTTCGCGACCACGGCGAGCTCCGGCTCCGGTACGTCGTGACCGGAGTCGGACCGGATACCGACCGGCTCGCCGTCCACGACGACCCGCCAGGCCGGCGCCTTCTGGAACAGCTCGGGGCGGTCGGCGGTGTAGACCTTGTCGTACACGGACTGCTCGGTGCTCTCCTCCATCCGGGCGCCGCGCGACCGCTCGTAGGTGACACCCGCGCACCAGACCTCACCGCGGCTGTCGAGCGGCGGCAGGAACCTCAGGCCGGCGGCCGGGACCTCCTGGCCGACCTTGGCGACCGCGGTCTGCAGCTCGTCGAGCCGGAGCCGCAGCAGCTCCGCGAAGCTGTTCACGCCCTCCAGCGGAGCCACGGTGTCGCCGGTGCGCACACCGACGACGGGCCGGCCGTCGTTGGACTGGTAACGGACCAGGTGCATAGATATGCCTTTCACATCGAGGTGCCGAGCAAACCACGGGTGATCTGGAAGCCGACGTTGCCGGAGGCAACTGCCTTGGGGACGAGCCGGCGGCCGGCGACGGCCGCGATCGTGTCGAGTCCGGTCCGGGCCTGCTCGGCCGCGTCGCCGGTGGCGACGGCGTCGAGGTCGTCGCCGTACTTCGCGACCGTCTCCGGGTCGTTGCTGAACTCGACCACCGGGACGAACCGCTGCGCGGACAACGTGCCGCCGGCGACGTGCGCGAGGATCTGCTGGACCCCGCCGGCCCCGAAGCCGGTCGCGGTCTCCATCCAGTCGGTGCCGGGCATCCGCATCACATGCCAGCCCGGCTCGACGAACCGCTGCCCGTGCGCGATCGTCGACTCGAGCTGATCCGACGACCCGAAGGCCGCCGTACGGAAGACCTTGTGGGCCAGCAGTGCACCGCGCGAGGAGAGTACGACGGAACCGCCGGAGCCCACGATCTCGCGGCCGATCAGCGCCAGCGCCTCGGCTGTCTCGTCGGACAGCGGTCCGCGGGCTTCGAGCCCGACGGTGAGCTCACCGACCGTCCCGTCGTACTCGACCGGCGCCTGGAGGTCGAAGCTGCCGAACCAGTCGCGCACCCTCGTCCCAACGGCCTCGAGCCCGCCGTCGGCCTGGATGCTGGCCCAGCCGAAGCGGGCCGGGTCCGCGCCGGCTTCGACCAGGCGGGAGCGGAAGTAGTCGTTGTGGGTCTTCTCGCAGCCGTGCTCGAGCAGCAGCGCCATCCGGGTGTTGGGGTGGAGCAGGTAGCCGAGCATCGTGCGGGCGAACGTCTCTTCCGACGCGCCGCCGCTGCTGCCGCAGCCCTCGGTGTGCGGGAGCGCGACCATTCGCGTGACCGCGTCACCGGCCCACTTCTCCAGCTCCGCCTGGGCGGCGAGCCGCAGCGCGATCTGGCCGGAGCACAGGCTGGTCGGCAGGATCAGGCCGACCGACTCCGGCACCAGCCGGTCGTCGACCTGCAGGAGCCGTACGGCGGTCCGCGCGTTCGTGCCGAGCCCGGTCAGCGGGAGGCCGTCGAGCGGTGCGTCGCGGTCCTCGGCCGGGAGGTCGGTCAGTTTGCGGCTCATCCGGCCGTCGGTGCTGATCGAGATGCCCTCGCGCGGCCCCTTCTGGCGCCAGTTCCGCCAGATCGACACCTGGCTGTGGCCGGCCCGCTCCCCCGCGCTCGGCTCACCCGATGCGACCCGGACGGTGAGGTCGAAGGTGTCCGCGGTCAGCTCGGTCATCGCCGTACCGGTGAGGTAGCGGCCCGCGTCCACGTCCATCTCGGCGTGCAGACGCTCGTACCGGGCACTCGTGGTGACGAACTTGAGCGTGGGCACGAACGGGAAGTTGGTGATCGAGCCGTTGCCGGTGGTGAAGAAGATCAGGTTGCAGCCGCTGCCGATCTGGCCGGCCACCGACTCGAGGTCGTTGCCGGGGCTGTCCATGAAGATGTAGCCGTTGCCGGGGAGTGGTTCGCCGTAGTCGATCACGTGGTCGAGCCGGACCTCGCGCGGCAGCTTCCGCGCGGCGCCGATCGACTTGAGCACGATGTTGTAGAGGCCGCGGTACACGTTGCCGCCGGACGGGTTGCCCTCGGCGGTGTGACCGTGCCAGCCGACGCGTTCCTTGAACGACTTGATGGTGCTGAGGAAGCGCTTCGCAGTCGCCAGATCGCGCACGTTCTTCAGCACGTACGGCTCCGCGCCGATCAGCTCGTCGGTCTCGGCGAGTACGGCGGCGCCGCCGTGCTTGATCACCTCCGCGCCGACCAGACCGGCCAGCGGGTTCGCCGAGATCCCGGAGAACGCGTCGGACCCACCGCACTGCAGGGCGATCTTCAGATCGGCGAGCGGGACCTCGACCCGCGGCTGGGCGTCGACGATCGGCAACCACGGCTCGATCAGGGCGCCGGCGGTGGTCAGGTCGTGCTCGAAACCGGCGCGGCGGGTGAAGAACGCGTGCGGGACCTTGATCGACGGGTAGCCGTGCTCCGTCATGTAGTCCTGGACTGCCTGGCCGGACACCACGTCGTCCTCGGTGTCGATGATCAGGACGGCGCCGACGTTCGGGTTCAGCGTGAAGCCGGCCAGCGTCCGGAGCAGCAGGTCCAGGTTGTTCGGCGCCTCGTCCTCGCCGCCCTCGGTGTGTGCCACCGGTACGACGCCGTCCCCGGCGGCCGCGCCGTCGAAGCGCCGCGCCAGCTCGGTGACGAACCCGCTGCTCCGGGAGCTGGTCGCCATCACCACCACGTGGTTGCGGGTACCCGCCGCGCCCTGCTCTCGCGGGTACCCGAGGAATGTCCCGGGTTGCTCGACGCTGGTGACCTGGGCGCCGAAGCTCAGCGCGGACTCGTCGAGCTGGTACGGGTCGAGCGGCTCGTTGGTCGCCGACGGCTCGGTCGGGAGACCCTCCACTCCGCGCGCGGTGACTGCGGCCAGGCTGGTCGGCGTACACACGTAGTCGCCAGGCACGAGATCACGGGAGGCGCGGGCGAACGGGGTGTTCCAGGAGGTCACCGCCTCGCCGGTCCGCACCGGCCGGACGACGAACCGGTGCCCCTCGAGGACCGTGTGCGGCAGGGTGATCACGCTGCCGTCGAGGTCGATCGTCGTACCGGCGTCCAGCCGGCGGGAACAGATCGCCGCGTTGTCCTCGGGCTCGGGCAGTACGCCGACCTCGTCGAACCTCAACATGCCTCGCCTCTCGTGGATCTGGCTCAGTGACCCCGAATCGTGCATGATGCATGATTACAGACGTAACCCTGCCGAAGACGACCGGCCGGGTCAAGACCGCGACCAGGATCCGGAGAGGGCCGATGACGGACATCGTGGAGCCGCAGGACCGGCGGTTGCTGCGGCGGCAGATGCTCGCCGACGACGTGTACGAGGCGATCAAGACGATGCTGATGGACCACGTCATCCGGCCCGGCGCCCGGATCTCGATCGACGGGCTGGCCCGGGAGTTCCAGGTGTCGTCGACCCCGGTCCGGGAGGCGCTGGCCCGGCTCGAGTCGGAGGGGCTCGCGGTCAAGGAGCCGCTGAAGGGGTACCGCGCGACCCCGCTGCTGTCACTGGAGGAGTTCGACGACCTGTACCGCTTCCGCCGGCTGCTAGAGCCATGGGCGGCCCGCCGGGCAGCCGAGCTGATCGACGACGACGGCCGCGCCCGCCTGAAGGCCGAGCTCGCGAACGCGGTCGAACCGACCTCAGTGGACTATGCCGGCTACAAGTCGCTGACCGCGCACGACAACCGGTTCCACTCGCTGATCGCGACGCTGTCGGGGAGCGAGCAAGTCCGGCTTGCGTTCGAGCGCACCCACTGCCACCTGCACATCTTCCGGCTGCACTACGAACGCGACATCGGCCCCGAAGTCCTCACCGAGCACCGCACCCTCGTCGACGCGATCAGTTCCGGCGATCCAGCAGCCGCCGAAGCGGCCATGAACCAGCACATCGACAACTCCATGTCCGTCCGCCTCCGCCGGATCTACGACTGAACGGTTTCGGAGTTCGCCGCTGGGGCACGCGCAGGGAATGACGGCACCGCAACTCCCTGAACCGCGGCCCGTGCTGTGGCCGCTCCGCCCACTCGGGTCCGCGGCCGTCTGGACCAAGGCCTCCGACGGCCGAACCGTCGTCACGGTCCGCCACTCACCCCTGTCCCAGGTGACCCCGGAGATGCTCGCGTGGTGGTACTCCCACGTCCCCGGAACCATGCGGTACGCCGGCAAGACCTTGCCCCGCTACCTGGTCTGGCACCCGCTCGACCACATCTCCTACGAGGCGTCGACCCCGACCGTCCAGCCCGGCACCAGCCTGCACATCACCGAAGCACTGGGCCGCGACGTCACCAAACTGATCGACATCCAGGTCACCGTCGAAACCATCGACGCCCAGGCCGCGATCATCTCCAAACGCCTCTTCGGTACGTCGCTCATCCGCCTGGAAAACGAGTTCACGCCCTACAACGGCGGCGCCCGCTACGTCACCCGCCTCACCATCGGCGACACCACACCCCTAGCCGGCCTCATCCTCAACCGGGTAGCCCACACCCGAGCGTTTCCCCCAGCCAAACTGGCCGCCTGGATCCGCCACCACATAGAAGAAATAGGCAACCTGGAAAACTTCCTCCCCGACCTCTACCGCTACCGCGCCGACCACGAACCGTAAGCCGCGCGTGGGAGTGTCCAGCCCACGCCTGCGCCCGCACGCTCCCACCCACCCCCGGCTCATCGCCGTGCATCCCCTTGCCGGCTATCGCCGGCACCTCGCGGGCTACCGCCCGCCCTGACTACCCCGCGAACCGCATTTCGCCAGCGTCAACCGTGGTCACACGAACTGGTTCGAACCCCAGGGCCTCGGCATAGTCGTGTTCAGCAGGTCAGCGGGAGATTGATGCATCGTTCGGCGTCTGCGGCATGACGACATCGGGCTGTCGCGATGCTGTCGCAACTTGCGAGCCGGACACGCTGATCACGGTGTTCCTCAGGGTCGCCATGACGTCTTGACGGCGTGGTGGAACGTCTTCTGGTTGGCCCTGACGGTGAACACGCAGTACCCGCCGCAGTCGATGATCCTTGCGGTCGCGGCTGGTCAAGCGAGCCGAAGCGATCAGCTCGTGGGCGCATCCATTCTGTCGCCGCGGACCGTTATCATCTGGAAGCCTCACCAAGGGAGATCCATGAGCGACGAAGACACCCCGGTCGTGCCCGTCTGGACGCTGTCCACGTCCGACTCCCCGGGCGTTCCGGCGCTGGCTGGCGAAGACGCGCTCACGCCGGAACGCTTGGCCGACCTTCGCTCAGCGCTCGCCGCGTTCTCACGGGTTCCAGTGGTCACCTTGGAAGCGCATGCGCTGCCGAAGAAGCGCGAGCGTACGGCGGGCATGCCGCTGGACGCTGTGAGCCCCCTCGCGCAGGAGCTGTCGCGTCTGGTGTCAGCGAATGCGAAGACCGTGCCGGCGGTCGCGCAGGTCGCGGGGTCTGGTGAGGTGCTCTACCGGATGGTGGTTCCCGCAAAGGTTGCCGCACAGCTTGGCAAAGGTCTCGTGAAACCGATGGCGTCCAAAGCTGCCGCGAACGGTATTTACGGCGACTTCGTTGGCACAGCGACCAACGTGGTTGCCTCCAAAGCCACCTTCGTGCCGGTCCAAACAACCGCAGCCGGAGCCGCGGGCACGGCCGTGGGTACTGTCACTGCGGGAACTGCGATGACTGTTGCCGCGCCACTGATACTGATGGCGGTCGCAGTCGGTGCGAGCGCGTATGCCGACCATCGGCGACAGAAGGCGATCGAACACATCGCTGAGTTGTTGGAGAAGTTTCAGAACGAAAACCTGGAGCGGGAGCGCAACGAGCTGGACGGCTGCCGCGACGCCATCGACAAGGCCACCGCATTGTTACTGGACCGCGGAAGGGTCGGGGCATCGCTCGGTCTCGATTCGGCTGTTCACGCGATCAGTACTGCGACGGAGAATGCGGTCCGCCGGGTGCAGAAGTGGGAGGCCGCACTCGACGCCATCAGTGGTAATCGCGTTGAGCTCCCCGATCTGGAGGAGGCGTTTCCTGGCATTGCTGAAGAGGGCGGCGAGTTCCGTGCCCATCTTGAACTGGCGGCTCTCGCCATCGCGCTCAAGCGCAGGGTGGTCGTCTTGCAGGGCGTGGAGGCTGGGCAGAGCGACCCAGACAACCCGTTTGAGAACTTCGTCCGCAGTCTCAAGGTCGACCAGCAGCGGATCGATGAGTTGGAAGCACGCGTTGCTGCCGTCCTTCTACGGCTGTCGGCTCTTGAGCTGCGGTCTCCAAAACGGCTCATCGACAAGGTCATGACTCGAAAGCAGGTTGATGGTCTGCTCGAGACGTCCTATCGACTCAGGGCCCTCGGAGACGGGGTTGGCGGTGCTGCGCCGACTGCGGACGTGGTTATTGAGATCGAGAAGCACAGCGACGGAACGCTCTTGGTGCTTCCGGCCCACGCGTCCTGACCGCGGCAGCGTTCCTACGGCGCACCATGCAGCCGTCTGCGGGCGGCCACCGTGGATCGGTTCGGGCGATCACTCAGAACGCAGTCGAAACAGAGAACCCTCCACGTGTTCGACGTTCAGACTCGGAGGTTCGCCCTTGGGCCAGGGCGCTTCTCCCGTCCGACGCAGCCACCGACCGACGGCTGCACTCCTCAACTCGCTGCATCGCCGCCAGAACGACCGCGACACCGGGATCGACGTTATCCCTTCGCCCGGTATGTCCAGGCGGACGGCCTCCCATTCTGGCCGAAAGAAGCGGTCACGATCCGCGAGAGAGAATTTGATCCCGTACCCGGCTCCGGATGAGCGGTGTTGCCCGTTGTTCCATGCCATAGCTCTCATGCCGACCTCCGTCGCCCGTTGCCGTCAGGCTTGTCTTCCATGGCCTGGTGGTAGTTGGCTGAGGACGGCGGCGACGTGCTCTTGCAGGTGGACTGCCAGTTCCTCCAGGGTGATGCCTTCGACGCCGAGATCCGCCAGTGCTCTGCGGGCTCGAGACAAGTCATCGGCGAGATGTTCCAGCTGCTGGGTGAACGACGGTTGCGCCGCGAAGGTGTCGGTGCTGACGGCGTGCTGCCAGGCGACGAAGACGGCGCCGAGGGTGCGGTCGATCCAATCGAGCGCTGACCTGAAGCGATTCTCGGCACCAGCCTCGGTGGCAACGCTCAGCATGCTGGTTCCTGGCGGATATCGCCGGGACATTGCGCCGAGCATATGAAGGTTTTCCGCCTCGGCGCCGGTCACCTCCGGCCGGAGTCGCTCGATGACGGTCCTGATGACCTCTGACCGGGTGGGGCCATCGGATCCCCGACTGTCGGTTTCTGCCTCCCACGCCGGGAGCGCGCGATCCAACGCGGCCCTGGTGGCGCCGCCGACGACCGCACCACCCACGGCGGCGAACGGACCCACCAGTGGAGTCACGGCCAGGGTCACTCCGGCTCCCGCCGCAGCCGCGACACCGTTCACGAGCGCAGCCCGGCCTGCCACCGGCAGGCTCAGTCGCAGGTACGAGCGGAGCCTCGCGACGGCACCCGGACGCTGATCCGCCAGGGCTCGATCGAGCCGGGTCGCGAGGTCGGCAACCCGGGCTCGGAGGTCGCGGGTGTAGACGCCGCCGTCGCGGATCGCGCGGCGGACATCCATCCGGAACTCATCGGCCAGCACTTCGGCCGACGGTGGTTCCTGGTGCCCAGCTTCACGCAGGAACGGCGCCCAATCGATGTCGGTGGCGGCACGCAACTGAACTCGTCTGGCCTCGTCGAGGTCTTCCAGAACGATCTGTTGCTTCCGCAGCTGCTTCCAGAGCCGGCGGTCGTCGTGGAACGACCACAACAGCTCGGCGAGATCCCGTGTGATCGGCCGGAGTTCAAGGCCGGCGTCCAGTGCGAACTGCCCCTGCGCGTAGACATCGGCCAGCCCGCGCTGACGCTCGCGCCAACGCTCGAGATCCGCATCATCGGGTTCGCGCTCGCCCCATCGGCGCCGCGCGGATCAGAATCCCCCACGCCTCGATGCTAAGCACCACAATCACCTCGGGCCAGCACTGAATGTGCACGACCTCACACCGGCTCGGATTTGACCTTCACATCCATGTGACGGTTCAACGATTGGTGCCATGCAGGCATCTGTTGGAGGAGCTGTGGAGATCGGGCTTGCGTTGCCCACTGCTGGGCCGGAGGCTTCGGCGGAGACGATTGTCAAGGTTGCGAAGGAAGCTGAGCGGCTTGGCTTCAGTGCCTTGTGGACGTTTGAGCGGCTGCTTCGGCCGCTCGACAAGGTTGTGCTGTGGACGGGCGGTGAGCCCGAGATGTTGCCGGAGTTCTACGGCTCGGTCTATGAGCCGCTGGAGACGCTGAGCTATGTCGCTGCTGCGACTGAGCGGATCAAGCTGGGGACCGCGGTCCTGGTGGCGCCGTTGCACGTACCCGTGATGCTCGCCCGACGGCTCGCCACCCTGGAACCGGATCAGCGGCGGTCGAGTCATCGCCGGTCTGGGACAGGGCTGGCAGCACACCGAGTTCGAGACGGCCAACGTGTCGAGCCAGCGCAAGGGCGCCCGTACGGAGGAATTCATCACCGCGATGCGGGCCGCCTGGGGCCCGGACCCGGTCCGGCACGAAGGCGAGTTCTACCGGATCGCGCCGTCGCAGGTGAACCCCAAGCCGGTCCAAGCCCACCTTCCGGTACTGCTGGCCGGGACGTCACCGGCCGCCATCAAACGCGCCGGCCGGATCGCGGACGGCCTGATCCCGATCACCTCCTCGGCGGAGGAACTGCTCACGGTCGCGACCACGTTCTACGACGCCGCCCGCGAGGCGGGCCGCGATCCGCGGGATCTTCGTAGTACCGCAACAACCGCCGCGAAGCCCCCGTCCGCTCCGCAAGCTCCCCGATCCTCATGCTCTTCAGCGTACGACGTGCCCCTCACAGGCATGTGAGTGTTTGACCTACTCGGCAGGGGCGCCGCCGAAGCCTATTTCGTTGCCGTCGGGGTCTTTGTAGATGAATTTGCGGACGCCGTTGTCGTAGGTCTCGCGAAGGGCCGGTTCAACGCCTCGGTCGGTGATCGCCGTGACGCGCTCGTCGAAGTCCTCGGTGAAGATCGTGACCTGGCCATGGCCGGCATGGTCGGGTCGGTGCTCGACGACGAGGTACTGGTGTTCGGCCAGCTCGAACACCGCCTCGATGTCGTTCGGGTACATCACCGGCGCCGCCCCGAGCAGCTGCTCGTACCACTTGAGCGCACCCGGGTAGTCCGACACGGACATCTCCGCAAACAGGTCGAGAGCCATACCGCATCGTACGAACCGACCAGGCCAGCGGGAATACCGGTCGCACCGGCGATGTTCCTGCAGTCAAAGACCTTTCCGATGGAGAGTGATGATGAATGACCGGTCTTCGACGCGCCGGTAACGCGCTCAGGACCGCCGTACTCCTCGCCCTGCTGACGGCCCTGATCATCGTCGTCGGCGGATACATCGCCGGTACGACGGGTGTGCTGATCGCGGCCGTGTTGTCGCTGGGCCTCAACGCCTACCTCTACTTCAACTCCGACAAACTCGCGCTGCGCTCGATGGCTGCTCGACCGGTCAGCCCGCAGCAGGCGCCGGAGCTGTACGCCGTGGTGGCCGAGCTCGCGCAGCGGGCGGGTCAGCCGATGCCGCGGATCTACATGAGCCCGGTTGCCCAGCCGAACGCGTTCGCCACCGGACGCAACCCGGAGCACGCAGCGGTCGCAGTGACGGAGGGGATCCTGCGCGTCCTGGATCGCCGCGAGCTCCGCGCCGTACTCGGGCATGAACTGGCGCACGTCTACAACCGCGACATCCTCACCTCGAGCATCGCGGCCGGGCTGGCCGGGATCGTGACGACGCTGGCCAACCTGGCGATCTTCCTCCCGCTCGGCTCGTCCGACGACGAGGACGCCCCCAACCCGCTGGCGACGCTGCTGACCGTGCTACTCGCTCCGTTCGCAGCCGGCCTGATCCAGCTGGCGGTCAGCCGGCGACGTGAGTACGCCGCAGACGACGACGGCGCCGAGTTGTCGGGCGACCCGCTGGCCCTCGCGAGTGCCCTCGCCAAGATCAGCCGCGGTACGGCGGCCATGCCGCTGCCGACTGATTCCGGCGTGGCAACCCAAAGCCACCTGATGATCGCCAACCCGCTCAACGGGCGCGGGATCGCCGCCCTGTTCTCCACCCACCCCCCGATGGACCGCCGCATCGCCCGCCTCAAGGCGAAAGCCCGCGAACTAGCCGCCGCCTAACCCCCAACAAGAAGGGCCGACCGGATCACCGGTCGGCCCTTTCTCCTGCTCAGGCGAGGTTGTCGGGGCACAACTCGGGGCCTGACCGACCCGGCCGTGGGCTAGGCCGGCGCGTCGCCGTGGTCGGGGATTTCTAGTTGTACGCCGCCCTGCAAGGCGGACTGGTGGGCGTAGATGCCGGGGAGGGTGTAGCGGGCGGCTACCCAGGCGTTGATGGGTGGGAGGGTTTTGTCGGCGACTGCGCGGACGAAGTCGTCGGCGAGGAAGTGGTGGGAGCCTTCGTGGCCGTTGTGGAGGCCATCGAACTCGGCGGGGAGCCGGCTGCGGTCGTGGACCGGGGACAGGCCGGAGCGGAACGCGTCCCGCAGGGCCGGGTCGACGTTGGCCAGGTCGGCGTCGTCCAAAGAGCTGCTCGGCTTGGTCTCCATCAGCTGGCTGATGTCCTCCACGCCCTCCTTGTTCTGCCAGACCGTCGTGGTAGCGAGCTGCTCGAAGCTGCCCTCGGTCCCGAACACCCGCAGCCGGGACTCACGGATGTGCGACGGGTAGCCGACGCGGCGCATCTCGTTGGTCCGCATCACGCCGCCGTCGGCGAGCTTGAACAGCGCGGTGGCGTTGCTGAAGTCGTTGTCGAACTGGCTGATCTCCTTGTCGAAGACGCCGTCACCGCGGTCGTCTGCGACGCCGATGCAGGAGACGTGGGTGGCGTGCTGGCCGGTCACCGAGAGCACGTTGCCGACCGCGTGCGTCGGGTACAGCATGGGCGGGAACGAGGCGGTCTTCTTCCACTCGTCGCCGCCGCTGTACTGGTACGCGGCGTAGAACCCGAGGTCCATGTCGTGGACGTAGTCGCCCTCGGCGTAGAACACCCGGCCGAAGGAGCCGTCGGCCAGCTTCTGCCGGCAGTACACCGAGGACGGGTAGTAGAAGCTTGTCTCGCCCATCATGTAGGTCAGGCCGGTCTCCTTGACCAGCTCGATGATGCGGGCGATCTGGTCCGCCTCGATCGCCATCGGGACGGTCGAGTACACGTGCTTGCCGGCCTCCAGCGCGCGGATCGCCATCTCACCGTGCAGCCAGCGCTGGGTGAAGATCGCCACCGCGTCCACGTCGGACGCCAGCATCTCCTCGAAGGACTGGTAGGTGAGGGTGATCCCCTGCTTGGCCGCCATCTCGGCGGTCCGTTCGGGTACGACGTCGGTCAGTCGCACGTCGGACACATCCGGGTGCGCGGACCACAGTCGCAGGAACGAGGGGGCGAACTGGCCGGCTCCGACCACACCGATGCTGATTCCCATGGACGCTAGGCAATCACACATTTATGTTCCATGGAAGAACAAATTCAGACGTTGGAACATGTGACAAGCACCACCGGCGGGGGTCTGGCGGTCCCCTACAACAGATGTGGGTTGTCCGTGGTGATCCCGTCGACACCCAGGGCGATCGCTTGTTCGAGGGTCGCCCAGTCCGGGACGGGCCAGGCGGTGACGTCGAGGCCGGCGGCGTGGAGCTTCTCGACGCCGTCCGCGGTGAGGCCGACGATGCCGCACAGCGCCGTACCTGCCTGAGCGGCCCGGGTCAACGAGAGCACGTCGGCGACGTCCGGCGTACGGCCGAAGATCAGCCCGGTCGACGCCGACGGCATCGCCTGCCGGACCGCGAGCAGGATGTCGGCGTGCGACGACGTCACCATGGTCCGGGCCGCCAGCGACGGATCGGCCTGCAGGGACTCGACCAGCAGCGGTACGGCGCGAGCCGCCTTCACCTCGGCCTGGAACCGGACGTCGATCGCCGCGATCGTCTCGGCCCAGGTCGGGACCACCTCGCCGAGCCCGGCGTCCAGCGACCGGAGCTCGTCGAACGTCAGCGCCGCGACCTCGCCCGAGCCGGACGTGGTTCGGTCGACAGTCGCGTCGTGCAGGACGACGAGCTCGTCGTCGGCGGTCACCCGGAGGTCGAGCTCGATCTCGTCGCACCCGTCCGCGACGGCGCGCCGGAACGAGCGCAGCGTGTTCTCCGGTTCGGTCCCGAGCGCACCGCGGTGACCGGTGATGATCACAGAACCTTCTCCTCGTACTGTCGACGGACTTCCTCGCCGATCGCGTCCAGCCGACGGGCGACCGAAGCGAAAACCTGCTTCGGTTGCGCGTTGTCGGCGTAGATCTGCTGCAGGCCGGTGTAGATGACGACGTTCGCGTTCCGGCCGTAGAGCCGGATCGGGTCCTGCTGCCGGGCATTCTCGAGCTGCTCGATCGCGACACCGTAGTTCGGCTTCTCGGCGATCAGCTTCTTCAGGTCCGGGTTCTCCCGAGCCGCGTTCACCACCGGCAGGTAGCCGGTCTCCTTGGTCCACCAGGCCGAGTTCTCCGGCCGGGCCAGGAACTGCAGGAAGGCGGCGGCCGCGGCCTTGCGATCGGCAGAGATGTTCCGCAGCATCCCGATCCCGCCACCGCCGGTCGCCAGACCGGAGGCGACCTCGGACGGGATGAACCCGGCGCCGACGTCGAACTTGGCCTTGCCGGTGATGGTCTTCATGCCACCGGTCGACTCCTGGATGACGGCCACCAGCCCGTTGGCGAAGTCGGTGCTCGGACTGCTCGCCATGTAGGCCAGCCCCTTGTCGTGCACCATCGAACGCTGCCACTCACCCGCGGCGACCGCGCCGTCCTGGTCGATGGTGACGTCGAGGCCCTTGGAGTAGGCGCCGCCGAACTGCCACACGTTGCCCTGGAACTGCCAGTCGCCGTCGATCTTCGCGAACGCGATCGTCCGCAGCGACCGGCCGCCGGACTGCACCTTGGCCAGTTCCGGCCCCCATGACCGCAGCTCACTCCAGGTCCGCGGCGCCCGATCCGGCAGCCCGGCCTTCGCGAACGCGTCCCGGTTGTAGTAGAGGATCGGCGTACTGCGGGCGAACGGGACACACCAGCTCTGCCCCTTCACGACGTACTCGCCGAACAGCTTCTCCTGGTAGACCGCCGGGCCGAACCCGTCGGTGAAGTAGCCGTTCAGCGGCTCGAGCGCGTCGTTCAGGAAGAACCGCTCCCAGGTCACGTCGGACAGTACGGCGAGATCCGGCGCCTGCTTCGCGACGAGCGCGGCCGCGACCTTCTGGGCCACGTCGTCGTAGCTGCCCTGGAACTGCACCTCGACGTACACGTCCTGCTGGGAGTCGTTGAACTTGGCAACGAGCTTGTCGACCGCCTTGCCGTTCACACCACCGTACGGCGACCAGAACACCACGCGGACGCGGTTCGCGTACTGCTTCGGGACTACTCCTGCAGGCTGGGAGTACTCGGCGTCGACCGAGCGGTAGCCACAGCCGGCCAGCGTGGCGCCGGCCGCCAGGCCCAGGAACACCCTGCGATTCAGCATGCTCATCCCTTCAGCGCTCCCTGGGTGATACCGCCGACGATGTAGCGCTGGGCGATCAGGAAGATCAGCAGCATCGGCGCAAGGACAAGCAGCGTGCCGGCCATGATCGTTCCCCAGTTCGCCAGGCCCTCCTCGTCCTTGAGGATCAGCAGCCCGACCGGCAGCGTCCGCATCGAGGCGGTGTTGGTCACGATCAGCGGCCAGACGAAGTTGTTCCACTCCTCGACCGCGGTGATCACCACGACCGTGATCAGCATCGGCCGCGACATCGGCAGCACGACCCGCCACAGCGTCCGCAGGTGCCCGGCGCCGTCGACCGCGGCGGCGTCGGTCACCTCGGTCGGCAGGGTGAGGAAGTGCTGCCGCATCAGGAAGGTCGCGAACGCCGACCCGATACCGGGGATGATCAGGCCGGCGTAGGTGTTGATCCAGCCGAGCGTCGCGACGGTCAGGTAGTTCGGCAGCAGCGTGACGTGACCGGGCACCATCATCGCGCCGAGCACCGCGAAGAACAGCACCTTCTTGAAGGGGAAGCGCAAGTAGGCGAACGCATAGGCCGTGAGTACGGCGTTGGTCACCTTCAGCACGGTCCCGGCGATGGTGATGATCGTGGAGTTCAGGAAGAACCGGTCGAACGGCGCGGCCTTCCAGGCCAGGCTGAAGTTCTCCCAGGTCAGGTCCGGCCACCAGGCCGGCGGCCACTGGTAGATCTGCGTCGGCACCTTGAACGCCGTCGACAGCAGCCAGTACAGCGGTCCGAAGAACAGCGCCGCCACCCCGACCAGTACGACGTACTGGATCGCACGAGCCTTCATCGGTAGTGCACCCGCCTCTCCATCACGCGGGCCTGCACCGTGGTGACCAGCAGCAGGATCACGAACATGATGATCGACAGCGTCGCCGCGCGACCGGCGTTGAACGCCTGGAAGCCCTCGTTGTAGATCGACCAGCTGAGCGTGGTGGTGGCGTCACCAGGGCCACCACCGGTCATCACCGCGATCACGTCGAACGCCTGGAAGGTGCCGATGACCGTGGTGATCAGCAGGAAGAACGTGATCGGGGCGAGCAGCGGCAGCTTGATGGCCCGGAACCGGGTCCAGGTCGAAGCGCCGTCGATCGCGGCCGCTTCGTCGAGCTCCTTGGGCAGCCCCTGCAGGCCGGCCAGGTAGATCAGGGCGGCGAAGCCGACGTTCTTCCACAGGTAGACGATGACGAGTCCGGGCAGCGCCCAGTCGGAGTTGTTCATCCAGTCCGGCGGTTCGGCGCCGAACGGCTCGATCAGCGCCCGCATCAGGCCGTAGCCGGGGTCGAAGATGAACAGCCAGATCGTCGCGACCGCCGCACCCGACAGGATGTGCGGGGCGAACGCGATCGTCCGGACCGCGCCCCGGCCCTTCAGCGGCAGGTTGAACAGGAACGCCAGCGCCAGCCCGATGACCAGGCTGCCGGCCACGATCAGGCCGGTGAAGACCACGGTGATCCACAAGGTCTTGTGGAACGCCGGATCGGTCAGCGTCCGGCCGTAGTTCGCCAGCCCCACGAACGCGGGCTTGGCCGCGATCATGTTCCAGTCGGTCAGGCTGAGGAACGCGTTGTAGATGATCGGCCAGTACGCGAACACCGCGATCACCAGCAGGTTGGGCGCGACCAGCAGGGCGAACAGCCCGTACTCGCGGCGCCGTCTGCGGCGTTGCTGGTTGCCGCCGTCCGTGGCCAGCCGGCGTTCGTCCGGATGGCTCCGGACCGGCAGGTCTAGTGCGGTCACACCGACCTCCTCGGGGTTGATGGAGCGAGCAGTTCGACAAGTGCGGCCGCCAGGGAGGGCGCGGCCGCGAGAACGCCGTTGGACAAGGCGACGACCTGAGCACCCGCTTCGTGGGCGATCAGGGACCCGGCGGCAATGTCCCACGGCTGGATCACGTGTTCGTAGTAGGCATCCGCCGTACCGTCGGCGACCGAGCACAGGTCGAGGGCGGCCGAGCCGCCACGACGCACATCCCGTACGGCGGGCAGCAGCAGGCGCAGGTGGTCGCCTTGCTCGGCGCGCGTCTCGGGCAGGTACGAGAATCCCGTGCTCACCAAGGCGTTCTCGAGGGCGACGTCACGGAGTGGGCCGAGGGCGACATCGTTGCGGACGGCACCTGCGCCGCGAGCAGCTGACCAGGTGAGGCCGGTGCGCGGCTGATGGACCACGCCGACCAATGCACCGGCCTCGTCCTCGACCGCGATGGAGACACACCAGTCGAGCCTGCCGTAGAGGTAGTTGACCGTGCCGTCCAGCGGGTCGATCACCCAGGTGAGCCCAGTGGCGGATGGGCGGGAGGCGCCCTCCTCACCGAGCAGGCCGTCACCGGGTCGCGCCGCGGTCAGGCCGTCAGTGATCAGCTTCTCGGAAGCCCGGTCCGCGTCGCTGACCGGATCACTCGCCGACGTCTTGGTCTCGACACCGGCCGCATCAATCGATAGACCTGGTTGCCGCGCCACCAACTCCGCACCGGCCGCGAACGCCAGCCTAAGGGCCAGCTCACGGAGCTCGGCGTGGGGCGGAGTGTTAAGCACGCCGTGAAATTATCACCGTTTCATGGTGACGTATAGAGAATCCATGTGATTTTCTCACTGACTTCACAACGATCCGGACAACCTCAGTCATCATCGTCGTTGCGCAGCCGGACGCCGGTGACACCGTCCAGCTCGTCCAGGGCCAGGACGAGGTTCTGCAGCGGCGGCCGACCGCGGAACCGCATCGACGCCCGGACCTGCGGCTGAGTTGCATGGTTACGCCGAGACCAGCCCGACCGGGTCCTTCCCGGCCAGGTAGGCGGCGACAGCCTCCGCTGCCAGGGAGCCGGCGCGGTGCGCGGTCTGCCGGGTCGCGCCGGCCAGGTGCGGCGTCATCACCACATTGGGTGCCGTCAGCAACCGAGACCCCGCCGGCACCGGCTCGGACGGGAAGACATCGAAGGCGGCGGAACCCAGCTGCCCGGACTCCAGCGCATCGACAGTCGCGTCGTAGTCCAGCAGGCCGCCGCGAGCTGTGTTCACCAGTACGGCGCCTCGTGGCATCAGCGCAATCTGGTCGGCGCCGATCATGCCGCGGGTCTGGTCGGTCAGCCGGGCATGCAGGCTGACCACATCCGACCGACGCAGCAGGTCGTCCAACTCGACCAGCTCGATACCGTCAGAAGCCTTGTCCACAAAGGGATCGGCGACCAAGACATGAGCGCCGAAAGCGAGCATCACCCGGGCGACGCGCTGGCCGATTGCGCCGTAGCCGACCAATCCGACTGTGGACCCGTCGAGCTCCAGGCCGCACTCGTCGTACGCGTAGAGATCGCTGCGCCACTCCCCCTGCTCGAGGGTGCGTTGCAGGCGGGGCAGGTTGCGCAGGGCCCCCATCATCAGCGCGACCGCATGCTCGGCGGCCGCGACCGCGTTGCGGCCGGGTGTGGAGGCGACAGCGACTCCGCGCTTGATCGCCGCCGGCACGTTCACGTTGACCGGCCCGCCCCGGCAGACCACCAGGAACTTCAGGTCGGTCGCGGACGTCAGGACCCGCTCAGTGAACGGCCCCATCTGGGTGACCGCGACCTCGACCCCGGCCAGCGCCTCGATCAACTGGTCCTCGGCGTCACTCGCCTCGTCCACCTCGGCCACCCGCCCGTACGGCGTCAACGGCCAGGGCAGCGTGACCTCGCGGAAGTCGAAGGCGACGCCGTCGAGGGAGGACAGTGCTTTGGCGAGCATCTCGTTGCGCACGAAGTGATCGCCGGCAAGCAATGCCTTGATGGTTCTCATTGAACTCCTGAAGTTAACGTTGGGGCGGGGTCGGACCAGCGTGGGCGGGCCGACTCGATGCGGCGCAGGTAGTGGGCGTAGCCCTCGGCGTAGAAGGCGGCGCGGGTCGGATCGGGGTCGACCTGGCGGGTCTCGGCGATCCACTCCGGTCCGGCGCTGTCCGGATCGACCGCACGCCGGGCGCAGATGACTGCACCACGAGCAGCGACCTGTTCGGCCTCGGCGGTGTGCAGGGGTGCGTTCAGGACATCCGCCAGGATTTGCGTCCACTCTCTACTGCGGGCACCGCCGCCGCACAAGGTGACGCGTCCGGACCACCCGGCCGCCTCCAGGCAATGGCGAGCGGCGTACGCGATGCCTTCGCACGTCGCGCGGACCAGGTCCGCCGTGGTGGTGGACAGGGAGATCCCGTCGATCGTCCCGCGAGCGCGGGTGTCGACGAACGGCGCTCGCTCACCGGCCTCGGATAGATAGGGAAGAACAGTCACGCCTTGTGCGCCGACCGGGCTCTCCGCGAGCAACGCCGGCAGTTGGTCTGTCCCGACACCCACCAGTGCCAGCACCCGGTCGAGCGCTGCCGTGCCGACCATCGCGGGCATCGCGCGGAGCCAGACACCTGGTGTCCACGTGCCGAGGAACAACCCGGCCGGCTCGCCGTCCACAGGCAGTTCGCGCGTCACGACTTGGCAGGCGAGCGTCGTACCGACAGTCAGTAGGGCGTCGCCGGGCTCCTGCACGCCGGTCCCGGCTGCGGCGGCCGGAAGGTCGTACGGTCCGGCGGAAACCCGGGTGCCAGGGGCCATTCCGGTCGAGTCGTCGCGGAGCTCGCCGATCGGGCCGACGGGCTCCACCGGCGCCAGCAGGTGCCGCAGCTCGGACAGACCGGTCGCCTTCAGCGCCTCGTCGTCGTACTCGTTGGTCCGCGGATCGAGGAACGGCGCGGACGCGTCCGACACGTCCGTCGCGCGGACGCCGGTCAGCTGCTGCATCACGACGTCCTTGCAGTACGCCGCCGTCCCGGCGCGAGCGATCACCTCAGGCTCTTCCGCGAGTACGGCGGCCAGCAGCGGACCGGAAGCACCCGGGAACATCCGGTTACCGGACCGGCGGAAGACGCGCTCGGCGACACCGTCGGCGGTCCAGCGCTCGAGGATCGCGCTGCTGCGCGCGTCGAGCCAGGAGATCGCCGGGCGGACCGCCGTACCGTCGGCGTCGACCAGCCAGAGGCCGTCGCCCTGGGCGGTGATCGCCAGGACGCCGGGCCGGTTCCCCACTGTGCCGGCCAGCTCACCGACCACCTCATTGACCGAGGCAACGATCTCGGCGGTCTCGTGCTCGAACCGTCCCAGCTTCGATGTGCCCAGCCCGGGCCGGACCAGCCTGGTCGGCCGGGACACCTCGGCCACCGGCCGCCCGTCGTCGTCGAACGCAACAGCCTTGGTGACAGTGGTGCCGACGTCAACCCCGACGTCCATAAACTCCCCCTTCTAGAGTTTTGCGACCTCCACGGTCGCGCCGTGGTCGCGGAGCGGCTGGATCAGGTCCTGCGGGGTCTTCTCGTCCACGATCACGACGTCGAAGTCGGTGAGCGGGGCGAGCCGGTGCAGGGCGGTTCGCTGGAGCTTCGCGTGGTCGACGAGCAGCACCTTGGTCTTCGCGGACCGCAGCATCGCCCGCTTCACCAGGACGATCTCCTCCTCCTGGTGAAAGGCGTGCGTCGGCGACACCGCGGAGACCGAGCAGAACAGCAGGTCGGTGTGCAGCGCCTCGACCGCCTCCGCGCACGGCATCCCGCCGAACGAGTCGTGCGTGGCGGAGTAGATCCCGCCGAGCGCGAGCAGGGTGATGTCCCGCAGCGCGGCCAGCTTGGTGATCGCGGGCAGGAAGTTCGTTGCCACCGTCAACGGGGTGATGTCCTCGAAGAGGTCGACCAGGGCCAGTGCGCTGGTCGAGTCGTCGAGCATCACCGACATGCCGGGCTCGATCATCGCGCGGGCGTGCCGGGCGATCGCGGTCTTCTCGGCCTGCGCGGTGTTCAGCCGGTACGCGACGTTGCTCTCGAACACGCTGGTCGGCTGCGCGCTGACGCCACCGCGGTACTTGCGCACCACGCCCTGGCGCTCGAGCTCGTCCAGGTCACGGTGCACGGTCATCACGCTCACCCCGAACGCCTCGACCAGGTCGTTGGCCGAGACCGAGCCGTGCTCGACGACGTAGGCCGCGATCTCGGCCTGCCGGCGGGCGGGACGACTCAGCTCGGTGGTGTCACCGTCGACGTCGGATGTCATGCCAGGGTCTCCATTCGTACTGCGGGAACGTTGTACGCCTCGAGACCCACTGTGCCGTCCTGCCACCGGAAACGCACCAACGCCGCGGGACCGAGCGCAGGTAGCAGTCTGCGGTAGTCGTTCAGCCGCAGCCCGAGCACCCGGCAGGTGAGCAGCCGGATCAGGGTGTTGTGCGCGACCACGAGCACCTTCTGACCCTCGTGCCGCCGCCCGATCTCGTGGAAGACCTCGTGCACCCGGTCGGCCGCCGCGGCCGGATCCTCGCCGCCGGGAAAGTGGTCGCGCACCGGGTCCAGCTGGAACGCCTTCGCCACCGCGGGCGGCAGCTCGCTGAGCATCTTCCCCTCGGCCGAGCCGAAGTCGACCTCCCGCAGCCGCGCGTCGAGGGTCGGCTCGAGGTTCAGCAGCTCGGCGGTCGGCGCGATGGTCTGCCGGGCGCGCAGCATCGGCGAGCACCACAGTACGTCCGGCGCGTAGTCGGCCGCCCAGTCCTTCAGCTGCTGCGCCTGCCGTACGCCGACCTCGTCGATCGGGAGGTCCGTCGACCCCGTGTAGCGGTTGCCGTGGTGCCACTCGGTCCGGCCATGCCTGGCCAGGACGATCGTTGTCCTCATCCGCGGTACCCCCGTCGATCCAGCTCGGCGACGAATTCGCCGTACAGGTCCTCGAGTCGTCGTGGACCTGGTTCGAGGATGCGGTCCGTCCGGACCATCCGGCGAGCCGTCTCGGTCAACGAGCCGCCAGAGGATGCGGCGAGCACGGCCATGCCGTACGCCGGATCCGGCGACGCCGGAAGCTCGACCGGAACGCCGAGGACGTCGGCGCGGAGCTGGTTCCAGTACCCACTCCGTACGGCGCCGCCAGTGAGCGACACCGATCGGAGCGGCTCCGCGCCGAGACCGACCACATGCTCGAACGCCAGTCGCTCGATGAAGGCCACACCTTGTAGTACCGCGACGTACGTCGCCAAGTCACCGGTCGGGTTGCCAAGGGTGAAACGCTCGGCCTGGGGAGCGACGAACGGGAACCTTTCACCCGTCTTGGTGAGTGGGTAGATGACGGCCGCGACCGGCTCCGCCGCTTGGTCCAGCGCGTCCAGGTCCGCATTCGGAAGGAGTTCGGTGAGTAGGCCGGCGCCCGTGCTGGACGCCCCGCCGGGGAGCCAGCCGCCATCCGGGTGCCGGTGGCTGTAGACGGCGCCGGTGGGGTCGTCGAGGAGGTCCTTGCTCACGCCTTTGAGGACGAGCGTCGTACCGAGGACCGAGTTCCAGGCGCCGGGGCTCAGGGCGCCGGCGGCGATCTGGGCCGCGCAGCCGTCTGTCATGCCGGCGTAGACCGGGACACCGGACGGCGTGCGGCCGAGCTCGGCGCCGGGGAGGACGACGTCGGGGAAGATGCTCGCCGGCAGGTCGAGCTTGTCGAAGGCGGCCTGCGGCCAGGACTCGGCGACCAGGTCGTACCCGGTCTTCAGGGCGTGGCTGGTGTCGGTGGCGACCGGGTGGCCGACGAGGTGGGCCGCGACGAAGTCGGCGCTGTGAACGATACGGTGCGCTGCCGACGGGTTCAGTGAGAGGAGCTTCGGGAGCGCCCAGGTCGGCTGCATCGAGGTCGCCCAGCGATTTGGGTCGGCGTCCACGATGCGGCCACGCAGGTCGGCTGCACGGGCGTCGTCGTACATCAGCGCCGGACTGACCGGGCGGCCCTGCTCGTCGGTGAGCAGGAAGGTGCCAGAGGTGGAGCAGATCGCAATGCCATCGAGCCCGGGTCCGGCAACCTCGGCGAGGACTGCGTCGACCGCGTCCAGCCAGCTCTGCGGGTCCTGCTCGTGACGCGGTCCGTCGCGGTGGCTGACCAGCGGCCGCGCGGCGCGCCCGGTGACCGAACCGTCGGCCTCGACGCGGACGGCGCGCGCACTTTGCGTGCCGAGGTCAACGCCGATCCAGCTCACGCCCAGCCTCCCGATCCAGTGTTATCTGCGCTGATAACATAACACCAGAAGACGGTAAGAACACGCCAGCCCCCGTCCGATCCCGGACATGACTCGGCTCCCGCAGCTGAGATACCTGCGGGAGCCGGGCGGTCCGGCCGACTGCGCCTGTGCCGGCGGGACGGTCGAGTGCTGGTTGGTCAGGAGTGCATGAGCACCAAGGCGGGGTCGACGGCGGCGAACTCGACCCGGCCGGCGTCGAGAGCGCCGTACGCGCCGATCGGCCCGCTCGCCGGGCGGCCGTTGCGGTTGACCCAGAAGCCCCAGCCTGCCGGCGCCTCCGGCCATTCGGGGTCCGGCTCCCAGCCTGGCGGCGGACGCCAGGTGTCGCTGGGCGGCTCGGGCCAGTCAGGTGGCGGATTGAATCGATGCACGGGCGGTCCTTCCCAGATTCCCCAGCAAATCTGCCCCAGCGATCACTACAGGTCGCGAACTGTCTGACAGATCAACGACCTGGTGTCCGGAAAGGTCACGGCTAATTTTCTGTAAAGATTCTCCGGCACACGGCCACCAATAACACCACCGCACCGGGCGGTAGGCAACCATCCGCTCACCAGGCGGACTGCACGTGCATCCGCATCGGCATTTGGTTGCCTTCGACTGCCTAATCGGTGG
Source organism: Kribbella sp. NPDC050124 (assembly GCF_044460355.1). Classification (NCBI taxonomy): domain Bacteria; kingdom Bacillati; phylum Actinomycetota; class Actinomycetes; order Propionibacteriales; family Kribbellaceae; genus Kribbella; species Kribbella sp. NPDC050124. Next base: position 94,507 of record NZ_JBITJU010000001.1, read on the forward strand.
TCTAGACCTGCTCGGTCTGCAGGTCCTCGAGGCGGGCGCGGACCCGGTGATGCTCGGTGAGGGACTCGGCCAGCGCGTAGCCGAGTGAGCGGTAGGCCTCGAAGTCCCACTCGTCGTAGAACTGGTCGCCGGTGGTCCGGCGCGGGAAGTCCGGGTGCCCGGCGGCGTACTGCTCGATGTCCCAGCCGAGGTGCCCGGCCAGCACCGCCTTCAGGAAGAAGATCTCGGTCTTGTACGGCTTCTCCGCGCCGTCCTTCAGCGGGTGCGTCGCGATGCCGTACGCCCACGGCCGGTCGGCCCGCGGTTTGCCGCCGCGGATCATCGGCGACGGGTCGATGTCGATCTGGATCCCGTGGTCCATCCGGGCGGTCGCGATCGCCTCGGCCAGCGCGGTGAACCGGTCCTCGGGGTCGTTCGACGCGTCGATCACGATCACCTGGGCCGGCTCCCGGCGGAGCGCCTCGACCAGGCCGAGGTTGTCGTAGTGGCCGCCGTCGGTGACGTAGATCCGCCGGTCGTACATCGACGGCTGCCCGATCCCCTCGAGCAGCAACCGGTACGGACCCGGCTTGTCGATCACGCTGCCGAAGTACCGCCGGACCTTCGCGACGGTCCCGCGCACCTCCGGGAACGCGGGCTCGGACCGGTTGTTCCAGTACGGGTTCGGCAGCCACACCCCGAGCCGCGCGTTCAGTACGGCGAGCAGCAGCCGAACCGGCCTGGTCCGCGCGTTCACTCGGCCGGTGAGCGGGCTGAACGCGGCGCCGCTGATCGCCATCGCGGCCGGCACCGTCACCTCCCGCTTCAGCACGTCGGCCTCGCGCTCGTAGTCGTCGGTGACCCGGCGCCCGCCGTCGGGCAGCGACCGGTCGCCGATGATCCCGATCTGCTCGGCGTCGAAGACGAACGGCACGCAGTCGCGCTGGATCGGCACGAAGTCGCCGTCGGACACGTTCGCGACACCGGCGATGACCAACTGCGGGCCGCCGTCGACCGGCTTCGCCCACTCCGAGTACCGCAGCCGCAAGTGGTAGTCGAGGGCAACGGCCGCGCCGTTGTCCTTCCGGGTGACCAGGAACGCGCGCGACAAGCGCTCGCGATAGAACGAGTGCAGGGATGTCCGGTTCGCGTCGGTGAGCACCTTGATGGCGATCGCGATCGCGGCCAGGATCAGCGCGACGTTCCAGTTCTCCTGGTACCCGGGCTCGGTCGCGTAGCCGCCGGTCCAGCGCAGCAGAACGATCACCGCCGCGAGCACGATGATCGCGCTCGCCACCCACGGCGCGAGCTTGGTGCGGGCGAACGCGAGCAGCCGCGCCCGCATGCTGCCCGACTCCTTGCCCTCGACCGCGAGCCCGTTCCAGACCGCCTTGCCGAGCCCGATCAGGACGACGACCAGCGCGCTGAACGACGCGATGCCCTGTTTCGCCGGGTCGACCAACGCCAGCACCGCCGAGGGGATACTGGAGTCACCCGGCAGTTGTGCCAACAGGTACAGGCCGCCCGGTACGCCGAGCAACAGGACGGCAAGCGGTACGCCGAACTTCAGTGCGACGTTCCCGATCGTCGTCAGGATCATCCGGACCACGTCGGGCATCCGGGCCCAGCGGTCCCACACCTTCTCCAGCACGAACATCGCCGCGCTCAACGCGAGTGGGAACAGCGACAGGCCGAGGAAGAACCAGGAGTCGTTCGGCCGCCAGTCGACCTTGATCTCGCCGTCTCCCAGCAGGACCACCTGCTGGTCGGCGAGGAACCAGCCGAGCACCCACGCGATCGCGCGCAGCGTGATCCCGATCAGCAGCAGGTTGACGACCAGCCCGAACAGCACCGACAGCGCTGCCCGGAACATCGCCCGGCCCCCCTGCAACAGGTACCGGGTCTGCCGCCGCAACCGCGCGAGCTCGGGCGACCCCGGCGAGAACGGGTCGGTGCAGGTCCGCCGGAGCACATGGAACGCGGCGGCCATGTAGCCGCCGCCACTGACTCCGACCACACTCGACGCCCGGTCGTAGAAGCCCTTCTCCCGCAGGAGTTGCAGGGCGCCGAGACAGAACGACGCCGACCGGATCCCGCCACCGGAACAGGTGATCACCAGTTGGCCGGCGTCCTTGCCGTCGTTCTGGATCCGCTTGAACGTCGCCGGTGGATCGAGGCGGACGCCGTACAACTTGCGTTGCCCGAAGCGGGTGGTGGCGAAGAGCGCGACGGCCAGGACCACCGCGCCGGCGAAGCCGGTGCAGCGCATCAGCCAGGTGAGCCAGCCGGTCGACAAGCCGGCGCAAGACGTGCCGAGCTCGTTCCACAGCCGGACGTCCTCGACGATGTCGAGCAAGGCGGCGACAAAGACGATCCACGACCCGAGGGCCGCAATCCGCTGCCAGGACTGGCGATTCAGGAACTTGACGTACTTGTAGGCCCGGTACGCCGCATAGACGTAGGCCATGATGAACGTCGCGTCGACCAGCAACGACAGCCGGCCGGGGACCTCACAGCCGAGCGCCGAACCCGTCGCGTCGTACACCGCGTCGCGCATCGGCCACTGGACCACGGCGAGTACGACGGCGAGTTGAAGTGTCCTGGTGAATGTCCGGCGGCGTCCGATCTGCTCGATCGTGGCGTCGCCTTTGGTGCCCTCCGATTCCCCGAGCATCGCCCCATGATGCCGGTCGGGGAGTTCAGGCGGCGACTTGAGACTCGCTGATGCGTGTCAGCGGACCGATCGCCTGCTCCAAAGCGGCCAGTTGGCTGCAGGCGAGGGTGATCGCCTCGGCCTGCGAGCGGCAGCCGTCGGCGTACCAGTACGGGTCGTCCGGCTGGCGGTCGTCGGCGTCGTCGATGTCGGCGTACCAGCAGTCACGTGCGTGACAGCGGTAGTGCACGACCCTCACCTTCAGCTTCATGCGCGATACGACGCCGGTCCTGGTACGGCGGTTCCCGGCCCCGGATCCTGGCATTCGATCCTGGTGTGAAGGGTTTACAACGATGGTAAAGACGCAGTACAAACGACAGGACCGGTCCGCCCCTCCGGCTCGAGAGGTACTGCCATGAGGTTCTTCCGCCCCACAGTTGCCTTGATCGCATCCGCCGTACTGCTACTGTCCGGCGCCGTGCCGGCGTCGTCGGCGCCACAACAGGAGAGTGCTGTGCAGTCGCAGACCTTCCGCAACCCGGTGAACCCGTCGGCCGATCCGTCGCTGACGTTCCACAACGGCAGGTACTACATCGCGACCACGCGCGGGGACCGGATCGGGATCTGGTCGTCTGCGAGCCTGGCGACCCTACTGGTGCAGCCGGAGCAGGTGGTCTGGCGGGACTCGGATCCGAGCCGCAACACACAGATGTGGGCGCCGGCGTTCCGGCAGGTCGGCGGCCGCTGGTACATCTACTACACCGCTTCCGACGGCGTGGACGCGAACCACCGGATGTACGTGATCGAGTCCGAGGGCGCCGACCCGCTCGGTCCGTACCACTTCAAGGCGAAGATCGCGGACTTCGGCGAGTACGCGATCGACGGTGAGCCGATCACGGTGAACGGGCAGCAGTACTTCGTCTGGACCGGGCCGGGTCGTGGTCAGGGCGGACCGGCGCAGCTCTACATCGCGCGGATGAGCAACCCGTGGACGGTGACCGGCGGCCGGGTCGCGATTCCCGCCAGCGGCGGATGCAGCGAGGTGCGCGAGGGCCCGACACCGATCTACGGCAACGGGCGGGTCTTCCTCACCTACTCGTCCTGCGACACCGGCAAGCCGGACTACCAGCTGTGGATGAAGAGCATCGCGAACGGCGCCAACCCGATGGTCGCGTCGAACTGGGTGCAGCACCCCGGCCCGATCTTCTCCCGCAACGACGCCACCGGCGTGTGGGGACCGGGTCACCACTCGTTCTTCAAGTCGCCGGACGGGACCGAGGACTGGATCGCGTACCACGGGAAGAACACCAGCACCTACACGTACTCCTTCCGCACCAGCCGCGTGCAGAAGATCAGCTGGAACGCCGACGGCACACCGAACCTCGGCCGACCGCTGGCCGCCGGCGCGACGCAGAACCTGCCGTCCGGCGATCCCGGGTCGGCGAACTACTGGATCAACGACACCGACAGCACGGTCGTGTACAGCGGCAACTGGAGCTCGGGATCCGGCTGCGGGAACCAGTGCTTCTGGGGCAACGACCACTGGAGCGGCGTCCGGGACGCGTCCGCGACCATCCACTTCAACGGCACCAAGGTCGCACTGCTCAGCGTCGCCGACGTGGGCAACGGCATCGCCGGCATCTCCATCGACGGCGGGCCGGAGCAGCGGATCGACTACTACAGCTCGATCCGCGTCGGCGAGCAACTGATGTACGTCAGCCCAACACTCGCGCCAGGAGCCCACACCGTGCGCGTCCGCGTCACCGGCGACAAGAACCCAGCCTCCAGCAGCACAGTCATCAGCCTGGACCGCATCGAGGTGTACTAACGGGTCCGCAGGCTCCTCCTGTCCCGCCTGACAAAAGAGCAGAAGGCCATCCTCCAACCCATCCCACCGCGCACCCTCAACACCCGAACTGGCGAATCAGGCGTCCGACAGGAGCCAGCCGATGTGTAGTTCTTTGGCGGCTGGGTGGTAGGTGCGGGTGAGCTCGGCGCGCTCGGGGTCGGTTTCGGGGAGGTCGGCGGCGAGGGCCGCCTGGGCGGCGACTGTTTGGGGGCGGGCGCCGAGAGCGGCGCGGAGGTGGAGGGATCGGCGCAGCATCGCGATCCGTTCGGCGGGCTCCTTGAGGTGTGCGAGGTGCCGGATGATGTAGGACTCGAAGTAGCCGTCGCCGTACTTCGTCGCGATGGCGAGAGCCGTCTCGTAGCGTGCGAGGGCGCCGTCCGGGTCGTCGTCGATGTTGTCCAGCAAGACGCCCCAGTGGTACTCCGCCCAACCGCGCTGCTTCTCATCGCTGCTCGCGGCCGCCGCGCGGTAGCCCGCCTCGGCCACGGCGCGGTCGTCGGGGCGAAGGTCGCGACCGAACAGCAGGCGGCTGTAGGCCATGCGTGCCGTGAGCAACTGTGCGGTCGGAGATGCGGGGTCGAGTGCCGCGACTGCCTTCTCGGCCTCGTCATGACCCTCGATCCGGAAGAACCAGCGGTCGACGGCGATCTCTGCGCGCAGTTCGGGATCACCGCCCGGGCCCAGGACCGCGAGCGCGGCGTCCCACTCCCCGAGCAGGTGTAGGCGCCGGGCTATGTAGGTGTCATCAGCTAGCATGACGCCTACCATAGGAATCGGCGATGTAGGTGGTCAAGTGCAGTACGGTGACTACATTGGGAACGTGACGCGGCTGGCCGTCGAGCTGGCCAACACCGGCACTCTCGACCCGGACGGTGAGCTGGTCGCCGCGTTCTTCGCGGAGCACGAGATCAGCCCGCCGCCGGACGGCGAGTACGGCGAACTACCGGATCTCGTGCGCACGGCCTTGGCTCAGTCGGTCGACGGTGCCGCGCCCGACGCCGTACACCGCCTGCTGCGCGACTACCCGCCGGACATGCACCTGTCCGACCACGACGGCGGCTGGCACATCCACTTCAGCCGCAATGGCACGCCGGCGAAACAGTGGCTCGGCCAACTGATCGCCGCCAAGCTCGCCCTCATCGCCGCAGGCGATCCGGCGGTGACGCTCGGCCGATGCGCCGCAGCCGGCTGCGAGAACTACTTCGTGGACCAGTCCCGAAACCGAACCCGCCGCTTCTGCTCCAACCCCTGTGCCAGCCGCACAACAGTCGCCGCCTACCGAGCCCGCTCAGCCAAGACCCCCTAGCAAATTCCGTTGTGGACGTGCAGTGGTGACGCTTCGCGGGTGTGGGGTCAGCCGGTGGTGAGGGTGATGGGGCCGAGGAGGCCGGATTGGGTTTGGTTGGGGAAGATGAAGTGGGTGGGGCTGATGGCGTTGAGGTGGGGGGCGGCGGTGTTGAAGATCTCGATGGTCAGGGTGTGGTTGCCGGGGGCCACGGTTGTGAGGTCGAAGGTGTAGGGGGAGCAGAAGCGGGTGCCGATCGAGGTGCCGTCGACGAGGACCTCGGCGGTGCCGCGGACGCTGCCTAGGTTGAGGGTTGCGGCGTCGGGGAGGTCGATGGTTCGGGTGTAGCGGACGCCGCCGGAGTACTCGGCGAGGCCGAGGGATTGCCAGTCACCCAAGGGGATTCGCCCGGTCCCAACAGTGGCGCGGATCGGGCCGGTGAGGGCGGCGCCGGACTCGTGGCCCGGGGTGGTCATCAAGGTAAGCCAACCCGTGCGAGCGCCGGAAGGTACGTCGGCGACAAGCGTGCCGGACCCGGTCACGAGTTGCTCACCGTCGACGGAGAGTACGCCGTCGCCCACCAGGTCGACCTCCAGGCGGGTAGTGACGGGAGGGAGGTCGAAGCGCAGGTGCTCGATCCGGTCCGCCGTGGGGCGGGGTACGGCGAAAGTGATCGGCTCAACCACCTCAGTAGATGTGCCGTCGAGCCACGCCGCGCCCGGCAGCGGATGCGGTCGACGGCTCAGGTAGAGGTCGGGGAGGGATCGGTGCCAGGGGCGGCGACGCTCCGTCGGGACGGTCCTGCCGTCGGCTGTTGCGGTCCAGTCGTGGTCGGAGATTGCCAGGCCGTCTACCAGAATCGGCGTCGACCGGGTCACCTCGACGGCGATCGTGTTCTCGACTCCCGGCCGGAGTGCAGCAGCGGCGTCGTACCGGCGTACTCGGGGAGTCGGCCGCTCGTACGGCAGGAAGCCGCCTTGCCGCCCGATCTCTAGGCCGTTGACGAGCACCCGCGCCGCGCCCCACGCGGTCAACGTGAGCTCGGTGCAATCCCCCGGTACGACGCTCGTGCTGTAGGTGATCGCGGACCCCGCCGAGGCAGCGGCGATCCAGGACGGGCGACGGTACGCCGCCAGGTCGCGAACGAACGCCACATTCGCCCGAAGCTGCAACTCCTCATCGGGAGTCAGCCGCAGTTCGAGCTGATGCGTTCCGGCGTCGAGCGAAACCGGGACCGTGCCGACGTACCCACCGTCATCGGTGATCGCCAACGACCGTCCGTCGATCAGCAGTTCCTTGCCCGCCGGCGCACTGACAACCACAGTGCTCTCCAAAGCCGCGTCCAGCTGGAAGGCTGCGATGAAAGTCACCGTCTGCCCGGCGGCGACGGTGCCGAAGTCCAGGAAGTCTTCAGGGACATGCCCCTTCGGACCGAGCGCGTGGTGGTGGATGTGGTCCTTGTAGATCCCTCGCGACTCGGAGTACTCCACCGGCTCGCCGTTGATGAACCCATGCGGCCCGAAGGTGGCGTGCGCCGGGTGCCACTCGTCCGAGCTGTCGACGCGATGCTCGAGCGCCCAGCGTTCGACTACGACCTCACCCGACGACGAGGGCGGCCAGGCGAAGTCGCCCCACGTGTTGTCAAGCGTAGGAATCAGCTCGGACTCCCAGTCACCGGTCAACGTCTCTACATACTGTGGGGCCGAAGCCGCCACGTCGCCAACCGGCGAGTTGCCCTCGGCAAACACCACGAGGGCCGCAGGCCCCGCCGCGAAGGGCACCACGATGTCGGCGATCCCACACGCATCCACCTTGTAGGCAAGGGGTTTCGAGGATCCGTCGAACGGTGACACCAGCACCGGCGGGCCGGGCATGTCCCGAACCCGCAGGCGGACCTCGTTCCGGTACCGCGACGGATCGAAGGAGTATCCGACCCGAGCCCACTCGTGACTGATCCCCCGCCCAACGGGTTGACCGTCGATCTCCGTAGCACTCCACTCGGTCGGCGTCACGAACACGACCAGCGCCCCGTCGACCTCCCGGGTCAGCACCGGGACCTCCGCCTCGACCCGCCGCGTCACCAGCGCCAGCGCCTCAGGCACGTCCGCCGCCGAGTCGACCACCACAGCTCCGGACAACCCCTCAGGCGCAAAGCCCACGGCAACAACCAGCCCACCGGCAGCAACAAACTCGTTCAACCGCTCAGTCACCGCATCCTCGAGCACCGTTGCCGCAGGCAACACCACGGCCGCAAACGACTCAGCCGCAACCGTCAGCCGCGCACCCGCGACCCCGGCCCCGGCCAGCGACTCGTCATCGATCACGTCCGCGTCGATCCGCGCCCGATCCAGCACCCCCAGCACCGGCGCGAACCACGTCGCGTCCCCGATCAGCTCCCGATACACCCCCTGAGCCCGCAATGCGTCCGGCCCAGGCCCGTCCATTGTCAGATCCGACTGCGCCGTCGCATTCGGGAACAGTACGGCGACCTCGCAAACATGCCGCCCCAACGACAAGGCCGCGCACAACCGAGTCACCGCATCCGCAAACGACTTGTGATGCCGCCAGTAGGGCTGTCGCCAGTCGGTCGACGGCGGTGCCCACTCCCACCACCCGGCCCGGGTCGTGTAGTAGACGGCATGCGGGTTGTAGAGCGTCGCCCCGGTCCGCAACCACGGCAGCAACCAGTCGAACGTCTCCTCCAACGTCCCGCCCCACCCGGTGGAGTGGAACGCCTCGATCCACGTCCGCGGTCGCTCGTACAGGTGCGCGAGCGACGAGTGTATCCGCGCATCCCCGTGGTGGTCTGACCCCGGCGCACTGAACCACCGGTGCGTCCGCGCATAGTCGGCGTACAACTCGACTCCCTCAACGGGCAGGCCGGCCCGCGCCGGGTCCTGCTGGTCGCAGCCGACGATCAGCCCGTGCTTCTCGTGCCACTCGTGCAACGGCTTGAAGAACGCCTCCTCGGACAGCGAAGCCCGGAGCGCGTGGTAGTCCCGCCGTACCCGAGCCCCATCGGGTACGGCGAGGTCCCACAGCGCATCGAGTCGGTCCCGGAGGTCGTACCCGTACCGTGCTTCGAATCTCGAAGCGAAGTCGGCGGACCACGTCGGCACCGACGGCAGCTCGTCCTGGAAGGACCCGACCACGACCCGGCCGAGCCGGTCCCCGAGCCGTCGCTCGAACTCACCGTGCACCTGGTCGAGCAACGCCGTACACGCCGACGGACTGAGGTAGTCGAACCCGTGATCCGTCTCGTAGTACAACGACAACTCCGACTCGACATCCGCCTCACACGAAGCGCCGGCGCCATCGACGACCACGTCGACACCCGACGTCACCGACGCCGAGATCACCCGACCACCCGGCGGACACCGCAGCTCCAACCGACCGGTCCCGTGCACCGTCGACCGCTGCAACCGCCGACCGGCGTACGCAGGCTCCCGAGCCACCAACCGCGCCTGGATGTCCGCCCCCGAGAACCCCAGCTGGTCGTAGAACCAGAGCGAGACGCCAAGCGACGCCGCGTCGTCACAGACCCCGAGGAAGATGCTCCACCACTCCTCCGAGAAGAACGGCGGATCGTCCGCGTCGCAGCCGTGGTCCGACCCCGCCGGAGCCAGGTTCAGTACGACGAGCTGGTACACGCCACCCTCGACGAACCGCTCGAGTTGCCAGCGCAGCCGTGCCGGGTCGAGCGGCTCGCCGCTCCACCACCAGATGGGCGCAGGTGAGTGTGACCTGGGCGGATCGGTGAGGACCGACGCCAGGCGAGGGGGAAGTGCCACGGTTATCCCTTCAGGCCGCTGGAGAAGCCGCGGATGACGTACCGCTGGAGGACCAGGAAGACGAGCAGGATGGGCAGCGCGGCCAGCACCAGGCCGGCGGCGACGAGGCCGTAGTCCGAGGTGTACTCGTTGACAAAGGCAAAGACCCGGACCGGGACGGTCTCCCGGCCGGAACCGCCGAGGTAGAGCAGCGGCGTGAAGAAGTCGTTCCAGATGTGCACCGCGTTGAGGATCAGCACGGTGCCGGTGATCGGCCGCAGCAGCGGGAAGATCACGTACCCGAACGCCTGCAGGTGCGAGGCGCCGTCGATCAGCGCGGCGTTGGTGTAGTCGGCCGGCAGCGACCGGATGAACCCGGTGTAGAGGAACACCGTGAACGGCAGTTGGATGCCGGTGTAGAACAGGATCATCCCCTGGTACGTGCCGAGCAGGCCGAGGTCGTTGACCAGCTGGTACAGCGGGATCATGCCGAGCTGGAACGGCAGGATGATGCCGACCAGGAACAGGATGTACAGGCTGTAGCTCAGCCGGGACGCCGTACGGGCGAGGAAGTACGCCGCCAGCGACCCGAGCACGATCAGGATGACGACACTCGACACCGTGATCAGCGTGCTGTTCAGCAAGGCGGACCCGAGGGAGGCCGACTGCCACGCCTCGCCGAAGCTGCCCACTGATGGCGGGTTGGGCACCGACAGCGGTTCATTCGCGATCTGCGACGGGTCCTTGAACGCCAGCGTCACCAGTGCGTAGACCGGGAACAGGAAGGCGATCGCGACCGCGATCATGACGAGTTCACGCACCAGTGTGCGCGGGCGGTAGCCGGTCCTCATGCCGTCGTCTCCCTCGAACGCAGGTAGCCGATCTGGATGAAGGAGACGGCCGCGACGAAGATCGCCAGCACCAGCGCGACCGCGGTGCTGTAGCCGAACTTCCCGTACACGAAGGCCTGCTTGTAGAGCACTGTCGACAACGTGTCGGTCGCGTACCCGGGTCCGCCGTTCGTCATCGCGATGATCTGGGTGAACAGCGTCAGGCCGCCGACCGTCGACAGCATCACGTTGATCGTCGTCGCCGGGGCGAGCAGCGGCCAGGTGATGTGCCGGAACCGCGCGAACAGCCCGGCGCCGTCCACCATCGCGGACTCCTGCAGCTCCTGCGGCACACCCTCCAGCCCGGCCAGGAAGATCACCATCGAGTACCCGGCGCACTGCCAGATCACCGTGAACGCGACCGACCAGATCGCCAGCGACGGATCACCGAGCCAGTCCTGCCGCAACGCCCCGAGACCGATCGCGTTCAACGCGGCGTTCAGCCCGGCGTCGGGCGCTGGGTTGTACACGTACTTCCACAGGAACGACACCATCACCGGGCTGACCACGACGGGCGCGAAGAAGATCACCCGCAACGCCATCCGGCTCTTGATCCCGGAGTGGACGCCGAGCGCGAGCAGCAGGCCGATCCCGTTCTGGACCACGACGATCGCGACGGTCAGCAGCAGCGTGTTGCGCAAGGCGCCCAACGCCTGGTCGTCGTGCACCAGCTGCTTGAAGTTCTCCAGCCCGACGAACGACCGCTGCTCCCCGACCCCGGACCAGTCCGTGAACGCCGACCCCGCCCCCGCGATGCTCGGGTACAGCATCACCAGCGCGTAGACGACCAACGCCGGCACCGCGAACAACCACGGCGGCGCAATCCCGCCGCCGCGACGCCGTGAGGTCTTCACGGCGTCGCGTCGTACCGCCTGCAAGGAAACCGTCATGCGGACTTCCGGTAGGCCTCGTCCATCTTCTTCAGGGCGCCGTCGACGGTGGTCTTGCCGCCGAGGAGTTCCTGGACGACGGCGAAGTGGGTGGGCTGGACCTCGGCGTTCGGCCAGCGCTGGTCCATGAACGGGACGGCCTTGTTGTCCTTCAGGTACGGCAGGAAGGGCTTCAGGACCGGGTCCACCTTGGCCTCGCCCTCGGAGTACAGCGGGACGCAGGCGACCGCCTCGGCCCAGGCGTTCACGACGTCCGGCTGGCCGCAGTACTCGATGAACTTCTTCGCCTGGTCGGCCTTCTTGCTCTTGGCGCTGATCGCGATGCCGACCACGACGCCGCCGGGGATCCAGTTGTCCGCCTCGACGTCGGTGGCCGGGAACGGGAACATGCCCAGGTCGTCCGGCGACGGTGCGGCCTCCCGGAACGCCTGCAGTACGGCGGACACCTGTACGGCCATCGCCGCCTTGCCGGTGCCGACCATCGAGGTGGCCTGCTCGTACGTCGTCCCGTTCGGGTTGTCGTTGAAGAAGCCCTTCTTCTGCAGCTCGAGGTACTTGTCCATCGCGTCCGCCCAGCCGGAGTCGGCGAACGACGCGTTGCCCGCGGTCATCTTGTCGTCGAAGTCCGGCGTCTTGGCGTAGACCGTGCCGGGTACCAGCGCGTAGTCGATCAGCTGGGTCACCCACGGGGTCTGGGCGCCGAGCGCGATCGGGACGATGCCCTTCTGCTTCAGCTTGTCGCAGACCGCGAGCAGCTCCGACCACGTCTTCGGCGGCTCGACGTCGGCGGTCGCGAACGCCTTCTTGTTGTAGATCGCGCCGAGCACGCTGGTCCCGGGCGAGAAGATGAACGTCTTTCTGTCGTTCTGGAACGCGCCCTTGAACCCGGTCGGGATCTTCTGGGTCCAGGACTGGTCGCTGAGGTCGGCGAGCAGGTTCGCCTTGCTCAGCTGGACCATCGACATCGCGCTGCCGTTGCCCGGGTAGACCGCGTGCAGGTCGGGCGCGTTCCCGGCCGCCAGCTGGGCGCGCAGCGCGGTCTGCAGCTGGTCGGCGGGTGAGAACGACAGGTTGAAGTCGAAGTCGGAGTGCGCCTTCTTGTACTCGTCCAGCGCCTTGCGCAGACCGGCCTCCTGGCTGCCGGCGCCGATCACCTTCAGCTGGCCGCCGGACGACGCCGAACCGCCGTTCCCGCCACCACAGGCGGCCAGTGTGCCGACGGCGGCAGCGCCGCCCATCAGCTGCAGGAGCCGCCTCCGACTGACGGACTGATCGAATGCCATGAGTTCCTCCTGAGCCGCGGGGCGAGAGCCCCTGAAATACCGCCTGGTGATGTGAAGTAATCGTGAAGTCGTGTTACTTTCTTCAGCCGGGACGCTACGGACGGCCCTGGAGGGTGTCAAGACCTCGTTGAAAGGATTCAGTCGCTGGCCGCTGTTTGGCTGGCTGCCCGGGTCGCCTGAGAAGATGTCGCCGTGCCCGTTCCCGCCCGCGTTCCGTCGAACAGCACGCCGTACGACGACGTGCTGCGCATCGTCACGCCGTACGACGGGACCGGCCGGAGCCGCGTGACGCCCGGACCGGTGCACCGGTGAAACGTCCGATTCTGGTCAGCGGCATCCTGCTGATCACGCTCCTAGGCGCGACCGCCGGCTACTTCACCGGCGACCGCACCGAGGTTCCCGTCCCCACCGCGACCGGCCAGGCGGCGCCACTCGGCGAGGTGACGGCGCCAACGCCGTCGTTGCCCGTCAAGACGCCCGTGCCGAGCGACGTGGTGGGGCTGGAGACCGGGCTGAGCTACAAGCGCCGTACCTTCACGGTCACCCGCGAGGACGGCCAGCGGGTGCACGTGTCGATCGAGACACCGGACGACTGGCGGCTGACCCAGGACAAGAAGGCCCCGGCGGAGGTCAAGTTCCTGGACCGGTTGACCGAGCGCGGTGTCCGGGTCGAGGCGGTCGAGCCGAAGCAGACGCCGGCGGACGCCCGCGCGGCGCTCGTCGTCGCCCTGAAGCAGAGCCAGGCGCCGGAGAACGACCTGCGTATCCTCAGCGAGTCCGACGAGCAGGTCGAGGGATACGACGGCCGGCCGCGGACGGTGTCCACGCTGATCTACACGTTCATCCCGAAAGAGACCCTCCGGTACGTGATCGTCCGCTGGGTCGCGACCGGGGACGACCTCACCACGGTGGAGATGAGCATCACCGGGCTCCCGCAGGACGCGGACGGCCTCGGCGAGGTGCTGCAGGCGGCGACCCGAACCGTGCGCGAGACCAGTTGAGCAGACTGTCCGGCGGTGCCCGAAGGGGTCGTTTCACGGAATTGTTACGCGGCTGCAGCAACCCCACGCCGGGCTACGGTGTCTGTGGGAGTAGGGGAGATCTGGGGAGGTGAGGCAGGCGTGGCTCGTCGGGGGACTGTAGGCGCTCTGCTGGGTTCGGGACTGGTCGTCATCACCGCGCTCGGCGGTGCCGGCGGGTATGGGATCGGCCTCTTGACCGCGGTCGAGCGGTCGTCTGCGGCCACGACCGGAGCCGCGGCTCCGCTGGGCAGCCCGCAGGTGTCGACGCCGGGACCCGGGGCGACTCCGACGCCGACGGCGCCACCGCGCAAGATCGTGCCGGACAACTCGCCCCCGCTCGAGGCCGGGGACCTGCGCTACAAGAGCCGCACGTTCGAGGTCAGCTACGTCTACAAGTCGGCGGTCACCGCCCGGGTGCCGTCCGGCTGGAACATGACCCAGCCCGACCCGCCGCGGACCGCGCGCTTCACCGACCCGACCGGCAAGCGCTGGCTCCGGATCGAGTCCGGCTTCACCATCCAGCGCCTGCCGGCCGCGTCGATGGAGGCGCGGATCGAGGAGCTCGAGAAGCTGTCCCCGGACCAGATGCTGAAGATCATCTCCAGCACGACCGAGGGCAAGTACGCGACGCTGTCGTACACCTACGTGCCCCCCGCTTCGCTGGCTCCGAAGGCGATCCTCCGCTACGTGATCGTCCGCTGGGTCGCCGACGACAGCGGCCTCTGCGCGGTCGAGATGAGCTCCACCGGTCTCCCGCAGGACAAGGACGCCCTGATGACCGTGCTCGACAAGGCCGCCGCCAACGTCGTACGGCGAGACAGCCCGCTGTCAGGCTCGAGCTCAGAGAAGCCCAGCTGAGTCAGTTGACCGGCCAGATGAGGCGGAAGATGGTCGAGCGGAGGCGGTAGAAGCGGCGGCGGGTGGACTGGACGAAGGCAGGCGACGGCCGGAGCCGTTCGCTGGAGAAGGGCATTCAGGCTTCCTCAACCGGAGTACGTCACCGAATCGGCCATCTCCGTCGCGCGGACCAGACGGTCAGCGTCCGGGACCATGACCTGGACGAGCATCGAGCCCGCGGCCCCCCGGTCCACGACTCGCTGGAGGAGCACCATACCGGCATCGCCACAGTCGGTTGAGACGCGCGCGGTGACCTTCTGGCCTTGCACGCTCCGACCCTCGAGATCGTTGTCGTTACTGCAACCGAACTGTGACGTGTCCGGAAGGGCGAGCTTCGAGTTCGCCACCCCGATGAAGATGCCGGGGGTGCCGTTCGCCGCCCAGTCGGCGTTCTGACTGACCCGGATCGCCGGGTAGGGGTTGTTGCTGCCGGGCGGCTGCCACTCCGACTGCGCCACCGACCTGGCCCAACCGCGCGGGATGTCCACGGAGAACCCGCCCTGCGAGACCGTGATGACCTCCCGCTCCGCCAGATACCGCTGGCCCACGAAGCCGGCTCCGCCGCCCACGATCAGCGCGAGTACGGCGGCCACGACCCAGCGACCCCGCCGTCGCTTCGGCGGCCCAGGCTCGGCAGCGGGCGCCGGTTCAGCCTCTGCAGCGGCGGCCGGCAGCTCGGTCGGAGCAGCGACGGTCTCGACGGACGCCGGCGTCTTCACGATCGTCGGCTTGTTCTCGTCGCTGAGTGCCGTGTTCTCGCCGAGATCATCGGAGACCGAGATCGCGATCGTCTCCCGGCCCGCGACCTTCGGCGGGACGAAGTCGTGGGTGGTCTCGTTCAGGGCGCCGACCAGCTCGCGGGTGAACGACTGGACGTCCGGCCAGCGCTTCTCCCGGTCCGGTTCGAGCGCGCGGACGATGGCGAGGTCGACTTGCTCCGGTAGCAGGTACCCCAGCGTGCTCGGCGGTGGCGCCGCCTCGACCCGGGACGCCGCGCCCAGCCCGTCGACCTGATGCGGTGACCGCCCGGTCAGAGCGGCGTACGCGACGGCTCCCAGCGAGTACTGGTCGGCGCGTTGGTCCAGCCGCTCCCCCATGGCCTGTTCGGGGGCGACGTACGACGGGGTGCCGCCGGGCATTGTGATTCGCGACACCTCGTCGAGGGACTTGCCCAGGCCGAGGTCGGACAGCACGGCGCGTTCACCCTCGTCCGTGCTGCGAAACAGAACGTTCGCCGGTTTCACGTCACGGTGCAGCAGACCGCGCCGGTGCAGGGCCTGCAGGCCGCGGCCGACCTGGACGACCACGTCGACGGCCTCGGGCAGCGGCAGCGGTTCCTTCTTCAGCCGGTCCGCCAGCGTGCCGCGATCGGCGTACGTGAGCACGAGAAACGGCCTGCCGTCCTCGAGCTCGCCGACGTCGTGCACCTGCACCACGTGCTCGGACTCGACCCGGCGCAGGAACCGGCCCTCCTCGAGGAACCGGCGGCGGACCGTGTCGTCGTGTCCCCAGTTGTCCGCGAGGACCTTGATCGCCACCTCGGCGTCCAGTTGCTCGTCGTGAGCGAGCCATACCGTAGCGAAACCGCCCGAGCCCAGGCGTCGTCGCACGACGTAACGGCCTAGCCTGCTTGGGACCCCCATAGAGGGCATTATGGATCACTGGGAGTCCCATGCCCGGGGACGATTGACAAGCAAAGGCGCAGATGAGCGAGAGCAGCAGCCCGACCGACGACCTCGGAGCCCTGGCGGAGCGCGCGAAGGCCGGGGACAAGCACGCGATGGACGACCTGCTGCGGCTGGTCCATCCGCGCGTCCTGCGGATCTGCCGCAGCGTGCTGCCGTACTCCGCGGACGCCGAGGACGCGGCCCAGGAAGCGCTGCTGAACATCGCCACCAAGATCCACACGTACTCCGGGCGCAGCAGTTTCTCCACCTGGGTGCACTCGGTCGCGGCCAACTCGGCGCGGTCGACGTACCGGAAGCTGAAGCGCAGCGCGCAGGCGGCGCACAACCCGGAGACGATGGAGAAGCCGGACCCGCGCACCACCAGCGTGATCGCCGGCACCCGGCTGGACCTGCTCGAGGCTCTGGAGACCCTGGAGCGCGACCGGCCGCAGATGGTGACCCCGCTGGTACTGCGTGATGTCTACGGGCTGTCGTACGAGGAGATCGCCGCCGAGGTCGGCGCTCCGCTGGGCACGGTGAAGTCCCGTATCCACGACGCCCGCGAGGTCGTCCGCCCCCTGCTCCGCCCGAAGGACTGAGCACTCGGGGGTAGGTTTGGGGGCTCCCGCAGGCGGGCTGGGGTGTGCTCAGATGGGGGCATGAAGAAGCTCATCAACGAACCTGGTGATGTTGTGAGTGAGGCGCTGCGGGGGATGGCGGCAGCGCATCCGGACCGGCTGCGGGTGGATCACGAGAACCGGATCGTGTACCGCAAGGACGCGCCGAGACCCGGCAAGGTGGGGCTGATCTCCGGTGGCGGGTCGGGACACGAGCCGATGCACGGCGGGTTCGTCGGGCTCGGGATGCTGGACGCGGCGTGCGCGGGCGAGGTGTTCACCTCGCCGGTTCCCGACCAGATGATGGCGGCGACCAAGGAGGTCGACGCGGGCGCCGGTGTGCTGCACATCGTGAAGAACTACACCGGCGACGTGATGAATTTCGAGATGGCCGCCGAGCTCGCCGCGGCCGACGCCGGCACCGAGGTGCTGTCGGTGGTGACGAACGACGACGTCGCGGTCCAGGACAGCCTCTACACCGCCGGTCGCCGCGGGGTCGGTGTGACCGTGCTGCTGGAGAAGATCGTCGGCGCCGCCGCCGAGGAAGGCCGTCCGCTGCAGGCGGTCGCCGACCTGGCCAAGAAGGTCAACGACAGCGGCCGCAGCATGGGGATGGCGCTCACCTCGTGCACCGTCCCGGCGGCCGGCAAGCCGACCTTCGAGCTGGCCGAGAACGAGATGGAGGTCGGCATCGGCATCCACGGCGAGCCCGGCCGGCAGCGGTTGCCGCTGGCACCGGCGAAGGACATCGCGGCGATGCTGGTCGACCCGATCGTCGGCGACCTGCCGTACCAGCAGGGCGACTCGGTGATCGCGTTCGTGAACGGCATGGGCGGCACGCCGCTGATCGAGCTGTACCTGATGTACAACGAGGTCGCGCAGCTGCTCGACCGGGCCGGCATCACCGTCGCCCGCTCCCTGGTCGGCAACTACATCACCTCGCTGGAGATGGCCGGCTGCTCGGTCACCCTGCTCAAGGCGGACGACGAACTGGTACGGCTCTGGGACGCACCGGTGAACACCCCCGGCCTACGCTGGGGCGCGTGAGCATGGGAGTCGACAACTTCGTCAACTGGCTGCGCGACACCGCGGGAACCCTGCACGACAACGCGGCGTACCTGACCGAGCTCGACTCGGCGATCGGGGACGCCGACCACGGGGCCAATATGGACCGCGGGTTCCAGGCGGTCGTCGCGCTGCTGGACGAGTCCTCGTTCGACTCGGTCGACGAGTTGATGAAGAAGGCCGGGATGACGCTGGTCAGCAAGGTCGGCGGGGCGAGCGGGCCGCTGTACGGCACGTTCTTCCTGCGCTTCGGGACCGCGCTGGCCGGAGCCGACCTCACCCCCGCGACGATCGGCGAGGCCTTCAAGGCCGGGGTCGGCGGCATTCTCGCGCGTGGCAAGGCGGAGCTCGGCGACAAGACCATGTACGACGCCTGGGCGCCGGCCCTGGACGCGTACGACGCTGCCGTCGCGGGCGGATCCGATCTCGCCGAGGCCCTGAACGCCGCCGCGGAAGCGGCGGCCAAGGGGCGGGACGCGACAGTTCCGCTGGTCGCCCGGAAGGGTCGCGCGAGCTACCTGGGCGAGCGCAGCGCCGGGCATCTGGACCCGGGTGCGACGAGCACCACCCTCCTGCTGGAGTCCGCCGCGCGTACTCTCGCATGATCGGGATCGTGGTGGTGTCGCACAGCCACGCGCTGGCGACCGCCGCGGTCGGCCTGGCCGCCGAGATGGTTGCCGACGACAACCGTCCGGTGATCGCGGTCGCGGCCGGGCTGGACGAGAAGACCTTCGGCACCGACGCGATGGCGGTCTCGGAGGCGATCACGGCGGCCGACAGCCCGGACGGCGTACTCGTCCTCCTCGATCTTGGCAGCGCTGTGCTGAGCGCTGAAATGGCGCTGGAGTTCGTGGATCCCTCCTTGGTTGAGCGGGTGCGGTTGTCCAGCGCACCGTTGGTCGAGGGTTTGGTCGCCGCCGTGGTGACTGCATCAACTGGCGCCTCGCTCGACGCGGTAGTCGCGGAGGCGAGTCGCGGCCTCGCCGCCAAACAGGAGCACCTTGGCGACTCAAACGCCTTGCAGACCGAGGCTCTCGCCGCTTCTGACCAGACCATTGAAGTTGCAGTGAGCAACGAACACGGGTTGCACGCGCGTCCGGCGGCGCGACTCGTCGCCCTGGTCAACTCCTTCGACGCGGTGGTCACGCTCACCGACCTGGACACCGGCCGCGGCCCGGTAGACGCAGGCAGCCTGAGCATGGTCGCCACCCTGAACGCATTGCAGGGCCATCGGCTTCAGGTCGGCGCGAGCGGCCCACAGACCGCGGAGGCACTCGCCGCGATCGCGAACCTGGCCGAGCAGAACTTCGGTGACTCGCCACCCGCAGGTGACGCGACGGACAGTGCCGTGGGAGCCAGCGGTTCCGGGCTTGATGTGGCGATCGGGCCTGCAGTGGTTGTTGATGCGGAGGTCGATCTCAGCGGCTACAGCCCTGGCGACGACGAGCAGCGGCGGCTCGAGGAAGCCTTGGATGTGGCTGGTGGGCAGCTCGAGCGGCTTCGGGACGGCAGCACCGAGCACGGTGGCATCTTCGATGCTCAGTTGGCGATGTTGCGCGATCGGAAGCCGCTGGGAGACATCCGGGCGGCGATCTCGGCGGGCGAGTCCGCGGTCGCAGCGTGGAAACAGACGTACGACAAGCTGGCGAGGGTGTTTGAAGGGCTTGACGACGCGTATCAGCGGGAGCGGGCGCAGGATGTCCGGTCCGTGCGGGATCGGGTTCTGCGTGTGCTCACGGGTGACGTGGTGGAGGGGCCCGCGGAGGGGATCCTCGTTGTGCCTGAGTTGGATGCGGCGACGGCGGCGACTGTGGACGCCGGGCGGGTGGCCGGGATTGCGGTGCGGGCGGCTGGGACGACTGGGCACGGCGTGATAGTGGCGCGGTCGCGCGGGATTCCGTTGATCACCGGGATTGGTGACGTCGCCGTGCCGGCGGGCGCAATCGTGGCGTTCGACGCGCGGTATGGATCGTTCGAGGTCGCGCCCGACGAGGTGACGATCCAGGCCACGATCGCCGAGCGACGAGCCGAGCGCGACCAGGCCGCCGCGCTTGCCGATCGGCCCGCGACCACAGTAGACGGCCGGACGGTCGACGTACTCGTGAACGTCGGCTCCGTGCAGGATGCCGTCGACGCCCGCGGGGCGGACGGATCGGGTCTGGTGCGGACCGAGGTGCTCTTCGGCGACCGCCGTACGCCGCCGTCAGTCCTGGAGCAGGTCGAGCGGTTCCGGGCGGTCGCGACTGCGCTGCAGGGGAAGCCGATCACCATCCGCACCTGGGACATCGGGGGTGACAAGCCGTTGCCGTTCCTGCCGCAGGACCACGAGGCCAACCCGTTCCTGGGCGAACGCGGCATCCGCGTCTTCCGGCGCCGGCCACAACTGTTGCGCGAGCAACTGGAAGCGATCCGCCAGGTGGCAACGGAAACCCCGGTGCACGTGATGTTCCCGATGGTGACGACGGCCGACGAAGTCGCCTGGGCACTCGACGAACTCGGACCACGCCCCGACGGGCTCGAGGTCGGCATCATGGTCGAGGTCCCCGCCGCCGCCCTCCGGATCGAGACGCTTGCCAAAGGCCTCGACTTCGTCAGCATCGGCACCAACGACCTCACGCAGTACACAACCGCTGCCGACCGCACCAACTCGGCTGTCGCCCCACTGGCCGACGGTCTGGACCCCGCCGTACTGCAGCTGATCGACCACGTGGTCCGGAACGCCGGCGTGCGGGTCGCGGTCTGCGGAGACCTGGCCAGCGACCCACAGAGCGCCGTACTGCTGGCAGCCCTTGGTGTGCAGGAGCTCAGCGCGGTCGGACCGCAGATCCCCCTCGTCAAGGCGCTACTGCGCCAGACCGACCTCGCCCAGGTCCCAACAGCCCAGGCCCTCAAGGCCAGGGACGCCACAGAGGTGCGTCAGCTGGTACGGCGGTAGTACAGCAGCTCGACCAGGTTGAAGCCGGACGTCCGCGTCGCCTTGGTGGGCAGCGTGTAGCTCTGACCGGGCTCCAGATAGGTCACGTCCGGGCTGTCCAGGTCCAGGTCGACCACGAGCGCCGGATACGCACCTGTGTGCCACGTGTAGGACTCCCCTGCGTCCGGCGTGACGTGCTGGACGCGTACGTCGTCCTCGTCCACGACCACCTTGACCGGGACCTCGCCGACCTGCTCGAACCCGGCGTCGGCCGGCACACCGGTGATCCCGAAGTACGGGTCGCCGGACGCCTCCTCGCCCAGGTCGAGCACCTCGATCAGGCGGTTGACGTAGAGCGACTCGCCGTCGTTGGTGAGCATGTGCACCAGCGACACAGGCCGGTAGACCGAGCCGCCGACTGTCTCGTTGAGGTGGCGCGCCGGGCTGCCGTCGAGCCAGTCCATGTGACACGGGGATGTCGACAGGCAGAGCACGACGTACGGGTTGTGGTGCAGGTGCCAGCCCTGGGCCTCGCCGGGAGCGAGCGAGACCTCCCAGACGCGGACGCGTGAGTTCTTCAGCAGCACGCGAGTACCGATCTCACCGAGGACGACCTCGGTCCCGTCCGGGGCGAGGACAGTGGTGCCTGCAGTCATGGGGCGTTCTCCTCATCGATGGGGCGTTCCATGGCTACACCACCGAGCAGTACACCGTCCGGCATGGGCAGCTCGACGGTCTCGACCTCGGTGAATCCGAAGGCCCGGTACAGCGGTACGCCGGGCAGTGTGGCCATCAGTGCGAGTCGGGTGAAGCCCTCGGCCTTGGCAGCGTCGGCACAGGCGGTGAGGATCGCCCGGCCGAGTCCACGCCGGGTCCAGTCGCTGCGCACGAACATCGCCCGGATCCGGGCCGGCTCGGTCGCCGGGTCCAGGAGTCGCTCGTCGGCTCCCGCCGTACTGGCGTTGAAGAGCTTGTTGCGGCGACTCCAGCCGCCGCAGGAGACGACCTCGCCGTCGGCCTCGTGCACGTAGTACGTGCCGTCCTCGATCAGCGCCAGGTCCAGCGTGGTGATGTGGTCGGCCGCGCTCGCGGTCTGCTCGGCGTCGTAGTACGCCGGGAACAGGTCCAGCACCGACGCCCGCGCCAGCTTCGCGATCGCCGGACCGTCCGCACTCACCGCGAGCCGCAACACAGCCTCCACGGACCACAGGCTAGTTCCGCAACACCCGCACGGTGAAATGGATTGGCCCGGACCCCATCGGCCTCAGGGTCGGCGGGAGCGTTTGGACTTGCCTGCCGCCCACCGGTACGCCACCAAGGTCCACAGCAGCGCGGGCAGCCCGAAGATCGCCGCGGCGACCTCCCGGCCGAACACCAGCAGCACCAGCCCGGTCAGGAAGAACGGCGCAGCCAGCCAAACCGCTCCGGCGAACGCAGCCCACCGCCACCGACTCGGCTTCCGCGGCCCCGGCTGGTACAGCGACGGCGTCGGGAGCCCGGCGAAGACCGGCTGCAGATCCGCGTGCGTGACGGCGTCGTTCAGCCGGTCGATGCGCGCGTGCAACTCGTCCTCGTCCAGCCGCCCGACGGCGAACTGCTCGGCCAGCTCGTCGGTGCAGATCCGGCGCTCCTCCTCGGTCAGCCGGATAGGGGCCATCCTGCGCCGCGCAGCCGCGACCCGAGCCTCCTGCCCAGCCGCAGCCGCAAGCCCCATCAGCTCCCCCGGCTTGACCGGCCGCCGCTCCACCATCCGCCTCACCTCACTCGTCCCCATCGAGTGTGCCAGACCGTCCCCGACGCTCAACCGACTCGACAATCACATCAGCCAGCCTCGCCAGGCCTTCCGGATCCAACCGGGCCAGCTGTGGCAACGACTCGTACCAGGGCGCATCCAGCATCGCGCGAGCCAGCAATCGCCGGGCCCGCTCCGGCTCGGCAACCTCCGCGATCCGGCTCAATGCCGTCCCCCGATCCTCCGGATACCTGGCCCCCATCGCAGCCTTCTCCGCCTGTTCCAGCCAGCGCTTCACCCGGGCGTCGGCCGGGTCTCCCACGGTCTCCGCCAAGGCGCACAACAGCTCGGCAGACGTCGCGTCCGGCAGCTCCCGCTGTTCCTCGAGCCGGACGATCTTCTCCTCGGCGAACGCGAAGTTTCCGGCTTCGCCCGCGGCCCGGACGACAGCAGCTGACAAGCTCCGGCGAACCAGCGAACCGCCTCGGTCCGCGAGCCGATCCGCCAGCAGGTAGTCACCGCTCTCGGCGGCCGCTTCCGCCACCGACCGCCAGGCGAGGTTCTGATCCACATCGTCGATCGAGGCGATCAGTCGCTCGACCAGGGGCAGGTCCCCGGCGAGGACGGCGTCCTCCGCCCAGGAAGTGATGGCCCACCGCCGGTCTGAGTTCCGGACGATCCGATGGAATGCGGCCAGTGCCTGCTCCGGCTGGGACAGTTTGCGGTAGGCGTCGCCCAGAGTCCGCCACCCCCGGTCCGCCGCGTCGTCATCGGGCAACGACTCGACCCCGGCTTCCAACGGGGCTAGCAGCTCGGTGACTCGCTCCTCCAGACCCGCCACGACGGCCGCGGCGACGATGCGTTCCCAGATCGGGAGCCGGGCGCTGTCCGGGACAACGGCCTCCGACTCCGCGATCGCCTGCCCCACGAACTCCGTGACCTGCTCCGGCCGACCCTTCTCGGCTGCCGCCGTCATCCTGTCGACGAGAGCCAGCGCGCGATCCGCAGGGTCCGTCAACCGGGCGACCAATCGCTCGGCGTCGTCGTGTCCACCCCGTGCCGCCGCCCCGCGGACCGCGGCGAGCATCCGCTGCCGCCACTCGGGATCGGCCAGGCCGGCGACCAGCCTTTCCGCGGCTTCATGGCTGCCCGCAGCGGCGAGTGCCACCAGGGCGGACCGCCGCGCCGCGGCCTCCGCCGGCGGGATCCCGCTGCCGTCCGCCGCGGTCAGAGGTCCGCACAGCTCGGCAGCCAAGGCCTCGCCGTCCGCGCGGTGCCGGATGACGCGGACCAGCAGTTCTATCCGGCTCAGGGGGTATTGGACCCGCCGGGCAACGGCCTCGGCACGCTCGTCCTCCCCGGCCACGAGCAGCATCGAGACCAGCTGCCACTGGATCGGTTCCCGCCGATTCTCCGGGGAGATCACCAGCACGACGGCCGCGGCGCGTGCCAGGTCGCCGGACCGCGCCAGGATCTCGACCAACCGCTGCAAACCGCCGTAGGTAGGATGCTCGACCCCGCGTGCGGCGCCGTCCTGGACCCAGGTCGCGAGTTCGGCGCCCCGATCCGGCCGGCCGGCCGCGACAGCCACGGCCGCCAGCCGCACAACTTCCCGGTACAACCTCTCCTCGTCAACCACATCGACTTCCGGACCAGCCGCGAGCCGGTCCGCGATCGCCGCGCCCTCGTCGACGATCCTCAGGGCTTCGTCGTCGTCACCGGCAGCCTGTACCGCCGCCGCGACCTCGGCCAGCGCCTCGAGCCGGACGAAGTCATCGGCCAGGCCGACGACAAGGGCCCGCGCCCGCGGTAGGTCTCCCTGCCGCGCAGCGCGGCGGGCGAGGCCGGTCACCAGCCGGTTCCGGGTGCTTCTGTCCGTCACCTGGGCGAGCACGCTGCCGGCAGCGTCGAGACATCCGCCGCTGATCAGGCCCTGGACGAGCGCTTCCGTCGCCCGCTGCACTGCACCGTAGTCACCATCACGCCCGAAGCGCGATCGACCCGCGTCGATCAACGACAGTGCCCGAGCTGTGTCGCCGAGCCGGCCGAGAGTCTCGACGACGTCTCGCAGTCGCGACCAGAAGTGGTCCTCCGGAGTGAGACTCTCGAGCAGACGGGTCGCGGTGTCGACGATCGCGTCTGCTGCCGCCTGGTCACCGTTCCGATAGAGCCGCTCCGCCCCGTACATCAGGGTGTCGGGCAGCTCGACGGGCGCCTCGGCCGTCGGCTGCTCCGGACCCTGGCCAGGAGCTGCCGGTGAGATCGACAACTCCTGCTCAGCCCTGCGCCGATGCTGTCCGGTGAGACCGCCGATCATCGACTGCGCTCGCTCGGCCAACTGCCCGGCCAAGGCGCGGTCCCCGGCGATGTGCGCCTTCCACACTCTGCCGAGCAGAGCGAAGACACCCAGGTACGGATCACCGATCAGCTGCTGTGCCTGCTCCGCAAGGCCGTCGCCGACGTTCGCCAGTCTCGTCATCGCGTCCCGGACCTGCTCCTCATTGGTGGCTGCAGGCAACACTGTGAGAATGCGAGCGGTCAGTACGTCGATGCGCTCGTCGTCCCCGGCACGCTGGGCTTCCTCGAGGAACGCGATGAGCACGCGGAGAACCTGATCGGGGTCGTCGCTGGTCTGCACCAGGCGCTCGAGGCGGCGTACGTCGCCGATGTCGCGCAGGGCCTGCGTGACCCGGTCGACAGCTCGCCGCCGCTCGGAGTCGGCGCTGATGCCGTGGGCGAGCTCGTTCGCCTTCTCGTCCTCCCCGAGCCGGACCCACAGGGCCGGGAGATCCGTCGGCAGCCGCGAGCTTCGTTCCTCGAGGTGTTCGCGGTGCAGGGCCAGTCGGGCCAGGAAGCCCAGGTTCGGGCGGTCGGTGGCGAGGACAGCGTTCACGATGCCGGCGAGCTCGATGCGAGCGCCGTAGTCGCCGCCGGTGATGCTGAGCAGGCGGTCCATGCGGGCTTGGTCGGCGGTGAGCGCGACCGCGCGATCGAGGTCGCCGAGGTCGAGCAGCAGGCCCGGATAGCCGCGGAGCAGGTACTCGGGGGTGTCCGCGGGCCAGCCGTTCGCGGCGACCTCGTCCGCCCAACGCTTGAGGGACTCACGGTGGCCGACGAGTTCGGCCGGGTCGAGGGAGCGGAGCGTTTCTTTGCGGAGTTCTTCGTGGGCGAGGCCGAAGGTCTGGGTGTCGGAGGTCCACCGGCCCGGGCGGCTGATGAAGGTTCGGCCGATGGACGACTGGATCAGTTGGCCGATCTCGTGGCGGGTGCGTTCAGCCAGAGTGGCCAGGTCGGCGACAGTCAGACCACCACCGGCCGCGGTGAGCAGTCCGAGGACTTTCCGGGCGACGGGGTCGTTGAGGAGGCGGCGCAGTTCGAGGCTTGCGGTGGCCTGGTTGGCCTTTGCGTGCCGGGATGCGGTCAGGGTGTGGATGTTCGCGGCCGAGCGAAGCGGATGGTCGCCGCCGACCTCGGGGGGCAACGGCGGATGTGAACGGCCGGCGACGATCACCTTCAGACCCGGCACCGGATCCGGCGGGAGCAGGGACGCGATCGTGTACGTCTCGGAATCGACCACCACCCCGCGGTCCTCGTCCAAGCCGTCGACGACCAGCACGAGCCGGCGACCGGCGCGTCGGCTCAGCTCGGCAGCCTCGGCCAGCCGCGCCTGCAGGTGACGCGTCCGCACCTGGCCACGGGCGGCGTACGACGATCGCACGCCGAGCAGCGCATCGAGTTGCTCGGTCACCGCCTCGATGAACGCGTCTCGGTTGTTGTGCGGGTTGAACCGGCTGGTGATGAAGAACGAGACGGCGTCGACGTTCCGCGACGGGTGCAGGACGAACCAGGCGAGCAGGGCCGACTTCCCCGACCAGGCGTCCGCGACCCAGCGCCAGTACGTCGATTCGCCGTCCGCACAGAAGGCCGCCAGCGCGGCCAGTTCGGGCTCACGGTCGAGCAGTGCACGCGGCGCCAACTGCCGCACGTCCTCGAGATAGGCCACCCCTCGAGCCGGAAGCACACCCGCCGGCTCAGATCCCGCGAGCTCCGTCGTACCAGGCTCGGCGGCAGCCGTCTTCTCCTCCGCCGGCTCGACCTGGCGGCGCCGGAACAACGGCGCGACCAGCACAACGACCGCCACCACGAGGCTGAGCGCGCTGGCCACTTTGTCGGCCTTGTCGAGACCCACGGCGTACAGGTAGACGGCGAGGCCGCCGATGATCAGCACCGCAAGGGCACGCAGCAGCCAGACTCCTACCCGGCGCCGCCCAGCCAATCCGCCTCCATCGCCCGCTGCTCGCCGACGTCACGGCGCGATGACCGGCGGTGACGTCGCGTCCGCAGACTAGCCCAATCGACAGGTCGGCCCGGGCACACGAAGTACCCGGGCCGTCAGCCGCTGGTCAGCTGAGCGCGGTCGGGAGGGTGGCGGTCCAGGCGGTTCGGAGTTCGGTGAGTGGGATGTCGAACTGGTCCTGGACGTCGAGCGAGTCGCCGGTGATGACGCCGATCTTGGTGTGTGGGAAGCGTCGCGCCGTACACATGTCGGTGAACCGGACCTCTTCGGTGCGCGGTACGGCGACCACCGCACGGCCGGCCGACTCGGCGAACAGGAACAGGAACGGGTCGAGCCCGTCCGGAGCCCAGACGCGGGCGCCGACCCCACCACGCAGCGCGGACTCGACCAGGGTCTGCGCGACACCGCCGTCGCTGACGTCGTGCGCGGCGTCGATCAGCCCGTCGCGGGACGCGTTGATCAGGATGTCGGCCAGCTGCTGCTCGGCGGCCAGGTCGACCGCCGGCGGGCGGCCACCCAGGTGACCGTGGACGACGTGCGCCCACTCCGAGCCGGACAGCTCCTCGTCGGTCTCACCGAGCAGGTAGAGCTGGTGGCCTTCCATCTCCGCCGTGAAGCCGATCGGCGTACGGCGGGTGACGTCGTCGATCACGCCCAGCACACCGACCACCGGCGTCGGCAGGATCGGGGTCTCGCCGGTCTGGTTGTAGAACGACACGTTTCCACCGGTGACCGGGATGCCGAGCTCGATGCACCCGTCGACCAGGCCGCGGATCGCCTCCGCGAACTGCCACATCACCGCCGGGTCCTCGGGCGAGCCGAAGTTCAGGCAGTCCGTCACCGCGGCCGGGCGGGCGCCCGTGGTCGCGACGTTCCGGTAGGACTCGGCCAGCGCCAGCTTGGCGCCGGTGTACGGGTCCAGCTTGGCGAACCGGCCGTTGCAGTCGGTCGACACCGCGACCCCGAGGCCGCTGGTTTCGTCGACCCGGATCATCCCGCTGTCCTCGGGCTGCGCGAGCACCGAGTTGCCCAGCACGTACCGGTCGTACTGGTCCGTCACCCAGGACTTGTCACACAGGTTCGGCGAGGCGACCAGCTTCAGCAGCGTGTCCCGCAGCTCCGCGCCCGTGGTTGCCCGCGGCAACTTCTCGGCGCCGTCGGCCTGGAGCTCGTCCTGCCAGGCCGGGCGGGCGTAGGGACGCTCGTACACCGGACCCTCGTGCGCGACGGTCCGCGGCGGTACGTCGACCACCCGCTCACCGTGCCAGTCGATCTGCAGCCGGCCGGTGTCGGTGACCTCGCCGATCACGTCCGCCTGCACGTCCCACTTCGCGCAGATCTTCAGGAACGCCTCGACGTTGTCCGGCGTGACGACCGCCATCATCCGCTCCTGGGACTCGCTCATCAGGATCTCCTCCGGAGCGAGGGAGGCGTCCCGCAGCGGCACCTTGTCGAGTGAGACGAACATGCCGCCCTCACCCGCGCTGGCCAGCTCCGAGGTGGCGCAGGACAGCCCGGCGCCGCCGAGGTCCTGAATGCCCTCGACCACGTTCGCCTGGAACAGCTCGAGGGTGCACTCGATCAGCAGCTTCTCCATGAACGGGTCGCCGACCTGAACCGCGGGCCGCTTGGTCGGACCGCCCTCGGCGAAGGTCTCCGACGCGAGCACCGACACCCCGCCGATCCCGTCGCCACCGGTCTTGGCGCCGTACAGGATGATCTGGTTGCCGACGCCGGTCGCGTTCGCCAGGTGCAGGTCCTCGTGCCGCATCACGCCGACGCAGAGCGCGTTGACCAGCGGGTTGCCGAGGTACGTCGAGTCGAAGACGACCTCACCGCCGACGTTGGGCAGGCCGAGGCTGTTGCCGTAGCCGCCGATCCCGGACACGATCCCGGGCAGCACGCGCTTGGTGTCCGGCGCGTCCAGCGGGCCGAACCGCAGCGGGTCCATCACCGCGACCGGGCGCGCGCCCATCGCCAGGATGTCGCGGACGATGCCGCCGACCCCGGTCGCCGCGCCCTGGTACGGCTCGACGTACGACGGGTGGTTGTGCGACTCGACCTTGAAGGTGACCGCGTACCCCTCGCCGATGTCGATCACGCCGGCGTTCTCACCGATCCCGGCCAGCATCTTCCCGGCCGGCGTCTCCTGCGGGATCTCACCGAACTTGCGCAGGTGCACCTTGGACGACTTGTACGAGCAGTGCTCGCTCCACATCACCGAGTACATCGCCAGCTCGCAACTGGTCGGGCGGCGGTCCAGGATGTCCCGGATCCGCTGGTACTCGTCCGGCTTCAGGCCGAGCTCGGCCCACGGCTGCTCGACGTCAGGGGTGCTGCCGGCAACGGCAACGGTGTCGGTGGACATCAGGACTCCTGCACTAGGTGGGACTCAGGTGAAACGGTAGCGGGCTGCTCGGAGGCCACGAGGTGGGCCACCAGCAGTGGTAGGGCGAAACCGGTCATGATCGCGGGCAGCGTGACGCCGGCGTCGTTCAGCACCATGCCGACCAAGCCACAGGTCGACATCGCGAGCAGAGTGGGCCGGATCATCGGCAGACTCGTGTAGAAGGCCTTGTACTTCTCCGACGGCACGCGGTCCGGCAGCACGGTGGCCAGCATCGCCAGCACCACGCCGACGAGCATCGCCCAGCCGGATGGGCCGGCGAAGAACTGCACAGCCATGTCCAGCTTGCGGATCAGGATGTCGCTGACGTCGCCGTCGAGCAGCCGGGCCACGAACGTGCCGAAGTGGCTCCGCTGGTCCTCCGGCCGCAGGTAGTCGAGGAAGGCCACGGCAGACACCGCCAGTACGCCAGCCGCGCCCACACCGAGCAGTGCGCGCCAGGAGATGCTCCCGCGCCACGTCAGCCAGGCCATGAGCAGTACGGCGGGTGTCAGCGCGAGGATGCCGCCGAAGTCAGTCCCCCAGCCCGGGCGGCCGTCCACGACGATGGCAGCGCCCCCGATGACGAGCACTGCGAGCGCAGCCTGCTTCCTGCTCTGGTCGAGCAGCCTCTGTGCCGCCCAGCCCGCCATGATCAGCGCAGCGACCGCCAGCGTGGCGAACGTGGAGTTGCCGAAGCCGTAGAACCGCCCACCGATCACCGGCCCGTCGGTGAACATGCTGCCGAACTGCAGCGGCGTCCCGAGTACGCCGTCCACCAGCAAGATCCCGTACGCCGCCCCGGCGATCCCGAGGAATGCATAGCGTTTGAAGGCGATCTGAGCCACCGCAGCCAGCAAGGCGCTGATCCCGATCACCACGCAGTACAGGGAAAACGCAGGAGCCGGCCACCGCCACCACATCGTCGCCGTGGACAGGAACACCGCGATGAAGAACCCGCCCTGCGTCAGCAACGTGAAGACGAAGGTACGACGAGACAGCGGACTGCGCGTGATCACGAACCAGGCCAGCGCGATCAGCTCCGCGGCCAGGATCGTCAGCGACACCGCGAACAGCATCGGCCGCGGCTGCTCGAACCGCTCGTTGGTGTCGAGCCGCTCCTCGATCACGGCCGCTGCATCGGTGTGCCGGTCCCCGGTGAAGTGGATCTCGTTGCCGTCCAGCGGACCGGCCTTCTCCGACCCGGCCGGGTCGACGTCGGCGACGTCGCGTTCCTTGAGGATGGTCGCGGTCACGTCGGTCAGCTGGATCAGGCCCGGACGGCGGGTACTGTCACTGGTCAGCCAGCGCGGGCCGTCGTCCGGCGGCAGCTGCATGGCGACCAGCGGCTGCTGGTGCTCGTTGGCCATCGTCTGGCTGGTCCCGACCAGCAGGACCCAGCCGTCCGCGGCGCGCGCCTGACGGACCAGGTCGGCGACCTTCTTGCGGGCCTCGTCACGTCCTTCGCGCGGCGGCATCGGGCCAGCGTCGACGATGGCGTCGCCGCACTCGTTGCTCGCCAGCCGAGCCGCGTCGAACTCGGGCTGCCAGTTGGTCACCGATCCGTCGGTGCGGGCCAGCGCGACCGCAGCACCCGGGCCGAAGCCGCAGATCGCGTAGCCGGTCTGACCGAGGCGGCCGATGGGTGCTCCGGTGTGGTGCTCGGCCTGGCGGTCGACGTACGTCTGCCATCCCTCGACCTGACCGTTCACCACCGCCGGCAGTTCGCCACAGGGCTGGTCCGGGACGCTGCCCCAGGCCCGGGTGCCCGCACTGATCGTCAGCCAGCCGTCGACCGGACAGGTGTGCGGACCGGCCGACTTCACCGTGATCGAGCCGACGTGGGACTCGTTCACGAGTGCGGTCAGCTCAGGCGAGGCCTTCACGTCGTTCCAGGTCAGACCGGGGACGCCGATCACCACGACCTTCGCGAGCAGGCTGCTCGGCTGGGCGGCCGCCGTACCGGTGGTGACGAGCAGGACCGCCGCGGTGAGTAAGAGGGTGCGGACCAGGAGGCGCCGCAACCCGGTGGACCTCATCAGGAGGCGACGACGGCCTTCAGCACCGAGGTGAAGAAGCCCAGGCCGTCGGTTGTCGGGCCGGTCAGGGTCTCGACGCAGTGCTCGGGGTGCGGCATCAGGCCGACCACGTTGCCCCGCTCGTTGGTGATCCCGGCGATGTCGCGGTACGAGCCGTTCGGGTTCTCGCCCAGGTAGCGGGCGACGACCAGCCCCTCGCCTTCCAGCCGGTCCAGGGTCGCCTCGTCGGCGACGTACGAACCGTCCTGGTTCTTGAGCACGATGGTGATCTCGTGGTTGGCGTCGTAGTCGGACGTCCACGCGGTGCGGTTGTTCTCGATCCGCAGTGGCTGGTCCTTGCAGAGGAACTTGCGGTGGTGGTTCTTGATCAGGGCGCCGGGCAGCAGGTGCGACTCGCACAGCACCTGGAAGCCGTTGCAGATCCCGAGCACCGGGAGACCCTCGCCGGCCTTCTTGACGATCGTCTCCATCACCGGGGCGAACCGCGAGATGGCGCCGGCCCGGAGGTAGTCGCCGTACGAGAACCCGCCCGGCAGCACGACCGCGTCCACTCCGTGCAGGTCGGCGTCGGCGTGCCAGAGCGCGACCGGCTCGGCGCCGGCCACCGCGGCGGCGCGCCGGGCGTCGGCGTCGTCCAGCGAGCCCGGGAAGGTGACGACCCCGATCTTCATCAGGCGTCGACCTCGACGTGCAGGGTGTAGTCCTCGATCACCGGGTTGGCCAGCAGCGTGTCGGCGGCCTTGCGGATCTCGGCGACCCGCTCCTCGGTCGCCTCGCCGTCCAGGGTGATCTCGAACCGCTTGCCCTGGCGGACGTCGGCCACGCCGTCGAAGCCGAGCCGGCCGAACGCGCCGTGCACCGCCTTGCCCTGCGGGTCGAGGATCTCGGGCTTGAGCATGACGTCGACGACAACGCGAGCCACTGACTTACTCCAGGTCTCGTTCCGGGGTGACGCCTGAATCCTACCGACCGATGCCCAGTTCCCCCGCATCGGCCGGAATTCCGGACTATTCACTCAGTACATACACGCGGTGTATAGTCGCCGCATGGCCACTGCGGAGCTGGTGCTGGGACTGCTGTCACGCGGTCCTGCCCATGGGTACGACGTGAAGCGGGGTCATGACGCCTGGTTCCCGGACGGGCGTCCACTGGCGTTCGGGCAGGTCTACACAACGCTCGGGCGGCTGGAGCGGGACGGACTAGTCGAGGTGGTGGACAAGACCTCCGGCGGCGGTCCGGACCGGACGGTCTACGCGCTGACCAGCAAGGGCCGCGACCACCTCGCGGAGTGGCTCAGCGACCCGGTGCCACCGGCGTGGGGCAGTGCGGACGAGGTCCTGCGCAAGCTGGTCGCGGCGATCCGCACCGGTGGCGACGCGGCCGCGTTCCTGGCCCGGCAGCGCGCGAGCCATCTGCGCCGGATCCGGGAGCTGCGCGAGACACCCGCCGAGGACGACCCGACGTCACCGCTGGTCCGCGAGTACATCGTGGCTCACCTCGACGCGGACCTGCGCTGGCTGGACAGCGCCCTGGAACACATCTCCGAACAGAAGGAGCAGCGTCCATGAGCGCACTAGAGCTGAGTGGCGTCGAGTACTCCTACCGCCGCAACCCGGCGCTCAGGGGTGTGACGCTCCAGGTCGAGCCCGGCGAGGTGGTCGCGATCACCGGCGCCAGCGGCTGCGGCAAGTCCACGCTGCTGCACTGCGCGGCCGGCATCCTCACTCCGGACGCCGGCTCGGTCCGGGTGGCTGGGCAGGACCTGGCCGAGCTGCCGGAGGAGGAGCGCGCCCGGCTTCGCCGTACGAAGGTGGGCATCGTGCTGCAGTTCGGTCAGCTCGTGCCTGACCTCGCACTGGTCGACAACGTCGCGCTGCCGCTGCTGCTGGACGGGCATGAGCGAGCCGAGGCGCAGGAGACCGCGCTGGACTGGCTCAAGCAGGTGGGTATCGCCGACGAAGCCGATGCGGTGCCGGCTGAGCTCTCCGGCGGCCAGACCCAGCGAGCAGCCGTCGCCCGCGCTCTCATCACCGGACCATCCGTCGTCCTGGCCGACGAGCCGACCGGCAGCCTGGACAGCCGGGCCGGTCAGGAGCTGCTCGAGGTGTTGCTGCGGGCGTCGCGGTACCGCGGGGCCGCTCTGGTGATGGTGACGCACGACAACCTCATCGCGGCCTCGGCGGACCGGGAGATCAGGCTGCGCGACGGCGTCATCCAGCACGAGGTCTCGCTCTGATGACCCTCGAAACGCTCGTCCAGCTGGCTCGGTCGCGCACGCCCGCCGACCGCAGCCGCATCCAACTGGCCACAGCAGCCTTCGGCCTCAGTGGCGCGCTGCTGCTCGGCGCCCTGCGGATCGTGCGGCTAGGCGGGGGCGAACTGCCGGAGACCGTCTACAGCAACTACGTCGCCGAGAGCGGACTCCGCTCCGGACTGATCGCGATCCTGGTCATCCTCGCCGTACTCACCGGCGGTCTGGCCGTGCAGGCTCTGAGGCTCGGTACGGCGGCTCGCGAAAGGCGACTCGCTGCGCTGCGGTTGGCAGGTGCCTCCCGGAAGCAGGTGCGACAGCTGTCCGTGACCGACGCGGCAATGGCGGGGTTGGCCGGCGGACTGCTCGCAGGGCCGGTGTACCTGGTGCTCAGCCTGTTGCTGGGTGCGCTGCCGCGGATGGCCCGGATCCTGCCGGGTGCTGAGCTGCTGGACCTCCTCGCCTGGATCCCAGCGGTCGTCATGACGACAGCGGCCGGCGCACTGATCGGCGGCCTGCTCCACCGCGACCAGCTACTGCCGAGCACCGACCAACCGGAGCAGGTGCGCACCGGCATCATCGCCGGACCCGTGATGATCGTCCTCGGTCTGGTGACGGTTCGCTGGGCCGGGTACATCGCCTCGACCGTGCTCGTGGTCGGGCTGGCGCTGTTCTTCCTCAGCCTTGCCCCAGTGTGGATCCAGGCCCTCGGCCGCCGGCTCAAACGATCCGGTGACCCGGCCAACCTCCTGACGGGGGTCCGCCTGGTGACGGACTCCCGGTCGGCGAGCCGGATGGCGACTGTGCTCGCCTGCTGCGCCTTCCTGGTCGGCACGCTGGTCCACGGCACGATCGGCGTACTGGCGGAGAGCGACGAGCAGATGGCTGGGCGGACCGACTTCTACGTGACCGGGTACGTGCTCGGCGCGGTCGGCGTACTGCTGATCGTGTTGACCGGCATCGCCGCACTGGTCGTTGGTGTGGCCGACCAACTGGTCGACCAGCGTCGCCAGCTCGCATGCCTCACCGCACTGGGCGTGGACACGCGGTTCCTTCGCCGGGTGATCCGGAAGCAACTGACCGCAGTCGCCGCACCGGCACTCGCGAGCGGCATGCTCCTGGGCACGCTACTCGGGCTCGGCCGGCTGATAGGCGGACCCACCAGTCCGTTCCAGCCCACAGCACTGCTCGCCGCCGCCGGGCTGACCATCGCCGGCTGGCTGATCGGCCTGCTCGGCGGTGTCGCAGCCGGCCACCTGCTACGCAACCAAGTCCGGGACGCACTGGATCCCGAGAATCTGAGGGCAGCATGACTACGACTCTTCCTTTGGCCGTTGGGCCGGCGCTGCTGCTGGGCGTTCCGAACCGCATCACCCTGGTGCGTACCGTCGTCGCGATGGTGATCGCCGCCATCGCGTTCCGCACCGGCGCCCTGAGCTGGCTGGTGATCGGGTACGCCGCGTACTGGGTCGGCGACATGGCCGACGGCGCCGTCGCGCGGTACCGCAACGAGGAGTCCGTGGCCGGTGCGGTGTTCGACATCGTCTGCGACCGGGCCTGCTCGTTCCTGCTGGCGGCCGCGTTCATGGCCACGTTCCCGGCAACGATCGGACCGCTGGCGATCTTCCTGGTCCAGTTCGGCGTACTGGACACGATGCTGTCACTGGCCTTCCTGCTCTGGCCGGGCACGCTCAGCCCGAACTACTTCTACAAGGTCGACCGGCCGATCTGGCTGTGGAACTGGTCCAAGCCGGCCAAGGCGGTCAACACCGCGGCCGTGGTGATCTCGCTGATCATCGCCCACCAGACCGGCGCCCACTGGCTCCCGTACAGCGTCGCGATCGCCGCCCTGGTCGTGAAGGTCGTGTCCACCTACCGCCTCCTGACCATCCTCCGCGGCCGCCGCCCCGCCGTCCCGGCCGTCTGAGGGTTGGCTGTCAAGGGTGGAAGGGGGTCGATGGGGTGGGACCCTGGCCTGCCCCGGGAGTGGAGGTGGGGTGCGTGGCAACCTTGCTGACTGCCCTTAGCCTCGAGGTCATGTGGGTGTGGCAGCTGGCGCTGGCGGTGGGCTTCGGAATCGGGTCCGCCGTCGTGCCGGTGATGAACGCCGAGGCGTACGTCCTCGGCGTCGGCGTCTCCGGGGCGCTGGACCCGGTGGTCGCGGCGATCGGGGTGTCGGTCGGGCAGACGATCGGCAAGGTCGCGATGTTCCTGGCCGTCCGCTACCGCCCGGGGTACGCCGCCCGGAAGGCCAAGGAGCCGAAGGCGGTGAACCTGGACACCCGCTGGGGCCGCTTCGTCCAGTGGAACCGCGACGTCAGCAAACGCCTCCTCGATGCCATGAGCGACCGCCGCCTGGGCGCCCCCGTCACCTTGCTGAGCGCGTCCGTCGGCATCCCACCCCTGTACGGCGTCGCCCTCATCGGCGGCGCCTCCCGCATGGGCGTGATCACGTTCGGCCTGTCAGTCCTCGTCGGCCGCGCGGCGCGCTTCATCCTCCTCGCGCTCGGCGTCAGCCTGGTGTGAGGGCAGCGGACCGCCACGCCATCACAATCGCGCACTAGCCGGCGCTCCCCGCGCGCGTCCGGCCCCACGGCCACATTGTGATGGCTTGGCGGTCCGCTCACCCCTCGAACGTGCGCCCGGTCAACTGCTCGTACGCGTTGATGTAGGCGGCGCGGGTGCGCTCGACGACCTCCGCGGACAGTGGGGGCGGGGCCTCGCCGGACGTGCGGTCCCAGCCGGAGTCGAACTGGAGCCAGTCGCGGATGATCTGCTTGTCCAGCGACGGCTGCGGCCGACCCGGCTCCCACTGATCGGCCGGCCAGAACCGGCTCGAGTCCGGCGTCAGCACCTCGTCGGCGAGCACGATCGTCCCGTCCGCCCGGGCCCCGAACTCGAACTTCGTGTCCGCCACGATGATCCCGCGCTCCGCCGCCATCGCGTGCGCTCGGGTGTAGATGTCCAACGTGGTGTCCCGCAGCGCGGCCGCCGTCTCCGCGCCCACGGTCGCGACCACAGCTTCGTACGAGACGTTCTCGTCGTGTTCGCCCAGCTCGGCCTTGGTCGCCGGGGTGAAGATCGGCTCGTCCAGCCGCGACCCCTCGACCAGCCCCGGCTTCAGCGGGATCCCGCACACGCTGCCGGTCGCGTTGTAGTCGAGCAACCCGGAGCCGCTCAGGTACCCGCGCGCCACGCACTCGACCGGGAACATCGCGAGCTTCTCGCAGATCACCGCCCGCCCCGCGACCTCGGCCGGTACGTCGGTGGACAGGATGTGGTTCGGCACCCCGAGCACCTCGAACCACCACAGGCTCATCGCGGTGAGCACCTTGCCCTTGTCCGGGATCGGCGTCTCCAGCACCCAGTCGAACGCGCTCTGCCGGTCGCTGGCGACCATCAGCAGCTCGCCGGACTCCAGCTCGTACAGGTCCCGGACCTTGCCGGAGTGGATGTGCTTGGCGCCGGGAATCTCAGGGGCTGTGGTCACGCCCCCGATTGTTCCACCCGCCGCCGCCTGGTGCGGACCTGCACCACTCACCAAGTGCTACCGGAGCCCGGTGATGCCGCCCGCATGAGCGTGAACTGCTCGGTTCAGCCGTGGTTGGTGAGTGGTGCAGGTCCGCCAGTCATCGTCGCCGCAGGGCCACCAGCTTGCCGCCGAGTGCGAACACTCCGTCCCGGATCGCACACACCACCCGGTTCTCCACCTGACCGACCCGGCCGACGCCGCGCGACCGCTTGATCAGCTTCGTGGTCGCGGGCCGGCGATCGCGGTCATACGCCTGGAGCGCCGTACTCAGGTCGCCGGGCTCGGCCAGGTGCCTCGCGAGTGCGCCGGCATCCTCGATCGCCGAGCAGGCACCGCGGCCGAGGTTGGGCGTCATCGCGTGGGCGGCGTCGCCGAGGAGTACGACGCGACCGCGCACGAACGGGACCAACGGCGTCGACAGGTCGTAGATGTCGTTCTGCAGAACGGATTCCGGCGGCGTGCCCGCCAGGATCGCCGGGATCGGATCGTGCCAGCCGGCGAAGTCCGCGGTCACCGTCGCGTGGTCGCCACCCTGACCGGCCGGCTGGTTGGCCGTCGCGTACCAGTAGATCCGCCCGT
This sequence comes from Kribbella sp. NPDC050124, assembly GCF_044460355.1. NCBI lineage: Bacteria > Bacillati > Actinomycetota > Actinomycetes > Propionibacteriales > Kribbellaceae > Kribbella > Kribbella sp. NPDC050124. The sequence goes on from NZ_JBITJU010000001.1 coordinate 132,104, forward strand.
CGATCAGCCGCGCGAACCCGAACCGTTGCCCGCGGCCCCAAGTCTCGCCACCACCGTCGTCGAGCCGCACGTCGGCAATCCCCCGGTACGCCGTGTAGCCCGAGTACTGCGGTCCCTTGAACTCCGGATAGAGCGCCCGCCGTACGATGCTCCGGATCCCGTCGGCCGCGACTACCAAGTCGGCCTGCAATTCGTCGTTGATCGTCACGCCGGTCGCGTCCTGCGTGAGCTTCGTAACGGTGTATCCGGTCCGGACCGTGATCCCGGGACCGAACTGATCCGTGATGAGCTCGTGCAGCTGCGCGCGGTGGATCATCACCGGTATCTCGACCCCGAGATCGGCCGCCTCCACCACCCACTGGCCGCCGGGCTTGCGCATCCCGGCCGGGTTCGACTCCACCGCCGCCTTCTCGACGCCCTTCACCCCGAGCTCTTCCAGTACGGCGACCGCCGACGGCCAGACCGAGATCCCGGCGCCCACCTCACCCAACTCCGGCGCCCGTTCCAGCACCGTGACCTGCCATCCGCACCGCTGCAGCGCGACAGCCGCCGTGACCCCGCCGATTCCCGCTCCCACCACGATCGCCGTACCCATGATCTAGACTCTACATCTGTAGAGTCCAGTTGAGAAGTGTCCGTTCGGAGATGGGAGACTGACCAGCGTGACGAAGCAGGTGCCGCTCGGCGCGGATCGGCGGGAGGCGATCGCCGACGCCGCGATCCATCTGGTCGCAACGCGCGGGCTGCGCGGGCTCACTCATCGCGCGGTCGACATGGAAGCCGGTCTGCCGCCGGGCTCGACGTCGTACTACCTCCGGACCAGGAACGCCCTGCTCACCGCCTGCGTGAACCGGATGCTCGCCCGCGATCTGGCCGCGTCGCCGAGCGTCGACGCGGGGGCGTCACCGGCCGACCTGCTGATCGAGCTGGTCGTCGGCTTGGCGCGAGACCGGCCGGACGACCTGGTCGCACGGTACGAGTTGTCGCTCGAGGCCAGTCGTCAGCCGGAGCTGCGGGCCGCGATCGACGAAGGCGGGCGGCAGTTGCGGGCCATGCTGGCGCAGTTGCTCGGCGGACTCGGCGTACCGGATCCTTTGGAAGCTGCGTGGCCGGCGGCGGCGATGTTGGATGGTCTGCTGTACGACCGCGTGGCCGGCGCCGGGGCCGCGATGTCGCAGGAGGATTTCGAGGGCGGCGTACGGCGCTCGGTCACGGCACTGCTGGACGGACTCAGAACCGGTCGGTGACCGTGACGAAGGTGAAGTAGCAGACGCCGAGCAGCATGCCGACGTGGCCGAGCACGGACAGGCCGGCCCCGGAACCCCACGCGTCCCCCTTCGTGTCCTCGGAGTGCCGGCCGCCGCTGGGCAGCCAACGGGCCAAGAGCAACAGTCCGAGCGCGGTCAGCAGCCACCACCCGGCAAGGATCAGCAGCGCGATCTCACGCCGACCGGTGACCAAGGCAATGACCCACCCGAGCAGCGTGAACACGCCGACGACCGTGTGCAGGCGCAGCAGGGCAGCGGAGTACCCGTGCCGGCCGGCGCCATGACCGGTGCCGTCGACAACGGTTCCGCCGAGGCGGACGCGCGTCAGCAGTACGACGACCGCACCCAGGGCGGTCAGGAACCAGGTGACGTTCGACCATTCCATCCCCCGATCCTTACCCCACCAACCCCCACCCCCAACCGTCCCCGCGTGTCGCAACCCACAGTCACCACTTTCCCGGCCCGCCCGGCCCAACCGGAAGCAAGTCCCAGTTGGGCCGGACTACCACCACCCAAGGGATTACCGCGCCCTGCGATGCCGCCCGAGTGGCGTCACCTGGCGGGCAGGGTGTCCGCCCTCAAACCCACCAGGCTGCTTGAGTGGACTCAGCTCGACTGCCCCGTTCGTTCATCTCAGCTGGTCTGCGTCTGCCCCGAGCCGTCGCCGGCACCGGTACCGGGCTGAGTGCCTTGCCCAGGCACAGTCCCCTGCCCAGGCAAGGTCCCCTGCCCTTGCCCGGTGCTCCCCTGCCCCGGAACCTGTCCTTGCTGCCCTTGCTGTCCGGGGAACTGACGACCACCTCCACCAGGCCCACCAAACTGATTCTGCTGAGTGTCGAACCCATCCCACGCGTGCCCAACCGCAGCACCCCCAAGAAACGCCAACACAGCCAACAAAGACCCCGCCCCAGCCAACACCAGATTGCTAGGCCGATTCCCGCCCTTCCCATCCCCCTGCTCCCCAACACCAGGAGCCCCGTACACCCCGCCGTACGCAGCCGCACCCCCGGCACCCCCAGCCGCCCCGGCCGATCCTGCGTTCGCCTGCGCACCCACCTCAGCAGCCGACGTGGTGGGGAACCCAGCGGTGCCACCGGAGCCGGACGCCTTGTCTGCACGAGCGGCCTGCCACTGCGCCTCGCCGTCGGGCACCTGCGCTCCGGCTGACGCGCCGGGCAGGCTCGGGCCGGCCAGGTGCGGGCCTGGAGTGCCACCCGCACTCGGGGTGGGGCCGATTGGGTGGTTGGTGGAGCGGTGAGTGGGGCCTTCGGGGGTTGGGGGGTTGGTGTTCTGAGTCATATCAAGTGCTCCGGTTCAGCTCGTGGTGGTTAGGTCGTAGACGGTTGTGTTGCCTACTGTTTGGGATTGGAAGGTTTCGGATACCCAGGTGGCTATTTCGTTGGAGGTGCCGTTGCGGCCGCCGCCGAAGCCGCCGGTTCCGCCGACGAAGTAGTGGATTTTGCCTTGGGCAACCAGTTCCTTGAACTCGGCCAGGGACGGCGCCGGGTCGGTGCCGTTGAAGCCGCCGATTGCCATGATGGGCTCGCCGGAGGCGATCTGCAGGGGCGCGGCGCCGTTCGCGGTGACCGCGGCGGCGGCCCACGTGTAGCCCTTGGCGCCGTTCTGCAGCAGCGTGATCAGCTCACTCGACACTCCACTGATTCCGCCCCCACCGAGGAACCCACCGACCCCACCAGTCCCCCGCCCAGTGGCCCCATTCCCGGTCGTCCCAGGCTGACCGGTCGTCCCCGGCACACCCGTCGTGCCGTTGCCAGTCGTCCCGTTCCCAGGACCGCCGGCGAACCCAGGCGGCGTGCCCATCCGACCCATGCCACCGCCAGGCCCACCACCCATACCGCCACCCGAAGGTCCAGCCGACGGCAGTGCGCCTGCGTGGGCGGTGTTGATCGTGTTCACCGAGTACGCCGTCGGTCCGGCCAGCGCAGTCACCGCGAGCAGCGTCGCCGCGAAGACCCCAGCCCGCCGAGCCGCAGTACGATGCAGCTGCAACTCCGGCAGGATCATCACCAGACCAGCCCCGAGTACGCCGGTCAGCAGCACGACCCACCGCAGCCACGGATGCCACGAAGGCGTCTGGTTCAGCAGCGCGAAGCCCCATCCGCCGGTCAGCAGCGCACCACCGGCCAGTGTTGCCCGCGGCAACCACTCGGATCGCCGCCGCCAGAGAACTGACATCGCGGCACCGATCAGCGCACCGATCGCCGGCGCCAGCGCGATCATGTAGTAGCTGTGGATGATCCCCTGCATGTAACTGAACGTCAGCCCAGTCACAACCAGCCAACCACCCCACAGTACGGCGAACGCCCGCGTCTTGTCCGTCCGCGAAGCCTTGCCCGAGGCGACGATCAGCACGATCGTCGCGAGCAGCGCCGCCGGCAGCAGCCACGCGATCTGCGAGGCGAACTCACCACCGAACAGCCGCTGCAGCCCGGTCGCACCACCCCACCCCGCGCCACCGGTCCCGCCGCCAACCGACCCGGTCTCGTTCCCGTTCAACCGGCCGAGGCCGTTGTAGCCCAACGTCAGCTCGAGAATGCTGTTGTTCTGCGAACCACCGATGTACGGCCGCGCCGACGCCGGCATCAGCTCCACGATCGCGATCCACCAGCCGGCGCTGACGATCAGCGAGACCAGCGCCAGCACACTGTGCACGATCCGCTTCCCGAGCGCCGGCTTCCCAGCGATCAGATACGCCAGGCCGAACGCCGGCAGGATCAGGAAGGCCTGCAGCATCTTGGTCAGGAACCCGAAGCCCACGAAGGCACCGGCCAGCATCATCCACCGCGCCGCGTGCTTGTCCGAGTCGATCGCCCGGGTCACCGCCCAGGCACCGGCGCAGAGCAGCAGGATCAGCAGCGCGTCCGGGTTGTTGAACCGGAACATCAGTACGGCGACCGGCGTCAGCGCGAGGATCGCACCGGCCAGCAGGGCCGCGTTGGCGGAGAACCAGCGCCGGACCGACACGTAGACGAAGCCGACACTCGCGACGCCCATCAGCGCTTGAGGGATCAGCATGCTCCAGATGCCGAAGCCGAAGATCCGCCCGGACAGGCCCATCACCCACAGCGATGCGGGCGTCTTGTCGACGGTGATGAAGCTGGACGCGTCGAGCGACCCGAAGAACCACGCCTTCCAGCTCTCGGACCCGGCCTGCACCGCGGCCGCGTAGTACTCATTGGCGTAGCCGTTCTTGGACAGGCCCCACAGGTACGCGATCGCGGTCAGGACGAGCAGGCCGCCGTACAGGATCTTGTCCCGGCCGATCGTGTACGGCGTGGCGACCGCACGTGGTCCGGCCCGGCGTGGTGTCGCCTCGACGGGATCAGTAATCGTGGCCATCAGTTGCTCCGGGTCTGGTCGAGAACCGCCGGCGGTTCGAAGGTTGGCAAGGTGGGCGCGTCGTCGTCGAAGACCCACGTCTGGAAGAGGCTGAACCGGACCACGGTCGCGGCCAGGTTCGCGAGAGTGAGAACGGTGATCTCCACCGCCTGGTGCGGTACGGCGACCGCCGTGTGCAGCAGCCACAGCGAAGACGCGGTCAGCGTCCAGCCGATGCCGAAGGTCACGAGTCCACGGAGCTGATGCCGCCAGCGGTTCTCCACGCCACGGACTCCGAACGTGACCCGGCGGTTGAGTGCGGTGTTGCCGACGGCGGTGATGAGTAGCGCGAGCACGTTCGCCACCTGGGCGGGCATGCCTTGCCGCAGCACGAGATAGAGCAGCGCGTACGCCGCCGTGCTCAGCACCCCGATCGCGCAGAAGCGCAGCACCCGCGCGGCAAGCGCCGTCCGGGGATCGAGGATCCGGGGCCGGCCGAACGCCAGCCGCACCGGCTCGAGGTCGACCTGACCGCGGCCGAGAGTCCGCATCAGCCGCGAGATCCCCCGCAGATCCTCGCCGACCGTCCTGGCGATCGCGACACGCGAGTCGAGGTCGTCCACCCAGTCCACCGGTACTTCGTGGATCCGCAGCCCGGCCTTCTCCGCCAGCACCAGCAGCTCGGTGTCGAAGAACCAGCTGGTGTCCTCGATCAGCGGCAGCAGCTGCTGCGCCACGTCGGCGCGGATCGCCTTGAACCCGCACTGGGCGTCCGAGAAGTGTGCACTCAAGGTTGCCCGTAGCAATAGGTTGTACGACCGGGAGATGAACTCCCGCTTCGGCCGCCGAACCACCCGCGAGCCGTTCGACAACCGAGTGCCGATGGCAACGTCACTGTGGCCGGCGAACAGCGGCGCCACCAGCGGCAGCAACGCGTTCAGGTTGGTGGACAGGTCGACGTCCATGTACGCGAGCACGTCCGCGGTGCTCTCGGACCAGACCTTCTTCAGCGCGCGGCCGCGGCCGGACTGCTCGAGCCGGACGACCCGGACGCCGTTCAGCTCGAGGGCGAGCAGCGCGGCGATCTCGTAGGTCGCGTCGGTGCTTCCGTTGTCCGCGATGCAGACCTCGGCCGGAAAGGGGAAGGCGGAGTCCAGGAACTCACGCAGCCGCCTGATGTTCGGACCGAGGTCGTTCTCCTCGTTCTTGACGGGCACGACGATCTCGACCCGAGGATGACCTGAAATCTGCATGGCACTGATGCTGTCCGGTGAACCTGAGCCAGCCCCTGCGCTCACCTGGCAGTTTCCTGGGAGTCGGCGACATGCGCCCATCCGCGAGCCGCCGTCGTCCGAAATAGAGTTGAGGTTCCGTCATCACTGCCCGGGGGGTTGGTCATGGTCGTGTCCGCTGCTCAACGTTTCGCCCGGATCGCCACCGCGGAGCGGCCCTCGGACGCCAGGGTTCTGATGCGGCGCGCGATCGTGCTCGGCGCGAGCATGGCCGGCCTGATGGCGGCGCGGGTGCTCAGCGACCACGCCGACGAGGTGCTGGTGATCGAGCGGGACACCTCCGAGGAGTCCAGTTCGCCGCGGCCCGGCGTACCGCAGGGCAGTCAGGTGCACGCGCTCCTGCCGGCCGGCCACACGCAACTCGACCGCTGGTTCCCGGGCTTCACGGCCGAAGCGCTCGCCGCCGGCGCGACGAATCCGGACCCGGAGACGATCCGGAACTACGTGAACGGCGACCTCCGCCCGCTCCCCCCGCGAGACGCGCTCGGCATCTCGCTGGTGAGCACCCGGCCGTTCCTGGAATCCCTGGTACGGCGACGCGCGCTTGCGATCGGCAACATCAAGCTCGTCCACGGGCGCGCGGACGGCATCGAGTTCACCGGCGACCGAGTGAGCGCAGTCCGGTACCAGCCGACCGAGGGCGCAGAGCTCGTCATCGAAACCGCCGACCTGATCGTCGACGCGACCGGACGGTCGAGCCGGCTGAGCGACTGGTTGAAAGCAGCCGGCTGGCCGCAGCCGCCGATGCGGCGGATGCCCATCAAGCTCAACTACGCGAGCGCGCTGTTCAAGCAGGACCCGAACATCTCCGACATCGGGATCTCGATCGCCCAGAACCAACCCGGCAGCGGCCAGCCACCGCGACAGGGCGGCGTCCTCGCGGTCGAAGGCGACCGCTGGCTGGTGCTGGTGGCCGGGTACGCCGACGACCGGCCGACCCGCGATCTCGAGGACTTCCGGAAGCGCTGCCGGGTCGACTTTCCACCGGCGTTCGGGCAGATCGCTGACCACGGCGAGCTCATTGGTGAGGTGATGACCTATCACCAGGCCGACAGCCGGCGCCGCGACTACGACAAGCTGGAGCGCATCCCGGCCGGCCTGATCGTCGCCGGGGACGCGGTCGCGTCCTTCAACCCGGTCTACGGCCAAGGGATGACGTCGGCGACACTCCATGCCTCGTGCCTGTCGGCGTACCTGCGCTCCAACCCGTCGCTCGACGAACCGGCGACGGCTTACTTCGACGACGTACGCGTCGTGGTCGACGCCGCCTGGCAGGTCTCGACGTTCGCCGACCTCGCGCTACCGCACGTCGACGGGCCGTACCCACGCGGCTATCGCCTCGTGAAGGCGATCTCGGGCCTCGTCTTCCAGGCTGCAGCGGGCGATCCGCACGTCAACGTCCAGTTCAACCGGGTCACGACGATGCTCGACCATCCGAGCGCCCTGGCCCGCCCGCAGACGCTGCTACGCGCTCTCCGCTGGAAGCTGCTCCCGGGTATGGCGTAGCCACAGCAACCCGAGGACCGGAAGGACCAGCGGGACGAAGCCGTATCCCTGGCCGAAGTGCGACCACACCGTGGCGTCCGGGAAGTCCTCCGGTACGGCGTAACTGAAAGCGCCGATCGCGATCACGCCGACAAGCTCGATCAGGATCGCGACCAACGCGATCCGGCGGGAGACCTTGGTCGCCTTGGCCAGCGCGAACGTCGCCGCGCAGTAGATGACCGCGGCAACGGCCGACAGGATGTACGCGATCGGGGCCTCGTCGAACTGGGTGGCGATCTGCACACTGGCCCGTGCGGTCGCGGACAGCGCGAAAACGCCGTACACCAGGATCAGGATCCGGCCCGGACCGTGTCTGGTCGCCGCTGCGTCGGTCATCTCAGGTGGTCCAGATCACGTGCAGGCGCTGCTCCACCACCGGGATCACCAGGCACGCGAACGCCAACGCGCCCGCGCCCCACCGGCTGCTCTCCGCCAACGCCCACAGCGCGCCGAGCGGCAGCACGATCAGCCCGCCGATCAGGTAGCCGACGAAGAAGACACCGGAGACGTCCCGGTCGGTGCCGGCCAACTGGACGATGCCGATGACGAGCTGCGCCAGCAGCCCGACCTCGATGACGCCGAGGATCGCCAGCAGCGTCCAGTTGATCCGCTTGTCGCGCGCAGCCAGCACGATGGCGAACACCATCGCGGCCAGCGAGAGGGCGACCAGCGCCCAGGTGAGCGGTTCGAACACGAGCTAGAGAATGTCACCCGGGGTGTAGGCGGCGGCCTCGGGGTGGCGCTTCGCGAGCTCGTCGATCTTCGCGACCACGGTGTTCACCTGGTCCACGGCCGCGCCGGTGAAGGACAGCGGCTCGCCGACGATGCCGACGATCTGCTCCTCGGTGAGGCCGAGCCGGCCGTCCGTCCCGAGGCGGTGGAACAGGTCGTTCGCCGCCAGGCCCTTGCGCAGGTCGAGGGCGGTGGCGACCGCGTGCTCCTTGATCACCTCGTGGGCGGTCTCCCGCCCGACGCCGTTCTTGACCGCGGCCATCAGCACCTTGGTCGTGGTCAGGAACGGCAGGTACCGCTCCAGCTCCCGGCCTACCACGGCCGGGTAGACCCCGAACTCGTCCAGCACGGTGAGGAAGGTCTCGAACAGCCCGTCCAGCGCGAAGAACGCGTCCGGCAGCGCGACCCGCCGTACGACGGAACAGAAGACGTCGCCCTCGTTCCACTGGTTGCCGGCCAGCTCACCGGCCATCGAGGCGTACCCGCGGAGGATCACCGCGAGGCCGTTCACCCGCTCGCAGGACCGGGTGTTCATCTTGTGCGGCATCGCCGAGGAACCGACCTGGCCCTCCTTGAACCCCTCGGTGACGAGCTCGTGCCCGGCCATCAGCCGGATCGTGGTCGCCAGGCTCGACGGTCCCGCCGCGAGCTGGACCAGCGCCGAGACCACGTCGTAGTCGAGCGACCGCGGGTACACCTGGCCGACACTCGTCAGCGTCCGGCTGAACCCGAGGTGCTCGGCGATCCCGGTCTCCAGCTGCGCCAGTTTGGCCGGGTCGCCGCCGAACAGGTCGAGCATGTCCTGCGACGTACCCACCGGGCCCTTGATGCCGCGCAGCGGGTACCGCTCGATCAGCTCCTCGATCCGGGCGATCGCGACCAGCAACTCGTCCGCAGCCGAGGCGAACCGCTTGCCCAGCGTGGTCGCCTGCGCCGCCACGTTGTGCGACCGCCCGGTCAGCACCAGCGCCGCGTGATCTGCCGCCTGCTGGCCGAGCCGTACGGCGGTCGCCACCGCGCGATCGCGGACGAGTTCGAGACCGGCCCGGATCTGGAGCTGTTCGACGTTCTCGGTCAGGTCGCGGCTGGTCATGCCCTTGTGGATGTGCTCGTGCCCGGCGAGCGCGCTGAACTCCTCGATCCGCGCCTTCACGTCGTGCCGGGTGACCCGCTCCCGGGCCGCGATCGACTCCAGGTCGACCTGGTCGATCACCCGCTCGTAGTCCTCGACCACGCCGTCCGGCACCGCGACACCGAGCTCCTTCTGAGCCTTCAGCACCGCCACCCAGAGCCGCCGCTCGAGCACGATCTTGTGCTCCGGCGACCACAGCTGGGCCATCGACAGACTGGCGTAGCGGGACGCGAGAACGTTGGGAATCCGGGGCTTGCTCGAACTTGGCACGAGCCCCATTGTCCCAGAACCTCAACCTTCGACAGTCAGCAGTCCACAGACCTGCTCGGCGGCATTCGCCGTACAGAGCAGATAGGTGCCGTCGGCGGCGATCTCCGGCACCACCACGCGATCCGGCCCGGGTCCGCTGATCCCGACGTCGACCCAGCCGGCGTCACGTGACCACTGCGGCGTGTGCCCCACCGGGTCACCCCAGTCGGACGTCAGGTAGTACAGGACTTTGTCCGGCTCGGTCGGCTTCGCCAGCTGGAACGCGATCCCCCGCGGCGTCGCCTCCGGGAAGGTCAGCGCCACGATCTGCCCCGGTCGCGCGGTGGCCGGGGTGATCGTCATCCCCGTCGGATGGCTCGGTGGGTTCTCAGCCACGTTCTCGGCCCGATCCCACGGCACCACCGCACCGACGACTGCCGCCGCCACAACGACAGCCGCCACCGCGGACCATCCCGCCGTACGCCGACGTCGCCTGGCAGCCGCCGTGGTCAGCACTGTGTCGAAGTCCGCACTCGACTCCGCAGACCGGCGGTCGGCGAGCACCTGCAACTCCTGCTTCAGATCAGGCATGGTCGTCACTCCTCAACGCCGCGCCCAGCGCCTCCCGGCCCCGAGCCAGCCGCGACTTCACGGTGCCCTCGGCGATCCCGAGGGTGTCTGCCACCTGCGCGACGCTCAGATCACAGACGTAGTAGAGGACGACGACCTGTCGCGTCGGCATCGGCAGCCCGGCCAACGCTTGCTCGAGATCACCGCCGTACGCCTCCGCCGGATCAGGCGCAGCTTGCTCGCGCGGCAGCCGGTGGAACAGCCCGGTGAGGCGGCTGCGGTCGCGGTGCCGGTTGGCAGCCAGTCGTACGGCGACCAGGCGCACCCAGGCCTCCGGAGCGTCGTACCGCGAGACCTTGCCCCAGCGCGGCACCAGCCGGACGAACGCCTCCTGAACAATGTCCTCAGCCTCGGCGCGCGACCCAGTCAGCAGCGAGACCACGCCAACCAACCGAGGCTGCTGCGCGGAGTAGAACTCCCGCAGCCCGTCGCCGTCCGCCGTCCCCATACCTCAGTACACCCCGGGACGGCAGCCGCGGTTCCGTCCGGGAGCTAGACGGTGACCTCGCCGCGGGAGGCCTTGAGGGCGATGTCGGTGCGGTGCTGGGAGCCCTTGATGCGGATCTGGCCGATCGCGGCGTAGGCGCGCTGGCGGGCCTCGTCGAGGTCCTTGCCGGTGGCGCTGACGGCCAGGACGCGGCCGCCCGACGTGACGAGCTCGTCGTCCTCGAGCGCCGTACCGGCGTGGAAGACGCGGACGTCGTCCCCCTCCGCCTGGTCGATGCCGGCGATCACGTCGCCCTTGCGCGGGCTGGCCGGGTACTTCTTCGCCGCGACCACGACCGTCACCGCGGCAGCGTCCTTCCAGCCCAGCGGGCCGTGGTCGGCGAGCCTGCCGGTCGCGGCGGCGTACAGCAGACCGCCCAGCGGCGTCTTCAGCAACGGCAGCAGCGCCTGCGTCTCCGGGTCGCCGAAGCGGCAGTTGAACTCGATCACCCGGACTCCGCGGGAGGTCAGCGCGAGACCGGCGTACAGCAGGCCGCTGAACGGCGTGCCGCGGTGCCGCAGCTCGTCGACGGTCGACTGGAGCACCTTCTCGGTGATCTCCGCGACCAGGTCTTCCGGTGCCCAGGGCAACGGTGTGTACGCGCCCATGCCGCCGGTGTTCGGGCCTTCGTCGTTGTCCGCAAGGCGTTTGAAGTCCTGCGCGGGCTGCATCGGCAGCACCGTCGTACCGTCGGTGATCGCGAACAGCGACACCTCCGGGCCGTCCAGGTACTCCTCGATCAGCACCTGCTCACACCCGGCCGCGTGCGCGAGCGCCTCGTCCCGGTCGGAGGTGACGACGACCCCCTTGCCGGCCGCGAGACCGTCGTCCTTGACCACGTACGGCGGCCCGAACGCGTCGATCGCCTCGGCGGCTTCCGCAGGCGTCGTACACACATAGGCGCGGCCGGTCGGCACACTGGCGGCAGCCATCACGTCCTTGGCGAACGCCTTCGAGCCCTCGATCTGGGCGGCGTCCTGGGACGGGCCGAAGACCGCAATCCCGGCCTCGCGCAGCGGGTCGGCCAGCCCGGCCACCAGCGGCGCCTCCGGTCCGACCACGACCAGATCGGCCGCCATCTCGCGCGCCAGCGCGACGACCGCATCGTGGTCGGAGATGTCCACCGAGCGGCAAACGATCGTTTGCCCGTCGTAGACCGGCCGCAACACGGCAATGCCAGGGTTGCCCGGAGCCGCGACGACCTGCTCGACCTCTGAGTCCTGGGCCAATGCCCACACCAACGCATGCTCCCGGCCACCGGAGCCAACCACCAAAACCTTCACGGGCCATCAGCCTAGGGCACCGGACTGTCGATCTACACATTCGCTGTTCGTGTAGTGGATACAGGGTTCTTGTAGCGGAAGGAGTCGAGATGTCCGAGGTACTGGTGACTGGGCTGGTGATCGGGGAGTCCGCGCGGTGGCATGACGGGCGGTTCTGGTGTTCCAACTGGGGTGCTCAGGAGGTGCTCGCGGTCGACACGGACGGTAAGCGGGAGGTGATGGTCCGGGTGCCGACGACGATTCCGTTCTCGATCGACTGGTTGCCGGATGGGCGTCTGCTGGTGGTGTCGGGGCCAGAGGGGCTGCTGCTACGGCAGGAGGCCTCTGGTGACCTGGTGACGCATGCGGACCTGTCGTCGTACGGCGGTCTGAACGAGATCGTCGTCGACGGGCGCGGCAACATCTACGTGAACGGCGGCTGCGACTTCCACCCGGCGTCCGGTGAGCGGCCTGGTTTCATCGTGCTCGTCACCCCGGACGGCGCCGTACGGCGGGTGGCGGACGAGCTCGCCTTCCCCAACGGCATGGTCGTCACCCCGGACAACTCCACCTTGGTGATCGCGGAGTCGTTCGGCGGCGTACTCACGGCGTACGACGTCGCCGACGACGGCAGCCTGTCCAACCGTCGCGTCTGGGCACCGCACCCCGGCGACGGCATGTGCATGGACGAGTCAGGCGCCATCTGGACCCCCGGCTGGACCGAGCAGGGCGAGTCGGCCTGCCTGCGCATCGCCGAAGGCGGCGAGATCCTCGAGACGGTGCCGCTGGAGCATGCCGGCTTCGCCTGCACGCTGGGCGACGGCACCCTCTACATGCTCACCGCCGACTGGCACATGCAGGAGTCCTTCGAGTCCAACCTCGACCGGCTCCTCTCCACTCCCACCGGCCGCCTGCTGACCCACGCCGTACCCACCCCAAAGGCAGGCTGGCCGTGACCCGCTAGCGAAACCACACCACAGCGGTGATCCACGCCAGACCGCCGCTGACCAGTCCTGCCGACGCTCAGGTCGCGGAAGCGCTTGCGCAGTGGGATACCGCGGTCCATCAGGATCAGCAGCTGGCCACTGACGAGTACGGCCATCACCACGAGGAGCAGGTAGGCGACTGTGCTCATCTACTAGTAGCGCCAGTAGTAGCGGGCGTCGGCGTGCCAGGTGACGGGGACTGTGGTGCGGTTGGTGAACGCCATGCCGAGGCCGCGGGCGATCTCGATGGTGCGGGAGAGCTGGAGCGAGTACGGGTGCTGGTTGTCGTCCCACCACTGCTCGAACTGGGTGATGCAAGTCTGGCCGGTGAAGTACAGGTTCGAGCAGGGGTGCGGCGGGAGCCATTTCTGCAGGTGGCGGAACTTGACCGTGGTGGAGCCGTTCGGCGGCTTGATGGTGCCTTGGGCATCGAGGCAGTAGCCGGTGCTGGGGATGTTCCACTGGACGTAGTGCTGGCGGCCGGCGGCTGACGGGAGGTCGGTCAGGTTGTTGCAGTTCGCGTCACCGATCTTCTCCGAGGTGACCCGCTGGATCTGGGTCAGCGGGCGGCCTGCGCCGTCGTTGTAGCCGTCGAGCAGGACCCAATCGCCGTCGTGGATGAAGCGCTCGGCGGACTTCGGCGGCCAGGCCTTCGGGTCGCCCCAGGAGATATCGGACTCGGTGGCGCTCAGCGGTGTCCACGCCCACTGACCGGCCGCAGACTGGCCCGCCCAATACTGTCCGGCCGCCTTCTCGAACATCAGCGAGTACTGCCCGTAGTTCTCCCCGGACGTCGCCGCGGCGGAGGCGCCGACGGGGAGGGAAGCCGTGAGTACGACGGCAACCAGCAGGGCCAGCTTCTTCCGCATGAAGTGCGAGGTTGGTGCCGGTTGGGTGCATGTTGAGTTCCTGGTCCGGTCATCCCGACCGGGGCTAGGCTCGCGTCATCGAGTCCCACCGAGGGGGATGGGACGCTCAACGAGGAGCTGACATGCCGGAGCCAGTCACCAGCACGATCGACGTCCCCGGAGCCACGCTGACATTCGACGTCCGCGGCGATCTCGGCAACCAACCCGTGCTGTTGCTGATCGGATCGCCGATGGGTGCGAGCGGCTTCCCGACGCTCGCGTCGCACCTCCCCGACCGAACGGTCGTGACCTACGACCCCCGCGGCGTAGAGCGGAGCGTGCGCAGCGACGGCACGAGCGAGCTGTCGCCGGACGACCATGCCGCCGACCTGGTCGCGCTGATCGAGAAGCTCGACGCCGGACCGGTCGATCTGTTCGCCAGCAGCGGCGGCGCGGTGAACGCCCTGGCGTTGCTCGCTCAACGTCCTGACCTGATCAAGACTCTGGTGGCGCACGAGCCGCCGCTGGCCGGGATCCTGCCGGATGCGAAGGCGGCGACCGCCGCGGTCGAGGACATCTACCAGACCTACCAACGCGACGGGATGGGCGCGGGGATGGCGAAGTTCATCGCGATCACCAGCTTCAAGGGCGAGGTGCCCGACGACTACACCCAGCAGCCGGCGCCCGACCCCGCGATGTTCGGCCTCCCGACCGAGGACGACGGCTCCCGCGGCGACGCCCTGCTCGGCCAGAACCTCCGCGGCTGTACGTCGTACCAACCCGACTTCGACGCCCTCGCGAAGGAGACCGACAGGCTGGTCGTCGCCGTCGGCGCGGAGTCCGAAGGCGAGCTCGCCCACCGCGGCGGCCAAGCCGTCGCCGAACGCCTCGGCCTCAGCCCGGCCGTCTTCCCCAGCAACCATGGCGGCTTCCTCGGCAACGAGTACGGCATGCCCGGCAAGCCCGAGGAGTTCGCCACCAAACTCCGGGAAGTCCTCGCCCGGTAGCCGGACGCGGCCGCGGTGAACAACGGGTCCTGGCCCGGGGTGGATGCGGCATCTGCTTAGCTGGTGGGTATGACTGACAAGCCAGAGATCGACTTCCCGGAGGGGCCGCCGCCGGCGGACCTGGAGATCACCGACATCACGGTCGGCGACGGTGACGAGGCCAAGGCCGGGTCGCGGGTGAACGTGCACTACGTCGGTGTCGCCCACTCGACCGGCGAAGAGTTCGACGCGTCGTACAACCGGGGTGCCCCGCTGGCCTTCCAGCTCGGCGTCGGCCAGGTCATCCAGGGCTGGGACACCGGCGTCCAGGGCATGAAGGTCGGCGGCCGCCGCAAGCTCGTCATCCCGCCGCACCTCGCGTACGGCGACCGTGGCGCGGGCGGCGCCATCAAGCCCGGCGAGACCCTCATCTTCGTCGTGGACCTCGTCAGCGTCAGCTGACCGTCACCCCCCACCACCGCGCGGGTGGTGCAAGCGCGCCAGCCGCGCGGGTGGGTGGAAACGAGCCAGCCTCGCGGGTGGTGGAAGCGGGACATCAGCCCCCGGGTGCGTCAGAATGGCGCAGCCGGGGGTTTTCCGTGGCTGCTAGTCCGTAGTTGTACTCATCCGCCTCGCCCAGCGGTCGGTTTGACTGGGAGGCATGACGACGATGGTTGCCACCACGGTCCCCGGCACGCGGATCAACTGGGTCCGGTACGCCGCCCTGGCCGCGAAGATCCTGCTGTTCGGGTTGTTGCTGTCGGCCCTGATCTGGCCGGACCTCAGCGGCATCAAGGGCAAGGCCTCGACCGCCCGGCTGATCGTCTACCCGATCGGCGCGATGGCGCTGCCCCTGTGGTGGTGGGCGTACGGCCGGACGCGCAGCAAGTTGCACGCCGGCTTCCCGTGGCGGGCCGACCTGCTGATGACGCTCCCCTGGCTGATCGACCTGATCGGCAACCGGCTCAACCTGTTCGACACGGTCAGCTGGTGGGACGACGCCATGCACTTCATCCTCTGGGGTCTGCTCACCGCCGGCGTCCTGATCGCCTTCGCACCCCCGACCCTGTCCCGCGGCTTGACCGCCTTCGTCGCCCTCGGCTTCGGCGCCACCGCAGCAGTCGTCTGGGAAGTCGGCGAGTACTTCGCCTTCATCCGCAACTCCTCCGAACTCCCGACCGCCTACACCGACACCCTCGGCGACCTCGCCCTGGGCACCCTAGGCGCCCTCCTGGCCGGCCTGATCCTCTACCAAACCCGCCGCCCCGGCTGACCGTCTAGCGTTCGCTCGGCCGACAGACGCCGTTGGCCGCAGCACTGGCAGCCAATGCCTGAGCAGCCGCACCCGCCGAAGCTGAAGTCGAGACTGCGGAATCAACCAACCCAGTGTCCTCCGGCCGGTCCGTGCGAGTGGTGTGACGGCCCAGGGGGACAACCATCGGAGTGCCGGCCACCGGATCCGGGATGACCTTGACCGCCAGGCCGAAGATGTCGTGGACGACTTCCTCGGTGATGACCTCGCTCGGGTTGCCCTCGCAGACGATCGCGCCGTCCTTCATCGCGATCAGGTGGTCGCCGAAGCGGCAAGCCTGGTTGAGATCGTGCAGCACCAGGACGATCGTGCGCTCTTCGGACTTGTTCAGGTCGACCAGCAGATCCAGCACCTCGAACTGGTGCGTCAGGTCGAGGAACGTCGTCGGCTCGTCCAGCAGGAGGATGTCGGTCTCCTGGGCAAGCGCCATCGCGATCCACACCCGCTGCCGCTGCCCGCCGGACAGCTCGTCGATCGGCCGGTCCGCGATCGGCAGTACGTCGGTCGACGTCATCGCCGCCGCGACCGCCTCGTCGTCGGACTTGGTCCACTGCCGGATCCACCGGGTCCGCGGGTAGCGCCCGCGCCCGACCAGGTCGGCGACCGTGATCCCTTCCGGTGCGGTCGGCGACTGCGGCAGCAGGCCCAGCTTGGTCGCGACCTCACGCGTCGGGATCGACTGGATGCTCTTCCCGTCCAGCAGGACCGTTCCGCGCGAGGGCTTCAGCAGCCGGGCCAGCGTCTTCAGCAGGGTCGACTTGCCGCACGCGTTGGCGCCGACGATGACGGTGATCTTCCCGGTCGGGATCCGCACCGACAGGTCGTGAATGATCTCCCGCTGGTCGTACCCGACCGCCAACCCGTCAGCCGCCAGACTGTGGTCCACAGAGTTCTCCATCTCTCAGCCACCACTCCCCACCCGGTTGGCCCGGGCCAGCAGGAACATCAGGTACGGCGCTCCGACCACACCGGTCACCACCCCGACCGGCAGCTGGGTGTCGCCGAACGCGTGCTGCGCGATCAGGTCCGACAACGACACCACCAACGCACCAAGCAACGCGGACGCGATCATCGCCGGGCCCGGCGAACGGGTCAGCCGGCGCGCGATCGGCGGCGCCACGAACGCGACAAAACCGATCGGTCCCGCCGCCGCGGTCGCGACTGCGGCGAGCAGTACGGCGATCACGATCAACCCGAGCCGGGGGAGCTCGACCCGCAGCCCCAGCCCGTACGCCGTCTCGTCGCCGAGCTGCAGGATCCGCAACTGGTGAACCAGGAACATCATCAGCGGGGTCAGCACCGCCAGCGTGATTCCCAGCGACCGGACGTTCGACCAGTCCCGCCCGTTCAGGCTGCCGGTCAGCCAGATCAGCGCCTGCTGGGCGATCTCGACCCGCGCCTTGGTCAGCAGGTACGACGTGATGCTGGTGGCAATCGCACCGATGCCGATCCCGATCAGAATCAGCCGGTAGCTCGACACCCCTTGCCGCCAGGCCAGCACGTACATGATGAAGGCGGTCAGCACCGCCCCGGCGATCGCCAGCGCCGACACCGCCACGCCGGTCAGGCCGAGCGTGACGATGGCGAACACGGCGAACGCGCTGGCGCCGTACGTGACGCCGATGATGTCCGGGCTGGCCAGCGGGTTGCGGGCGATGCTCTGGAAGATCGCGCCGGACATGCCGAGGGCGGCGCCGACCATCAGACCGGTGAGTGCCCTGGGCAACCGAAGTCGGTTGACGATGAACTCGGTCGCGCGGTCGCCGCCGCCGAACAGCGTCTTCACGACGTCGACGACCGGGATCTTGAAGTCACCCAGCGACAGCGAGACGCAGAAGGCGGCGAAGACGAGAACGGCGAGTACGACGATCACGGCGAGCGAGCGAGCCTGCCGGACCGCGCGGGCACGGGCGATGACCTGAACTGCTTCGGCTGTCGTGGTCACAGGTCCGCCAACTTCCGCCGCCGTACCAGCGCGATGAAGAACGGGGCGCCGATCACCGCGGTGACGATGCCGACCTGCAGCTCACCGGGCTGGGCGACGACCCGGCCGAGGACGTCGGAGCCGAGCAGCAGGATCGGCGCCAGCACCATCGAGTACGGCAGGATCCAGCGGTAGTCCGGGCCGGTCATCAGCCGGGCCACGTGCGGAATCGTCAGCCCGATGAAACCGATCGGTCCGGCAGCGGCGGTGGCAGCGCCACACAGCAGGACGACGATCACCGCGACGAACAACCGGGCCAGACCGACCCGCTGGCCGAGCGACTTCGCCACTTCGTCGCCGAGCGACAGCGCGTTCAGGACCCGGCCCGAGACCAGGGCCAGCACGATCCCGATCAGGATGAACGGCGCGACCTGCGTGGCGATGTCCGAACCCCGGCTGGCCAGCGATCCGACCGCCCAGAACCGGAACTGGTCGAAGGTGTCGACGTCACCGATCAGCAGCGCCGTGGTGAGTGACCCGAGCATCGCTGTCATCGCCGCCCCGGCCAGCGCAAGCTTCACCGGAGTCGCACCCTCCCGCCCGAGCGAGCCGAGGAGGTAGACGGCGATCGAGGCCGCGGCCGCGCCGGCGAACGCCAGCCAGACGTACGACGTCAGCGTCGACAGCCCGAGCCAGTAGATGCCCGCGACAACGAACAGGGCAGCGCCACCGTTCACACCGAGGATGCCCGGGTCCGCCAACGGGTTTCGGGTCACGCCCTGCATCAGCGCGCCCGACAGACCGAGCGCCGCACCGACCAGCAGGCCGATCACGGTCCGCGGCACGCGCAGTGACCGGATGATCACGTGGTCGGTGTTCGCGTCGTTGTAGTGGCGCAGAGCATCGAACACGGTCGAGAGCGGGATCTGCTTCGAACCCACCGCGATGCTGAGCAACGTCACCAGCACCAGCAGGGCGATGCAGCCGAGCAACCCGAGGAAGAGTCTGGCCCGCTTGGTACGCCGCGGACGCGCCGGCGCAGCGGCGTCGGGACCTGTGGACTCGGCCACAGCAGTGGGCGGGGGCATTGGACTTTGGGATCCTCTTAGGTAAGGCTAACCTCTAGACGCCTCAGAATAACCCGGCCGTCCGCGGGTCTGCATCTGAGCCTCCCCCTGCTCAGTTTATGGAGAAACCAAACATGACGACTGTGCTCGAGCGGCCGATCGTGTTCGACTCGGTCCTCGCCACCGTGGCGGCGGTCGACGACCTCAGCCCGCACCTGCGCCGCGTGACCTTCGTCGCACCGCGGATCGCCGAAGCCGTGACGGCAGGCCCGGACCAGCGGATCAAGGTCTTGCTCGCACCGCCGAACGGCGGGGAGCTCGAGCTCCCGGTCGGCCCGGACTGGTACACCCAGTGGTGCGCACAGCCGGCCGACGAGCGTTTCATCATGCGGACGTACACGGTCCGGGCGCTCCGTCCGGAGGTCGCCGAGATCGACATCGAGTTCGTCCTGCACGGCGTCAACGGACCCGCGTCCGCGTGGGTCAGCGAGGCGCAGCTCGGCGACCAACTCGGCCTGATCCTGCCGTTCGCCGTCGACACCACCAGCACCAAGGGCCTGCTGCACTCCGGCGTCGACTACGTCCCGCCGGCGACGAGCATCCGCCGGGTGCTCGTCGCCGACGAGACCGCTCTGCCGGCGCTCGCCGGGATCCTCGAGCAGCTGCCGGCCGCGGTCCACGCGACGGTCTTCGTCGAGGTGCCCGACACCCGCGACGCGCGCCCGCTGCCGACCCCCGGCACCGCAGACATCACCTGGGTCGTGACCGGTGCGACGTCGTTGCTCGAGGCACTCAAGACGGCCGAGCTCCCGTACGACGCCGACTACGCCTGGGTGGCCGGCGAGTCGTCGATGATCAAGTCAGTACGGCGCCACCTGGTCAACGCGGCCGGGATGCCGAAAACCGCGATCTCGTTCCAGGGCTACTGGAAGCGCGGCGAAGCCCAGATCTGACCTGCACTGGCGGGTTATGTCACCGCTGGCGGGCTGCAACACGTCATCGGTCTCACAACCCGCCAGCGGCCGAGGAGCTCCGCGCTCCCCGGCCGCAGATTGCGGGAACTCAGGACGGGTTCTCGGCGTGGGTGAGGGTCTCCCAGGCGACGAAGAGGCTGTTGGTTCCGGCGGGACGGCGGGATTCGGTGATCGCCTGGGTGTTCGTCATCGCGATGCCGAGCCGGGTGTGCAGGGCGTTGAACCCGACCTCGGTGATCGGGCCGAGCCCGCGATTCACCGAGCCCTTGCACAGCCAGGACGGCACCGGCTCGAGGTTGCGTTCCCAGCGGGACTGGAAGCCGAGCGCGTGCCGCAGCCGCTCACCGAACTCCGGGTACAGGTCGATGCCCTGGATCCGTGACGTCTCCAGCACGTGCGAGATCGACGAGATGCCGTAGCCGGTGTGGGTGAAGTCGCGGCAGGTCTCTTGCGTCAGCCCGTTCACGAACGTCTCCTGGCCGTGCCAGTAGGCGATGATCTTCTCCCGGGTGTTCAGGTTCTGGCTCGGTTTCGTCTTCGGAAGCGGGCCGTCGGACTCCAGGTAGACGAAGGCCGGCACCCGGACCCGGTAGAGCGAGATCGCCTTGTCGTAGACGGCCCGGTCCTCGAGGAACACCCCGATGCCCTGGATCGCCACGGTCATCGTCAACTCCCAGTTCCCGTTGGAGTTGGAGCCGTTGATGATCTCAGGCAGGTAGACGTTGCGCAGCATGGTGGCGAACCGGCCCGAGTTCGGCCAGTTCCCGTACACGTGCTTGATGATCTCGGCGGCCTTCGGCCAGGACGACGCCGACCAGGCGGTCTGCAACGGCGCGTTGCTGTTCGTGTGGTCCTGGATCGTCGCCGACCAGGCGTCCATGAGCTGGATCGCCTTCTGGGCGTAGCGATCGTCACGGGTGATGTACCACAGCACCGCGTCGGTGTACGCCGCGATGGCGTCCTGGCGCTCGTCGGTGCAGCCGAGGTTCGGGTTCGAGTACGGGCCGCACTCGACGACGGCTCGCGGCTTCGGCGTCCGGCTCAACGAGGCGTAGCTGCTGTTCTTGGCCTGGTTGAACGCGTCCGTCCACGGCTGCGCGCCGGCCTGCACCTTGGCCCGGACGAAGTCGAGCTGGGCCCGGCTGACACCGACACCGGGATGGGTGAACACGGCGGGCGCTTGCGGAGCCATCAATTCGGCCTTCGGTGTGGCGGCTGCGGGGCTGCTGAGGGTCACGGCAACCAGCGCAACACACGCAGCAGCCAAGACCAGCGTCTTCTTTCGCATGGCGGATGTCCTGTTCTACGGGGCGGTAGGACACTGCGTTTCCCCTACTAGCGCAGGGTCTTTGCGAAAGTCTGACGACGGACGGTGAGCAGGTCAATATCCCGGCGAGCAGGAATTTCACCACGGAACAACCCGCCGAAAAGTCCCACCATCCGTGGAACAAAGCGAGGTGTTGTCCCATGAAACGACGCCGGTTCCCGGCCCTCGGAACAGCCGTCACGGCCGACTGGCACTACCCTCCGTAGCCACTACCGCAGCCCGGGGGTTAGCGCGCCTGGGTCGCCAGCTCGCCGGAGCGTACGCCGGCGGCGTCCAGCAGGGCCGCTGCCGTGGCGACGCCGACGCCGCCGAGGGGTTGTGCCCGAACGACCGCGCGAGCGCTGACGCCGTCGAAGATGATGGTCAGCTGGATCGCCAGCGTGCCCGGGTCGTCCGCGCCCGCCTTCACCAGCTCACGGTGGAAGAAGTCGGTCGTCTGCTGCTTGAAGTGCCGCGCGACCACCGAGCCCGGGTGTTCCGGGTTCTTCAGCTCGACCGCCGTACTCACCATCGGGCACCCGAGGTAGTTGCCTTCGGCAGCCATCCGGTCCTGTCGCTCGAACACGGACAGGATCCGGTCCCGGGGCGGCCGGTCGTCCTCCGGCCCCGGGTGCAGCAGGCCCTGGTACGACGGGCCGCGGCTGGCCAGGCTCTCCGCGATCAGCTCGTCCTTGGAGCGGAACAGCTGGTACATCGACTTCTTCGACACCCCGGCCGCCTTGCAGAGCGCGTCCACCCCGATGCTGACGCCGTCGCGGTAGAAGAGTTCGCCCGCGGCATCCAGGAGCCGCTCGCGGGGTGTCGCCGAGGTGGTCATGGAACGAGAGTACCGGGTGGATTTGCGTGCGGAAACCGATCGGTTTACGCTGATGGAAACAGATCGGTTTCCATCTTTGGAGTCAGACATGACCACACTCGAAGGCGCCGTCGTCCTGGTCACCGGCGGCCAGCGCGGGATCGGCAAGGCGATCGTCGACGACCTGCTCAACCGGGGCGTCGCCAAGGTCTACGCCACCGCGCGCAACCCCAAGCCGAGCAGCGATCCCCGCGTCGTGCCGCTGCCGCTGGAGATCACCGACCAGGCCTCGATCGACGCCCTGGTCGCCGCGGTCCCGGACGTCACCGTCCTGATCAACAACGCCGGCGCGAGTTCGCCGAACACCTACCTGGACACCCCGATCGAGGCCGTCCGGGACGTCTTCGAGGCCAACTTCTTCGGCCCACTCAACCTGACCCGCGCGCTGGTCCCGGTGATCGAGCGCAACGGCGGCGGCCACATCCTGAACGCGCACTCGGCGCTCTCCTGGGTCGCCCTGCACGGCGCGTATGCTGCGACCAAGGCAGCGTTCTGGCTGCAGAGCAACGCGATCCGGCTCGAGCTGCTCGACCGCGGCATCGGCGTCACCGGTCTGCACATGGGGTACGTCGACACCGACATGGTGACTGCGGTCGACGCACCGAAGTCCCGCCCTGAGGACATCGCCAAGCAGGCGCTCGACGGCATCGAGTCAGGGGCGCACGAGGTGCTCGCCGACGACACCGCCCGCGGCGCCAAGGCGCTGGTGTCCCAGGACCTCACCGCGGCCTACCTGCAACTCGTCAACTGATCGACACACGCTCGACAATCTTCGGTAAGGACGTTGCGTAAACTGGACCAGGATGATTGACGTCCTCGCCGTTGTCCGTCCCGAAGATGCCGTCACCGACTTCCTGTCCGTCCTGGACCCGGCCCACGGCCATGAGGTCCACCTGCTCGCCGCCGAGCGCGGCATCTACCTGAAGCTGCCCGCCGGCGTACCGCTCGAAGGCCGGCTCGCGGCGATCGCCGCACTCCAGGCCAGTTCCGGGGAGAGCGACAAGCCGTTCTCCCCGGCGACTGCGGCCGCGGCGATCGCTCGCGAGGCGGGAGCTGTCCCGTTCACCGTGTGGACGCATCACCCGTCGGACATTCGGACGGCCCATGGTCGATGGGCCCTGGACCTGACGGCTGCGGTCGAGGGTTCGGTCCGGTACACGATGGCGGTGGGTACGCCGCCCGTCGTACTCGACCCTGTCGAGGTCGCGGCCTCGCCGTACGAGCAGGAGCGGCTGGACGCGACGGTGCAGTGGCTGCGGCGGCACTTCGATCCTGCCGCGGGGCGGGTGATCGAGGTGGGCGCGCATGTGGGCGCGTTGACGCAGCGGCTGCTGGCGGACGGGTACTCCGTTGACGCGACCGAGCCGAACGAGGGCTTCCTCGAGCGGCTGCGCTCCAACGTGAGTGGCGACGTTCGGATCCATCCGCACAGCTTCGAGGACCTCGCGACCACGGCCAGGCTCACGGGGTCGGCGTACCTGCTGATCGAGGTCTTGTACTACGGCCAAGACCTGAGCCTGCTGAATCGGTTCCCGACCGATCACCTGTTCGTGGCGCTGGAAGCGGGCGAGCTCGCGCGGCAGGTCTGGCCGGCGGCGTGGTCGGTGGAGGAGGAGATCGAGCTCGTTCCGCCGCGGTTGGAGGATCTGTCCGGCGCGCTGCTCCGCAAGCGAGGCAGCCGCGGGGTGCTGCTACGGCGTCAGTTGCCTGCAGCAACCAGGTAGAGGTCGCGGTCGCGGGTGTACTCCATCGTGGCCGCGATGCCGTCAGCGACCTCGGCGGAGAACTCGCGCTCGACGACGTGCAGCGCGAGATCGATGCCGGCCGTGATGCCGCCGGCGGTGACCAGGTCGCCGTCGTCGACGACGCGGTTCGTCTTCACGTCCGCGCCGAAGGCCTCCAGCTCGGCCCAGGCGTTGCGGTTCGTCGTCACCGCTCGTCCCTTCACCAGGCCGGCTTCGGCGAGCAGCATCGAGCCTGTGCAGACGGCGCTGATGAAGCGGAGCTGCGGCGCGAGTTCGGCGATCCGGGCGGTCATCACGCCGCGTCTCGCCTCGGCCCACGAGCCTTTCTCGGCGCGGTTCAGCCAGCCGCCGCCGGGGACGAACAGCGCGTCCGGCGTACCGAGTCCTTCCGGCGCCTTGAACTGCAGGCCGTGCAGCCCGGTCACCTCGACCGGCCCATCGAGCCCGACCAGGGCCAACTCGAACTCGGTCCGCTTCGAGGCGTGACTCCACACCTCGAACGGCCCCATCACATCCATCTCGTCAACCCCGTCGAACACCAGCAACTCGATCCGCATACCCCCACCCAACCGCTTCGCCGTACCACCGACCAGTGACCGCTTGGCCGCCCTTCGCAAGGATCCAGCCACAAACCTCAGCCCAGCACGTCGGTGGCCTTCTGCGTGCGCGCCGTCGGAATTGTCGGTGCATCAAGACGATTACCTCTGACGTCATCGGGGCCAGATTGGTCTGCTGCCGACGTACCGTAGATGGCATGTCAGCGACAGGGGGACCTTCTTCCTCACCGGTGGAGGAGGTGGAGGAGCGGGTCGGGCCGTACCGGTTGGTGCGGCGGCTCGGGCAGGGCGGCATGGGTGTCGTCTACCTGGCCGAAGGAGCCGAGCACCAGGAAGTCGCACTCAAGGTGCTGCGGCCACACGTGGCCCACGACCCGATCGCCCGCGCCAGATTGCAGCGCGAAGCGACCACACTGCGGAAAGTGAATCACCCCGGGGTGGCCGGGATCCTCGACTACGACCTGGAAGGCGACCAGCCGTACCTGGTGACACGGTTCGTCCCGGGGCGGCCGCTGGACGAGCAGGTGGACGACCGTGGACCACTGACGCCGAGCAAGTGGCTGCCGGTGGCCGGCTGCCTGGCCGAGTCGCTGCAGGCGATCCACAGCGCCGGCGTGATCCACCGCGACCTCAAGCCGGGCAACGTGATGATGTTCAACGGCCGCCCGGTGCTGATCGACTTCGGCATCGCCCAAGCTGCAGACGACCTGCGCCTCACGCAGACCGGTCTGGTGATCGGTACGCCGGGCTACCTCGCACCGGAGCTCATCGAGGGCGAGACGGTGTCGGAGTCGGCGGACTGGTGGGGCTGGGCCGCCACGGTGGCATTTGCGGCCACTGGACGACGCCCGTTCGGCAAGGGACCGTTCGAAGCCGTGCTGGCCCGGGTGCACAGCGGTCACGCCGACCTGGATGGGCTGGACCCACGGCTGAAGTCTCTTCTCGCGGCAGCGCTCTCTCCGGACCGGCGGGACCGGCCGACGCAGGACGAGATCATGACGGGTCTCAACCGGTACGCCGAGGGGCGCGACGCGTTCGTGCCACGGGAGAAGCCGACGGTGGTGGTTGCTCCGCCGACTGTTCAGCTGAGTCCGCCTACTGCGCAGATGACTCGGGTCATGCCGGAGGAGTCCTCGGGGCCTGGGGAGCCGTCGCCGGCTGAGGTGGCGCAACTCGTGCCGCCGGTGATCCCACCGTTGTCCGCGTTCGCGCCGATCCGGGACAAGCTCCGCGACGCCGCCGCGAATCGCAAGGCCGCAGCAGCGGCTGGTGGCGCGGTCGCCGGTGGAGCCGTAGTCGGCGGTGCGGCCGGTGGCGTTGCTGGTGGTCTGGCGGGGGCTCCGGTGCATCCGGCGACGTACAGTCCGGCGCCGATCGCAGCCGCTCCAGCCGCCATGCCGCTCCCCTACCAAGGCGCTTCCGGCTACGCCCCTGCGCCGTACCAGAGCCCGGTTCCGGCGCCGTACCAGCAGCCACAGCCGCCCGATCGTAGGGACCCGTACCAGGCCAACCCGTACGACGGGAAGCCGCAGCGGGCTCCCGCCACCGGCAAGCGCACAGCTGTGGTCGTCGGCTTCATGGTGGCGTTGACAGGGCTCGTAGCGCTCTACCCCGGCCTCGGCTCGCTCGTGGCGATCGTGCTGTTC
This sequence comes from Kribbella sp. NPDC050124, assembly GCF_044460355.1. Classification (NCBI taxonomy): domain Bacteria; kingdom Bacillati; phylum Actinomycetota; class Actinomycetes; order Propionibacteriales; family Kribbellaceae; genus Kribbella; species Kribbella sp. NPDC050124. The sequence continues at coordinate 158,268 of NZ_JBITJU010000001.1, forward strand.
GTGATCGCGCGTACGGTCGACCGCTCCAGCACCGCACTCATGCGGCGACGCCAGATGCGCGGCCGGTCTGGGCGCTCCGACGGTGTGGTCGCCGCGGCATCCACTCCGCTGCAGCTGGTCACCTCGACCCTGATCACGCTGCCGTGCCTGATCCTGCCGCTCCTGACCGGAGTCGTCATCGGGGGCATCGTCACCGGAATGGTCGGTGTCGCCAACGGCGTGGACTGGCAGCCGCTGTCAGCGGTCGGCTTCGGCAGCGCGGCGCTCACTGCACTCTTCTTCGCCTGGTGGGGCCCCGGCGGCAGCTCGCTGCGCCGGGGAGCCCACATCGCGGCCCGCAACGCCTTCCGCCCCCGCTGGCTCTCCGCCACCGTCGCCGCCGTACTCCTGGCCCTCGGCGGTCTCGCCTTCTACAACGCCACCCAGGGCGAAGGCTCCACCTGGGCCCGCACCCCAATCGAGACCCCCGACATCAACACCCGCCCCACCCTCGACGACCTCCGGCAGGCCCCGTTCATCCGAGACCTGCCCTTCATCGGCCGCTGAAGCACGAACTGCTCGTCGGCGCAGGTCAGAGAGTGATGATCGGCACCTTCCACCGGTTGTTGCCACGCCACGCACCGTTACGCGCGGCCTCGGCGAGGTGTGCGATGTCCCCTCGGTCCGAAGTCACACATGTCGCTGCCGACTCGAAGCAGCAGGCCACGACCTGGGCGTCGACCACGTCAGCCCGATCGGCGACAGCCAGCAACTCGCCCACTCGAGTAGCCAGATCCTGGGTGAGCGGCACCACCTCACAACCGTCGATCAGCCTCCGAAGCCCGCGCTGCTTGTGACCTCGCCAGACCTGGGCAAGCACTGCGGCCGGCACGCTCGGCTCGACACCGCGCATCAGAGCCCGCAGATGGATCGCCCACAGGCGCGGATCGTCGCGCTCGGCGGCAATCAGCGCGCCGGCGTCATAGACCAAATGAGTCACGCCGTCGTGCCCTCGCCTGCACCGTCGTCGGCCGCCTCACGGCGAGCCTCGTCCAGCGCCCGATCCGCCCAGTCGAGCTGCTCTGCCGTCAGCTCACCGTGCTCGGACTCCCATTCCGACACCGCTTCCAGACCGCGGTACAGCCGTTCGCTCTTCGCCACCAATTCGTTCACGTAAGCCGACGGTGTCGTCTCCGCGTCCCGAGCCCGGCGTTCGACGGCTGCCCACAACTCCTCGTCGAAGGACAAGGTCTTCTTCTTCACCGACATACCACGATGGTATGACTGCGGTATGACCAGAGCAAACCGCCGAGATCGCCCCGGCGGTTTGCGGTGGTCTCACAGCTGGACGATCTGGCTGCGCTCGGGGCCTACGCCGATGGCGGAGATTCGGGCGCCGCTGAGGGATTCGACGGCGCGGACGTAGGTTTGGGCCTCCTTGGGGAGGTCCTCGAAGTTGCGGCAGCCGGAGATGTCGTCGGACCAGCCGTCGAACTCCTCGTAGACCGGGACCGCGTGGTGGAAGTCGGTCTGGGTCATCGGCATCTCGTCGTGCCGGACGCCGCCGACGTCGTACGCGACGCAGACCGGGATCGTCTCGCGACCGGTCAGCGTGTCCAGCTTGGTGAGGACGAAGTCGGAGACACCGTTCACGCGGGCGGCGTAGCGCGCGATGACCGCGTCGTACCAACCACACCGGCGTGGGCGGCCGGTCGTCGTACCGAACTCCGCGCCCTGCTGCCGCAGCCACTCGCCGTCGGCGTCGAGCAGCTCGGTCGGGAACGGGCCCTCGCCGACCCGGGTCGTGTAGGCCTTGACGACCGCCATCACGCGGTCGATCCGGGTCGGCGGGATGCCGGAGCCGGTGCACGCGCCCGCGGAGATCGCGTTCGACGACGTGACGAACGGGTAGGTCCCGTGGTCGACGTCGAGCAGGGTCGCCTGGCCGGCCTCCATCAGCACGGTTTTGCCGTCGTCCAGCGCCTTGTTCAGCAGCAGGCTGGTGTCGGCCACCATCGGCTTGAGGCGGTCGGCGTACCCGAGCAGCTCGTCCAGCACCTCGGCGATCTCGACCGCGCGGCGGTTGTAGACCTTCACCAGCAGCTGGTTCTTCTGCTCCAGCGCGCCGGTGACCTTCTGCTCGAGGATCTTCTCGTCGTACAGGTCCTGGACCCGGATCCCGATCCGGTTCATCTTGTCGGCGTACGTCGGCCCGATGCCACGTCCCGTGGTCCCGATCCGGCGGCTGCCGAGGAACCGCTCGGTCACCTTGTCCAGCGTCCGGTTGTACGGCGGGATCAGATGAGCACTCGCGCTCACCACGAGCCGGGACGTGTCGACACCACGGGCCTGCAGCGCGTCCAGCTCCTCGAACAGCACACTGAGGTCGACCACGACCCCGTTGCCGATCACCGGGGTGACCCCCGGGGTCAGGATTCCGCTGGGCAGCAGGTGCAGCGCGTACTTCTCGGACCCGATCACGACCGTGTGGCCGGCGTTGTTGCCGCCGTTGAACTTCACCACGTAGTCGATGACCTCGCCCGTGTTGCCGAGCAGATCGGTCGCCTTGCCTTTGCCCTCATCGCCCCACTGGGCGCCGACGAGCACGATTGCGGGCATCTCAGCCCTCCTCTTCACGCGCCGGCCCGGCGATCTCACGACGCCGCGGCAGCCAGACGCTGGAAACGGTGAAGCCCGGAGACGTTCACCGGACATTCATCCGGCGACGCATCCAGGCTCTTGCGACCAAAGCCTACCGGAACCCGGTCCGGCCGCCCGATCACCGTCCACAGCGCTGAAGCGATCACTTGAAGTAGGTGTTTCATCACCTAACGGGTTGCCAATTTGCGTGATCGCGTGCACACTCTTAGTCAGCGGCCCGCCGAAACTGCCGCAGGGGACGGTTCCGGCGGGCCGCTTCCTCGTTCTCGGACGAGGAAGGTCTTGGTTCCGGACTCGTCCGGTCTGCGAGGAACGCCTTCTACTGCAGCTCTTGCGGGTTCGAGGCCAGCCATTCCTTCACCCGCCGATCGGCCTCCTCGCGCGACACGTCCTCGACCTTCGTCAGGATCGCCCAGCGGTGCCCGAACGGGTCGATCACCGTCCCGTACCGGTCCCCGGTCATGAACGTCTGCACCTGCTCCACCGGCGTCGCCCCCGCCTCGACCGCCTTCGCGAACGTCGCGTCCACGTCCGGCACGTAGTGCACCAGCGACGAGTGCACCCACTCACCGTTCGGCGCCCGCAGCCCGATCTGCGGCATCTGGTCGCTCAGCTGCAGCATCGAGTTCCCGAACTTCAGCTCCGCCTGCCCGACCCGCCCGTCCGGCATGTCCTGCCGGCTCACCACCTCGGCCCCGAACACCGCCTGGTAGAACTCGATCGCCTTCGGGCCGTCCGGCACGGCGAGGTACGGCGTCAGCGAGTGATAACCGTCGGGGATGGGCCGAACTACAGTGTCTCTGTCCGTGTTCGTCGTCATATCGGTTAGTCAACGCGTCCGCCGCCGTACCGGTCTTGTAAGAAAGCGACAGGCAGATTGAGCACCCCTCCCGAGGGCGAGAAGGGCATCCTGCATCCGCGGGAGCAGGCCCGGCACCGGACGCTGAGCCGGCTCGCCGCCGGGCCGGAGATCGGCCGCTTCGTCGAGTGGTACTGGATCGTCGAGTGGGACCTGGACGAGCCGTACACCGCGGAGGTGCTGCCGTTCCCCAGCGTCAACGTGACGTTCGAGCAGCCGGGCGGCGGGTTCGTGAACGGGGTCTGCACGCGCAAGTTCGAGCGCGAGCTGATCGGTCGCGGCCGGGTGTTCGGGGTGAAGTTCTGGGCCGGCGGGTTCGGTGCGGTGACCGGGCTGGATGTTGCGTCGTTCCGCGACCAGGTGCTGCCGTTGTCCGCGGTGTTCCCGGACGGCGATCGACTGGCCGACCTGGTGTTCGCCGAGGAGTCCGACGTACGGCGTCGTGCGGTGTTCGAGGCGTTCTTGCGCGACCACCTCGTGCCACCGGATCCGTCGTACGAGCTGGTGCGCGACATCGTCACCGCGATGGCGGCGGACCGCTCGGTGGCGCGGGTGGACCAGATCACCGAGCAGTTCGGCGTCCCGATCCGCACGCTGCAACGCCTCTTCCGGCGGTACGTCGGCGTCGGCCCGAAGTGGGTGCTGCGCCGGTACCGCCTGCACGACGGTGCCGAGCTGCTGGCGCAGGGCGAGGTAGCCGAGCTGGCAGAGTTGTCCGCCTCGCTCGGCTACTTCGACCAAGCCCACTTCTCCAAGGAGTTCAAGCAGCAGATCGGCCTGACCCCAGCCGAGTACGCCGCCCGCGCCGCCGCCGAACGCCAGATCACCTACCGCTGACCTTCACCACATACGCCATCGCAGCCGCGAGCAGCGTGGCCAATAGCGCGACGGCGTACCCGTGGTGGGCGGTGTGCGCGTCGACCACGCGGCCGGCGAGTGCCGCGCCGACCGCGATGCCGGCCGCACTGCCCGAGTTCAGCCAGGTGAAGGCCTGTGTGAGTACGGCGGATTCCACTTGCGACTCGGCCAGTACGGCGGACAGCGTCTGGATCGGCGCGATGGCCAGGCCGGGGAGCGCCAGCGCGATGCCTACCGCTGCCGGGGTTTCGACGAACAGCAACGGGATCGTGCCGATGCTGAGGGCGACCATCGCCAGCACGAACTGACTGCGTGCGGGCATGCGCCAACGCCTGGCGCCGTACGCGAACCCGGCGGCAAGGCCAACCAGACTGGTGATGCTGTAGAGCGGTCCGGCGAGTGACGGCGTGCTGCGGTCGACGGCGTACGCGGTGACGGCGACCTGCATGCTGCCGAAGAAGATGCCGATACCGATGTTCGTGGCAACCAAGGCCAGGAACGCCTTGTGTAGCAGGCGCTCCGGGTCCTTGGTGGCTTCACGTGTCGCCGGCGGTGGCGCCGTACTGCGTTGGAGCGCCAGCGCGAAGCCGCCGGCCAGCACCAGGCTCGTGGCCAATGCAGTGCCGACCACTGGGCTGCTGAGCGAGCTGACCGTGCCGATGAGCGCCGGGCCGACCATGAAGGCCACTCCGACACCGAGGGCTTCCAGTGCGAAGGCGGACGACAGGAGAGGGGAGCCACGGAGTGCATGTGACCAGCGAGCTCCGGTCTGCGCACCTACTTGGGGCAATGACCCGCCTGTGAGGACGCCAGCGGCGACCAACGACCACAGTGGTGCGTGGCCGAGGGTGAGTCCGATCAGCAGGGCGACAGCTGCCGCATGCACCACGAGGGTGATCGGCAGCATGCGGGTCTGACCGAAGCGGTCGATGAGTCGGGCGACCTGTGGACCGGCCAAGGCCTCTGCGACGGCGAAACCACCGGTCACAGTTCCGGCTGCGGCGTACGAGCCTGTGGATCCGTGGACCAGCCAGACGATGCCCAGACTGGTCATGGCGAGACCGATGCGAGCCGGTGCGGCCGCGAGGTAGAACTTCCACGCCCCGGGAGTACGCAGCGCCGCCGCGTAGCTGGATGTGGGCGTACTGATCCGTCCGGTGAGAGCCGGCACGGTGTACCTTCCGCTGCCCGAAGGGGCGGGGACCGACCGTGGGCGTCCAGCTTCACCGGTCCGTCGAGTCCGCCTACAACCGTCCATGTTCGGCAGGAAGCGGGGACGCGCGCCGCCTGCCGGCTATGTCAACGGGCAGAAACCTTGTCGTTCAGGTTGACGCGGTCATCCTACCGGCTTCGAGCACGGGCACAGAGTTGCTGCTGTCCACCTCGGCCGCGATCGCGACGTCCTGCGGGAAGCCGTACTGCGTGAGCTCGCGGCCGCCGGCGCATTCGTGCAGGACGCTCGGCAACGCGCTGGCCACGTCCTCGTAGGCAGCGGCCGCAGCCCGCGCCTCCGGCGACATGCCCTCTCTACCGAGCGCGCTCAGGAATCCGCCGGCGCCCCAGAGGTCCTCGACAGCCGGTCGCAGCGAGCCGTCCTTCCAGCGCTCCCCGGCCGCGATCGCCACGACCTTGAGCTCCGGGTCCTCGGCACGACGCTCGTTCACCCAGTCGGCGGCTGCTTGTCGGTTACGCAGCGAGACTGCGATCACCGTGGACCCGCTGTCGCTGAGCTGCTGCGCGATCGTCGAGCCGTTCGGGGACGGCAGCACCAGGCGCTTGATCCCTCGGGCCTGACGGATGGTGGCCGGTGACAGACTCACGTCGCCCGGGCCGGCTGCGGATCGGCCGACGGCGAGGACAGCGTCGTACTGCTTGGCGTACGCGACGGCGGACTCGTCACGCCAGCGGTACGGGTAGACGTCGATGCCGAGATCGGTCGCGACCGTCACGGTGGTGGTGAAGGAGAGGACGTCCACGACGGCCACGATCGCGCCGGCAACCACGTCGGCGCCGACCGGGCCCCAGTCGAAGCCGACTCGGAAACCGTCCTGCGCATAGGGGCTGGTCACCCGACGCATCCTGCCGTCGAGCCACCAGCCCCACAACCACGTTTCAGCTCAGCGCGTCTGCAGCAGTCTGGGACGAGTCCCGCAGGAAGGTCGCGCAGCGCTCGGCCTCGTCCTTCTCCTCGATGATGGCGGCCGCCTTGCCGAGCACGGCCAGGCAGCGCAGGAACCCGCGGTTCGGCTCGTGCTCCCACGGGATCGGCCCGTGGCCCTTCCAGCCGTTGCGGCGGAGCAGGTCCAGACCGCGGTGGTAGCCGGTCCGCGCGAACGCGTACGCCTCGATCGTGCGCCCGTCCGCGAGCGCCGCCTCGGCCAGCTGACTCCAGGCCAGCGACGAGGTCGGGAACTTGGCCGCGACGTCCACCGCCGCGGCCCCGGCGGCGAGTTCCGCCGCGGCCGGGTCCACGGGGAGTAGTGTCTCGGGTGGACCGGAGAGCAGATTGTTCAATTCCATAAGCACATCTTCGCCGATCACGCAGCCGTACCGGCACGTGACCGTCTGGCGAAATCCGTTGACCGTTCACCGACCGGCCACGGATGCTTGAGACCCTGCGTCAAACCGCCGTGGTTCCCAGCTACGGCCGGAAGGAGGCACCGGATGAGCGTCATCGTCCTGAACGCGTCGTACGAGCCGCTGCACACCGTGTCGATCCAGCACGCCATCCGGATGCTGGTCCGCGAGGTCGCAGTGGTGGAAGAGGCGCACGGAGAGCGGACCATCGGCCCTTTTCCGGTCCCCCGCGTACTGCGCCTGGTGCGGTACGTGGTGACCCACTGGCGCTACGCCGCCGGCCGGATGAAGTACAGCAAGCACGGAGTGTTACGGCGGGACAAGTTCCGGTGCGCGTACTGCGGTCTCGAGAACGCCGACACCATGGACCATGTCCAACCCAGATCCAGGGGCGGCCGCACCGAGTGGCTGAACGCCGTGGCCGCCCATGCCGCCTGCAACGAGCGGAAAGGCAACCGCACCCCGTCCGAGGCCGACATGCCCCTCCTCTGGCAACCCTGGGTACCAACCCGCGCGGAGCTCGTCATATGAAGATGACGGGCTTTTTTCATGCCCGCCGCGGGGTCCGCTGTCCACAGGTTTGAAGTGGGGGTCGGATCGGGGGGCTGATCACGGCACTTTCTAGGCATGAACCCTCAACTCGCCGTGATGGCCACCATCCGCGGCGGGGTGTTCACCCGCGCCGACGCGCGTGCGTGTGGCTACCCCGACCCGGACATCGACACCCTGCTGGAGACCGGCGGCTGGCGCCGGATCCGGCCGGGCACCTATGCCGCGCGCCGGGCGCTCACGCTCGTCACCGATGAGGTCCTGCACCTGCGCAAGGTGTACCGCGTGCTCCGCTCCGGCGGTCCCAGCGTGTTCGCCAGCCACCAGTCGGCGGCGGCGCTGCATGCACTGCCGCTCTGGGGCCTCGACCTGGCTCGCGTTCACGTCACCTCGCCGTACGGCCGTGGCGGCTGCGTCGGCGGGGTGCACCGGCACATCCGCGACCCCGTCGGCCCGGGCATCCAGGTCTGGAACAAGCTGCGGATGGTCTCGCCCGCGCGAGCCATCGTCGAGGTCGCCGCGACGGCACCGGGCCCGCCTGCCGTCGTCCTGACTGAAGCCGCTCTGTACGCCGGTTTGGTCACCAGCCGGTCGCTCAAACGCGCTGTGGCCGACCACGGCAACGATCGCGCGGTCAAGGCGATCTCGCGCGCCGGCCTGGAGTCCGCGTCGGTGGCAGAAGCCCGGCTCCGACTCATCCTGGCCGACGCCGGCCTGCCTGCACCCGCACCCGTGCCACCGCCAGATTCCATGGACGGCGACGACAGCGGTACGGCGGGCTCCGTCGACGTCCCGGATGCCCTCTGGTTCCCCGACGAGCGCACCGTGATCGAGTTCGAGCCGCGTTTCCCGTTCTGGTGCGAGGCGTCCGAGCCGGACGAGGGGGAGCCGGCGGCGACGGTCCCCGATCCGGCGGCGCCCGACCCGATCGAGCGCTGCGCGATCTCCTGGAAGGACCTCGACGACCCACGACTCGTCGTCGACCGGGTCAGAGCCGCCTTCACCCGAGCGTCCCGCCGTACCGGCATCAGGCAGTTCAACCTCGCCCGCGCCCGAATGTGAGCGAAGGGCATTCAGCCCGGATGTGAGTGAGGGGCCGACCGCAAGTGCGGTCGGCCCCTCGAAAACCTCAACTCTGTCAGGAGGAACAGATGTCAGGCGTTCAGCGACGTGCCCGTGGAGCGGAGGCTCTCGCAGGCCTCGGCGACGCGCTCGGCCATGCCGGCCTCGGCCAGCTTGCCCCAGGCGCGCGGGTCGTAGGCCTTCTTGTTGCCGACCTCGCCGTCCACCTTCAGCACACCGTCGTAGTTGCTGAACATGTGGGCCGCCGCCGGCCGGGTGAACGCGTACTGCGTGTCGGTGTCGACGTTCATCTTGATCACGCCGTGGTCGACCGCGGCGCGGATCTCCTCCAAGGTCGAGCCGGAGCCGCCGTGGAAGACGAGGTCGAACGGGCGGTCCTTGCCGACCTTGGCGCCGACCTGGTCCTGGATCTCCTTCAAGATCTCCGGCCGCAGCTTGACCGCACCCGGCTTGTAGACGCCGTGCACGTTGCCGAAGGTCAGCGCGGTGATGTAGTGGCCGTTCTCACCGGTGCCGAGCGCCTCGACCGTGGCCAGGCCGTCCTCGACGGTGGTGTAGAGCTTCTCGTTGATCTCGTTGGCGACGCCGTCCTCCTCACCGCCGACGACACCCACCTCGATCTCCAGCACGATCTTCGCCGCGGCCATCTTGGCCAGCAGGTCCTTGGCGATCTCCAGGTTCTCCTGCAGCGGCACGGCCGAGCCGTCCCACATGTGCGACTGGAACAGCGGGTTCTCGCCCCGGGCGACGCGCTCGGCGGAGATCTCCAGCAGCGGCCGGACGAAGCCGTCCAGCTTGTCCTTCGGGCAGTGGTCGGTGTGCAGCGCGATGTTCACCGGGAAGTTCTTGGCGACCTCGTGCGCGTACGCCGCCAGCGCGACCGAGCCGGTCACCATGTTCTTCACAGTAGAACCGGACAGGTACTCGGCGCCGCCGGTGGAGACCTGGACGATGCCGTCCGAGCCCGCCTCGGCGAAACCGCGGATCGCGGCGATCAGCGTCTGCGACGAGCTGACGTTGATGGCCGGGTAGGCGAAGCGGTTCTGCTTGGCCTTGTCCAGCATCTCGGCGTAGACCTCAGGGGTGGCAATAGGCATGTCTCGCGGTACTCCTCACAACACTGTTTCTGTGGGTTGAGCTCCAGTATCGCCGTCGGGTACCTCGTCGTACCCGGCGGCCCGCCTGCCGGACCGGCCCGGTGGCCGGGGAGCGTTCGGCAGGGATGCAGACCAGTTGATGAACAGGACCGGTCCAGTTCGTTGCGTCCCGATGACGTCTTCGGGTCGGGCTCAGGCCGACGACCCGGACCTCGGTCCGCGCGGGGTCAGGGCCATGTGCAGCCGGTAGCGGTCGGCCCGGTAGGCCGACCAGGACAGTTCGACGACCTTGCGGCCGGCGAAGGTGGTGCGCTCGAGGACCAGCAGGGGTGCCCGCCTGGCCACGCCGAGGACCCGGGCGACGTGACCGTCGGCGTTGTCCGCCCGGACGGTCTGCTCGCCGGAGGTGACGACGACGTCGTACTCGCTGGCGAAGACGTCGTACAGGGTGCCGAGCTCACGGCCGAGCAGGCCGGGGAAGAGCGCGGACGGGTAGTAGCCGATCTCGTACGCCATCGGCGACGCGTCGGCGGTGCGGAGGCGTTCGACCCGGATCACCTTGGTGCCCTTGGCGACCCGCAGTCCCTTCGCGGTCTCCTCGGAGGCCTCGATCTCGGTGGCCGACAGCACCACCGTGCCGGGTTCGAGGCCGCGGGCCCGCATCTCCCGGGAGAACGAGGTGAGGTGCAGCTGAGAGTCGACCTGGGGACCGGTGACGAACGTCCCCTTGCCGTGCACGCGTTCCAGCGCGCCCGACTCGACCAGGTCGCTGATCGCCTGCCGGACGGTCACCCGGGAGACGTTCAGCTTGTCCACCAGGGCGCGTTCGGAAGGGATCGGGTCCCCGGGGTGCAGCTCGACGTCGATCAGCCGTTCCAGCACCGATCGGACCTGGGCCCGCTTGGTCGCCACCATCGAATCTCGATCCTCCAGACCTGGGCGGGTCTCGGGGGTGCCCCGGGACGCCGCTCACTGCTATCGTGCGCAGCATACCTGTTAAGACCAGATAGGACCAGTGATCGTAGTGGTGTCTGTTCCCGCCCAGGAAACCCAGATGGCGCGCGAGATCGCCGAGCAGCCGGCCGCGCTGGCGGCCACGTTCGAGCACGTCCTGCCCCTGCGGCACGACATCACCCGGCTGGCCGCCGGGCGCCGGCACGTGATCTTCGTGGCCCGCGGATCGTCGGACAACGCCGGCGTCTACGGCCGCTACCTGACCGAGATCCACGCCGGCCGGCAGGCGTCGCTGGCGGCCCCTTCGGTGGCCACCCTGTACGGCGCGAACCTCGACCTCTCGAACTCGCTGGTGGTCGCGGTCAGCCAGTCCGGCGCGACCCAGGAGATCGTCGACACGGCCGAGTGGGCCAAGCGCAACGGCGCCGCGATCGTCGGCATCACGAACGACGGCGACAGCCCGCTCGCGTCGACGGCCGACGTCGCGCTGATCACCCAGGCCGGCCAGGAGCTCGCCGTACCGGCGACCAAGACCTACACCACGCAGCTCGCGGCGATCACCGTCGCCGTCGACGCGCTGGCGCAGAAGCCAGGCACCCTGGACGCCGACATCGCCCGGGTTCCGGACGCCGCGTCGCAGATGCTCGAGGGCTCGGTCGAGGAAGCCGCGGACCTGCTCGCCGGTGCGCAGGACGTCCTGGCCAGCGGTCGTGGCCTGACCTTCGGCACCACGCTCGAGGTCGCCCTCAAGCTGGAGGAGACCTGCCTGCAGCCGGTCCGCGGTCTGTCGTACGCCGATCTGAAGCACGGACCGATCGCGGTCGTCGACGCGGACCTCGTCACGATCCTGGTCGCCGCCGGCGAGGGCCCCGCGCTGCCCGGCATGACCGAATTGGCCGGCATCGTCCGCGAGAAGGGCAGCAAAATCCTCGGCATCGGTGGCGACCCGACCTTCGCGTCCCGGTGCGACGTCAACCTGGCCGGCCCCGACCTCCCCGAGACGCTCGCTCCCCTGGCCCTTGTCATCCCCGCCCAACGAGCCATCGAGTCCCTCGCTCGCAAGCTGGGCCTCAACCCCGACGCCCCCCGAGGCCTCCGCAAGGTCACCCAAACCGACTGACGGGAACCGTCAGCAACCTGCTCGAGAAGTCGCCGGAAAAAGTGCTCATTCGGTGAGCACTTTGGGTGGAAAAGTAGTGGTCATCAACCGGGAGACACCGAGGAAGGACCACTGAGATGTTGCGAGGATTTGCGACCGTCAGCTTCTACGCCGCCGACCTGGGGGCCGCGCGGGAGTGGTACACGAAGTTGCTGGGGATCGAGCCGTACTTCGCGGTGCCGAACGTCGACAACCCGGCGTACCTGGAGTGGAGGTTCGGGGACTTCCAGTGCGAGCTGGGGATCATCGACGCGAAGTACGCCCATCACACAGTTGCGAACGGCCCGGCCGGCGCGATCATCCACTGGCACGTCGACGACCTGGAAGGCACCCTCGACCGCCTGCTCGCGCTGGGCGCCACCCTGATCGAAGGCATCACCGAACGCGGCGACACCGGCTTCCGTACGGCGTCCGTCGCCGACCCGTTCGGCAACGTCATCGGGATCATGAACAACCCGCACTACCTGGAGGTCCTCGCCGAAATGAAGGCTTAGAGATGGCCGCGGTGGGTCAGGGCGGTGGTGATCTGGCCGGCCGTGGACCGGAGGTGGGGAAGGACCTCGGTGCAGAGCGAGGTCGGGGTGGAGCGGGAGGCGTGGGCGGAGACGTTGAGAGCGGCGATCGTGCGGCCCCGGGAGTTGTGGATCGGGGCCGCGATGGAGCGGAGGCCGAGCTCGAGCTCCTGGTCGACAAGGGCGTACCCGTCAGTGCGAGCGCGCGTGATGACGTCCCGCAGCTCGTCGGGCGAGGTGATGGTGCGGTCAGTGAGCGGTTCGGGCTCGACGGATGTCAGGTAGGCGGTCAGCTCGTCCTCGGGCAGGCCGGCCAGGAGGACGCGGCCCATGGAGGTCGCGTACGCCGGCAGCCGAGCGCCGACGCCGAGCGCGACTGTCATGATACGGCTCGTCGGCACGCGGGCGACGTACACGATGTCGGGTAGGTCGAGGGTCGCGATGGAGCAGGACTCCCGTGTCGTCGCGCTGAGCTCCTCCATGAACGGACCGGCGAGCTCGCCGAAGTCCAACGACGACAAGTAGGCCCAGCCGAGCGCGAGCACACGCGGCGTCAGCGAGAAGCGACGGCCGTCACTGCTGACGTACCCGAGCTCCACCAGCGTCAGCAGGATCCGGCGCGCCGTCGCCGGCGTGATCCCCACGTCGCGCGCGACCTCGCTCAGCGTCAGCGACGGCGCGTCCGCCGAGAACGCGCGGATCACCGCAAGGCCGCGTTCCAGGCCTTGCAGGAACGTACCTGTGGACGCCTCACCGGCCATCGGCTAGCCTTTTCGTTGAAAGAAGAACTTTTCGCTCAGCGAAATCCTAGCGGAGCAGCGCATGCCAAGTCCAGTTCCACTCGGCGAAGCGATCGCGGCCCACGTGCACGACGGCGACACCGTGGCGCTCGAAGGCTTCACCCACCTGATCCCGTTCGCGGCCGCCCACGAGATCGCCCGGCAAGGCCGCCGGCATCTGACGCTCGTCCGGATGACACCCGACCTCATCTACGACCAGCTGATCGGGCTGGGCGTCGCGGACGAGCTCGTGTTCTCGTACGGCGGCAACCCCGGCGTCGGCTCACTCCACCGACTCCGTGACGCGGTCGAGAAGCACTGGCCGCACCGGCTCGTCGTCCACGAGCACAGCCACGCCGGGCTCGCCAATGCGTACGTCGCCGGTGCGGCTCGACTGCCGTTCGCCGTACTGCGGGGATATCGCGGGACGGATCTGGAGGAGCAGCGGGACATCATCAGCCGGGTCACCTGCCCGTTCACGGGTGAGGAGCTGGCCGCGGTGAAGGCCGTGACGCCGGATGTCGCCGTGATCCACGCCCAACTGGCGGACCGCGACGGCAACGTCATGCTCTGGGGCATCACCGGCGTACAGCGCGAGGCGGTGCTGGCGGCGAAGCGGGCAATCGTCACCGTGGAAGAGGTGGTGGACGAGTTCCCGGACCGCACCGGCGCGGTCGTCCTGCCGAACTGGGTGCTGTCGGCGGTGAGCGTCGTACCGGGTGGGGCCTGGCCGTCGTACGCCGCCGGCTACTCCGTTCGCGACAACGACTTCTACCAGCAGTGGGACGCGATCTCCCGCGACCGTGCGGCGTTCCTGGAGTGGGCGCGGGCCAACGGACTTCCGGCGGCGCAGGAGGTGACTGCAGATGCCTGACAACTGGGACAGCGCGGACATGATGAACGTGGCGGCTGCGCGTGAATTGCTGGACGGGGACGTCTGTCTGGTGGGGGTCGGGCCGCCCAATCTCGCGGCCAACCTGGCTCGGCGGACGCATGCGCCCAACTGCCGGTTGGTGTACGAGTCGGGGGCCATCGATGCGAAGCCGCGGCGGTTGCCGTTGTCCATCGGGGACGACGATCTGGCCGCGACGGCGACCGCCGTGGTGTCGGTGCCGGAGATGTTCAACTACTGGGTCGGCGCCGGGCGGATCGACGTCGGGTTCCTCGGGGCGGCGCAGATCGACCGGTTCGGGAACATCAACACGACGGTGATCGGCGAGCACGAGAACCCCAGGACCCGGTTGCCGGGTGCGGGCGGAGCGCCGGAGATCGCGGCCGCGGCTGGGCGGGTGATCGTGATCGTGAAGCAGTCGCCGCGCACGTTCGTCGAGCAGGTCGACTTCGTCACCTCCGTCGGGTACGGCCCGACCGGGCGCGAACGGCAGGCGCCCGGTGCCGGTCCCACGCTGGTCATCACCGATCACGGCGTACTCGAGCCGGATCCGCAGACCAATGAACTCACGCTGACCAGGCTGCATCCAGGCGTCACCGTCGAGCAGGCCCGTGCGGCGACCGGCTGGCCGCTGAAGGTTGCCGACAGCATCAAACAGATCGATCCCCCGACCAGTACCGAGTTGGCCGCCCTCCGCCGGCTCCGCAACCGGGAGGACCTCGATGCCTGAGACAGCGGGTGGATTCGAGCACACGTTCCTACCAGGCCGGGTGGTGCTCGGGGCTGGATCCCTGGATCGAGTGGCCGCTGAGGTCGAGGGGCTCGCAGTACGGCGGGTGCTGCTGATCGCCACCCGGTCCGCGCGAGATGCGGCGGACGTGGTCGAGGTCGAACTGAGGGACCGCTTCGCCGGCCGGATCGACGGTGTGACGCAGCATGTTCCGACCGAGGTCGCCGAGAACGCACGAACAAAGGCACGAGACATCAACGCCGACGGGGTAGTTGCGATCGGTGGCGGATCGGCAATCGGGCTGGCGAAGGCGATCGCGCTGGCCACCGGAGTGCCGATCGTGGCAGTTCCGACGACCTACGCGGGGTCTGAGATGACGCCGGTCTGGGGACTGACGTCGAGCGAAGGCAAGACCACCGGATCGGATCTCACGGTCCTGCCGAAGGTTGTCGTCTACGACCCCATCCTCACGCTCCAGCTACCGAAGAACGTCACGGCAGCAAGCACGGCCAACGCGCTCGCCCACTGCGTCGAGGCCGTCTGGACACCGAAGGCCGACCCGATCACGGAGACCCTCGCGGTCGAAGCGGCCCGAGCACTCACCACCGGACTCAGAGCAGTCCTGCAGGAGCCAACCGACATAGATGCCCGAAGCAATCTCCTGTACGGCGCGTGTCTGGCCGGCCAGGCGTTCGCGAACTCGGGCTCGGACCTGCATCACAAGCTGTGTCACTACCTCGGCGGCACGTTCAACCTCCCGCACGCCGAGACCCACGCAGTGGTCCTCCCCCAGGTTGCAAGGGTCAAGGCGCCGGCCGTCCCCAGAGCGAAAGCCCGGTTGGAAGACGCCTTGCAGACAAGCGATCTGGCCACCGGCCTGTTCGACCTGTTCGCCGAGGCCGGCATCCCGACCAGCTTGAAGCAACTCGGCCTCACCCAGGACCAGGCACGGGATGCCGCCAAGGCCTTCGACGCCGACGACATCCTCACCCGCGCCTGGCAAGGCACCAGGCCTGAAGGAGTAGCCAGATGAGATCCGCCTACATCCTGGACGCCGTTCGCACCCCGGTCGGCAAGCTGGGCGGCGCCCTCGCGTCCGCTCGCCCCGACGACCTCGCCGCGGCAACCCTCAAGGAACTCGCGACCCGCAAGCAGCTCGACCCCGCCGAGCTGGACGACATCTTCCTCGGCAACGCGAACGGCGCCGGCGAGGAGAATCGCGACGTCGCGCGCATGGCCGCGCTGCTCGCCGGCTTCCCCACCAGCGTTCCCGGTACGACGGTCAACCGCCTCTGCGGCTCCGGCCTCGAAGCGGCGATCCAGGCGGCTCGGGCGATCGAGACGAACGATGCCGACCTGGTCATCGCCGGCGGTGTCGAGTCGATGAGCCGAGCACCGTGGGTGCTGCCGAAGCCGGACCGCGCGTATCCGCACGGCAGCCTGACGGCCGAGTCGACGTCCCTCGGCTGGCGGCTGGTCAACCCGAAGATGCCGAAGGACTGGACGATCTCGCTCGGCGAGGCGACCGAGCGCTTGGCGGAGAAGCACAACATCAGCCGCGAAGCCCAGGACGTGTTCGCCCTCGAGAGTCACGAGAAGGCCGCCAAAGCCTGGGCAGCCGGCACGTTCGACGCGGAGCTCGTGCCCTGGGACCGTCTCGACGTCGCCGGACCACCGCTGACCAGGGACGAGTCGATCCGCGACGGTGGCACGCCGGAATCCATGGCGAGACTCAAGCCGGCGTTCCGCCCCGATGGCACCGTTACAGCGGGGAACGCCTCGACGTTGAACGACGGCGCCTCGGCCGTGCTGATCGGCAGTGAGGAGGCTGCTGACCGGCTGGGCGCGGTACCGATGGCGCGGATTGTCAGCAGGGCGGTTCATGCGGTCGATCCGCAGTACTTCGGCATCGGACCGGTCGAGGCGTCCGAGAAGGCACTGCGCAAAGCAGGCATCGGCTGGGACGACCTGAAACTCGTCGAGCTGAACGAGGCGTACGCGGCTCAGAGTCTCGCGTGCCTGCAGCAATGGCCCGGGCTGGACCGCGACAAGGTGAACGTGAACGGCGGAGCGATCGCCCTCGGCCATCCGCTCGGCAGTTCCGGAACCCGCATTCTCACCACCCTCGCCCACGAGTTGGTCCGGCGCGGCGGTGGCTACGGCCTGGCGACGTTGTGCATCGGCGTCGGCCAGGGCCTGGCGATGGTGATCGAAGCATGAGGAGCAACCAGATGGATCTGCAAGGCGACGACCTCACCGAGGCGGTGGTCGCGAGCTTCGACCAGAGTGTCGATCCGCGCACCAGGACCGTGATGAGCGCGCTGGTGCGGCACCTGCACGCATTCGCCCGCGAGGTGGAGCTGACCGAGGAGGAGTACTTCACCGCGATCGACTTCCTGACCCGGACCGGACAGATCTCGACCGGAACCCGACAGGAGTTCGTGCTACTGGCCGACGTACTCGGGCTGTCGATGCTGACCGTGGGCCTGGAGAACCGCAAGCCGCCGCAGGCCACTCAGTCGACGGTGTTCGGCCCCTTCTTCGTCGAGGGATCGCCGGAAGTCGAGCTCGGCGGCGACATCGCGAACGGCGCGCCCGGACAGCCCTGCCTGGTGAGTGGGCGCGTCCTGAACACCAAGGGCGAGCCGATCGCCAAGGCGAAGGTCGAGACCTGGCAGGCCGACGAGGAGGGCTTCTACGACGTCCAAAAGGACCTCGACGGACCGCAGAACCGCGGCCACCTGACGACCGATGCTGACGGCAACTACTCCTTCTGGGCGGTGAAGCCGGTCGCCTACCCGATCCCGGACGACGGCCCGGTCGGCGAGCTGCTCCGGGCCGGCGGCCGTGGACCGATGCGGCCGGCCCACATCCACTTCATGGTCACCGCCCCCGGGTACGCGCGGCTGATCACCCACGTGTTCGCGGCCGGTGACGAATTCCTCGCGAACGACGCGGTCTTCGGCGTCAAGGACTCGCTGATCGCCGACTTCACCGAGCATCCGGCCGGCGCGCCGGTACCGGACGGCAAAACTCCCGACCAGCCCTACTTCACCGTCCACTACGACTTGGTGCTCGCCACCACCGAGGAGACTCAGTGATCACCACGGATGTCCTCATCGTCGGCAGTGGCCCGGCGGGCGGCGCGGCGTCGCTGTTCCTGTCCACGTACGGCGTCGACAACGTCGTCCTCACCCGGTACGGCTGGACCGCCAACACCCCGCGTGCCCACATCACCAACCAGCGCACGATCGAACTGATGCGGGACATGGGCATCGAGGACCAGGTGATGGACAAGGGCACCGAGCACGCGCTGATGGGCGAGACCGCGTTCTGCACCAGCCTCGCCGGCGAGGAGATCGGCCGGATCCGCACGTGGGGCACGCATCCGCGCCGACTGGCCGACTACACCGAGGCGAGTCCGACGCTCCCGGTCGACCTGCCGCAGACGTTGTTCGAGCCGATTCTGCTCAGTACGGCGGCCAGTCGAGGCGCCCGGTTGCGGTTCAACACCGAGTACCTCTCGCTGGAGCAGGACGACGACGGCGTCACCGCGACCGTCCGCGATCGCTTGAGTAACACGACGTACCAGATCCGGGCGAAGTACCTGATCGGCGCGGACGGTGGTCGCAGCAAGGTCGCGCAGGACGTCGGGCTGCCGATGGCCGGCGCGATGGACATTGAGGGCTCGATGAACATCGTCTTCGAGGCCGACCTGTCTCGATACGTCGCCCACCGCCCGAGCGTCCTGTACTGGGTGCTGCAACCGGGCGCGCAGATCGGCGGCATCGGCGCCGGACTGATCCGGATGGTCCGGCCGTGGAACGAGTGGCTGATCGTGTGGGGTTACGACATCAACCAGCCGGCGCCCGTGGTCGACGAGGCGATGGCGACCGAGATCGTGCACAACCTGGTCGGCGACGACACCATCGACGTGAAGCTGAAGAGCACGTCGGTGTGGAGCGTCAACCACATGTACGCCCAACAAGCCACGGTCGGGCGCGTGTTCTGCATGGGTGACGCGATCCACCGGCACCCGCCGAGCAACGGCCTCGGCTCGAACACCTCGATCCAGGACGCGTACAACCTGGCCTGGAAGCTGTCGCTGGTGCTCAAGGGCCACGCGTCGCCGGACCTGCTGACGACGTACGACGAGGAACGGGTGCCGATCGCCCGGCAGATCGTGGAGCGGGCGAACAAGAGCCGCACGCAGTTCGGCCAGATCTTCCGCGCCCTCGGGATGACGCCGGACGCGCCGCCCGGGCGGACGATCGAGTCCCGCAAGGACGAAACCCCGGAGGGCGCCGCCCAGCGCGAGGAGCTGCGGACCGCGATCGAGCTGAAGGACTACGAGTTCAACGCCCACGGGGTCGAGCTCGGCCAGCGGTACACGTCGGACGCGGTGATCGGTGACGGTACGGCGGAACCGTCGTACGAGCGTGATCCGGAGCTGTACTACCACCCGACGACCTGGCCGGGGGCCCGGATTCCGCACTGCTGGCTGACCCGCGGCTCGGAGACCGTGAGCACCCTCGACGTCGTCGGCAAGGGCCGGTTCACGCTGCTCACCGGGATCGGCGGCGACGCGTGGGTGAAGGCGGCGCAGTCCGTCTCGGAGCATCTCGGCGTACCGATCGAACCGTTCGTGGTCGGCCCGGGTCATGAGCTGGATGATTTGTACGGCGACTGGGCCCGGGCGCGCGAGATCCCGGACGAGGGCTGCCTCCTGGTCCGCCCGGACGCGCACATCGCCTACCGCGCTTTCGACCTCCCCGAGGACGCCACCGACGTACTCGAGCAAGTCATGAACACGCTGCTAGGCCGCTGAGGTTTCGGCCTCCCGGAGGATCCGGTCGAGGATCGCCGCGATCTCGGCGGTCTCGGCGTCGAGCAAGGTGATCAGGGCCACCCGCGAGGTTTCCGTGCGCGCCTCGAGCGCCGCCGCGCTCAGGGCGCGCACGGTCCCGAGCTCATGGATCAGCTCATCCCACAGAGAACTCATCAACTACCCCCTTTTCCCGTCACAAACCCAGTACGGCATGCACGATGCACGCCGCCCCGCCCGAGTTGGGGCTGACTTTGGTCGAGAAGCCTCACTGACACCTCAACAACGCCGAGGCGGCTGCGGAGGTTACGGAACCGTCAGGAATCTCCAGCTGTGCGCCGGCACCTCGGCCGCGTGATCCGGGAAGGACTGCGCCGCGTCCGAGATGTTGAGCAGCAGCACCAGTTCCGAGTCGCCATCGGTCGACCGGAGCGCGATCGTCTCGTTGGTGAGGTGCTCGACCTTCGTCCGCGCCCGGGTGAGCCACGGGTGGCGCCGCCGTACGCCGATCAATTCCTGATGCAACCGGTACGTCGGCCAACCGCCCGGCTCCAGCCCACCGGGAGTGTCCGGGAACTCCGGCCGGATCGCGTCGTCACCGCCGACCCGATCCTCCTTCAGCCCACGAAAGCCCTGCTCGTCACCGGAGTAGATGCTCGGTACGCCGCCAACCGCGAACAGAATCGCGAGCGCATGACCAAGATGCCGCCCATCCTCCAACTGGGTGGCGATCCGGGTCACGTCATGGTTGCCGACGAACGTCTGCGGCACGAACGTGTCCAGCAACGCGTCATGCCGCCCCAGTGCATGAGCGAGCTCGTAGAAGTTCCCGTCGTTCAACGAGCTCCAGATCGCCTTCCACAACTCGTACTGCGTAACCGAGTCCAGCCCGCTCTCCGCGACGTACGCGGCGTAGTCCCCATGGATGACCTCGCCGAAGAACCACGCGTCCGGATACGCCGCCCGCGGGATCACCGCCCGCCAGAACTCAGGCGGTACGGCGTACGCGACATCGAGCCGCCACGCGTCGACACCACGGCCGAGCCAATGCGACAGGACGTCCTTCACGTACTGCGCGACCGCGGGCTGACCGTGATCCAGCGCGACCAGATGCTCGTGTCCTTCGAAGGTGTCGAACGACCCGTCCGCGCGCCGACGGAACCATTCCGAGGGCCCGTTGAAGGACCAGGCGACGTGATTGAACACTCCGTCGAGCGCGACGCGGAGACCACGCTCGTGGGCTTCGGCGATCAGCCGGTCGAAGTCGGCGTCGTCGCCGAGCCGCGGGTCGATCCGGAAGTGGTCCACGGTGTCGTAGCCATGCGTCTCGGACGCGAACACCGGGCCGAGCAGCAGTCCTGTGCAGCCAAGCTCGACCGTGTAGTCGAGCCAGCTCTCCACTCTGCCGAGGCGGTGGACGACGGCTGGGCTCGCGGTCTGCTCTGCGCCGGTGAAGCCGAGGGGGTAGATCTGCCACCAGATCATGTTGTCGGTCATGGCTTTTGGTCGAAGGTGTGGCGGCGGATCCAGGCGTGCAGGGCGATCGCGGCGGCGGCGCTGGCATTGATCGAACGGGTGGAGCCGAACTGTGCGATGGAGAGAACGGCGGTGCAGATCGCGTGCGCCTCTTCGGTGAGGCCCGGTCCTTCCTGGCCGAAGAGCAGGACGCAGGCGGAGGGGAGTTCATAGGTCTCCAGCGGGACCGAGCCGGGCAGGTTGTCGATGCCGATCACGGGCAGCTGGTGCTCGGCGGCGTACGACGCCAGGTCCTCGAGGCGGGGGTGGTGGCGGACGTGCTGGTAGCGGTCGGTGACCATCGCGCCGCGGCGGTTCCACTTGCGGTTGCCGACGATGTGGACCTCGGCGGCGAGGAAGGCGTTCGCGGTCCGGACGACCGAGCCGATGTTCAGGTCGTGCTGCCAGTTCTCGATCGCGACGTGGAACGGGTTCCGCTGCTTGTCCAGGTCGGCGACGATCGCCTCGAGCGTCCAGTACCGGTACTTGTCGACCACGTTCCGTCGATCACCGTGCGCGAGCAGTTCCGGGTCGAGCCGCGGATCGTCCGGCCGCTCGCCCTGCCACGGCCCCACGCCGACCTCGTTCGGGCCGACCATGTCCGCACCGATCAGATCCCGCTTTGAGTCTCCAGGAAGCTCACGCACAGGTTGGGACGCTACCCTGTCCGCGTGCTTTCTCTTGTCGCGATGCTGATGCCGAACTGGATGGACCCGGAATACCTGCTGACCTGGCTGGGTGACTGGGCCCTCTGGGGCACGGCAGCGGTCGTGTTCATCGAGTGCGGGTTGCTGTTCCCGATCCTGCCCGGTGACTCGCTGCTGTTCGCCGTCGGCCTGTTCATCGCGCACGGCACGATCGACGTGCCGTTGTGGCTGGCCTGCGTCATCCTCACTGTCGCGGCGTTCCTCGGCAACGTGTCCGGCTACTACATCGGCCGGGCGCTCGGGACCACCCTGTTCACCAACCCGAACGCGCGGTTCCTGAAGCCGAAGTACATCGAGCAAACGCATGAGTTCTTCGAGAAGTACGGCCCGCGCGCGCTGGTGCTGGCCCGGTTCGTCCCGATCGTGCGCACCTTCATCACGATCGTGGCCGGCGCCGGCAAGATGGACCCGCGGAAGTTCTTCGTCTGGACCGGCGTCGGCGCCGTCCTCTGGGCCACCGGCCTGACCCTGCTCGGCCACGCCCTCGGCCAGGTCAAGTTCATCCACGAACACCTCGAGTCCGCGATCCTCCTGATCGTCCTCGTCTCCGTGGTCCCCATGTTCGTCGAATGGTTCCTCGCCAAACGCCGCGCCCGCAACACCCCCGCCGACCCCACCCCCAAACACGCCGCCACCAACAACGTCAGCGAGTAGCCCCACCCCACGCGTGCAGCAGCTCCGGAGCGGGTAGGTAACACTCCCGGGGCAGACGACGCGGAGCTGGGGGCGACGATGAGCTGGTTGGTGACCGGAGGCGCGGGCTACATCGGCGCTCACGTCGTCCGCGAGTTGCAGCACGCAAACGACAACATAGTCGTCGTGGACGACCTGTCAGCAGGCCACCGAACTCGGCTGGATCGCAGCGTGCCATTTGTCGCCGGGTCGGTCCACGACACTTCGCAGTTGGTCCGGGTGATGGCCGCACACAACGTGGAGGGTGTTGTCCATCTCGCTGGTCACAAAGGCGTCGCGGAGTCGACTCGCCATCCGCTCGATTACTACCGCCACAACGTGCACGGTCTCCACAGCGTGCTGACTGCCATGCTGCGCGGCGGTGTCCGCCGGATCTTGTTCTCGTCCAGTGCGGCGGTCTATGGCCCAGTCACACCGAGTCCGGTCACTGAAAGCGCTGTCACCCAGCCGGCCTCGCCGTACGGATCGACCAAGCTGGCTGCCGAACATCTGCTCCGGGACGCGGCAGCCGCCCATGGCGTCGATTGGGCGGTACTGAGGTACTTCAACGTCGGTGGCGCCGCCGCACCGGCGCTCGCCGACACAGGCGCGGACAATCTCATCCCGCGGTTGCTCGATGCCGCGGAAACGGGCGATGCCGTCGCGGTGAACGGCATCGATCATCCGACTCGGGACGGCACGTGCGTGCGGGACTACGTTCATGTCGCCGACGTCGCCCACGCGCATCGCTACGTGCTCGACCAGCTGAGGAACGGTCCGCTTGCCACGATCTACAACGTCGGGAGCGGTATCGGCGCCAGCGTCCTGGAGGTCATCGACGCGGTACGCCGGGCCACTGGACGGCCGGTGCCCTGGCGCGCGACCGAGCCTCGGGTCGGCGACGCAGCTGAGGTGGTCGCCAACCCGGCGAAGATCCGAACGGAACTGGGCTGGTCTGCAGTTCACGATCTTGACGACATCACCCGCAGCGCCTGGGCGGCACGCGCCACCGGTCGCGCACGAACGCCTCATGGCGGTCGCGTGACGTGACCGCCGGTCAGTGGGCGAAGGGGAAGTGGGGGTGGGACCAGACCCAGTCGGTGGTGAGGGTGGTGAGGGGGGCTACTTCTACTGGGGGGCGGAGGAGGGGGCCGACCACCTGGCCGGAGCCGAGTGAGCAGGCTACTCGGATCCGGTCTGCCGCCTGGTACCAGACCAGCGCCCCCCGTGGCGCCGCGCCCTCCTGGAGGAGGGCATGGTGGTCGAGCCATCGCACCGCGTCGACGGGATCGTGCCAGCCGCTGTCCTGGGCGTAGCCGAAGGCCATCCGCTGGAACTTCAGCGGCCAGTCCTGCCAGGCCGCCGAGCCCACCCGTTCCAGCTGCCAGTTCAGCGCCGCCTCGACGTCCCGCGGGTTCGCCACCCGCCGTTCCACGACAACCTCCCCCCAGCGCGGAGCACTTCGGCCATAGCCAGTCCTTCCCCCGAGTCCCCGAAACCCGACGGCCTGTGTTGCCGTGGTGGGACAGATCCTGGTCGGCGGGGATACACCCGCCGTACATTCAGCCCGCGGCCGAAGTGGCGTCGAAGCTGGCGAGCTCGCGCCGGCACTCGGCGGCGCGGACGTCGTTGCCGGCCTGCTGCCAGACCCGCGCGGCCCGGTCGAGAGTACGGCGGGCCGAGTCGAGGTTGCCCGTGGACAGGTACAGCTGCCCGAGGTGCTGCGCCGCTTGCCCCTCGACGCTGCGGTCGCCGAGCCGGTGCCCGATGTCGATCGAGTCCAGCAGCATCTTCCGCGCCGCCGCGACCTCGCCGCGCTCCATCAGGGTCTGTCCGAGATCGGCCCGGGTGTACGCCGCGCAGTGGTCGTCGCCCATGCCGTTGAAGATCTTCAGCGCCGTCCGCAGTTGCCGCACGGCGTCGTCGTACCTGCCCTGACGGGCCCGCAGTGCCGCGATCCGTCGCCGTACCTTGGCCTCGCGGTGGCTGTCGACCCGCCGTACGGCGATCAGGAAGGCCTGGGCCAGGTAGCGGCCGGCCGTCGCGGTGTCGTCGCGGGCCAGCCAGATGTTCGCGATCGCGCTCCGGGCGAGCGCCTCGGCGTTCGCGTTGCCGGCCTCGACGAACGCCTCGACGGCCTGCTCGTACTGCTCGAGCCCTTCGTCCGGCCGGCCGCGTTCGCGCAACCAGGTCCCGAGGCCGACCTTCGCGATGCCCTCGCCGAGCCGGTCCCCGACCTCGGCAGACAGCTGCGCGGCCGCGTCGAGGTGCCGCCAGGCGGTGTCCCAATCGTCCTGGTACAGCGCGAGTTGGCCGAGGTTGCGGTGCATGATCGACTCACCGCGCCGGTCTCCGCAGGCGATCGCGCTGAGCAGACCCTGCTGGTGCGACCCGTTCCAGTCGTCGAAACCGGCCCGCATGTCCAGGTACGGCGCCCACGCCGAGGCGATCCGCCACGCCTGGTCGTGCAACCCGTTCTGCGCGGCGGCCCGGATCGCCGGCACGAACGTGCTGCGCTCACTGTCGAACCACGCGATCGCGTCGGTCTCGGTGAACGGCGAGGGATCCGGTCCGGTCACCGGACCGGTGTGCTCCAAGGCGCCGAAGTACACGAAGGCGAGCGCGGCGTTGGCCCGGCGGATCTTGTTCAGGATCGCGTCCAGCACGGTCGTGACGTCCTGGACCGCCTGTGCTTTCTGCTCCTCGTCGCCGACCCCGATCGCGTGCAGTCGCAGCAGGTCGTGGACCCGGTAGCGCGCCGTACCGCGGTGGTCGACCGAGCTGATCCGGACCAGGTTGACCTCGATCAGCCGGTCCAGACTGCGCCGTACGGCGGCCTCCGACGCAACTGCCTCGAGCGCACGCGCCGAGAACACCCCGACCGCGAAGTGGCCGATCAGCCGGTAGAGCCGGGCCTCCTCCGGGTTGAGCGCGTCGTAGCTGAGATCCGCACTCGTCCGTACGGCGAGCTCGCCGATGCTGAGCTCGTCGAGCCGGGACGTCTCGTCGCGCAACCGGCGGGCCAGCTCGCGCGGACTCAGGTCCGGCCGCTGGGCCAGCCGGCTGCCGACGATCCGGATCGCCAGCGGCAGGTTCGCGCAGGCAGCCAGGATCTCCTCCGCCGCGGGCGACGTCCGGTCGACGCGACCGGCGCCGGCGACCAGGTCGAGCAGAGCGGCTGCCTCGGCGTCGTTGAAGGTGTCGAGCGGCATGCTGTCCGCACCGGCCAGGTCCATCAGCCGGTTGCGGCTGGTGACGACGACGGCGGACGCTCCGGTACCGGGCATCAGGGGCGTCACCTGGCTCGCCGTGGCCACGTCGTCGAGGATGATCAGCACCCGGCGGCTGGCCAGCTCGGACCGCAGCATCGCCGACCGCCGCTCGGGGTCGGCGGGGATCGCGTAGTCGGGCAGGTTCAGGCTGAGGAGCAGGTCGGTGAGGGCTGCCGCCGGATCCCGCGGCTGCGTCGCACCGTGCATGTCCAGATAGATCTGCCCGTCGGGGAAGGACTCCCGGACCAGATGGCCGAGCCGAACGGCCAGCGAAGTCTTCCCGGTGCCGGGTGCACCTGAGATGACCGCGATCGGCGGACGGACCGGGTCGCGGCCGCAGACCAGGTCGCGCAGCTGGTCGAGCTGATCCTGGCGACCGCTGAAGTCGGGCAGGTCGAGCGGCAGTTGGCTCGGCGGTCGCTGCGGATCGGTCAGCTCCGGCGCCGACATGGGGCCTGGCTGTGAGACGTCCGGCTGGCCGCGTTCCGCGGTACGTGCGTCTGGGATGCCAGGGTTCGGCCAGTTGGCGGAGCGTCCGTTCTGGGCGCGGGCGCCGGCCGCTTCGAGCTCCGGACCGGGCTTGATGTCGAGCTCATCCGCGAGCGTCTGCACTGCTTTCGCGTACGCCGCTCGCGCTTCACCGACCCGTCCAGCGGCCAGGAGCGCGTCGACGAGTCGCCGCCAGAGCTGCTCGTCGTACGGGTCATCAGTGAGGCGCGCGCTGAGCAAAACGGCCGCACCACTCGCGTCGCCCTGCTCCAGCCGCAGGTCAAGCAGTGTGTCGACCAGACCGCGGTGCTGCGCCTCCAGCCGGGCCAGGGAGCCCTCCCACGCAGCCGGGACGGACAGGTCCTCGAGCGGGCGACCGCGCCAGAGCGAATAGGCCCGCGACAGCACCTGCATGGCCTGGCGACCCTCACCGGCGTCGCGGAGGTGCCCGCCTTCGGCGAGCAGCGACTCGAACAGGCTGGCGTCGAGCTCGTCGACACCGACCTCGATGCTGTAGCCGGCGGCCGACGTGTCGATCGGCGCGGGCAGCCCGGCCTCCTGCAGGACACCACGCAGCGCCCGGACATAGGTGCGGATGTTCGCGGTCGCCGAACGCGGCGGACTGTTCTCCCAGAGCGCGTCGGCGATCAGATCGGTCGAGACGAACCGGTTCGGGTGCAGCAGCAGCGTGGCCAGCAACTGACGCGGCTTGGCCGCCCGGAGCGGCTGGCCCTGGACATGGATCAGGCGCAGAGGTCCGAGGATTCCGTACCTCAGACTGTCCACATGCCTGCCCTCTCCGCTCGGACGACCTATCGTGGCATCCCGCCGTGCCCGCCGGAAGGACCGATGTACGCCGGATGTATCTCAGTGCGGCAGTGTTGACATCGGTACCGGGGGGAGGCAGGCCCGGGTGTGGCGACTGACCGCCGTCGCTCCCGGGTCTGGCACTGGGCGAGAGTTCGGGTTCGGGGGACCCGGACCACGGGGAACCGGTGCCTACTGGCCACCGGTGAACGGCGGCTGGCCGTCCTGCGGGCTGGGGGAACCCGCAGGCGGGCCGCCCACCGGTGGCTGGCCCTGGAACCCGGGCTGGCCCTGGTACTGACCCGGCTGGCCCTGGTACGGCGCCTGCCCCTGGCTCTGTTGCTGCGGATAGGCCGGGAACTGCGGCTGCCCCTGGTAGTTGCCCTGGTCACCCGGAATCTGCGGGTGGATCTGGCCGGACGACTGCGGCCCGGCCTGCATCTGCGGCGGCGCCTGCTCACCGGCGACCGATCCGATGGTGCCGAACGAGACCTGCGGGACCGAACGGACCTGCTCGTCGTTCACCTCGAAGTAGCCGGCCTTCTCGAACTTGAAGCCGTTCGCGATCAGGTTCGACGGGAACGCCTCGACCCGGGTGTTGTAGTCGCCCACGTTGGCGTTGAAGAACCGCCGCCCGGCCGCGATCCGGTCCTCGGTGTCGGTCAGCTCACGCTGCAGGTTGAGGAAGTTCTGGTTCGACTGCAGCTGCGGGTAGGCCTCGACCGAGACCATCAGCTGACGCAGCGCACCGGACAGCTCGCTCTCCGCCGCGGCCCGCTGCTCCGGCGGGGCGCCCTGCACGTTGACCGCCTGGGTGCGCAGCCGGGCGACCTCCTCGAACACGTGCCGCTCGTGCGCGGCGTACGCCCGGACCGACTCGACCAGGTTCGGGATCAGGTCGTAGCGCCGGTGCAGCTCGACGTCGATCTGCCGCCACGACTCCTGGATCAGGTTCCGCTGCTTGACGAACCGGTTGTACGACACGATCAGCGCGATTCCCACAATCACGACGACCGCAACGACCGCGATGACGACGAAGGTCAGCATTCCCCTGCTCCCGAGTGTTGGCGATGCTCAGAAGCGACTCTACGGCTGATCCGTGTCAGTAGGTCTGTGGCGGCTGCGGAGCCCGCGGGTCCACACCCGCGTAGTCGCGCCAGACGTACGGCGGAACCTGCTCGAGTACCTGCTGCAGCAGGGACAGCCGGTTCATCACCTCGGCCGGGTTGTGCGCGCCCTGGTCCCAGCCGACCAGGGAGTTGCCCTCCATCCGCCAGCCGATCTCGCCGCGGGCCAGCAGCAGCTCCATCATCCGCGGCGTCACCACCGCGTGCCCGAACCGCTCGTCGTCCGCCTTCACCCGGAACGCCCGGTTGAACTGGTCGCTCTCGAACTGGAGGTCGCGGAACCCGAACGCGTTCGCCACCGCCCCGCCGAAGATCCCCTCATGGGTGACCTCCAGGTGCGGCAGCGCCCCGGGCAGCTGCAGTACGACGACGCCGAACTTGTGCGTCGTGGTCCGGCGGTGGCCCTTCGAGTTCCTGGTGTGCGTCTGGTAGCTGTAGTCGAAGGCAACCATCTGGTGCCCGTTGAACGCCCCGGACAACACGTTCGTCGCCCGCCGGTTGTCCCCGGTCTGGAACGGCGTACCCGCCCACTGGTTGGCCAGCCCGTTGTTGGCCGGCACGTACGACCAGCCGTTCTGGCCGGCGAACGCGGCGAACTGCTCGCGGCGCTTCTTCGCCGCCAGGTAGTTGAAGTAGAAGATCCCGGCGCCGACCACGAAGGCGATCAGGATCATGACGACCGGGTTGAGCTCCATCAGAGGCCCAGGTCCTCGAGGCCGAACACCGAGCGGTACTCCAGGCCTTCGGACTCCACCGTCTCCTGCGCCCCGGTCGCCCGGTCCACGATCACCGCGACCGCGACCACCTCGGCGCCGGCCTCGCGCAGCGCCTCGACCGCGGTCAGCACCGAGCCACCGGTGGTGGACGTGTCCTCGACCGCGAGCACCCGGCGGCCCTTCACGTCCGGCCCTTCGATCCGCCGCTGCAGACCGTGCGTCTTCTCGGCCTTGCGTACGACGAACGCGTCCAACCGGCGGCCTTGCTGGGCGGCGGCATGCAGCATCGACATCGCGACCGGGTCGGCACCGAGGGTCAGTCCGCCGACGGCGTCGTACTCGAGGTCCTTGGTCAGCTCGAGCATCGCCGGGCCGATCAGCGGAGCCGCGGCGGCGTCCAGCGTGATCCGGCGCAGGTCGACGTAGTAGTCGGCTTCCTTCCCCGACGCCAGCGTCACCTTGCCGTGCACGATGGCCTTGGTTTTCACCTGCTCCAGCAGGCCGTCCCGGTCGTAGCTCATGGCGCACCAGCCTAGACCCGCGTGGCGGACAAGCATGCAGAGGATCTGCAAAGGCTGTGTACGACGTGTCGATGGACGCCGGTGGTTGCCCGGGACGACGATGTGGACGATCGTCGAAGGTGGAGGTGTGCCGTGAAGGCACTGGTGAAGGCCGAGGCAAAGCCCGGCCTGTGGTTGCAGGACGTGCCCGAGCCCAAGATCGAGGCCGACGAGGTGCTGATCAAGGTGCTCCGCACCGGGTTGTGCGGCACCGACCTGCACATCCAGAGCTGGGACCACTGGGCGCAGAAGAACGTGCCGGTGCCGATGGTGACCGGGCACGAGTTCGTCGGCGAGGTGGTCGAGATCGGCGTCGGTGTCCGCGACGTCGCTGTCGGTGACCTGGTCAGCGGCGAGGGTCACCTGGTCTGCGGCCGCTGCCGCAACTGCCGGGCCGGCCGCCGCCACCTGTGCATCAAGACCCGCGGCCTCGGCGTCCACGTGCCGGGCGCCTTCGCCGAGTACGTCGCGCTGCCCGCGAGCAACGCGTGGGTGCACAAGGACCCGGTCGACCTGGATGTCGCGGCGATCTTCGACCCGTTCGGCAACGCCGTACACACCGCGCTGTCGTTCCCGCTGGTCGGTGAGGACGTGCTGATCACCGGCGCCGGGCCGATCGGCGTGATGGCCGCCGCGGTCGCGCTGCACGCGGGTGCGCGCAACGTGGTGATCACCGACCTCTCGGAGTACCGGCTGGACCTCGCTCGCAAGATCGGCGTCACCCACGCGGTCAACGTCGGCGAGGAGTCGATCGCGGACGCCCAGCAGAGCCTCGGCATGCGGGAGGGGTTCGACGTCGGGATGGAGATGTCCGGGCAGCCGGCCGCGCTGCGGGACATGCTCGCGAACATGACCCACGGCGGGCGGATCGCGATGCTCGGGCTGCCCTCGGACGAGATCGCGATCGACTGGAGCACGGTGGTGCTCAACATGCTGACCATCAAGGGCATCTACGGCCGGGAGATGTTCGAGACCTGGTACTCGATGTCGGTGATGCTGGAACGCGGCCTGGACCTGACCCCGGTGATCACCCACCGGTTCGGGTACGGCGACTTCGAGCAGGCCTTCGACGTTGCCCGGCAGGGGCAGTGCGGCAAGGTGATCATGGACTGGACTCGGGACACGTTGGAGGAGAAGCACTGATGTTCGGGCGGATGCGGGACGACCTGACGGTGACCATCGGCGAGATCCGGGACGCCGGGCTGTACAAGTCCGAGCGGGTGATCACCTCACCGCAGCAGGCGTTGATCTCGGTTGCCACTGGCAACGAGGTACTCAACTTCTGCGCCAACAACTACCTCGGCCTGGCCGACCACCCCGAGGTGATCGCGGCCGCCCGGGCCGCCCTGGACCAGTGGGGCTTCGGGATGGCGTCGGTGCGGTTCATCTGCGGCACGCAGCAGATCCACAAGGACCTGGAAGGCGCCCTGAGCAACTTCCTCGGCAGCGAGGACACCATCCTCTACAGCTCCTGCTTCGACGCCAACGGCGGTCTGTTCGAGACGCTGCTCGGCGCCGAGGACGCGGTCATCTCCGACGAGCTCAACCACGCCAGCATCATCGACGGCATCCGGCTGTCCAAGGCCAAGCGGTACCGCTACAAGAACCGCGACATGGCCGACCTCGAGGCCCAGCTCAAGGACGCCGCCGACGCCCGCTACCGGCTGATCGCCACCGACGGCGTCTTCTCGATGGACGGGTACGTCGCCCCGCTCGACGAGATCTGCGACCTGGCCGAGCGGTACGACGCCCTGGTCATGGTCGACGACTCGCACGCGGTCGGTTTCGTCGGCCCGGACGGCGCCGGCACCCCGTCCCTGTTCGGCGTGAAGGACCGCGTCGACGTCATCACCGGCACCCTCGGCAAGGCCCTCGGGGGCGCGTCCGGCGGCTACGTCTCCGGTCGGCGCGAGATCGTCGAGCTGCTCCGGCAGCGCTCCCGCCCGTACCTCTTCTCCAACTCCCTGGCTCCCTCGGTGACCGCTGCGTCGCTGAAGGCCCTGGAGCTGATCGGCGGCTCCAGCAACCTACGCGACAAGCTCACCGCGAACACCAAGCTCTTCCGCACCAAGATGACCGAAGCCGGCTTCGACGTCCTGCCCGGCGACCACCCGATCTCCCCCGTCATGATCGGCGACGCCGCCGAGGCGGGCCGGCTCGCGGACAAGCTCCTCGAGCTCGGCGTCTACGTCATCGGCTTCTCCTACCCCGTCGTACCGCACGGCAAGGCCCGCATCCGGGTCCAACTGTCCGCGGCACACTCCACCGAAGACGTCGAGCGCGCCATCGCCGCCTTCATCGAAGCCCGCGCGGCCCTCGCCGGGTAGGCGTCACGCCAACGGGTCCGGTACGCCAAGGACCTGCTCGAGCCGCCAGGCGACCGCGCCGAGCTCTTGGCTGAACGTGTCCGGACGGCCGGATGCCAGCAGGTCCCGGATCTCGCCCCGTGCTGCCCGTACGGCGTCTCGCAAGGTGATCGCCCGTTGTTGGGCGGACTCGTCCGGTGCCGCCGGTTCGAGAGCTGTCAGGCGATCCTCGACCGCGGCGACCCGGCCCTCCGCGATGTTCCAGGCGCCGGCCGCTGCCGCGGGCGACGGTTGCTGACGGAGTTCCGGAATGAGCACCCGGGCGAACCACGCGACCTCTTCCTCGGCGGCGGCGAGGTCGGCCCGCCAGTCACGGCGGTGGCTCGCCCTGACGAGCAGGGGTATGCCGACGGCGAGCGCGAGCACGATCAGTCCTAGCACCCACAACCAGGCGGGCGTGCCGTCCGACTCGGCCGACGTGGGCTCGACCGACGGCGAGATGGTCGACGGCGGGCCTGTTGGGCTGGCCGCCTGGGTCGGAGCGGTGGTCTGCGCACGCTCCGATGACTCAGCGGAGGTCGGTTCTTGTGCAGGCTGAGTCGGCGACGGGGCCGCCTGGGGTACTGAAGACCGGGCGGGGCTGGGCGGCGCCGCTTGGGTCGGCGATGGGGCAGCCTGGGTTTCGGACGACCGGGTGGACTCCGGCTGGGTTGGCGACGGGGGCTCCGACCTCTCGGGTGGCGACGTGGTCTCGCCGCGCTCCGGTGACCGGGTACGCGTGGGTTCGGCGCTGGCCGTGGTCTCCTCGCGGTCCGGAGAGCGGGTGGGCTCCGGGAGCGTCGCCGTCGGCGACGGCACCGATCGCGTCGCCGTCGGCACCGGCCGGTCGGCAGATCCGGTGTCTCCGCACGAGCCGAGCAGCAGGGCGGTCACCGCCAGACCAACCGCTCGCACCATCAGCGACACCGGAGCCCCTCCGTTCTCTCCGGACGAACATCGCATCCCCGCCGCGCCGCGGCCTCATCCACCTGGGGCGATCTTCGGAGCTGCGGCTAGTCTGATTCGGTTCATCCTGGTGAGGGAGCGTCATGCGTCGGGTGCTGGTTGTTGCCGGGGTTGTGTTGTTGTGCGTCGTGGGATGCGGTGAGGAGCAGCCGGTTGCGGTCACTTCGACGAGTACGCCGGTCGCAACCCCCAGCGTGGTGACTCCCACCGTGGCGCCGAGTGCTCCAGCGGCGACGACCAAGCCTCGGCCGTTGAGCATGACTGCGGCGGCGAAGCGGTACCTCGAGGTGACTCGGCCGTACAACGTGGCGCTGGAGCGTTTCGAGAAGGCGGCCAACAGCGGCGCCTCGGTGAAGACTTTGCAGGCGCGGGCGCGAGCGGTCGCCGCCACGAACCTCGCGGAATCGCGAGCGCTGCAGTCGATCGCCTGGCCGGGCGAGGTCTCGGCTCAGATCGCGGCACTGGCCCGCGCCGACGCGGCCGCCCGCCCGCACTGGTTGCAGGTGGCCGCGGCCGACGGCCTCTCGGAGATGGCCCGGCACGTGAAGCTCGCTTCCGCAGAGAGCGGCAAGGCCCCCGCCGCCGAGATCCGCCGGCTGCTCGGTCTCCCGAAGTACGACGAGAAGGACTACAGCTGACTTTGTCGGTGCTGCCGGGCAGGATTCCTGCATGGCGGTTCTGAGTGCGAAGGCGGTCAATCGGGCGACGCTGGCCCGGCAGATGCTGGTGGAGCGCGCCGACGTGTCGGCGGTGGATGCTGTCGGGCGGCTCGCGGGAATGCAGGGGCAGGAGCCCAAGCATCCGTACGTCGGGTTGTGGTCCCGGGTCGACAGGTTCGCCGAGGCGGACTTGGATCAGGCCGTCGAGGAGCGAGCCGTCGTACGGGCGACGCTGTTCCGCGGCACGCTGCATCTGGTGACCGCGGAGGACTATCTGCGGTTCCGGACGACCTTGGCGCCGGTGCTCGAGGCGGGGCTGCGGATGCTCCAGGAGCGCGGCGAGGGGCTCGAGCCGGAGAAGGTGGTCAAGGCTGCGCGGAAGCTGCTGGCCAAGGAGCCCTTGACCTTCACCGAGGTGCGAGACGCGTTGCAGAAGGAGTTCCCGGCGGTGAACGAGCGGGCGCTCGGGTTCTGCACCCGGATGATGGTGCCGCTGGTGATGTACCCGACCGGCGCCCGCTGGGGCTGGCCGGCGAACGCGCGCTTCACGCCGGCCGAGGAGTGGGTGGGCGGGAAGCTGCACACCAAGGCCGAGCCGGAGGAGCTCGTCGTTCGCTACCTGGAGGCATTCGGCCCGGCGACGCCGGCGGACTTCCAGACCTGGTCCGGCCTGCCGAAGGCGAAGCCCTTGTTCGACGGACTCGAGCTCGAGGAATTCACGGACGAGGCCGGCAAGCCGCTGTACGACGTACCGGATGGGCCGCGGCCGGATCCGGACACGCCGGCCCCGGTCCGGTTCCTGCCGGAGTTCGACAACCTGCTGCTCGCGCACGCCAAGCGGGAGCGGATCATCGCGGACAAGCACAAGCCGGCCGTGTTCACGAAGAACCTGCGGGTCAAGGCGACGTACACCGTGGACGGCGTGGTCGCGGGCCTGTGGACGGCGGCGACCAAGCGTGGTGTGGCGACTCTCACGCTTACGCCGTTCGGGCGTACGACGAAGAAGACGATGGCCGAGCTGGAGCGCGAGGGAGCCGGACTGCTGCGGTTCCTGGAGCCAGATGCGAAGACCCATGAGGTGGTTACGGACAGCTGATGAGGTTGTTGTCACACGTCGGATGACTGGGCCGGAACCCTCCGGCCCGGTGGAATAGACGAATGAGCACAGTCCCCACCATCACTCTGGACAACGGTGTCGAGATCCCGCAGCTGGGCCTGGGGGTCTGGCAGATCGAGGACGACCTCGTCACCGATGTCGTGACGACCGCGTTCGAGACCGGCTACCGGCACATCGACACGGCGGCGATCTACGGCAACGAAGCAGGCGTCGGGCGGGCGATCGCCGCGGCGGAGCTGCCCCGCGACGAACTCTTCATCACCACCAAGCTCTGGAACAGCGACCAGGGCTACGACACCACGCTGAAGGCGTTCGACGCGAGCCTGGAGCGGCTCGGTCTCGAGTACGTCGACCTGTACCTGATCCACTGGCAGTCGCTGAAGAAGGACAGGTACGTCGACACCTGGAAGGCGTTCGAACAGCTGTACGCCGACAAGCGGATCCGCGCGATCGGGGTGTCGAACTTCCACGAGCCGGCGCTGCGGCGGCTGTTCGACGAGACCACGATCCGGCCGGCGGTGAACCAGATCGAGCTGCACCCGGCGCTGCCGCAGGACGAGCTGCGCGCGTTCAACGCGGAGAACGACATCGTCACGCAGGCCTGGAGCCCGCTGGCGCAGG
The DNA here is from genome assembly GCF_044460355.1 of Kribbella sp. NPDC050124. Lineage (NCBI taxonomy): Bacteria > Bacillati > Actinomycetota > Actinomycetes > Propionibacteriales > Kribbellaceae > Kribbella > Kribbella sp. NPDC050124. The sequence continues at coordinate 193,355 of NZ_JBITJU010000001.1, forward strand.
GCGAGCTGCTGAGTCAGCCGGCGTTGAAGACGCTGGCCGAGAAGCACAGCAAGACCCCGGCTCAGGTCGTCATCCGCTGGCACCTGCAGCTCGGCAACGTGGTGATCCCGAAGTCGAAGACGCCGAGCCGGATCCAGGAGAACTTCGAGGTCGTCGACTTCCAGCTGGACAACGACGACATGGCCGCGATCGCCGACCTCGAGACCGGCGTCCGCACCGGCGCCGACCCCGACACCTTCGGCTGACCCCTCCCGACCCGCCACCACCCCTCCCGACCCGCCACCATTCCAGGGGATAACCCCTGAGCTTGTGGGTTATCCCCTGGTATACGAGCAGAGAACCCTGCATTCGAGGGGTTATCCCCTCGAACGCGGGGAGGGGGTGGCGGCGGGTTGCAGGAGGTCCAGGAAGCGCGACAGAACCGGGGATCGGTTGTCCGGGGACCAGGCGACGCAGAGTTGCCAGGGTGGTAGGTCGTCGGACAACTCGCGGTAGACGACCGCCTCCGGGTTCGACGGCGGGGTCGGGCCGATCAGCAGGGAGACACCGAGGCCGGCCGCGACCAACGACACGATCGTCTGGACGTCGGCGGCCTCCTGCTCGATCCGCGGCGTGAACCCGGCGGCCCGGCAGTAGCCGACGATCGAGTCATGGACGACGGGCCCGCTCAACCGGGTGTAGAAGACGAACGGATCCTCCGCGAGCTCCTCGAGCCGGATCCGCTTCCGCCGCGCGAGCCGATGTCTTGCCGGAAGTACCGCGACCAACGGGTCGTTCGACACCACCCGGGTCAGCAGACCGTGCATCCTTCCGGCCGTGGTTCGCGCACCTTCCGGGGTCGTCGGGCGCATCAACCCGACGTCGATCCGGCCGTCCCGCAGTGCCTCCGTCTGCCGGATCGTCGTCACGCTCTCCAGATCGAGCACGACCTCCGGATAGGCCTGCCGGAACGTGCCCAGCAACCGCGGCAGCACCTCGAACGTCGCCGACTGCACGAACCGCAATCGCAAGGTCCCCAGCTCACCCCGCTGCGTCCGCTGTGCGGCCCGGACCGCCTCGTCGGACCGCCGCAGCAGATCCTGCGCATCGGCCAGAAAACTCTCGCCGGCCGCGGTCAGCACGAACCGGCGCTTCACCCGGGCGAACAACTCGACACCCAGGTCGCGCTCCAGCGCCGCGATCTGCCGGCTGAGCGAAGGCTGGGTGAGATGCAGCCGTGCGGCGGCCCGGCCGACGTTCATCTCCTCGGCCACCACCACGAACGAGCTGAGCTGGCGCAGTTCCATGACGACGATCATGCACCAGACACATCAACTGTGCGAAGAACTTTCATTGGACGTATCAAGACTCCGGTTCCTAGTGTCGAAGGGTCGAAAGGAACCACCTGATGTACCTCTTCCCAGTCACTGTCATCGAAAAGGTCGCAGCGGAGTCCCGGTCCGGGCTGGCCGGCGCGCCCACCGTCCCGTACGAACCGCCCCGTCCACGCCGCCACCCGCTCCGCGCCGTCCGTCGCCTGCTCAAGCCGGAGGTCGTCGAGACTCGTCCAGCGCTGACGTTGCTGGACGGCGGCGGCCAGGAGCTGTGCGAAGCTGAGCTTCGTGATCGAGGTTCGAAGGTTGCGGGTGCTGCGCGCGCTTGCTGATCACGGCACCGTGACCGCGGCCGCCGAGGTGCTGCACCTGACGCCCTCGGCGGTCTCGCAGCAGTTGGCGGCCCTGGAGACCGAGGTCGGCCAGGAGCTGCTGGAACGCCGCGGCCGCCGGGTCGCGATCACCTCGGCCGGGCGCTTGCTGCTCGCCCACACCGACACGATCCTCGCCGAGGTCGAGCGGGCCGAGGAGGCCATGCGGCTGCACGCCAACGGCGCGACCGGCGAGGTCCGGGTCACCGCGTTCGCGACCGCAATCACCTTGCTGGTCGCGCCCGCCCTGGCCCGCCTGCGCGAGACCAACCCCGGCCTCGACCTCGTCATCCGCGACGCTGAAGGCCACCAGGGCATCACCCAGTTGCTCGACGGCGACGCGGACATCGCCATCGCCGTCGAGCACCGCGGTTCCCCCCGCCCGGACGACCAGCGGCTGGTCCGGATTCCCTTGTACGCCGAGCCGTTCGTCGCCGTACTCCCGCCGTCCCACCCGGCCGCGGCGGCCGACGTGATCGAGCTGCCGATGCTCGCCGGTGACGACTGGGTGATGCCGTCGCCCGGCAATCCGATCCGCGACGTCGTCCTGCTGGCTTGCGAGCAGGCCGGCTTCCAGCCTCGCGTCGTCCACCAGTCCGACGACTTCCACGCGGTCGCGGCCCTGGTCGCGGCCGGCGGTGGCGTGTCCCTCGTCCCACGGCTCGCCGTACCGGCGCTCGCGGTCACTCGCCCGCTGACCGAGCCCGTCCCCACCCGCCGCGTCTACGCCGCCGTGCGCTCGAGCCGGGCGGATCACCCACTCGTCACCGCAACCCTCGCAGTCCTCGCCGAGGTTGCCGAGAAGCTCTGACCCGGCTCAGCTGAGTCGGTCGGCGGCTGTGCGGGCCAGCTTCTCGAAGTTGGCGGCCTTCATACCGTCGCCCATCTCGCTGAAGGCGAGCACCGAGACGACAGCGCCGTCCCGCGTGACGGCGTACGGGAAACCGCCCGGCTCGCTGCCGGGGTCGGACGGGAGCGGGTAGTCGTACCAGCGCAGGATGACGGTCGCGTCACCGACCGGCAGCGTCCGGTTCTCGGTCAGCTCGCGGGCGTGCGTCGGCGCGGGCACGAGTGCCTTGCAGGACTTGATCGTCGCGACGATCTTCGCGTACGCCGCCTTGGCCGCGGCCTCGTCGTCGTACCGGGTGATCCACTGGCCGCCAATCGCGTCCATCCCGGTGCTGAAGTTCCGGTTCAGGCTGCCGCGGACGCCGTTGCCGCGAATCGAGGACGGACCGCAGATCGGGTCGGCCGACGCCTTCGTCGCATCCCAGCCCCACTGGGGATCCGCCTTGTCGACATCGGCTCCGGTCAGCAGCATCGAGTTCTTCAACGTCGCGGTCGTTGCCTGCTGCACCGGCTTCGGCACCGCCGACGGCGTCTCCGCCGGCTCCGGAATCGACCGCTCCGCCGACGGCGGCGTCGTCGTCACCGTCACCGTCGTCTGCCCGCCCGCCGTCGGCGTCCCCCCGTCGGATTGGTTGCCACAAGCCCCCAAGACCAACCCCGCCGACACCACGGCGACCGCCGTCACCAGCCGCCGCATTCCCCCAGTACCCATGATTTCCTGACCCTCTCCCCTGTTGGATGTGCCCGATAAGACGCACCCCAAGAGGAGTTGGTTGGAACTCGGTCAGCGGCGGCGGCCGTCGAGGCCGACGGTGGAGTAGCGGGCGATCAAGGTGCGGGGGACGTAGCGGGCGGCGGCGGTGAGGAGTTTGTAGCGGATGGAGGGGACGGAGATCGCCTTGCCGCGCATCAGGTCCTTCCAGGCGGCGTCGACCAGATCGTCCGCGTCGAGCCACAGGAACGACGGGATGATCGTCTTGTCCATCCCCATCCGGTCGTGGTACTCCGTGTGCACCAGCCCCGGGCACAGCGCCATCACCGCGACCCCCTTCGAGTGCAGCTCGGTCGCCAGCCCGGCGGAGAACGTCGTCACCCACGCCTTGTGCGCGCTGTAGGTCCCCCGCTGCAGGAACCCGGCGATCGACGACACGTTGATCACCGCACCCGACCCGCGCTCGATCATCGGCAGTACGGCGGCATGCGTCAGCCGCAGCACCACCCGGACCAGCAGGTCGAACTGCTTCTCCTCGACCTCGACCGGGTTGGCCCAGAACGGCTTCTTCTGCCCGAACCCGGCGTTGTTGACCAGCACCTCGATCGGCCCGGTCCGGAACCGCTCCTCCACCTTGGCGAGGTCGTCCCGGTCGGTGAGATCGGCGGCCAGCACTTCGCAGGCGACCCCGTGCAACCGGGTGAGCTCGGTCGCGGTTTCCTTCAGCCGTGCCTCGTCCCGCGACACCAGCACCAGGTCGTAACCCTCCAGCGCCAGCTTGTCCGCGAACGCCCGGCCGATCCCGGTCGCCGGCCCGGTGATGAGCGCAGTCGCCACGTTCTCTCATCCTCCCGTCGATGACTCCTCCCAGTCTGTCACTACTCTGGACGGGTGCTGGCGGACATCGACACCTGGGTGCTGGATCTCGACAACACGCTCTACCCTGCCGACTCGGCGCTGGCCGAGCAGGTCACGCACGGCATCCTGTCGTCGGTGGCCGAGTTCTACGGCACCGACGTGGTCGGCGCCCGGCAGATCCAGGCCGAGCTGGTCGCGCAGTACGGCACCTCGCTACGTGGTGCGATGACGACGCGGAACATCGACCCGCACGAGTTCCTCAGCTTCGAGCGGCGGATCGACTACACCGTGCTCACGCCGGACCCGGCGCTGGCGAAGGCGCTCGGCGCGCTCCCGGGACGCCGGTACGTCTACACGAACGGGTCGGCGTACCACGCCGAGCAGGCGCTCCGGCAGCTCGGCCTGACCGCCTGCTTCGACGGCATCTTCGACATCCTCGCCGGCGACCTGATCCCGAAGCCGTACGAGGAGAGCTTCGACGCCTTCCTCGCCCGCTTCACCGTCGATCCCGGCCGGGCGGCCATGTTCGACGATCTCCCGGTCAACCTCCAGGTCCCGTACGCGCGGGGCATGGCCACGGTCCTGGTCTCGGGCTTCGTCGACGGCGGAGCGCCGTACCGGGAGATCGGGAGCAGGCAGTGGCAGGTCCGGGACCTCGCCGCCTTCCTCAGCTCTCTGAGGAACTAGTCTTCACTCCTTGACGGCGCCCGCGGTCAGGCCCTCCACGATGTAGCGGCTGGCGACGGCGAACAGGATCATCGTCGGCACGATGCTCAGGACTGCGGCCGCCGACATCGAGCCCCAGTCGATGTTGTAGCTGCTGATGAAACCGTTCAGCGCCGCCGGGATGGTCTTGTTGCTGTCGCTGTTCAGCAGCGTCACGGACAGGAACAGCTCGTTCCAGCAGTTGACGAAGTTGAAGATGTACGACGCCGCGATCCCCGGCGTCATCACCGGCACCAGCACCCGGAACAACGCCGACAACCGCGAGCACCCGTCCACCATCGCCGCCTCCTCCAGCGAGGCCGGCACGTTCTCGAAGAACCCGCGCAGCATGACCGTGCACAGGGGGATCGACATCGCGACGTACACCAGGACCAGGCCCCAGCGGTTGTCGACGAGGTACATCCGGGTCATCAGGATGTAGAGCGAGCCGAGCGCGATGAACCCGGGGATCATCTGCGTCACCAGGAACGCGCCCATCACCGCGCCCTTGGAGACGAACTCGAACCGCGCCAGCACGTACGCCGACAGGAGTGAGACCACCGTGGCCAGCGCAGCCGCGACCGTGGACACGATCAGGCTGTTGCCGACGAAGACACCGAAGTTCGAGGTGCCGAACAGGCCGCGGTAGTTCTCCAGCGACCAGGCACTCGGCCAGTACTTCAACGGGTAGGCGAAGATCGTGCCCGGGTCCTTGAAGGACGTGATCAGGATCCAGTACAGCGGGAACACCGTGAAGACCAGGCAGATCCCGAGCCCGCCGAACTTCACGATCCGGCCGGCCAGGGTTTCGGAGCGGATCATCGGAGCGCCTTCCTCGGCCGGATCGCCATCAGGTAGAAGACGGCGAACAGCAGCAGCACGAACACGACCATCACGCCCATCGCGGACGCGCGCCCGTAGTCACCCTCCTGGGTCACCTGGATCATGTACGACGTGACGATGTGCGTCTCGTTCGCCGGACCGCCGCCGGTCATACCGAAGATCAGCTCCGGTGAGTTGAAGATCCAGATCACCCGCAGCAGCACGGTCAGCGCCAGCGTGGTCCGGATCGACGGGATGGTGATGCTGAACAGCGTCCGGACCTTGCCGGCGCCGTCGATCGCGGCCGCCTCGTACAACTCCTCCGGCACCGACTGCAGCGCCGCGAGGATCATGATCGCGAAGAACGTCACGCCGTACCAGACGTTCGCGACGATGACCGCGAACATCGCGTACCGGGCGTCGGCCAGCCACGGCACCGGGGCGTCGATCAGGTGCGTCTTCATCAGCAGGTCGTTGACCACGCCGAACTCGCCGTTGAACATCCAGCGGAACAGGATGCCGATCAGGAACCCCGACACCGCCCACGGGAAGAACACCAGCGCCTGGTAGGTGCCGCGGAACCGGAACCGCCGGCGCAGCCAGAGCGCCATCGTGAAGCCGATCAGGAACTGCGGCACCAGCGAGCCGACCACCCAGACGACCGAGTTCTTCACGGTGCCGCGGAACATCTCGTCGTGCAGCAGCGTCCGGAAGTTGTCCAGGCCGACCCACGAGGTGTCCGACAGGTCGTTCAGGTTGTAGTTCCGGAACGCCATCTGGATCCCGCTCAGCAGCGGGTAGTACGTGAACAGGCCCACGAACACCAGCGCGGGCAGCATGAACGCGAACAGCACCAACGCCGTCCGCCCGGTGAACCGCTTCCTGCTGACCGGCCGCCTGGTCGCGGGTGGCTGCACAGCCGGCCGGTCAGTTTCAGTCAAAGCCATCGGCTCAGTTCCCGGCCCACTTCTTCGTCCAGTACTCGTCCCAGCTCTTCAGGATCTCGGCCGGCTGCGCCTTCCCGGTGATCAGCTTCTGTACGTCGGCATCGGCCTTGTTGCCCCACTCCGTCGACCACGGCACCCCGCGCGGCTGCGTCACCACGACGTAGGTGTCCGGCGACTCGTTCATCGCCACGTACGACGCCCACGGTCCGTCCTTGAAGAACGGGTCGTCAGCCGCCGACTTCAGGATCGGGACCAGGCTGTTCTCCTTCGAGAACGTCATCGCGGAGTCGCCGGAGGTCAGGAACTTCACCAGTTCCACGGCCTCCTTCTTGTGCGTGCTGCCCTGCGCGACACCCCAGCCCGCGTTCGCCAGCGGTTGCGCCGCCTTCCCGGTCGGTCCGACGGGGAGAGGCGCCGTACCCCACTGGTCTTCCTTGATCGTCTTGGACTGCTTGACGGTCGCGATCACCTCGGGGTCCTGGAGCAGGAAGCCCGTGGTCCCGGAGGTGAAGCCCTGCACCATCTCCGGGTAGCCCCAGCTGACCGACGACGGCGGCGCGGCGCCCTTGAACAGGTCGAGGTACAGGTTGAGCGCGTCGACCGCCTTCGGCGACGAGAAGATCGTCTTGCCGTTGGTGAGCTTGAACGCGTTGTCCCGGTTGATGTCGTCGATCACGTAGCCGGAGATCACCGCGATCGCGTTGCCGCCGGCGCCGAGACCGCCGCGGAACGAGTACCCGTACACGTTCTTCGACGGGTTGTTGATCTTCTTCGCCTGCTCGACCAGCTCGGCCCAGCTCTTCGGCGGGCCGCCGAACCCGGCCTGCTGGACCAGGTCCTTGCGGTAGAACAGGGACAGGCCGTAGAAGCCGTACGGGACCATGTACGACTTGCCGCCCTCCTGGGCGACCTTGAGCGCGTTCGGGGTGAGCGCCTGCAGGCCGTCCCAGCCCTTCAGGTCCGGCGCCATGTCGTAGATCCACTTGTTGGTCGAGAACGGCCCGACCGTGGTGTCCCGCACCTCGAGTACGTCGACCCCCTTGCCGGACTGCAGCATCTGCTGGATCTTCTGGTCCGCCTGGTTGGTCGGCGGCGAGATCAGCTGCACCTTGACGCCGGCGTTCTGTCCCTCGAAGTCGGCGATCAGCTTCTTCAGCAGCGTCGTCCGGGTCGGGTTGGTCAGGCTCTCGACCATCTGCAGCGTGACCTGACCGTCGGCCTTCTCGGCCGGGCCGGGACCGCAGGCGGTGAGCAGCAGCGCGGCGGCCGTCGCCGCGGCGGCAAGCGGTGCGAACATCGTGCGTGGCCGGTGGGGCATGGCACGTCTCCTCAGGGGATGTGGGCCAGGGGATGACTTTTCTGGCATCAGATGACTTTGGCCTGACATCTGATGAATCGGTCGACCGTCTCTGCACCCTAGCGACCGTCACGCGGGAACGACAAGATGTTAGCGAGAATGTGACCACGAGTGGTCTGAGGACTTACTCTTTCAGGTGAAGACCCGAGGAGGTGGCAGATGGCAGCCACGGACAAGGCCCTGGCCGGCCTGCGCCAGATGATCGCGTCCGGCACGCTCGGGCCGGGGGCGAAGTTCCCGCCGGAGCCCGAGCTGTGCGATCACCTCGGCGTGTCCCGCAGTTCGCTGCGGGAGGCGGTCCGGTCGCTGGCCGCACTCGGCGTGATCGAGTCCCGGCACGGCTCCGGGACGTACGTCTCGGCCCTCGACCCGGCCGAGATCATCAGCCGGTTCTCGCTCTCGGTCGAGCTGATCCCGCTCGAGGGCGTGCTCGAACTGATGGAGGTACGGCGAGTGCTCGAGGCACACGCCACCGCGGCGGCCGCCGCCCGGCAGGACCCGGACCTGGAGCGGCGGCTGAGCGAGATCCTCGACAAGCTGGAGGCGACCACGGACGCCACCGAGATCCAGCTCCTGGACGCCGAGTTCCACGGTGCGATCTGCACCGCCGGCGGCAACCCGACAGTCACCGCCCTGACCGGCGTGATCCGGGGCCGCGGCGGTCACTACCGCATCTTCGAACCCGGCGCCGACTTCGACGCGATCAAGCAGACCAGCGACCGCGGCCACCGCGCGATCCTTGCGGCGATCGCCCGCCGCGACCCCGCGGCCGCAGCCACCGCCGCGTCCGCCCACATCGCCCAGACCGAACTTTGGCTCCGGGCACTCCGTCCGGAACCTCAAGTCGAGCCCTCTGGGTGACTGGCAAGAAATTTCTCAAGACTGTCGAGATCTTGCGCAGTGCTGCGCGGGTGCATAACCTCCAGGCGCCGGTTGTTCGTCTGGAGGGGATCCGCCAATGTCCCGATCACGCCTACGTGCCGTCGCCGTCGTCCTGACGACCGCTCTTCTCGGAGCAGTTCTCACCGCTCCCGCTGACGCCACTCGCCCGGCGCCGAGGATCACCCGCGCCGGACTCGATCCCGCCTTGGTCGCGGGACGCGGCGCGGACGTCGCCTTCGTCGAGCAGGAGGCCGAGAACGCCTTCCACACCGGGGAAAAGCTCGGACCGAGTCGCGAGGCCTACACGCTCCCGGCCGAGGCTTCCGGACGAACCGCAGTACGACTGACGTCGACGCAGTACGTCGAGTTCACCCTGACCGGGCCGGCCAACGCGTTGACCCTGCGCTACAGCATCCCGGACGCGCCGGCGGGCGGCGGGATCCAGGCGCCGCTCGACGTGACGGTGAACGGCAAGCACCGGCAGACGATGACGCTGACGTCGGAGTACGCCTGGCTGTACGGCATGTATCCGTTCTCGAACGACCCGAACGTCGACCCGATCCCCGGCTGGTGGAAGCCCGAGCCGGACCCGGTCGCCAAGCCGTTCCGGCCGAACCACTTCTACGACGAGCAACGCCTGCTGCTGGGCCGGACCTACCAGCCCGGCGATCGGGTCCGGTTCGCCGTACCGCGGAACACTCCGGCTGCCTGGTACGTGCTGGACCTCGCCGACTTCGAGCTGGTCGGCGCACCGAAGCAGCAACCGCGGAAGTCGCTGTCGGTGCGGTTGTTCGGCGCCGACCCGACCGGACGGCGCGACGCGGCGCCCGCGATCGAGCAGACGATCGCCGCGGCCAAGAAGATCGGCTGGTCGGTGTTCATCCCGCCGGGCACGTACCAGGTCAACCGGCACATCGTGGTCGACCAGGTGACCGTCCGCGGCGCTGGCAGCTGGTGGACGATCATCAAGGGCAAGGTCCTTCCGCTGCCCGAGCCCGCGCCGGACAAGTCGGTGCACAGCGCACCCGGTTTCTACGGCAAGTACGCCGCGGACGGCGGCAGCACCCGCGTCCACCTGGCCGACTTCGCGATCGAAAGCGACGTACGGGAGCGGATCGACACCGACCAGGTGAACGGGATCGGCGGCGCGATCGGCGGCGGCTCGATCATCGAGAACCTCTACCTGCACCACACCAAGGTCGGTATCTGGCTGGACGGCCCGATGGACGGGCTGCTGATCCGGAACAACATCATCACCGACGCGATCGCCGACGGCATGAATCTGCACCTCGGCGTCTCGAACGTCCGGGCGACCAACAACTTCGTCCGCAACAGCGGTGACGACGGGCTCGCGATGTGGTCGGAAGCCAACCCGGACGGCCTGGTCAACCACGACAACGTCTACGACCACAACACCGTCCAGACGCCGGTCCTGGCGAACAACATCGCCATCTACGGCGGTCGTGACAACGCCGTCACCGACAATCTCGTCGCCGATCCGATCCGCGAGGGCAGCACCCTGCATGCGGGCTCGCGGTTCAACTCGACGCCGTTCGAGGGCACGCTGACGTTCGCCCGCAACACCACCGTCCGCGGCGGTCCGCGCGACCTGAACTGGGATCTCGGCCTCGGCGCGATCTGGTTGTACGCCTTGCAGTCCACGATGTCCGGGCAGATCGAGATCCGGGACAGTTCGTTCCTGGACTCGACGTACAACGCGATGCTGTTCGTCGTCGACTGGCCGGTGAAGGACACCTACGCGATCGAGAACGTTGCGGTGCGCAACATCAAGGTCGACGGCACCGGGACGAACGTGGTCAACGCCCGGGTCGGCGGCTGGGCGACGTTCGAGAACGTCGACGCCCGTAACGTCGGGGCGCCGTTCGTCAACAACTGCGGGACGTTCCAGTTCGACGGGACGCCGGAGTTCGACGTACGGCTGCTGTCCGGCAACGACGGCGACTGGACCGGCGCAACCTGGTGCGAGGACCGGCCGGCCGTCGTACCGCCCCCACCACCTGCTCCCTGGAACTGATGGTGTCGCGCTAGTGTCGGGGGCATGCGCGGACACGCTCAGCGGTTGACGGGGCTCGGGACGACGATCTTCGCGGAGATGTCGGCCCGGGCGGTGGCGACGAACTCGGTCAACCTCGGGCAGGGGTTCCCGGACCGGGACGGGCCCGACTCGCTGCTCGAGGACGCGATCAGCGCGATCCGGGCGGGCGCCAACCAGTACGCACCGGGTCGCGGCGTACCGGTGTTGCGGCAAGCGATCGCCGATCACCAGAAGCGCTTCTACGACCTCTCGTACGACCCTGACACGCAGATCCTGGTCACCACCGGCGCGACCGAGGCCGTCGCCGCCGCGCTGCTCGCGTACGTCGAGCCCGGCGACGAGGTGATCGCCTTGGAGCCGTACTACGACTCCTACGCGGCCGGCATCGCGTTCGCGGGCGGACGTCGCGTCCCGGTCACCCTGCGCGCGCCCGACTTCCGCCTCGATCTCGACGAACTCCGCGCCGCCGTCACCCCGCGCACCAAGGTCCTGCTGATCAACTCCCCGCACAACCCGACCGGCACCGTCCTCACCGACGACGAGCTCCGCGGCATCAGCACGATCGCCGTCGAGCACGACCTGGTCGTCATCACCGACGAGGTCTACGAACACCTCGCGTACGACGGACTCGAGCACCGGCCGCTGGCGTCGTACGACGGAATGGCCGAACGCACCGTGTCGATCAGCAGCGCCGGCAAGACGTTCGCCGTCACCGGCTGGAAGATCGGCTGGGTCACCGGGACGCCGGACGTGGTGACCGCGGTGACCACGGCCAAGCAGTTCCTCACCTTCACCTCCGGCGCGCCGTTCCAGCCCGCCGTCGCCGGTGCGCTTGCCCTAGGCAACGAGTACTACGACGCCCTGCGCGCCGACCTGCAGTCCCGCCGCGACCTGCTCTGCGACGGCCTCGAGGAACTCGGCTTCGGCGTCCACCGCCCGCAGGGCACCTACTTCGTCACCACCGACATCCGCCCCCTCGGCCACACCGACGGCATCGACTTCTGCCGCATGCTCCCCGAACGCACCGGCGTCGTCGCCATCCCCCACCAGGTCTTCTACGACAACACCACCACCGGCCGCCCCCTGGTCCGCTGGGCCTTCTGCAAACAACCCGAAATCCTCCAAGAAGCCCTAACCCGCCTCCAAAAACTCTGACGCCCGGCGTGTGGATGTCACACGACAGCCGCCGCTCCCTTGTGGCATACTCGAGCTAGCTCGCCACGCGCTGCTTGGTGAGAAGTGAAGCTGGGATTCCCACCGGATGATGGGGCCCAGCTTTCGCGCTTCTACCGCACCACGATGCGCTGAACGCTGACCACCTCGGACAACGCCAGCAGCCACCGCGGCTCTCCCAGGTTGGCCGCCGTCACGGCACCTGCCACTGCATCCGGCAACCAGAGCATTGGTTCCTGTAGCGGCCGTGCGAACTCGATCGAGGTCCGGTATGACAACAGGCCCTTGCGCCGCGCACTGTCGACCAGGCTGCGGTCCCGCTTGTCTTGTGAGGGCGCTCGCGACTCGAGCCACGCCTGGCTGACACCGAGTTGATCCAGCTCGTACAGGAGGTGTTCGAGGCAACAACGTCTGGCGCGTTCCTGCTTCTGACGGTGGACTGGCGAGCCGACCACGACGATCGCCATGACGCTGAGCGCGGCGACAGTCTCGGCGATCAGGTCCCTGCGCTTGGCGGATTCGGCCACCCAGTGCAGCCGCACGATCTTTCGCTCCGTTAGCGCGAGAAGCTGCGTACGGAGGTCGTCGATTGCGCCTTGGTCGGCAAGGACTGCTGCGAGCGTGTACGTGCCTGACAGGTGATCGTTGCCGACGATGACGGATTCGTCGACCCAGGCGATCAGCGAGTGGTCCGGCGCAGTTGGGGTGGGCACCCGTCGGATTGTGCAGGAGTTGGCGGGTGCTTGCGTGGCGCCATCCACAGGGGTGGTGGGGCAGCCTGGGGCAGGGCGGGGCAGATCGGGTCGAGGCCCGGGGTTCGGCTACTTCGGGAGGAAGTGGGAGAGGGATTCGGGGTCTCGGGTTATGGCGGTGGTGTTGTCGTCGGCGGTGAGGATGGGGCGTTGGATGAGGATGGGGGTTTCGACCATGGCCTGGATCCAGGTGGGGCGGGTTTGTGGGGTTCGGGGGAGGGTGCGGAGGGGTTTGGCTTCGGGTTCGTTGTGGCGGACGAGGTCCCAGGGTTCGAGGTTGAGGCGTTTGAGGACGGCGGTGAGTTCCTCGGCGGTGGGCGGGTCGTCGAGGTAGCGCCGGACGGTGTAGGAGATGCCGGCTTCGTCGAGGGTCTTGGTGGCGGCGCGGCATTTTGAACAGGCTGGATTGATCCAGATCTCCACGGAGTGCAGTCCTTCGGTCAGCGGTGGTGGAACCAGAGCTTGGTCGGTTGCTGGAGCATCAGGACCAGCAGCGTCACGTGGATGGCGAGGCCGAGGATGCTGTTGGGGAGTGCCATCAGGCCGCCGGCGATGCCGGTCGCCGCGACGGCGATGAGCATGTAGCGCGCCCAGGCGTGGCGTCTGCGGATGTAGATGGCCGGGAGGATGTAGGCGACCGCGCAGACCAGGATGACCCCGACGACCAGGCCTTTCGCGTCCTTGGAGCCGGCGACGATCTCGGCGACCTGCTCACCCGCGGAGGTGAGCGCCAGGCCGCCGAGGAGGATGCACAGGGCGCCGAGACCGAGCGAGATCACGGAGGCGATGGTCACCTGCTTGGGTGGCCCCGGCTTCTGGGCGTACGGGTTCTGTCCGGCTCCGTAAGCACCGCGGTACGCGCCAGGCCGATCGCCGTACGTGCCCGGCCGGTCGCCGTACGGCGGTCCGCCCGGCGGCTGTGATCCGGGAGCGGGCGGCCCTCCGGGTGCGCCGAAGACGCCCTGGTACGGCCCGGGGCGGTCTTCGCCGGAGTTGTTGCCCTGCTGCTCGGTCATGCCCTGAAGAGTTCCTTCCACCAGCCCCCTGCCCTGATCCTCCCAGATAGACCAAACCCCGCCACCTTCATCGCACGATGATGTCCAGCTGGGGGAAGGCCAGGCGGGGTTGGTAGGCGATGACGTAGAGCCCTAGGTGATTCTCCGGTAGCTCGCAGGTGGTGCAGGTGTGCACCACCTGCGAGCTGTTGGGTCAGGCGCGGGTTACGTCGAGGGCGTCCTTGGCTTCGTTGAGGGTCACCTGGACGGTGTCGCCGTCCCGGATCTCGCCGGCGAGGAGGTTGCGGGCCAGTTCGTCGCCGATGGCGGACTGGACCAGGCGGCGGAGGGGGCGGGCGCCGTACACCGGGTCGTAGCCGGTCATGGCGAGCCACTCCATCGCGCCCTCTTCGACGTCGAGGGTGATCCGGCGGTCGGTCAGGCGGCGCTGCAGGGCGGTGATCTGGAGCGCGACGATCTGGGTCAGCTCCTCGCTGCCCAGGGCGTCGAACAGCACGATCTCGTCCAGCCGGTTGATGAACTCCGGCTTGAACGACTGCCGCACCACCGCCATCACCTGGTCACGCTTGGCCTTGTCGTCCAGCGCCATGTCGGCCAGGTACGCCGAGCCGAGGTTGCTGGTCAGGATCAGGATCACGTTGCGGAAGTCGACCGTACGACCCTGCCCGTCGGTCAGCCGACCGTCGTCCAGCACCTGCAGCAGGATGTCGAAGACCTCGGGGTGCGCCTTCTCCACCTCGTCGAGCAGGATCACCGAGTACGGGCGCCGCCGGACGGCCTCCGTGAGCTGGCCACCCTCCTCGTACCCCACGTAGCCGGGCGGGGCACCGACGAGCCGCGCGACACTGTGCTTCTCGCCGTACTCCGACATGTCGATGCGGACCATGGCGCGCTCGTCGTCGAACAGGAAGTCCGCGAGCGCCTTCGCCAGCTCGGTCTTGCCAACACCGGTCGGACCGAGGAACAGGAAGCTGCCGGTCGGGCGGTCCGGGTCGGAGATCCCCGCCCGGGCGCGGCGGACGGCGTCACTCACGGCCGTGACCGCCTCGCGCTGGCCGATCAGCCGGCGACCCAGCTCGTCCTCCATCCGGAGCAGCTTGCCGGTCTCGCCCTCGAGCAGCCGGCCGGTCGGGATGCCGGTCCACATCGCGATCACCTCGGCGATCTCGGTCGGGCCGACCTCCTCGTTGACCATCGCGTCGGGACCCTCGGTGACCTCCGGCTCGGCGTCTGCCTCCTCGAGCTCCTTGGTCAGCTGCGGGATCTCGCCGTACAGGATCCGGGCCGCGGTCTCCAGGTCGCCGTCGCGCTGGGCGCGCTCGGCCTGGCCGCGCAGCTCGTCGATCCGCTCCTTGATCTCGCCGACCCGGTTGAGGCCGGACTTCTCCCGCTCCCAGCGGGACTCCAGCGCGCGCAGCTCCTCCTCTCGGTCGGCGAGGTCGGCGCGCAGCCGCTCGAGCCGCTCCTGGCTGGACGGGTCCTCCTCGCGGGACAGCGCGAGCTCCTCCATCTTCAGCCGGTCGACGGTACGGCGCAGCGAGTCGATCTCGACCGGGGACGAGTCGATCTCCATCCGCAGCCGGGACGCGGCCTCGTCGACCAGGTCGATCGCCTTGTCCGGCAGCTGGCGGCCGGTGATGTAGCGGTGGGACAGCGTCGCGGCGGCCACCAGCGCGCTGTCGGAGATGGCGACCTTGTGGTGCGCCTCGTAGCGCTCCTTCAGGCCACGCAGGATGGCGATCGAGTCCTCGACCGACGGCTCGCCGACGAACACCTGCTGGAAGCGGCGCTCCAGCGCCGGGTCCTTCTCGATCCGGGTCCGGTACTCGTCCAGGGTGGTCGCGCCGATCATCCGCAGCTCGCCGCGGGCCAGCATCGGCTTCAGCATGTTGCCGGCGTCCATCGCGCCCTCGCCGGTCGCGCCGGCGCCGACGACGGTGTGCAACTCGTCGATGAACGTGATGACCTGGCCATCGGACTCCTTGATCTCGGTCAGCACCGCCTTCAGCCGCTCCTCGAACTCACCGCGGTACTTCGCGCCGGCCACCATCGCGCCGAGGTCGAGGCTGATCAGCCGCCGGCCGCGCAGCGACTCGGGCACGTCACCGGCCACGATCCGCTGGGCCAGCCCCTCGACGACGGCGGTCTTGCCAACGCCGGGCTCACCGATCAGGACGGGGTTGTTCTTCGTACGGCGGGACAGCACCTGGACCACCCGGCGGATCTCGGAGTCCCGCCCGATCACCGGGTCGAGCTTGCCGTCCTTGGCCCGCTCGGTCAGGTCGACGCCGTACTTCTCCAGCGTCTTGGTGGTGCCCTCCGCCTCCGGGGAGGTGATCCGGCGGTTGCCGCGCATCCGGTCGAACGCCTGCAGCAGCGCGTCGGCGGTCACGCCGAGCGCGGTCTTCGCGTTGCCTTCGACGGTCGCGAGCGAGATCAGCAGGTGCTCGGTGGAGACGTACTCGTCCCCGAGCCCGAGGGCCCGCTGCTCGGCCTGGTTCAGCACGTCAGTGGTCTTCGGCGACAGACTCGGAGCCTGCACGCTGCCGCCGCTCGCCTTCGGCAGGCGAGTCAGGAACTCGGCGGTCCGGCGGCGTACGGCGTCGAGGTCGGCGCCGGCGGCCTCGAGCAGACCGACGGTGGTCCCCTCCGGCTGCGCGAGCAGCGCGGACAGCAGGTGAATCGGCTCCACGGTCGGGTTGCCCGCCGCGGAGGTCTGACGGATCGCGACCGACAGGGTTTCCCGGGCCAGCGTCGTCAACCGCTGAACGTCCATCTGGTTCCAGCCTTTCAAGCTCAACTAACAGCAGTCACTGGTTACAACCTATCCAAACTTGAGTCCATTCCACTCAACTTTGGAGAATCCTGGGGAGATCTCAGGGTTCCCCGGGGCTCTCGTGACAAGTTGTATCCGTTTGACGACCGTCGGCTGAGGCGACTTCGCAACCTGTGGACAAACAAGCGGCTGGGGCAGCCCCCAGGCCACCCCAGCCGTCAACTGTCAGTACTGATACGCGCCCGCGTCCCAGTGGGTCGCGGTGGAGATGTCCTTCCCTGCCAGGTCGTAGTCGTACCCGGTGTCCTCGCCGCGAGCGATGGCCGGGCTGCCGGCCTTCAAGCGGAGGTCCGTGGCGCTCGTGTAAAGCGGATCCGCCTTCACCGAGTGCGTGCCAAGCGTGAACTGGTAGACGCTGCCCTGGTACACACCACGGTCCTCGTCGGCCGCGTCGGCCGGGTTGCCGGTGTCGAACGAATCGTCGTACCCGACCTTCTTGCCGACCTTGACGATGTTGTTGCGCAGCTTGAGGATGTCCGGCCCGCACCCGGCGTCACAGCTCCAGCCATTGCCGTTCGGCAGGTTGACCGAGTTGTTGACGGCGACCGTCCGCAGTACCGGCCCGATGTTGCTCTGCGCACCCCGGGTCACCAGGAACGAGCCCTGCGGCTTGCTGGAGGTGACGCTGTTGTAGGCGAACACGTTGTCGTCCGCGGTCGCGCCCTCTTCGTGCCCCAACTCGGTGAACGTCTCGTTCTCGCGGGTGACGTTGAACTCGATCCGGTTCCGGTTGCCGTTGAAGATCTCCACCGCGGCGCCGTCGGCGGTGTAGTCGTAGCTGAACGCGTAGTGCCCGCTGATCGTGTTGCGGCTGATCAGGTTGTCGTCGCCGTGCACGAGGAACCCGAACGCGCCGGAGTCGTCGTCGGGATTGACCTCCTTCGGCGTGAGCACGCTCATCTTGTTGTTGTCGACGATCGTGCTCCAGCGGACTGTGTTCCAGTCCGAGCCGTCGACGATCGAGACCCCGACGACGTTGGCATCGGCCTGGACCGTGTCCATCACGATGCTGTCGCCGACCAGCTCGAACCCGGCCCAGTTGCAGCCGCTGGCGCGGAGGTCGCCGATGAAGATGTCCGAGCCGGTGACGTTCACGCAGTTCAGCACCGGTCCGCCGATCTTCGGCAGCGCGCCGCTGCCGTAGGCGCCGATCACGATCGGCGCGTCCGACGTACCGGAGCGGGACAGTTGCAGCGTGCCGGTCCAGGATCCGCCGCGCTTGAACAGCACCTGGTCGCCGGGCTGGAGCGCGCGCCCGTTGACCTTGGCCAGGCTCTTCCACGCGGTCGAGGTGCTGGTCCCCGCGGCGGCATCGTTGCCCGCCGCGGAGTCGACGTAGTAGGTGGTCGCCGCCGGCGCGGCGTGCGCGACACCAGGAGCAGTGATGAGAAGGGCGGTTGTCAGTACTGCGGCTAGCTTGTGCACATGGTCCTCGTTCTGAACGAGGGCGCGGACCACAGCGGCGTCGCAGATATCTTTGAGTCAACCACCCCTGGTAGTCAACCGCTCACTCACTCGGTGAACTCCGAGGCCCGGATCCGGTACACCTGCAGCGTCAGGTCGTAGTACTTGTCGGTCTCACCGACCCACTCCATGCCCAGTCGTCCGGCGGTGGCGATCGCGCGTTTGTTGGTCGGCCGGGCGACGGCGAACATCTCGTCGACGTCGCCCTCCTTGAACGCCCAGCGCATCAGCGCGTGACTGGCCTCGGTGGCGTACCCGTTGCCCCAGGCACTCGGCCGCAGCTGCCAGCCGATCTCGAGATCTTCCTCGTACGGCGGCAGCAGCCGGATCAGCAGGCCTCCGACCACTTCGCCGTCCTCGCGCCGGGTGACCGCCCAGCGGCCGGCCGGCGGGACGAAGTTCGGCTGGGCCTCGATCCACGCCTGCAGGATGGCCCGCATCGTGGTCGCGTCGGTGACCTGGTCGATGGCCGGTGAGAGCCAGGGGGCCACGTCGGGAGAGCCGTAGATCTCCAGCGCGGCTTGTGCGTCGTCTTCTTCCCAGTCCCGGATCAGCAACCGGTCCGTCTGCAGGGTCAGCGTCACCTTGCCAGAGTAGGTCGGCGAGTGCGGCCAGACGAGAGAACCGCAGGGCGGTCCGGGAAGGACCACCCTGCGGGGGCCGAAGGGCGCCCGGGGGAAGGCGCGCCTTCGGCGGTGGAGACATCGGGGGTACGACGTCTCCACTGACCGGAGGCTCCGAGGGGGGAGTCGGTCGCCTCCGGGTTCATGGGCCCGGAGAGTCCGGGCCCGGGTTTCGGTGGGCTCAGCACAACCGGCCTGAGCCCAGGCTTGTCAGCGGGGGCCCAGCTCCAAGGGCTGGGTCCTGATCCAGCGCGTCGTGGTCTGCTGCCGGCCCATCGCGATCACGTCGCCGGCCGGACCGGCCGAGAACACCCGGCTGCCGGTGGTCTGGCGGGACGCACCGACTCCGCGCTGCACTTCTGCGAGCAACTGGTTGACCCGCTTGCGCAGATCCTCCACTTCGGACTGTAGCGCGAGGATGTGCCGAATTCCCGCCAGGTTGACACCCTCTTCCTGGGACAGGTGCTGCACGTACCTCAGCTTCGCCACGTCGTACGCCGAGTACCGCCGGCCACGCCCGGACGCCCGGCTCGGCGTGACCAATCCGAGCCGGTCGTACTGGCGTAGCGTCTGCGGGTGCATACCGGCCAGCTGGGCCGCCACCGAGATCACGTAGATCGGGGTGCGATCGTCCCAGGTCGGCACCTGGCTGAACGGGATGCCCATCAGGAGCTCCCGAACAACCCGGACCGCAGGTCAGGCTGGTCCGACGCGGAGCTGAACTCCTGCAGCTTGGCGCGCTGCTCGTCGCTCAGCTCGTGCGGAACCTGCACCTCGAGGGTCAGCAGCAGGTCGCCCTTGGTGCCGTCCCGCCGGACCGATCCCTTGCCACGGACACGCAGCTTGCTGCCGTTCGCCGTACCAGCGGGGATCCGGACCGTGACGGGCAGGCCGTCCAGGGTCGGGACCTTGATCTCGGCGCCCAGCGCGGCCTCGGTGAAGCTCACCGGGACGTTCAGCGTCAGGTGCTCGCCTTGACGGCCGAAGATCCGGTGCGGCTTCACGTGCACCGTGACGTAGAGGTCGCCCGCGGGGCCACCCCGTTCGCCGGCCGCGCCCTTGCCCTTGAGCCGGATCCGCTGACCGTCCTGCACGCCCGCCGGGATGCGGACCTGCATGGTCTTGCTTGACTGGCCGCGGCCGGAGCCGTGGCAGGTCTCGCACGGCTGGTCGACGACCAGGCCGCGACCCTTGCACTCGGTGCACGGCTCGGTCATGGCGAACACACCGCCCTGGACCGAGGTCTGCATACCCGTGCCCTCGCACTTCAGGCAGACCTTGGGCACCGTCCCGTACTTCGCGCCGGTGCCACGGCAGGTCTTGCACGGCTCGTCGCTGGTCATCCGGAGCGCCACGGTGACACCGTTCACGGCCTCGGCGAACTCGATCGTCGCCTCGGTCTCGATGTCCGCACCGCGCCGCGGCCGGGCCGTCGACGTGGTGGTCGTGGTCCGGCCGCCACCGCCGAACATGCCGCCGAGGATGTCGCCGAGGCCACCACCGGCCCCGGTCCCACCGCCGCGGTTGAACAGGTCGCCGACGTCGAAGTTGAAGCCGCCGCCCGAACCACCGCTGCCCGGCATCCGGAAGCCGCCGCTGCCGAACAGCCGGCGCGCCTCGTCGTACTCCTTGCGCTTCTTCGGGTCGCCGACGACGTCGTAGGCCTCGGAGACCTCCTTGAACTTGGCCTCCGCGGTCGCGTCACCGGCGTTGGAGTCCGGGTGGTACTTGCGCGCCAGCTTCCGGTAGGCCTTCTTGATCTCGTCGGCCTCGGCAGTCTTGGAGACGCCGAGAACCTTGTAGAAGTCCTTCTCGAGCCAGTCCTTCGTGCTCATGCGACGCCTCCCCTCCCGCCGTGTCGGTCACTCCGCAGACGTGTCTGCGGACTTGTCGTCATCTGTTTTCTCCACCGGTACGCCGTCCTGCGCAACGTCGGCCGGGAGCTGCTCGGTCGGCTCCGAGACGGCCACCCGGGCCGGCCGCAGCACCCGCTCACCGAGCCGGTACCCCGGCTGCATGACCATCGTCGCGGTCGGGCCGTCCACCTCGTCGGAGTAGTTGTGCAGCAGGGCCTCGTGGATGCGCGGGTCGAAGGGGTCGCCCTTCTCGCCGTACTTCACCAGGCCGAGCTTCTCGGTGACCCGCTCGAGCGACTCCGAGACCGCCTTGAAGGCGCCCTCCAGCTCACCCGCCTCGCGGGCCCGGCCGATGTCGTCCAGGATCCCGAGCAGCTCGGTCAGCACCGAGCCGATCACGAGCTCCCGGGACGCCTCCCGGTCCCGGTCCACCCGGCGCTTGTAGTTGACGTACTCGGCCTGCAGCCGCTGCAGGTCCGCCGTACGCTCGGCCAGCGCCTCGGTCAGCAGAGCCTCCTGCGCGGACGGGCCGATCAGGTCCGACGGGTCCCTCGGCGGTTGCGCGCCCGGGGTGCCCGGCAGGCCCGGTGCGGCGCCGGTCGCGGGAGCGTCCGACAGGGACGGCTCCCGCAGCTCGCCGGTGTCCGGGTCGAGCCGGCGCTTGTCCCGGACGACGGGGTCACCGTCGCCGAACTCGCTGCCAGTCGGTCGATCCGTCACTTGTCCTCCGTCTTGTCCTGCGGCCGGTCCTCGTCCACGATCTCGGCGTCGACCACGTCGTCGTCGTTGCTCGTGGAGCTGTCGGAGGCGGACGCGCTCTCGTCGGCGGAGCCGGCGGCCTGGGCGTTCGCATACATCGCGGCGCCCATCTTCTGGCTGGACTGGGCGAGCTTCTCCGACGCGGCCTTGATCACCTCGGCGTCGTCACCCTCGAGCGCCTTCTTCAGCTCCGCGACACCGTCCTTGACCTCGGTCTTGACGTCGTCCGGCACCTTGTCCTCGTTCTCGGACAGGAACTTCTCGGTCTGGTAGACGAGGCTCTCGGCCTGGTTGCGGCTCTCCACCGCCTCGCGGCGCTTGCGATCGTCCTCGGCGTACTGCTCGGCGTCGCGGACCATCTTGTCGATGTCGTCCTTCGGCAGCGCCGAACCGCCGGTCACGGTCATCCGCTGCTCCTTGCCGGTGGCCATGTCCTTGGCGTTGACGTGCACGATGCCGTTCGCATCGATGTCGAAGGAGACCTCGATCTGCGGCACGTTCCGCGGCGCCGGCGGCAGGCCGGTCAGCTCGAAGTTGCCCAGCGACTTGTTGTCCCGGGCCATCTCGCGCTCGCCCTGGTAGACCTGGATCATCACCGACGGCTGGTTGTCCTCGGCCGTGGTGAAGATCTCCGAGCCCTTGGTCGGGATCGTGGTGTTGCGCTCGATGATCTTGGTGAACACGCCGCCCTTGGTCTCGATGCCGAGGCTCAGCGGGGTCACGTCGAGCAGCAGGACGTCCTTGACCTCACCCTTCAGCACACCGGCCTGCAGGGAGGCGCCGACCGCGACGACCTCGTCCGGGTTCACGCCCTTGAACGCGTCCTTGCCGCCGGTCAGCTCCTTGACCAGGTCGGCCACCGCGGGCATCCGGGTCGAGCCGCCGACCAGGATCACGTGGTCGATCTTCGACACGTCGATGCCGGCGTCCTTGATGACCGCCTTGAACGGGGCGCGGGCGCGCTCCAGCAGGTCGCTGGTCATCTTCTGGAACTCGGCCCGGGAGAGCTTCTCCTCCAGGTGCAGCGGGCCGGACTCGGTCAGGCTCAGGTACGGCAGGTGGATCGTGGTCTCGGCCGCCGCGGACAGCTCGATCTTGGCCTTCTCGGCGGCCTCGGTGAGCCGCTGCATGGCCATCTTGTCACCGGACAGGTCGGTGCCGTTCTTGTTCTTGAACTGGGTCACCAGCCAGTTGACGATCCGCTGGTCCCAGTCGTCACCACCGAGGTGGTTGTCACCGCTGGTCGCCTTCACCTCGAAGACGCCGTCGCCGATCTCCAGCAGGGACACGTCGAACGTGCCGCCACCAAGGTCGAAGACCAGGATGGTCTGCTCGTGACCTTTGTCCAGGCCGTAGGCGAGCGCCGCGGCGGTCGGCTCGTTGACGATCCGGTGCACCTTCAGGCCCGCGATCTCGCCGGCCTCCTTGGTCGCCTGACGCTGCGCGTCGGTGAAGTACGCCGGCGTGGTGATGACCGCGTCGGTGACCTGCTCCCCGAGGTACGCCTCGGCGTCCCGCTTCAGCTTCTGCAGGACGAAGGCGCTGATCTGCTGCGGGGAGAACTTCTTCCCGTCGATGTCCACGCTCCAGTTCTCGCCCATGTGGCGCTTGACGGAGCGGATGGTGCGGTCGACGTTCGTGGTGGCCTGGCGCTTCGCCACCTCGCCGACCAGGACCTCGCCGTTCTTGGCGAAGGCCACCACCGAGGGCGTCGTGCGCGCTCCCTCGGCGTTGGGGATGACGGTGGGCTCGCCACCTTCCAGTACGGCGATGACGGAGTTCGTCGTACCGAGATCGATACCGACCGCGCGGGCCATGTGCTTACCTCCACACTGTGTGAGTCCGGGGGACAACCCCCGCACCCCGGAAACTTGAGTGATGCGGACTCAATGTTGCCGTTCAGTCGCCCCGGTTTCAAATCCGTGACCGAACAAACTTGAGTACACCTGACTCAACATGTCATACGGCCGGGCCATTCCCAACCTCGACCCCCTGATTTCGGGGTCCTGGCCAGGGTGCGGCCAGGGCGACCCCTGCCGCGGCAAAGGCTTTCCGTGGGATGGTGGAAGGGTGAAGCTCCGCCCCATGACCTCCGCTGACGACGCCGCGGTTCTTGCCCTGAACGCCGCCTCGGAGGGCTGGGTCGAACCCCTCGGCCCGAACCGGCTGGACTGGCTGCGGCTGATCGCCGCGCACGCCGCCGTGGTCGAGGTCGACGACGAGGTGGCCGCCTTCGTCCTCACCTTCGCCCCCGGGTGCGCGCACGACGGCCTCGAGTTCCAGTGGTTCACCGAGACGTACGCCGACCGCTTCCTGCACCTGGACCGGATCGTCGTCGCCGAGCAGCACCGGCGCCAGGGCATCGCGACCGCGGTCTACCGCGCGGTGGAGCGGTCCGCCAAGCCGTTCGATCGGCTGGTCTGCGGCATCAAGTCGGACCCGCCCGACATCGCCGGCCTGGCCTTCCACGCCGGCCGCGACTTCGTCGAGGTGGGCAAGCTCGGTCGCCCCGACGGCACCACCACCGCGCTCTGCGCCAAGGAGCTCGCCACCGACTAAATCGGGTGCGAGGGCGTCGAAGACCGGTCACCCTTGGTTCATGAACATGCAGGAGCGGTTGCGCGAGACCTTCGTCTGGCGGACGGATCGCGGCGCCTGAAGCAGCTACGCCGACGTCACCGGCTGGTGGCGCGACGCCGAGCTCCTGCGTGACCTGGGCCCCGCACTGGCCCGCCTGTACGACGTGACGCCGACGGTCGTGGTCGGTCCGGTGTCACGCGGGTCGATGCTCGGCGCGTTGACGGCCGCGGCGCTGGGAGTCGGGTTCGTCGAGATCCGCAAGGACGGCGGTCCGGCGACGGACAGCGATCGGTGGGTCCAGCGAACCACCGGACCGGACTACCAGGACCGCCACGTCGTCTTCGGCTTCCGCCACGGCCTGGTCAAGTCCGGCGACCGCGTCCTCATGGTCGACGACTGGGCCGACACCGGCGCCACCGCCCTAGCCACCCGCGCCCTGATCCGAGACTGCAGCGCCCACTGGATAGGCGCCGCCTGCATAGTCGACGCCCTAGGCAACGCCCGCCTGCGGCATGAGCTACCGCTGCGCGCCCTGATCGACGTCCGGCGACTGTAGGGCCCGGACCGCCAGCACTCACCATCACCGCCGATGCGCCCTTTCGCAGGCTCAACTCCAGCCCAGCGCGCTCCGACGCGGAGCTTGGTGAGTGGTGGCGGTCCGCCCATGTGGATAACGGGCGCGGCGGCTGAGCGGATCCCGTCACCATTGGAGCCATGGCGGATGTGGTCGAGGTCCTTGGCAGACGCGGTGGTGCAGCGGCGTTCGCCGAGCTTCGGTCGGTCGTCTCGGCACGGGCGATCCGGAACGCACTGACCGCAGGCGAGATCCGCCGGGTCGCCAAGGGCGTTTACGCACTGCCGGCGGCGCCATCCGCGCTGGTGGCCGCGCGCAGCCAGGGTGGAGTGGTGTCCCACCTGAGCGCAGCGCAGCACTGGGGCCTGGGCGTGATCACGCCACCGCGCCTCCCGCACGTCACGTTGCCCCCTGGTCGAGTTCGTCGGCGCACGGGACTCCCGTGCGTCTTGCACTGGGCCAATGTGCCGGTCCTGGGCGACGTAACCACGCCACTGCAAACGCTGCTCGACTGCTTTCGGACTCTCCCACTGGCCGATGCACTCGCCGTCGCGGACTCGGCACTGCACACTGGCCTCGTCCAGCCGGACGAGTTGTTCGATGCGGCCGCCAGGTTGCGCGGACCGCATCGACGACGCATCCGGCAGGCCGCCGCCTTGGCCGACGGACGCTCCGAGTCAGTCCTCGAATCCGCGTTGCGGACGCTGCTGATCGAGCACGGGCTCGGAGGATTCGTCCCCCAGTGGAAGGTCGCAGACGCTGACTTCTCAGCTCGGATCGACTTGGCGAACCCGCAACTGCGCGTCGGTCTCGAGGCAGAGGGGTTCGAGCATCACGGCACCCGCCGGGCGTTGGTCAAGGACTGCAGGAGAAACGTCAACCTGGTCATCCGGGGTTGGACGATCCTCCGGTTCAGCTGGGAAGACGTGATGTACGACGGCACCTGGGTGGTGGACGCGGTCGCAAGGGCCACCGGACGTCCCCCACTCACCAACGCCCTCCGCCGGGCGGCTTGAGCGCGTCGGCAAGCCCGCCTCCAGGCGCGGCGCAGATCTTGGTGAGTGCGGTACGTTCGGCCCTCACACCGGGCGGCCGCCCAGGAAGGTTTGGGTTACCAGGGGTACACCCGGGCGGTAGGCGAGGTGGAGGTAGGAGGGGGCGTCAAGGACGGCTAGGTCGGCGCGGGTGCCGGGGGTTAGGTGGCCGATGTCGGTGCGACGGAGGGAGGCGGCGCTGCCGGCGGTTGCGGACCAGAGGGCCTCGGCTGGGGTCATGTGCATTTCGCGTACGGCCAAGGCGATGCAGAGCGGCATGGAGGAGGAGTAGCCGGAGCCCGGGTTGCAGTCGGTGGCCAGGGCTACGGTCACTCCGGCGTCGATGAGCCGGCGGGCGTCCGGGTACGGCGATCGCGTGGAGAACTCGACCGCCGGAAGCAACCCCGCGACCACGCCCGTTGAGGCGAGTCCGTCGATGTCGGCGTCGGTGAGATAGGTGCAATGGTCAGCCGCAGCCGCGCCGACCTCACAGGCCAGCTGGACACCCGGCCCTTCGCCGAGCTGGTTGGCGTGGACCCGAGCCTGCAGGCCCTTCGCCTGACCCGCGGTCAGGATCGCCCGCGCCTGATCCCCGTCGAAGGCGCCGCGTTCGACGAAGACGTCGACCCACTTGGCGTGCTCCGCGGTTGCCTCGAGCATCGGCCCGGTCACGAGCGACACGTAGCCGGCCGGGTCCTCGGCGTACTCAGCCGGTACGACGTGCGCCCCCAGGTACGTCGTCTCGTCGGTGAACTGACGCGCGATCCGCAACCCGCGCGCCTCGTCGGCGACCGTCAGCCCGTAGCCGGACTTGATCTCGACCGTCGTCGTACCCTGCCGGCGCATCTCCGTCACCAGCCGCGCCACGTTGGCGGTCAGCACCTCGTCCGTGGCCTGCCGGGTCGCCGCGACCGTGGTCCGGATCCCGCCCGCGGAGTACGGCGTACCGGTCATCCGGGCAGCGAACTCCTCGGCCCGGTCACCGGCGAACACCAGGTGCGCATGCGAGTCGACGAACCCCGGGATCACCGCCCGCCCACCCACATCGACAGCCTGATCCGCGGCCGGCGCCTCACGACGGGCACCGATCCACGCGACCTTGCCGCCCTCGATCACCAGCGCCGCATCCCGCACCTCACCGAGCAGCCCACCGCGCGCCGGATCGTTCGTCACCAACGAACCGATACCGGTCAGCACCAGCGAGGTCATGGGGCCTCCCGGCCTGGACTGAGGAGTGGAGGGAGCGAAGCGACTGGAGGGACGAGGGAAGGCCGGGAGTTCCAGCCCCATGACCGCGCCGGCGCCGGAGGCCCGGCCAAATGCACAGTCACTCAGTCACCGCCTCAATCGATGCGGCCAGCTCACCAGCGACGTCCAAGGTCACGTGATTGCCCTCCGCAACTACCTGTTGGCCGCCTACCACCACGTCGGTCACGTCGGCGGCCGAGGCGGCGAAAACCGCTGTCTCCACGGTGTTTCCGGTCCCCGCCGTGCGGACGCTGTCCAGCCGTACGGCGACCAGGTCCGCGCGAGCGCCCACCTCGATCACCCCCGCGTCGTCGAACCCGAGTGAGCGGTGCCCGTCCACCGTCGCCGCCTTGAGCAGCTCGGCTGCGGACCAGTGGCCGCGCTCGTGCGAGGCGAGCCGTTCGTCGAGCTCCACCGCGCGCATCTCCTCGAACAGGTCGATCACCGCATGACTGTCCGACCCGAGCGTCAACGGCGACCCGGCGTCGCGCAAGGCCGACGACGGGCCGATGCCGTCGGCAAGGTCCCGCTCGGTGGTCGGGCAGAAGCACGAGTACGTCGCCGAGTTGCCGAGCAGACCCACATCGACGTCGGTGAGGTGAGTCGCGTGGACGGCGCTCGTCCGGCCACTGAGAAACCCGGTCTCATCGAGGACCTGGGCCGGCGTCCGACCGTAGGCGTCCAGGCAGGCCGCGTTCTCGCCGACCTGCTCGGACAAGTGGATGTGTAACGGCGCGTCGGGCAGTGCCGCCGCGACCGCGCCGAGTTGCTCGTGCGGAACACCTCGGATCGAGTGCGCCGCCGTACCGATCACGACATCGTCGGCGCCGGTCAGCAGGCCGACTCGGGAGGACCAGGCCGCGGCGTCGCCGTCGCTGAAGCGTTGCTGGATCGAGTTGAGCGGCTGGTCGATCCCGCCGGCGACGTAACACGTGTCCAGCAAGGCGATCCG
Source organism: Kribbella sp. NPDC050124 (assembly GCF_044460355.1). NCBI lineage: Bacteria > Bacillati > Actinomycetota > Actinomycetes > Propionibacteriales > Kribbellaceae > Kribbella > Kribbella sp. NPDC050124. The sequence continues at coordinate 221,094 of NZ_JBITJU010000001.1, forward strand.
GATCCCGGCGTCCCGGGCGGCCGCGATCAATGCCGTACCCATGGCGTTCGGGTCGTCGTACCGGCGTCCGCCCGGCGCGTGGTGCAGGTAGTGGAACTCGCCGACCGCGGTGATCCCGGCCAGCACCATCTCGCCGTACACGGCGCGGGCCAGGCGGTAGTACGACTCCGGGGTCAGCATCGACGCGACGGCGTACATCTGCTCGCGCCAGGTCCAGAACGTGCCGCGCTCGGTCTGCGTGCGACCGCGGAGGGCGCGGTGGAACGCGTGACTGTGGCAGTTCGCGAGGCCGGGGAGCACGAGGCCGTCCAGCCGGATCGCGTCGCCCGGGTCCGCGTCCGCCTCGACCGCGGTGAAGCGTCCGTCGGCGATCGTCACCAGCACCCGCTCGGCGACCCCGGACGGCAGCAGCGCGCGCGAGCACCAGTACGACGTCACGTCGCGAGATCCTTCAGTACGGCGGCCAACGCGTCCACGCCGGCCAGGCAGTCGTCCATCTCGGCGTGCTCGACCGGCGAGTGCGAGATGCCGGTCGGGTTGCGCACGAACAACATCGCGGTCGGGATCCCGGCGGCCGAGAACACACCGGCGTCGTGGCCGGCTCCGGTCGGCAGGACGGGCGCGCCGTCGAGTACGTCGACGAGGCGGTCGCGCAGACCTGCTGGGAAGTCGACGATCGGCGACACGGACTCGGGGACGACTTCCAGCGTCGTACCGTCTCGTTCTGCGCGTTCAGTGGCTTGCTTGGTGATTGCTGCGAGCAACAACTCCAGCGTGGCCTGGTCGGCGGCGCGGGCGTCCAACCAGGCAGTGACCTGCGACGGCACGGCGTTGGTGCCGTTGGGCTCGACGGACAGCCGACCGAAGGTCGCACGGGCGCCGGCCAGGCGGGCCTGTTTGTTGGCGGCCAGCGCGGTCATCGCGTAGGTGAGCATCGGGTCGTGCCGGTCCTCCATCAGCGTGGTGCCGGCGTGGTTCGCCTCACCGCCGAACGTGAACCGGTACCGCCCGTGCGGCCAGATCGAGCTCGCCACCCCGACCGGCGCGGTCAGCCCCCGCCCCTGCTCGACGTGCAACTCGACGAACGTCCCCATCCGCTGCACCAGCGGCGACGGGCCGACTCCCGCCGGATCAATCCCCGCCTCCTCCAAAGCAGCCGCCAACGTAACCCCCGCCCGGTCCGTCAACGCAAGTGCACGCGACGCCGGCAACACTCCCGCCGCAACGCGAGACCCCAAACAAGGCATCCCGAACCGCGACCCTTCCTCCTCGACAAACGCGCCGATGCCGATGGGCACCGAAGGCACAAAACCCTCGGCCCGCAACAGATCCACCGCAGCCAGCGCTGACACAACACCCAGCGGCCCGTCGAAGGCACCACCATCGATGACCGAGTCGAGGTGACTGCCGGTGACCACTCCAGGCTCACCCGACGGACCCCACCAGGCGATCAGGTTGCCGATGCCGTCGGATTCGAGGGTGAGGTTGCGGGCGGCGCACTGGTCGGTGAACCAGTGCGTCGCCTCGCGTTCGGTGGGGGTCCAGCCGCCTCGGTGGTAGCCGCCGGTGGCGGGGTTCCGGCCGATGGCGGACTGGGACGCCCACAGGGATTCGAAGCTCAAGACAGCGGGTTCTGCGTCAGCCAGTCCTTGGCGACCGCGTTCGGCGACTCCTTGCCGACGTCGATCCGCTTCACCATCTCGGTCAGCGCATCCGTGGTCAGCTTCGCCGAGACCGCGTTCAGCGTGGTGGCGACGTCGTCCGACTTGTGATCGGTACGGATCAGCGGAACGATGTTGTTCGGCGGCAGGATGTTCTCGGGGTCCTCCAGCTGGACCAGGTTGTTGTCCTTGATCAACGCCTGGGTGGTGAAGAAGTTCGACACCTGGATCTGGTTGTCCAGCAGCGCCTTCAGGCTCAGCGGCCCACCGGCGTCCAGCGTCTTGTACTCCTTGCCGAACTCGACGCCGTACTTCTCCTTCAGGCCCTTCAGCCCGGCGTCCCGCACCTTGAACTCCGAGCTGCCGCCGGCGGCCATGTCCTTGGCGACCGGCTTCAGGTCGGCCAGCGACTTCAGGCTGTACTTGTCCGCGGTCGCCTTGGTCACCACGATGGTGTCCTCGTCGGCGGCCGGGGACTTCTCCAGGACCTCCAGCCCGGACGGCAGCGAGGCCTTCAGCGCGTCGTACGTCGCCTGGTCCTCGGTCTCGGTGGCGTCGGTCTTGAAGTAATGCAGCGCGGCGCCGGTGTACTCCGGCAGCAGGTCGACCGAGCCGTCCTTGATCGCGGCCATGTAGGTCTCGCGGTTGCCGATGTTCGGCTTCTGCTTGACCTCGATCCCCTTCGCCGCCAGCGCCTGGCCGTAGATCTCCGCGAGCAGCTGGCTCTCGGAGAAGTCGGCGGACCCGACGGTGAGGCTGGTGACCTTGTCGGGTGCGGGCGAGGAACCCGCATCGCTGTCGCCCAGCTGATCGCCCCCACCCCCACAGCCGGCCAGGCCGAGCACGGCCACCCCGGCGATCGCAGTACGGATGAGCGTGGATCTCAACACGAGAGCCTCCAGTGTCTCGTCAGCCACCGGCCGCTGCCGGCGGATGTTTCGATGGGGCGGATGATCTTCGGCAAGTTCATCAGGTACGTCGGACAGTTCAGTCGGTCTTGAGCCCGTCGGACACCGCGATCCGGCCGGCCACGGCGAACATCACGTCGAGCAGGATGGCGAGCAGGGCCACCAGCAGGGCGCCGGTGAACATCTGCGGGAAGTCGCGGAGCTTCAGCCCGTCGACCACGTAGCGGCCGAGGCCGCCGAGTGACACGAGTGCGGCGATCGTCGCGGTCGAGACGATCTGCAGGGTCGCGCCACGCAGACCGGAGATGATCAGCGGCATCGCGATCGGGATCTCCACCTTGGTCAGGATCTCGCGTCCGGTCATCCCCATTCCCCGGGCCGCGTCGATCGTGGCCGGATCGACACCGGACACACCGGCGTACGTGGAGGCCAGGATCGGCGGGATCCCGAGCGCGACCAGCGCGATCAGCACCGGCAGGAAGCCGATCTGGTCAGTGATCAGCACCGCGAGCATCAGCAGGCCGAGGCTGGGCAGGGCCCGCGCCGCGTTGCCGAGGTTGATGGCCAGGAACGCGCCCCGGCGGGTGTGCCCGATCCGCAGCCCGATCGGCAGCGCGATCGCCGCGGAGAGCCCGAGCGCGGCGAACGTGTACCAGATGTGCTCGATGATCCTGGCCCAGATGCCTTCGGGCCCGGACCAGTTGTAGGGGTCGGTCAGGTATTCCCACATGTCAGGCCACCTCCACCGGCGGAGCGGAGATCACACGGGACCAGGGTGTGAGCAATCGCTGCAGGCCGACCAGGATCAGGTCCGCCACCAGCGCCAGCAGCAACGACAGCACCACACCGACCACGACCGGGGTGAGGAAGTCCTTCTGGAAGCCCAGCGTGAACAGCTCGCCGAGGCCGCCGATCCCGATCACGGCGCCGACGCTCACCATCGAGATGTTCGCGACGGTGACCACCCGCAGACCCGCGAAGATCACCGGTACGGCGATCGGCAGGTCGACCGCGACCAGTCGGTGCAAGGGGCTGTACCCGACCGCGACCGCCGATTGCCTGACCTCGACCGGCACGGAGCGCAGCCCGTCGATCACGTTGCGAATCAGCAGGGAGACCGTGTAGATGGTCAGCGCCACGACGATGTTGACCGGGGACAGCACCTTGGTGCCGAGGATCGCCGGCAGCACGATGAACAACGCGATCGAGGGCAGTGAGTACAGCACGCCGCCGAACGCGATCAGCGGGTTCGCGAGCCAGGAGAACCGGGTCGCCAGGTACCCGAGCGGCACCGAGAGCAGCAGCCCGAGAATGACCGGCACGATCGACAGGTAGATGTGCTCGAGCAGTTGTTCCCAGATCAGCCCGAGGTTGTCGGCTATCCAGCTCATGACCGGAGCGCCTCTGCGACGATCGACTGGTCGAGGACGCCGACTGCCTTGCCGTCGTCGTCGACGCAGACGCCCCAGCCGGTCGGTGAGGTCAGTACGGCGTCCAGCGCAGCACGCAGCGAGTCACCCTGCTTGAAGACGGCGCCGACCGGCAGGATCTCGTGGTCGTTGCGCCAGCCGACCGGCACGCCGTCGTCGTCGAGCACGAGGTCCGGCGGCAACGGCTTCAGCGGCAGGTCTTCGGGGTGGACGAAGGTGAGCGCGCGGTACCCGCGGTCCTGCCCGACGAAGCCGCGGACGAAGTCGTCGACCGGGTGTCCGAGTAGGTCGGACGGCGGCGCGAACTGGGCCAGCTTGCCGCCGACCCGCAGTACTGCCACGTTGTCGCCGAGCTTGATCGCCTCGTCGATGTCGTGGGTGACGAACACGATCGTCTTGCCGATGTCGCGCTGCAGGCGGAGCAGCTCCTCCTGCAACTGGTGCCGGACGATCGGGTCGACGGCGCTGAACGGCTCGTCCATCAGCATGATCGCCGGATCTGCCGCCAGCGCCCGCGCGACGCCGACTCGTTGCTGCTGGCCACCAGACAGCTGGGCGGGATACCGCTCGGCGAGCTTCACGTCCAGACCGACCCGCTCCAGCAACTCCATCGCGGTGGCCCGGGTCTTGCGCTTGTCCCAGCCGAGCAGCTTGGGCACGGTGGCGATGTTGTCCACCACCGTCTTGTGCGGGAACAGGCCGGCGTGCTGGATCACGTACCCGATCCCGCGCCGAAGCGTCACCGGGTCCTTGCCGTTGATGTCCTCGCCGTCGATCGAGATCGTTCCGCTGGTCCGCTCGATGGTGCGGTTGATCATCCGCAACGACGTGGTCTTGCCGCAGCCCGACGGCCCGACGAACACGGTGATCTGATTGCTCGGGATCCGCAGGGACAGTTTGTCGACGGCGACGGTGCCGTCCGGATACCGCTTGGTGACGTCCTCGAACTCGATCATGGCGCCCCTTCGCGCTCGTCGTCGGTCGCCCGATCGACCCTAGCGGAACGAGAGACCGAAGCCACGCGATTCTCATTCCCGGGAAAGTGCACCGTAACAATAGACAATGCCACGGTCGCACTCTGCGATCAGACCTCCTGCATCGGAACTCTGACTCCCCGTGCGGCCGCAACCTCTGCCGCCTTGTCGTAACCGGCGTCGACGTGCCGGATGACACCCATCGCCGGGTCGTTGGTGAGCACCCGCTCCAGCTTCTGCCTTGCAAGATCGGTGCCATCGGCAACCGACACCTGACCGGCGTGGATGGACCGGCCGATGCCGACGCCGCCGCCGTGGTGGATCGACACCCACGACGCGCCGCTGGCCACGTTCACCATCGCGTTCAGCAACGGCCAGTCCGCGATCGCGTCCGAGCCGTCCAGCATTCCTTCGGTCTCCCGGTACGGCGACGCGACGCTGCCGGTGTCCAGGTGGTCCCGGCCGATCACGATCGGCGCCTCGAGCTCGCCCGCGGCAACCATCTCGTTGAACCGGACCCCGGCCTTGTCCCGCTCGCCCTGGCCGAGCCAGCAGATCCGGGCCGGCAGGCCCTGGTACGCGACCCGCTCACCGGCCATCTTGATCCACCGGGTCAGGTGGTCGTTGTCCGGGAACAGGTCCAGGATGGCCTGGTCGGTCTTCGCGATGTCGGCCGGATTGCCGGACAGCGCCGCCCACCGGAACGGGCCCTTTCCCTCGCAGAACAAGGGCCGGATGTACGCCGGCACGAAGCCGGGGAACTCGAACGCACGCGAGTACCCGGCCTTGCGGGCCTCGTCACGGATCGAGTTGCCGTAGTCGAACACCTCGGCGCCCGCGTCCTGGAAGCCGACCATCGCGGCGACGTGCCGGGCCATCGAGGCCTGCGCGCGCTCGGTGAAGCCGGCCGGGTCCTTCTCCCGGGCGGTCGCCCAGTCGTCGAACTCGATCCCGACCGGCAGATACATCAGGGGGTCGTGCGCCGAGGTCTGGTCGGTGACGATGTCGATCGGCGCGCCCAGCTCCAGCAGCTCCGGCACGATCACCGCGGCGTTGCCCAGGACACCGATCGACAGCGGACGCCGAGCCTTCTTGGCCTCCTCGGCCAACCGCAGCGCCTCGTCCAGCGAGTCGGCGCGGACATCGAGGTACCGGTGCTCGATCCGCCGGTCGATCCGGGAGGAGTCGACGTCGATGCAGATCGCCACACCGTCGTTCATCGTGACAGCGAGCGGCTGCGCACCGCCCATACCGCCGAGCCCGGCGGTCAGCGTGATGGTGCCGGCGAGCGAGCCGCCGAACTTCTTCTCGGCCACCGCGCCGAACGTCTCATAAGTGCCCTGCAGGATGCCCTGGGTACCGATGTAGATCCACGAGCCGGCCGTCATCTGGCCGTACATCGTCAGCCCCATCGCCTCCAGCTTGCGGAACTCCTCCCAGGTGGCCCAGTCGCCGACCAGGTTGGAGTTCGCGATCAGCACCCGCGGCGCCCACTCGTGCGTCTGCATCACGCCGACCGGACGGCCGGACTGCACCAGCATGGTCTCGTCGTCCTTCAGCGTGGTCAGCGTCCGGACCATCGCGTCGAACGAGTTCCAGTCCCGGGCCGCCTTCCCGGATCCGCCGTACACGACCAGCTCGTCGGGGTGCTCGGCAACCTCGGGGTCGAGGTTGTTCTGCAGCATCCGCAGTGCGGCCTCCTGCTGCCAGCCGCGGGCGGTCAGGGTGGTACCGCGGGGTGCGCGCACGGGACGGGGTCCGGACATGGGTGATCCAGCCTTTCTAGGAGAGCGGGCCGGTGACGGCCTCGGTCGCTTGGATATAGGTGCCGTCAGCAACGAGGCGGACGGAGTGCTCGATCTCGGGGGCGAGGTGCCGGTCGGTGCCGGGCCCCTCGACGTACTCCCGGAGGGCGGCCCGGACGGCGGCGGTGGCCGGCGCCGGGGTCAGCGGCGCGCGCAGGTCGAGCGCCCGCGCGGCGGTCAGGATCTCGATCGCGAGCACCCGCTGCAGCCCGTCGATCGCCTTGCGCAGCTTGCGTGCGGCCGACCAGCCCATCGAGACGTGGTCCTCCTGCATCGCACTGCTCGGGATGGAGTCCACACTGGCCGGTACGGCGAGCCGCTTGAGCTCGGACACGATCGCGGCCTGCGTGTACTGCGCGATCATGTGACCGCTGTCCACCCCGGGGTCGTCGGCCAGGAACGCGTTCAGCCCGTGGTTCCGGGCGACATCGAGGAAGCGGTCGGTACGGCGCTCGCTGATGCCGGCCAGGTCCGCGACAGCGATCGCGAGGAAGTCGAGCACGTACCCGACCGGGGCACCGTGGAAGTTGCCGTTCGACTCGACCCGCCCGTCCGGCAGAACGACCGGGTTGTCGATCGCGGCGGCGAGCTCGTGGTCGGCGACCGTGGCAGCGTGCGCCGCGGTGTCGCGGGCGGCGCCGTGCACCTGCGGCGAACAGCGCAGCGAGTAGGCGTCCTGGACGCGGTTGCACTCGGGACCGCGGTGGCTCGCGACGATCGCGCTGTCGGCGAGGATCGCGCGCAGGTTCGCCGCGGCAGAGCGCTGACCGGGATGCGGCCGCAGTGCCTGCAGATCGTCCGCGAACACCCGATCGGTGCCGAGCTGCGCCTCGACGCTCATCGCGGCGGCCAGGTCGGCGGTCTTGAACAGGCGGTCGAGGTCGGCCAGCGCGAGCACCAGCATGCCGAGCATGCCGTCGGTGCCGTTGATCAGCGCGAGACCTTCCTTCTCCGCGAGTACGACGGGGGTCAGGCCATGGGCCCGCAGTGCGTCGCCGGCGTCCAGGAGGTTGCCTTCGGCATCTCGTACGAAGCCCTCACCCATCACGGCGAGCGCGACGTGGGACAGCGGCGCGAGGTCACCGGAACAGCCGAGGCTGCCGTACTCGTGCACCACCGGAGTCAGGTTGGCGTTGAGCAGACCGGCGTACGCCTGGGCCGTCTCGACCTTCACGCCGGTGCGGCCGGTCGCGAGCGTCGACAACCGAAGCAACGCGAGGGCGCGGACGACCTCGGTCTCCACCTCAGGGCCGGAACCGGCTGCGTGCGACCGGACCAGGCTGCGCTGCAGTTGCGCCCGCAACTCCGGCGCGATGTGCCGGGTCGCGAGGGCGCCGAAACCGGTCGAGACCCCGTAGTGCGGAGTGTCCGCGTGCGCGAGGGCGTCGATCGCGGCCCGCGACTTCGCGATCTCCTCGAGCGCCTGGTCGCCGATCCGCACCCGGGCCCCGTGCCGTGCCACCGCCACGACGTCGGCCGCGGTCAGCGGCCCGACGCCGACGACTACCTCGTTCTGCTCATCCACCCGTTCATTCCACCGCGCGGCACGGACAACCGACAGCAGCGCCAGGCACTTTCTGTCTCGGATCTGAGACACGCTGATGGACCGCCCGACACATAGAGTGAAGGAATGGTGTTCGAGATCCGGCCGGCGAGGCCGGAGGACGCGGCCGGAATCGCCCGGGTCTGGGCAGCCACGATGCCGCAACTGGTCAAGACAGCCCGCGGGATCGAGGCCCAGCTGCGAACCGGCAAGAGCCAGGTGATGCTGGTCGCTGACGACGGCCGAGACGTGGCCGGTTTCGGGACCGTCTACCTCCCCGACCCCGACGAGCGAGGCCCACGGGTCCGGATCGCCGTGGAGGTCCCGCCGGCGGTGCGAAGGCGTGGCATCGGCGGCGCGCTGACCGAGGCGGTCGGTGCCGAAGCGGTCAAGGCGGGCGCCACCGCACTGCTGGTCGTCGTCGCGGACGAGGCCGAGTCGAAGCAGTTCGCGACCCGGCACGGGTTCACCATCGGTCGCCGGATGTCCCACTCCCGAGCCGATCTGAGCGCCGTACCGCCGCCGGCTGCCGCACCTGCGGGGCTGCGCCTGGCCGACTACGACCAGGTCGATCCGCGAGAGCTGTGGCAGGCGGTCACGGCGGTCACCGGCGGCGATCCGAGCGGGCTGTCGTTCTCGCTGCCGTACGACGAATGGCTGGCCGTCGACTGGGGACACCCGGATCTGCGGCGCGATCTCAGTTTCGCCGTCCTCGACGGCGACACAGTGTTGTCGTTCGTCACGACGACGGCCGACCCAGAGCGGAAGGTGACCTGGTCGAACCTGACCGGCACCGTTCCGTCCGCGCGCGGCCGCGGTCTGGCGAAGGCGGTGAAGTCGGCCGCGCTGGCGCGGGCCCGGGACGCGGGCTTCGTCGTTGCGTACACCGGCAACGACGCGGGGAACGCCCCGATGCTCGCAGTGAACACCTGGCTCGGCTACGAAGTGTCGTCGAGCGCCTGGACCGCGGAGAAGGCTCTGTGACTCGAATCGTTGTGTCCCTCACGTTCTTCGGCATCCTCGCGGTGGTGGTCGGCATCCTCACCTCCGGCGACGACCAGGACATCGACTGGGCGATCACCGGCGGCCTGTTCGGGATCGCGCTGGCCGGCGAGGGAGTCCGGCAGTGGCTGCGCCGCAGCCGCGCCAAGTCCCGGGAATCGTCCGGAATCTGAGACTTCGCGGCTACGCTGCCGTTGTGAGCGGCAACGTTCCCGCCTCGACCCGGACGCTGCGGGTCCTGACGTTCCTGGCCACCCAGCCCGGACCGGTGCCGATGGAGCGCATCGCCTCCGCGGTCGGCCTGCCGCGCTCGTCGACGTACCACTTGCTGCGAGCAATGATCGACGAGGGGTTCGTCGTACACCTGCCCGAGGAGAAGCGGTACGGGCTGGGGGTGGCGGCGTTCGAGATCGGGTCGGCGTACCTGCGGCATGATCCGCTGGAGCGGTTGGCTCGGCCTCTGCTCGTTCAGTTGGTGGCGGAGGTGGGGCAGACCGCGCATCTCGGCGTACTGCATGGGCGGGAGCTCGTCTACCTCCTGAAGGAGCAGCCGCCGCGCCCGGTCACGCTGGTGACGGACGTCGGCGTGCGGTTGCCTGCGACGCTGACTGCCTCTGGTCGTGCTCTGCTGGCGGAGTTGCCGCCGGCTCAGGTTCGGGCGCTGTTCCCTGGCCCGGAGAGCTTCGTACGGCGGACTGACGTCGGACCGCAAACGCTCACCCAACTGCGCCGCCTCCTCGCCGACGAGAAACGCCAGGGTTTTGCGGTCGAGGACTCCTTCATCAGCCCAGGCTTCTCGTCCGTGGCGAGCGCCGCGGTCGACCACGCAGGCCACCCAGTCGCCGCCATCAGCGTCACCTTCCGCACCGACGCCGTACCCCCCACCGACCGCCGCCTCCTAGCCCACCGAACCCGCCAAGCCGCAACCGCCCTCACCCGCCGCCTCCACGGCTGATTCCCCACGCTGGCAGCTCTCACCTCCGTTCGAAGCCCACAACTTAGTGGGGCTAGCACCACCTCTTATGGGGACGTGGGCTGACTGTGTGGGCGGGCTGTGGGCGAAAGGGTTGGGTCTGCCGTCATACAGGAGGAGGAGCGTCGTGGTTCGTGGGTTGGTGGCTGTGGTGGGGGCGGTTGCCCTGGGGGTTGTGGGTGTGGGGACTGCGGCCGCCGCTGGCGGTGAGGTGGTCGGGACGGAAGGTGGGTTGATTCGCGGGATAGTGCAGGACGACGTCCGCACCTTTCGAGGTATCCCCTATGCCGCTCCGGCCGAGCGATGGCGGTCGCCGCGGCCTGTAGAGCCGTGGACGGGTGTGCGTGACGCCACGGAGTACGCGAACAGTTGCGCCCAACCCGAGCACCCCGTCGGCGTGGCGAGCGCCAATGAAGACTGCCTGTATCTGGACGTGACAACGCCGAGCAAGAGTGGGAAGAAGCGTCCAGTGATCGTCTGGATTCACGGGGGCAGCTTCACGAACGGCGCGAACAGTCTGTACGGGCCGAACAGGTTCGCAGCTCGCGGTGACGTCGTCGTGGTGCAGGTGCAATACCGGCTGGGTGCGTTCGGCTTCCTCGCCAGCCCGCTGTTGGGCAGCGACTCCGGTAACTACGGACTCGAGGACCAGCAGGCCGCGCTGCGATGGGTCCGGAAGAACGCCGCCGACTTCGGAGGCGACCCCCGGAACGTGACTCTGATGGGTGAGTCGGCCGGCGCGTACAGCGTCTGCGATCACCTCGCGTCCCCGACCGCGGCCGGCCTCTTCGATCGGGCCATCATCCAGAGCGGTCCCTGTGCGCAGGAGTACTCCGCGATCAACTACGCAGCCCCGAGACCGCGGTCAGTCGCCTACGACTACAGCCGCCGTCTGGCGACCGACCTCAACTGCAAGACCGCAGCCTGCCTCCGCAGCATCCCCGCCGACCGGCTGCTCGCAGCGACCGAGGCCGCCGAGTTCGGCCCGGTGCTCGGTGGGCGGGTCCTCCCACACCACCCGGCCGAGCGGATGGTCAACAAGGTGCCGGTCCTGCACGCCGTCAACCACGACGAGGAGTCCGGTCGGTACGGCGCTCAGGAGGTCTTCGGCCAGCCGATCACGCAGGCGGACTACGAGACCGCCGTACGCGACACCTTCGGCTCCGAGGCCGACAAGATCCTCGCCGAGTACGCCGACGTCCGCCCCGCCGGCCGCGCCCTCGCCACGGTCATGACCGACTCGCACTGGTCCACCCCGGCGGCAAAGACCAACCGCCTGCTGTCGACGCGCATGCCGACGTACGCGATCGAGTTCGCCGGCGAGGCGCCCTGGTACGCCGGAGCGCCCAAGCCGGACTGGCCCGTCGGCTCGCACCACCTGAGCGATGTCGCCTACTTCTTCGACCTGGACGTCCTCGAGCCGCCACAGCAGCAGTACGCCGACCACCTGATCACCACCTGGGCCGACTTCGCCCGCACCGGCACCACCCCCTGGCCGCGCACCCGCCCGGACGACCGGACCGTCCAGTCCCTCACCCCGACCGGCGCCACCAGAACCGACTTCATCACCGACCACCGGGTCCGCTTCTGGCAGTGATCGACCACGTACAGCGGCCCTCCGCGAAGCCACCTGACTTCGGGGAGGGCCGTCGTACGCCCGGGCCGCGGCATCCACGTCGCGGTGGGGCACTACCAGGAGGACTTGGTGATGCCGGGGAGTTCGCCGCGGTGGGCCATCGCGCGGAAGCGGACGCGGGAGATGCCTGCCTTGCGCAGGTAGCCGCGGGGCCGGCCGTCGGCGACGTCGCGGTTGCGGACCCGGATCGGGCTCGCGTCCCGCGGGAGCTTCTGCAGCGCGAGCTGTGCCGCGCCGCGGTCCTCGAACGACGACTGCGGGTCGGCGATGATCCGCTTCAGCTCGGCCCGGCGCCCGGCGTACCGGGCGACGGTCCGTTTGCGCTGCTCGTTCTTGGCGATCTTGCTGGTCTTCGCCATCAGCGCTCTTCGCGGAAGTCCACGTGCTGCCGGACGGCGGGGTCGTACTTGCGCATCACCAGGCGGTCGGGATTGTTCCGCCGGTTCTTGCGCGTTACGTAGGTGAAGCCGGTGCCCGCCGTACTGCGGAGCTTGACGATCGGGCGGAGGTCGTTGCGCTTGGCCATGCTGGGGTTCCTTTCCTCAACTGCGGTCCTCAGTGTACATTGTACTGGTAATCATTTTCAATAAGGGAGTATGGATGCTGCCGGTGACCTTGCTCACGGGGATCGACGAGCGGTTCCGCGGCGCGGTGGCGGGCAACCTGCTGGCCGCCGCCGGCTCGCGCGGCGTACTGGTCGAGTACGACGTCAGCGGTCTGGCCGACGGGTCCGTCGTACGGATCGCCCGGACTGCCGGCGGCGTGATCGACCGCGAGGTGATCCAGATGAGCCACCCGTGCGTCTCCTGCGCGATGCGCGGCTCCCTGGTCACCCTGCTGGTCAGCATCGCGGCGGTGGAGAGGTACGACGCCGCAGTCGTGTCGGTGCCCGGAGCCGGAGACACCCAGGCGGTCGCCGAGGAGATCGCCCGCGACGCCGGCGGCGAGCTCCGGGTGGACGCGGTCGTCACAACGGTCGACACCGGCAGCGTGATCGACGATCTCACCGGCGACCAGCTGATCCAGGACCGCGGGATCCCGACCGCCGCCGAGGACAGCCGTGCGATCGCGGAGGTGGTCGCCCGCCAGCTCGAGTACGCGAACGCAGCCGTGCTCAGCAGCGACGACGAGACCGTCCGGGCGCTCACCCAGGCGATCAATCCACAACTTCTGGTCCGGACCAGTCCGGCCGGGTTGCTCGGCGTACGGCTGCACGATCCGGACGCCGCCGAGACCTGGACCGAGCCCGGCTCGATCTGCGCGACGACCGAGAGCGGACCGGTGCGGACGCTGGTGTGGCAGGCGGATCGCCCGTTCCACCCGGAGCGGCTGTACGACGCCTTGGAGGACCTGGTCGCCGGTACGGCGCGCGGCCGCGGGACAGTGTGGATCGCCACCCAGCACCGCAACCGCCTGAGCTGGGACAGCTTCGGCACGAATATCGCGATCGGCGTGCTCGGCCCGTGGCTGGCCGACCTCCCGGCCGACCGCTGGCCCGGGGTCGGGCAGCAGCACCAGGCCCGGTCGGCCCTCGAGTGGCACCCGGATCACGGCGACCGGGCGTCGTACCTGTCCATCACCGGGGTCGGGCTGGACGTCCGGGAATTACGCGAGCGTCTGGATGGTTGTGTCCTGCGTGCGGACGAAGCGGTCCACCCGCTGACCGACCCGTTCGCCCCTTATCTGGAAGGAAGTACTGCAGCATGAAGAAGGACATCCACCCCGACTACCGCCGGGTCGTCTTCCGGGACAAGTCCGGCGACTTCAGCTTCCTCACCGGTTCGACGCGCGAGAGCAACGAGACCATCGTCTGGCACGACGGGAACACCTACCCGGTCGTCGACGTCGAGATCTCGGCCGCGACGCACCCGTTCTATACGGGTCAGCAGCGCGTGATGGACACCCAGGGCCGGGTCGAGAAGTTCAAGAAGCGCTACGGCAAGTCGTAAACCCCGGACATCTTGCGGGGACCTCGGACATCTGACCTGATGTCCGAGGTCCCCGTTGCATGTCCGGGGTTCGGGGAGGGTCTCGGATCCGAGACGGTGACCTCGGCCGGGTTGCTGCCCAACGGTGGTGTCGCGGCTCACACTGAGGACTGTGGAGCCGGTGGAGATTCTGGGTGTCGGATTGACCCCGTTGGAGGCCGTGGCGTTGGGTCAGCGGCGGACTGCGGTGCGGTTGGGTGACGTCGCGCGAAAGCGGATGCACGAGTCGGCACTCGCGGTGGCCGAGGTTGCTCAGCGGCGGCCGGTGTACGGGCGGACCACGGGAGTCGGCGCCAACCGGGATGTGCTGACCTCCGACCCCGAGCACGGCGCCCGGTTGCTCGGATCCCATTCCACCACCGGTACGACGTCGTACCCGAAGGACGTGGTCCGGCTCGGGCTGCTGATCCGGGTCAACCAGCTCGCGTCCGGCGGATCCGGGCTCGAGCCCGAGGTCGCCGACGCGATCGTCGCGCTCCTCAACGACGACGAGCTGCCCGACCTGCACCGCGGCGGCGCGATCGGGACCGGCGATCTGGGTCCGCTGGCCGAGCTGGGTCTCGCCCTCGGCGCCGTCGTGGACGGGACCAGCGCACTGCCCCTGCTCTCCAGCAACGCGCTCACCTTGGCCGAGTGTTGCCTCGCGTACGTCGAGGCCGCCACGCTGATCAACGTCGTACCGCTGGTCGGCGCCCTGTCGCACGTCGCCCTGCGCGGCAACGCCGAGGTGTACGACGTCCGCGTCCACGAAGCCCGCCCGCAGCCGGGCCAGGTCCGGGTCGCACGCCGGATGCGCCTACTGCTCGACGACCTGCCGATCGCACCGGCCCGCGTCCAGGATCCGTTCGGCCTCAGAGCTTTCGCCCAGGTACTCGGACCGGCCGTCGACCATGTCGATGCGCTTGGCAACAGTCTCCGGATCGACATCAACGCCTCCGCCGAGAACCCGCTGGTGGCCGGCGACACCGTGCTGCACAACGGCAACTGGCACGCGATGCCGATCGCGCTCGCCCTCGACTCACTGCGGCTGAGCCTCCACAGCGTCGCGACCTTGTCGACGTCCCGCGTCGCGAACCTGGTCGACCCGGAGTTCACCGGGCTGAGCCGGTTCCTGGCCAGCGGCGCGGAGGCGAGTTCGGGCGTGATGATGATCGAGTACGTCGCCCACGACGCACTCGCCGCCGTCCGATCGGCCGCACAGCCCGCGACTCTCGGTACCGCGACGCTGTCGCGCGGCGCCGAGCACCACGCCAGCTTCGCGCCACAGGCCGCCGTACTCACGGCTCAGCTCCTCGACGCGCTCCGTGAGGTGCTGGCGAGTGAGCTGGTCACCGCTGTGCGAGCGATTCGCCTTGCAGGCTTGACGCCTGACGACCTCGCGCCGGCTGCGGTCGCGCCGTGGTTGGCCGACGCGCTGGCCTCGTTGCCGGGTGATCTCACCGACCGATCGCTGCGGGAGGACCTGGAGATCGCCCGCGGTCTGCTCACGCAGTGGGGCGATCGCCAGGTCGAACATCCCGCGGAAGCGGGCTAGAACTCCTTGAGGTCGAAGGCGTTTGCCATCGCCTTGAAGCCCTCGGCGTTCGGGTGCAGGTGGTCGCCGACGTCGTACGCCGGCAGCATCTTGGACGGCGCCGCCGGGTCGCGGACCGCCTGGTCGAAGTCGACGACGGCGTCGTACTCACCGGACGTCCGGATCCAGTGGTTGAGCGCCTGCCGGTCCGCTTCACCCTCGGGCGTGTAGTAACCGGCGCCCTCGTACGGCGTCAGCGTCGCGCCGATCACCTTCAGCCCGGCCTGGTGCGCCCGCTCGATGAACTGCCGGTGCACCGCGATCAGCGCAGCCGGCTCGACCGCGCCGCGGCTGCCACCGATGTCGTTGATGCCTTCCAGCAGTACGACGGTCTGCACACCGGCCTGCCCGATCACGTCCCGGTCGAACCGCGCCAGCGTCGAGTCCCCCGCCGTACCGGCGTTGTTGAGCAGGCGGTTGCCGCTGATCCCGGCGTTGAGGACGCCGAGCTCGCGGTACGCCGGTTGGGCCAGCAACCGATCGGCCAACTGGTCCGGGTACCGCAGGTTCTGGTCGATCGGCGACACCACGCCGTCGGTGATCGAGTCGCCGAACAGCACGACCGAGCCACGCACCCGACTCCGCACGTCGACACCTTCGACGATGTAGCGGGCCATCCCGGAGATCGCCTGGTACTGCGACCCGTCGCCGCCGGTCTGGTCACCGGTGGCCCGGAAGCCCGTCGCGTAGCCGGCCGGGTGTTGGGTCAGCGGGCCCGTTGGACCGGGGAAGTACGTGCTGATCACCAGGTCGGTGTCATCCGGTACGACGACGTGCACCGGGTCGGACACCCACTCAGCACCTACCGGGATCGTGACGGAGGGCTGGCCGCCGAACAGCACCGGGACCAGCTTGGCCGACTCGACTGTCGGCGTACCGGCGAGATCGTCGTCCCGCGGCGTCAGCGTCACCTTGCCGACGACGAGCGGGGACGTGCCGTAGACGTTGGACAACCGCAGCCGCAGCTCCGAGCCACCGATGCTCAGGTGAGCCACTTGCCGCAGGGTCGTGTCGGTGACACCGGTCGCCGAGAGACCCGACGTACCGGGTGGAGTGACGGCGACGGCCCAGCTGCCGATCCAGTCAGGCGACAGCGAGGCCGAGGCGGTGGGAGTGAGCGGAATCGCGAGCAGAGCCAGAGCGGCGACGAGCTGTTTGAGACGACGCATGAGACCACCTTCGTCTGGGCGGAAACGGGGTGTTCCCTTCGATCTCACCCAGAGTCGCCACTCACTCGCAACCGGTCATCGGTGAACGGTCGATCTTCAGAGCCGAACGCACATCCTGTCAGAGCCGGTTGTAGGCCTTCAGGGTTCGGAGGGCGGCGATGGTGACGCGGCCGCGGTACTCGAGGGTGGCGGTCTGGCTTGGGGGTTCCCAGGTCAGGGCCCAGCCGCCGTCGGGTTGCTGGTCGGCGATCAGGCGGTCGAGGTGGGCCTCGATCTGGGCGTCGTCGAAGAGCGGGCGCCAGAAGCTGTCCGGCGTCGGCGCGAAGTGCAGCGGGGTGACGCCGTACGTCGGGTCCGCGGCGTCGGCGCGGTACCAGTTGAGCTTCGGCAGCCAGTCGCGGACCTGGTCCAGGTCGACGCCGTCGGTGTGCTCGAGGAACTCCATCGAGACGTGCATCCCGTGCGCGTCCTCCGGGAAGCCCTTCGCGAGTTCGGCGGCACACCACGCGGCGGCCTTGTCCCGCCACGGGTGCTCGAAGCCGAACTGGTAGAGCTGCCCGACCAGACCGGCCGTCGGGTTGAGGCTCGGCTCGTAGGTCCACTCGCTGATGTGCTCGGCCCGCGGGTAGCCCTCGACGGCCGGGCCGCACAGCGGAACCGCACCGTCAGGCGTCGCGATCGACTGCAGCCAGTCGACGGCGCGCCGGATCATCTCCTCGTCTCGCGCACCCGCCGTCAGCAGCGTCTCAAACGCGACCTGCACGTCGAGCGGCAAACTGTCCGGGCAACGCTTGTCCGGCTCGAGCCCATGCCCGAACCCACCGTCGGCGTTCTGGTAACCGCGCAACGCGTCCACGACCCCACCCGAGTCCGCCCCCTCGAACACAGCCGCAAACACCCGCGACTCCAGCAACCGCGCTTCCCGCCGTACGAAATCCCGTCCCGCACCGAAGATGTCCATACCCCCACCCTGGCGCACCCCACAGACAAAGTCTTGAACAAAACAGACACGAGCCGCCAGGCGTGGGCTGGCACCAGGATCACGGTTCGAAGCGGTAGCCCATTCCTGGTTCGGTGAGGAGGTGTTTGGGGCGGGCCGGGTCGGGCTCCAGTTTGCGGCGGAGTTGGCCCATGTAGAAGCGAAGGTTGCCGCTCGCCGTCTCGTAGCCGGGGCCCCAGACCTCCGTGAGCAACTGGCGTTGGGACATCAGCTTGCCGGGATGCCGGACGAGCACCTCGAGCAGGTGCCACTCGGTGGGAGTGAGCCGGACGTCCTCGCCGTTCTCCAACGTGACTCGCTTGGCAGCCAGGTCGACCGACGCGCCGCCGACGGTGACGACCGGCTGGTCCTGGGAGAGGTTGCTGCGCCGGAGTACGGCGCGCATTCGGGCGAGCAGCTCGTCGATCCCGAACGGCTTGGTCACGTAGTCGTCGGCGCCGGCGTCCAGCGCCTCGACCTTGTCCGTCTGGTCGGTCCGCCCGGACAGCACCAGGATCGGCGCCTCGGTCCATCCGCGCAGGCCGCGGATCACGTCGACGCCGTCGAAGTCCGGCAACCCGAGGTCGAGGATCACCAGCTCCGGCGGGAGCTGCGCCGCGACCTTCAACGCCGCCGTACCCGAGCCGGCCAGATGCACCTCGTACCCCCGGGCCTTCAGATTGATTTGCAAGGCCCGGACGATCTGTGGTTCGTCGTCGACCACCAGAACCCTCGTCATCGGGCCTCCCGGCCTGTCATTCATGCACCTCCGGTGCGGAGCGTTCCCGGGCGCCTGGGACCGGCGCGTCGGCCGGCCGCAGGGTCGCCGCCGGGATTGCGACCACCATGGTCAACCCGCCGCCGGGGGTGTCCTCCGGCTGCAGCGTGCCCTGCATCGCCTCGGTGAGACCGCGGGCCAGGGCCAGGCCGAGCCCGACGCCGACGGTGTTGTCGGTGTCGCCGAGCCGCTGGAACGGCGCGAAGACGCGGTCCCGGTCCTCCTGCGGGATCCCCGGTCCGCGATCGACCACCCGGATCTCGACGGTCTCGCCGAGTGAGCTCCCGGTCAGCAGCGGCGACCGCCCCGGCGGCGAGTAGCGGATCGCGTTCGCCACCAGGTTGGCGATCACGCGCTCCAGCAGGGCCGGATCGGCCTCGACGAGCGGCAGCGTGTGCGGGATGTCCACGATCACGCTGTCCCCGTCGTCACCGAGCTCGGTCAGCACGCCGGGCATCACCTCGTCCAAGGCCATCGGACGGGTGAAGACGGGCAGTACGCCGGCCTGCAGGCGGCTCAGGTCGAGCAGATTGTCCACCAGTCGCGACAACCGGTCCAGCGACTCGTCCGCAGTCTCCAGGAGCTCGGCCCGCTCGGACTCACTCCACTCGACGTCGTCACTACGCAGGCTGGTCACCGACGCCTTCGCCGAGGCGAGGGGTGACCTGAGATCGTGGCCGACGGCACGGAGCAACGCCGTACGGAGCTTGTCGGCCTCGGCCAGCGGCTTCGCCTCGGCTGCGGCTTCGCTCAACCGGGCCCTGTCGACCAAGGCAGCCGCGTGATCGGCGAAGGCTCCGACCAGCCGCCGTTCGTCCGCGGCCAACTGGTGGCCCTGCAGGACCAGGACCAGATCGTCGCGGGCCGGGATCTCCGCGTCGGCTTCCTCCGGCCTGCTGCAGGTCAGCGTGCCGGCCGAGGCCAGCGGGCGCCATTGCTCGGTCAGCTCGTCGTCGTCCACGCGCTCCATCAGGCAGGCGCCGGTCATCCCGAAGGCCTCGCGAACGCGCTCGAGCAACGCGGGCAGCGCGGTCTCGCCGCGCAGTACCGACCCGGCCAGTGTCGCCAGCGTCTCCGACTCGGCGGCCGCTCGGGCGGCCTGTCGGGTCCGTCTGGCCGCCCGGTCGACGACCGAGCTCACCATGGCCGCGACCAGCACGAAGATCGCCAGCGCGAGCGCGTTGTTGAGCTCCGCGATGGTGAAGGTCCGGGTCGGCGGGGTGAAGAAGTAGTTGAGGACGACAGAGCCGCCGATCGCGGTCACCATCGCAGGCCACAACCCGCCGACCAGCGCGACGACGACCACGGCGAACAGGAACGCCAGCACGTTGCTGGTCAGGTTGAGGTTGTCGCCGCCGAGACCGAGCAGCAGGGCCAGCACCGGCGGCAGCAGGACCGACAGCACGAAGCCCTGGATCTTGCGGCGCCGGGACAGACTGCCGCGCAATCGGGGCAGCCGGCCGCGGCCCATCTCGGCGTGGGTGACGATATGGACGTCGATGTCGCCGGAGTCGCGGATCGTGGTCGCCCCGATGCCAGGGCCGGTGAACAGGGAGCCGAACCGGGACCGGCGACTGCCGCCCAGCACCAACTGGGTGGCGTTCTCGGCCCGGGCGAACGTCAGCAGCGCGCCCGGGACGTCGTCACCGACCACCTGGTGATAGGTGCCGCCGATGCTCTCGACCAGTTTGCGCTGCTCGGCGAGCCGTTTCGGGTTCGCGCCGGTCAGGCCGTCGGAGCGGGCGACGTGGACTGCGAGCAGGTCCACTCCGGAGGACCTGGCGGCGATGCGGGCGGCACGCCGGATCAGGGTCTCGCCTTCGGGGCCGCCGGTGAGGGCGACCACGACACGTTCGCGGGCTTCCCAGGTCGACTCGATGTCATGTTGGGCACGGTACTGCTGCAGGCCGGCGTCCACCCGGTCGGCGAGCCAGAGCAACGCGAGTTCGCGTAGGGCGGACAGGTTGCCGACCCGGAAGTAGTTGCCCAGTGCGGCATCGACCTTGTCGGCGGCGTAGACGTTGCCGTGCGCCATCCGGCGGCGCAAAGCCTCCGGTGTCATGTCGACCAGTTCGATCTGGTCGGCGGACCGGACCACCCGGTCCGGGATCGTCTCCTGCTGGGGTACGCCGGTGATCTTCTCGACCACGTCGTTGATCGACTCGAGGTGCTGGATGTTGACCGTCGAGATCACGTCGATCCCGACGGCCAGCATCTCCTCGATGTCCTGCCAGCGCTTCTCGTTCCGGCTGCCCGGCACATTGGTGTGCGCCATCTCGTCGATCAGCGCGACGTCCGGCCGGCGGGCCAGGACGGCGTCGATGTCCATCTCGGTGAAGCTGGCGCCGCGGTAGTCGATGATGCGCCGCGGTACCAGTTCCAGGCCGTCGAGCATCTCCGCGGTGTGCTCGCGGCCGTGGGTCTCGACGAATCCGACCACCACGTCGGTGCCGCGGGACATCCGCCGCTGTCCCTCGCCCAGCATCTTGTAGGTCTTCCCGACGCCGGGCGCGGCACCCAGGTAGATCCGCAGATGCCCGCGGCCGCTCTTGCTCATACCCCTATGCTCTCAGGTCAGCCCTGCGCAGCCAGAGCGTTGTTGAGCGTGACGACGTTGACCCGGGGCTCACCGAGGAATCCGAGGGTCCGGCCCTCGGTGTTCTCCTTCACCAGCTCCTGGACCTTGGCCACGTCCAGGCCGCGCTCCCGCGCGACCCGGTTGACCTGCAGCGCGGCGTAGGCCGGGCTGATGTGCGGGTCGAGGCCGCTGCTGCTGGCGGTGACCGCGTCCGGCGGAACCTGTGACGGGTCCACGCCTTCGAGCTCCGCGACCGCCTTCTTCCGCTCCTCGATCGCCGCGAGCAGATCGGCGTTGTTGGGTCCGTAGTTGGACCCCGCGCTGCCCATCGCGTCGTAGTCGACCGCGGACGGCCGGGTCTGGAACCACTTCGGGTCCGCGACCATGATCGGGTTGCCTTCGTCGTCCTTCTTGCCGCTGTCCTGGGTGTAGGCCTGCCCGATCAGGTCGGACGCGGTGTCCTTGCCGTCGACCTGGACGATCGAGCCGTTCGCGTTGTCGTTGAACAGCGCCTGGGCCACCCCTGTCATCACCAGCGGGTAGAGGATGCCGAGGGCAATGGTAAAGAACAGCAGCGCCCGGATCGCCACTCCGAACTGCCGGACCGAGCCGGGCAGATTGCTTGCCATGAACAACAGCCTTTCAGCCGATACCCGGGATCAGCGAGATCACCAGGTCGAGGAGTTTGATACCGACGAACGGCGTGATCAGGCCGCCGACGCCGTACACCAGCAGGTTGCGGCGCAGCATCGCCGAGGCCGAGGACGGCTTGTACTGCACACCCCGCAAGGCGAGCGGTACGAGCGCCACGATGACGAGGGCGTTGAACACGATGGCCGACACGATCGCCGACTCCGGCGTCTGCAGCTGCATGATGTTCAGCTTGTCCAGCCCCGGGTACGCCGCCGCGAACAACGCCGGCAGGATCGCGAAGTACTTGGCCACGTCGTTCGCGATCGAGAACGTGGTCAGCGAACCGCGGGTGATCAGCAACTGCTTGCCGATCTCGACGATCTCGATCAGCTTGGTCGGGTTGGAGTCGAGGTCGACCATGTTGCCGGCCTCCTTCGCGGCCGACGTACCGGAGTTCATCGCCACCCCGACGTCGGCCTGGGCCAGCGCCGGCGCGTCGTTGGTGCCGTCGCCGGTCATCGCGACCAGCCGGCCACCCTCCTGCTCCTTCTTGATCAGCGCCATCTTGTCCTCGGGCGTCGCCTCGGCCAGGAAGTCGTCGACCCCGGCCTCCTCGGCGATCGCCTTCGCGGTCAGCGCGTTGTCACCGGTGATCATCACGGTCCGGATGCCCATCGCACGCATCTGGTCGAACCGCTCCCGCATCCCTTCCTTGACCACGTCCTTGAGGTGGATGACGCCGAGCGCGCGAGCCTTCCCGTCGACGCTCTCGGCAACCACCAGCGGCGTTCCGCCGGAGGCCGAGATCCCGTCGACGATCTCGCCGAGCTGCCGGTCCGTCGTACCGCCCTGATTGCTGATCCAGGCGTTGACCGCACCGGCCGCGCCCTTGCGGACCTGCCGACCGTCCACGTCCACACCACTCATCCGGGTCTGCGCGGTGAACTCCACGAAATGGGCGTGCGGCAGCTCGCCGGTGTGCCGTTCCCGCAGTCCGTACCCGGTCTTCGCCAGTACGACGATCGACCGGCCCTCCGGCGTCTCGTCGGCCAGACTGGACAGCTGGGCCGCGTCCGCGAGCTCGGTGTCGGTCACCCCCTCGACAGGGATGAACTCCGACGCCTGCCGGTTGCCCAGCGTGATGGTGCCGGTCTTGTCGAGCAGCAGTGTGTTCACGTCGCCTGCCGCCTCGACCGCGCGGCCGGACATCGCCAGCACGTTGCGCTGGACCAGCCGGTCCATCCCCGCGATACCGATCGCGGACAGCAGCGCGCCGATGGTGGTCGGGATGAGGCAGACCAGCAGGGCCACCAGGATCACGATGCTCAGGTCGGTCTTCGCGTACGACGCGAACGTCGGCAACGTGACCGTGGCGACCATGAACACGATGGTGAGGCTGGCCAGCAGGATGTTCAGCGCGATCTCGTTCGGCGTCTTCTGCCGGGACGCGCCTTCGACCAGGGCGATCATCCGGTCGATGAAGCTCTCGCCGGGCTTGGTGGTGATCTTCACGACGATCCGGTCCGACAGCACCTTGGTCCCGCCGGTGACCGCACTGCGGTCACCGCCGGACTCGCGGATCACCGGCGCGGACTCGCCCGTGATCGCCGACTCGTCGACACTGGCCACACCCTCGACCACGTCACCGTCGCCGGGGATGATCTGACCGGCCTCGACCACGACGAGGTCGCCGAGCTGCAACCGGGTGGCCGGCACCTCCTCCTCGCGATCGCCGACCAGCCGGCGCGCGGTGGTCTCGGATTTGGCCCGCCGCAGCGTTTCGGCCTGGGCCTTGCCCCGGCCCTCCGCGACCGCCTCCGCCAGGTTGGCGAAGATGACGGTCAGCCAGAGCCAGACCACGATCCACCAGACGAACACGCTGGAGTCGGTGACGGCGATGATCGTCGACGCGACGGCGCCGACCTCGACCACGAACATCACCGGGTTCTTGACCATCACCCGCGGGTCGAGCTTGCGCAGCGCGTCCGGCAGGGAGGTCAGCAGCATCTTCGGGTCGAACAGACCCGACGGCGCTTTCTTCGCCACCTTCTCCGGGGCCGGAGGAGGGGTCTTGACGAGCGTGGTCACAGTCCCTCCGCGAGGGGTCCGAGGGTGAGAGCGGGGAAGTAGGTCAGCCCGGTGACGATCAGCACGACGCCGACCAGCATGGTCACGAACAGCGCCTTGTGCGTGGGCAGCGTGCCCTGGGTCACCGGCACCGGCGCCTGCTTGGCGAACGAGCCGGCCAGCGCGAGCACGAGCACGATCGGCACGAACCGGCCGAGCAGCATCACCAGGCCGAGCGCGGTGTTGTAGAAGGGGATGTTCGCACTGATGCCGGCGAACGCGCTGCCGTTGTTGTTGCCGGCCGAGGTGAACGCGTAGAGCACCTCGGAGAAGCCGTGCGGACTGTCGGTGTTCCAGATCGAGGCCCGCGCCACTGCCAGGCCCATCGCGATCGAGGCACCGGCGAGCACCAGGGTCGGCGTGGTCAGGATGTACAGCGAGACCAGCTTCATCTCGCGGGCGGTGATCTTCTTCTTCAAGTACTCCGGCGTGCGGCCGACCATCAGGCCCGCCACGAAGACCGTCAGCACAGCGAGCACCAACATGCCGTACAGACCGGTGCCGACACCACCTGGCGATACTTCGCCCAGCATCATGTGGAACAGCGCGGTACCGCCACCGAGTGGGGTGAACGAGTCATGCATCGAGTTGACCGCACCGGTCGACGTACCGGTCGTCGAGGTCGCGAAGAGAGCTGACGCCCATTCGCCGAAGCGGGTCTCCTTGCCCTCCATCGCGGCGCCGGCGGCCTGGGTCGCCGTACCGGCGCCCTGGTTCTCGAAGAAGGTGGCCGAGAAGGTGAAGGCCGCCCAGAGGACGCCCATCACACCGAGGATCGCGTAGCCCTGCCGCTTGTCCTTGACCATCACGCCGAAGGTGCGAGTGATGCAGACCGGGATCACCAGCAGCAGGAAGATCTCGAACAGGTCGGACAGCGGGTTCGGGTTCTCGAACGGGTGCGACGAGTTCGCGTTGTAGTAGCCACCGCCGTTGGTGCCGAGTTCCTTGATCACTTCCTGGCTCGCCACCGGGCCGCCCGGGATGGTCTGCGACTGGCCGACGACCGAGGTGACCTCGTGACCACCGGAGAAGTTCTGGACGACGCCCATCGCCACCAGCACCAGCGTGCCGACGATCGCGATCGGGAGCAGCACCCGCAGCACGGTCCGGGTCAGGTCGACCCAGAAGTTGCCGAGCCGGTCGGTCTTGCTCCGGGCGAAGCCGCGGATGACGGCGACCGCGACGGCGATGCCGACGGCCGCGGAGAGGAAGTTCTGCACCGCGAGGCCGGCGAACTGGACCAGGTGGCCCATCGTGACCTCGGGGACGTACGACTGCCAGTTGGTGTTCGAGACGAACGACGCGGCGGTGTTGAACGCCAGGCCGGACTCGACCCCGGGCAGGTCGTTGGACAGCGGCAACTGCGACTGCAGCCGCTGCAGCAGGTAGAGCAGGACGACGCCGAGGGCGGAGAAGGCGATCAGCGACCGGGCGTACACGGCCCAGGTCTGGTCCGCCTTCGGGTCGACCCCGAGCAGCTTGTACGCGCCGCGCTCGATCCGCAGGTCCTTGTCGGACGTGTAGACGTGCGCCATGTAGCCGCCGAACGGCCGGTACACAGCAGCCAGGAGCGCGACGAGGAGGCCGACCTGTAACAGGCCGGCTGCGGTGTCGGACATCAGAACCTCTCGGGGAAGATCAGGGCGGCGACGAGGTAGAGGACCAGGCCCGCCGCGACCACCAGGCCGGCGATGTTCTCGGCGCTCACAACTTCTCCACTCCACGCAGCGCGAGCCAGACGGCCGCGAAGACGACGACGGTGACGGCGAGGTAGATCACGTCAGACATGACGACGCCACCTCACAGCGAAATTGCTCATGGACCCACTGCACACCGCTGGCTGCCTGCTCAGGAGAGTTCTCACAGTCCTCTCACAGCGCCGCACGGAACCTCTGACAGGCCTCTCACGCCACGGATTCCGGACAGAACTTCGTGAGCAGGCGGCGAGTCCGCATACTTACGGCTGGCAATCACCAGCCCACTGATTGATAAGGGAAGAACAGCTAGTGACTGAACTGGATATCGCCCCAACCGAGCAGTTCTTCTCCGCGGAGACCCGGGAGGCGCTCGCCGAGGCGAGCCGCCGGCTGGCGGAGCGGCTCCAGGCCCACACCGAGGCCCTGCTGGCGATGACCGGCGACGAGGAGCAGACCGCGATCTACGACCAGAATGCGGCGCTCGAGGAGCTCGTCGAGAGCTGGAACGACGCCGTCTTCGAGCACACCGGTACGGCGCCGCTGCTGCTGGAGGACAGCGCCGACGACGAGGACGACGAAGAGGTCGAGCAGGACCAGGTGATCAGCGTGGTGTCACGCTTCGACCTGCGCGTGGTCGACCTGGACGCGCTGCTCGAGGCCGGCCGCGCCGCGCAGGAGCGGCACCCGGCCGAGCTGGACGAGACCGGCGAGAAGGACCCGGTCGACTCGGCCGAGCAGGCGATCTACGAGATCAGCCGTGAGGTCGGCGAGGCGTGGTTCGAGCTGCCGGGGATCGAGATGGTGGCCGGCGCCCGCGCGTACGTCGTACCGGAGCACCCGTTCGAGCCGCTGGACGCGGACGCCGAGGACGTCGTCACCGAGCTCATCGCCCCGAACGGCGTCGCCACCCACGCGGAGACCTGGGCCTAGGTCACGGCCTCATCAGAAGTTCACCGTCCAGTGTGGTGACCGCGCTGCCGCTCAGGTAGACGCGGTCGCCCGCTGCGGTGACATGCAGGACACCGCCTCGGTCGGAGGCCTGGTAGCCGACCAGGTCGTCCCGTCCGAGGCGCCCAGCCCAGTACGACGCCAGCGCGGTGTGCGCGCTGCCGCAGACCGGGTCCTCGGGGATGCCGGCGGCGGGCGCGAAGAACCGCGAGACGAAGTCGTACTCCTGCCCCGGCGCGGTGACGATGGTCCCGCGGTTGCCGTCGCGGCGGTTGACCGCCTCCACTGCGCCGACGTCCGGGGTGATCGCCCGTACTGCGGCCTCGTCCGGAAGCACCACGAGTACGTCGGTCAGCGCACCGGTGCTGTGGACGCTCTCCGGCTGCACGCCGAGCGCCTCGACCAGACCATCCGGTACGGCGATCTCCGTGGTCGGCGAGATCGGGAAGTCGAGCGTGATCGCGTCGCCGACGGACGCGAGCAGGATGCCGCTGCGCGTGCTGAACCGGACCTTCCCACCGACCAGCCCGTCGCCGGCCAGCACATGCGCGGTCGCGAGGGTGGCGTGCCCGCACATGTCGACCTCGATCGTCGGCGTGAACCAGCGCAGGTCCCAGTCCGCGTCGGACTGCTCGGACGGCCGCGCGAAGGCGGTCTCGGACAGGTTCATCTCCGCCGCGACGTCCTGCATCCACCCGGCGTCCGGCCACTCACCGGCCGCCAGCACGCACACCGCCGCCGGGTTCCCGCCGAAAGCCCGCTCCGCAAACGCGTCGACCACCCTGATCCTCATGCGCCCGACGCTAAGTTCCTGACAGCCTTGAATCCATAGCCACTTGCGAACCCGGTGGACCGGTCACGCCATCGCAACGGCCTCGATCTCCAGGAGCCAGTTCTCCGAGTAGATGTCGCAGATGATGACCGTGAGTGCGGGTGCGTGGTCGCCGAGGACCTCTTCGCGGATCTTCGAGTTGAGCGCCCGGAACTGCCGGTCCGACAGGTAGGTCGTCACCTTCACCAGGTTCTTGACGCCCATCCCGGCCTCGGCCAGCACAGCGAGCACGTTCCGCCAGACCATCCGGCACTGCGCCTCGAAGCTCTCCGGCACCCGCCCGTGCTCGTTGCCCCACGGCACCTGACCGCTGACGAACACCATCCGCCGGGCGCCGTCCACCTGCACGCCGTGCGTGTAGTTGCCCGCAGCCGCCGGCAGGATCGCCGGATTCAACGGCGCGATCGCAAACGCCATACGTCCCCCTCCACTCCACTAGTCCCCGCCCCCGGGTGTCAGTACTGCCCTCATGTCTACCCTGCCGACCCCGCCAACACACGCATCGGCCTGGATCGATGAGGAACCGACAAACAAGTGACATCCCGGTCGGTAGGGTCCCCGGAATGGAGCAGCCGGTGGTTCGAGGAACTGGCCGGGAACATGCAGCTGCGCTGGGAGGAGGCCCGTCGGCCCCCCCGCGGGTTCAGGCTTTCAAGGACTTCTCGAACCAGTGATGGGCGTAGGGCTCGTCGTTGAACGCGGGAACCTCGGTGTAGCCGGACGCGCGATACAGGCTGATCGCCTCGACCAGGTTCCGGTTGGTCTCGAGCCGTACGGCGCTCGCGCCCCGAGCGACCGCCTCGCGTTCGAGCTCGGTCAGCAGCCGGCGTCCGAGCCCGAGGCCGCGCGCGTCGGGTGACACCCACATCCGCTTGATCTCCGCGGGCTCGTCGCCGTGCAACTTCAGGGCCCCGCAGCCGACCGGCTCCGAGTGCAGCGTCGCGACCAGCAGCAACCCGGAGGGCAGCGTCAGCTCGGCGTTGTCCGCCGAGATGCTCCGGGTGTGGTCGAAGCCCTGGTCGAACCGGTCGCGGAGCTCGTCGAAGTACGACTGCACGCAGTACGCCGCCTCCGGCTGCCGCGGATCGACGATCGCGACCTCCACCATCGAAGCGGTCAGCAACCGGGCCACGTCGTCCATCGCCGCGACCAGCCGCTCGCGCTGCGCCTCGCTCAACGGCGCCAGGATCGACGCCGCCAACTCGTCCGACCGCTCGTCCAGCACCCGCCGCTCGGCCGCTCCCCTCTTGGTCAGCCGCGCGATCCGCACCCGCCCGTCCACCCCACTCGGCTCGACCCGGACCAGCCCGTCCCCCTCCAACGACCGCAACAACCGACTCAAGTACCCGGAATCAAGATCCAGCCGAGCCCGCAACGCCCGTACATCACTCCCGTCCCCGATCTCCCACAACACCCGAGCCTGCCCCAACGACCGATCCCGAGCCATGTACGCATCACTCAACGCCCCCACCCGCTGAGTGACCACCCGATTGAACCGCCGAACCTCAGCCACACCCATCCTCTGACCATAGTCAGAGAATGGGTGTGCTGGCAAAGAGGGTTCAGTCCAACGGGCGGAGTTCGTCGGCGTAGGAGACGGAGACTCGGCGGAGGACGCCGTCCTTGACGGAGTACTGGCCCATGCGCCAGAGCGGGGGGCTGTAGGCGTGGACGGTGACGCTGCCCTTGTCGAGGCCGGTGAGGCGGTGGATGTGGTCGGGGCCGAAGCCGTAGACGTCGCCGGCTTCCACCTCGGTCTCGATCGACTCGGTGCCGATGGCCAGGTTGTGCTCGACGAGCTTGCCCTTGGCGACCGCGACCGCGCCCGAGGAGACGTCGTGGTCGTGCCAGCCGGTGTCGTTGACCGGCGTCCAGCAGATCAGCCAGACGTCGACGTTGGCGTCGCGGTGCAGCGAGGCGAACACCCGCTCCTCGTCGCTGTAGGCGACCTTGTCCTCCCACAGGTGCGGCTGCGCGGCGATGGACGACGCCAACTCGGACAGCTCCTGCGGATCGAGGTCCCGGCCCGGAAGGTCGTCCAGCGAAAGACAGTTGTTGAGATCCACAAGCCGGCTGGGCTGGCGCGCCGGGACGTTCGGGACGTCGATGGGCTGAGCAGTCACTGCACTCCCCTCTCAGGAGATGGTTTCCCGGCCCCGTACAGGAGCCGGTGCGGGTTGTCGTGGCGGATCACCGCGGTCGCGGCGGCGCCTTGGCGGTGGTCGGTGATCCCGGCGTACGGCCGGTCGGTGCCATGCACGACCTGGTCGATGCCGAGGACCCGCGCGACCGCGTCGATCCCCTGCGGGCCGTAGCTCGAGGTGTCGACGTACAGGTTGGGGTCGATGGTGCCGAGCCGACCGCCGCGGGCGGCCAGCCGTTCGTGGTGCACCGGCGCGAGGCCGGCCGCGGCGACGAAGCACAGCCGCAACTGCGGGAACTCGCGTCGGCCGCCGTACGCGTGCCAGGCCCACCATGCGGCCTGCAACTGGTTCGCGTAGTCGACGACCGGCGCCCACCAGCCAGGAGCCGCGTCGACCGGCTCGGCCGTGCCCGGGTGGACGAGGATCGGCTTGTTCAGCCGCTCGGCAATCGCCAGCAGCTCAGCCTGCGCAGCCCATCCGGCCGGCGTGCCGAGGACATGCGCGGGCAGCTGTACACCGAGGAATCCGTTGGTCAGCAGGGATTGCAGGTCCTGAAGATCGGGCTCCAGCAGGCTGATCGACGCCCAGGCCTTGAACGGCTCCGGCAGTGCGGCCCCGCCGATGTGCCACGCGTCGAGGAGCGCACGATCGCCGAGCTGCTCGACACCCAGCGGACTCGACAGCGACACCACGGCGAGCGCCGTACCGGCGTCCTGCTCGATCGCCACCCGCTTGTCGATCGCATGCGCGGCCGGGTCGCACTCGTACGGCGCTTCGGTCGTGGTGTGCAGCGTCCAGCCGTCGAGGTACGGCGCCGTACGGCGAGCGCGGAGCCGGTCGACGAACTCCGCCGGCCACAGATGCTGGTGGACGTCGATCACGGCTTCACCTCCCGGACCTGATCAGATTGAAGCGCTTCAGGATGTGTAGAGTGAAGCGCTTCAAAGGACCGGTTGTCAAGTTTCTGTCCGAGCCATGCCCTAGGGTTCGAGACATGTCCGGAAATGCCCGGAGGCCGACCCTCAAGGACATCGCCGCGGAGACCGGTCTGTCGATGGCAGCGGTGTCCTACGCGCTGCGCGGACTGCACGGGACGCCGGAGACCATCCAGCGGGTCCAAGACGCCGCCGAGCGGCTCGGATACCAAGCGGACCCGGTCGCTCGAGCTCTCGCCTCCGGCAAGAGTGGCTCGGTCGGCGTGCTCTGCGCCTCCCTCGAGGACCTCTGGCAGCAACGTCTCGCGGCAGCGCTCGGCCGGGAGCTGCTGGCGCCCGACCGGAACGCCTGGATCATCGACTCCGCCGGCGACGCCGACCGTCAGCTCGAGCTCGCCCAACACCTGGTCGACCATCGCGCCGACGCGATCGTCGTGATCCCGGTCAACCCGGCCGCGAAGGGCTGGACCAAGATCGCCCAGCAGGCCCCGGTCATTGCGATCGGTGACGCGCTGCCCGGAGCGAAGGCGAAGTCCGAGGTGATCTTCGACAACGAGAGCGGAGTCAGTACGGCGCTGCGTCGCCTGGCCGACGCTGGACACCGGACCGTGGCGGTGCTCAGCCCGTCGCACCGCTTCGAGATCCAGCGCCCGGCCGAGGAGATCGCTCAGCGGGTCGCCTCCGGCCTCAAGCTGAAGGTCCGCATCATCCCGTGCCCACACGACCTTCCCGGCGCCACCGAGGTCGCCCGCGAGCTGCTCAGCAGCACCCCGCGCCCGACCGGCATCCTGGCGCTCGCCGACTCGATGGCCTTCGGTGTGTACGCCGCCAGTCGCGAGCTCGGCCTCCGAGTCCCGGAAGACCTCTCCCTGCTCGGGTACGACGACCAGCCGCTGAGCCAACTGCTTACGCCGCCGCTCTCCACCTTCCACTGGCCGCTCGACGAGCTGGTCGCCGACGTGGTGGCGCGGGTCACGTCTGCGGTCGACACCAACCGCCGGGTCCGCCGTACCACCGTCGTCCCGACCCTGATCGAGCGCGGCTCGGTCGCCGCCCCGCCCACCTGAGCGGCGCGGCGACGACCACTGAGCCACAACATCCACCCCGTGAAACTAAACCAATTCGATCGACTTACTTCTCCG
This sequence comes from Kribbella sp. NPDC050124, assembly GCF_044460355.1. NCBI lineage: Bacteria > Bacillati > Actinomycetota > Actinomycetes > Propionibacteriales > Kribbellaceae > Kribbella > Kribbella sp. NPDC050124. The sequence continues at coordinate 252,549 of NZ_JBITJU010000001.1, forward strand.
CGTCCACGATGTGGTCAGCCCGTCCGGCGTACGGCCGCAGCTCCGCGGTCGCCTGCCAGACCCGGCGGGCCAGGTCCTCGTCGTACGAGGCTGCCGACGACCGGACCGGCGTGAACCGGTCGTAGTACCCGCTCGGCCGCTCGGACCCGACGGCCAGCCGGACGACCGGCTCGGCACCGCGGCGCGCGGAGAGCGCGAACGCGTGGATGGCCGCGACCTGCAACCGCGGGAACTGACGACCGAGGCTCGTCCGGACGACACCTGGATGGACGGCGACCACGCTCAGATCCGGTCGGCGACGCTGGAGCTCATAGGTGTAGAGCAGGTTGGCCAGCTTCGACCGGCTGTAGGTGAGGAACGGGTCGAACTCGGCCGGACCGTCCTCCAGCCGCGCCGGGTCGATCCGGACCACACCGCCTCGCATCGGCGAACGATGTCCCTCGGAGTTCACATTGACGATCCGGCCGCCCGCCGGAATCAGTGGCAGCAGCAGCGCCGTCACGGACCACGGCGCGAGGTGGTGGACCGCGAGGTTGAGCTCGATCCCTTCGGCACTGACTTGCCGCGACGGCGTCATCACCCCGGCGTTGTTCACCAGTACGTCGACCCGTTCGGTGGCCGACGAGATCACGGCAGCCACCCTTTCCACCCCGGACAGCACCGACACGTCCGCCGCGATCACTGTTGCATCAGGCAACCGCTTGGCCAGCGCGGCCGCGCGGTCCGGATCCCGCCCGATCAGGAACAGACGATGCCCGGCCAGTTGCTCGGCGGCCTGCCGGCCGAGGCCGGACGTGGCGCCGATCAGGACGACCGTGCTCACGCCTTGAGTCCGTTCAGGCCCAGCGCGCTGGTCACCGCCTTGTCTCGGAGGCCGGCGGGGAGTCTGGTCAGGATGGCGCCCAGGGTGCGGGCGTCGCCGACGGTGTAGCGGCGCTTGGGGCGACGAGCCTCGACGGCACGGACGATGACGTCGGCAACCTTCTCGACCGGCCCCGGCTTGAATCGGTCGGCCGCCTTGGCGTAGGCGTCGAGGTGCGGGCGGTACAGCGCGACCCGGTCGGCGTCGAGCCGGCCGCGCGCCTCCTGCTCGGCCACGCCCGCCTTCGTGAAGATCGCGGTCGCGGTCGATCCCGGCTCCACCACGACGACCGGGATGCCCCATGCGGCAAGCTCCAGTCGCAGCGCGTTCGACAACGCCTCCAACCCCGCCTTGCTGACGGACAGCGCACCGAGCAGCGGAAACGCGACCCGCCCGGTCGGCGCGCTGACGTTGATGATCCGCCCCGCGCCGGCCCGCACCAGCGGCAGGAACTCCCGTACGACGGACGCCGGGCCGAGCGTGTTCACTTCCAGCTGCCGCCGCCACTCGTCGGCCGGCACCAACTCGATCGGCCCCTGCACGATCACGCCGGCGTTGTTGACCACGGCACGCAACCCACCGACCTCCTCGGCGAGTTGCTTGGCCGCCGCGGCGACGCTCTCCGGATCCGCGACATCGAGGAGCACCTCGCGCGTCGTGGAATCACGGGAGGTCTGCCGCACCCCGCCGTACACGGTGAACCCGCGGCGGCGCAGCGCCGCGACCGTGGCGGCGCCGATGCCGCCGGTCGATCCGGTGACGAGGACCGCACCGCGTTGCTGACTGTCTGGCATTCCCGCTCCTTGGGGTCAAATGTTCCCCTGGACATGTCCCAAGGGACATATGCGAGCATGCACATGTCCGCAGGGACATGTCAAGATGCTTCTCGCAGGACGATGACGAAGGAGGCGGCATGTCGTTGCGGCACGGGCTGCTCGGGCTGCTCGCCGAGGGACCGGCCAGTGGGTACGACCTGGCCCGGCGGTTCACCGAGGTGCTGGGGTCGATCTGGCCGGCGCAGCACCCGAAGATCTACGCCGAGCTCGGGAAGCTCGCGAGCGAAGGCCTGGTCGAGGTGGAGAGCGAGGGACCGCGGCGGCGGAAGGCGTACAAGATCACCGACGCGGGTCTCGCCGAGGTCAAGCGCTGGCTGACCGAGGTCGAGGTGGATCACACCATGCGGCTGCAGCCACTGCTCCGGTCCCTCTTCTTCTGGCTGATGGACGCCGTCGACCTGCAGAGACATCTGCAGGCCGAGGCGCGCTTCTACAACCAGTTGGCCGAGCAGTACCGCCAGTACGCGGCCGCCAAGGACCGCGGGGACTTCGGCTACAGCCCACAGACCCAGTCGCTTCGAGTCACCGTTGAAGCCGGCATCCGGCTCTACTCGGCGCTTGCCGACTGGGCCGAGTGGGCGCAGACGGTGCCGCCGGCCAAACCGTCCGGAACGGACTGACGGTCAGCGCTGGAGGCCGCGGTCCGTGGGGCGGGCGTCGAAGGAACGGTTCGGGATTCCTGGGGTGGCCACGGCCTGGGCGGCGGTGCCCTCGGAGTCCTTCGAACGTCGGAAGGCCGGCCGAGCGGTGCACGCTCGACCGGCCTTCGCGGGGTGACGCAGGTTACTTGGTGCCGAAGACCTGGAGCTCGGTCAGGTCGGTGAACTGGCAGACGGCGTAGCCGCCCGCCGGGCAGTTCGTGGCGAAGTCCGGGACCTGCGGGCTGAGCAGCCAGATCCGCACGTACTGGACGTCGGTCGCGTTGCCGCTCGGGGTGAGCAGGTTGTACTTGCCGACGTTGGCCGCGGTGAAGGTGCCTTCATGGGCGGTCGCCCAGGTGGTGCCGTCGGCCGAGGTCTCGATCCGGTACTGGCCGGTCGCCGCGTCCTCCGGGTCACCGCAGGTGTTCGACGGGTCGACGTTGAACGCGCTGATGTCGACCTTCTCCGGCAGCTTGACGACCACGTGCTTCGGCACCATCACGCCGGTCGGCGTGCCGTTGTCGTCGCCGGTGGTGCTGCCCCAGCCGGTGCCCTGGGCGTTGTCGATCGCCCCACCCGGGCCGCAGCCGAAGTCGGTGTAGTCCGGACCGTTGAAGTCCGTCACCGAACCGCCGCCGGAGGTGGCCGCCCAGTTGCGGCGCGGCGCGAAGTCGGCCTTGCCACCGGCGTTGACGGTCACCTTCTGGACGATCAGCTCGTAGCCGGCGCCGGCCACGACCACCTTCGGGTAGGTGCCCGGGGCAACGTTGGTGATGGTGTACTTGCCGGTCGCGTCGGTCACGCTGGAGTAGTCACCCGCGTAGCCGGAGGCGTGACCGCCGATGTACACCAGCGCGCCGGCCACCGGAGCACCGGTGTCCTTGTCCGTCACGGTCCCGGTCAGGGTCGTGGTCGCACCTGTCGGCGGCTTGTGGAAGTCCTCCGCCGGGAACGCGTCGCCGCCGTCGACGACACCGGCGTACCAGCCCATGCCGCGGTTGGCGAAGACGGTCCAGATGATGCCGGCGTTCTTGCCGCCGCTGGCGACGAGGTCGGCCTGCACGATCGCGTTGCGCATGTCGAGCATGGTCGGGTCGGCCGGCGACAACTCCATCGCCCGGGTGATCAGGCTGACCGCGTAGCTGCGGCCGAACCGCTCCCGCAGGTCCCACAGCGTCTGCGCCCAGACCTCACCGGACGTGTGCACCTCGGGCGATCCACCGATCGTCGGGAAGTCGCCGTACGTGTAGCCGCCCTTCGAACCGTCCGGCTGGACGCAGTTCGGGCTGACGGACTTGACCCGGCAGTCGATCGCCTGGGTGCGGATCGAGCCGCCGTTGGTGACGTACTTGCCCTCGAGCACCTCGCCCGGCGCGGTGGTGTCCTTCTCCAGGCCGTGCGAGACCAGGTAGTCGAGCGCGTAGAAGTCGCTCCAGGCCTCGCCCATCGAGCCGCCCTGGATGCTGTTCAGCGTCGAGTTGCCGGTGGCGTCGACGACCAGGCGGTTCGACAGGCCGTGGGTGTACTCGTGGTAGAGGATGTCCGCCGAGCTCGACGAACTGCTCGGCACGAACCCGCCCTTGAACAGGTACATCTGCATGGTCGGCGGGGTGCCGTCCGGCGGGGTGCTCATGTTCGCGTTGTTGTCGTGGTTGGCGTCCGGCCCGCCGTCGGCGCCGGTGGCCGCACCGTCGAGGGCGTTCAGCAGGACCGGGTCACCGCCCGCGGCGTCGAACGAGCCGGCCGCCGGGGTGAAGCTGATCGGCGGCTTGGCCAGCCAGTCGTGGAAGTTGCTGGCCAGGTAGAACGCGTTGGTGACGTCCTGGTTCATGTTCGTCTTCCAGGAGTCCGGCTTGGCCGGGTCCCAGGTGCAGATGAACGACGTCGAGCAGGACGACGCGGCGTTCGGGAACGAGACCAGCGTGAACTCGGCGGTGGTCTTGGTGCCCGGCACCTTGACCGTCTCGCCGGCGTTCGGCTGGTTGTCGTCGTTCAGATCCGCGAAGGCGGCCACCGAGGTGCCCTCGAGCAGGCTCTTGGCGTTCTTCGGCAGCCACTTGTTGTAGACCAGGTTCTCGACCCGCTGCGTGCCACCCTTGGCGGCGCCCGGGTAGTTGTCCGCCACGAGAGCGTCGCCGAGGCCGTCACTCGACAGGTTCCGGCGGTACAGCAGGCCGCCGGTCTGGGCGTCGATCACGTGCGTGTAGATCTTGGTGCCGCCGGTGTTGACGTAGGTCATCCAGCCCTTGCGCAGGCCGTCCGCGGTGTGGAACCACACCAGCTTGGCGGTGTCGCCGTTGCTCCACTTGGTGTCGGCGCCGGTGGACTTCGCGGTCGCCGACTTCGCCGTACCGCCGATGTCCTTGGCCGCGGCGGTGCGAGCCTCCGCCGCGGTCAGGCTCGGCGCGGCCGCGGCGGACCGGCCCTGCGCCTGCGAGGTCAGGCCGGCCACCGGGGCGCCCATGACCGAGATGAGCTGGCCGTTCTTGGTGACGTTGGCCTTCAGGCCGTTGCCGAACACCTCGACGCCGTCGACCACCTGGGACCAGAAGACGTGGTGGGTACCGAGGTCGTCGACGTAGTCCTTGCGCAGCTTCAGCGTGGCCAGGTCGGCCTCGGAGAGCTTGAAGACCTCGGGGTGCGCCTGCACGTAGTTCAGCGCGATGTCCTGGGCCTTCTTGGCGCTCCGGCCGGTCAGGAAGCCGTCCAGCGGGCCGACGAGCCCTGGTCCGGGCCGGCGGTCTGCGCGGCCGTGGCACCGCCGGCGGCGGTCACGACCAGCACAGTGGCTGCGGAGACAGCGGTGGCTGCCAGGAGCCCTCGCCCTCTGCGTGATGTGGTCACTGCAACGCTCCATGGAGTTGGGTGCGCGGATCGCCCTCCACGATCCGTCCGGGGGCGACCATAGGCCGCAGAGAGGTTCCCGAGAAAGGAAAATCACCGGTACGGGGTGGAGACGAGGGATGTCCTTCGTGCCCGGAACAGTACTAGGAGGGAAAGCAGAATGGTTGCACCCAGCCACGAAGCTCCCGCCGTGAGTGTCGCGCCGCCCGGATGCACGACCGACTCACCCCGCAGCGCCTGCCAGGTGACCAGCCAGATCAGGCCTGCGTACGACGCCGCGCCGACGAAGACCAGTGCGGTCCGCGGACCCTCCGGCCGCAGGATCGCATAGCGGCGGGCGAGCAGAACGAGGCCGAGGGCAACCAGCGGGATCGCCTGCAACGCATGCACACCGAGGAAGTGACCGATCCTCAGATCCCCGGCCTGTGTGCTCCAGCCGGTGATCGGCAGTCCGGCCCCACCGTCCTCGACGCCGACCGAGTGCGACCCGAAGTGCAGTTGGTTGCCTGCCTCGGCAGCTTCCCTTCCCTGCGCGGGAGTCACCCTGAACATCAGGTTCCCGAGCAGCATGCCGCCGAGCGTCGTACCCAAGGCCAGCCGGATGCTCCAGCGCAGCGCCCGGTCGCCGGGCTTGTCGAACAACAACTGGACCGCGACCACCAGTACGGCGGCCCACACCAGGTAGATCGTGGTCGCCATGATGTTGTGGATCAGCTGGTCGGTCGGCGTCGACATGTTGAAGTGCAACTGCCGGCCACGGACCACGACCTGCCCGGCGATCAGCACCATCTCGGCCGCGACACCCACAGCCACAACCGTGCCCATCCACCAGCCGAGCCGCCGGGCCTTGGTCTGCAGGGACAACATCCAGGCGAGCGTCACGCAGTAGATCCCCAGACTGATCGCGAACTTCAGCGGCTTCATCCAGATCGGGTGCCCAAGCAGGACCCGGTCGTCGAACAGCGCGCCGCCGATCGCGACCAGTGTCGTGGCGGCCAGCCCGATCGAGACCCAGAGCAACGGCCGGTGCAGCCGTCGTGGCTTGCCAGGAAGAGTCGGTACGGCGTCCGGCCGCGCGGTGGTCGTGGTTGTCATGACTCGATCCTCGGCACTGCACAGCCGTGGATCAGGAGCGTCACCTCCACTCGAGAGGTGGACCTGGACCTACCCCTAGAACGGGCGGACCCCAATCGCGGGAGGGTCCGCCCGTTCGCTTAGAAGGCGCCGGCTCCGTTCGGAGTGCCGAGCCCGGTCGGGCCGTCCCAGCCGGTGCGCGCGGTGCACCATTGGGTCGTCGGGCAAGTCCCGTTGCTGCCGCTCGTCACGTCGAACAGCGAGCCCGGGTGCGCGTACGGCAGTGCGTTCGCGTACCCGCTGGTGTTGCCGGACAGCGCGTAGACCGCAGCGATGATCGGCGCCGCCTCACTGGTCCCGCCGAACTGCGCCCACGTCGACGCTGTCTTGCTGGTCGGGTAGTAGATCGCCATGCCGCCCTTGGCCGGGTCGGCGGCGGCAGACACGTCGGCCATCGCCCGCTTCGAGCAGCCGGTGCCGAAGCTCGCGGCCGCACTCAGCGCCGTGTTGTACGTCGAGCAACCCGAGCCGGCACCATCCCACACCGTCTCGCTCCAGCCACGACTGTTGCTTGCCGCAACAAGCGAGGTACCGCCGACGGCTGTCGTGTACGACGACGAGGCCGGGTAGCTGCCGCCCTGGTAGCCGTTGTCACCGGTCGATGCGGTGACAGCGATGCCCGGGTGGTTGTAGTAGCTGCCGTACGTCGCGTCGGAGGCGTCGCCACCGCCGTAGCTGTTCGAGATCGCGACCACACCCGGTTGCTTGGACGCCGTCACGACCGCGGTGCCGAGGTCGGCGAAGCTGGCCGAGTTGGCCTGGACGACGACGATCTTCGCATCGGGTGCGGCGGCCGAGACCGCGTCGACGTCGAGGGCCTGCTCACCGGCCCAGCCCGCGTTGAACCGCGGCAACGACGTACCGCCGGTCTGGTTGATGATCCGCAGGCATCCGTTGGCCGTCGTACACGCGGACAGGCCGAACTGGGAGCGGTAGACGCCGAGGTCGCGCTCCAGGTTTGGGTAGCCGTAGGCGTCGACGATCGCCACTGTGCGGCCGCCGGCGCTCAGGCCGTTGAGCTTGTACGCGTCCCGCAGGCCGGCCGGGGTGAGCCCGGTCGACGGCGGAGTGGTCGACGCCGGCGCGACACCTTTGTCGTTCACCAACTTCTCCGCGTTGCACGTCGCGGTGTGCGCGGCCTTGGTGGCCGAGCAGACCTTGGCCGCGTGCTTGCCCGCGGTGTACGGGGTGGGGGCCGCGACGGCCCCTTGTGCTGTCAGACCCGCGACGGCTAGTGCGCCGACGCCCAGGGCGGACACGAGAATCCGTTGCCTCAACAGAACTCCTCGAGCTGGGCAGGTCGCCGCCCACGGACCAACATCTGGCCGGGGGCGGAGACCGGCATGGGTGGGTGCTCGAAATCGTCCGCCCCCGCCGGGGCCGGAATCCAGCGATCGGATCCACGACAAATGTCATGGGTTTGAACCCGGTTCCGGCCGGAATTCCGCGTGCTGACGGGGATTCCGGTCCGCAGCCGGGGCCGAAGGATTCCCCCTGTCTTTTCCGCGGCCGACCCTTGACACGGTTTCACCCTTCGGGCGTAAGGTGACGAGAAATCGATTTCCCGCCTGCTGGAGGTCCACCGATGTCCGAGCTCAGCCGTCGACGTTTCCTGCAGGCAGCCGGCGGTACGGCGCTGGCCGGCGCGCTGGCCGGATGTGGTGGTGGCGACGGCGGCGGAGGTGGTTCGTCGACCAGGCAACTGTCGTTCGTCTACATGGGCACGGCCGAGCAGCAGGCCACCTGGAACAAGCTGTTCGCCAAGTTCGGCGAGCAGCACCCGGACATCAAGCTCAAGGCCGAGGGCATCCCGCTGTCCAACTGGGGCGACTTCTTCAACAAGCTGTCCACCCGGCTGGCCGGCGGCCAGGTGCCGGACGTGATCCAGGTGGCGACCGAGGGCCAGCGGCTGTTCGCGTCCAAGGGGCTGCTCGCGCCGCTCGACGACTACATCGGCAAGGACAAGGCGACGATCGACGAGTACTACGCCGACATGGACCCGAACCTGATCGAGTGGAACAAGAAGTACAGCTCCACCGACGGCAAGACGTACTACCTGCCGGGCGAGTTCAACACCATGTGCATGTGGTACTCGAAGGAGCTGTTCGCGAAGGCCGGTGTCCCGGAGCCGGCCGCGACCTGGACCTGGGACGACTTCCGCAGGGCCTGTGAGCAGATCAAGGCCAAGACCGGCGCCTTCGGGTACGCCGCCGGCCCGGAGTACTTCGCGGCGATCATGCCCTGGCTGCTCACCAACGGGACGAGCAGCTTCAGTGACGACTGGTCGAAGCCGACGTACGACGACCCGGCCGTGCTCGAGGCGGCCGAGTTCAACCGCGCACTGGTCGCGGACAAGTTGTCGCCGCCACCCGGCGGCACGTTCGACGCGACCACCGCGGCAGCGCAGGGCAAGCTGGCGATGTTCGGCGGCGGCCGGTGGCCGATCATCAGCATCCGCAACCTCAAGGCGACCGCGAAGATGGGCATCGTGCCCTGGCCGACCAAGGTGAAGCAGGGCTCGCCGGTGGGCTGGAACGGCTACCCGATCATGAAGGCGTCGAAGCAGAAGGACGACGCCTGGACCTTCATCAAGTTCCTGATCTCCAAGGAAGGGTCGTCGTTCTTCGCCCAACTCGGCGGCACCATCGTCCCGGCCCGCAAGTCGATCGCGAGCAGCGAGTCGTTCCTGACCGACGCGCCGAAGGGGACCGAGTATCTGTACCAGGCGCTGAGCTACGCGACGCCGATCCCGTCGCCGGACAAGGGCGCCGCCGTACAGAAGGCTGTGGAGGATGGCTGGAAGCAGGTGCTGACCGGCAACGCGTCCCCGGCCGATGCCCTCGGCAAAGCGCAGACCACGCTCGAGGGACTGGTTTGAAACCACAGCGGCGGGACTGGCTGCCCGGCTACCTGTTCATCAGCCCCGCCGTCCTGCTCTTCGTGGTCTTCGTCGCCGCTCCCCTGGTCGCCGCTTTCGGCCTGAGCTTGTTCCACTGGGACCTGCTCAGTACGCCGGAGTTCGCCGGGCTGGACAACTTCCGGCAACTGGTCACCGACGAAGACACCATCCGCGCGGTGATCAACACGTTCGTGTTCGCGATCTCGTCGGTCGTCACGCATATCGGCTTCGGCATGCTGCTCGCGCTCGGCGTGCACCGGACGATGACGCGCGGAACGAAGTACTTCGTCCGGACCGCGTTCTTCTTCCCGTTCCTGGTCTCGTGGGCCGCGGTCGCGCTGGTCTGGAAGTACGTCCTGGACCCGACGTTCGGCCTGGTCAACCACTACCTCTCGGCGACGACCAACTGGCTGGCCTCGCCGACGTGGGCGTTGCCGACGCTGATCGTGGTCGACTGGTGGCACACCATCGGCTACACGTTCATCATCTTGCTGGCCGGGCTGCAGACGGTGCCGGCGCAACTGCACGAGGCGGCCCGCGTCGACGGCGCCAACGCGTGGTGGCGGTTCTGGAGCGTCACGATGCCGGTGATGTCGCCGACGATCTTCTTCGCCACCGTGATCACCTTCATCGGCGCGTTCCAGATCTTCGACCCGATGGTGATCATGACGCAGGGCGGGCCGGACGGCGCGACCCGGAGCATCGTGATGTACACCTACGAGAAGGGCTTCCAGTCCTTCGAGGTCGGGTACGCCGCCGCGCTCTCGCTGGTGCTGTTCGTGGTGATCATGATCGTCACCGGGTTGCAGTTCCGGCTCAGCCGCCGGTGGGTGCACCAGTGAGGGGCAAGCTGATCGACCTCGTGCTGGTGCTCGGCGGGTTGCTGATGATCGCGCCGCTGGTCTGGCTGATCGTGAACGCGTTGTCCGAGCCGATCGACGCGTTCCAGCTGCCGCCGCGGTGGATCCCGCAGCCGCCGACGCTGGAGAACTTCCAGCAGGTGCCGGACCTGATCCCGTTCGCGCAGATGGCCTGGAACAGTCTGCAGATCGCGGTCATCACCACGGCCGGGGCGTTGCTGACGAGTGCGCTGGCGGCGTACGCGTCCTCCCGGTTGCGCTTCCCGGGCCGTGACCAGATCTTCTCGGTGCTGCTCGCGGCGCTCGTCGTACCGGTGCAGCTGACCGTGGTGCCGATCTTCATCCTGATGCGGTGGTTGCACCTGGTCGACACCACGGTGGCGATCTGGCTGCCGGCGCTGGTGAACGTGTTCGGCATCTTCTTCCTGCGCCAGTACATCGCCTCGATCCCGCGGGAGCTGGACGAGGCGGCGATCATGGACGGTGCCGGGCACGTCTGGATCCTGTTCCGGGTGATCCTGCCGCTGGCCCGGCCGGGGCTGACCGCGCTCGGGATCTTCGTCTTCGAGGCGTCCTGGAACAACTTCTTCTGGCCGTACATCTTCCTGTCGTCGCCGGAGAAGATGACACTGCCGGTCGGGCTGGTGTCGTTGCAGGGGGCAATGGGCGGTGGCCCCGCGGTGGTGCTGTTCGCGGCGATCACGCTCGTCGTGCTGCCGATCCTCGTGCTGTTCCTGATCTTCCAGCGGTCGTTCATCGCCTCGATCGCATCCACCGGGCTGCGCGCATGACCGACTACCTGCCTACCGCTTTGCGCGCCATGTGGCACGAGCTGCCGCTGGTCGCAGCCGCTGGCTTCCTGGTGTGTACGGCGTCCGGAGTCGTCGTGCTGTTGATGCCGGGGGTGTCTCCGGTCAGCGTCCTGATCGGAGCGCTCGTGATCGGGCCGGTCTGGGCGGCTGTGGTCGCTACGACTGACTCTGTCGTGCGTGAGGATCGCGGTGGTGTGTGGTTGCTGCTCCGCCACCTGCGGAAGTACGGCGTCGCTGGTCTGGAGGTGGCCGCGGTACCTGCCGTGATCGCTGCGGTCGCTTTGCTCAACCAGGCTGTCTACAGCGGTCCGCTCTTCGCGGTCCCGGTGGCTGTCAGCGGCTGTGCGACCGTACTGGCCTTGTTGGCGTCCTGCTACGCGTTCAGTCTGCGCGTGACCGCCGGCTTGCGCGGGAAGACACTATGGCTGACCGCACTTCACCTGGTCGCACGCGCGCCAATGGTTCCGCTCGGCGTGCTCGCGTTGGCCTTCGTCGCGCTGCTGCTCGGCACGTCGGTCACTGCGTCACTGTTGTTGCTCGCCCCTGGGCCGGTGGCGCTGTTCGCCTCGGCTGGTACCTGGACGGAGAATCATGCACTACACCGGTGACAAGCTGACGCACTTCGCGCTCCCGTTGGGAGGTCTGGGGACCGGGACCGTCGCACTGGCCGGCAACGGCGCGTTGCGGCAATGGCAGCTGCACAACATCGGCAACCACGAGGCGCATGTACCGGACAGCTTCTTCGCGCTCCGGTTGTCGCAGGTGGAGCCGCCGATCGACGAGATCCGTTTGCTGCAAGGGCCGTTGCGGGAGCCGACTGACACGCCGCTGGTGACGGATGACGTCGTACCGGCTGGTGAGCGGCGGCTGCATGAGCTGCTGCGGCCCGTGGGTGAGGCGACGGTGTCGGCGGTGTATCCGCGGGCGCGGGTCGAGTATGCGACCGATCTGCCGCTGGACGTCAGCATGGAGGTGTTCAACCCGCTGGTGCCTGCTGACTCGGCTGCTAGCTCGCTGCCCGTCGCGGCGTTCACGTTCACGCTGCATAACCGCGGTCGCGTCGCCGTGCATGGTCTGCTCGGTGGCGCGTTGCAGAACTCGGTGGGCTGGGACGGGGTCACTCCGATCGACGGGGTCTCGTGCTCGCTGTACGGCGGCAACACGAACCGAGAACGGCGTTCCGGTAAGTGGACAGCGCTCGTCTTGGAGAACACTGTTCTCAGTTCGGATCACCCGGGCGCTGGGCAACTGGTGTTCTCGACCGAGAACAGTGATGCCTTGAGTTATCCCCAGTGGTCGACGGTGGAGCAGTTCATCACCTTCCTGGCCGGTCGCCCGACCCGTCGGCCGTTCCCCGCCGACGGGCCGAGTGCCCCCGGGACGACCTGGAACGGCGGTCTGGCCACGCCGTTCCGTCTCGAGCCGGGCGAGACCACGCAACTGCGGTTCCTGATCGCCTGGCACTTCCCGAACCGATATGTCGACTTTCAGCAGTTCGGCCCGAAGCGCGACTACGGCCACAGCCGCTTCTGGCTCGGCAACGCGTACACCCGCCGTACACCCGACGCAGTCGCAGCGGCCGACTCCTTCGTCAACCAGTGGCCGGAGCTCGAGGCACGCACCGCAGCATGGGCAGATGCGTTCGAGGCGAGCACTCTGCCCGGTGAGACCGGACCACGGCTCGCTGCACTCGTTGCCGACGTACGCAGCCCAACCGTCTTCCAGACGGACGACGGCACGGTGTTCGGCTTCGAGGGAGTGCTCGGTGCGTCCACCGGCATGTGGGGTGGCCGGTACGGCGGCTCCTGCCCACTCAACTGCACCCACGTGTGGAACTACGAGCAGACCCTGTCCCGTCTCTTCCCAGCGCTGGAACGGAACATGCGCGACACCGAGTACGACGTGATGCAGGCACCCGAGGGCTACATCCCCCACCGGGTGATCGCGCCGACGTACCACCGGCAACTGTGGGGCGTGGTCATCGGCGGTCCGGAAGAGCCCGCGCTGGACGGCATGCTCGGCAACGTCCTCAAGACCTACCGAGAGGTTCGGCAGGGCGCAGGACTTGACTGGCTCGCCCAGCGGTGGCCGAACGTCGAGCGGCTGCTGACCCACATCCGGACCAAGTGGGACCCGGCGGCGACCGGCGTACTGCGTGGCATTCAGCCCAGCACGCACGACATCGACCTGTGCGGCGTCAACACGTTCATGGGCACGCTGTGGCTCGCTGCACTCCGTGCTGCCGAGGAGATGGCCCAACTGCTGGGTGCGGACGGCAAGGACTACCGCACGCTCTTCGAAGCAGGCAGCAAGGCGTACGACGAACTGCTGTTCACCGGCGAGTACTACAAGCAGGTGCTGTCCCCAGACGAGAAGCCGGACTTCCAGTGGGGCGACGGCTGCCTCGCGGACCAACTCGTCGGCCAGTGGTGGGCACACCAACTCGACCTGGGCTACGTGCTCCCCGCCGACCACGTCAAGACCGCGCTACGCAACGTTGTGCGGCACAACCTGCGCACGAACTTCGAGGGCTTCGACCACCCCTACCGTGTCTTTGCCGACGGCAACGACACCGGCCTGCTCATGTGCACCTGGCCGTACGGCGGCCGCCCCGACGTCCCCACCCGGTACTGCGACGAGGTGTGGACCGGATCCGAGTACCAAGTCGCCGCCCACTGCCTCTACGAAGGCCTCGTCGACGAAGGCTTCCAGATCCTGCAAGGCCTCTGGGATCGGTACGACGGCAGCCGCCGCAACCCCTTCAACCCGATCGAGTGCGGCGACCACTACATCCGCAACGCCGCCGGCTGGACCGTCCTCGAAGCCCTCGCCGGCTTCCGGTACGACGCCCTGTCCGGCACCCTCACCTTCGCCCCACTCGACGTAGCGCGCTCCGCCGACAACTGGCAACTCCCCTTCGTCACCGGCACCGGCTGGGGCGTCGCCACCAGCACCCCCGACTCCCTCACCCTGACCTGCCACGCCGGCCACCTCGACGTCCACACAATCCACATCGACGGCACCCCACTGCCCGCCCCGGAAACCGCCGTACGCCCTGGAAAACCGTTGGTGATCCCCAGGACCTGACCTCTACCGTCAACAACATGTCGCTCGTCGAACAAGCCCAGGCCCTGCAGGAGGAAGCGCACCAACTGGCGGACCGCCTGGACCTCGCAAGCGCCTTCCCCTGGCAGCCAGTGCTGATCGGAAGCGCCCTGTCGGGCCTCATGGTCGTCCGCGACCTGGACATCATGTTCGACGCCCCCGACGCCACCGCCACCACAGTCCTGCAGGGCCTGGCCACGCTGTCCCGCCGCGTCGACCTCCTCAGCATCGACTTCCAGGACGAACGCGGCGACCGGCGCCCGACCCCGGCGATCAGCGACGAACGCTTCTACGCCGTCCTGCACACGGAGACGTGGAAGATCGACCTGACCTTCTGGCTGCACGTCGTCGACCGCCCCCACGTCACCGACGCCCTCCGACTCCGCGATGCGCCGGCGGACAAGCGCCTGACCATCCTGCGGTTGAAGGCGGCCGGCGCGGACCTCGGGAGCTCCGGCATCTAGACGCCGTACTCGGGACCTGAAGAGTGCCGGCCGTCCGGCAACGCCACCGGACGGGCGGCACTCGTTCAGGGGAGTCCTAGGGCTGCGGACTCTTGGTCGGTGAAGAGGCGGGAGCGGATCAGGAAGCGGACGCCTTCGGGGGCCTCCACGGAGAAGCCGCTGCCGCGGCCCTTCACGACGTCGACGGTGAGTTGGGTGTGTTTCCAGTACTCGTACTGGGCCGCGGACATCCAGAACGGGATCGGCCGGTCGAGGCCGGCCACCGTCAGGTCGCCGAGATGCACGTCCGCCGACCCCGTGCGAAATTCCCCGTCCTGGTAACACATCGGCGAGCTGCCGTCGCAGCACCCACCGGACTGGTGGAACATCAGGGGACCGTGCATCCCGGTGAGGCGGCGGAGCAGCTCCGCCGCCTCGTCCGAGAGCAGCACCTTGTCGACCATGACCTCAGAAGAACCCGAGCTTGGACGGGCTGTAGCTGACCAGCAGGTTCTTCGTCTGCTGGTAGTGGTCGAGCATCATCTTGTGGTTCTCGCGGCCGATGCCCGAGCTCTTGTACCCGCCGAACGCCGCGTGCGCCGGGTAGGCGTGGTAGCAGTTCGTCCAGACCCGGCCGGCCTGGATCTCGCGACCCGCCCGGTACGCCGTGTTGATGTCCCGCGACCAAACGCCGGCCCCGAGGCCGTAGAGCGTGTCGTTGGCGATCTTCATGGCGTCGGCGTAGTCGTCGAACTTCGTCACCGCGACGACCGGCCCGAAGATCTCCTCCTGGAAGATCCGCATCTTGTTGTCGCCCTCGAACACGGTCGGCTGGACGTAGTACCCGCCGGCCAGGTCGCCGCCGAGCTCGGCGCGGCCGCCGCCGGTGACGACCCGGGCGCCTTCCTGCTTGCCGATCTCGATGTAGGCGAGAATCTTCTCGAACTGGTCGTTGCTGGCCTGCGCGCCCATCATCGTGTCAGTGTCGAGCGGGTCACCCTGCTTGATCGCCTGCGTCCGGCCGACCGCGTCGGCCAGGAAGTCGTCGTAGATCGACGACTGGATCAGCGCCCGGGACGGACAGGTGCAGACCTCGCCCTGGTTCAGCGCGAACAGCGTGAAGCCCTCCAGCGCCTTGTCGTAGAAGTCGTCCCGCGCCGACGCCACGTCCTCGAAGAAGATGTTCGGGCTCTTGCCGCCGAGCTCGAGCGTGACCGGGATGATGTTCTCCGACGCGTACTGCATGATCAGCCGGCCGGTCGTGGTCTCACCAGTGAACGCGACCTTGGCAACTCTGTTGCTGGAGGCAAGCGGTTTGCCGGCCTCGACGCCGAACCCGTTGACCACGTTGAGCACACCCGGTGGCAGCAGGTCGTGGATCAGCTCGAGCAGCACGTGGATCGATGCCGGTGTCTGCTCGGCCGGCTTCAGTACGACGGCGTTCCCGGCGGCCAGCGCGGGCGCCAGCTTCCAGGTCGCCATCAGGATCGGGAAGTTCCACGGGATGATCTGCCCGACCACGCCGAGCGGCTCGTGGAAGTGGTACGCGATCGTGTCGTCGTCGATCACCGAGACCGAGCCCTCCTGGGCCCGCAGCGCACCGGCGAAGTAGCGGAAGTGGTCGATCGCCAGCGGCATGTCCGCCGCGAGCGTCTCGCGCACCGCCTTGCCGTTGTCCCAGGTCTCGGCGACCGCGAGCGCCTCGAGGTTCGCCTCGATCCGGTCGGCGATCTTGGTCAGGATGGTGGCCCGCTCGGCCGGCGAGGTGCGGCCCCATCCTGGTGCGGCACCGTGGGCGGCGTCGAGGGCGCGCTCGACGTCGTCCGCCGTACCGCGGGCGATCTCGGTGAACACCTCACCGGTGACGGGAGTCGGATTCTCGAAGTATCCGCCCTGGACCGGCGGCACCCATTCGCCGCCGATGTAGTGCTCGTAGCGCGATTTGTACGCGACCGGGCTGCCATCCGCCCCGGGAGCTGCGAAAATCGTCATCGGTCCTCCTTCACGTGGTCGGAACCTGACGGTGGACCGAACGTAGGTGGCGCTACGTTGCACGGACGTTGCAACCCGGAGTGAGGCTGGATGGACGCACCGGAGCAGGCACGCCGGTTGAGCAGGCTGTACGACGAGGTGCTCGGTGGCAACCGGGTGCCCGGCGCACCACGCCCGCTGGTCGCCGCCTCATGGGAGCGATCTCTCGCCGCCTCGGTCGATCCGGAGCTGGACGCGCCGCCGGTGGTCGTCGACGCGGACCTCCTCGAACGGCTCCGGGAGAACCATCCGCTGAGCGTCGTACTGCCGGTGCTCCGCCAGACGCTGACGTCGATCGCCGACGAGGCGTCGCACATCATGATCATCACCGACGCCCAGGGCATGATCCTGTGGCGCGAGGGCGCGGCCGACGTACGGCGCCAGGCCGACCGGATCGCGTTGTCCGAAGGGGCCGTGTGGTCGGAGGACCAGATCGGCACCAACGGCATGGGTACGACTCTCGCCGTCGGGGAGCCGGTTCAGATCCACTCGGCGGAGCACCTGGTCCGCCGGATCCACGAATGGACCTGTGCCGCCGCTCCCGTACACGACCCGGACACCGGCAAGCTGCTCGGTGCCGTGGACGTCTCCGGTCCGCTGCGCACGGTCCACCCGGCGATGGTTGCCCTGGTCACCGCCGCGGCCCAGTTGGCCGAAGGACAGCTACGTGTCCGGATGGCGGCGGCCGACGAGCTCCTCCGGGCCCGCAACATGCGGCACCTGCACGCGCTCGGGGGCGAGCCCGGCGCCTTGCTGACACCGACCGGGCGCGTGCTCGCCGTCCAACCGCTCGAATGGTTGCCCGATCGCCTCGAGGTCCCCGACGGCGCGTCCCGGATCGACCTCGGCGACGGTCGCGAAGGCGTGATCGAGCAACTCGACGAAGGCTTCCTGCTCCGCCTGCCCGGGACGCCGGTCCGTCGGCCGCGGCCGACGTTGCGGCTCAAGCTCCTGGGCGCCGGCCAGCCGATCGCGACCGTCGGCGACCGCGAGATCGCGCTGACGTTGCGGCGGGCCGAAGTACTCGCACTGCTTCTGCTGCACCCGGCCGGGCTCACCGCCGAACAGCTGATGCTCCAGTTGTACGGCGACGAGGGCAACCCGACCACGGTCCGCGCCGAGATGCACCGCCTGCGGAACCTACTCGGCGGCGGGGTCCTCGACACCAAGCCCTACCGGATCATCGCCGACGTCTCCGGTGACGTCACCGACGTACAGACCGCGCTGCATCACGGCGACCTGACCGCGGCGCTCGAGCTCTACACCGGACCGCTGCTCGCGCGATCTGATGCTCCGGCACTCCGGGCCGAGCGCGACGAACTCGACGTCACCGTCCGCCGCGCAGTCCTCGACACCGGGGACGCCGACCTGCTCTGGCGCTTCGCCCAAACCCCCACCGGCGCCGAGGACCAGGAGATTTTCGAGACCCTGCTAGCCGTCCTCCCACCCACCGACCACCGCCTACCCGCCGTGGCAGCCCGCCTTCACCGGCTCGCGGAGTAAGTGAGACGGGACACGCGGGGCGTGATGAGGACCGCATCGACATGACTGACGAGTAACCAACCAATAACATCGCTGGTATGCAGATCCTCGCCATCGTCGTCTCGCTCGCGATCACGGCTGTCGGCATCGCGTTGTTCGGCAAGACGATCGGGCACATGGTGTCCGTCATCAAGCTCGGCCAGCCCACCGCGGGCCGGACCGGCAATCCGGGGCAGCGTACCGTCACGCTGGCCAAGGAGACGCTGGGCCACACCCGGATGCTGCAGTGGAGCCACGTCGGCATCCTGCACTGGTTCGTCGCGTTCGGCTTCATCGGGCTGTTCCTCAGCCTGGTGACGGCGTTCGGTCAGCTCTTCGACGCGCACTACGCGCTGCCGATCATCGGGCACTGGTTCGTCTTCGAGTGGGTGACGGAGTTCCTCACCTGGACCGGCCTGGTGTCGATCATCGGGCTGATCGTGATCCGGCTGCTCAACCTGCCGAAGGGTCACCTGGCCCGGTACAGCCGGTTCTTCGGGTCCCGCGCCTGGCAGGCGTACTACGTCGAGTACACGATCCTGGGCGTGCTGGTCTGCATCCTGCTGCTGCGTGGACTCGAGTACGAGCTCGGCGCCGGCGACAAGTTCCACTTCCCGGGCACGTACTTCATCGGCGAGGCCCTGTTCGGGGACTTGAGCGAGCAGGGGCTGGAGAACGCGGTCTACCTGGTCGCGATGATCAAGATCCTGATCTCGTTCGCCTGGATGATCACCATCTCGCTGAACGCGACCATGGGTGTCGCCTGGCACCGGTTCACCGCCTGGCCGAACATCTGGTTCAAGCGCGAGGCGTCCGGCAGTACGGCGCTCGGCGCCCTGCAGCCGATCATGGTCAACGGCGCGCCGATCGACTTCGAGAACATCGAGGAGCTGGACGAGGACGCCGCCCTCGGTGTCGGCAAGGTCGAGGACTTCACCTGGAAGGGCCTGCTCGACTTCACCACCTGCACCGAGTGCGGCCGCTGCCAGTCGCAGTGCCCGGCCTGGAACACCGAGAAGCCGTTGTCACCCAAGCTGGTGATGATGAACCTGCGCGAGCACGCGTACGCCAAGGCGCCGTACCTGCTGGCCAGTGACGACGACACCCGCAAGTCGCTGCCCGAGCTCGTGCTCGCCGAGCAGGACAAGCCGCTGGTCGGCCCGGCCGACGTCGCGGTCATCGACGAGGAAGCGCTCTGGGCGTGCACGTCCTGCGGCGCGTGCGTGCAGCAGTGCCCGGTCGACATCGAGCACGTCGACGCGATCATGGACATGCGCCGCTACCAGGTGCTGATCGAGTCCTCGTTCCCGTCCGAGCTCAACGGGCTGTTCAAGGGCCTGGAGAACAAGGGCAACCCGTGGAACATGAACCCGTCCGGCCGGATGGACTGGGCCAAGGACCTGCCGTTCGAGGTCAAGCAGGTCGGCGCCGACATCGAGTCGCTGGACGAGGTCGAGTACCTGTTCTGGGTCGGCTGCGCCGGCGCTTTCGAGGACCGCGCGAAGAAGACCACGCAGGCGGTCGCCGAGCTGCTGAACATCGCCGGCGTCAGCTTCGCCGTCCTGGGTGACGGCGAGACCTGCACCGGCGACCCGGCCCGGCGGTCCGGCAACGAGTTCGTCTTCCAGCAGCTGGCGATGCAGAACGCCGAGGTCTTCAAGGAGACCGGCGTACGCAAGGTCGTCTCCACCTGCGCGCACTGCTTCAACACGCTGAAGAACGAGTACTCGCAGCTCGGCGTCGAGCTCGACGTCATCCACCACACCCAGCTGCTGAACCGGCTGGTCCGCGACGGCAAGCTGACCCCGGTCGCCCCGGCCGACAGCTCGCTCAACGGCCAGAAGATCACCTACCACGACCCGTGCTACCTCGGTCGGCACAACCAGGTGTACGACGCCCCGCGCGAGCTGCTCGACATCATCCCGGGCGCCGAGTACGCCGAGATGCCGCGCAACCAGACCAAGTCCTTCTGCTGCGGCGCCGGCGGTGCCCGGATGTGGATGGAGGAGAAGATCGGCAGCCGGATCAACCTGAACCGGACCACCGAGGCGGTCGAGACCGGCGCGGACAAGATCGCCACCGGCTGCCCGTTCTGCCGGGTGATGCTGTCCGACGGCCTCACCGCGAAGCAAGCCGACGGCTCCGCCCGCGAGTCCGTCGAGGTCGCCGACGTCGCCCAGCTCCTGCTCGCGTCCGTGAAGCGTGGCGAGAGCTGACCTGCAAGATCCTGCAAAACCCCTTCCTCCTCAGGTGGTCCAGACCATAAGATCCGGCGTCTGCATCATCTGGGGAGGAATCCACCGCCATGAAGTTCCGCTTCGCGCTGTCCGCGGCCGCGACAGTGCCACTCGTCCTCGGCCTGGCCGCCTGCGGCGGCGAGCCGGCCGCGACCGGCTACAAGCCGTCCACACCGGTGTCGACGCCGGTCACCACCGCCGAACCGCAGAAGGTCGTCCCGGCCGCGCACCTCGACTCGGCCAGCTTCATGCCGGCCGTGAAGGAGGGGATGGTCGGCAAGGACACCTTCAAGGTCGCGATGACGATGGAGTCCGGCGGTGAGAAGATGACCATCACCGGCGAGCAGTCGATGAATCCGGTCAAGGCGAAGATCGACCTGAAGGGCGCCGCGTTCGGTGGCCGGATGAAGCTGATCCTGGTCAACGACATCGCGTATGTGCAAACGAGTGACCTGCCGAGGGGCAAGTACCTCGAGATCGACCCCAACTCGGACCACCCGATGGCGGCCGAGGTCGGGAAGATGCTGGAGGACATGAGCCCGACCAAGACCTTCGACGCGTTCGACGCCGGCCTGACGAGGGTGGAGTACATCAAGACCGAGGCGCTCCAGCGCCGCAAGGTCGACCGCTACGAGGTCACCGTGGACGCGGCCGCGGCGATGAAGGCACAGGGCCAAAAGGTGCCTGCCGGCCTCCCGAAGGCGATCGTCTACACGATCTGGATGGGCCAGGCCGACCACCTGATGTACAAGATGTCGTTCAACCTGATGGGCGCCAGCGCGACGATGACGGTCTCCGACTGGGGCAAGCCGGTCAGCATCAAGGCGCCCGCGGCGGAGGACATCGTCAGTCAGTGAGACCGGAACCGGTCAGATCCCACCCGATCGTGAGAACTTCTCGTAATCTCCCGTTACGGAAGTGATCACCTACGGATGATCGGGTGGGCTGGTGCCGATGCGAAGTACTCGACGAAACTTCCTGACCGTGACCGGGGCGGCTGCCGCACTGGCCGTGACCGGCAACCTTCCCGACGTGCAGCGGGCGTTGGCCGGCGCGACCGGCGGCCCCGACCGGCGGGATCCGTACACCCTCGGGGTCGCCTCCGGTGACCCGCTGCCGGACGCGGTGGTGATCTGGACCCGGCTCGCCCCGGAGCCGCTCGCGCCGTTCGGCGGGATGGACCGGCGGCCGGTCGACGTGGAGTGGCAGGTCGCCGAGGACGATCGGTTCCGCCGGATCGTCCGCGAAGGCACGACCCAGGCCCGGCCCGAGTCGAGTCACTCGGTGCACGTCGACGTACGTGGTCTGCGTTCGTGGCGGCACTACTGGTACCGCTTCCGCGTGAACGGGAAGCTCAGCCCGGTCGGCCGGACCCGGACCGCGCCGCCGGCCGACGCGTACGTTCCTGAGATGTCGCTGGCGTTCGCGTCCTGCCAAGCCTGGTGGGAGGGCTGGTACACCGCGTACGCCGACATGGCCAAGCGCGACCACGACGTAGTGTTCTTCCTCGGCGACTATATCTACGAGTTCGGCATCGACCGTGGCATCCGGCCGAACTCGAACGAGCCCTGGATGACCCAGCAGACCGTGACGCTGGACGAGTACCGCGTCCGGTACGCGTCGTACAAGATGGACCCCGACCTGCAGGCCGCCCATGCAGCCGCGCCCTGGGTGGTCACGCTCGACGACCACGAGGTGGTCGACAACTGGGCCGACGAAGCGCATCCGAGCGCGCCGCCCACGCAGTTCCTGGTACGGCGAGCCAACGCCTTCCGCGCGTACTGGGAACACATGCCGCTGCGGCTCGCCCAGCTGCCGAAGGGCCCGGACATGCAGCTCTACCGGCGGATCCAGTACGGCCGGCTGGCCGAGTTCAGCGTGCTCGACACGCGCCAGTACCGCTCCGACCAGGCGTACGGCGACGGCACCAAGGCGCCCGGTCCCGAGACGAAGGACCCGGCCCGCACGATCACCGGCGACGCGCAGGAGAAGTGGCTGCTCGACGGCTGGGCCGCATCCCAGTCCCGCTGGAACGTGCTGGCCCACCAGACCGCGCTCGCCCGGCTGGACACCAAGGAAGGCCCCGAGGTCCTGGTCCCGATGGACACCTGGGACGGGTACGAAGCATCGCGTGATCGGGTTCTCGGCGGCGCCGTACAGCGCAAGGTCCGCAACCTGGTCTCGATCGCCGGCGACCTGCACCGAAGCGTCGCCTCGGACCTGAAGCTGGACTTCGCCAACCCGGACTCGCCGACCGTCGGCACCGAGTTCGTCGGCACGTCGATCACGTCCGGCATCGACGGGATGGACCTCGATCCCGGTGGCGCGACCCTGCTCAAGGAGAACCCGCACATCAAGTTCGGCAACTTCCAGCGCGGCTACGTGAGCTGCAGCATCACGCCGCAGCGCTGGATCTCCGACTACCGCGTGGTCGACAAGGTCAGCGTCCCGAACGGCACCGTCAGCACCCGCGCCCAGCTCCTCGTCGAGGACGGGCGCCCGGGGATCCAGACCCTCTGAGGAGAGACCGATGACGATTCGATGGCAGTCGGCGCTCGCCCTCGGCGCCGCGGTCGCGACCGGCGTGGTCGCCTCGACGACCGGCGGTGCGCCGCGCACCGACGTACAGATCTCAGTCGCTCCGCAGCAGCTGAGCGTCGTGGGCCTGCCCTGCTTCCCGGGCACGCTCAACCTCACGATGACGAACACCGGCAGCGAGGACAGGTACGCCGACCTGACGCTGGACCCGAGCGGTCCGTTGCAGCTGTCCCGGGAAGTGTTCTCGTCCTGGCTTCCTGCGGTCGACCCCGACCAGCCGGTCAGCGCTCCGGTCGAGGTGCGGGTTCCACGGGACACGGCACCCGGGAAGTACTCCCTCGACCTCGAGGTCGACCGGTCCGAGCTGACGGTCCCGGTTACGGTGAATCCGCTGCCTCCCAAGGGCCCCGGCGACAACCTCGCCCTCGGCGAGCAGGCGTCGGCGTCGTCGACGCACGGCAACTTCGCGCTCTGCGGCGCGGTGGACGGCGACAGCGACTCCGAGCACTGGGACACCCTGACCGGCTGGAACGACGGCACCCGCGCCGCCTTCCCGGATAGGTACGACGTCGCCCTGGCCGAGCCGAGCACGATCAACCGCGTCGAGCTCTACACCCTCGACTCGGTGAAGTACCCGGCGCCGGCCAACGGTCTCCGCGACTGGGACGTCCAGGTCCGCGACGGCACCGGCGACTGGCAGACGGTGGCCCAGGTCCGCGGCAACACCGCCGGCCACGTCACCTCGACGTTCACCCCGACCCAAGCCACCGCCGTCCGAATCCTCTGCCTGGCCGGCAACGGCAACACCTACTCCCGCATCGTGGAGTTGGAGGTCTACGGCTCTTAGTGAAGGTAGGAGGCGCCGTTGAAGTCGAGGACGGCGCCACTGGACCAACCGGCGTTCGGCGAAGCCAGCCAGTAGACGGCCTCGGCGACCTCCTCGGCGGTGGCGGTGCGGTTGAACGGGCTCTGCGCCCGGATCGCGTCGCCACCGGGACCGCTCAGGACGGACTCGGCCATGTCGGTGGCGATGAATCCGGGCGCGATTGACGTCACCGTGATGTCATGCGGCGCCAGCGACACCGCCAAGGACTGTCCGAGCGAGTGCAGTCCCGCCTTGGAGGCGCCGTACGCGGGAACGTCAGGCTCACCACGGTAGGCACCTCGCGACCCCACGTTGACGATCGCGCCCCGCGGTACGCCCTCAGCCGGGTCCTTGTCGAGCATCTGCCGGGCAACGCACCAGCTCACGTGCGCCGCCCCTTCCAGGTTCACCGCGAGCGTACGGCGCCAGGCCGCCACCCACTCGTCGTACGACGTCTCGGCGAGCGGATGCCCGATCCGCCGGGACCCCGAGACCGGCTCGTCCACGAACAGCGCCGCGTTGTTCACGATGACGTCGATGCGACCGAGCGCTTCCGTCGATTCCTCAACCAGGGCAGGGATTGCGGCCGCATCACCGAGGTCGGCCGCGATCACCGCATGACCGTCTCCGGGTAGTCCGGCGCGCACCTCCTCGGCCCGGTCGACCGCTCCGCGGCAGTGCAGCACGACCCGGTCGCCGGCCTGCGCGAACACCTTCGCGACCGCCGCCCCGACACCCCGGGACGCACCTGTGACGAGTACCCCTCTGGACACGCTCTCTCCCTGTCGTCGACTGCCCTCCATTCTGCCGTGGCGGCGTCATGACATCAGAAAGGGTTGACAGTGACGTCATGATGACGTCATAGTTGCAGTCATGGAACTTGATCACTATCTCGAATCGGTCCGGCGGAGCGTGGAGAACGCCACCGCCCTGGCCGACGACCAGACTCGCTCCGTGGCGCAGCGCCTCGGAGCCACGCTGGATGACGCGGGCCGGCTGGCCCTCATCTCAGCCCTGTCCGACGCCGCCGGGGAGATCAGCCGCGAGCTGTCCCCCGGTTCGGTCGAGCTCCGGATGGCCGGCGGCCGTCCCGAGTTCGTCGTCACGCCGGCCCCGAGCCAGCTGACCGGACCCGACGACCATGACGACATCGACGAGGAGGAGACCGACGAGCCCGCCGAGGCGATCGCGCCGGAGGCGGACGAGCCGACCGCGCGGATCACGCTGCGGCTGCCGATGTCGGTGAAGAACAAGGTGGACGAGGCCGCCGCGGCCGAGGGCATCTCCTCGAACGCGTGGCTGATGCGCACCGTGATGACCGCGCTGAGCGACCGGGGCCGAGGCGGCCGTGGTCCGCGCCCGCCGCGGCCCCCGCGGGCTCCGCGGGGCGGCTTCTTCGGGCCTGAGGGCCCGCTCGGCCCGAACGGCCCACTCGGTCCCGACGGCGTCTTCGGACCGGACGGTGTGTTCGGCCCCGACGGCCCGTTCGGCGACGAGGGCGTGTTCGGACCGGAGCGCGGCCGGCGCGGCCGGGACCGGGACCGGGACCGAGGCCGGCGTGACCGGGACCGCGGGCGCCGTGGCCCGGGCCAGCGGATGACGGGGTGGGTCCAGTGAGCTTCACATCGCAACTGACCGAGGACGCGAGCAAGATCGACCGGCTCCGGATCGAGATCGGCTCCGGCCTGGTCGACATCCGGCCGGCCGACGGCGACCAGACGATCGTCGACCTGGAGGTCAGCTCCGGCGACGAGAACGACGTCATCTTCGAGGTGCGCGACGGCGAGCTGATCGTCGAGGGTCCTCGCGACGTCCGCCGCGGCCCGGAGATCCAGGTCCGGATCGCCACCCCGGCGACCCTGGACGCCCGGATCAAGACCGGGTCCGGTGACATCACCTCGCGAATGCCGCTGGGCACCGCCCGGCTGGGCACCGGCTCCGGCAGCATCACGCTCGACCGGGTCGAGGGTGACCTCGGCGTCAGCACCGGCAGCGGTGACGTCCGGGTCGGGCACGCAGCGGGCGCAGTCCGGGCCGGCACCGGCTCGGGGTCGATCGACATCGACGAGGCCGGCGACGCGCTCGGTCTGAGCACCGGTTCCGGTGACGTCCGGATCGGCGACGCGGCCGGCCGGACCACGGTCAAGGTCGGCTCGGGTGACATCACCATCGAGCGGATCCGGGACCACTCGGTCGCCACCTCCGGCTCCGGCGACGTCCGGGTCGAGCTCGCCGACGGACCCAGCGTCCAGGCCGAGACCGCGCGTGGCGACGTCCAGATCGGGGTGCCCGACGGCGTCCCGGCGTACCTGGACCTGAAGACCGTCACCGGGCGGATCCGGTGCGATCTGGAGCCCGGCGAGCAGCCGGCCGAGGGCGAACGCGCGCTGATGCTGCGGGCCCGCACGGTCTCCGGCGACATCAGCGTCGTCAAGGCCTGACCGATCCACCCAGAAGGTCCCGCCGGCGAAGGGGTCCGGCGGGACCTGGGCGAAGCACTGCCGAAAACCAGCACGGGGATGACGTGAGGGGAGCAGGACGATGATCACCGAGTACCAAGAGGTCGCGCGTTACCGGGTCGAGGACCGGATCCACGCCGCCGAGAAGCGGGCCCAGCGCAACGAACTGCGAGCGGCCGCGAAGGCCGGCCGGGTCAGCGGTCCGCGGCACGAACTGGCCGCCGTACTGCGCCGGCTCGCCGACCGCCTCGAGCCGCAGCAGCGGAACCGCCGGCCCGGGCTCACCGTCGTCCGATCGCAGGTCCACTGATGAGCGCGGTGACCTGCGCGACAGCCCGGGTTTGCAGGTTCCTGCAGCGCGTGGGGTTGGTGGCCGCGAGGACCCGGAGTCACTGCTAGCGTTCAGGCGATCATTCCGGGTTCTGACTTCGGGAGAGTAACCAACGATGCTGCGTCCGACGACCGCAAAAGCAGTCGCCACCGCCGCCACCGCCCTCGTCCTCCTGGCCGGCTGCGGCGGAGGCGACGACAACGGCTCCGACTCCAACTCCTCGAGCGGCGGCGACCAGACGTCGAGCACCCCGTCGGCCCCGCAGGTCGCATCGTTCGACCCGCCCAAGGCCTTCGCGACCAGCTCCGCCTTCGGTGTCGAGCCGACCAAGAAGGACAACCAGTACACGTTCACCGCCGGCATGGTCGGGCAGACCACGCTGATCGCCGGCCTGGAGGGTGTCAGCGGCCGCAACATCGCCGCCCAGGGCAAGGCCTGGTTCTACCCCGCCACCGAGGCGGCCGAGACCACCGAGACGCTGGACCTGAGCAAGCCGATGGGGGTGCAGGTCGACGGCAAGGACGTCGTCGTGATGGCCTACATCCAGAACGACAAGGGCAACGGGACCCAGAAGTCCAAGGGCCAGGTCGTGGTCCAGTGGATCGACGCCGCCGAAGGCACCAAGGTCGCCGAGGTGGTCGCGGACCTGACCCCGGTCTTCGGCCCCGGCGAGGGCGGCGACGACGTGGTGAGCCAGGCGTACGACGCCGCCACCGGTCAGGTCGCGATCGGTGTCTCGGCCGGTTCCCAGGCGGCCGCCAAGAAGGCCGACGTGGTCACCGTCTACGCCGACCCGAAGACGCAGAAGTCGACGCTGATCCCCTTGGTCCGGCCCGCCGGTGTGCTGAACGGGATCGTCGCCGGTTCGAAGGGCGGCAACAACGAGAGCGCGAAGGACGGCACGATCGTGATCGCCGACGGCGCCGGCGGCAAGATCACCAAGCAGACCCCGACCAAGCAGGACTACCTGTTCCCGGCGAGCGAAGGCGGCACCAAGCGCGCCTACCTGAGCGGTCACTCCTACGTGGAGACGGGTGGGATGGAGGACAAGTACGACAACGTCCTGTACTCGGTCGACATCGCGACCGGCGCCGTCGTACCGACCAAGTCGAGCCTCGTCGAGGACGACATCAACTACCGGTGCCTGGGCGACCGGGCGAACGCCGTGGTCTGCACCCAGGGCGAGGGCAACAGCAGCGAGATCCTCGGCCTCGACGACACCACCGGCAAGAAGACCTGGGGCTACACCAAGGACTCCGCGAGCCGGATCATCCCGAGCGTCACCGCGGCCTTCCACGGCATCGTCTACGCGCAGACCGACACCCAGCCGGTCCTGATGGACGCCGCCACCGGGAACGACGTGAAGAGCGGACTGTCCACACCGTCGGAGGGCGCGACCCCGACCGACGGCTCCACGCCGTCCTCGACGCCGTCCTCGACGCCGTCGGAGGGTTCGGCCACGCAGCAGGGTCCGGACCCGGGCAGCGCGAACGGCTCGGACATGTCCCTGTTCGACGGCACGATGCGGTCGCCGGTCGCGGTCACGCAGTACGGCGGAACCTACCTGCAGAACAAAATGGGCAGCGGCTTCTACACGATCCTGATCGCGCTGACGCCCACCGCCTGACGTCGAGCATCGAAAAGGCCCCGGTCGATCGACCGGGGCCTTTCGTCGGCACTAGACGTCGGTGCGGTGGAAGTTCTGGTACGAGCGAGACGGCGTCGGGCCGCGCTGTCCCTGGTAGCGGGAGCCGTACTTCGCGGAGCCGTACGGGTGCTCGGCCGGGGAGGACAGCCGGAAGAAGCACAGCTGGCCGATCTTCATGCCGGGCCAGAGCTTGATCGGCAGCGTCGCCACGTTCGACAGCTCCAGGGTCACGTGCCCGGAGAACCCCGGGTCGATGAACCCGGCGGTGGAGTGGGTGAGCAGCCCGAGCCGGCCCAGCGAGGACTTGCCCTCCAGCCGAGCCGCCACGTCGTCGGGCAGTGTCACCAGCTCGTACGTCGATCCCAGCACGAACTCACCGGGGTGCAGGATGAACGGCTCCTCCCCCTCCGGCTCGACCATCCGGGTCAGGTCGGGCTGTTCCTCGGCGGGGTCGATGTGCGGGTACTTGTGGTTCTCGAACACCCGGAAGAACCGGTCCAGGCGGACGTCGACACTCGACGGCTGCACCATCGCAGCGTCGAACGGGTCCAGCTGAACCCGCTTCCCGTCGAGCTCGGCCAAGATGTCACGGTCGGAGAGCAGCACGACCGCACGTTAGCAGCGCCTCGTCCCCCAGCCCAGCGCCAGCCTCGGATTCCGGTCTGGCCCGGGTGGTCCTGGTGTGGCCGCCGACGGGCGACCACACCGGACCTTCGTCCGTCGACAGCCGGCCCACGATCGGGATCGCGGTGCCCGGGGGCGGTTGTCCGGAGCCCTCAGCTCTCCGGCGTCACCACTCCTCCGGGCCCTTCCGCGTCCACCTCGTCCCTCGTCCGGCCGTCGTACCCGATCCGCCGGCACCGTTGCGGAGTCCCGGCGACCTCGGGGCCTGAGGCAACGAACCCGCCTCAGGTGCGGCTACCTCAGCCGGACAGCTTGTTGAACCGCGACACCTGGGTGGCGAAGGTCTTCACCTGCGCCGGCGACCAGTCCTTGAGCAGGTCCTCGATCACCTTGTGCCGCTTCTTCCGGGCTGCCGCGAGCTTGCGCTTGCCGGCCGCGGTCAGCGTCAGCAGGGTCGCCCGGGCGTCCGACTTGTCGGCCGCACGCTTCAGCAGACCCTCTTCCTCCAGCCGCGCGCAGGCCCGGCTGACCGGGCCCTTGTCCACCTCGAGCGCAGCCACCAGGTCGGCCATCCGCACCGGCGCCAGCTCCTCGACGTGGTTCAGCAACGCGTACTGCGCCGGCTCCAGGTCCGGGTGCGCGTCGTCGGACAGCCTCCGCTGCAGACCACGCAGCCGCCGTCCCAATGTGACGAGCTCCTTCTCCAGGTTGTCCAGCACGTCACTCGTGTCTGTTGCCACCATTCACCCCTTCATCCAGTTGCCCCGCAACCATCTTGTCCGGTCCAGGTGCGGACCGCATCCTCACGTTGCGTCGAAATGTTGCCCCCGGCAACGCGTTTCTAATCTGCCAGAAGATGCCGGACCTGCCCAGTCCTGGGCGCGCCCTTTGTGGAAAACTGCCCAGGAACCCATCCCGCAAACCGCCCACCACCCCGTTTTCGATGCATCCGGCATCAGTTCGCCTGTCCGACTTTGTGCACGAGACTTCCGTCCGGAGCGCGCCGACGCACTCGGGTGGTGCACAAAGTCCGCCTGATGGGGTGCAGTGGCGGCGGCGCGCCGGGGGCGGCGTGGCCCGGGGACCGGGCATCGGCTATGCTCGTCTCCGCCTGCTGGTCCGACCGCCAAGCATGCGGGTGTAGTTCAATGGCAGAACATCAGCTTCCCAAGCTGACAGTGCGGGTTCGATTCCCGTCACCCGCTCCATTTGTCAGGACATAGTTCGAGCCCGGGTCTTCAGGACCCGGGCTCTTCGTCGTTTCGGATTGGTTGCCTCGGACCCCTACTTCCGACAATCCGCCTTTTCGGGTTGATCAAACGGTTGAGCTAGGCCAGTGTCCGGCGGGCTCGCGGTTGAGCAGGAGGCTGACGAGTTTGGTGGTGAGTGGCATGGCGACGAGCAGGAGGGCGATGACGACGGTTGCGCCGAGGGTGGCGCCGGCGGCGACGTCGTGGGGGTAGTGGACGCCTGCCGCGACTCGGGCCAGCACTGCTCCGGCTGCCAGCGGCAAGGCGAGGGCGGCGAGCCGGGGACCCAACATGGCGATGCCGACGGCCAGGCCGACCGCGAGGGTGGCGTGGTTGCTCGGGAAGGACCAGTCACCGACCGCGGGACAGTGCGCAATCACTTCGGCGCCGGGAACCGTGCGGCACGGACGTGCCTGGTCGACCACCAGCTTCAACGCCTCACTGAGGCCGTAGGCGACGACCGTCCCGACGCTGGTCAGCAGTACGCCGGCCAGAGTCCGGGCGTCGCGATAGCGGTACGCCGTCCACAGCAGGAGCAGCCCCAGCGCGACCACCAGACCATCACCCGCGCGGTCGGCCAACGACCCCACCCAGGACGGCGCGTCCGCCACCACCTCATTCAACCTCCGGAACGCCGACGCGGAGTCGCCGGACGTCACCCGCACCGGGACGGTCGTCCCCAAACCGCCCGGAGCGAGCAGTACGACGACAACCGTCCCCAGCACCAGCGCGCCGACCGAACCCAGTACCCGACGCACTCCGTCGTACCTCCGTGTCATGGACTCGATGCTAGGAGCGACCACAAGCGACCGCAGTGAGCCAAAGTCCTGCCCGTGCCCTGACGATCGTCAGGTTGTTGCCTGGAGCACCTTGGTACGCACCGGAGCGCCCCGGCCGCGCAGGGTCAGGTGGACGGCGGTCGCCGCGACCGTCCACAGGGTTGCGACCACAGCCATCGGAAAGACCGCGCCGGACTCCTCGACGAACACGAGCATCATGCCGAGGTTGACGGCGGCGTGCGCGGCGGTCGCGACGACGAGGTTGGTACGGCGGGCCTCCTGCAGTACGGCGCCCATCACCACCGAGATCGCGGTCGCCATCACCACGAACAGCCCCATGTAGACGAGCCCGTGCTGGAACCCGCCGATGTGCCAGAAGCCCCAGAGCAGGCCGACGATCAGCGACGAACGCAGTAC
Source organism: Kribbella sp. NPDC050124 (assembly GCF_044460355.1). Lineage (NCBI taxonomy): Bacteria > Bacillati > Actinomycetota > Actinomycetes > Propionibacteriales > Kribbellaceae > Kribbella > Kribbella sp. NPDC050124. The sequence goes on from NZ_JBITJU010000001.1 coordinate 283,685, forward strand.
CGAGAACCGGGTCTGCAGGTACGGCTGCAGGTACGAACGCCAGCCCAGCTCCTCACCGGCCGCGCCGATGATCATCGTGACCACGAGCACTCCGAACGGGAACGGCAAGCTGTCCGCCCGCCAGTCCCGCCCGGCGAGCACGTGGACGAGCACCGAGGCGAGCAGCGTCGCGATCACGATGCCGACCACCAACGCGCTCCGCCCGGCGGCCACCGCGACCGGGGTGAACCGCGCATCGACCCGCGTCGTACGGCGGAACAGCAAGAACATCACGCCGACGCCGAGAGCCGGCGCGAACTGAACCAGCTGGATCAGGTCCGGATCGGGCCCGGTCGCCGCCTGCAGCGCGTTCAGCACGCCGCTGAAGACGAAGGTGACCAGGGAGAACACGAACACCCGCAAGAACATCCTCACTCCTGACAGAGATAGGGCGCGATCATCAGGTCCAGCTGCTCGGTCATGAACTCGCGCAGCGAGCCCCAGCCGTTCACCGCCCAGACCTGGAGCGCGCCGTTGAAACAGACAAGGGTGTGGCGAGCCAGCGCCGGTACGTCGGTGTCCGGCCGCAGCTCACCGGCCTCCCGGGCGGCCAGGTAGAGGCGGGCGCAGCTGTCCACGATCGCCGCGGAGTGCGCCAGCGCGTGCGCCCGGAACTCCGCGTCGGCGACGTCGAGCTGGACGAAGCCGAGACCGTTGCCGAGCTCCTCGCGGTGCTTGATGTGGGCAACCGCAGTGAGCGCGAAGTCCCGCAGGGACGCGAGCGGGGAGGTGCTCCGCGCCTCCGCCTCCTCGACCGCGCGGAGCACCATCAGCGGCGACCGGGCCGCCGAGGCGAGCAGCAGGCCGCGCTTGGAGCCGAAACGCTGCATCAGCGTCGGCGGGGCCAGCCCGACCCGCTCGCCGACGGCGGCGAGGGTCAGTTTCACCGGTCCCAGCTCGGCGAGCACCTGGCGAGTCGCGTCCAGGATCGCGTCGTCACTGACCAGCCGCGGCCGGGCCACTCCACCACCTCCGAGTTTGTGAATCGCCATTCGTTAATTCTGGAACAGTAACAGATCCTTGTGCGATCAGTTATCCAGGGCAACGGGTGAACGACGGGACCCGAAGAGGGCCCGTCCCTGGAGCCCGTTGCCCGGTCACCCGCCGCGGGCCGGGCTCGTCGTACCAACGGGAGCCTCTTCATGCGTTTCGCCCGCACCGCCCTGGGCCTGTTGCTGACTCTGGCCGGCCTGGTGGTCACCCTCGCCGGAGCGGTCGCCGCCTTCTGGCTGGTCGGCCCGGACAACACGGTCACCACCGCGAGCCGGCAGTTCACCAGCCAAGGCCTGGCCGTCATCACCGCGCCCGACCTGCTCGACCGGCACGGACCGACCCTGCACGTGACCGCGACCGGCGACAAACCGGTCTTCGTCGGCGTCGGGCAGGACCTGGACGTCGCCGACTACCTGTCCGGCGCGGCCCACACCCGACTGATCTGGTTCGACCCGCCGGCCACCTTCGGCACGCAGGAGATGCGCGGCCGCAGCGCGCGGGTGACGCCGCCGGCCGACCTCGACTGGTGGGTCGCGGAGGCCAGCGGTTCCGGCAGGCAGTCGGTCGCCTGGCCGATCCAGGACGGCCGGTACGACGTGGTCGTGATGAACGCGGACGGGACCCCTGCCGTGGGCGCCGATGTGCAGTTCGGTGTCGAGGTGGATCGGGCGTTCGGGGTCTGCCTGTTGGTGCTGGGCGCCGGCCTCCTGGTGCTCGCCCTCGGCCTGGTCCTGACCTTCCGCCGGCGCCAGTCGGTCGCCGTCGCACCCATCGCCCGCCTGTCGCCCGCGCTTGCCGCGGCGCCGCCGTCCCAGCCCTCCGCTCTGCCGGTTGTTGCGGCGGAGCCGGTCGTGCGGCGGCCGGAGCCACTACTTCCGGAGCCGGTCGGCGCTGCGCCGATGTTGATGACGCCGTCCGCGGTGGCCAGGGCCAAGTCGCCGGCGTTCCTGGTCGCGGTCGGCGCGGTCCGGGGCGACGACGAGCCCTTGTACGACGAGGCGCCGTACGACGAGACGCCGTACGAGAGCGCCTGTGAGACCAGGCACGAGATCAGCTACGCGATCACCGAGTACGACGAGGAGCCGGCGACCGTGCGGCTCGAGGAGTCGCCGGAGTTCGAGCGCAGCGACGAGGCCGTCCGGAAGACCGCCGCGCTGCTCGCCAGCGGCGCTTTATTGCTCACGACAACGAGTTGCGGACTGCTGCCGGCCAAGAACAGCGTGGCCGCACCGGAGACCCGGCCGGCCGTCACGCTCGCCGACGCGCAGGCCGTGGTCGCGAAGTACAACCAGGTCAACAACCAGGCGAACCAGGCCCGCGACGCCAAGCTCGCCGAGACCTTCGAGGCGAACCCGACGCTGGCCCAGACCCGGGCCGGGTACCTGATCGGCGCCAAGCTCGACCCGGCCGGCAAGGACAAGAGCAAGCCGTTCACGTACACCGATCCGCAGATCGGGGCGCCCGAGTTCGGGTCGTACCCGATGCGGTTCGTGGTCAGCTCCGGTGTCTCGACCGACCCCGGCAGCCGCCAACTCGGCGTCTGGCAGCGGCAGAGCGCCGGCGCGCCGTGGCTGCTGACGAACTCGGTCTACCCGCTCAAGACGGTGAAGCTCCCGTCGATGGAAGGCCTGCGGACGCCGGACCAGACCGATCTCGACAAGCTTGTCAGTCAGCCGTCCACGGTCGGCGCCGCGCTCGCGTCGTACCTCTCGACCGGCGGGAAGTCGAGGCTGTTCACCCCCTCCCCCGGGACGACGTCACTCCTCGAGCGGCGCGCGAAGTCGAAGGTGGCGGACGCCCAGGAGACGTACATCGCGAGCGTCACCGACACCTTCGCGGCGACCGGCGAGCCGCTCACCTTCATCACCTCGACCGGCGAGGCCCTGGTCTTCCTCTCCCTCACCGAGCAGTACCTGCAGCGCGTCGAGCCCGGCTCCAACGCCTACTGGACCAGCGGCGAGGCGACCGCCTTCAGCAGCATGGTCAAGTACACCCAGACCATCCACCAGGACTACCTCTACCAAGCCGCCCTCCTCATCCCCGCCGCCGGCCCAACCCGCATCCTCTCCCTCGACGGCCAACTCGTAGGCGCCGGCGGTTCCTGAATCATCAGCATGCAAGCGCTTGCCGAAGGATAGTTCCGGCTGATTGACTCCCGGGGTGAGGTTTTTCCCATCCGCCCGGGAGTATCAGTGGACATCACCCGCCGCCGCCTGCTGTCGTTTGTGCCTGCTACCGCTCTGTTGACCGCGGTCAATCCTGCTCCGACCGCCCGCGCCGGCGCGACGATTGCTGCCTTGGAGGCTGACGCGAGTCAGCTGCTCGCCAACGCAGTCGCGGTCTACGCCGGTACGGCGGAGTCGAACGCCCGGCCCGAGGTCGCGGCGAAGCTCGCCAACCTGGACGCGACCGCGCGGACCTGGTTGGCCGCGATGGATCGGGCGCAGGCGAACGAGCTCTTCGCCGGTCTCCCGCTCGGGACCAGCGATCCGAATCTGAATGCGTCGTACCAGCACCTCTACGAGATCGCGCTCGCGACCAAGCGCCCCGGTCAGGCGTCCGACCTGCAGGGCAACGAGCAGGTGCGCGCCCGGGTCGCCGAGAAGCTCGCCTGGCTGCACGAGAACTACTACGGCGACCAGTCGAAGGGGTACTACGGCAACTGGTTCACGTGGGAGATAGGCATCTCGACCCACGTGTCGAAGACGCTCGCCCTGCTCGACGCGCCGGCTGCGCTGATCGCGCAGTACGTCCCCTCGATGGACGCCTACCTGCGCAACGGCAAGGACGGCGACGTCGACCTCGACTCGCGGTTCCACACCGGCGCGAACCTCGTCGACATCACCGCCAACCGGATCCTCCAAGGCGCGCTGATGGGCGACGACGCGCGGATCCGGAAGGCGCTGCAGGACCAGTTCACCGTGTTCGCGACGGTCGACCCGTACAACCTCCAGCACGGCGTGACCGACGGCTACTACGCCGACGGCTCGTTCATCCAGCACTCGTCCGTCGCATACACCGGCTCGTACGGGAAGGGCCTCCTCAGCCGGGTCGTCCAGACCATCAAGGTGCTGGCCGGCACCGAGTACGCCCAAGGCGACGACCTGGTCGGCGTGGTCCAGGGCTGGGTCGAGCACGGGTTCGCGCCCTTGATCTTCGAGGGCTGGATGATGGAGATCGTCAAGGGCCGCGCGGTCTCCAGGACCACCACCGGGTACGCCGACGTGGCGGTCGTGGTCGAGGCGATCGTCGACCTGGCCGACTACGCGACCGGCGACGACGCGAACCGGCTCAAGGCGTTCGCGAAGTTCACCGCGCAGCCGACGATCAACCCGGTCAGCTTCGTCTCACCGGTCAGCATCGCCCGGTTCGCCGACCTCAAGGCCGACCCGGCCATCGTGCCGGCCGACCTCAACCCGGCGGCGAGCAGTACGGCGTTCAACGCGATGGACCGGACCGTGCACCGGCGACCCGGGTACGCCTTCGCGCTGGCCCGGAACTCGGAGCGGATCAGCAAGTACGAGTACATGAGCGGCGAGAACCTGCTGCCGTGGTTCCAGGGTGACGGCGCGCACTATCTCTACCTGGCCGGCCACGACCAGACCCAGTCGTTCGGAATCGACTACTTCACGACGGTCTCGCCGTACGCGCTCGGTGGTGTGACCGCGCCGGTCGAGGCCCGCAAGTCGATCCCGGAGCTGTACGGGACGGCGTACTACGACAACCCGGACCACCCGCTGAACTTCACGCCGTCGAGCGAGTCGCAGAACAGGTACGTGTACTTCCCGGTCGGGACGAACGCGTACTCCGGCGGCGCGACGCTCGACGCCTACGGCGCGGTCGGGTGGGTCCAGTCGAGCGACTTCGCCTACGAGTCGCGCGACCAACTGCCCGACGACTTCGTGGTCTACCGCAACGCCGAGGCGACCAAGTCGTGGTTCATGCTCGACGACGAGATCGTCGTACTGGCAGCCGGCGTCACCGACGACACTCGCGCAGTGACGACGACGTTGGACACCCGTCTCGCGGCTCCGGGTGATGCGGTGTCGATCACCGGCGTCCGGCGGGACGGCACGGCGTGGACCGGGACGGGTACGACGGATCCGTGGTGGCTGCGATACGCGAACGGCGGAACGTCGATCGGGTACTACTTCTTGCAGCCGAGCCAGGTGTCGGTGGGTCTGGAGCAGGTGACGCGGAGCCGGCGGGTGGTGCGGACGTCGAACCCGGACACCGCGGCCACCAAGCAGGTCTTCGGGCTGACGGTCGCACAACCGGCCGGGTCCAAGCGCTCACTGGCCTACGCTTTGGTGCCCAATACAACGGAATCCGGGCTGCGGTCCTACCAGCACGGACGCGTGGTCGTGCTGTCGAACACTCCGCGATTGCAGGCGATCACGCATGTCGGACTGCGGCTGACCGGCGCCAACACCTTCGGTCCCGGTCAGCACAACTTGCCTGGCCTCACCATCGACGGACCGGCGTCGGTGCTGCTGCAACGACAGCAGGACGGCTCGATCACGGTGGCCGCGGCCGACCCGACCACGGCGCGCGACACGGTCACGGTGAACCTGTGGGCGCAGTACCTGAAGGCCGAGTCCACCGTTCCCGGTGTGCAGGTGGTGCGGACGGTGACCGGGACGCGGCTGACGTTCGCCACGCATCACACCTACGGGCGAAGCCTGGCAGTCAGGCTTCTTCCAGCGTGGTGATCAGGGTTTGCATGGTGGTGAGCGTCGTACGGAGCGCGTCGAGATCGACGGTGGCGGCGAGCCTGTCGACGAACGGGTGCTGGGCGAACGAGATCTGCCGGATCGCCCAGTAGCCGGCCTCGGTGCAGGCAAGCAACTTGGCGCGGCGGTGGGCCGGGTTCGGGCGGTACTCGGCCAGGCCGCGCTCGACCAGCAGGTCGGCGATCCGCTGCACGCCCTGCCGGCTGACGCCCATGATGCGGCCGACCTCCGCGACGGATCGCGGCTCATCCAGGACGCCGCCCAGGACCTGCCACCACGCGGCGGTCAGCCCGCCGTGCGCGGCGAGGTCCTGGGCGGCCTCCATCAGCCGCGCGTTCAGCCGGAAGGTGGCGAGGACGACGTCCGTCACCAGCGCACCACCTTCCGACTGCGGATCCGGCTTTGGCCAGTCCTCGCGTGGTGGAACAGTCATCAGCCGACCAGAGCCGGGTACGACGACGGGTCGGCGCGGTGGAACACGCCTTCGTACGCGTCCAGCTTCTTCTCGTCCGCCAGCCCGAGCCGGTCGAGTGCCGCCCGCGCGAACTGCACCGGCGAATCCGGACCGGCCGTGATCAAATCGCCGTCGACGACCGCGCGCTCGTCCACGTAGTTGTCGCCACCTTGGTAGCCGGTCGCCAACAGGTACTCCTTGACTGCGCTCGTGTGCTTCCGCTCGTCGAGCAGCCCCTCACGCGCCAGCCCAGCTGTCGCCCCACAGATCGCCGCCACCGGAATGCCGGCCTCGAGGAACCGCCGCGCCAACTTCGCGAACGCTTCCCCCTGCCCCTCATCCCACAGCGCCGACCCAGCCAGCACCAGCAGATCGCCGTCCGTGGGCTCGACGTCCCCCACCACCACATCCGGCACCACCCGCAACCCACCCATCGTGGTCACCGGCTCCGCGGTCTCCCCCACCGTCACGATCTCCCACTGCTCCCCGGTGAACCGCCCGGTCCGCAACTCGACCAGCAGATGCCCGATCTCCCAGTCCGCCCACGTCTCGTAAACACCCACATAAGCTGTCTTCGTCATAGACAACATGTTGTCATATAGACAACGTGTTGTCAAGACTTGATGATGGCCTCAGCCCGCACCAACTCAGGTGGGTGCATCGACGGGCAGTTCGGCGGCTCGCGCCGCGTCGGCGAGGCGTTTGTCATAGGTGACGAACGAGGTGAGGCTGGGGCGGATGCGGAGAGCCGTGGCCAGGTGAATGGCATCCAAGGTGCGGACGGTCGCCGGCCGGACCGTCTGGGCCAGGATGCGGGTTCCGGCGTCCAGCTCAACCAGGTCGATCAGGTCGAGAACCGGGTGGAGCCGGGAGACTGCACCTGGCGCGTATCGACCGAGCGCCCGGGACGACTCGATCTCCGCCAGGACAGAACTCGTCCACCCTGTCTCGGCTCGCTCGTCAAGCCAGTCACGCAGCGCCTGCGACTCGCTCTCCGCGTGTACGAGCTTCACGATCGCCGCAGAGTCGAGATAGATCATCAGCGCTCACCCTCGCGGGCTCGGGAGATCTCCGCGGCGACGTCGATGCCGTCCGGCTCACCGAGCGGCATCCGCAGGACAGCACGGCGCATCGTGGCTGCCCGTTCCCGGCGCAGCGCAGCTTCAAGTACCGCCTGCCGGACAGCCGCCGAACGGGAAATGCCGTCGTGGGTCAGAACCTCCAGTGCATGCTCGGTCTCCGCATCGGTGCGAATGGTGATCGTGTCTGCCATACCTCCAATGTAAGACAAATTGTCTTACAGAACCAGTTCGAGGTGCCTGCGTTCCAAGGAGAAGAGTGCGAGGCCGGCGAGGGCGGTGCTGGTGGCGCTGAGGATCAGGGCGTGGTGGATGTCGAGGGCTGCCAGGAGGTTGGTGGAGGCGATCAACGGGATCGTCTGAGCGAGGGACAGCAGGGACTGGAGGCGGGTCAGGTGGGAGCGGGGGGTGGCGCGGACGAAGAGGGGAGCTAGGTGGGAGGTGAAGAGGCCTACGCCTAGGCCTTGAAGGAGGGCTGAGACGGTGGCTGGCCAGGGGGATGAGGCAAGGGCCAGGGCGGTGATGCCTGCGGCGGCGAGGAGACAGCCGAGGCCGGCGGCGGCGCCCGAGCGCGTGAAGGTGCCGAAGCGCGCGACGAGCGGCGTCACGAGCAGGCTGCCTGCCACGGTGGCGCCGACGACCACGCCGGTCTGGGATGCGGGCCAGCCGTGGGTGCGGGCCAACAGCGGGATGCAGAGCGAGGTGACTGGCAGGACGAAGGCGGCGACGACGGCGACCACGAGGAGGATGGTTCGGAGGGTCGGGTCCGACCAGGCGACGCGGATGCCGTCGAGGGCGTCGCGGGCCACCGACTTGCGGTCCGACTGCGGCTTCACGTCGTACGGCGGCTTGATGGCGAGCAGGACGCAGAACAGTACGGCGAAGGTCGCGCCGTCGATCGTCAGTGCGCCGGCCAGGCCGAGGGATGCGACGAAGAGTCCGCCGATCGGGCCGCCGGCGAGTCTCACGAGCTGGTTGGCCGACGTACTCAGGGCCATTGCCTTTGGCAGTTCGTCGTCGGTGACGAACAGGCGCGGCAGGGCGCCGGCTGCCGGGAGGGCGAAGGCGTCGACGGTCCCGATGGCGGCTGCGGTCAGGATCAAGAGGGTGGCTGAGGTGCCGGCGAGTGCTACGGCGGCAGCCAGGCCGAAGCAGCAGGTGCCGACAATCGCCGAGCAAGCGATGAGGATGCGGCGGGGACCCCAGCGGTCGCCGAGGACGCCGCCGAGCAGCAGGAGTACGGCGCGCGGCAGGGTGAACGCGGTCAGCACGAGGCCCGCGACGTGCGGGGCGATCCCGGTCGCGGCCCAGCCGAGCGCGAAGAAGAGCGCGCTGTCGCCGAACGCCGAGAGTGTGGACCCTGCCAGCCAGCCGTAGTACGGCCGGTTCACCCGTCCAGCCGGACAGGCATCACCAGCGTGGTGAACGTGCCTTGGTCGGCCGAGCGTACGACGACCGGCCGGTCGGACGCGCCGATCTCGAGCAGCACGTCCGGCCCGACACTCGCCTCCAACGCGGCCGCGAGCAGGCCCGCCGTGAACCCGATCCGCGCCGACCCGGACCCGATCACGTCGAGCTTCACCTCACCGTCGATCCGGAGCTCCACCGGGTCGATGTGAAAGGCAACAACATCCCGCCCTTCCAGAACCGCCCGCAACCCACCCCGATCCATCACAACCCGACACGTCGGCGGCGTCAGCCCATCCAGAATCCCCTGGTACGCCGGATACTCCCCCGAAACCACCGTCAGCCCGCGCACTTCCCCGTCCCGCGCGAGCTCCAACTCGCCACCGGCAACCTCGACCCTCACCTGCTCCCCGGCGGTCAGCCACCGGATCAACTCAGTCAGCTCGGTCGCCGGCACCAGCACACTCGTGGGCGCCCCACTGAAGTCCACGGGCTGAACGGTCCGCACCGACAACCGATACCGATCGGTCGCCACCAACCGCACCTCGTCGGCGGTCAGCTCCAACCGCACACACTCCAACACCACAAGTTGGGGATCGGCATCAGGTGAAGCGGCGGCGGGGGTTACCTGGCGGATGGCGCTGGCTAGTTCGGGGGCGCCTAGGACGGCGACCGTGCGGTCGGCCAGGAGGGTGGAGAGGAGGTGGTCGGCGGCGGTTCGGGTGGCGGTGGTTTTGGCTTCGACGGTGCGGAGGTGGGATTGGATTTGGGCGGCCAGGGCGGCGGGGTCGGCGTCCAGGGCGGTGCGGACTTCGGGGAGGGGGAGGCCTATTTCGCGAAGGTTGCGGAGGAGGCGGGCTCGGGGGGCCTGGGACGGGGTGTAGTAGCGGTAGCCATTGGTTACGTCGACTTCGGCGGGCGGGAGCACGTCGCAGTCGTCGTAGAAGCGCAGCGCGCTCGGCGCCAGGCCCACCAGCCGGGAGAACTCACTGATCGTCAACCTCATGCCGCGACCCTCAGCCCTGCACCAACTCGAAGGTCAACTCCGCAGCCGTCCCCACAACCCCAGCGTCTTCCCGAGCCGCTCACCGCGGATCCAGTCCAGGATGCCCTTCGCCGACCGCTCCGGTGACACGTCACCACGGACCGAGCGCGGCACGTGCATCCGGATCTCGGCCGCGTCCGCGATCGCCTCCTCGATCTGCGACTCCGGCCAGCCGCGCTTGGCCAGTCGTTTCCGCCGTACGTCGTCCGGACAGTCCAGATGCAGCCACCGCCCCTCGGGCAGCTCCTTCGGCAGCGCCGGCGAGAGCAGCAGCACCGGGATCCCGGACCGGCGGATCAGCTCGGTGATCCGCAACCACAGCGCGTTGTACGCCGGCCAGATCGGCGACGCCGTCGGAGTCGCGATGTCGATCCCGAGCAAGCGGCCGTGATCGTCCAGCAACTCGTCCATGTCCATCACGACCATGTTGCCTGGACTCAACCGCACCAGTTCCGGCACCACCGTCGACTTCCCGGAACCGGGCGCACCCGTCACCACGAAGAGCCTCGTCACGAGACTAGTGTCGCGTGCGCGTGGTAGCTCGGCGATGGTGGTGTGAGTCACTCGATCCGGAGACTCACCGGGGGTCGCGGGTCTCCCGCGACAACCGGCAGTCCCCGGGCTCCGGGAGTGATCGACCCGAGGACGCTCGAGTGCCGTGCACCCGTGCAGCTCGGGACCGTCCCGCCGAGCCCGTTCACGGTCAGGAACCCGAGTACGGCGAACGCGTACGCCTCCTTCGCCGCCGACGGCAACCCCAGCTCGTCGGTACTGCGGACCGGCACCGACCCGAGCTCCGACGCCAGCATGTGCATCAGCACCGGGTTCCGGATCCCTCCCCCGGACGCGACCACCTCGGTTCCGCCGTACCGCCGTACCGCCTCCGCGACGGTCCGGGCGGTCAGCAGCGTCACCGTCGCGACCAGGTCGTCCGCCGGGACCTCCGACGACAGCCCTTCGAGCGCCCCAGCCAGGCACGCGAGGTTGAACAGCTCCTTACCCGTGCTCTTCGGCGCCGACCGGGCGTAGTACGGCTCGTCCAGCAACCGCTTCAGCAGCTCCCCGTGCACTCGGCCACGACCGGCCATCGCGCCGTCCACGTCGTACGGCCGACCGGTCAGCTCGGTCACGACGGCATCGATCAGCGCGTTCGCGGGCCCGGTGTCGAACGCGACCGGCTCGCCGTGCACCACGGTGATGTTCGCGATCCCGCCGAGGTTCAACGCGATCGGTACGCCGGTCCGCCCGCGCAACCAGAGCACGTCGATGATGCTCACCAACGGCGCACCCTGCCCGCCAGCTGCGACGTCGCGGGCTCGCAGGTCCGACACCACCGTCGTCCCGGTCGCCTCGGCGATCCACGCCGGCTGGCCGAGCTGCAGCGTCCCCCGGACCGTACCGCCGTCGACCCAGTGGAACACCGTCTGACCGTGCGACACGATCAGGTCTGCCGAGCCGCCGCACAGCTGCTCCACCGCTTGCCGCGCAACGTCCGCGAACGCCTGCCCGATCCCGGTGTCCAGCCGGCACACCTGCTCCATCGACGTATTTGCCGGCGGCAATGACCCCTCCAGCGCATCACGAACCGAGGAAGGATAGGGCTGACTCAGCAGACCGAGCGGTGTCAGCACCAACCGGTCCCCGTCCAGCCGCAGGTCCGCGGCGGCCGCGTCGATCGCGTCGTACGACGTCCCGGACATCAGGCCGATGACTCGCATGTCAGTCCCGCAACTCCCGTCGATGGTCGTCACCGCGCAACGTGAGCAGCGCGATCACGCTCACCGCGCAGGTCACGGCCACGTAGTACGCGGGGATGTCGATGTTCTTGGTCCGCTTGATCAACTCGGTGATGATCAGCCCGGCGCACCCGGAGAACACCGCGTTGGACAGCGAGTACGCCAGCCCCAGACCGGTGTAGCGGGCCCGGGTCGGGAACATCTCCGCCAGCATCGCCGGCCCCGGGCCGGCCATCAGCCCGACCACCAACCCGGCGACGAACACGGCCGCGCCCTTGGCCGCATTCCCGGACTCCTTGTCCTGCAGCAGGTTCATCAGCGGGAACGCGAGTACGACGACCAGGGCCGCGCCGGTCACCATGACCGGCCGCCGCCCGATCCGGTCGCTGAGCCGGCCGGCCGGCAGGATCGCCGCGGCGAACCCGGCGTTCGCCAGCACGGTCGCGACCAGCGCCTGCTGGAACGATGCGTTCAGCGTGGCCTGCAGGTACGACGGCATCACCACGAGGAACGTGTATCCGGCGGCCGACCAGCCCATCAGCCGGCCGATGCCGAGCGCGATCGCCTTCGCGACCTCACCGGTGCTTGCCGGTCGCGGCTCCTCCTGCTGGACCCGGGAGAAGTTCGGCGTCTCGTCGAGCCGGAGCCGCAGCCACAACGCGACCAGGCCGAGCGGCAACGCGAGCAGGAACGGCACCCGCCAACCCCAGTCGGTCAGCGCCTCCTTGCTCAGCACGGTCGCCAGGATCGCGGCCAGCCCAGCACCCGCGAGCAGTCCGAGTGCGACGGTGAACGACTGCCACGCGCCGTACAGACCGCGCTTCGTCTTCGGCGCGAACTCGGTCATGATCGACACCGCGCCGCCGAACTCACCACCGGCCGACAACCCCTGCAGGGCCCGGACCAGCGTCAGCAACCAGGGCGCCGCGGCGCCGACGGTCGCGTACGTCGGCAGCAGGCCGATCAGCGTGGTCGACAAAGTCATCAGCAGCAGAACCAGGATCAGGGTCGGACGCCGGCCGATCCGGTCACCGACCCGGCCGAACACGGCAGCGCCGATCGGCCGGAAGAAGAACGCCAGCGCGAACGAGGCGTAGGTCTTGATCAGGCTCTCGGCGTCGCTGGTCGACGTACTGCTGAAGAAGTTCGCCGCGATCACGGTCGCGAAGAAGCCGTAGGCGCCGAACTCGTACCACTCGACGAAGTTGCCGACCGTGCCGGCGACCAGGGACCGCCGGGTCCGCGGGTCGGCCACGGTCTGACCGGTTGCTGCTGCACTCATCGGGTCCTCCTTGGACAAGGCCCCCGTAAGTTTTTCCCACCCCCACTACTCATCTTCGTCCATAACTTCCCAGTCGCGCGACCCGTGATGCAACCTTCCGTGAGCCGCCGGTGTCTACCTACTACCAGATCAGCTGACGGAGGAGGGGCGGATGGTCACCCGCGGTGACGATTTCGACGAGTTCGTCCGGGGGAGCTCGACCCGGCTGCTCCGGACCGCCGTACTGCTCACCGGCGACCGGGCGGCGGCCGAGGATCTCGTCCAGGAGACGTACGAGCGGGTGTACGTGCGCTGGCGGCGGATCCACGGCGCGCCCGAGGCCTACGCCCGCAAGACCCTCGCCAACCTCGCCGCGAACCGGTGGCGCAGCCGCGGGCGCAAACCGGAGACCGCGCTGATCGACCACGACGTCGCCACCCCGGACGGGACCGAGGGCTTCGTCGTTCGCGACCAACTGCTGTCCGCGCTCCAGGAGCTACCGCCGCGGCAACGAGCGGTCGTCGTCCTCCGGTACTACGAGGACCTCACCGAAGCGCAGACCGCCGAGGCGCTCGGGTGTTCCCTCGGCACCGTGAAGAGCCAGGCCTCCCGCGCTCTGGACCGGCTCCGCCTGATCACCGAACCAGCCCTGGAAGGACTCCGATGACCGAGACCGAACTCAAGCAGCGGCTGAGCGCCGGCGTCGACGACGTCGAAGCGCCCCCGGACCTGCTCGGCCGGGCCCGCCTGGGAGGTGCCCGGCGACTCCGCCGGCGCCGCTTCCTCACCCTGACCGCGAGCACCCTCGCCGTGGCCGCCGTCGGCGGCGTCGCCGTCACCGCGCCGGCCGTTCTGGACCGCATCCGGGACACACCGGTCGCGTCGACACCCGTCGCCGCCGATCTGTACAGCTTCCTGATGGCGACGCCGACCCGCGGCGACCTTGCGGACGACCAGGCATATCTCGACCAGGTGCTCACGGTCTGGCGCACCAGCCACCGCAAGTCGGCGAACTACGACCGCGGCATCTTCGACCACCTGCAGGGCAACGCGAAGGTCTACTGGGCCGGCAACACCCCGGCCGGCCGGGTCGCGATCGTGGCCGAGCACTCCTACCTGCGGCACCACGACAACATCCAGCTCGACAAGGAAGGCATCTACACCCTCGTCGGCTTCGTTGTCGACGGCAAGGACGGCAAGCCGGCGATGCTGTCGGACAGCTACCCGGCGCCCGGTGTCGGCCTGATGACCGGGATGGTGGCGACGAAGGGCGACACCAAGGCGCTCGTCGTCCTCGACACCGGCAAGAAGACCGGGTGGTCGGCGGGCCGGACGTACCCGGCGGACGGCGGCAGCCGCCGCGAGTACACCCCGCTGCGCTTCAAGGACGGCGTCGCTGTGGTCGAGCTCCCGCGCGACACCGGCCTTCCGGATCTCAGCATCAGCGGACTTCCGGCCACCGGTGAGACCTACCAGGGGATCGTGAACGGCGGCGTAGAAGCCGCGAAACCGGAGCAGAGTCCCGGCGACCGGCGGCTGTGGAGCGACTTCACCGAACTGGTGACCTGGCCGATGACCGCGAACGCGGACAAGCTGAGCACGATCGCGGCGAACCGGTTCGAGACCGCCCTCGACCCCGTCACGGACAAGAGCTACTACATGCTCGGACACTCGTTCTGGACCGCGTACGGCGTGACCGCGAACGGCTCGTCGGTGTACCTGGGCGAGCAGCAGATCGACAACGATCCGACGCGCGTGTACGCCGTACTCGAGCCCAAGACCGGCAAGCGCACGATCATCCCCGGCGGCGTCCCCGACGCGAACACTCCGCTGCCGGTGTCGATCAAGCTGCCCGCCGGCCAGGGCTGGGCCGTCGCGCACAAGGACGCGAAACTCTCCTACCGGTACGACGGCGGCGCCTGGAGCACACCGCGGACGAACGCGGTCCTGGTGCCCGCCGGCGACAAGGCAGAGGTCAAGGTCGAGGCGACCGGGATGACCGAGGTCGTCACGCTGCGCTGACGACCTCTTGACAGCGGGTTCACTCCGATCGATGATCGTGCTTGCTATACCGGTTTATCTTCTCTCGCCGCCTGGCCATTCCGCCAGGCGGCGAGAGTGACTTAACCGATATAGCGAATCCCGCCCCGATGCCGAGGAGTCGATCGATGAGTGCACCGCGCATGCGCCGAAGGACCCTGCTGTCAGCCCTGGCCGCGACCACCGCCGCCGGAGTCGCCGTACCGACCGCCGCCAGCGCCTACGCCAGGCCGCGGCCGCGCGCCAAGACCGGGCCGATCTCGGTGGTCTACATCGAGGTCAACAACGAGAGCATGACGAACGCCGCCAGGTACACGCTCAGCAAGGGCGGCGCGCAGGTGTTCGACGTCGCGGTCATCTTCGCGGCGAACATCAACTACGACGGCGCCAACGCCTACCTGCACTTCAACGAGAACGTGCAGAACGTGCTCGACAACGTGGCGACCCAGGTCCGGCCGCTGCAGCAGAAGGGCATCAAGGTCCTGCTGTCGATCCTCGGCAACCACCAGGGCGCCGGCTTCGCGAACTTCCCGTCCCAGCAGGCGGCCGACGCGTTCGCCCAGGAGCTCGCGGACGCGGTCAACCAGTACGGTCTCGACGGCATCGACTTCGACGACGAGTACGTCGAGTACGGCACCAACGGCACCGGCCAGCCGAACGACTTCTCGTTCGTCTACCTGGTCCAGGCGCTGCGCCAGAAGCTGCCGAACAAGCTCATCACGCTCTACGACATCGGCCCGGCCTCCGACCGGCTGAGCTACAACGGCGTGAGCATCGCGAACACCTTCGACTACGCCTGGAACCCGTGGTACGGCAGCTGGATGGTCCCGAGCGGCCCGAGCGACAAGGCCCGGCTGTCCCCCGCCGCGGTGTCGATCACCGCGACCAGCTCGTCCACCGCGGCAAGCCTCGCCCAGCGCACGGTCGACGAAGGGTACGGCGTCTTCCTCACCTACAACCTCACTTCGACGACCACCGCGAGCTACATCTCGGCGTTCACCAACAAGCTGTACGGCAGCTCCGCGATCTACACGCCCTAGAGGACGTACTCCCAGCCTGGTCGCCACTCGAACGGAGCGGCGACCAGGTCTTCGAGCGACGCGCGGCTGCCGAGCAGGTGGTCGAGCGACCAGCGGTTCGCGGAGTGCGCGACGATCAGCACGACCTGGCCGTCGTGCCAGCGCTTGAGGTCCTCGAGGAACGAGCGCGTCAGCTCCATCACCTCCCAGTAGCTCTGCCCGCCCGGAAACGGTGTCTGCACCCGGTTCACCCGCGGCTCGAGCGCTCCCCGCGGCGCGCCGTTCAGCGAGCCGTAGTTGCACTCGCGCAGCCGCCAGTCCTGGAAGTGCGGCGCGGTCAGGCCGGACGCCTCGACCGTCTGCACGGCCCGCCGCAGGTCCGAGCTGAACACGACATCGACGTCCTTGCGGCGCGCACCCAACTCGGCCGCCTCCCGGTGCCCCGCGGCGGAGAGCTCCCCGGGTAGCCAGCCGGTGGCGATCCCCTGCTCGTTGTCGAGCGTCGTCGAGTGCGTCTCGTAGACCAGCCTCAGCTTCACGGGACAAGTCTCCTGGATCACGTCCCGGACAAACTTCTTTGTCTTCGTTACCCGCGGGTATATACTTAAGTTACTCGTGAGTACAACGCTGCCAAGAGGTAGGGGACCCCTGTGAGAGAGCGAAGCGATCGAACAAATATGCACAGCAGCCTCTGGCTCATGCCGCAGCCGAGCGAAGCGAGGTGAAGGCGTGAGCCACTACAAGTCGAATCTGCGGGACATCGAGTTCAACCTGCTCGAGGTCCTGGGCCGGGACGAGGTGCTCGGGCAGGGCCCGTACGCCGAGATGGACGTCGACACCGCCCGTGAGGTGCTGGCCGAGATCGACCGGCTGGCCAAGCACGAGCTGGCCGAGTCGTTCGCCGAGGCCGACCGCAACCCGCCGGTCTTCGACGCCGAGGCGCACGAGGTCCGGATGCCGGAGGCGTTCAAGAAGAGCTACCACGCCTACATGGACGCCGAGTGGTTCAAGCTGGAGCTGCCGGCCGAGCTGGGCGGCCAGCCGACCCCGCCGTCGCTGCGCTGGGCCGCCGCCGAGCTGGTGCTGGGCGCCAACCCGCCGGTGCACATGTACGCCGCCGGCCCGAACTTCGCGCACGTGCTGTGGCGCAACGGCGTCGACCGTGACAAGAAGATCGCGCACCACATCATCGAGCGCGGCTGGGGCGCCACCATGGTGCTGACCGAGCCGGACGCCGGTTCCGACGTGGGCGCCGGGCGGACCAAGGCCACCCTGCAGGACGACGGCAGCTGGCACATCGAGGGCGTCAAGCGGTTCATCACCTCCGGTGAGCACGACCTGACCGAGAACATCGTGCACCTGGTGCTGGCCCGGCCGCAGGGCATCCAGGGCGTCGGTGGTCCCGGGACCAAGGGCCTGAGCCTGTTCGTCGTGCCGAAGCACCATTTCGACCTGGAGACCGGCGAGCTGACCGGGGAGCGCAACGGCGCCTTCGTCACGAACGTCGAGAAGAAGATGGGCATCAAGGTGTCCACCACCTGCGAGATCACCTTCGGCGACGGGATCCCGGCCAAGGGCTGGCTGCTCGGCGAGGTGCACGACGGCATCGCGCAGATGTTCCAGGTGATCGAGTACGCGCGGATGATGGTCGGCACCAAGGCGATCGCGACCCTGTCCACCGGCTACCTGAATGCGCTCGAGTACGCCAAGGAGCGGGTCCAGGGCGCCGACCTGACCCAGCCGGCCAAGGACGCGCCGCGGGTCACCATCACCCACCACCCGGACGTCCGCCGCTCGCTGCTGACCCAGAAGGCGTACGCCGAGGCGCTGCGGGCGCTGGTGCTGTTCACGGCGACGTACCAGGACCGCGCCGAGCAGGCTCGGTACGCCGGTGAGCACGACGTCGTCGCCGTGGGTGTGAACGACCTGCTGCTCCCGCTGGTCAAGGGCTACGGCTCGGAGAAGTCGTGGACGCTGCTCGGCACCGAGTCGCTGCAGACCTTCGGCGGCTCCGGCTTCCTGCAGGACTACCCGATCGAGCAGTACGTCCGGGACGCCAAGATCGACACCCTGTACGAGGGCACCACCGCGATCCAGGGCCAGGACCTGTTCTTCCGCAAGATCATCAAGGACCAGGGCAAGGCGCTGGGCCACCTGGCCGAGCAGATCCAGGGCTTCGTCGCCTCCGAGGCCGGCAACGGCCGGCTGAAGGAGGAGCGCGGGCTGCTGGCGAAGGGCCTGGAGGACACCCAGAAGATCCTCGGGGTGATGGGGCAGGCGCTGATGGCGAGCAACCCGCAGGCGGAGAACGGCGACCCGCGCAACATCTACAAGGTCGGCCTGAACACCTCGCGGCTGCTGTACGTGCTGGGTGACGTGGTGTGCTCCTGGCTGATGCTGCGGCAGGCCGAGGTCGCGCTCGACAAGCTCGGCGGCGAGCTGTCCCCGGCCGAGCAGGACTTCTACACCGGCAAGGTGGCCGCGGCCCAGTGGTTCGTCCGGACCACGATGCCGTCGGTCCGGGCCGAGCGGGTCAAGGCCGAGCTCACCGACCTGGACGTGATGGACCTGCCGGAGTCCGCCTTCTGAGTTTCCCGGCTCCTCCGGCTCGATCACTTGCGCGGATCGAGCCGGAGGTCGGGGCAGATGCATCTGCCCCGGGTTGCCCCGCGATCTGCCCTGGTGAAGAGGCTGTCTGTAGAGGAACGTTTCTGCCCGTGGCACCCAGCGACCCTGGCTCGGCTTCCCCTGTCCGAGCCAGGGCCCTGCCATTTCGTACCCTGTTCCGGATGTCCGCCACCCTGCGCCGCCTCGCCCTCCTGTTCGCCGTGCTGGCGTTCGTTCCGGTGCTGCCCGCGCGGGCAGCGACGCCACAGCTGCCGGACCGGATCGCAGCCGCCTGGCGGACCGACAAGATCTACGTCGACGAGCGGCTCCGCCCGATCCCTGAGCTGGACCGGATCCGCGCCGAGGCCGGGACCGTCGACTTCCCGGTGTACGTCGCGCTGGTGCCACAGTCGCCGCACACGCGGGAGAGCTCGAGTGACCTGACGACGTTGCTGCAGGCACGGGTCGGGCAGCCGGGGCTGTACGTGGTGGCCGTGGTCGCCGACGACTACTGGTCCGTCGCCGAGGAGCTGTTCCGGCCGGCGGGGCTGAGGGGCCGGGACCTCACCGGCGTCCGGCTCGACGACGAGCAGTACTACGACATCGTCAACGACCGGCCGGTGCCGCAGATCGTGCGGACGATCCAGCATGCGGCCACGGCGTACGACGGACGGCCGCTGCCGGCGATCCCGGTCAGTGACCTGGATCCGCCCTCGACGCGGAGCGGGCCGTCGACCACGGATCGGGAGGACCAGTCCGTGTTCACCGGCCTGGGGATCGGCGTCCTGGCCGGGTTCGCGCTGACGCTCTGGATCGCCCTGCGGCGGAAGGCCCGGCCCAAGAAGCGCTTCTCCGCCGAGCCGCCGCCGATCGCGGCTTCGGACATGCGGGGCCGCGCTGACGACTGGATCGAGCGGGCGCAGCAGGCGATCGACCGGCTCGACAAACGGCCGCGGAAATCGGTCAAGCTCCTCGACCAACGTGACGACGCCTGCCGTCGCCTGGATGCGGCCCGCAAGCTGCGCGACGGTGACACCGACGATCTGCTCACGATGACCGGTGCCTGGGTCCTGGCCTGGCAGGCCCAGCGGGGCGCCAGCGGGGCGAGCGTGGCGCGACCATGTTTCTTCGATCCGACGCACCGCTCCGGGACGGCGACGGTCGACTGGTCGGACGGCATCGAGGTGCCGGCCTGCAAGCAGTGTGCGCGGATCCTCGGCAAGGGCCAGACGCCGTACGGGCTGCAGGTGTGGAAGCGGTCCGGCCTGATCGGGCGCGAGCAGGTGCCGTACTGGACGCTGGATCCGGAGGACAACCTGATGGTGGCGACCGGGTTCGGCGCGCTCTCCGACGACCTGCCCGAACGGGTGGCCGGGCTCCAGGACGACGTCCGGTGAAGCGGCTCATCCTGTTGCTTGTGGCAACTATGGTCCTGGTGCCCGGGGTTGCGTGGGCCGCGGTTCCGTCCGACCCGCGGATCACCGCGGCCAAGGCCACCTGGGCGACGTCGCCGTTGTACGTCGACCCTGACTACGCGGCCGTGGTCGACGCGACGCAGTCCGCCGAGCTGCTCCGCGAGATCAAGGCGGCGCCACTTCCCGTGTACGTCGCCGTCGTACCGACTGGGGAATGGTTCGACGAGCAAGGGGACACCACATTGCTGGCCGGCTGGCTCGCGGCCGCGCACGGCAAGCCCGGGTTGTACGTCGTGATGGACGGTGACACGACGTACGGCGTGGAGCACGAGATCGCGGCGTGGGCGCCGGAGAGCACCTGGGCGGAGGCGAGGCAGTCGATCGCCGGCCAGCTCGCGGAGTACCTCGAGGACGTCAAGGTGGACGACGACCGGTACGACGCCAAGCCGGCTCGGACCGAGCCGCTTCCGCCCAGACCGGAGAGGAGCTCGACCAACGAGCCGTTCACGGTTGGCAAGGCGATCGGCAACGGGGTCGGCGGCGGCGTACTCGGCCTGATGGGTGGCGCGTCGCTCGCCGCGGTCGTGCTCGGAGTAGCGGCTCTGGTCGCCCGACGACGTGGAGGAACTCAGTGAAGACGCGGGTGGCCCTGACTGTGCTGTTGACGTTGCTGGTGTCGCTGACCGCCGTACCAGCTCGAGCGCAGACGCCGGCAGAGCGCTCCCGCGAGATCGCGACGGCTCTGGCCAAGGACCCGCTGTACGTCGACCCGGCGTACAGGTCGGCGCTTCCGGAGAACCAGCTGGCCGACGTACGCGCCAAGGCGAAGGCGCTCGGGTACCCGGTCTACTCGATCGTGCTGCCGCTGTCGCCGAGCGACCCGTTCCGGGGCGAGGAGCGGAACGTGCTCACCCTGGTGATCGATGCCCTCGGCAAGCCCGGGCTGTACGTCGTGGTCGACGGCGGTGGCCATTTCCCGTGGTACGAGGCGCACTCGCTGCCGCAGGTGGACGACGACAAGCTGCGGGCGGCCCGGGAGCGGGCGCTCGACGATACCGGGTACGACGCCGGACCGACCGAGGTCCTGTCCAAGATGTACGACCTGCTGGCGGCTCCGGAGCTGCCGGCGGCCAACCCGACGTCGAGCACCCGCCCGTCAAGTTCCGATGAGCCCGAGGAAGAGTCCTCGGCCGGGTTGATCGCGTTGATCGTCGGGCTGGGGATCGCCGCGCTGGTCGGGCTGGGGTTGGTGATCGGCCTTCGTCGGCCTGGCGTCGACCGGCCGCGGCGGGAGAAGCCGTTCAGCATTCCGCCGCATGTGGCTGCGACAGTTGCTCTGGAGAGACGGCGTCGGCTGACTCGCGAGACCGGGCTGGAGCTGACCAAGCTGGGGTCGGAGCTGGCCGCGCTGCCTGCGGCTTCGGGAGACGAACTGCGGCATCAGCAGGCAGCGCTCGATGCGCATCACGCCGCTCGGAAGGTCCTCGACTCGTCGGAGGATCTCGTCGACGTGGTCGGCGCGATGGTGCTGCTGGACAAGGCTCGGCGGGAGTACGACGCAGCCGTGGCGGTGGCGGCCGGCCGGAAGCAGGACGCCGTACCGGAGCTGTGTGCTTTCAACCCGCTGCACGGAAGGTCGGCGGGGCGGCCGACGCAGGTGGACGCCGACGGGACGACGTTGACGCTGCCGCTGTGCGCCGAGTGCCGGCAAGCGCTGAAGCAGGGCAAGGCGCCGGCCTCGCTGCCCGGCGACGACGGTCCCTACTGGCACGGCGACGACCTGTGGGCGCGGACCTTCTTCGGCAGCATCGACGACGACCTCGCCGCCGCGGTCTCCCGGGGCGAGTACCGGAGCTGACCTCCGGCGTCCCTGAGGTCTGGTTCAGGGACGCCTCGGGGGATCTGCCGGATCCTCCGTCACTGCCACCCGGCCTACTGTCGAGCGGACAGGATGGGACAAGAAGGGGCGGATGATGGCGGAGACCAAGCAGCTGGGGGCAGTGCTTCTGGTGGCCGGGGCGGCGTTGGCGTTCTGGCAGTTCGGGGACCGGGACTCGACCGACGACCACGAGCTCGGCGACCGGATCAGCACGGTCCAGCTGGCCGCCAAGAGCTCCGACATCACCATCAAGGTCTCCGACGACGACAAGACCACCGTCCAGGAGAAGCGCCAGTTCTGGCTGTGGAAGCATGGTGACGCCTACTCGGTCGACGACGGCGTCCTGAAGCTCGACGGCGACTGCGGCTGGCAGTGCAGCGCCGACTTCGTGGTGACGGTTCCGCGCGGGACCAAGGTGACCGGCGAGAACGGCAGCGGAGACGTCTCGATCACGGGCGTCAGCGGGGTGGACGCGCAGTCGCGGTCCGGGACGATCGAGATCAACGACGTCACCGGCGACGTGAAACTCGACCTGACCTCGGGTGACGTGGTCGTGAACGACCTGACCGGCAAGCTGGACGTGACCGCGACCTCTGGCGACGTCGAGGCGTCGGGGTTGAAGGGCGGCGCGGTCACCGCGGAGACCACCTCCGGTGATCTCGAGCTCCAGCTGGCCGAGGCAAACGACGTTCGGGCGAAGGGCACCAGCAGCGATATCGAGGTGATCGCGCCGGCGGGCGGCTGGAACGTCAGCACCGAGACCCGCAGCGGCGAGGTCGACAACACCCTCGGCGACGACCCGAACGGCTCCCACACCATCACCGCCACGACCACCAGCGGCGACATCGAGCTCAAGACCCACTAGGGCCTGCCTGCTGATCCCGCGCCGTAGCGAGCAGGTGCTCGGTGCGGTGCATCGGCGTGCTGGAGCGGAGGTCTCGATGCGGAGCATCGTGGCCTTCGGGCCAGTGCGGCGAGGTGCCGTGCCGAGTGCCGCGCAGTAGGCGGGGGATCAGCAGGCAGGCCCTTTGGGCGTTTACGCACGGGTACCTAGTTGTCGTTCGTGGTGTAAGAGACATGCGTTATGGATGGATTACACCGTGCGATCAGAGTAGTTTCGAAGGTGAGGAACACTTCGCTAGGAGGCTCGGATGAGCATCGGTGTGGGGATCTTTCTGATGGTGGTGGGCGCCATCTTCGCCTTCGCCGTCCAGGACTCATGGGACGCTGTCAACCTGACCGTGGTGGGCTACATCCTGATCCTCGCCGGACTGGCCGGGATCGTGCTCTCCTTCTACATCACCAACCGGCGCCGTCGGGTCGAGACCGACGCGATCGATCCGGCGATCGAGGAGGAGTACCGGGTGGTCGAGGAGCACCACCGCGACGTCAAGGAGTAGACGCTCCGGACAGCACCAGCTCGAGCCGCGTGGCACCTTCCGGGGTCACGCGGACCGGGACTCCCCAGTCCTGCCGATGCATGTGACAGGCCGGGAACTCGACCTCCGCGGAGTCGTCGCACGATGCAGCCTGTACGGCGACATGTAAGACGCCGTCGCCGACCCGCTCGTCGATCACTAGCGTGCGGGCGAGATCCGTCGAGTCGCCGGCGCCGTCGCGGAGCAGGCTCTCCGGGGTGGACGACACCAGGAGCCGGGTCGACGGGCCGTAGCGGTCGTCCAGCTTCTGCCCCGGCGGTGGCGTGAACACGACCTCGAGCGTGACCTCGCCGGCCGCGACGTCCATCGGTGGACGTTGGGTCCGGGTGCTGAACTCGTCCGCGGTCGCCGAGGCGCCGAGCGGGATCCGGGTCAACCGGTGCGCGGCGGACTCGACCACCAGCAGTTCGTTGCCCACGACAACAGCACCGCTGGGCTCGGCGAGGCCGGTCGCCATCGTGTCGACCACGTCGGCGCGCGGGTCGTACCGCCGTACGGCGCCGTTGTAGGTGTCGGCGATTGCGATCGAACCGTCGGGCAGCACGGTCACGCCGAGCGGGTGCTGCAGCAAGGCCTCACTCGCCTTGCCGTCGCGTAGGCCGAAGTCGAACAGGCCGGTGCCGACGGCGGTGTGCACCTCGGTGTCGATCCAGCGCAGCGCGGAGATCTCCGAGTCGGCCAGCCAGAGGCGGTCGCCGTCGACGGCGAGCCCGCTCGTCTGCGCGAACCAGGCCTGGTCGAGCGCGCCGTCCTTCAGGCCTTCGTTGGTGGTGCCGGCGGCGACTTCGGTGACCCTGGTGACCGGGTCGAAGGTCCAGAGCTGGTGTACGCCGGCCATCGCGATCCAGACCTTGTCCTGCCACCACGCGACATCCCACGGGGAGCTGAGGACCTCGGTGCCGTCGCCGTCCATCCACTGCTTGCCAGTGCCGACCAGGGTGCTGACGTGGCCGGTCTCCAGGTTGATCCCGCGCAGGGCGTGGTTCACGGTGTCGGCGACGACCACGTCGTACCCGAGTTCGGTGGCGACGTCGGCCGGCAGGCGGGTGAGGCCGTTCGGCTCGGAGAAGGCGGCCTCGTCAGCGGCGCCGTCGGCGAGTCCACGGTGGCCGGTGCCGAACCGCCGTACCACGGTGGTCGCGTCGTCCGCGAGCTCGACGATGCTGTGGTTGCCGGCGTCGGCGACCAGGAACCCGTTGTCCAGGGCAATCACCTTCGCCGGGAAGCGGAGGTCGGTGGGCTCCGGCTCCGGAGCGACGTACGGCGACTTGCCCCGCGTCAGCGTCCCCGCCTGCTCATGCTCGGCGATCAGCTCCGCCAGCTGAGCGTCCAACGCGTGCGCGTGGCCCTCACCGGAGTACTGCGCGACGATGTAGCCATTCGGATCCACCAGCACCAGCGTCGGCCACGCCCTGGCGGTGTAGTTCTGCCAGGTGATCAGCTCCGGATCGTCGAGCACCGGATGCCCTACCTCGTACCGCTCCACCGCGGCACGGACCGCGGCCTCCTCCCCCTCGTGCGCGAACTTCGGCGAATGCACCCCCACGATCACCAGCGCGTCGCCGTACTTCTCCTCCAACGGCCGCAACTCGTCCAGCACGTGCAGGCAGTTGACACAGCAGAACGCCCAGAAGTCGAGCAGCAAGAAACGCCCCCGGAAGTCCGAGAGCGACAACTCCCGCCCACCCGTGTTCAACCACCCACGACCCTTGAGCTCCGGCGCACGCACATGCATGTCCCCCATTGTCCGCCGGGGCTCAACACGGACCGCGGTCGGCCCAGCATGCGACCCGGCGCCGCTGACAGAATGTCCCGGTGCCAGACCTGGACCAGAGCGAGCCGCCGCCCACCGCTCCCGCGAAGCAACCGTGGTCTTCCTGGCTCAAGGACGCCAACAAACTCGCCCTGGCCGCGCTGATCGTGGCCGTCGTCGTCCTCCTCGTCGGCGACGACCTGGTGTCGCGGGTCGGCGGCTGGATCAAGGGGAGCCCGAGTCTCGACGAGCGCGTCCGCGCGGCCATCGAGGAGTGCCGGCAGGACGGTTTCGAGTGCAAGACCTCCAAGTCCATCGTGATCGCCAACGGCGCCGGTGAGTTGACCGCGGTCGGCGTCGACCTGGTCACCAAGGAGGAGCTGAGCAGCTCGGCGGGGTCCGCGGTGCTGGTCTTCGACAAGTCTGGTGACCTGCGCTGGAAGTCGCCAATCCAGTCGTTCCTGCCTGGGTACGGACTGACCGCGCTGGACACCGACGTGACGAACCACCTCTTCGTCAGCTTCGCGGTCACCAACCACAGCGGCATCGCGTGGGTGATCGACCCGTCGGCCACGCCGCCGCAGACCTTCGGCAGCGTCGGTGGAACCGGCCTGGTGGTCGACGCCTACGAGGAACCGACCTTCGCCGGGGTGCGCCGCCTGATCACCTACCGCGAGGGCTGGCCGGCCAACACCCGGAACCCGAGCACCAGTCGCGACGTGTTCGAGTGGAACGG
Source organism: Kribbella sp. NPDC050124 (assembly GCF_044460355.1). Classification (NCBI taxonomy): domain Bacteria; kingdom Bacillati; phylum Actinomycetota; class Actinomycetes; order Propionibacteriales; family Kribbellaceae; genus Kribbella; species Kribbella sp. NPDC050124. The sequence goes on from NZ_JBITJU010000001.1 coordinate 309,320, forward strand.
AACGGCGTACGTCCACAAGTCCTGTGAAGTCGTCGGTCCGATCGATGCGAACGGACGACGCCAAGTGCTGCGCACTCTGCAGGCGGGTTCCGCCAAGTGCCTGCAACCGGTCGGGAAGTACTCGGTCGATCTCGACGGCGAGCGGAAGCCGACCGCGGATCCGCCCTGATCAGCGCGGGAGGATGAGGGTGTCGGTGAGGAGTTTGGCGGTTTTGCGGAGGGTGGCGGGGGAAGACGCGAGGTCGGTGGCCAGGGAGTAGGGGGTGAGGGGTTCGCCCGGGCCGACAAGGCGGTGCCGGTGGGCGAGGAGCCAGACGATGGCTCGGGGCCAGGTGGACAGGCGGGCTTTGGCGAGCAGGTCGGGGGCGTCGCGGACCAGGCGTTCGGCGATGTCGAAGGCGTCGGGGGCGTACGTCGTACCCAGGGTTTCGCCGGCCATCAACCAGGCGTGCGGTGCGAGGACGGACAGCGTCGCCGCCTGGGACTTGTCCAGGCCGCGCAGGTCCGGTTGGGGTGGGGTGCCCAGGCCGGACAGCGCCCGGTAGGCGTCCTCCAGGTCGTTGGTGGTCTCGTCGAGGAAGACGCGTTCGCCCGGCTTGGAGCCGACCGGGTCGACCATCGCCGCGGCCTCCAGCGCCGGCGTCCAGACGTCCACCGCGTCGACCGCCTCGTCGATGGCGTCCAGCGCCAGCTGGGTGCGGTCCCCCGCGAACTCCAGCCAGGCCTTGACCACCATCGGCACCGCCCTGAAGTAGGTGCTATCGGCAAGCACCTTGCGCGGCAGCCAATGCGCCAGGAACAGCTCCACCAGTACGGCGCTGACCCGCAGCGGACCGCCGACCGTGTGGTCCACCGCGTGGTCGATCCACAGTCGCACGATGTCCGCCGCGTCGCCGGGCAGCCCATCGGCGTACGGCGACGCCAGGAACTCTTCGACCAGTTGGTCGCGCTGCTTCGGTGACAGCAACGGCCGGATCGGCGGGCGGATCGGGCGCTCCGGCAACTGGGTCAGCCGATTCACCAGCAGGCCGGAGAAGAACTCGAAGTCCTCGGTCACCGGCGGGTCGTCGTAGTCGTTGGTCTCGCCGAGCGCCTGCAGGATGATGCCGGCGGCGGTCGGTGGCCGGACCGTCCGGATGGTCACCCGGCCGCCGCGCTGGTACGCCTCGAGCACCCGGTCCACCGGCGGGCCGACGAACACGTCCTTCACGATCGCGCCCAGGTTGTTGTCGATGAACACCACGACCGTGTGCGGATGCTGCTCGTCGTCGTAGTCCAGGACGACGCTCAACCCGTCGCCGGTGATGTCCTCGGAAACGATGGCGCTGGTCAGCCGGAACCCAGCGATCCGGGTCACCCATTCCGGCACCCAGTTCTCGGTCCGCAGCCGGGACAGGTGGGCTCGCTGCAGCGGCAGCCGCCCGGCCGGCCCGACCGTGCGGGCCAGACTCGTCAACAGAACAAAGGATTCCGGGTCGCGGCGTTCACCGAGCACACGGGCGGCGTCGGCCCAGAAGAACCGCTCCACCTCGCCGATCTCGTCCGGCCGCCCGGCCGGCCACAGCTGGTCGGCGAGCATCGCGGCGGACCGCGCCACCGAGGCCTCCGCGATCACCGGGTGCAGAGCCCGCGGCGCAGCGGCCAGGTCGAGGGACAGCGTTTCCAGCAGCGTTTCCAGTACGGCGACACTCGGCGTGGCGTCGACGTCGACACCTACCGTGGGTCGCGAGGGCGGGGCCGGGGTCGAACCGACCAGCCGCAGGTGGCTTGGTCGACCGCTCCGGCCGCGTGGTGACTTGGTCACGTCCGCGACATTACCGCCCAGCCCCAGTCCGCCGCAGGCCCGTGCGCGCGTCCTGTGGATAACCTTGTCGACACGCCGTCACCACACGACTGCGGCCCGTGCATCGAGTAGCACGGGCCGCGAACGCCGTACGTCGGCTCGCCAGGTCAGCCCTTCAGGGCGCCGGCCATCAGGCCGCCGATGAACCAGCGGCCGAGCAGGATGTAGACCAGCAGCGTCGGGAACGACGCGATCAGCGCGCCCGCCATGCTGGCCGCGTAGTCGACCTTCTGCCCGCCGGCCAGCGCCGCCAGGCCCAGCGTGATCGGGCCGTTCTGCTGCTGGGTGAGGAACAGCGCGAACAGGAAGTCGTTCCACACCGAGGTGAACTGCCAGATCAGCGTCACCACGAACCCGGAGATCGAGATCGGCAGGATGATCCGAGCGTAGGTCTGGACCAGCCCGGCGCCGTCCACCCGGGCCGACTCGATGATCTCGTTCGGCACGATGGTGGCGTAGTAGTTCCGGAAGATCAGCGTGCAGATCGGGATGCCGTAGATGACGTGCGCGATGATCAGCGTCGGTACGCCGCGGGTCACGTCCAGCTCGGTGAACGTGGTCCGCAGCGGCAGCATCACGGCCTGGTAGGGGATGAACATCCCGAACAGGATGAACGCGAACACCAGGTTCGCGCCCGGGAACCGCCAGCGGGCCAGCACGAACCCGTTCGCGGACCCGATCATCGACGAGATGATCGCGGCCGGGATCGCCAGCGAGAGCGACCGGACCATGTACGGCTGCAGCGTGTCCCAGGCCTTGCGCCACGGCTCCAGCGTCCACGTCTCCGGCAACGACCACTGCGCGGCGGCGGTGGTGTCGCTGGACGTCTTGAAGCTGCCGATCACCACGACGTACACCGGCGTCAGGACGAACAGCAGGAAGAGCAGCAGCAGGAGGTAGCGAATCGTCCGGCTGCGGCGGGTCGAGCCGTCGGAGATGACCGACCGCTGCGGTTTCCGGCGAATTGCCGCGGCGGCCTGTCCGGTCGCGGCCTCTGCGGCGGTCATTCTTCACTCTCCTGCTTGACGGTGTAGGCGACGTACGGGATGACGAGTACGGCGACCACCGCGAGCATCACGATCGCGATCGCGGCAGCCTTGGCCATGTCACCGCGGAGCAAGGTGTTCCACATGTAGATGGACGGCACCTCGGTGCGGAACTGGTTCGGCCCGGTGATCGCGTAGATCAGGTCGAACAGCTTCAGCGACATGTGTCCGAGGATGATCAGCGCCGACAGGGCGATCGGCGACAGCTGCGGGAACAGCACGTGCCGGTACAGCTTGAACTCGCTCGCACCGTCGACCCGGGCCGCCTCCCGCAGCTCGGGCGGGATGCCCCGGAACCCGGCCAGGAACAGCGCCATGATGTAGCCGGACAACTGCCAGACCGCGGGCAGCGCGATGGCCATCATGGTCGTCCATCTACTGCCGGCGGTCCACCAGGGATTCTCCAGGAAATTGAGCTGGAGGATCGAGAACAGCCGGTTCAGGCCGCGCGCGTCCTCGCCCTGGGACGGGTTCAGCAACCAGCCCCAGACCACGCCGGAGGCGATCATCGAGACCGCCATCGGGAACAGGAAGATCGACCGGAACACGCCCTCGCCGGTGACCCCCTTCTCCAGCAGCAACGCCCAGAGCACGCCGAAGATCAGCGTGCCCACGATGAACGCCACCGTGAGCACGCCGAGGTTCTTCAGCGAGTTGAGGAACCGCTCCTCGCTGAACAGGTTCGTGTAGTTCTCGAACCCGACATAGTTGGCCGAGCCGCCCCTGCGGGCGGTGTGCCGGTCGGTCAGCGAGGTGTTGAACGTCCAGGCGATCAGCCCGTAGACGAAGTACCCGAGCAGCAGCACTGTCGGCAGCAGCACCAGGGCGCCTGGGCCCCAGGTGCGGATTCTTCCGTGCATGGCTCAGTCCTCCGACCCGACGCCGGCCCGCAACTCGGCCGGCATCAGCTCGTCTTCATCGCATTGCCGAGCGCCGTCTGGAGTTGGGCTACGTTCTGGCTACCGCTGAATTGGCTGATCGCGGACAGGATGTCGTTGTTCTGGCCGAGCGTGCAGGCGGCGCCGTGCGCGCAGGACGGAACGATCTTGTCCTTCTTCCAGTCGGCCATCGCGCTCTGCTGGTACTTCGGGTAGTCCCCCGGAACCGCGTCCGAGCGAGCCGGGATCGAGCCCTTCTTGGTGTTGAACGCCTTCTGGCCCTCGGCCGAGCCGGTGACCTTCAGCCAGCACTTCGCGCCGTCCGGGTTCTGCCCGTCGGTCGGCAGCGTGAAGGAGTCCGCCAGGTACTGGAAGTTGCCCGCCGTCCCCGGAGCCGGCCAGTAGGTGTACGCCGTGTCCGGGACCTTGTCGGCCAGCTGCTGCGCGGCGACCCAGTCACCCATCAGCGTGTAGCCCGCCTGACCCTTGTTCACGTACTGCAGCGCGTCCGGCCAGTCGATCGCCTCACGGTCGGCGTTGGTGTAGGACAGCAGCTTCTTGTACTTGTCCAGCGCGGCGGTCACGTCGGCGCCGGCCCAGTCGGTCTCGCCCTTCCACAGACCGGTGAACTTGTCCGCGCCGAGCTCGGCCAGCAGTACCGCCTCGACCAGCATCTCCTGGGCGAAGCCCTTGGAGATGGCCAGCGGCGCCTTCACGCCGGCAGCCTTCAGCTTGTCCATGTCCGCGATCCACGCGTCCACGTTCGCCGGTGCGGTGGCGGCGTCGAGGTTCGCCTTCTTCAGCACGGTGGGGTTGGCCCACACCACGTTCGCGCGGTGCACGTTGGCCGGGATCGAGTAGATCTTGCCGTCGACGGTCAGGTTGTCGATCAGGCTCTGCGGGAAGGCCTTGTCCAGACCGAACTCCTGGTAGAGGTTGCTGACGTCGTCGACCTGACCGGCCTTGATGTAGTCGCCCAGCTCGGCGCCCGCGTGCGCCTGGAACGTCGACGGCGGCTTGCCCGCGGCGAGGTCGTTCGCCAGCACCTGCTTGGCGTTCGACCCGGCGCCACCGGCGACCGCGGAGTTGACGAACTTGAAGTCCTTGCACTCGGTGCCGAACACCGAGACCAGTCCGTCCAGACCGGCCTTCTCACCACCGTCGGCCCACCAGGTGAAGACGGTGACGTCCTTGGTCGCCGCCGCGTCCCCACCGCCGCCACCGTCGTCGCTGTTCCCGCAGGCGCTGACCGCGAGAAGACCCGCCGCACCCAGCACCGCGACGGCCTTGCTCAGACCACTACGCATGTTTTCACTCTCCGATCAATTGATGGAGCCGCCTGTGACAACGATGCCCCCTTGACGGCCCAACTCTGGGCACGCCGCGCGCCGGGTGTCAACGATCCGCGCAAGCGCGTTGCGCAGCCGTGACCCCCGGTGGGGCTAGCGTGTGAGAGCGCGCACATCGAGCGCTCGAGCGGGCACCGCGCGCACTGAGCTTGCGCGTTTGTGACTACGGTTTGAGCAGAACCTTGACCGCGCGGCGCTCGTGCATGGCTTTGTAGCCCTCGGCCACTTCGGCCAGCGGGAGCTCGGCGTCGAACACCAAGCCGGGGTTGATCTCCCCGGCCAGGACGTCGGCCATGAGCTCGGGCAGGTACGCCCGCACCGGCGCCATCCCGCCGGCCAGCCCGACGTTGCGGCTGAACATGGTTCGGATCGGCACGTCGACCCCGTGCGGCACCCCCACGAACCCGACCGTGGCCCCGGCTCGCGCGACCTCGAAGGCGGTCGTCATCGCCTGCCCGGTCCCGACACACTCCAGTACGGCGTCCGCCCCGACCCCACCGGTCAGCTCGAGTACGGCGTCCCGCGCCGCGTCACCGCGTTCGGCAATGATGTCCGTGGCACCGAACTCCACCGCAAGCTTCTGCCGAGGTTCATGCCGCGACATGGCAACGACCCGCTCGGCGCCCATCCGTGAGGCAGCCAGTACGCCGCACAGCCCGACGGCACCATCGCCCACCACCACGACCGTGTCACCGGCCTTCACCCGGGCGGCACGGGCAGCGTGCCAGCCAGTGCCCATCACATCGGACAGCGTGAGCAGCGACGGGACGAGCGAGTCGTCCGGCAGCTCAGGCGTTGCGACGAGCGTGCCGTCGGCGTACGGAAGCTTGACGTACTCGCCCTGGCCGCCGTCGGCCCGGCTGCTGCCGTAGCCGACCAGGTTCTGGCAGGCGGTCTGGTAGCCGGCCTGGCAGTGCGGGCAGGTCCCGTCGCTCACCACGAACGGCGCGATCACGAAGTCGCCCGGCTTGACCGTGCGGACGTCGCTGCCGATCTCCTCGACGATGCCGACGAACTCGTGCCCGATCCGGCTGCCCGGCCGGATCTTGTTCTCCCCGCGGTACGGCCACAGGTCCGAGCCGCAGATGCACGAGGCAACCACCTTCACCACCGCATCCGTCGGCCCGTCGAGCTTCGGGTCGGGGACGTCGCTCAGCCGGACGTCGTACGGCGCATGGATCGTGGTGGCTCGCATGGACTCACACTACGAGAAAGACCACCGAACCCGGCGCGGCAGCTGCGAACTCGTCAGGGTCGGCACTCGTGACGGCGCCGACGTGGATGAAGAACGGCACCCCGTTGGGGACCGCGGCCGGAAACGCCCGCAGGACCGCCTCCTTCTCGACCGGATCCGTCACCTCCTCCAGCCGGACCCGCGTCGACTTCCGGCCGGCCGCGAGCAGCCCCCACCCGGCCGCCTGCGCATTCCGCACCCAATCGGAGGACGGCACCGGACTCAGGATGTAGCGCTTGCCGTCCACGGTCAGCGGCGACACCGGCGTCGTCCGCATCGCGCCGCTCGAGCGGCCGGGCACGGACAGGACATGGATGGTGCCGAGCGGCAAGCCGACGCGGGACAGCAGTCTGACCAGCCGATTCACCGGCTTCAGCCAGCCGGGCAAGGGCGTCGTGACAGCCATCGCGATCTCCCATTTATTTCGACGATCGAAACATTGGATCAAGGGTAGACTATTTCGAGTGTCGAAACAAAACCTGATCGGGGAGATCGTCGAGGCGGTGGTGCGGTTCCAGAACGCCACCGATCGGGTGGACGCCGCGGCGGCTGCGGTGCTCGGCGTGAACCGGACCGATCTGCTGTGCATCGGGCTGCTTTCGATCAGCGGTGGGCTGACCGCCGGGCAGCTAGCGGTCGAGGCAGGGCTGAGCCCAGCCGCGACGACCGCTGCGATCGAGCGGCTGGAGAAGGCCGGGTACGCCGTACGCACGAAAGACGACACCGATCGGCGCCGGGTGCTGGTGACGGCGACGCCGTTGGCGGAGGAGCGGGTGGAGAAGCTGTACGGTCCGGTCAGGCCTGCCGGGACGGCGGCGCTGTCTCGCTACACGCGAGCGGAGCTGGAGACGATTCACCGATTCCTGGTGCAGGGTGAAGAGCTGCAGAACCGGCAGGCCGAGCGGATCCGGAATCAGAGCGTGTAGTAGCGGCCGCGGCGGTGGACCAGCGCGGGAGTCTCGTCGGGCGAGAGTTCGACGTGGACGATCTCGAGCTGGACCTGGAGCGCCCAGCCGACTTCCGGCGGATCCGGGGAGACCAGGGTGCAGCCGGCCCAGGTTTCGACGCCGACCGGCGCCGGGCCCCACTCCGTGTCGGTCCAGTCGATCATCTTGAACGGGCCGCCGGGCGCCGGGGCGACGTACCCGAACGCGTCGGCCAGCCGGCGGTGCGGCTCACCGAGCAGGGCGACCACCGCGGTTCTTGCCTGCCGCAACGTTTCCCAGAGGTCCGAGTCCGGGTCGATCAGGCCGACGACGTACCCCGGGTCACCGTCCGCCACGACCATCGACGCGACGGTCAGGCCGGCGCGCTTGCCGTCGTACGCGGTGGTCCAGAGACCGACGGGTGACGCCAGCCGGCCCCGCAACCGCCGTACCGGGCTCCGCTCGGACTCGGGTGGCAGGAACGGATGATCGCCATGGATCGTCATGCCAGCACGGTACTCAGCCGTTCGTCACCCGCGACGGCAGGGCGAACTGTTCGATCGGCTGCATGCGCAGACCGCCGGCGGACCGGATCGACTCCGGACGGCCGTCCGCGCCAAAGGTGAAGTGGTACCGCTGACCGTACGAGCCGCCGCCGTGGTCCTCGGTGACCAGCAACGTGTCGCCGTCGACCTCCAGCGTCGGCGGCTTGTCCGCCGGGTCGCCGAGCGTGGGATCCACGGTGTACAGCCGCCCGCCGAGTTGCACGATGTCGGCGACGCCCCAGAGCCCGGCGTAGCGGCCAGTGAAACGGCTCAGGTCGGCGGACTGCTCCGGGCGGTCCTTCGACTGCGCGAGGTCGAGCAGCTTGAACAGGCACTCGGCCAGCTGCTGCGCCGGGCCGTCGATCGCGTTCGTCAGCACCGACACCGCGATCCCGGCCCTACCGTCGACCAGCGACCGGGTGATGTGGCCCGGGTAGCCGCCGCCGTGACCGAACAGCTCCCGGTCGCCGGTCTTTGTCAGCTGCAGACCGAGCCCGTACTTCGGCCAATCGTCGGTCCCGACACTCCACTGTGCATGCTGCATCTGCCGCTTGGACGAGTCGGTCAGGAGCCGGTCGTCGCCAGGCAGGTGCGCGGAGAAGTAGGTGACCAGGTCGGTCGCGGTGCCGTAGAACCCGGTGGCGGCGGCCAGCGCCCGGGTGTCGACGTGGTCGATCGGCACGCGGGTGTCGGCGTACGCGAGAGAGCTGTAGCCGGTGGCGTACTCCGCACTCCGCGACGGATCCAGCTCCGGCCCGAGATCGGACAGCCCGAGCTTCTCCACGATCTCGATCCGGACGTGGTCGTTGTACGACCGGCCGGTCGCGCCCTCGATCACCAGCCCGAGCAGCCCGTAGCCGATGTTCGTGTACTTGAACCGCTCGTGCTCCTCGATCACGGCAGCCTGCGGCGACCGCAGTACGGCGAGCAGCTCGTCGCGATCGGGGAACGGCTGCGCGAGCTGCCAGAAGTCCGCGTCGTCGCTGTCCCGGGTCAGACCGCCGGCGTGACTCAGCAGGTCCCGCAGCGTCAGCTTGCCGGCCGGGGCATCGACCAGCTCGGTGACGTGCATCTCCGCCCTGTCGTCGAGCCGCAGCCGGCCCTTCTCGACCAGCTGCAGCACGGCCGTCCCGGTGAACGTCTTCGAGTGCGACGCAATCCGGAACAGGTGCCGCTCGGTCAGCGGTACGGCGCCCTCGACGTCGGCCAGACCGTACGCCGCTGAGAAGGCGACCCCGCCCGTGGCGAACACGGCCGCCTGCACTCCGGGCACCCTCCGGTAGCGCTGGTTGAACGCCAGCCAGCGGTCGTAGTAGGCGAGTACCTCGGTCAAGCTCTGGGTCACGGCGGTTCTCCTGGACGGGTCGGCGGATGGAGAGTCTGGAAGGTGCTGGTTTCGCACACCTCCAGCTTCAGCGTCCGCTCAACGACACTTCGCCAGCAACTTGAGGACCGCGAGTCCCGCGAAGAGCAGGGCGAACCCGTCCCGTCGATCACGCAATGTGGCGGCGGGACTGGATGACGCGGAAGCGGCTCGCGACGTAGGCGCCATCGGTGTAGGTCGCGTTGGCGGCCGGGTTGGCGCCGGTGCCGTGGAAGTCGCTGAACGCAGCCGACTGGTTCACGAACACCTGGCCGGTCAGGTTCTCCGACAGCGCGACGCCCGCGTCGAGGGCGGCATCCCGCGCCGCGTCCAGGACGTTGGTGTCGGTCGAGTAGATCCCGGCCGTCATCGCGCCGCCCTCGGTGACGGTCTTGCGGAACAGGTCGATCGACTCGTCGGTGTCGGTGGTCCTGACCAGGAAGGACACCGGCCCGAAGCACTCGCGCCCGTACACCTCCTCGTCCTTGGCGTCGATCGCGACCAGGAGCGGCGTGCGGACCACGGCGTCCGGGAAGGCCGGGTGCTGGATCGACCGCGACTCCAGGACGACGTCGCCGTACTCCGGAGCGAGCTCGAGCCGGCTGATCACGGCCTGGTTCACGATGCCGCCGAGGATCTCGACGGCGCGGGCGTCGTCCCCGAGCAGCTTGCCCATCGCGGCGGCGATGCCGGCACCGACCTCCTCGAAGGACCTGTGCCCCTCGTCGGTCTCGATCCCGCCGGCCGGGATGAAGAGGTTCTGGGTGGTGGTGCACATCTGGCCCGAGTACAGCGACAGCGTGAAGGCGAGGTTCCCGGTCAGTGCCTTGAACGCGTCGGTCGAGTCGATGATGACCGCGTTGACACCGGCCTTCTCGGTGAAGACGGTCGCCTGGGTCGCGTTCTGCTCCAGCCACTCGCCGAACTCGCTGCCGCCGGTGAAGTCGACCAACTTGACCTCGGGCCGGGTCGCCAGCGGCTTGGCCAGGCCGTCACCGGCCCGCTCGGCGGCCAGGGTCACCAGGTTCGCGTCCAGGCCGGCCTCGGCGAGCACCTCACGGCACACCTGGACGGTGATCGCCAGCGGGAGGACGGCCAGTGGGTGCGGCTTGACCACCACGGCGTTGCCGGTGACCAGCGACGCGAACAGGCCGGGCCAGGAGTTCCAGGTCGGGAACGTGTTGCAGCCGATCACCAGCGCGACCCCGCGACCGGCGACGGTGAACGTCTTCTCCATCCGGATCGGGTCACCCTTGGCCGGTTTCTCCCAGGTCGCCTCGGCCGGGTACCGGTTCATCTCCTCGTAGGCGTACGCGACCGCCTCCAGCGCCCGGTCCAGCGCGTGCGCGCCACCGGCCTGGAACGCCATCACGAACGCCTGACCGCTGGTGTGCTGGACTGCGTTGGCCAGCTCGAAGACCCGCTTGTGCAACCGGTCGAGGATCTCCAGCGTGACCCCGGTCCGGCCGTCGATTCCGGCGTTGCGCCAGTCCTTGAGCCCGGCTTGTGCGGCCGTGAGCAGGTCGTCGAGGCCGTCCTCGACCACACGCGGGTAAGCGATGTCCAGCTTGATCCCGTACGGCGAGTGCTCGGTGACCACCTCGCCGCGCGAACCCGGGATCTCCAGCGGGAACGTCGCACCGAGGTAGGCCTCGAACGCCGTCTTGCCGTCGGCGGCGGCGGTCTCGCCGTACACCCGCGGACTGGGCGACTCCGGGAAGGCGGAGTGGTAGCCGCGGCCGCGGATCGCCTTCAGCGCGTCGTCGAGGCGCTCGCGGTGGGTCGCCAGCCAGTCGGTCATGGATCCTCCAAGCTCGGGGTCTGCGTCTGTGATGTTACAGTCGTTGGCGCGACCGGGGGTAGGGTGTCACAAGCCAAATTATTGAGCACTGTTTCTCGATAGGGCAGGTATGGCTGACGATTTGGCGGCCCGGGTGGCCGCGGCGATGTGGGCGGAGGACACCGCCAGTGCCGGCCTGGGGATGCGGCTGGCCGAGGTCGGCGACGGGTTCGCCCGGATCGAGATGCCGGTGCGCGAGGACATGGTGAACGGGCACGGTATCGCGCATGGTGGATTCGTGTTCTGCCTGGCCGACTCCGCGTTCGCGTTCGCGTGCAACTCGCGCAACCAGGTCACGGTCGCGCAGACCTGCGACATCGTCTTCGTCGCCCCGGCCAAGCACGGTGACGTGCTCGTCGCCGAGGCCCGCGAGCGGACGTCCTACGGCCGGAACGCGATCTATGACGTGACCGTCCGGCGCGGCGCCGAGGTGATCGCCGAGTTCCGCGGCCGCAGCCGTCAGTTGTCCGGCACGATCATTCCGGAGGAGAGTCATGACGCGTGAGGCGTTCTTGGTGGATGGAGTGCGGACGCCGATCGGCCGGTACGGCGGTGCGCTGGCACCGGTCCGCCCCGACGATCTTGCCGCTGGGGTCGTGTCCGCGTTGCTGGCCCGGCACCCTGCTCTTGATGCGCGGTCGATCGACGACGTGATTCTCGGCTGCGCCAACCAAGCCGGCGAGGACAACCGGAACGTGGCCCGGATGGCGGTGCTGCTGGCCGACCTTCCCGCCGAGGTCCCGGGTACGACGATCAACCGGCTGTGCGGGTCCGGGTTGGACGCGGTCGCGTCGGCGGCCCGGTCGATCATTGCCGGGGACAACGAGGTCGTCGTCGCCGGTGGCGTGGAGTCGATGTCGCGAGCGCCGTTCGTGATGCCCAAGGCAACGACCGCGTTCGCCCGGCAGGCGGAGATCTTCGACACCACGATCGGGTGGCGGTTCGTGAACCCGGTGCTGCAGCAGCAGTACGGGATCGACTCGATGCCGGAGACGGCCGAGAACGTCGCCGCGGACTTCGAGATCTCCCGCGAGGACCAGGACTTGTTCGCCCTGCGCAGTCAGCAGCGCGCGGCGAAGGCACAGGCGAACGGGCGGCTGGCCGAGGAGATCGTGCCGGTCTCGGTCCCGGGCAAGCGCGGGGCCGTGACGGTCGTGGAGGCCGACGAACACCCTCGGGAGACCTCGCTCGAAGCATTGGCTGGACTGAAGACGCCGTTCCGCTCCCCCGGCACGGTCACCGCAGGCAACGCCTCTGGTGTGAACGACGGTGCGGCCGCGCTCTTGGTGATGAGCGGTGCGGCGGTCGAGCGGCTCGGGGTCACGCCGTTGGCCCGGATCGTCGGTACGGCGGCGGCCGGCGTGCCACCGCGAATCATGGGAATCGGTCCGGCTCCGGCCACGCGCAAACTGCTCGACCGGTGTGGTGTCGCGTTGTCCGACGTCGGTGTGATCGAGCTGAACGAGGCGTTCGCGTCGCAGTCCCTCGCCGTACTGCGGTCGCTTGGTCTGCCTGACGACGCGGAGCACGTGAACCCGAACGGCGGCGCGATCGCGCTCGGCCATCCGCTGGGGATGTCTGGTGCTCGTCTAGCTCTGACCGCCGCCCTGGAGCTGCGCCACCGCGACGCCGGGTATGCGCTGGCCACCATGTGCATCGGGGTGGGCCAGGGCATCGCGACCCTGCTCGCTCGTCCGTGACCTGGAGGTGTCGTAATGCTCGGTGAGCCCTGTCCCGAGGACCTGCGTGACGACGGTGAGCGGCTGTCCGTCGACGAGCTCCGCTCTCGTCAGCTCTCGCTGCTGCAGTCGACGGTCGCGTCGGCGTACGAGAGCGTTCCGCACTACCGGGCGGCGCTGTCCGCGGTGGGATTTGCGCCGGGCGACTTGCGGTCGCTCGAGGATCTGAGCCGGCTGCCGTTCACCGCGAAGGCGGATCTGCGGGAGAACTATCCGTTCGGGATGTTCGCCGTACCGCGGTCGGACGTGGTGCGGGTCCATGCCTCCTCGGGTACGACGGGACGGCCGACGGTGGTCGGGTACACCCGGCGGGACCTCGACAACTGGGCGGACTTGATGGCCCGGTCGATCCGTGCGGCGGGTGGCCGGGCGGGTGACGTGTGCCATGTTGCCTACGGGTACGGGCTGTTCACGGGCGGGCTGGGCGCGCACTACGGCGCCGAGCGGCTCGGGTGCACCGTCGTACCGGTATCCGGCGGGATGACTGAGCGGCAGGTGGACCTGATCCGTGACTTCGGGGCGCGGATCATCATGGTCACCCCGTCGTACTTCCTCGCCATCGTCGACGAGATGGAGGCCCGTGGCCTCGACCCGCGCGACACCTCACTGCGGATCGGGATCTTCGGCGCCGAACCCTGGACCGAGCAGATGCGCGCCGAAGTCGAACAACGTACCGGCATGCACGCCGTCGACATCTACGGCCTGTCCGAGGTGATGGGCCCCGGCGTCGCGCAGGAGTGCGTCGAGACCAAGGACGGCCTGCACATCTGGGAGGACCACTTCTACCCCGAGATCATCGACCCCGTCAGCGGCGAGGTCCTCCCCGACGGTTCGGTCGGCGAACTGGTCTTCACCACCCTCACCAAGGAAGCCTTCCCGGTCCTGCGCTACCGCACCCGCGACCTGACCCGCCTCCTCCCCGGCACCGCCCGCCCCGGCATGCGCCGCATGGAGAAGATCACCGGCCGCACCGACGACATGATGATCGTCCGCGGCGTCAACGTCTTCCCCACCCAGATCGAGGAACAAATCCTCCTCGTCGAAGGCCTCACCCCGCACTACCTCTGCATCCTCACCCGCCCCGCCCGCCTCGACGAACTAACCGTCCAGGTAGAAGCCGCCCCCGACCTGGCCGACCCCACCACCGCCGCCACCGCCCTGACCCACCGAATCAAAGACCGAGTAGGCATCACCGCCACCGTAGAAGTACTCCCACCCCACGCCCTAGAACGCTCCCTAGGCAAAGCCAAACGAATCAAAGACAACCGCGGCCTGTAACGCCACGCGGTTTCCGGCTGTCGCCGGGGCGACCACCACGTCGGCGTGGTCCGCGGACGCGATCGTTGGTCGCACCGTTGCCGAGACTCGGGACCTGACACACCCTCTGGTGGGGTTGAACACGAAATAGCTTGTCGAAGCCCACCAGTTCCTGTTCAAGCCCCACGTTCGAGGCGAGGTCTGACGCTCACCGCTGGCGGCGATCGTCTCCGCGGCGACAGCTAGAAGCGGAGATCCTGCAACCGGTCGGCGTACACGCCACACACGAACGGACCCGGCTGCTCGCACCGTTTGAGGATGGACGGCCACAAGCGCTCGAAGCGTAGGACCTGTTCCGCCTTCGTCAGGTTCCGCGTTGGTCAAGCAAAAGACCCGCAAGCCGGACCTGGCCAACGCGGCACGCTCGAGCGGTCGCCTCCGGATCGCATCGTCCTTCGTCAGCACCACGAGATCCTCAGCATCGGCCCAGGCGATCCACTCGGTGTCCTCGACGGTCCGGCGTCCGAACACCTCGTGCTTGGTCAACGCTTTGCTGCCCAGTCGACGGACCAGTTCAGGGATCGCGATACCGCCAAGACCGACGTCGATGAAGACCTAGGCTGCTCTGATGTGCGGTCTGACAAGGGCCTCGACCTCGGCGGTCTGGATGCCGAACTCGTCGGCGATCAACTGGTAGGGCTCGCCTGCCCGTGCCAGGTCTACGACATCTTCGACGCGCACGCCTGCGCCGGCCAGAATCGGCTGGCCGAACGAGACCAGTGGATCAACCACCACGTCGGCCCCTCGATACGCGACCAGCCGAAGTCTGCTCGCATAGTCGTCAGGCGCCCACTCGACAGACTTCAGACCGAGCTCGACCACGCCAGGCAGCCCACCTTGGCTGTCGCGAATCCGCTCCCACGAGGCGCCCTCACCTTCAGCTGCTATCTCGGCCAGGAGGTCACGTCCGTCGTGGGCAATTCGTCGCCAGGCGAGCGGATACGGCCGGTCGAGCTCGGTGCGCAGCCGGATGGCAGCGTCGCGAATCGCACCCAATGACAGACCGGACTGGCGCAGCTGGCGAAGCATGTGCGTCTCGACCAGGCTCGCGAAGGTGATCGACGCGTCGCTGGCTCGTGGTCGCTCGACGATGTGAAGTGCCCGGGTCTTCACCCAGTAGCCGAGGGTCGAGGGAGGCAGGTCCAGATGGCTCGCTGTCTCTGCGCGCGTGAGGATCGGCAGGTCGAATCGCGGATCCATCGGCACACCTCCTTCCGTGATCACAGCCTGTCAGTGACCAGGATGCCAGGCCAGGCGGACAGCGTGCGGTCGGTTATCCACAGACGCGGAGGCGTGTTGGACGGTGCCGCCCCAGGCATGCGGTGTGCGGATCGCGCCGGCCTGGTGGTCGGGCGCGTGCGACGCGAGAAGTGTGCAGGCCCGGCGGTAGCCGGGAGCGAGGCGGCAGCCGGAAACCTCGCGGGCGGCAGCGCGCAAGGAAGGTTGGGTGGGTGGGAGCGGGCGTAGCGGGGCGACATCGGAGCCGCGGCGTAGCGCGCGTGGGTTCTACAGGAGGGGTTCGGGTTGGGGGTGTTTGGGGCGGCGGAAGGTGGGTGGGCGGATGTGGGGGCGGACCAGGGCCTCTACCTCGAAGTCTTCCAGGTTGTATTTGGCGGCTAGGTCGCGGTACGACGTGCCGGTGCGGACTCGGTCGATGATCTCTTCGACGCGGACTTCGGAGCCGTCGACCAGGGGGTGGCCGTGGGAGCGGTGGGGGTCCGCGATGACGTCGATGTCGTGGTAGATGACGAGGCGGAGGGTGGTGGCGTAGCCGTCGTCGGACCAGGTGATGGCGGCTGAGCCGCGGCGGAGTACGCCGGGGAGGCCGCCTTGGCTGTCGCGGATGCGTTCCCAGCCTTGGTCGCGGCCTTCGGCGGCGATCTCGATCAGGAGGTCGCGGCCGTCGTGGGCCAGGCCGGACCAGGCCAGCGGGTAGTGGCGGCCGGCGCGGGAGCGCAAGGCGACTGCGGCTTCGCCGATCGCCTGCAGGGACAGGCCGGCCTGCCTGAGATGGCGGAGCATGTGGGTCTCGACCAGACCGGCGAACGTGATGGTCGGCTCGCCGCGACCGCCGCTGTGGGATTCCAAGGCGCCGGACCGGAGCCAGTCGCCGAGAGTGGTGGGCGGTAACCCCAGGTGAAGTGCGACCTCGGCGCGGGTGTACAGCGGAAGGTCGAACCGTGGATCCACGTCTCACCTCTTCGCGCGGTGCGGGCGCTGTCCCGGCCAAGACTGCCAGAAACCGAGTTCCCGGCCCGGCGATTGTGCGTATAGGGTGCTGCCACCAGCGGAGAGGAGGTGAGCGCGATGTCCTGCAGTCCGGCAGTCGTGCCGCCTGTCCGCCGTACCCGCGGCTGAGATCGGGTGGCTCCACACCTCAGGAGCTTTGAATGACCGAAGTACAGCGTCCGCCGCTGACCGCCGATGAGCGCACTCAGTTGACCGGATGGCTCGACCTGCAACGTTCCTTCGTCCGGATGAAGTGCGAAGGACTCTCCGAAGAAGATGCCCACCGCAAGCTTCTGCCGACGTCACCGTTGATGACGGTCGCGGGGCTGGTGGCGCACCTGCGCTGGAACGAGTACGCGTGGTTCCAGCTCAACATGGCCGGCGTACCGGACACCGGCCAGACGCCGTGGACAGAGGACGGACATCCCGACGCCGAGATGTTCGTGGACGACGTGCCACTGGCCCAACTGCTCGACGAGTACGACGCCGAGTGCAAGCGATCCAACGCGGCAATCGCCGGCCTCCCACTGGAGACCGTCGAACGCGCGCAACCAGCCGACAAGGCAGCCTCGTTGCGCTACGTCCTCTGCCACATGATCGAGGAGACCGCGCGGCACGTCGGCCACCTCGACATCATCCGCGAACTCCTCGACGGAGCCACCGGCTACGTGCGGATGGCGGACCCCACATGAGGCCACCGTTGGCCGCCGATGAGCGGACCCAGTTGATCGGCTGGCTGGACCATCAACGGTCGCTGGTCCGGCCGAAGTGCGAAGGTCTCGGCGAGATCGATGCCCACCGCAAGTTGTTGTCCACCTCGCCGCTGATGACAGTGGCGGGACTCGTCGCCCACCTGCGCTGGGTCGAGTACTCCTGGTTCACCGAGAACCTCCTCGGTACGCCGGACACCGGCCAGACCCCGTGGACCGAAGGCGGCCATCCGGATGCCGAGATGTTCGTCGACGACGTGCCGCTGGCCCAACTGCTCGACGAGTACGACGCCGAGTGCAAGCGGTCCAACGAGATCGTCGCCGGCTTCTCGCTCGACGACGTGGAACGGCTCGTGGTCCGCGACGCGGGACGGGCGTCGGTGCGCTACATCCTCTGCCACATGATCGAGGAGACCGCGCGGCACCTCGGGCACCTGGACATCATTCGTGAGGTGCTCGATCGGGTGAACGGGGACTGACGGGAGCGGACCGCCAGGCCATCACAATTGCGACTGCGGGACCGGGTGCCGCTCGGCCCGGCTCCGGTCCGCGATTTGTGATGGCCTGGCGGACCGCGACAGTGACGGCGAGTGGTGGATAGGATGTCCGGCATCTGGCACGGGGTAGCGACAAGAGGTGTGATGAGGGAACCCTCCGTACGCCGTTATTCCGGGCGGTCAGTCGAGGAGTGGAAGGCTGCGCGGCGCGAGCGGTTGCTGGCCGCCGCGCTGGAGTTGTTCGGGACCGAAGGCTATCCCGCGACATCGGTGGAACGCCTGTGCACACAGGCGAAAGTGTCCACCCGGCACTTCTACCACGAGTTCCAGAACAAGGAAGCCGTGCTGCTCGCGGTGCACGCGCAGGTGATCGAGCTTGCGGTGCGCAGCACCGGCGACGCCCTGCGGCAGACTGTCGATCGGCCGGTCCGGGAGCGGATCGAGGCCGCGGTCGACAGCTACCTGGCGACGATCATGGCCGACCTGCGCCGGGCCCGGATCTCGTTCGTCGAAGTGGTCGGGACCAGTCCGGCGGTCGAGGAGCAGCGGATCGCGTTCCGGGAGCTGCTGATCGGCAGCGTGAAGGACCTCGGTGACGCGGCGGTCGCGCGCGGCGAGATCAAGGACAAGGACTTCCGGTTCATCGGATTGTGCTTCTTCGGCGCGGTGAACACGGTCGTCTACGACTGGATGCTGGCCGACCCACGACCGCCCGAGCAAAACGTGCAGCAGGCGTTACGCGAGCTGGCCGTCCAACTCATGACGGGCTGAAGCGCTTGCGCAGCTCGGCGATCGCGTCGTCCCGGCTGAGCGTCGCGCCGCCGTCGTACGCCTCCTCGAACGCAGGCTCACCCAGTACGGCGCGCAGTCGCTCGAAGCTCGCGCGAACGTCGGCGGTGGGGATGCTGCGCACGCCGCGCAGGGCCGCCGCGAGACCGAGGGTCCGGGCGGCGAGCTCGGTGTCACCGGCGAGCAGGTCAACCTCCGCGGCACCTTCGACGATCCCCGAGGCCACCGGCATGTCCTCGGTGCTCAGGCCCAGCTCCATCGCCTGCCGGTTGTAGTCGACAGCCTGGTCGAGCTCGCCACGCGCAACGCTCACTCGGCTCAGCTGGGACAGCATCATCGCCTGGCCGTGCGGCGCCATCCGCTCGGACTCGAGGTCGAGCATCGAGTACGCGAGCTCGGCCAACTCCTTGGCGTCGTCCAGCTGTCCGGTCCGCAAGGCGATGCGTGACATGCCGGCGTACGCCATGCCCTGGCCGCTGCGCGAGCCGGTCTCCTCGGCCAGCCGCATCGCCCGTTGCAGGTCGGCCCGCGCGCCGTCCAGGTCGCCCAGCTCGATCCGGCTCATCGCGCTCTGGCCGAGGATCTGCGGCAGGCCTTCGACAGTGCCGAGCTCCTCGAGCAGGCTCATCGACTCGTCCAGCGCCTCGAGTGCGGCCTGGTGATCACCCTGATTGCCCAGGTAGCTGGACAGGCCGCGCAACGCCAACGAGATGCCCCAGCGGTCACCGATCGCCCGGAATCCGTCCAGCGCGAGGGTCAGGTCGGCGGCCATCTGGTCGACCTCGCCCTCGTTCTCACGGAACATCGCGGTCATCATCACGCCCATGTTCCGCGTCCACGGGTCCTCATGCTCGCGGGCCTGCTGCAAGGTGTTGAAGCAGGCTGCCTTGTCGCGGCGGATCGCCGACCACACCGCGTTCGTGAACAGGCCGACGCCTGCGTTGGCGACCTGCTCGTGCCGCCGGCTCAGCCAGCGAACCTCGGCCAGCCCACGCACCGCCTGCGGGAACGAATCGGTCTGGTCCTCACCACTCGACAGCGTGCCGAGTGCGAACAGCATCAGCGCCGTCGCCCGGTCGAGCGGTGAACTCGGACCAGGTACGGCGAGCGCCGCCCGCATCCACGTGACACCTTCGGCCGGGCGACCGCACATGTTCCAGTACTCGCCGAGAGCCGATACCAGTTGGACCGCCAACCGGGCCGACCCGCTGTCGATCGCCGTACGCAGGGCGTCGAGGAGGTTCTCGTTGTCCGCGGTCAGCCGGGCGATCCACTGGATCTGTTCGGCTGACCGGAGCTTCGGCCGGGCCTGACGCAGCAGGCGGCTGAAGTACTTGGTGTGTGCGTCCCGGAAGCGCCCGTACTCACCCGAGTCCTTCAGCTGCTCGCCGGCGTACGCGCGGACCGTCTCTAGCATGCGGTAGCGCACCGACCGGTCGTCGGCGGCGGCCTCGACGAGCGACTTGTCGACGAGGGACGCCAGCACGCCGAGCACGGACTCGGGCGGCAGGTTGTCGTCGTTGCACACCTGCTCGGCGGCCTCGAGCGTTGCACCACCGGAGAAGAGGGACAGCCGCCGCGCGACCGCCTGCTCCTCCGGATCGAGCAGCTCCCAGCTCCACTCCACGACTGCGCGCAGCGTTTGGTGCCGGGGCAACGCCGTACGCGATCCGCTGGTCAGCAGCCGGAACCGGTCCGCCAACCGGTCGACGATCTGCGCCGGGGTGAGCGCCCGCAAGCGTGCTGCCGCCAGCTCGATCGCCAGCGGCATCCCGTCCAGCCGCCGGCAGATCTCCGCGACCGCTGCGCGGTTCGCGTCGGTGAGCATGAAGTCCGGACGTACGGCGCGGGCCCGGTCGACGAACAGCTGCATCGCCGGATAGTCGCCGTCGTCGGCGTTGTCCTCCGGCGGGAGGCCCAGCGGCCCGACCGGATGCAGGTGCTCGCCCGGGATGCTCAGCGGCTCGCGGCTGGTGGTGAGCACCCGCAGCCGCGGGCAGGCCGCGAGCAGTGAGTCGACCAGGCCGGCGACCTCGTTGACCAGGTGCTCGCAGTTGTCGAGCACGAGCAGGATGCGGCGATCGGCGATCACCTCGACCAGTCGCTGGGTCGCGGCCCGGCTGGTCGGGAAGTGCTTGGGTGCGAGCGCCGTACCGAGCTCGTCGACGTACTCGGTCGCGCCGAGCGCGGACAGCAAGGCCGGCGCGACATCGGCCGCATCACCGAGCGGCGCTAGCTCGACGAACCAGATGCCGTCACCGCTCTGCTCTATCAGCGAGCGCCCGGTCTCGGTCGCCAGTCTGGTTTTCCCCGCGCCACCGGGGCCGACCATGGTCACCAGGCGCGTGCCGTCGCTCACTAGGCGAGCCAGCTCGGTCACGTCGTCCCGCCGCCCGACGAAGCTGGTCAGTGGCGCGCGCAGGTTGCTGCGCGGCTTCGGCGCGACCGGCGCCGGTACGACGGTCGTCGTGGCGGGCGGATCGATCGAGTCACCCCGCAGTACGGCGACATGCAGCTCACGGAGCCTGGTCCCGGGGTCGGCGCCGAGTTCGTCGGCCAGGGTCTCGCGGACTCGCTCGTACGCTGCCAACGCCTCGGCTTGGCGACCGTCGGCGTACAGGGCTCTGATCAGCAGCTCATGCAGTCGCTCGCGCAGCGGGTGGGCAGCGGCGAGGCGCTCGAGCTCGGTGATCAGCTCACGGGCGTGCCCGCAGCCGACCGCAGCTTCAGCGAGGTGTTCGGTGGCGGCGAGCCTGAGCTCGGCCAGACGGTCGGCCTCGATCGCGGCGAACGGCAGGTCGCGGAGGTCGGTGAGCGCTTCACCACGCCAGAGCTTGTCCGCCTGGGTGAGCAGGGTCCACGCCTTCTCCGGGTCGGAGCCGATCAGCCCGCGGCCGCGCCGTACCAGGTCCTCGAACTGGAGGGCGTCGACGCAGTCCGGAGCGATGGTCAGCGTGTAGCCGGCCGGGCCGGACTGGACGGAGACGCTCGACTCGGTGGCCGGGAGACCGGCGCGCAGGCGGGAGACGAGGGACTGCAGCGCGTTGGCGCTGGGCGCCTCGGTGCCCCACAGGCCGTCGACCAGAGTCTCGACGCTCACCGGCTTGCCCGCGCTCAACGCGAGCCGGGCGAGCAGTCCGCGCAGCCGGACTCCGCGGACGTCCAGCGGAGTCCCGTCGGCCGCCCACATCGCGAGAGGCCCAAGCACCGCTATGCGCACCCGTCCAGCCTCGCACATGACCCCGACCAAATACCCCTGCCTTTTGTCATTGCCTTCCCTTAAGGTCGGCAGTCGTGACTGATATCGCCGCGCAGACGCAGACTGCGCTCACCCGCCTCGTCGCGGAACGTCAGAGCAAGGGGCGCGTGCCCGGTGTCGTCGGGGCAGTCGCCCGCGACGGGTCGCTGGCCTGGTCCCACGGCGCCGGCTCGGCCGACCTGGACGCTCCCGGCGTACCGCCAACGGCCGACTCGCAGTTCCTGATCGCCTCGCAGAGCAAGACACTGACCGCGGTCGCGATCATGGCGCTGCGCGACGAGGGCAAGCTCTCCCTCGACGACACCGTCGAGAAGCTGATCCCGGAGAGCAAGCACGAGGGCGTCACCGTGCGGCAGATGCTCAGCCACGCCAGCGGGATGCAGCGCGAACCGGTCGGCGACGTCTGGGACGTGATGAAGTTCCCGGACCGCTCCGAGCTGGTGGCAGGCTGGAACGAGGCCGAGCGGGTCGGCAAGCCGCACCATCGGTTCCACTACTCGAACCTGGTCTTCTCACTGCTCGGCGAGATCGTCGCCCGGCTGGACGGACGGTCCTGGTACGACGCGATCAAGGCCCGGATCCTGGATCCGCTGGAGATGCGCCGTACGACGGTCGGCATGGACGGCGGGCCGACCGCGGTCGGGTACTACGTGCCGCCGTTCTCCGACGTGCCGGTGCGTGAGCAACTGCTCGACATCGGCTCGATGGACGCCTGCGGCGGGCTCGCTTCGACGGCAGAGGACCTCGCGAAGTGGGCCATGTTCGTCGCGAACCCGGTCGACGAGGTGCTGTCGAAGGACACCCTGGACGAGATGTGCCAGGTCCAGATCATGGCCGACATGGACCGCTGGCAGCTCGCCTTCGGCCTGGGTTTCATGCTGCTGCGACGAGGCGACCGGATCTTCGTCGGCCACGACGGCGGCATGCCCGGTCACATCACCTCGACGTTCGTGCACCGGCCCTCCGGTACGGCGGGGATCGCGCTGCAGAGCTCGACCTCCGCGCCGGCGCCGAGCCTGCTGGCCACCGACCTGATCATCAAGGTCCTCGAGGACGACCCTCTCCCCGCCGACCCCTGGCTCCCCGGTACGACGGTCCCGGACGAGCTCACCGGCGTCCTGGGCACCTGGTTCTCCGAAGGCACTCCGTTCGTCTTCTCGGTCAAGAACGGCGAGCTCCAGGCCAAGTCCCCGGCGGCGGCCGAACACCTCGCCCCAGCTGTCTTCACCCGCCTCTCCGAAGACCTCTACCGCACCACCTCCGGCCGCGAAACCGGCGAACTCCTCCGCATCACCCGCAACACCACCGGCACCCCGGTGAAGTTGCACTGGGCAACCTACCTCTGCACCAGAGCCCCCCTGTCCTTCGGCGAACACCTGCGCTGAGTGTTCTCAGTTGCCCAGGGACTGCTCGTCGGTTACGCTCTGGGTATTCCCCCAGTTGCTTCGGTGGCTGGGCGCGAGGCCCCACTTCGGTGGGGCTTCTGCTTTTCACCAGTCCTGTGGCTTGTGGATGACCGAGCCCAGGGAATCCATGACTTTCTGCGGGAACTGGCTGGCGCCCAGGACACCTGGCCTGATCGGCTTGGTGAACGTCGGTCGGCACCGCAACAGTCGCTGACTCGGAACCGGCTGAGGGTTGAGCAGCCCGACCACCATGCCGAGCTCATGGCGCACGATCCGGATCGGCTCGGTCAGGTCGGAATCGTTGCTGACGACGGCGAACGCCTCGGCATCGTTCCGGAAGGCATCCACCAGCAGATAGGTCGCCAGGTTGACGTCGGAGCCCTTTTCCTCGGTCTTGATCACCTCGATGGTCCGCGGCCCGGTGGCGGGCGGGTTGGCCAGCATCATCCGCGTCGGCTTCGTGAGAAAGCTGCCGAAGTGCACGTCAACTCTCGGCAGCGTGCCGAGCGCCCGCAGATAGGCTGCTGCCGAACGGGCGCTCGGAGGTTTCCCGGACGTTCCTTGACGTGCGCCGTGAAGTACCGGATCCGCCCGAGCTCGAACCGCGGCAGCAGCAGCTCGCACATCCTGTCGAGGTTCAACCACTTGTACGGCTGACCCTTGAGACAGCCGTAGTACAGGTTGAAACCATCGATGTACACGTTGATCCGCACCGAGCCAGGCTAGCCGCGGTTCAGGCGATTTCCTGGCTTCCGAATCCCCTTGTGGACAAAAGGGTTTGATCTGCCCGGGGATGGCCGGGCCATCCCCGAACGCAAGTCTCAGACGACGCAGAAGTCGTTGCCTTCGGGGTCGGCCATCCAGAGGTGGTCGAGGTCGGCGGAGGCGTCTTTGGGGATCTCGTGGACGATGGTGGCGCCGGCTTCGACGAGGGTGGCTGCGACGGCGCGGATGCGTTGTTCGCGCAGCGGCTGGGGTTCGGCGCGGCCGCCGCTGACCTGGAGGTCCAGGTGGAGGCGGTTCTTCTCGACGGGCGTGGCTCGGGGACCTTGAGGAACGAGATGGCGGGCAGTACGCCGTTCGGGTCGGACAGGCTGGCTCCGTCGTTCCACTCGTCCTCGGGCACGTTCTGGTCGGTGAGGAACGCCTCCCAGGTGTCCCAGCCCTTCGGCGGATCCGAGTCCACGTAGCCCAGCGCCGTACTCCAGAAACGCGCGAGCCGGACCGGGTCCGCGCAGTCGATCGTCATCGTCCATCTGGTCGTCATACCGCCACTCTGACGGACGGCATGGACAGGTTTCAGCCGAGACCCGACCGGGCGATGACGTTGGTGATGCTGATGCGGACCGCGGTGAAGCCTTCCTGCACGAAGGTTTCGGCCAAGGCCGCTGCCGGTCGAGCGGGGTAGTAGCGGTCGGCGATGCCCGCGGCGACGCGTTTGACCTGGTCCGGCTCGGCTGAGGTTCGCGCTTGTCCTTCGATGGTCACGAAGCTGTAGGGCTGCTGCTCGTCGCTGACGCAGACCGCGACGCGCCGGTCGTGAGCCAGGCTCTTGCCTTTGACGCTCCCGGGCGACAGGGCGAAGGCGAGTTCGTCGCCCTCGAGGATGAAGCAGACCGGGGTGACATGCGGTCGCCCGTCCGCGCGGGTGAGGGCTATGTGGGCAAGCCTTGTGCCCGCTGTCAGGAAAGGTTCGCCATTCGTCGGCGGTCATGGTCGGCATTGAGGTGCTTCCTTTCTAGAAGCGCCAGCGGCTGGCGCTGAATCCGTGCTCCTTGCCGAAGGCGAACACCTGAGCCGGCTCGACCGCGTAGACGTGCCGCGGATCGTTCAGTGCAGTGTCGGCGGGGTCGTAGAACTCGCCATCGCTGACGAACGGATGCCACCACGGATACTTGGCCGGATACAGGTCCGCGACCTTCTGCAGCCGGTCTGCGTCCCGAACGAGTTGGGCGGTTCCTTCGAGAACCAGGTCGACCTCCCGACCGGGCACGGTGACCGCGCAGCCGAGGTTTCGCTCGAGGTTGCGCGTCTTGCGGGACCGCCGGAAGGTGACGAAACAGAACGTTCCTTCGAGCGACACCCCCAGCACCGGGACCACGTGCGGCCGCCCGTCCGGATCGGTCGTCGCGAGCAGGAAGTCCTCTGCTTCGGCTACGCGCGTCTGCACGTCCGCCCAAGTGAGCGCTGTCAGGGGTGTGCCGGGCGGGCTGGACAGTTGCTCGGGAATCGGCTCCATGCCAACGACACTATGGCCGACAGGTGCATTGCGAAAAGCGATGGATTTCGATCGACTTGATCGCTACCGACGATGTCAGAAGGGGCCGGGAAGCATCCCCGGCCCCTTCCATTCGGGTCGATCAGGTACGGCGGCGGTACGCGCGGATCGCGAGCGGCGCGAAGACCGCGATCAGGCCGGCCATCCAGGCGAGCGTGATCAGCAGCGGCTTCTGGATGTCGCCGCCGAGCATCAGCGCCCGCATCAGGTCGACCAGGTACTTGACCGGATTCACGTTCACGAACGCCTGCAGGAAGCCCGGCAACGTGCTGGTCTGGACGAACACGTTGCTGCCGAAGGTGAGCGGGAACATCACCAGGAACGCGATGCCCTGGACACCCTGCGCCGTCCGCAGCGTCAGCCCGAGCCAGACCCAGATCCAGCACATCGACAGCGCGAACAGCAGCACGATCAGCAAGGCGAGCAGGCCGTAGCCGACGCCGTTCTGGAACCGGAACCCGAGCACGAACCCGGTGCTCATCAGGATCACGATCGACAGCGTGTACCGGACCGCGTCGCCGAGCACCGCACCGATCAGCGGAGCCACCCGGGCGATCGGCAGGGCCCGGAACCGGTCGAAGACGCCCTTCGCGAAGTCGTCGTTGAGCCCGACGCCGGTGCCCATCGTGGAGAACACGACGGTCTGCACCAGCAGCCCCGGCAGCAGGAACGGCAGGTAGTCGCGCCAGGTCCCACCCTGGGCGATCGCACCGCCGAACACGAACAGGAACAGCACCAGGAAGATGATCGGCTGGAACGTCACGTCCGCCAGCGCTTCCGGGTTCTGCCGGATCCGGACGATGTTGCGCCAGGCAAGCGTCAGGCTCTGCTCGACCCAGGCGAACGGCCGGCTCCGGCGGCTCGCGTGGGCCGGGGTTTCCAGTGTTGCGGTGGTCATCGACCCACTCCTTCCAGTACGGCGTCCTGCTTCTTCTCCTCGGCGGTGTGCCCGGTGAGGGCGAGGAAGACCTCGTCCAGGCTGGGCAGCCGCAGGGCCAGCTCGGTGACCGCGATCCCCTCTTCGTCGAGGCGCCGTACCACCACCGGCATCGGCGTACCGTCGCTGACCGGTGCGCTGACCAGGGTGTTCACCACGTCGACGGTCGGGCGGACACCCACGGACTCGGCGACGATCGCGGCGACGCGCTCGAGGTGTGCGGGCTCGGCAGGGCGTACGTCGAGCGACTGCCGGCCGGCCTGGGCCTTGAGCTCGGCCGGGCGCCCGGAGGCGACGACCTGACCCTTGTCGAACACCACGATCGAGTCGGCCAGCGCGTCGGCCTCCTCCAGGTACTGCGTGGTGAGCAGCACCGTGGTCCCGTCGAGCACCAGGTTCCGGACCGTCTCCCAGACGCCGTTGCGGGCGTGCGGGTCGAGTCCGGTGGTCGGCTCGTCGAGGTAGAGGATGCTCGGGTTCCCGACCAGGCTGGCCGCGAGGTCGAGCCGCCGGCGCATACCGCCGGAGTACGTCTTCGCGATCCGCTCCGCCGCGCCGGTCAGCTCGAACCGCTCCAGCAACTCGTCCGCCTTGGCCCGGGACTGGGCCCGCGAGTAGCCGAGCAGCCGGCCGATCATGACCAGGTTGCGGCGGCCGGACATGTCCTCGTCGACCGAGGCGTACTGCCCGGTCAGGCCGATGATCCCGCGGACCTTGCCGGCGTCGCGGACGACGTCGTACCCGCCGACCGTGGCGTGGCCGCCGTCCGGGCGGATCAGGGTGCCGAGGATGCGGACCGCCGTGGTCTTGCCGGCGCCGTTCGGGCCGAGGACGCCGAGCACGGTGCCGGTCGGCACGCTCAGGTCGACGCCCGCGAGCGCGGTGGTGTCGCCATATTTCTTGACCAAGCCGACCGCCTCGATGGCGACCTGGTTCGTTGTGGTCATCGGTTCCTCCCAGTGGACTCACTTCACTGGGACTACCGTGCGACGCCGTACTGGCACCGCCCTGGCACTCGGCTGACAGCCCATGCCAGGGCGCTGGCATCAGCTCTTCAGGGGGACGATCTGGTTCGCCAGGAGGGCCTGGTAGGCCTCGGGGTTGTAGCGGGCCAGGTGGCCGCGGGCCTTGCGGCGGTACTTGAGGATCTGGCGGGTGCCGATCGCCCACAGCACGTACTGGAAGGCCAGCGCCCACTTGAAGTCGGTGATGGTCTGCGGCGCACCCTCCGACGACGCGTCGAGCAGGATGCCGACCATGCCGATGCAGACCAGCGTGGCGATGAAGCCGCCGGTGTTGACCATCCCGTTGGCCGCACCGAACCGGGTCGCCGGGTTGAACGTCCGGGCGTAGTCCAGCCCGAGCATCGACCCAGGACCACCGGCCGCCTGTACGACGATCAGCAGCAGGAGCACCGGCAACGGCGCCTGGCCGGGCCACAGCAGTACGACGGTCCACATCAGCACAGAGCCCGCGATCACAGCCAGCACGATCCAGGACCGGTAGAACGGAAAGCGAGCGGCGTACCGACCGACCAGAGGCCCGTAGCAGAGCCCGGCGAGCACCGGCAGGATGAGCATCGCGGCAGCCGTGGTCGGAGCGAGCCCCTGGCCCTGGACCAGGAACGGGAAGCCCCACAGCAGACCGAACGTGCTACCGGAGAAGCTGGTCGTGAAGTGCGTCCACAGGCCCAGCCGCGTGCCCGGCTCCTTCCAGGCCCGACGCAGGTTGTTCCGGACCTCACTCAGCGACTGCTTGGCCCGCTTGAGCGGCACGTCGTACGGCGTGTCCCTGATCAGGAACAGTACGGCGACACCGCTCAGCAGACTCAGCACACTGGCACCGGCGAACGTGGTCGTCCAGCCGAAGCTGTGGAACGCGGCGGCCATCGGCACCGTCGAGACGATCGCACCGACACCACCGAGCATTCCGGTGGCCTGCGACATCACTGGCTGCCGCAACGCCGGGAACCAAGACATGACGACCCGCAAGACGCTGATGAACACCAGTGCGTCACCGACTCCCAGGACCGCACGTGCGGCGAGGGCCGCCGGGTACGACTCGACCAGGCTGAAGGCGGACTGCGCTGCGAACAGCAGCACCGACGATGTGATCAGCAACCGCTTCGAGCCGTACCTGTCCAGCAGTACGCCGACCGGCACCTGCATGGCGGCGTACACAGTGAGCTGTACGACGGTGAAGCTGGCCAGCGCGGATGCGGAGATGTCGAAGCGCTCCGCGGCTTGCAGACCGGCGACGCTCATCGAGCCGCGGTGCAGCACCGTCACCAGGTAGGTGAGGACAGCAGTGATCCACACCGCCCAGGCACGCCGTCCGCCCAGGGGGTAGAGAAGCTCTGTCACCGAGTACTCCGCAGGTCGGTGGCGGCTTCGTTGATGTGGGTGACGACGAGCTCGCGGAACCGCTGCACGCTGTCGCCGTCGAGGGCGTCGATCATCTCCTGGTGCCCGGTGATGGACTTGTCCATCCGCTCCGGCCGCATCTCGATCCCCGGCACGCCCATCCGGACCTGGCGGTCGCGCAGGCTGTTGTAGAGCTTGGCCAGGATTTCGTTGCCCGCGGCACCGACGATCGCCTCGTGGAAGGCGCGATCGGCCTCCAGGAAGCTCTTCGCGTCGCCGGTCCGGCGGTGCGCGCGCATCTCCTCGACGCGCTGGGTCAGTGTCTCGACCAGCTGCTGGCGCCGCGGCCAGACCTTGGCCGCCGCATGCGTCTCGATCAGCTCGCGGGCCTCGAGCACGTCGTCGATCTCCTGCGGGAGCACCGGCAGGACGAGCGCGCCCTTCTTCGGGTACAGCTTCACCAGGCCGGACTCCTCCAGCCGGAGCAACGCCTCCCGGACCGGGGTGCGCGACACCCCGACGGCCGTGGCGAGCTCACCCTCGGTGAGCAGCTCTCCACCCGGGTAGGTCCGGTCCAGGATCGCGGCCTTCACGTACGCGTAGACGCGCTCGGCTGCCGGGATCTTCTCCACCCCCGGCGCCGCCTCGACCACGACGCGCGCGATCTCCGCGGTCTGGTCCCCCAGTTCGATGTCTGCTCTCGCCGGCGCATCTTCCGGCACCCCGCCTGTCACTGAATCCTCACCCATACGACTCGTATCTCTGTTGTATCTATCCTACAACAGCGCACCGTCCACCGCTGTTCCCCAGCTTGTCCACCAGTTATCCACAGGTCAATCCACAGATGTGGGCAACTCCCTGTGAACAAGTGAACCGTGTGTAGTGACGATCTCCGCCCAGTGCAGGGTTTCCCCTGCGTTGTGGATGAAGAACTCCGCGCGTCCGGAAACGGCTCTAGAGTCTCCGATTACCGTGCTCGACGTCCTCGAGGAGACAGCGTGACCCGAACTTCCCGCCCCCGGCGGCTGACCGCAGGCCTGGCCGCTGCCGCCCTGGCCCTGACCGCACTCGGCACCGCGACGGCGAACGCCGTACCGACCGCTGAACCGACTTCGGCGGCGGCCGCGCCTGGGCCGCTGATGAACTACGTGGTCAACACCAAGGCGTCCGCCGGGCATGTGAAGAAGGTCGAGAAGGCCGTGGCCGAGGCGGGCGGCGTCGTCGTCCAGTCGTACCGGCAGCTCGGCGTGGTGATCGCCCAGTCGACGAACGCCGACTTCAAGACCGCCGTCCGCAGTGGGAAGTACGGGCGGGACGTGCAGTCCGTCGGCGCCACCCGGACAGCTGCTGTGAGCGAGGGGCCGGCCGGCGCCGCTCAGGCTGGACTGAAGTCGCTCGGCGAGGTGGAGGCCGCGCCGGCGCCGGACCCGTTGGAGAAGGACCAGTGGGACATGGTCCAGATCAAGGCTGACCAGGCCCACGCGGTCACCGACGGCTCCCGCGGCGTCCTCGTCGGCATCAACGACAGTGGCGTCGACGACACGCACCCGGACCTCGCGCCGAACTTCGACAAGGCCGACTCGGTGAGTTGCGTGGACAACGGCGTACCGGACGCCACCGAGGGCGCGTGGCGGCCGACCACCAGCTCGCACGGCACCCACGTCGCCGGGACGGTCGCCGCAGCCCGGAACGGCGTCGGCATCGTAGGCGTCGCGCCGAACGTGCGGATCGCCTCGGTGAAGGTGGTGAACAACGACGGCTTCATCTACCCGGAGTACGCGATCTGCGGCTTCGTCTGGGCCGCCGAGCACCACATGGACGTGACCAACCACAGCTACTTCATCGACCCGTTCGAGTTCTGGTGCAAGGACACCGGTGACCAGGGCGCCGTCCAGGAAGCGGTACGGCGGGCCGTCGACTACGCCACGCATCGCGGTGTGCTGTCCGTGGCCGCGGCCGGCAACTCCAACTACGACCTGGCCAACAAGACCACCGACTCGAACAGCCCGAACGACTCGACGCCGGTGACCCGGACCATCAACAACGACTGCCTCGACATGCCGACCGAGCTGCCGGGCGTCGTCACCGTCGCGAGCACCACCCAGGCCGGCGCCCGGAGTGGGTTCTCCAACTTCGGCCTGAACAAGATCGACGTCGCCGCACCGGGCAGCTCGATCCTGTCGACGGTCTGGCCGGGCGGCGGGTACGGCCGGATGAGCGGTACGTCGATGGCGTCGCCGCACGTGACCGGTGTGGCCGCGCTGATGAAGTCGACCCACCCGTGGTGGGGCCCGAAGCAGCTCGAGTCCGCGCTCCGCACGCAGGCCGACGACACCGCCTGCCCGACCACCCCGGACCCCCGCTGCACCGGCACCACCGCCAACAACGCCTTCTTCGGCGAAGGCCTCGCCGACTCCCTGGACGCCGTAAACCCCTAACCAGACCGAGTGGGGGTCCACCGCCCGGACCCCCACTCCTGGTAGTCCATCCGACGCGCGGATCGCGCTCCTGTACGCGCTGCCGTGTGAACCCGCGGCTCCTGTTGTCAGCCGAGGGTGATCAGGGCGATGCCTGCGACTACTACGGCGGCGGCTAGGGCTCGGCGGGGGCCGAAGCGTTCGCCGAAGAAGAGGGCGCCGATGATGGCGCCGAAGATGATGCTGGTTTCGCGGAGGGCGGCGATGGCGGCGAGGGTGCCTCGGGTTTGGGCCCAGAGGACCAGGCCGTAGGCGACCATCGATACCACGCCGCCGCCCAGGCCGGACAGTACGGCGGATCGGGGCTGCCTGAGCAAGCTCGGTCCGCGCCAGGCGAGCACCACCAGCGGCATGATGAAGCCCTGGAGCATGAACACCCAGCCCATGTACGTCAGCACCGGCATCTTGTGGACCGCCAGCCCGTCGACGACCGTGTACGCCGCGATCGTCAGCCCAGTCCCGACAGCCGCCAGCAACGCCGGGACCTGCCGACGCCCCGGCCGGCCGATGAACACCAGAGCGATCAGCCCCGCCGAGATCAGCAGCACCCCCGCGAGCTCGCCCACGGCCAGCGCCTGATGCAGCACCACGATCGAGACCACAGCCACCACCCACGGCGACGTACCCCGAGCCAGTGGATACATCTGGCTGAACTGACCCAGCTGGTACGACGCGAGCAGGCCGGCCAGATACGCGAGGTGCAACACCGCCGACGCGATGATGTAGCCCCAGGTGTCCGCCGGCGGCACGCCCATCACCAGTACGGCGACCAGCCCGATGATCCCCGCCGCCAGTTCGAACAACGCGAGCCCGGCCACGCGATCCGGCGCACCGTGAGCCATCGCGTTCCACGTGGCGTGCAGCACCGCCGCCCCGAGCACCACCATCAACACGAGCACCGCTACACCCTCTCACCGCCCCGCCCAGCGGTCAGACGGTTTTCCCCACCAGCAGACGAGCCGGGCGGGCGACGCCGACCGCGGTCACCGAGTAGCGGCCAGCACTGCCGCGAGGCCTTCTTGGAGATCGTTGACGAAGAACTCGGGTACCTCCAGCGACGGGAAATGTCCTCCGCGTTCGGGCGACCTCCATCGGACGATCTGCCGGTACCGCTCCTGCGCCCAGGGGCGCGGATACTTCTCGATGTCGCGGGGATAGATGCTGATCGCCGACGGGACGTCGACCCGAAGGTCGGGGTCCAGCGAGTTGTGGCTTTCGTAGTAGATGCGGGCCGCCGATGCGCCGGACCGCGTCAGCCAGTACAGGGTGACGTCGTCGAGAATTCTGTCTCTGGACATCGTCTCGAACGGGCTGTCCTCGGTGTCCGATCACTCGGCGAACTTGTCGAGGATCCAGGCCAGCAGCCCGACCGGGGAGTCGACGAGCGAGTACCCGATCGTCTGCGGTCGGGTCGCCTGCTGCTTCGCGTACGCCGCGCGGTGGTGCCAGAAATCGTGGGTTTCCTCGGCCCACCGGCGCTCGTCCGCGGTCAGCCCGTCCGTTGTCAGCCCGGGTGGCGCCTCCGCGAACGTGGTGTGGATGCCGAGAACGTGCTCCGGGAACCTGCCGCCGAGGACCGTGGTGATATTGCCTCCCCAGTCGCCGCCATGGGCCGCGAACTTGCGGTAACCGAGCCTTCCCATCAGTTCCACCCACGCGGCCGCGATCTTTTCGGTCCCCCACCCGGTGGTGGCCGGCTTGTCGCTGTAACCAAAGCCTGGCAGCGAGGGAACGACGACATGGAACGCCGGCGCATCCGCAGCTTCCGGATCTGCCAGCTCGTCCACTACATCGACGAACTCGGCGATGCTGCCCGGCCAGCCGTGCGTCAGGAGCAGAGGAGTGGCATCTGCGCGCGCGGATCGGCGGTGCAGGAAGTGGATTCCCAGCTCATCAATGGTCGTGCGGAACTGACCGATCCGGTTGAGGCGCGCTTCGAACGACCGCCAGTCGTACTCGGTGCGCCAGTAGTTCACGAGATCGACGAGGTCGGCGAGCGGAACGCCCTGTTCCCATCGGCGCGGGTCGGGCGCGGCGCGATAGACCGTCTCGACTTCCGGTAGTCGCGCTGCGGCCAATCGCGCGCGCAGATCGTCGAGATCAGCGTCGGATGCGCGGGCTTCAAAGGCTTGAACGTCGTTGGCTGGACGGGACATGAGACCTCCTGGCCATCGTGGAACCGGCTACCGCCGATTGCGAACCGGCTAAGACGGTTCTACCACGTCTGGCCGTGCGTGTGAACCTGCTAAGGTGGTTCCATGCGTGCTGGGTTCCCTGACTTTCGCCTTGGCAGTGTGCTGGCGACCAGCTTCACGGGCACTCTGTCGGAGCGTCATGGCAACGCTGTGGAACGCATTCCCACGCCGCCGCGACTCATCGACTGGCTCGCGGTGTACGGCCTTGCCGTGGACTCCTGCACCACCGCCCAGCTCGACCTCGCTCGGGAGTTGAGGGAGTCGATTCACGCCGCCGCGACAGCGGCAGCGCTCCAGGACGCTCTCCCTGCGTCTGCCGTCAAAGTCATCAATGACTGCAGCGCTCAGGGTCGGGCCGCAGCGATCCTGACGCCCGAGGGTCAGCGGCAATGGCAGCTCAGCTCGGCTTCCAGCGTGGAAGATGCCCTCAGCGTGATCGCCGCCGACGCGATCAGCATCATCGCCGGCGAACGCGACGGACGGTTGGCCTTGTGTGCATCACCAACCTGCCAAGCCGCCTTCTTCGACACCAGCCAAAGTCGCACCCGCAGGTGGTGTGACATGAACACGTGCGGGAATCGCCAGAAGAAGGCGCGCTTCAACGCCAACCAGAGCAAGAAGCCCAGCTCAGCGGAGTGATCGCCGGCTTCCGGAACCACACGGCGCGCGGAGCGGGCGGGGAGGACATGCGAAGGCCCGGGTGGCTGTTCACCCGGGCCTTGCGTCGTACGTCGTACTGCTAGAACATCAGCGCGCGGGCCGGGTCCTCGAGGATGCTGGCGACGTCCGCGAGGAAGGTGGAGCCCTTCTCGCCGTCGATCATCCGGTGGTCGAAGGACAGCGCGAGCGTGGTGATCCAGCGCGGGACGATCTCGTCGTCCACCACCCACGGCTGCTTGCGGACCGCCCCGAAGGCGAGGATCGCGGCCTCGCCCGGGTTGATGATCGGCGTCCCGGCGTCGACCCCGAACACGCCCACGTTCGTGATCGTGAACGAGCCGCCCGCCTGATCGGCCGGCTGGGTCTTGCCCTCGCGCGCGGTCGCGACCAGGTCGTTCAGGGCGCGGCAGAGGTCGGGCAGCGTGAGCGAGTCGGCGCTCTTGATGTTCGGCACGATCAGCCCGCGCGGGGTGGCCGCGGCGATGCCGAGGTTCATCGAGCCCTTGTAGACGATCTCCTGCGCCGGCTCGTCCCAGGCGGCGTTGACGATCGGCGTACGGCGGGACGCCAGGGTGACCGCCTTCGCGACCACCAGCAACGGCGACACCTTGAGCTCCCGGAACGCCTTGTCACCCTTGAGCCGCTCGACCAGCGCCATCGTCTCGCTGACGTCGACGGTGATCCACTCGGTCACATGAGGCGCCGTGAACGCGCTGGCCACCATCGCCTGCGCCATCACCTTCTGCACACCCTTGATCGGCACCCGAGTGTCACCCTGCCCACTCATCACAGGCACGGCCTCGACCGGAGCAGCAGCAACCGCAGGCTCGGCAGCCTGCGCACCGGCGGCATGCGACTCGACATCAGCCCTGGTGATGATCCCACCAGGACCGCTCGCACTCACAGTCGCGAGATCGATCCCGAGATCCTTCGCCAGCTTCCGCACCGGCGGCTTCGCCAACACATGCACGGAGCCCGCAGGACCATTGCTCTTGGCAACAACCGGCTCGGGCTCGGGCTGAGGCGCGACCACAGGCTCAGGAACCTGCACCGGAGC
Organism: Kribbella sp. NPDC050124; assembly: GCF_044460355.1. Lineage (NCBI taxonomy): Bacteria > Bacillati > Actinomycetota > Actinomycetes > Propionibacteriales > Kribbellaceae > Kribbella > Kribbella sp. NPDC050124. The sequence continues at coordinate 344,257 of NZ_JBITJU010000001.1, forward strand.
CGGCGCTGAGGCGGCGGGGGCTGCGGAGCCCTTGCGGGGGCGGCGTTTGGCTTCTGTGGTTCGGGGGCCGTAGCCGACCAGGACGGCGGTGCGGCCGCCGGGCGCTTCGCCGCCGATCTTGCCGGCCTCGGGCTCGTCCGGGATGGTCGGGACGATGTCCTCGGTGAGGATCTCGGACTCGGTCTGGACGGCGATGATCGGCGTACCGACCGGGACCGTCTCACCTTCGGGCACGAGAAGCTCGGTGACCGTGCCGGCGAACGGCACCGGGAGCTCGACCAGCGACTTCGCCGTCTCGATCTCCACCACGGTGTCGTTCAGCTTGACGGTGTCGCCCGGCTTGACCTTCCAGCTGACGATCTCGGCCTCGACCAGGCCTTCACCGACGTCGGGGAGGCGGAACTGCTGGATGCCCATCAGTACCCCATCACCCGGTCGACCCCGTCCAGCACCCGGTCCAGGTCGGGCAGGTACTCCTCTTCCATCCGCGACGGCGGGTACGGGGTGTCGAACCCGGCCACGCGCAGCACCGGCGCCTCGAGGTGGTAGAAGCACTCCTCGGTGATCCGGGCCGCGAGCTCCGCACCGGGACCGAGCGTGTACGGCGCCTCGTGCACGACGACCGCCCGCCGGGTCTTCTTGACCGACGCGAAGATCGCCGGCAGGTCCAGCGGCGAGATCGTGCGCAGGTCGACGACCTCGAGGCTGCGGCCGTCCTCGACGGCGGCCTCGGCCGCCTGCAGGCTGGTCTTCACCATCGGGCCCCAGCAGAACAGCGTCGCGTCGGTGCCCTCGCGGACCACCTTGGCCTGGTGCAGCGGCAGCGCCGGCGGCACGGTCTCGTCCAGCTCGGCCTTCTCGTGGTACCGGCGCTTCGGCTCGAAGAAGACGACCGGGTCGTCGGAGGCGATGGCCTGCTGGATCATCCAGTACGCGTCCACCGGGTCGCCGCAGGAGACGACTTTGAGGCCGGCCACGTGCGCGAACAGCGACTCCGGCGACTCGGAGTGGTGCTCGACCGCGCCGATACCGCCGCCGAACGGGATCCGGATCACGACCGGCATCTTGATCTTGCCGAGCGACCGGTAGTGCATCTTCGCGACCTGGTTGATGATCTGGTCGTACGCCGGGAAGACGAAACCGTCGAACTGGATCTCGCAGACCGGCCGGTACCCGCGCAGCGCCAGGCCGACCGCGGTGCCGATGATGCCGGACTCGGCCAGCGGGGTGTCGATCACCCGGTCCTCGCCGAAGTCCTTCTGCAGGCCCTCGGTGACCCGGAAGACACCACCGAGCTTGCCGATGTCCTCACCCATCACGACGACCTTCGGGTCGGCCTCCATCGCCGCCCGCAGGCCCATGTTGATGCCCTTGCCGAGGCTGATCTTCGCCATCAGTGAGCCTCCCCCTCGAACGAAGCGGCGTACGCGGCGTACTGCTGCTTCTGCTCGGCCAGCTGTGCGGTCTGCTCGACGTACACGTGGTCGAAGAAGTCGGTCAGCGACGGGTCCGGCATGGACAGGCAGCCGGCCCGGAGCTCGGCGGCGATCTTGTCCGCCTCGGTGTCGATCTCGTCGAACCACTCGGCGTCGACCTCGGCCGAGCGGGTCAGGTACGCGCGGACCCGGGCGATCGGGTCCTTGAGCTTCCAGTGCTCGAGGTCCTCGTTCAGCCGGTACTTGGTCGGGTCGTCGGAGGTGGTGTGCGCGCCCATCCGGTACGTGTAGGCCTCGACCAGGGTCGGGCCGCTGCCCTCGCGGGCCCGCTTCAGCGCCTGCTGGGTGACGGCGTACGTCGCGAGGACGTCGTTGCCGTCGACGCGGACGCCGGGGAAACCGAAGCCGGCCGCGCGCTGGTAGAGCGGGATCCGGGTCTGCCGGTCGATCGGCTCCGAGATGGCCCACTGGTTGTTCTGGCAGAAGAACACGATCGGGGCGTTGAACACCGAGGCCCAGATGAAGGCCTCGTTCACGTCACCCTGGCTGCTGGCGCCGTCGCCGAAGTACGCGATCGTCGCCTCGCTGTTCTCGGCGTCGCCGATCGCGTGGTCGCGCTGCTGGCCCATCGCGTACCCGGTCGCGTGCAGCGTCTGGGCGCCGATCACGATCGTGTACAGGTGGAAGTTGTTGTCGCGCGGGTCCCAGGCGCCCTGGTCGACGCCGCGGAACAGGCCGAGCAGCCGCAGCGGGTCGACGCCCTGGCACCAGGCGACGCCGTGCTCACGGTAGGTCGGGAAGACCATGTCCTTGCTGTTGAGGGCGCGGCCGGAGCCGATCTGCGCGGCCTCCTGGCCGAGCAGCGACGCCCAGATGCCGAGCTCACCCTGCCGCTGCAGGGCGGTCGCCTCGGTGTCGATCCGGCGGACCAGGACCATGTCCCGGTAGAAGTTCTTGATCGCCTCGTCGTCCAGGTCGAACGCGTAGTCCGGGTGCTCGACGCGCTCACCTTCGGGCGTCAGCAGCTGGACGAACTCGACCTCCTCGGAGGCCTGGGGCGGACTGACCGGCGCCTCGACGGGCGCGAACACTTCCGGGGCAATCCCCGGCACCGACTCACTCACATGCACTCCTCGGGTTCGAGCGCGGGATCGCCGCGACCGCAACGTTGCACGGGGGCCGGCCCTTCAGCCGGGTGAGGCTTCGCAGGCAGGACCGCGTGGATCCAGGGGTTGATGCACTGTCTCTCTACCAGTAGACCTCCTCACCGGCCTCACTGGCTGCACTACTTGCCGGACACCGTACCCAGCGGTTGCCTGATCCGCTAACTGTCTGGACGCTCGCGGGTACCGCGGTACCGAAACTGGTCCTCGGCTGAGACACCAGTCCATCAACTGGTCATATCTTCGCGCGTCTTGCCGCTCATGTGACAGACCATGGGTGATCGATGCGAGATGTGTCACAACTGGGTACCGATTACGGCAGCTTCTCCAGCCGGACGAGCTTGAAGTTCGTGCCCTCGCGGTCGCCGTCACCGGGCGTGTTCTCGCCGTCATGCACAGCGAACAGCCCGTGCGGGAACAGCGGCCCGAGCGACTCGGTCGTCACGGCCGCACCGTCACTGTGCTGTACGCCGTCCGTCCGCGGCCCGTCCGCCACCTGGAAGCCGGCGCGATAGACCAGCCGGCGCCTGTCGATCCGATAGCTCGCGAACGTCGAGTCGCCCTGGCTGGACGCGTACAGAGTCCGTACGCCGTGCCGGTAGGCGATCGTCAGCCCTTCGGCGTCCGCGCTCAGGTGCTTCCCGGCGTCAGGGCTGACCGGACCGGTCGGCTCGCACTCCTCGGTCTCCTCGTTGTACGCAGCCGGCTGACCGAACTCACGCACCTTCTCGAGCAACTCGGGCTTCCCGTTCAGCGGGATCCGCCAGACGCCGACGTCCTCCTGGGCGGCGTACAGGTCGTTGGTGGTCCGATCGAACACCATTCCTTCCAGCTGCGGCCGGTCGCCCGGCTCCTCGCAGGGGCTCCAGGTGCTGCCGTCGGTCAGCTTGAAGCTGCTCGGCAGGTCGACCTTCGTGATCGGGCGGTAGGTGACCTTGCCCTTGCCGTCCGGGACCAGCCGGAAGAAGCCGACCCGGATCTCGCTGCGCCGGGTCACCGCGACGACCGGCTGGCCGCTGACCACAGTCGCGGCCAGGCCGTACGCGGTCCGCTGCTCCTGGACCTCCTCGGTGTCCTTGCTGAACACGAGTGGCGCGTCGGCGCTGGTCACGTCGGTGAGTCGGCCGGCCTTCACGGCGTACGTCCGGAGTTGGTCCCGGCCACGGTCAGTCACGACGGCCAAGTTGCCGACCAAGTCGACGTTGTTGAACCGACCGGGCTCCTGGTCGGGCGCGGGCGCCGGTGGCGTGGCGAACCGCTGCACCTCCTTGCCGGTGAGGTCGAAGACGGTCAGCCCACCGTTCTTCAGCGTGCCGAGTACGACGCTGCGCTCGGGGTGCTTGGTGTCGATCCAGATGGCGGGGTCATCGGCGTTGGCGTTGCCGCCCGCATCGTCGTCCCAGTTCGGCGCGGTCTCGGCCGACGCGGTCACTCCCGGAAGCTCACTCGCGTACGCCGGCTGGACACCCAGCGTCACGATCAGCGCGCCAACCACCACACCAGCGACCCGCATCCCACTCTCCTCACTGTCGGCAGCAGGGGCACCCTGCCCGGTCCCGATGGCGTGGCGGGAAACAGCGGATTGCTGGCCGGAAACCGCCTTGCGCCCACCTCAGGGAGGTAATTATCGTTCTTGCATTACACCCCTGACACATCGAGGATGAGGATGGCTACCGCTTCCCCCGCCGTACTGCCTGAGACCGGTGGTCGCCAGGCGTCGACCGCGATGATCTGGTCTGCGCTGGCGGTCGTGTACGTCGTCTGGGGTTCGACGTACCTCGGGATCCGGGTGGTCGTCGAAGCCGAGATCCCGCCGATGCTCGGGATGGCGGCCCGGTTCCTGGTGGCCGGCCTGCTGCTGGCGGCGTTCCTGGGACTGAAGTCGGGCTGGCGGCGACTGCGGGTGACCAAGCAGGAGGCGTTCGGCGCGGCCGTGGTCGGCCTGCTGCTGCTTGCCTTCGGCAACGGTGCGGTCGCGGTCGCGGAACAGACAGTGCCGTCCGGGCTGGCCGCGCTACTCGTGGCCGCGATCCCGCTGTGGCTGATGCTGCTGCGTGTCGGGGGTGGCGATCGACCACGTGCACTCACGTGGGTCGGCGTACTGATCGGCTTCGCAGGTGTCGCGCTGCTCGCGTTGTCTGGTGGCAACACGAGCGCGAAGCCGCTGTCGGTGGCGATCCTGGTCGTCGGCACGATCTGCTGGGCGACTGGCTCGCGGTTCTCGCCGCAACTCGGCCTGCCGCGCGATCCGCTGGTGGCGGCGCTCTACGAGATGCTGTTCGGCGGTACGGCGATGCTGTTGCTCGGCGTACTGCGGGGAGAGCCGGGGCGGTTGCACCTGGACCGGATCGACGGTTCTGGGTGGATCGCGCTGGGGTACTTGGTCGCATTCGGGTCGCTGCTGGCGTACACGGCGTACAGCTATCTCCTGGCGAACGCGCCGATCTCGTTGATCGGGACCTACGCGTACGTGAACCCGGGGGTCGCCGTACTGCTCGGATGGCTGATCCTCGACGAGCACGTGACCTGGCAGATCCTGTTCGGCGGCGGAGTCATCATCATCGGCGTGGCCCTGGTGGTGACGGCCGAGCGGCGTCCGCGTACGACGTCCTGACCGTCGGCTCTTGAAAAGGAAGAACCCGGGCCCCTGAGGACCCGGGTCTCCCACCGCTGCCGATGCGCGCGGCAGCGGGACCTGGTTGCCGGCCGGCGCCCTGCCCCGAAAAAACACGGCGCGAAACTGCGGCAATGGTTCCAACGATATTCCGATTCATCATGGTATTGCCAATTCGGCGACCACCGAGCCCACCGATGACAATCTTCTGAATCACCGGGTTTCATCCGTCACCCGCGCACACTCAACGACGGACACCGGCATCGGTTACGGGCGATCGCCGGTAAAAGTGAGGACGTCTCCAACCGCGCCTGGTTACCGGCAAGTTGCCTGGTCAGAGCGGGTTCGTTGCCTTGTCAGCGAAGTCATCACGCGACGGCTATGAGGCCCCCCGTGGATCAAATAGTTGACGAAAAAGTTTGTAACCGCCTCCAGCAGGTGTCGTTACCACTAAGACGAATCCGTCAAACCCGAAAGGAAACCTGGCATAATGCAGGTAACTCGCAAGATCGCCGCCGCCGCGGCCGTGGCGACCGTCGCCACGCTGGGCCTGGCCACCGTCGTGAGCGCGAACGTTCTCGACGACGCGCAGCAGAAGGCTCAGGGCACCGGCCTGGCCGACGCGGCGTCGCTGGCCAGCAAGGGCTACGACAAGGGCGGCAAGCACTGGTACTGGGTCAAGCGCGACGGTGGCCTGGTTGCCGTTGACGACAACAACCTCGGCCCGTTCCAGGCCTGCCACAACTTCGGTTCGGGCACGGGCATCGGCGGCAACGTTCCGGTGAGCGACGTCGTCGGCGTCGTCGGCCTGGGCAACGACGGCAACTCGGTGACCGCCGTCAAGACCTGCGAGTCGGACTCGGAGCAGAACAACTCCAAGTGGTACAAGGTCGGCAACGACGGCCTGGTGTCCGTGAGCCGCAACAACGTCGGCCCGTGGCAGGTCTGCCACAACGAGTTCTCCGCGACCGGCATCGGCGGCAACGTGCCGATCACCAACCTGAGCGGCGTCCTGGGCCTGGACAACGACGGCAACTCCATCGACTCGCTGAAGACCTGCGAGCAGGAGTCCGAGCAGAACAACTGACCTCCTCCCTGGTCAGTGATGCAGGACCCGAAAGAGTCACCTCGGTGGGGTGACTGATTCGGCAGCACCACCCGCGGCGCCGGGAGCAAGCCTCACTCCTCCCGGCGCCGCCCAACCGCGAGGACGCGATCGAGCAGCCACCTGTCGCCGCCGGTGCTGTCTGCGGCCGTGGGACGCCACGCAGCTCCCGGCCTCCCGTCCGCCGCGGGCGGCCTCCTTTGTCCGCGCGGTTGACTGACTGGCCGGCGCTGGTGGTGCAAGCAACCGGGGGCTCGCGCGGGAACGGGTGGACGTGCACAGGAAATGACAGCTCTTGTGTTGGATGTGTGGGTCGCAGAAGTCCTGCTGTCCCCGTGCAGGCTGGTGCGCTCGCCGCAGCAGTCCTGCCTGTCTCCGCGCGGGGTGCGTGGACTCACCCCAGCAGTCCTGGAGCCGCTGGTTGGCGGGTTGTTTCACCGCTGCCCTGCTGCATCCCGCCAGCGATCACCCAACCCACCAGCCGCGGCCGGAGCCGCGTCAGCGGTGGCGTGTGAGCTGGATGAGCACCGCGTCAATCCCAGCAGGCGGCCGGTTCGTCCGGATGCTGGTCGGTGCGGGGGGGAAGGCGAGAGCTTGAACACCGTCTGGTGGGTGAGGACAGGAAATTAGCAGGTCCCCGCCCACGGGTTCCTGTCCGAGCCCCCGGTGACTGTCGCGGGGCTCGCGTGCATCTGATCGGCTGCGGGATCGACAGGTGGTGTCCCGGGGCCGGGTAGTGCACCTGAGCGCGGCGTCTGCGGGGGCGTACGCCGTGACGCGGTGCACTACCTGTCGAGCTGCACGCTGACCCGACACCGCATCACCCACACATCCAACACAAGAGCCGTCATTTCTTGTGGACGGCCACCAGACCCTGCCTCAGGCCCCGAGTCCCGTCGCAACTGTCAACCACGCTCGCCCACGGTCGTCGGTGTGGATGCCAGCTGGCTGCTCCACGGTGTGGTCGGTGAAGCGAGCACCGCGGGTGGGTGGGAGCGCCCGGGCAGCACGCGACGGAGGAGTGGGCGTAGCTGGCGCGTGGGGTGGATCTACAGGTTTCGCAGGTCTACGCAGGAGCCGTTGGGGAGTTCGCGTGACAGCAAGGACCAGATGCCGGTGGCTGCTTCCGTGGGGGTGCTGAGGGCGCCGGATTCCTTGAGTTCGTGGAAGCGGGCTACCGACGGGAAGGCCTGCTCGGTTGTCGAGCGGATCTCGGACTGCATGGCGGTGTCGACTACGCCCGGGGCTACTGCGATCACGCGGCAGCCGCCCACGGAGTCCTGCTCGGCGCCGACCGTTCGGACCCAGTGTTCGACGGCTGCCTTCCCCGCGTTGTACGACGACCAGCCCGCGTACGCCGTCTTCGCCGCGCCGGATGACAGCAGCACAAGATGACGCTCACACGTCAGTCCGGCGGTTGCCTGCAGGAACGCCTGGCCCAGGACCTGCGGAGCAGCTGAGTTCAGCAGGACCGCGCGGCTGTAGTCGGATGCGTCGACAGCGGACGCCGGCCCGATCGGGGAGATCGTGCCGGCGTTGTGGATGAACACCACGCGGTCACCGTCGTAGCCGGCCAACTCCTCATTGAAGTGTTCCGCGACGCGCGCCCAGTCTGCCGGGTCCGACAGGTCGGCTTTGAGGTGTTCGGCCGGTCCGCCGCCGCGGCGTGATACGTCGATCACGCGCGCGTCGCCGTAAGGGACCGTTGCGACCAGCGCCGCGCCGATCCCGGCCGAGGCGCCCGAGATCCAGATCAGCGAGGTCACTGGCGCCAGGCGCGGGCGACGGACAGGAACAGGTCGTTCGCTTCGCGTTCGCCGATGCTGACCCGGGCGCCGTCGCCGGGGAACGGCCGGACCGACACACCCTCGGCCTGCACCGCCTCCGCGAACGCCACGGTGTCGTCGCCGAGTGGCATCCAGACGAAGTTCGCGTGGGTCTCGGGGACGTCCCAGCCGGCCGCGCGCAGCTCGTCGACCACCCGGGTCCGCTCGGTCACCAGCGCCTCGACCCGCTCGAGCAACTCCTCCTCCGCGGCCAGCGAGGCGATCGCCGCGGCCTGCGCGACGTGGCTGACGCCGAACGGCAGCGCGCACTTGCGGATCGCCGACACCACCGGCGGGTGTCCGACGGCGTACCCGACGCGGAAGCCGGCCAGGCCGTACGCCTTGGAGAAGGTCCGGAGTACGACGACGTTCGGGCGGTCGCGGTAGACGTCAATGCCGTCGATCACGTCGGGCTCGCGGACGAACTCGCGGTACGCCTCGTCGATCACGACCAGCACGTTCGACGGTACGGCGTCCAGGAAGGCGAGCAACTCGTCACGCCGTACCACCGGTCCGGTCGGGTTGTTCGGCGTACAGATGAGGACGACCTTGGTCCGCTCGGTGAGCGCAGCCTCCATCGCCTTGAAGTCATGCCGCGCGTCGTCGGTCAGCGGCACCTGGACCGACGTGGCGCCGGTCAGCTGGACCGCGATCGGGTACGCCTCGAACGAGCGCCAGGCGTAGACGACCTCGTCACCGTCCGAGCACGAGGCCTGCAGCAGGTGGTAGAGCAGCGCGACGGAGCCGGTCGCGACCGCGAGGTCACTCGTCGGTACGCCGAACCGCGCCGAGAGCGCCTCGAGTAGGTCGACCGCGCCCATGTCGGGGTAGCGGTTCATCTGGGCCGCGGCCTCGGTGGCCGCGGCGAGGACGCCGGGCAGCGGCGGGTACGGGTTCTCGTTGCTCGACAGCTTGTAGGTCGGCCGGCCATCGGTCCGGGCAGGCGGACGACCGGGCTTGTAAGCCGGCACGTCGTCCAGGCACGCACGGAACCGCACCACATCCTCTGCGCTCATGCCCGCAGGCTAGCTCCAACCTCAGTCCCGAACCACCCTCCCGGACGTGGCCTGCCCCACCCGGTGACCGGACGTTTGACTCCCGGCGATCCGGACTGCACACTGACGGATTGTCGGACAATCAGGGGATCTGTCAATAGATCTCAAGGCACCGCGGCCGTCGGCCGCGGGTTGGGAAGGGAGTGCTCATGGGTCAGTCGCTGGAGTGGGGTCGCCGGTATCTGATGGTCCGCCCGGACCACTTCCGGATCGACTATGTGATCAATCCCTACATGTCCACCCACGACCAGCCCGATCCCGAGCTGACGCTGAAGCAGTGGGACTCGCTGCGGCAGGCGATCGTCGACGCCGGGGGTGCGGTCGAGGTGCTGGCGCAGCGGCCGGACTCGCCGGACATGGTGTACGCGATGAACCTCGGCCTGGCGACCGCGGACGGCCGGGCGATGCTTTCGCACATGCGGTTCGAGCCGCGGCGGAAGGAGTCGCTGACCGCGGCTGACTGGTTCGTCGGGCACGGGTTCACGCTCGACCGGACCGGGTCGGGCGGGGTCGGGCCGCACTTCGAGTCCGGCGACGCGTTCGTGTACGGCGACAGCCTGGTCGTCGGGTACGGACCGCGGACCGAGCTCGGCGCGCTCAAGCGGCTCGCGGCCGAGTGGGGCATCCGGGTTCGCGGGCTGCGGATCACGCACGAGGGGATGTACCACCTCGACCTGCCGTTCTGCCCGGTGGACAGCACGCACGCGATGATCTACCCGGCGGCGTTCGACGCGGAGAGCCAGGCGGAGCTGTTCCGGATCGTGCCGGACCCGATCGTGCTCACCGACGAGGAGGCGTTCGCGTTCAGCGGCAACTCGATCGTCGTGAACGAGACGATCATCATGCCGGCCTGCTCCCCGCGCCTGCACGAGATCCTCACCGGCCTCGGCCTCCGGGTGGTCGTCCTCGACCTCACCGAGTTCCACAAAGGCGGCGGCTCCGCCCGCTGCCTCACCAACCCCCTGGACTTCGACCTCACCCCCGCCTCAACCCCCGGCGGCGAACTCATCCTCCCCGCCTGACCCCGCCGTACGGCGGTCGCCCCACAGCCGACCGCCGTGCCGGCGGCTACTTCGTGTAGATGAGTTCGAGCTTGTCGGGGTTGTAGCCGTGGCCGGTTAGCCATTCGAGGGCTTTTTTCTGGCCTTCGGAGTCGGTGATCTTGATGTAGAAGGCGAGGTACTCGGGGTCGCCGGGGTGAGCTTGGGACAGGCCCTGGTTGATGGTGAAGCCGGGGCCGATGTACGGGAGTTCCTGGAGGATCGGGTACTTCGCCGCGAGCCGGCGGTTGAGCTCGTCGAAGCGGCGGCCGGACTCGGCCTCCGCTTCGAGCTGCTCGCCCGGGTGCGTCTTCTCCCAGGCGCGGCCCTCCGCGCTGTTGGAGAACAGGTACATCTTGTACTGCGAGTCCTCGCTGATCTCGACCGTCTCGGTGTAGCTCTGGAAGCCGCGCCGTTCGCCGGTCAGCGTGTGCTTGCCTTCCTTCAGCTTGATCTCGCCGTTGGCCGGGACCTGCTTGCCGTCCACGGTGAGGGTCAGGTCGTTCGGGATCGACTTCACGGTCAGCGTGTGCTCCGGGTTGCCGCGGAACAGCAGAATCCCACCGAGCACGATCAGCGCGATCACCACCACCGTGCCGCTGAGCACGAACAGCCGCCGGTTCTCATCCATCAGTCCGATGCTCCTGATTGCTTGAGCCGGGCCACCGTGTAGTGGCCGCGGTCGTCGGAGAAGTACACGTGCGAGGCCTCCGGCACGTGACCGTGCAGCGACGCCGACGCCGCGTTGTACGTGCGTCCGTCACCGCCCTCGTAGTTGCCGGTGTAGAGGTAGGTGTGACCGTCGATGATGAAGATGTCCCCAGGTTTCAGCTGGCCCTCGTTGTTGAGGTTGTCGAAGATGTCGTACTTCCCGGAGCTGCGCAGGTACTCCATCTGGACGGTCGTCCCGCGCGGGGCGTAGTCCTTGTCGACTCCGCTCATCCGCATCACGGTCGCCACGAACACGCCGCAGTCGGTGAGCACGTCGTCGCCGGACGAGCCGTTGTGGTCCTCCACCGCCTGCGCGTAGGTCGGGTTGATCGGCTTGGGGTTGTGGCCGTGGTTCGGGGTGTCCCAGGCGAGTTGGAGCGCGGTCCTCACGATGTCGCCGTTGCCCGCGCCGCAGGCGCCGGCGCCGCCCTCGGACGGCGCGGTCCCGCCGAAGGTCTCCAGCACCTCGCGGGCGGCGGTCTTGCGCTGGGTGTACCGCTCGTGGTTGAGGTTGTCGGAGCCCAGAAAGCGTTCGTAGTACCGGCCGAAGGCGACCGCGGCGTCCTCGACCGTCCGCGCCTGCTTGAGCATGTCACCGGCGTGCTTCTCCGGGATCGCGGTCTGGCCGGCCAGCTGCTTCTTGAGGAACTCCAGCTGGTACTCAAGCGAGCCGATCACGGCGTCGTCGACGCCGGACTCGCGGGACGGGTTGATCATCTTGCCGGCCGGCGTCCACTGGACGATGCCCCAGCCGCCGGAGAACTCGACCACGTCGGACGGGTTGGTCACCGTGCCCGGCGCGGTGCCCTCCTTCCGCCCGGGCTCCACGCCGGACTCGTGGATCATGTTGCCGACGATCCCGGCGGCCTGCTCCTTGGTGTACCCGTTCGAGGCGAAGTAGTTGAACGCCTTCTGCTGGTTGTTCGACCCGGACAGGTCGCTGCAGCCGCAGCCGCCGCTGTCGGCTCCGCCCTCGTCGCCGAACAGGTTGTCTTCCTCAGGCTCGGTGTTGACCAGGTTGCCGTCGTTCTCCTTGTCGATCCACAGCTCGAAGTGCAGGTGGGCACCGGTCAGGCCCGGAGTGGACTCGTCCTCGGAGCCGACGGTGCCGATCGGGTCGCCGCGCTTGACCGTCTGCCCGTTCCGGACCGAGATGTCCTTCAGGTACTTGTACCGGGTCTCGACACCCCGGTCGTGCTTGATCCGGACCTGCCGGTCGGCCGTGGAGACGATCTCGCCGTCCTCGCCCGCGTAGACCTTCTTGCCCTCGTCGATCTCGAAGTCGACCCCGGAGTGGCTGTTGCCCTCGGAGTCGGGATCCGACCAGCCCTGGTCGATCTCGTGCCGGTCGGTGGGCCAGGCGAAGGTGGCGCCCTCGGTCTCGGACGGCACGCACTGGGCCGCCGCCGTGTCCATGCTGGCCAGGCCGCCGACAATGAGCGCGACCACGACGATCAGCGGCAGGACCAGCACCAGCATGACGCCGCCGACGATCGGCAGTGCTTTGCTGTCACCCACGGTCGGCTCCTCGCTGGCTCAGTGGCCCTCCGCGGCGAATCGTGGAGAGGGGCGGCCACTGGGGAAAATGCTGCCCGAAAACCGGGTCATCATGTCGGGAGTTATCCACAGGTTGTACGGCGGGTGGTCCGCCGACGCCGGGTCGCGCGCGACAACGGACCTTGACTGGACGAGAATCTCCCCATGTACGAACGGCTGCGGGTGGATCGCTCGACCACGGTGGACCGGGTGGTCGACGCTCTACGCGCTGCCCTGTTCGCCGGCGACCTGGAGCCCGGTACGCCGTTGCGCGAACAACCGCTGGCCGAGGCGCTGGGCGTTGCCCGGAGCACCGTCCGCGAGGCGATGACCATGCTGGTCACCGAGGGTCTCGCGATCCGGGAGCCGAACAAGGGTGTCAGCGTCGCGATCCTGCACCCGGAGGCGGTGGCGGACATCTGCCGAGCCCGGTTCGTGCTGGAGTCGGCCGGTATCAGGGCCTGGTTCGACGCCGACGAGGCCGCGCGAGAGCGGGTCCGGGAGGCGATGCGGACGTTCGCCGCGACCGCCAAGGACGGCGCCGACCCGGAGGCGATGACCGAGACGCACCTGGCCATCCACCGCAGCCTGGTCGCGCTGACCGGCAGCGAGCGACTGATTGCGACCGCCGACGCGATCACCGGCGAGGCACGGCTGGCGCTGGCCCGCGTGGACGCCCTCCGCCAGGACGCCCGGCAGCAGGTCGCCTCGCACCGCAAGCTCGTCCGCCTGCTCGAGCGCGGTGAGCTCGACGAGTGCGTCGAGGAGCTAAGCCGCCACCTCGCAGGCGCGCAGGAGTCCTTGCTCGAGGCGATCGCTACTCCACCGCGCTGACCGCGCCCTCCCCGCTGACCGTGCCCGCGAGGCTGACCAGGCCGTCGGCGCTGACCAGGCCGTCGGCGGTGACCAAGCCGTCGGCGGTGACGTCGTACGTCGCCGATCCGACGCGGAGCCCCGTCAGGCGAGCCCCCGGGTCCAGTGCGCTGACCTGCGGGTTCGCCGTGACGGTGCCGTCCAATGCGACATCCAGGCCGAAGACACCCTCCAGGACCAGGCTGACCCAGGAGCCGGACGACGAGCAGGACCAGTCGATCAGGTACGGGAACTGCGGCGGCGACTTCCGCGCCCCACCGGCCATCGCCGGCGCCGCCTCCTCCACGAAGTGCGCCTGACCAGTCGGCCCCTGGTTGGCAGTCCGCGCCAACCCCGGCAGCCAGTCCAGCAACACGTCACCGCGACCCAGCGCGAACAGCGCCCGCCCCGCATCCGCCGGCCAAGCCGGATACGCGCCGTTCCACTGGTGATCCGGCCGCACGCTGAAGGCAGCATCGGCGTCGTACGGCGACAGCGCACGCATCCACGTGGGCGTCTGCAACTCCCGCTGGAAGAACGCGACCATCTCGGCTCGCTGCGCCGGCGAGAGGTCGGACGCCATCGTCGTACCCACGATGTTGAAGTCGTAGCAGTGCCGCACCGGGACCATCGCGCCGTCCGGCTGTCGTGCGTGCCAGAAGCCGGTGCCCTCGATGTACAGCTCGTTGACGTGGCCTGCCTGCTCGTCGGCTTCCTTGCGCAGCAGCGCGGCGCGGTCGTCGTCTCCGGAGCGTTCGGCGACCTCAGCGGCGACCCGCAGGCACCAGACGTTGGCGGCGTTGAAGCTGGCCACCTCGTGCACGTAACTGCTCACGCACTCCAGCAGGTTGTCGATGCCGCCATAGTCCGCCAGCGGGTGGTCACCACGCAGACCGCGCCAGGCGGTCGCCCAGTCGTGCAGGTGCTCGGCCACCGGCTTGGCACCCACTGAGGCGTCCAGGAAGCCGACGTCACCGGTGAACCGCACGTAGTCGCGGACCAGCCGCGTCATGGCGAAGTCGTTGACCGAATACCAGTAGCCGACCGGACCACCGGTCAGCCACTCGGTCCCGAAGTGCTTGTGGGTGTCCAGGTCGATCCAGTGCTCGATGTGCCGCCGCATCGGCTCCGGGTCGAGCAGCGCATGCGTCAGCGAGGACAGGCTGTAGTCCCAGATGAAGGTGGTGGTCTGCCAGTACCGCGGCATCAGCGTGTCGTACGTCCGCCCGAGCACACTCGCCGGGTTGTCCCGCCGGAACCACACCACTCCGAGCACGCCCCACCAGTACAGCTTCCGCAACGCCTCGTTCGACGTCTCCAGAATCGGCAGCGACCCGCTGAACCCGTCACCTGCCGGGTCGAACGCGTCCGCCAACGCCTTGTCCCACGCAATCTCGGCCCCCGCGAAGACGGCCGGCACGTCGGCAACACAGGCGTCGAAGTGCGACGTCGCCTCCGCCAGATCCCCAGCCAACACATGCACATACCCCACCCGCGCCTGCCCCGACGCATCCAGCACAACAGTTGCCTCAAGCATCGACCGGTCAACGGAAGCCGGTACGTCGACACCCTGCAAGCTCACCGCGGACCCGGACGCACCCGTGCCGACAACCCGATTGTCAACAATCTGCAGGGTGTTGGGCTCCGACGGAGGCTCAGGCTTCAACCAGCCACTCCCCGACCGGGTCGCCGTACTGTCCAACGCAAACCCAAGCCGCACCGAGCGCCCAGGCTCACCGGCCACGTCCAGCTGCACGACGACGGCAGGGCGACCAGGAGCGCAGGCGGTGGTCGTGCGCAGCGTCAGCCCGTCGACAACCGTCGACCGCACCACGCAGTCGGGGCGCCACACCACCTCGACCACGCCGCCGTACGAGCGGGCCAGCCGCCCGTCCACATACAGCTGACCGGTGATGCAGTCGCCATGCGAGTACGGCGGGAAGTTGACGCTGCGGATCGCGAACACGTCCAGATCCACCTGCGCGGTGCCCAGGAAGTTCGTCAACCCGGGCGGGTTGAACATGTCGTCGTACGTGTGGGTCAGAACGTCGCTCGCGAGGTCCGCGCTGGACGGGATCGTCATGAAGGGTCGGCCCAATCGGTGTTCGGTAGCAGGGGGTACCAGTCCGGTCTGGCCGGGTCCCGGTCGTAGGGGTAGGGGCCGAGCTCGCGGAACAGTTCGGCGTACTCGGCGAGTTTGTCGCGGTCCAGCTCGACCCCGAGCCCCGGTCCGTCCGGTACGGCGATCGCGCCGCCTTCGTACGGAAGTTTGCCGCCGGCAATGATGTCGTCGCGCAGGTGGTGGTAGTGCGCGTCGGCGGCGAAGGACAGGTTCGGTACGACGGCGCCCAGGTGCAGCATCGTGGCCAGCTGGATGCCGAGCTCGCCGGAGGAGTGCACGGCGACGCCGAGCTGGAAGGTTTCACAGACGCCGGCCGCCTTGATGCACGGCCGGATGCCGCCCCAGAACGTGGTATCGAGCAGGATCACGTCGACGGCGGGGTCACGGACGTTCGCGGCGAGTTGCTCGAAGTTCACCACGACGGTGTTCGTGGCCAGCGGGATCGACGTCTTCGAGCGGACCCGGCGCATCCCGTTCAGGCCCCAGGTCGGGTCCTCGAGGTAGTCGTTGTCGAGGTCCTCGATCCCGCGGGCGAACCGGATCGCCTCCTCGACGCCGAAGGCGCCGTTCGGGTCGAACCGGACCCGGTGCCCGGGGAACGCCTCGGCCAGCGCCCGGAAGCACTCGCGCTCGTAGTCCGGCGGAAAGACGCCGCCCTTCAGCTTGTGCACACTGAACCCGTGCTGGTCGACGAGCTCGCGCGCGTGCTTCACCAACTGTTCCGCGGTCCGGATCTCGCCGGTGCCGTCGTCGGCCGGATGCCGGAAGAACAGGTAGCTCGCGAACGGCACCTTCGACCGAACCTTGCCACCGAGCAGCTCGTGCACCGGCACGCCGAGGTGCTTGCCCTGCAGGTCGAGACAGGCGAACTCGACCGCGGCCAGCAACTGCGTCCGGTTGTTGTAGAGACTCGCGGTCGGGTTGGCGAGCATCCAGCGCAGCGCCTCGGTGCGCGCCGGATCGTGGCCGACCAGGTAGGGCTTCAGTCCGACTACGGCAGCCTCGGCACTCTGCCCGCCGCCGCCCATCTCGCCAAGGCCGATCAGCCCGTTGTCGGCCTCGATCTCGACCACGGTCCGCACGAAGCGCCCCCAGTGCGCACCGTTGCTGTGCCGCAACGGCGCCTCCAGCGGCATCGTGACGGTAGTGGCCCGGATGTCGACGATCTTCACTTCGAATCCTCCGGCAGTACGACGGCCAGCCCGGCGGTCAGGCCGCCGTCCACCTTCACGTCCGCTCCGGTCACGAAAGCCGCAGCCGGAGATGCGAGGAAGTGGATGACCTCTGCAACCTCTCCCGGCGTCGCCACCCGGCCGAGCGGATGCGAACGCCCCCACTCCGCAACCACCTCGTCCGTCGACCGCCCACCACCGAACTGGGCGGCCGAGGCCCGCAACATCGGCGTGTCCACAGACCCCGGGCAGACCGCGTTCACCCGGATCCCGTCCGGAGCGTGGTCCACTGCCATCGCCCGGACCAGGGACAGCAACGCACCCTTGCCCATCGAGTACGCCGCCACGCTCTTCTGAGCCGCATACGCCTGCACCGACGCGACCACCACGACACTGCCACCCCGAGGAAGCTTCGGCACAAACGCCTGGCAGGCAAAGAACACGCCCCCCACGTTCACCGCCATCACCTCGTCATAGACGGCCGCCGGCGTGTCCGCGACGGTGCCATACCGCTGCACCCCGGCCGCACAAACCAGCACATCCACGCTGTCCAGCTGCTCAGCAGCTCCTGCCAAGGCACCCCGGTCACCCACGTCGACAGCGATCCCCTGAACGCCCAACTCGTGCAGGCCCGCAAGCGCATCTGCATCCCGATCCAGCACCACGACGTGGTCGCCCGCCGCAACGAATCGTTCGACCGCACCACGGCCGATACCGGCGGCTCCCCCGGTGACTACAACTGTGCGACTCATGTCCGCCTTTCAGAACTGACCGAGGGCCAGGCCCCGGGAGAAGAAGCGTTGTGCGGCAAGGAACAAGATCACCGTCGGCAGCGACACCAGCAGGCCGCCCGCCAACACCGTGGGGAGAGCGGCGCCGCCGTACGTGCTCTGCAGGCCGGTCAAGGCGGGCATGATCGGGCGGACCGACTCGGACTGGCTGAGCGTCAGGCCGAGCAGCAGGTCGTTCCAGACGAAGGTGGCCTGCAGGATGAAGATCGCGGCGAGCGCGGACCCGGCCATCGGCAGGTAGATGCTGCGGAAGATCCGGAACAGCCCGCCGCCGTCGACCACCGCGGCCTCGAACACGCTGCGCGCGATCCCGGTGAAGAAGTTCCGCATCACGAACGCCGAGAACGGCACGCTGATCGCGGTGTAGACGATCACCATCCCTAGCCGGGTGTCGTAGAGACCGGAGTCGGCGAACCCGGAGAACAGCGGCATCAGGATCATCTGCAGCGGGAAGATCGTCCCGCCGAAGATGAAGACGAACCACAGGAACCCGCGCCGCAGCCGCAGTACGACGATCGCGTAGCCGGCCGCGGCGCCGATCAGCACCGCGAGCACCGGAGACACCACGCTGTAGAGCGTCGTCGCCACCAGGGTGTCGCCGAGCGCGGCCTTGCTCCACGCGTCCGCGAAGTTCGCGAACAGGGCGAACCCGTCCGGCTTCCACACCGAGGCCGGGTCGTACCCGTCCACAGCCTTGGACGCGTTCACGATCAGCAGGTAGACGGGCGCGAGCCACAGCAACCCGAGAACGACGAGGACTCCGGTTCTAACCTTGCTCACGCGAGTCCCCCAGTTGGTAGCGCAGGTACAGGATCGACGCGGCGAAGGTGACCAGGCTGAGGAACAACGCGATCGCGGAGCCCTGGCCATAGTCGTTCAGCACGAACGTCTCCTTGTACATGGAGAGTGCAAGCGTCTCGGACGACGTACCAGGACCGCCCTGGGTCATCACCCAGACCACGTCGAACGTCTTGAGGCTGCCGACGATCGAGAGCCCGATCACCACCGTGGTGATCGGCCGAAGCTGCGGCCAGAGGTGGTGCAGGAACAGCCGGAACCCCTCGGCGCCGTCCAGCCGGGCAGCCTCGAGCGGCTCGGCCGGGATGGACTGCAACCCGACCACGAACAGCAGTGCGTTCACACCGGCCGCCTGCCAGGTCACCGCCACGATCATCATCAGCGTGTTTCCCGGACCGGCCTGCAGCCAGCCGGTGTGCTCACCAGGCAGCCCGAAGAACCCGAGCGCCTGACCGAGCGCGCCGTCCGGCTGCAGCACAAAGCCCCAGATGACGCCGACGGCCACACCGGAGATCGCGTACGGCAGCAGGAACGGCAACCGCAGCCACGTGCCCCACTTGTGCCCATACGTCAGTACGGCGACCAGTAGCCCGAGCACCACGGGGAGCGTCACCATGCCGGCGACCCACAGCAGCGTGTTGACCAGCGCCCCGACCAGATCGGGGTCGCTGAACATCGCCTTGTAGTTGGCCAACCCGGACCAGACCGGCGACGCCAGCCCGTCGTAGTCGGTGAAGCTGATGTACGTCGTCCACAGGAACGGCAGGTAGAGCAGCAGTGCGACCACGCCCGCGGCCGGCAGCCCGAACAGGGGCGCGACCCGCGCACCCGTCCGGGCTGACTGCTGGGCGGTGGCCCGCTGCTTGGTGGCAGCGGGCCGCTCGATGGTGGAGGTCACTTCTGCTTGGCCCAGTACGCGTCCGCTTCGGCCTGGATCTTCTGCAGGCCCGGCATCGGGTCGCCCGGCTTGGTGACGAACGCGCCGAACACCTCCAGCGCCTTGTTCGCGACCGGCACCGGCGTCGCCTCGAACCAGCGGTTGATCAGGCGGTAGCCTTCACCGCCGACGTCCTTGTTCAGCGCCGCCAGGCTCGGGTCCTTGACCTCGGCCTTCGGGTTGAAGGACAGGTCGCCGCGGGAGTTCGCCCACGCGGTCTGCGCCTGCGGGGTGACCCACCAGTCGGTCCACTTCTTGACCGTCGAGGAGTGCTCGCTCTGAGCCGCCGAGCACACCGGTCCGGTCTCGAAGATCATCGAGGTCTTCGGCAGGTCAGGGTTGACGTTCGGGATGACGAAGAAGTCGTAGTCGGTGCCGGCCTTCATCTTCAGCGAGTTCAGGTTGCCGCTGAACCAGGTGCCGAAGTTGATCATCGCCACGGAACCCTTCTTCAGCTGCGCCTGCGGCTCGGTCTTCGAGCCCGGGTCGCTGAAGTAGCCGGCGTCGATCATCTTCTTCCACTCGTTCATCACCTCGACCACACCCGGGTCGGTCCACTTCGCCTTGCCCGCCGCGAGAGCGTCGTACAGGTCTGGGTCCTTGCCCGCGAGCAGCGTCTCGAACCAGACGAAGCTGAACAGGATGTTGGTCTGGTAGAACGGCTTCACGCCGGCCGCCTTGACCTTGTCCGCGATCGCCACCAGGTCGGCCCAGGTCTTCGGGTTCTCGGTGATCCCGGCCTTCTTGAAGACGGCCTTGTTGTAGTACAGCACCCAGTAGCCGGCGTTCAGCGGGACGCAGTACTGCTTGCCGTCGAAGGTGAAGTACTGCTTGAGCTGCTCCGGCACGTTGCCGTCGGCAACCGCCTTGGTCCACTGGTCGGTGGTCTCGGCGACCAGCTTTTGGTCGACCAGGTCCTCCAGCTCCTTGCCGGTGTGCCAGGTGAACAGGTCGGCCTTCTCCTTGGTCCGGAACGACGACCGGATGAAGGCGGTGTAGGTGTTGGAGTCGGAGTACCCGACCGGCTCCATCCCGACCCCGACGTCCTTCTTGCTGGCCGCGCCGACCTGGACGAAGGCGTCCTTCCAGCCGCCCTTGTCGTTGTAGAACTTCAGCGAGTCGACCGGCTTGTCCTCGCCCTTGGCGGCCTCGGCGCCGCCGCCACCGCCCCCGCAGGCGGACAGCACGAGCGCACCGGCCACCGCCAGAGCGGTCAGTGCTTTCCGATTGGTGATGCGTTGCATGGTGCGTCCTCTCAGCTTCAAGGGTGCAAGTGCCGTGTGGTGGATCTCGTTCGAATGATTGCGGTGTCCAGGTGCGTGCATCGCGGTGCTTGAGCAGTGGCCTCGATGCGGAGCATCGTGGGCGCTGGGCAAGTGCCGCGAGGTGCGTGCCTGGGCGCCGCAAGCGCCGAAGGAGATCCACCACGCGGCACTCATAGTCGGTCGTTGATGACGGCAAGGACTCCGTCGAGGTGTTCGCGGGTGAGGCGTTCGGCCAGTTCGGGATCACCGGCCAGTACGGCGGCGTGGATGGCCCGGTGTTCGTCCAGGTCGGTCTGCCGGTCGCCGTGGATGTGCAGGATCTCCAGCTGCTCCCGGACGTTGACCACGGTCACGGACTCGACCACCTCGGCCAGCGTCGCGTTCCCGGACGCCTGCGCGAGGGAGCGGTGGAAGTCCATGTTGACCTCGGCCAACTGGGCGTGGTCGCCGGAGGCGATCAGCTCGGCGGCCACGGTCAGGTCGCGGTCCATCCGCTGCAGCGCGGCCTCGGTCCGGACCCGCGCGGCCAGGGCGGCGACCGGGGGCTCGATCAGGGCACGCGCCTGCAGCAACTCGATCAGGCGGTCCGACGACGGCGTCGGCGCCAATGGGTTCGGCAGCACCAGGCGGCCGATGTGCGGACCGACGTACACACCGGATCCGTGCCGCAGCTCGACCGCACCGGTGGCCTCGAGGCGCCGCAGCGCCTCCCGGACCGTCGGCACGGCGACCTTGAACCGGTCGGCCAACGACCGCACCGACTCGAACTGGTCACCAGCCGCCAGCTTGCGATCGGCGATCAGCGCCAGCATGGACGTGGCCAGGTCGTCGAGCAGACTCCGCCGTACGACGCCACCCGGGGTGCTCATTGGGCTGCCGCCAGGGTGACGGCGACGAAGCGCGGGCGGTAGATGCTCACGTCGGCGTACAGGTCGGTGTTGGCGTCCAGGCTGTTGACGTTGTAGCTGACCAGGAGCTCGTCGCCGCGGCGCCGGTCCGGATGGTCGTGGGAGTTGTAGGTGATGATGTTGGCGTTCTCGTAGCTGCCGTCCGCACCGGTCTCCGGGGTCTGGTAGAGCTCGACCGGCTTGACGAACGGACCGGTCGGCGAGCAGGAGAAGTACCCGAGGACGCGCTTGCTGAACAGCTCGGTGGTGTCGTGCGTGACCAGCACGTAGCCGTCACGCCACCGGGTCACGCTGTGCTCGTTGGCGACGCCCTCCAGTACGCGCACCGAGGCGCTCTCGTCCGCCGACCAGCCGCTGCCGGTCCAGTACTCCCACGGCTTGGCCGTCAGGTCGTCGCCGCGGACCCGCGCCACGTGCTGGTACTTCGATGCGCCCAGGTCCTCGACGCCGTAGATGTAGGTGTAGCCGCTGTCCCGCTGCAGCCACGCGGACCACTGCACGTTCGCGGCGGACGGGATCGGCGTGAGCTTGCGGAGCTTCAGGGTCTCGCTGTCGAAGCGGGCGATGTAGTTGCTGGCCCAGCGCCAGTCCCACTGCCCCGGACCGGTCTTCTCGAACCGCAGGGCGACGACGTCGAGGTTGCGACCCGCGTCACTGGTCTGCGCGGCGCCGAACCAGTACCAGCCGTTGGCCGGCGGTGGTACGAGCGCCGTCGGGTTGGCCGTCGTACCTCCGGTCACGGTCTTTAACGAGTCGCCGCGCTGCACGACGAACGAGTTGTTGATGAACGGCGTCGTGGTCGGACGACTGCCGTCAGGATTCACCGGACCAAGGAACGTGTCGGAGAAGATCCACACGGTCCGACCGCCGGAGAGCTTGACCGAGTTGGTGGTGTCGCCGCCCGTCCAGCCCTTGCCGGTGTTGCTGTAGGCGTTGAGCTGGCTCTCCGGGTCGGCCTGCGGCGCCGCCTGCGCCGTCCAGTTGGTCCGTACGGCGTCACACTCGGCGGCCCCGTCCGGAGTGGCAGCCTCGGCCGCCGGCACGCCGACCGCGGTCGCTGTCAGCGACAGCACGGCTACTGCAGACACCCAACGACGTGGTGACATCTTGGCTCCCAGCTCCGGTTTCCCGGCAGTCATTCACCTCACAATGAAAATGATCTGATCACTTGGTCATTAGCCTGTCAAGAGCCAGGGGTGAACCAGGGCGCGGCAGGGGGCTGGGTGTTACCCGCGGGGTGGGAGGATCGACGGCATGAAGAACTTGATCATCAAGTTGCTCGCCAACGCGGTCGCGCTCGCGATCGCGGCCTGGCTCATCAGCGGGATCACCATCCAGGGCGCCACCACCGGCCGGCGGATCCTCACGCTGCTGATCGTGGCGGCCATCTTCGGCCTGGTGAACGCGATTGTGAAGCCGATCGTGAAGCTGCTGTCGCTGCCGTTCATCATCCTGACGCTGGGCCTGCTGATCTTCGTGATCAACGCCGCGATGCTCCTGCTCACCTCGTGGATCACCGGGAAGCTGGACGTCCAGTTCCACGTCGACGGCTTCTGGGCGGCGTTGCTCGGATCACTGGTGATCACGGTCGTCGGCATGCTGCTGAACGCCGTACTCCCGGACAAGGCGGAGATCCGCTGACGTGAGACACGTCGAGATCGTCTGCACGGGCAACATTTGCCGGTCACCGATGGGTGAGGTCGTGCTCCGCGCGAAGCTCGCCGCGGCGGGGATCCTCGACGTCGAGGTCACCAGCTCGGGCACCGGCGCCTGGCACACCGGTGATCCGATGGACCCACGGGCCGCGGCCGCGCTGCAGCACCGAGGATATGACGGCAGCGCACACCGGGCCCGCCAGTTCGAGCAAGGGTGGTCGGCCGAGCGAGACCTGATCCTCGCGATGGACTCGGGCCACCTGGCCGCGCTGAAGCGGCACCGCGGCGACATGCCGGTCCAGTTGTTCGCCGATCTCGACGTACCCGATCCGTACTTCCACGACGCCGCCTTCGACGACGTCCTCGACCAGATCGAGAAGGCGGCCGACGTATGGGTCGGCCGCCTCCGGTCAACGCCTTAGGACTGGCCGAGCTCGGCCTTCAGGCCGACGAACCAGTCGACCCCCGGGTCGAACTCCTTCCCACCGGCGATCCGCGGGAACTCGATCGCGCGCAGCTCGTCACCGCGCTCCTCGTCGTGGCCGACCACGCCGCTCTCACCGCGCAGCGCCGCGTCGACCGCGTAGTCGGTGCACTCCTTGATCAGCGCGAGGTCGCGGTCGTTGGCCGCGGCCGAGCGGCTGAAGTAGCCGCTCTTCTGCACCATCGTCTTCTCGGCGCCGATCCGCTCGGCGAACTGCTTGGCGAACCAGGCGCCCGGGTTGATGGTGTCCAGCTTCACGTGCCCGAACGGGTCCCGGCCGACCTCCTCGCCGCGGGCCTCGAGCTCGGCCACGATCGACTCGACGCCGGCGCCCTCGGACAGGAAGATGTTGACGCAGTCGGTCTCGTCCATCACCTTGCGCAGCCGGTCCGCCTCGGCGTCCAGGTCGATCGTTGCCTCCGGCACGTACACCGCGTGCACGTCCCAGCCGGGCGCGTCCAGGCCGATGCCCGGGTTCCAGTCCTGCTGCTTCCACCAGTCCCGGTACGCCTGCGCCGTCGCCGCGGTCAACCATCCGCAGTTGCGGCCCATCACCTCGTGCACGATCAGCATCCGGGGGTTCGAGGAGTGCTCGGCGATGATGTTGCGGGCGTACAGCGCGCCCTGCTCGGCCGCGGTCCAGGCGCCCAGGCTCTGCCGGATCGGGATCACGTCGTTGTCGATCGTCTTCGGCAGGCCCACGACAGTCAGCTCGTAGTCGTGCTCGTGCAGGTACGCCGCCAGGTCCGCGGCGGTCGTGTTGGTGTCGTCGCCGCCGATCGTGTGCAGTACGTCGACACCGTCGGCGACCAGCCGCTCGGCCGCGACCTGCAGCGCGTTCTGGCCGTCGGCGATCAGGCCGCGCTTCACCAGGTCGGCGGTGTTGGTCAGCTTGACCCGGCTGTTGCCGATCGGGCTGCCGCCGAACTTGTGCAGCAGGCCGGCCTTCGCGCGTACCTCGGGGGTCACGTCGAGGTGCCGGCCGCTGAGCAGGCCGTGGTAGCCGTTCAGGTAGGCGATGATCTCCACGTCGGGCGCCACCTCGGTGTAGCGCTCGATCAGCCCGCCGACGGCGGACGACAGGCAGGGCGCGAGCCCGCCGGCGGTGAGCAGGGCAACTCTGCGGACAGACTTGTCGGCAGCCATGGGTCGGGTCCTTCCAAAGGTCGCTGAAGTCGCCACCAGACTAGTGATGCAGACCACTCCCGAAAGTGGTTGGGGCCCACCCTTCGGACAGCCCGAACTCAGCTGAGTGGGACCGAGCGGGGTGGCACCGGGGTGGACACGACGAACGAGCTGTTGGTACGGCCGTAGGGGCCGAAGCGGTCCAGCAGGTCCTCGAGCTTGTCGATCGCGGCGACCTGGACCCGCATCAGGAAGCAGTCCTCGCCGGAGATCCGGTGGCACTCGACGACCTCCGGCGTACTCCGGGCCAGTTCGGCGATCCGCAGGACCTGACCAGGTCCCGGCTGCAGCCGGACCCAGGCGGCGACCGGCCGCCCGAGCGCGGCCGGATCGATGTCGAGCCGGTATCCGCGGATCACGCCGGACTCCTCCAGCCGGGTGACCCGCTCGCGCACGGTCGGCGTGGAGACTCCGAGCCGGCGGGCCAGCTCGGCGGTCCGCAGCCGGGGATCGACTTCGAGCTCCTGGAGAATCCGGATGTTCAACTCATCCAGCAATCCGCTTTTCGTTTCGGTAAGCAACCCAGCCTCCTAGCCTCCGTATCAGCATGGCAGACCCAATTGATCCTTTCTACCGTGGTGGGCATGAATCCCACCGCACTCGGTGCCGCCGGCGTCAGCGTCGTCCTCTGGGCCTCGTCGTTCGTGGCGATCCGGCACCTCGGGACCGAACTGTCGGCCGGTCCGCTGTCACTGGCTCGGCTGCTGGTCGGCAGCGTCCTGCTAGGGCTGGTGCTGCTGGTGAAGCGGGAGCCGTTCCGGATGCCGAAACGACGCGACTGGCCGCTGCTGCTGGCGTGCGGCCTGCTGTGGTTCGGCGTCTACAACGTCGCGCTCAACGCGGCCGAGCGGCGACTCGACGCAGGTACGGCGGCGATGCTCGTCCACATCGCACCACTGCTGGTCGCGTTGCTCGCCGGACTGACGCTGGGCGAGGGGTTCCCGCGGCAGGTGCTCGTCGGCAGCCTGATCGCCTTCGGTGGCGTGTTCTTGATCGGCATGGCGACGTCGACCGGTCGGGCCGAGACCTGGGGTGTCGTGCTGTGCGTGACAGCCGCCATCTCGTACGCCGTCGGCGTGGTCACGCAGAAGCCTTTGCTGAGTCGGCTGCCCGCTGCACAAGTCACCTGGCTCGCCTGCATCATCGGCACAGCCGTCTGCCTTCCGTACACCCCCGGACTGGTCGAAGAGATCGGTACGGCGCGACCGGCCACGCTGTGGTGGGTTTTCTACCTCGGTGCGTTCCCGACCGCGCTCGGCTTCACTACCTGGGCCTACGCGTTGTCCCGGACCAGCGCGGGTCGCATGGGCGCGACGACGTACCTGGTGCCGATGGTTGCCATCCTGCTCGCGTGGATGTTCCTCGGTGAGACTCCGGCCGGTCTGGCGTTGGTGGGTGGTGCGCTGTGCCTGGTCGGTGTTGCGGTCAGCAGGTCAGAGCGTCGCCGCAAGGTCGCGGAGGTACCGGTGGGTGCCGCTGTACACGTCAGCCGCCGGTAACAGCCGCTTCGGAACCTTGGTGAGGGCAGCGGGTCCTGCAGTGTGGCGGTGCGGTCGGTGCTGGTCAGGCCGCGGCGCCCTCGACGTGGAACGGGCCGGTCTGCGGGTTGACGAACGGCATGGTCAGCGAGGCGCTCGCGAGGTGTTGGGCGAGCGATCAGCGGGTTCTCAGGCGATTCTCACAGAGACGGCCTAATCTCGACAAAGATTGAACTGGTCCTTCGAGCGAAGCGGGGAACGAGAGATGCGCGTACTGGTGGTGGACGACGACCGGGCGGTCCGGGACTCGCTGCGCCGTTCGCTGGAGTTCAACGACTTCGAGGTGGTGACCGCGTCCGACGGCGCCGAGGCGCTGGCCGTGATCGGCAACGTCGAGCCGGACGTCGTGGTGATGGACGTGATGATGCCGCGCCTGGACGGCCTGGAGACCACCAAAGCCCTGCGCGCCGCCGGCAACAACGTGCCGATTCTGGTGCTCACCGCGCGGGACGCGGTGGCCGACCGGGTGGACGGCCTGGACGCCGGCGGTGACGACTACCTGACCAAGCCGTTCGCCCTCGAGGAGCTGCTGGCCCGGCTGCGCGCCCTGCTCCGCCGCAGCACCGCGCCCGGCGAAGGCGGCCAGCGCGGCGAGGTGCTCCAGTACGCCGACCTCGTCGTCGACGTCGACGCCCACGAGGTGCACCGCGGTGACATCCCGATCCCGCTCACCCGGACCGAGTTCTCCCTGCTCGAGCTGCTGATCCGCAACCCGCGCCGGGTGCTCGAGCGCGCGGTGATCCTGGACGCCGTCTGGGGTTACGACTTCCCGACCACCGCGAACTCCCTCGAGGTCTACATCGGCTACCTGCGCCGCAAGACCGAGGTGAGCAACCTGCCGCGACTCATCCACACCGTGCGCGGCATCGGCTACGTCCTGAGAGACACCCCACCGTGAGTTCGTCCAACCCCGACTTCCCGTCGTACACCGATCGCCCGGCCCCGCAGGCCGGTCCGCAGCACCCTGCTCCGCCCGGCCAGGACGCCGTACCGGTCAACCGCGGTCCCGCCCAGGGCCCACCACCTCCAGGCCCCGTTGCCAATGGCAACGGGAATCGGGTGGCGGCGACCGCTGCCCAGACCAGGGACTGGTGGCAGGACAAGCTGCACCGGCTGAGCCTGCACGCCCGTGTCACCCTGCTGGCGGCCGTCGCGGTCGGGCTCGCGGTCGCGATCGTGAGCATCGCGGCGTACATCACCGTGCGGCAGCAGATGTACCAGAACCTCGACGACAGCCTGATCGACCGCGCCGGCGCAGCCGCCCAGAAGGGCGTGCTGACCAACCTCAGCAACCTCGAGCGGGTGCCTTCGGACGCACTCGGGCTCAGCGACATCCGGGTGGGCATGGTCGGCGCGGACGGGCAGACGTTCGGCGCGCGGAACAGCCTGCTCCCGCCGATCGGACCGGCCGAGCTCGAGGTCGCCAAGAACCAGGGCAACGAAGCCAGCCTCCGGACCGTCGGCGTTCGTAACGGCGGGTCGCACTTCCGGGTGGTCGCCGTACCGGCGCGCTACTGCCCGCTCGGCGCGGACTGCGAGGACGACCCCGGGCTGTACCAGCCGGCCGCGCTCGTCGTCGCGCAGTCGCTCGGATCGATCGACCGGACGTTGCACAACCTCGGCGTCGTCCTGTGGGCGTTCGGGCTGATCGGCGTGATCGGCGCCGCACTCGCCGGCAACGCGATCGCGCGGTCCGGTCTGCGGCCGCTCGCGCGGTTGACCCGGGCTGCCGAGCACGTCGCCAGGACCGAGGATCTGAAGCCGATTCCGGTCTCCGGATCGGACGAGATCTCCCGGCTGGCGGTGGCGTTCAACGCGATGCTCGCGGCACTGGCGCGATCCCAGGATCGGCAGCGCCGGCTGGTCGGTGACGCCGGGCACGAGCTGCGGACGCCGCTCACCAGCGTCCGGACCAACCTCGACCTGCTCGCCCAGGCGGACAAGCGGGGCGGTCTCCGGCCCGAAGACCGGCAGCAGCTGCTGGACGACGTACGGGCGCAGATGGACGAGCTGACCACGCTGATCGGCGACTTGACCGAGCTGGCCCGCGACACCCCGCAAGTGCGCAACGCCGAGCTGATCGAGCTGCAGAACGTGGTCGAGGACGCGGTGATGAAGGTACGGCGCCGCGCACCAGGCCTGGAGTGGGACGTCCAGCTCACTCCGTTCCCGGTGTGGGGTGACGAGCGGTTGCTCGGCCGAGCGGTGACGAACCTGCTCGACAACGCCGCGAAGTACAGCATCCCCGAGGACACCGCCGTACGAGCGGACGGACAGCCGGTCGGCCGGGTCACGGTGCGGCTCCAGGACGGCGTGCTCACCGTGACGGACTCCGGTCCGGGCATCGCCGAGGCGGACCTGCCGCATGTCTTCGAGCGCTTCTACCGCTCCAGCGAGGCGCGCAGCCGCCCCGGCTCAGGGCTGGGCCTCGCGATCGTGAAGCACGCTGCCGAGCAGCATGGAGGCATGATCTACGCCCGCAACGCCCCCGGCGCAGGCGCTCAGTTCACGCTCTGGCTGCCGCACGCCGCCACCCAGACCCGCTGAGTCGTAGCAGGCCCCCGGTACGCCGTACCGGGGCTTGTGCGTGTCTGAAGAAGAGCTGACAGATCCTTCAGCGGATCTTCATGGAGTTCTTCGGCAGCTCTGACGGGATCTTCAGGGCCTTCTCAGGTCCAACCAGGAAAGTACTCGTCATGAACGAGAACCAGCCGCAGCAGCCGCAGAACCAGCCGGGCCCGAACCCGCAGCAGCCGGAGCGGACGCAGCAGTTGCCCGATCGGACGCAGCAGCTTCCGATGGGCGGCTACGGCCAGCACCAGCAGCAGCAGTTCGCGCCCCAAGGTGGGCAGCCGCGGCAGGGTCAGCACCCGGGCGGGAGTGCTTACCCGCAGTTCGGGACGCCGGGGACGCATCAGGGGACGTCTCCGGGCCCGAACTGGCCCTTCGGTCCGCAGCCCCCGCAGGGCGGCGCGCAGACCGGGGCTCCCACGTCCGGTGGCAAGCCCAAGCGGCTCGGCCTGGCCCTCGTGGCCGCCACTGCCCTTGTGGTCGGCACCGCCAGCGGTGTCGGCGGCGCCGCGATCTACTCGGCGACCAACGACTCCACCAGCAACACCCCGTCGGTGACCGCGCCGCTGAACGGCAACCAGGCCGCACCGGCCTCGGCGCCGGACGGCTCGGTGCAGGCAGCCGCCGCGAAGGTGCTGCCGAGCACGGTGAAGATCGCGGTCGCGACGTCGCAGGGCGCCGGGACCGGCTCCGGCATCGTGATCAGCAAGGACGGCCTGATCGTCACCAACAACCACGTGGTCGCGGGCGCCGGCAGCGGCGGCGACATCTCGGTGATCCTGAACGACGGCCGGACCGTCAAGGCCACCATCAAGGGCACCGACCCGCTCACCGACCTCGCCGTGATCAAGGCGGACGCCACCGACCTGACCCCGGCCACCCTCGGCAGCAGCGGCAAGCTCGCCGTCGGCCAGGGCGTGGTCGCGATCGGCTCGCCGTTCGGCCTGGAGGCCACCGTGACCAGCGGGATCGTCTCCGCGCTGAACCGGCCGGTGACGTCGGGCGACGAGGAGCAGGACAGTACGACGGTTTTCCCAGCAATCCAGACGGACGCCGCGATCAACCCGGGTAACTCCGGCGGCGCCCTGATCGACCTCGCCGGCCAGGTGGTCGGAATCAACAGCGCGATCAAGACCGCCGGAGGATCGGGACAATCCGAAGGCGGGAACATCGGCCTGGGCTTCGCAATCCCGATCGACCAGGCCAAGCCGATCATCGACGAGCTGGTGGCCAAGGGCAAGGCCACGCATGCGCGGCTCGGCGTCCAGGTCGGCGACGCGCAGTCTTCCGGCGGGCTCCCGAACGGAGCACGCCTCGGCGAGGTGACGCCTGGCGGTGCGGCGGACAAGGCCGGTCTGCAAGCGGGTGATGTGGTGACCGCTGTGGACGGCAAGGCGATCGCGTCAGGGGACGCGTTGGTCGCCGCGGTCCGTTCGCACCGCCCGGGCGACGAGGTGAAGCTCACGCTGACCCGCAACGGTCAGTCCCAGACGGTGACCGCCACCCTCGGCTCCGACAACGGCAACCCCACCGGCTGACCTCCGCCATCCTCCCTGATCCGGGACTGCGGCCGCCCACCGAGCGGCCGCAGTCCCTTTGGATTTCTGTGCGAACCCACCCTCGGGACGCTACGGTCCGGCCATGACACTTGCTGGACGGCCGTTAGGGGTACTACTAGATGCCTTGACGTCCTCCCACCACCTGAAGGCAGGGGATTCCAACCCAGACGGGTTGAGGTTCGCGGTTCACAGCCATGCCTTACTGCGCAAGAAGGCTCCCCGCGCTGCCACGGCCCGCCCGACCGCGGTTGCTGCTGGTCCTGCGACTGCCGGTTGCTTGGCTATCGCAACCGGTGAGGATGCTACCCGACTGAGCCGACAAAACCTGAAGGGCTGGGGATGAGTGTGGAGATCCGGCGGGCCGGTGAGCGATTCCAGACGTCGAGTGAGTGGCTGGACTCGCGGCACTCGTTCTCGTTCGGACCGCACTACGACCCGGCGAACATCGGGTTCGGCTTCCTGGTCGCGCACAACGACGACACGGTTGCCCCCGGCACCGGGTTCGACACCCACCCGCACCAGGACCTGGAGATCGTCACCTGGGTCCTGCGCGGCGCCCTCGCACACCGGGATTCCGAGGGCCACACCGGCGTCGTGCACCCCGGTCTGGCGCAGCGGATGAGCGCCGGCTCCGGCATCCGGCACTCCGAGTGGAACGACGGCGACGAGCCCGCGCACTACGTGCAGATGTGGGTACGCCCGGAGCAGTTCGACCTCACGCCGTCCTACCAGCAGTCCACGGTGGACCTCTCCTCCGGCGAGCTGGTCCCGATCGCATCCGGTCTCCCGAAGCACGCGAGCAGCACCGCGATCAGCATCAACCAGCGCTCCGCCGGGATGTCGGTCGCCCGGCTGGGTCCGCGTCAGGCGGTCGACTTGCCGGCGGCGCCGTACGTCCATCTCTTCGTTGCCCAAGGCACCGTGAACCTGGAAGGTGCGGGTGACCTCGGTACGGCGGACGCCGTACGACTGACCGGGGTCGACGGACCACGCGCCGCCGCAGGAGCCGACGGGGCCGAGCTGCTCGTGTGGGAGATGTACTAGTCCCGCTGCTCGCTCATGGTCCAGACGTGGCGGAGCGCCTGGCCGGCCACGCCTTCGGGGTTCTGCGCGAAGCCCTCGACGAACCGGCTCATGTGCTGCTGCCAGCGCTGGTCGATCGGGTCGTCCTTCAGTTGCGCCACGGCGGCCTCGAAGTCGGCGCACACGACCAGGTGGAACAGGTCGCGGCCGCTGCGCCAGATCGACCAGTCCTCGATGCCGGCGGCGCGCATCACGGTGATCAGTTCCGGCCAGACGCGGGCGTGCTCGAGCTCGTAGGCCTCTTCGGTGCCGGGAATCAGCCGGCTGTGCAGAGCTAGGCGGGTCGTCACAAGGCAGGAGAATACGCCGGGTGACGGCACCGCGGTGACCGAACCGTTACCCATCCCGAGGGCTGGATTCCCTCGACGGGAGCGTGACCGGCTGGCAGGTTTGGGCTTCGATTCGGACAACGTGTTCCCGGGAGGCCTGATGCTGGAGCGGACCCGGCCGACTGGTACGCCGGCCTGGGTGGACCTGGCCGCCGACGACCCGGTGGCGGCGACGGCGTCGTACGGCGAGCTGCTCGGCTGGACGTTCGACCGGCCCGGCGACCGGGAGTACTGGTTGTGCGCACTGGACGGCCGGGACGTCGGCGGCATCGGCTCGAAGCGCATCGGGGAGCTGCCGAGCCGCTGGACGACGTACCTGGCGACCGACCAACTGGAGCGGACACTCGCCTCGCTCGTGGCCCACGGCGGTCGGGTCGAGCAGGGGCCGTACGAGATCGACGAGCACGGGCGGCTGGCGATCGCGTCCGATCCGGGCGGCGCGCGCTTCGGTCTCTGGGAGGCGAGCGGGCACAGCGGCACGTCGCGCCGTACTGATCCTGGGTCGCTGGTGTGGAGTGAGGCGCTGAGCCGGGACTTCGAGGAGGCGAAGGCGTTCTACGTCGCGGTGTTCGGCTACGAGGCGGAGGAGATCGGCGGCGACGGTCCGCGGTACGCCGCCTTGTACGCCGGTGGACGGCCGGTCGCCGGGGTCGCCGAGCTGCATCCGGACCTGCCGGCGGGATCGTTGCCACCGCAGTGGCTGCCGATCTTCTCGACCACATCCACCGATGTCGCGGTCGCCACGGTGTGCGCGGGCGACGGGCGGGTCGTCTGCGCTCCGTTCGACACCGACTTCGGCCGGATGGCGATCCTGGCGGACGCCGAGTCCGCGCCGTTCGCGGTCATCACGCTGGGCTGAGGCGATTCGTCCTGCCTCTTGCCGCTGATTCGCCGCGGCGATCGATAGCTGCCCCATCAGGAGAATTTGCCGGTGACTGCCAACTCCGGAGCCGGAGCGCGCGTCGTAACTTGAGCGGCTTGAGTAGTTTCGCCCTCGTGGCCTGAGGCCACACGCCGAAGACTGTCCCAGGTCTCCATCCGTCGTCATGCGAGAGTTGAGAACGTGAAGCGAACCACTGCGATCGTCTGTCTGAGTAGTCTGCTGATCACCGCCGGTTGTTCGGACAGCAAGTCCGGCAGCGACGGCAAAGCGGATCCCAACGACGAGAAGCAGGCGTCCGCCGAGGTGGTGAAGCAGTTCGCCACCGCCTGGGTCGCCGCGTGGGCCCCAGACGGGAAGCCGGACGCGGCCGGTGCGCTGACCGACAACCCGACGGTCTTCGCCAAGCGGCTGGACGACGTCGACTCCGCCCTGGTCGCAAGCACCGTGAAGGTGACACCGCAGGGCGACCCGAACTGCAGCGACGGCAGCAACTGCACGCAGGAGCTCGCGGTCGAGGCCGAGCTGCGCGGCATCGGCACGATGAAGTGGACCAGTACGGCGACCGCAGTGAAGGTCAACGACGCCTGGAAGATCAAGGCCTCCGGCGACACCATCTACCCCGGTCTCGGTGACGCGAACTACCTGAAGCGGGTGCGCGCGCTGCCCGCGCGGGCCTCGATCCAGGACCGCAACGGCGTCGCGCTGACCGCGAACCGGCCGATCGTCATCGTCGGTGTCGCCTCGGGCGCCAAGGCGACGGCAGCGACGTACGCCGCCTTCACGAAGTATCTCGACGTGGACGGCGCGAAACTCGCCGCCCGCGCCAAGGCGGCGCCGGCCGGTCAGTTCGTCGACGCGATCACCATCCGCGCCGAGGAGTGGGAGACGCTGCGGCCGACCATGGGCAAGCTGCCGGGCGTGCTCACGATGGGTGGCACGCAGTCGCTGCCGCCGACCGCGTCGTTCGCCCGGTCGATCATCGGCACGATGAAGACCGCGACCGCGGACACATTGAAGAACGCCGGTCCGAATGCGTCCGCGCAGGACCAGGTCGGGACGACGGGCCTGCAGTACGCGTTCCAGCAGCAGCTCGCCGGGACGCCGGGCGGGACGGTGACGCTGCGGGACGGCAAGACCAAGATGACCATCAAGACGGTCTTCAGCCAGAAGGGCACCGCCGGGAAGCCGGTGAAGACCACGCTGGACACGAAGCTGCAGGTTGCCGCCGAGGCCGCGCTGGCGACCAGCAAGCTGCCCGCGTCGCTGGTCGCCGTCCAGGCATCGACCGGTCAGATCCTGGCGGCGGCGAACGGACCGCAGCCGACGAACTACAACCGCGCCTTCCAGGGTCGTTACGCACCGGGGTCGACGTTCAAGATCGTCACGTCGGCGGCGCTGCTGGGCAGTGGTGAGACCGCGGCAACCTCGCTGCCGTGCTCGAACACGATCACCGTGTTCGGCAAGTCGTTCAAGAACTACGACGGGCTGGCGGCGTACGGCGCGGGCACGATGCAGAAGGCGTTCAACGAGTCGTGCAACACCGCGTTCATCTCGCAGCACGGCCGGCTGCCGAAGGACGGGATGACGAAGGCGGCCGCGATGTTCGGCCTCGGTCCGGACCTGAACCTGGCGATCCCGGCGTACGGCGGCTCGGTGCCGGCGCCGAAGGACGACGTCGCCGAGGCGGCGTCGATGATCGGCCAGGGCACCGTGACCGCGAGCCCGCTGGGCGTCGCGATGATCGCCGCGACGGTCGACCACGGGACCGCGATGAAGCCGGTCCTGGTGCCGGGCAAGGACGCCGCCGGCCCGGCCGCCTCTCCGTTGCCCCCGGCAACCGCCGCGGCGCTGCGCACGTTCATGCGGACCACGGTCACCGGCGGTACGGCGAAGGTGCTGGCCGGCAACGGCGCGGTCGCCGCCAAGACCGGCACCGCCGAGGTCGTCCAGAACGGCAAGGTCGTCACCAACGGCTGGATGACCGGCTACCGCGGCGACATCGCCTTCGCCGTCATCGTCGAAGGCGGCGAGTCCGGCAGCAAAGCCGCCGGCCCGATCCTCAAGAACTTCCTCAGCCGCTTCTGACAGAACTGTCGGCGCCCCGGGCTAGCGTTCGGCCATGAGTGAGACCGAGCGCACCCGGGGTGTGGCACAGCAGTACTTCGAGACGATGCGCGACCGGGACTGGGACGCGTTCGGGCAGGTGCTGGCCAAGGACGTTGTGTACGAGCTGCCGCAGACCCGGGAGCTGATCTCGGGGCGGGAGAAGTACCTGGCCTTCAACCGCGAGTATCCGGGTGACTGGCAGTTGACGCTGACGCGGTTACTCGTGGACGGACAGTCGGCTGCTGGGTCGATGAACTTCACGGTCGGCGATCAGGAGCTGGTCGGGGTGGTGTTCCTGGAGGTGCGGGACGGTCTGGTCGCGCGGGTGACGGACTTCTGGCCGGAGCCGTACGAGCCGCCGGCTGGGCGGGAGCACCTGGTCGAGCGGGGGCTCGCGAAGGTTGACCGGCTTTCGGGTTGCTGAGGGGTCAGGGGTGGCGGGCCAAATCCCTGAGAGTTCCCTGAACTCGCGGTGTTTCGGGGAAATTGTCACCTAGGGTGGCGGGATGGAGAGTTTGACCTGTCCCAAGTGCCGAGGCGCGATGCGTGCCTACGAACGCAGCGGCGTCACCGTCGACCAGTGCACCGAGTGCCGCGGGATCTTCCTGGACCGCGGTGAGCTGGAGCGGCTCGTCGACGCCGAGCTGAAGTACAACGCACCGCAGCCGCGCCGCGAAGAGAAGCGGTACGACAACGACCGCCGCGACTACGACGACCGGCGGGGGTACGACGACCGCCGCGGCGACGACCGGCGCCGGTACGACGATGACGACCGTCGCTACGACCCGCGGTACGGCAACCAGGGCTACCCGCACAAGAAAAAGAAGAAGTCCTTCCTGGAAGAGCTCTTCGACTGATCCCGAGCATCGGCGCTGTGATCGCCCGTCATCGACGCGCGGCGATCACAGTGCCCTGCGCGACGGCGCACAACGTGGCGGCGCCGTCGCCGTCGATCGTCGACAACTCGCAGGTGCAGGTCGCCTGCCGGCTGCCCGCGTGCGCGACCTTCGCCTCCGCACGCAGCACAGCGCCCCGCGCCGGGCGCAGGTAGCTGATCGTGAAGCCACCGGTCAGCACCTCAGGCCCCATCGCCGACCCGGCCGCGAACGTGATCGCGTTGTCGGCCGCGTAGCCGAGGACGCCACCGTGCAGGAAGCCGTTCTGCTGCTTGAGGTCGTCCCGGATGTCGAGCTCGAGGGTCGCCCCGCCGTCGCCGAAGGCAGTCAGCCGGGCGCCGACCAGCACACTGAACGGCTGCGCGGCCAGGACCTTCTCGGCCACCTCGTAGGTCAGCTCCATGCCGTCCAGGTTAACCGGCGGGTAACCGTCAGTGCGGCCGAGCGTGCAACGCAGGTTCGCGCTCCTCCTCGGTGGTGCCGCCCCAGACGCCGTACGCCTCCCCGACGACCAAGGCGTGCTCCCGGCACTCACGCCGTACCGGACAGGTCCCGCAGAGCGACTTGGCGAGCGTCTCGCGGGCGTGCTTGCGCAGACCGCGTTCGGACTCGGCGGCGAAGAACAGCTCCGGGTCGACGTCACGGCACGCGGCCTCGTCCTGCCATGCCCAGTTCTCGATCAGCGGGTACGGCAGACCGGCCGGCGCCTTGGCCACTGCGCCAGCGGGCGGTTTGCGCCGTCTCATCCCGGTTTCCTCACCTGCGTCCACATCACGTGTTCAGGTACCCGCCGCCAAACGCGGGGGCAGTAAGGTCGGCAGATGACCACGACGCCGCCCGTCACGCTCCGTCCGATGACCGAGACCGAGTTCGAGGCCTGGAAGCACCGCAACGCCGAATCGTTCGCCGCCGGGATGGGTCCGGCCCGTGGGTTGAGCCCGGAAGAGGCGCTCGAGGTCGCACACCGTGAGGTCGAGAAACTGCTGCCGGACGGTCGCGACACCGAGCAGCACGTGATCTGGATGGCCTGCGACGGCGACGAGCCGGTCGGCAGCCTGTGGATCACCACCAAGCCGCGGATCCCGTTCGTCTTCGGTCTCGAGGTCGACAGGTTGCACCGCGGGAAGGGCTACGGGCGCTCGATCATGCTGGCCGGCGAGGAGGAGGTCCGTCGCCGCGGCCATGCCCAGCTGGACCTGAACGTCTTCGGCAACAACACCACGGCCATCAACCTCTACACCTCCCTCGGCTACACCGTCACCTCGCAGCAGATGCGCAAGAAGCTCTGAGCGTTGTCGGCGGGCTGTGGTTACCTGTCCGTATGAGCTGGTGGCTCCTGCACGTGGACATGGATCAGTTCATTGCGGCTGTGGAGATCCGGCGCCGCCCGGAGCTGGTGGGGCTGCCGGTGGTGGTCGGCGGGTCCGGGGATCCGACCCAACCACGGCAGGTGGTGGCCACGGCGTCGTACGAGGCTCGTGAGTTCGGAGTGCACTCGGGGATGCCGGTGCGGGCGGCGTACAAGAAGTGTCCGCAGGCGGTGTTCCTGCCGTCGGACCCGGCCGCGTACGAGGCGGCGTCGACCGAGGTGATGGACACGCTGCGCTCGTTCCCGGTGGTGGTCGAGGTGTGGGGCTGGGACGAGTGCTTCGTCGGCGCCGAGACCGAGGATCCGGAGGGGCTGGCCGCGGAGCTGCGGAAGGCGGTCGTCGAGCGTACGACGCTCACCTGCTCGATCGGGATCGGTGACAACAAGGTCCGCGCCAAGCTGGCGACTGGCTTCGCGAAACAACCGCGGTCGCACGCGACACCCTTCGAAGAAGCCGGTACGGCGCAGGTCGACGGCGTCTACCGCCTCACCGCCGCGAACTGGCGGGAGGTGATGGACCACCGCGCGGTGCGGGAGCTCTGGGGCATCGGCAGCCGGATGGAACGCAACCTCAACGAGCTCGGCATCGGCACCGTCGCCGACCTCGCCGCCGCGGATCTCGACATGCTCCGGAAACGCTTCGGCCCGAAGATGGGCGCCTGGTACGCCGCCCTCGGCCGCGGACTCGGTGACACCCAGGTCACCGACGTACCCCGCGAACCCGTCTCCCGCAGTCGCGAGGAGACCTTCCCCGAGGACCTGGCCGAGCCCTCGGAGATCGTCGAGCAGGTACGCCGGATCGCCGTCGAGGTGACCCGGGACGTCGTGGCCGAGGGCCGCAGCATCCAACGCATCGCGGTGAAGGTCCGCTTCAAGAACTTCTACACCCCGATCAAGAGCCGCAAACTCCCCGAAGTCACCCAGGACCCCGAGGTGATCGCAGCCGCCGCCCTCGAGGTCCTGCAGAAGTTCGACCTCAACCGCCCAGTCCGCCTACTGGGCGTCCGAGTCGAGTTCGCCCCCTGACCAGATGCTGAGTAGCTCGACACATCACGTCAAGCCGGTACTCGCGTGGGCCGGTATCGCATCGCGACCGCCCCCGACCGGAACTCATGGCGATCCACGAGCTCGAGCTGGATGCGCTCGCGCAGACCGGCGAGCAACGTCGGCCCGTGTCCGGCAAGGACCGGTTGCACAAGGAACACGTACTCGTCGATCAGTCCTAGATCTGCCAACGCCAGGGGGAGCGTCACGCCACCCACGAACAGGCTCTCGCCTGGCTCCTGCTTGAGCCGCTGAACCGCTTGCCCCACGTCGCCTCGCACCAGCTCGGCATTCCAGTCGACCCCGCTCAGCGTGCTCGACACGACGTACTTCTTCGTCCGGTCGATGGTCTCGGCGAACGGGATCTCCCACTCACCCATCCAGTCAGGCCACGTGCCCGAGGCCGGCTGCCGCCACGCCGACTCCATCATTTCGTAGGTCACCCGGCCGAACAGCAGGGCATCGGCTCGTTCCATCTCAGCGGTCCAGTAGCGCATCGACTCTTCGTCGGGCGGGAGCCCTGCCTCGTGATGGACGCAGCCGTCGAGTGTGACGTTGATCGAGTATCGAAGTGGTCTCATCTCGTTGCTCTCCCTTGATGCGCGCAGCGCATTTTCACCGGACCGTACTCAACCTACTGTCGGGCCGCGTGGGTCAGCTCGTGATCAGAGCTTGTAGGTGTGGGTGGCGGTGGTGTTGAAGACCGCGTCCTGGTCGGTTGGGCTCAGGGTGGCTGTGAGGGTTTCTGCGGTGGTGACGACCTCGGCGTAGGAGGCGGCGAGTAGGCAGACGGGCCAGTCGGAGCCGAACATGGTGCGGCTTGGGCCGAAGGCTTCCAGGACGGTGTCGGCGTACGGCTGGAGGTCGGCGGGCTTCCAGGTGGACCAGGGGGCCTCGGTGACCATGCCGGAGAGTTTGCAGGTCACGTTGGGGAGCGCGGCCAGCTCGCGCAGTTGGCCGGCCCAGGGCTCCAGCGGCTCGCCGATCACGGGCTTGGAGATGTGGTCGACGACGAAGGTCAGGCCGGGATGGGCTCGCGCGGTCTCGATCGCGGCGGGCAGGTGTGGGGTCTTGGTGAGCAGGTCGTAGACGAGGCCGGCATCCGCGACCGCGGCGAGACCGCGTTGCACCTCGGGCCGCAGCAGCCAGTTCACATCCGGTTCGTCGTGGACCTGGTGGCGGATCCCCTTCAGATAGGCGCCATCCGGTCGCGCCTGCAGCCCGGCCAGCACGTCGGCGATGTCAGGAGCGGCAAGGTCCGCCCAACCGACCACACCCGCAACCAGATCGTTGCTGGCAGCAATCTCCAGGAACTCCACCGTCTCCTCGACCAGCCCGACGGTCTGCACCAGGACGGTCGCGGTGACGTCGGCCGCCGCAGCCAGAGGCACCAGGTCGTCGATGCCGAAGCTGCGCCGGATCGGGTCCAGCTCCGGACCGACCATCCAGCTCTGCTCACGGACCGTCAGGTCCCACACATGATGGTGAGCGTCGACTCTGCTCATCCGACCCGCCTGTCGTCGATTGCGTCGTTGTCCCAGTCGATGCCGAGCCCGGGCGTGTCCGGAGCCACCGCGTGACCGTCGGCGACCACCATCTCGGAGCGCGTGATCGCCCGCAACTGCGGGATGTGCTCGACGTACCGGCCGTTCGGTACGGCGGCCGTCAGGCTGACATGCAGTTCCATCAGGAAGTGTGGACAGACCTCGAGGTTGAACGTCTCGGCCAAATGCGCGACCTTCAGCCACGGCGTGATCCCGCCGACCCGGGCCACGTCGACCTGAACGATCCCGGCTGCACCGGCAGCGACGTACTCCCGGAACTGCGACACCGAGTACAGCGACTCACCGACCGCGATCGGGATCGACGTGGACTCCGCCAGCCGGACGTGGCCGGTCAGATCGTCCGCGGGGAGCGGCTCCTCGAACCACGACAGGTCCACGGCTTCGAAGGCAGCGGCCCGCCGTTTGGCCTCGGCGTACGTCATCGACTGGTTCGCGTCGACCATGATGTCCATCGACGGTCCGACCGCGTCGCGCACCGCCTGCAGCCGCTCGAGGTCCTCGTGCACCCGCGGCTTGCCGACCTTGAGCTTGACCCCAGGCCAGCCGGCCTTCTGCGAGGCGATCGCCCCGGCGACCAGTTCGTCGGTGGTCAGGTGCAACCAGCCACCCTCGGTGTCGTACAGCGGCACCCGCTGCCGGTACCCGCCCGCCAGTCGCCACAACGGCTCGCCGGCCCGGAGGCACCGCAGGTCCCACAACGCGGTGTCCACCGCCGCCAGCGCCAGCGACGTGATCGCGCCGACCGTGGTCGCGTGCGTCGACCAGAACAGGTCCGACCACAGCGCCTCGACGTTCCGCGCGTCCGCACCCACGAGCCGCGGGAGTAGATGGTCTCTCAGCAGCGCCAGTACGGCGGTGCCGCCGGTGCCGATCGTGTAGGAGTACCCCAGCCCGGTGATCCCGTCGGCCGTCTGCAGCGAGACGAAGATCGTCTCCTGCTTCAGGAACGACTGCACCGCGTCGGTCCGGACCGTCTCGACCTCCAGGTCGACGAGGAAGGCCTCGGCCCGGGTGATCGTCGTACTCACGGTGCGCTCGAGGGACGCGGGATGGTCATGGGCGGCTCCAGATCCTATAGGATATTGCGAACCTGATGCTGCCGCTTCACACTGGAGCCGTCAAGTGTGGGGCAGAATGAGAGCCTCTGGGAGGAGCGACGGTGACGGATGCGCATGTGGGTCTGGCGGGACAGCTCACGCGCCTGCCTCAGCGACAGGTGCTGAGCGACGATGTCTACGAGACGGTCAAGGGCCTGATCATGGACAGCGTGGTCGAGCCCGGCACCCGGCTGAACATCGACGCGCTGACCCGGGAGCTGGGCATCTCGCAGACCCCGATCCGGGAGTCGCTGGCCCGGCTGGAGTCCGACGGCCTGGTGATCAAGGAGCCGCTGCGCGGTTACCGGGTGTCGTCCCGGCTGACCCTGGCCGAGTTCGAGGACCTGTTCGAGTACCGGCTGCACATCGAGCCGTGGGCGGCCGGGCGCGCCGCCGAGCGGGCCGGAACCGAGGACCTGTCCCGGCTCAAGGCCGAGATGCTGAGCTACACCGACGTACCGGACCGGCCGGCGTACGAGAGCTACCGGGCGATGGCCGCGCACGACCAGCGCTTCCACGACCTCGTGCTGGAGCTGTCCGGCAATGAGACCGCGCGGCTGTCCTTTGCTCGGACACACTGCCACCTGCACCTGTTCCGCCTGTACTACGGTGGCGGCATCGCGACGAAGGCGTTGCGTGAGCACAAGGCAGTCGTGACCGCCGTCCGGAAGGGCGACGCGGGGGACGCGGCCGAAGCGATGCGGGCGCACATCGAGGCCTCCCGGGCCAGGTTGCGGCCGATGTTCGACAAAGAGTGATCCGTCCTCATCCAGGGAGATACCTGTGGAACTGCTGCGCCTCGGCGCGGTCGGCGAGGAGCGCCCGTACGTGCGCGCCGCCGATGGCACCGTTCACGACCTGAGCCCGCTCACCGCCGACATCGACGGAGCCTTCCTCGCCTCGGACGGCATCGCCCGGACCCGGGCCGCGCTGGCAGCCGGTGAGCTCCCGGTGGCCGACGTCGAGGGCCTGCGGATCGGCGCCCCGGTCGCCCGCCCGCCGGCGGTGGTCTGTATCGGCCAGAACTACGCCGCCCACGCGGCCGAGTCCGGCGCCGAGCCGCCGAAGCAGCCGATCGTCTTCTTCAAGCACCCGAACACCGTCGTCGGCCCCTACGACGAGGTGCTCGTCCCCCGTGGATCGGCCAAGACCGACTGGGAGGTCGAGCTCGCGGTCGTGATCGGCAAGGAGGCCCGGTACGTCGAGACCGACGAGGACGCGCTGGCCTGCGTCGCCGGGTACGCGGTCTCGAACGACGTGTCCGAGCGCGCCTTCCAGATCGAGCAGTCCGGCGGCCAGTGGTCGAAGGGCAAGTGCTGCGAGACCTTCAACCCGCTCGGCCCCGCGCTGATCCCGGCCGACGAGGTCGACGACGTCCAGAACCTCGAGCTGAAGTCCTTCGTGAACGGCGAGCCGCGGCAGGCCTCGAACACCCGGGACATGATCTTCACCGTGGCGGCACTGATCCGCGACCTGTCGCAGTACATGACGCTGAGCCCGGGCGACATCGTCAACACCGGCACCCCGGAGGGCGTCGCGCTGTCCGGCCGGTTCCCGTACCTGGCGCCCGGCGACACGATGGAGCTCGAGATCCAGGGTCTCGGCAGGCAGAAGCAGACCCTCGGCAAGGGCTGATCGAAACTGTCCCCGGCCGGCCTTAGGGTCGGCCGGGTGGACTTCCTGGCTGACATCCGGACCTCGTACGACACGGGCGCGGCCTGACGGTGATCGGTGTCGACCTGTCCCCCGGCATGATCGAGATCGCCCGGCGCGACCATCCGGGCCCGGACTACCGCGTCGGGTCGATGACGGCCCTGGACCTGCCGGACGGCTCGGTCGGCGGCGTGATCTCCTGGTGGTCGATCATCCACCTGCCCCGCGAGGTTGTCCCGGACGCGTTCGCCGAGTTCCACCGCGTGCTCGCCTCCGGCGGCGTCCTCTGCGTCGGCTTCCACGTCGGCACCGAGACCACGCACAAGACCTCCGGGTACGGCGGCCATCCGATGAACATCCACGTCCACCGGTGGACGGCGGACGCCCTCACTGACCTCGCGGTCGCCGCCGGCTTCACGCCGTACCTGGATCCTGTCCTCGCCGACGACCGCCTCTTCTTCCGGAAGTGATCCCATGACCTCACGCGTGCGCACCGTGACCTTCGACACCCACGACCCCTACGAGCTGGCCGGCTTCTGGCTGAAGGTCCTGAAAGCTCCCCGCCCCGACGACGACCAGCCGGGCGACCCGTACGCCGCCGTCGTGACGGACTCGATGACGCTCCTGTTCGAGCAGAACGACGACGAAAAGGTCGTCAAGAACCGCGTCCACCTGTGCCTCGAGCCGGACGGCCCGCGCGACGAGGAGGTCGAGTGGCTGCGCACCCTCGGCGCCACCATCGCCCACGACCGCCGCGAACCCGACGGCACCGGCTGGGTCGTCATGCAGGACCCCGAAGGCAACGAGTTCTGCGTCCTCCGAAGCGCCACCGAACGAGCCGCCACCAGCTGACCAGCCCACGCGTGCTACGCCGCCGCTCCGCCCCAATCCCGCCGGTTGGCGCTGGAACGCTGTCAGCAGCGAACAGCCCCGCGACACTCCCCGGGCGAAGGGAGCGCCAACTCCCGGGCGGTCACAGCGGGGCTGCTCTACCCCGGGGCCGCCCATCATGCGGGCACCCGGGGTTCTGTACGTCTACCCAAGATCCGCATCGGTAATCCGCGCCCAGACGAGGCCGGCAACTACAACTGATCGGCCGCCTCCTCGAAAACGCCACCCGCCGGGTGCCAGTCATGACGCGTGGATAGGAACCGTGTGCGGAGGAGCTACAGGTCGTCGGCGGCGGGGGTTTGGCCGGTGAAGGTTATGCGCCAGTCGGTGTTGTGGGCTTCTACGGTGAGGTCGTAGCCGTCGCGGTGGGCGAGGACGCGGTACATGCCGTCCTCGGCGGGCTCGTCCTCGACCTTCCAGCCGCGCGCCTCCAGCGTCTCGGCGGCAAAGCTGATCAGGGCCTCGGGGTCCGGGGAGGTCGGGTCGCCGGTCTCGACCGTGATCGTGCACACCGACTCCGGCCCGCGGTCGTCGGACAGGGCGCCCGGGCTCACCGGACCGACATCCTGGGTCACCGCGGGTGTCTGGTCCGGTACGACGGTCGCCGCGACCGCTAGCAGTTCCGAGCGGAGGAAGTTGCGGGCCTGGGTAAGCGTCATACGGGTGGTCCTTTCGGTGACACCAACCGTCATACACCTTGCCTGCCAACTCCCGCGATGCCAAGCCGCGATTCGCCTTCGGGTTGCTCCTCAGGTGAACGCGAGCGACCAGGATGCGTTGTGGACCGAGAGGGTGACTGTCGCGAGCGGACGGACGTCGACGTGGCGGAGCGACTCCGCGGGAGCATCGAGCACGTAGAGCACGATCGCCCTCACGACCGCGGGGTGGACGACGGCTACGACCGTACGGCGCTCCTCCTGCTCGCCGAGGTCACCGAGCCAGTCGGCGACCCGGGTCAGTACGTCGTTCTCGGTCTCGCCACCCGGTGTCGCGGTGTGCGGATGCTCGAGCCAGGCGGCGACCCGCTCCGGCTC
Organism: Kribbella sp. NPDC050124; assembly: GCF_044460355.1. Classification (NCBI taxonomy): domain Bacteria; kingdom Bacillati; phylum Actinomycetota; class Actinomycetes; order Propionibacteriales; family Kribbellaceae; genus Kribbella; species Kribbella sp. NPDC050124. The sequence continues at coordinate 388,530 of NZ_JBITJU010000001.1, forward strand.
GGCGGCCAGCAGCTCCTCGAGTTCGCGGCCGGACCATTCGCCGTACTCCCGGTCCCGTAGCGCCTCCTCGACGACCGGGGTCAGGCCGAGGGCCTCTGCCGTGCGTACGGCGGCCACCTCGGGCCCGGCGTACACCGCGTCGGCCTCGAGCTTGCGCTCGCGGGCGGCCGACAGGCTGGCCGGGTCCGGCTCGGCGTCACCACCGAGGACGAGGCCGCGCAACGCGGGAGTCAGGGCATGCGCGACCAGCGTCAGCGTGCTCATGCAGTACGCACCTTTTGTCGGGACAGCCGGTGGTCCACGGCGGCGGCGTACCCGAAGCCGAGCAGGAGCCACAGCGTCGCCTGCGTACCGAGCGAAGCGAACCGGAACTGCCACAGCAGCGTAGCGGGGAACGACCCCGGAACCTCGTTGATCGCGGGCAGGATCAGGTACGCCGCGACGATCGTGACGAGGAAGGCACCGACCCCACCGGCGAGCCGCGCGAGGTCGCCGTACCGGGCGGCCCAGCGGGACGCGGCGACGCCGGCCCACACTGCGAGCAGTCCGATCACCAGGGTCAGCAGATAGGTGACGGTACGGCGGGTGATCGTCTCGGGGTCGCCGACGGCCGGCGGGTTCGGCGGGTACTTCAGGAACGGCACGAGGACGATCCCGACGAACCCGGCCGCGGCCAGACCGAGAGCGGCGTACGAGTCGTTGCCGGTCCGCAGCTTGCGCCGGAGCAGGGTGTACCCGACGGCGAAGATGCCGCCGAGGGCGACGCCGTACAGGGTGGTGGCCAGGAACAGGCCGGCCCGCTGGCCGTCCCGGGAGACGAGCGGCTCCTCCTCAGCTTCCTGAGCAGTGCCGTCGTCGTGGTCATGGGTGTGCGCGCCGGCGGCCTCCTCGATCGCGATCGCGGCGTCGATGTGCGGCTCGCCCATCGTGTATGCGAAAGCTCCGGCCAGCAGGCCGGCGAAGAGTCCGACGATCAGTCCGCGCACCAGGAGCGATCCGAAGGTGCGCATCGGGCTAGTGACAGGGGACGCCGAGCAGGTGCCGGCCGTCGTGCATCAGCTCGTGCAGGTACATGCCCGACTGCGACACGGCGCCCTGGTCGAAGGCGACCAGATAGCCGAGCAGGAGCAGCAGGCCGACGCTGAGCAGCGCGACGGCGAGCAGCCGGGGTGAAATGGCCGGTACGGCGACTGTGCGGGCAGGAGCTGCCATCTGAACCTCCTGGGGAAGTGCGCGTCCCCTTCGAAAGGCTGCTGGTGCCCGAGCGTCCTGACTCACGAGCAGTGCTCGCTCACAGTGGCGCGGCCGTGCCGGACTCTCACCGGCTTCCCTCATGGCACCGCAGGTTGTCCCCCGAACCGTAGCGGTGAGGTCGGAGGGGGGTCAACGCGTGGACAAGTGGGGTGACGTTCCCCACCTCGCACTTAACCTGGGCAGATGCCGTCCGCTCATCATCTGGTCGCGTTCGCGATCACCGCGTTCATCATCATCGTCGTCCCCGGTCCGAGTGTGCTGTTCATCGTCGGCCGGGCGCTGGCGGTCGGGCGGCGGGAGGCGGTGCTGACGATGGTCGGCAACACCGTCGGCGCCGCAGTGCTGCTGATCGCGGTCGCGCTCGGCCTCGGCACCCTGATCGCCGCGAGCGCGATCGCCCTGACCGCGGTCAAGCTCGCGGGAGCGGCGTACCTGATCTATCTCGGCGTGCAGGCGTTCCGCAGCCGCAAGTCGCTGGTCGAGGCGATGACGAGCGGGGTGAAGCCGGGCAGCAGCCGCCGGACCATGCGTCAGGGGTTCCTGGTCGGGATCACCAACGCCAAGACGGCGGTGTTCTTCGCCGCCGCGCTGCCGCAGTTCGTCGACCCGGGCGCGAGCAGCCCGGCGTGGCTGCAGATCCTGCTGCTCGGCCTGATCTTCATCGCGATCGCCCTCGTCTCGGACAGCGTCTGGGCCCTGGTCGCCGGCACCGCCCGTGAGTGGTTCGCCCGCTCACCACGCCGCCTCGAGCTGGTCGGCGGCACCGGCGGCCTGATGATCATCGGCCTCGGCGCCAGCATCGCGGTCACGGGCTCGAAGGAGTAGTACGGCGGCCCGCCTGGACGCCAAGGAGTGCGAGTAAGGCTGGGAGGGCGAAGGCGACCAGGTAGGCGGTTGGGGCGGAGTGTGGTTCGAGGGCGGCGAAGAGTGAGCCGCCGACGGCCAGGACCGTTGCGGTGGACAACGAGTCGCTGAGCTGGAGGGCCGAGCTGTTGGCACCCTGCTCGTCGCGCTCGGAGTACTCGAGCACCAGGACCGACAGGGTCGGGAAGACCGTACCCATGCCGAGGCCGGTGAGGCTCCAGCCGAGGATGCCGACGACGACCGGGACGTTGTCGTTCAGGGTCAGCGCCGCGGTGACGATGCCGAGCAGGATCGCGACCATGCCCGCCTGCAGGAAGACCGCGTGAGAGTACGGCTGGTTGGGCCGGCCGCGGTACCAGGAGGCGGCGGTCCAGCTCAGCGCGCTGACGGTCAGCACGAGACCGGCGACCGCCGGAGACAGCCCGCGCTCCCGGGTCAGCATCAGCGGCAGGAAGACCTCCGCGCCGAAGCCCGCGGCTGCGACCAACCCTCTCAGCGCGACGACCGACGGAAGGCCGGCCTTGAAGGTGAAGGTACCGCTCGGCAGCAGCTTCGGGGCGAACGCGACGACACCGGCCAGACCAACCGCAAGCAGGACCAACTGCAGTCCGCCGTGCTGCTGACCGCCGTAATGCAGGAGCCCCACACCGACCGCCGCTGCGACTGCCCAGAGCGCGCGCTTATCCCACAGCCGTCCGGACCGCACTTCGTGCGCGTCCCCGCGTGCGAGACCGGGCCGCATCACGAGCGCGGCCGGGATCGCGATCGCCGGTACGGCGAGGAACACGATCCGCCAACTGGTGTGCTCGACGATCAGACCGGCGATCGCGGGACCGACCAGCGAAGGCACGACCCAGCCGGTGGCGAAGGCGGCGAAGATGCGAGGCCTGAGCTTGGCCGGGTACAGCTGCCCGACCACGACGTACAGGGCGACCGTCAGCAGGCCGGACCCGAAGCCTTGGATGATCCGCCCGGCTACGAGCACCTCCATCGTCGGCGCGAGGCCGGCAATGAGCAGACCGGTCAGGAACCAGGCTGTCCCGTGCCAGAGCGGCCGAGTCGGGCCCTTGAGGTCGCTCCAGGTGCCCGAGATGACCATCGCGACCACGCCGGAAGCGAGCGGTCCGCCGAACGCGAGGGCGTACAGGTACAGCCCGTCGAGCGCTTGGGCGACCGTCGGCATGGCGGTGGTGACGGCCAGCGACTCGAACGCGACCAGGGTGATGAGCGCGACCATCCCGATGGTCAATGCCCGGTACTGCGGCGAGAGCACGCCATCGTTCGTGGGAGGGGCTTCAATGCTGGTCGGGTCCGCGGCTGTCGTGGTCATGCCGAGAAGACTCGGACATCAAGTGCACTTTAAGTCAACCGCTAAATCACGGCGGCTCGAGTCACCGTCTTGAGTTAGGCGGCTCGAGGCACCGGCTAAAGCACGGCGGCGAGCAGCAGCGCCGCGATCGGCGGGACGGCCTGCGCGGCGGCCGCCCGGACCATCCGGCGGTCGGAGGCGATCAGGACGATGCCTGCGCCGGCCATGCACGCGCAGCTGAACAGCGCGATCGCGTGCCCCTTGTCGCCGCCGGCGATCAGCCCGCCGAGCGCACCGAGGGCCAGGAACAGGTTGTAGAAGCCTTGGTTGAACGCCCACGGCGCCGCGACCGCAGCCTCCGCGTCGTCCTTGACCAGGAACCGCCGATACGTACTCGGCTTGCGGAACAGCAGGCTCTCCATCGCGAACACCGCCAGATGGAACACACCCGCCAGTACGACGAACACCTGCGCAACGACGCTCACGAGCGAACCGTACTCTCAGCCGCGCCACTCGACCGCGAAGGCGCGCGCGGGGTTGGTCCGGAAGATCGCCTCGGCGACATCCTTACCCAACTGCCGTTCGATCCGCGGGCGGAGGTGAGTGAGCAGGTACGGCATGCCGGGCCCTTCTCCGGTCGCAGCCCGAGCCCGCGCGGTCGTGGTGTCCCCGCCGAGCAGCAGTCGGTCGCCGTACCCCTGGTCGACGAGCGTCTTGAGGCATTCCATGAGCCACGGGTCGGTCGCGTGGTTCGCCCGCGACGGCCCGTCGAACGCCAGCCAAGCGCCCCGCTCGGCCAGCTCCCGGTGCGCCCGATGATCGGGTGACCGGTTGAGATGCCCGAGGATCACACTCGACGGCGGTACGGCGAGCTCGTCGACCAGCAGATCCAGTACGGCGTCAGCCGCGGAACCGTGCTCGTGATGAACCGCGATCGGCGCCCTGGTCGCGTGATGCGCTTCCGCGGCAGCACGCATCACGAGCTGCGCATGCTGGTCGAGCACATGGAATCCGCCGGCCACTTTGATCAAACCAGCCTTGACCGAACTGTTGCCGATACCAACGGTCAGCTCCCTGACGAAGATCTCCGCCAGCCGGTCGCGCACTCCGTCGACGAACCCTTCCGGATAGTGCTCGGCCCGATGCAGCCCGGTCGCCGCGACGATAGAAACTCCCGTATTCCTGGAGATCTCCGGCAACTCTGCGGCGCGTCGCCCCAACCCGTGCGGCGTCCACTGCACGATCGCCTGCCCACCCGCCGCGGCGAAGTCCCGCGCCTCCGCCAGCGCAGCGTTGATGTCATCCAGCTCCTGCCCGGGCAACACGACCGACCGGAAGAACAGATGGTCGTGCGAGTCGCAGACGCCGAGCTCGTCGGGAGCGACGTCGCCCAGCACGGCCCGGACGCGGACGCCGGCCCGGCCTGGTTCAGTAACGGTTGACACGTTACCAACGTAACGGCCTGGGCGTTACGATGTCCAGGTGGCTGATCGCATGGAGTTTCGCTTCGACCTGGGCGCGACGTGGCTGAACCTGCTCGCGACCCGCGGCACGCACTTCGGAGAACACCCCGTAGAGCGGATGCCCACAATCGAGCGGTTCTCGGAGTGGCTCGACCGAGTTGAGCTGCGGCCCACACGAAAGGTCACCGCCGAGGACCTGGCGTCAGCGCACCAGCTACGCGAGACTCTGCGCCCCATCGCACTGGCGACGGTAGACGGCGCACGCCCGAACCCAGCGCACGTGAAAGCGCTCGCCCGTTTCCTCGACAACGACCCGCTGCAACTGAAGCTAACCAACCGCCTGACCCGCACCCGCCCCACAACCGCAACCGAAGCCCTCGCCCGAATCGCCCGCCAGGCAGTCGATCACCTGACCGGCCCCGAGCGCCAATTCCTCTCAGCGTGCCCAGAACACGACTGCCGAGGAGTCTTCACCGACCCCTCCAACCGCCGCCGCTGGTGCCCCAACCCAACCTGCGCCACCCGAGGCCGAGTCCGAGCCCACCGCGCCCGCAAGTCCCACCCAACCAACCCCTAACCAGCCCAACGACCCAACGACCGCTGGCCCAGATCGTCTGGTCAGCGGTCGTTGGCTTGGGCCAGCGAGTTAGCGGGCTCGGCGGGAGGAGCCGGTTCGCGTGTTGGTGGAGAAGGCGGCGGCGGTGGCGGTGCGGGGGGTGGAGCCTGGGGTGCTGGTGGTGTAGGTCTTCGGCGTGCTGGCGGACTTGGAGCGGCCGCGGCCGCGTGGCGAACCGGCCGGCTTCGGCCCACCGGCGTCGCCAGGGCGTTGAGCGGCGGAGCGCTGGCCCGTCGCCGATTGGGATCCGCGGCGGCGGCGGTTGGCTCGGCCTGACCCGCCGCCGGTGGACGCGACGCGCTCCGGTGCCTTGAGCGTCGGCTCGACGAAGGTGCGCTCGCCCGGCGCCAGCTCGGTCAGGAGCGGGTCGCCGGCGGTGAGCTTGGTGATCGTCGGGGCGATCCCAGCCTTGCGGGTGAGGTCGCGGACGTCGCGCACCTGGTCGTCGGTCATCAGCGTGACGACCGTGCCCTCGGCACCCGCGCGAGCCGTGCGACCCGAGCGGTGCAGGTACGCCTTGTGCTCGATCGGCGGGTCGGCGTGGATCACCAGCGCGACGTCGTCGACGTGGATACCGCGGGCCGCGATGTCGGTCGCGACGAGCGTCTTCGCCGTACCGTTGCCGAAGGCTTCGAGGTTCCGGGTCCGGGCGCCCTGCGACAGGTTGCCGTGCAGCTCGACGGCCGGGACGCCCTGGGCGATCAGCTTCTTCGTCAGCGCCTTGGCGCCGTACTTCGTCCGGGTGAAGACGAGCGACCGGCCCGGCGCCGCGGTCAGGTCGACCAGCACCGGCAGCCGCGAGTCGGACTGGACGTGCAGCACGTGGTGGGTCATCTTCGCGACCGGCGACTGCGCCGAGTCGACGCTGTGCGTGACCGGGTCGGTCATGAACCGCTGCACGAGTACGTCGACGCCGGCGTCCAGCGTGGCCGAGAACAGCAGCCGCTGGGCGTCGGCCGGGGTCGCCTCGAGGATCCGCCGTACGGCGGGGAGGAAGCCGAGATCGGCCATGTGGTCGGCCTCGTCGAGCACCGTGATCTCGACCGCGTCGAGCCTCACGTGACCGGCCTGCAGGTGGTCCTCGAGCCGGCCCGGGCATGCGACGACGATGTCGGCGCCCTTGCGCAGGCCAGTGATCTGCGGGCCGTGGCCGACGCCGCCGAAGATCGTCATCGTGCGCAGACCGAACGCGTCGGTCAGCGGCGTGATCGACGCCTGGATCTGGGTCGCCAGCTCACGGGTCGGAGCCAGGATCAGTGCCCGCGGCTGATGCGGCCGGCGTTTCGAACCACTCGCGGCGAGTCGGGCGATCACCGGCAGCACGAACGCGTACGTCTTGCCGGAGCCGGTCCGCCCGCGACCGAGCACGTCCTTGCCGGCCAGCGAGTCCGGCAGCGTCGCCGCCTGGATCGGGAACGGCTTGGTCACACCGGCCGCGGACAGTGCTGCCACGAGTGGGTTCGGTACGCCGAGATCCGCGAACGTGAGGTTGTCGGGGACAACCAACTCGGCCACGTCGTCGTAGTCGTTGAGCTCTGCAGTGTTGTTGCTGTTGACAACCTTCGACTGACGGTCGCCGCGCTGGCGCTGCCGTCCGCGGCTCGAGCGCTGTCGGCTACTGCCGTCTGCAGTGGAGGTCGGGGCGGAGGCGGTGGTGCTGGAAGGCGCACCCGCACCGTCGGGCCGGGCGCCGGAGCGGCGCCTGCGGCGGGGACGGGAGGTGGACGTGGATTGGGCTTGCGTGGATGTGGACGTGGGGCGGCTGGCCGCCATGTAGTGCTCCAAAAGTCGGGGGGTCGTCCTGCCCGGCGCGGCTCGGGCCGCGGCGCGTGGTAGTCGACTGCTGGCGCAGTGTGCTGCGCTCACCGGCCCGAGGCAGAACTGGGCGGGCCGTCTTCGCCAGTCTACGGCACCAGGGGGCACGCGCACGTGAGTTGTCCACAGGAGGTCCGTCACATAGGTTCAGCGCGTGACTACGGCTGACTCCCGGGTGATCCCGGCCAAGGTCGGGAGCGAACGCGAGCTCCTGCAGGGTTTCCTCGACTTCCACCGCGGCACGCTGCTCTGGAAGCTGTCCGGACTGACCGGCGAGCAACTCGTCCAGCGCACGGTCGAGCCGTCGAGCATGTCGCTGATCGGGCTGGTCCGCCACCTGACCGAGGTCGAGCGGTACTGGTACCAGCGCTGCCTCGCGGGGCAGGAAGTGCAGCACAAGTTCTGGAGCAACGAGTTCCCGGACGGCGACTTCGACCTGGTCGACCCCGCACAGGCCGAGGACGACCTCGCCGGCTACCTGGAGATCGTGAAGATCTCCGACGGGATCGCGGCCGGGTACGAGCTCGACTACACGTTCATCCGGCCGAAGCACGAGGGCGAACACTCGCTGCGCTACCTCCTCCTGCACATGATCGAGGAGTACGCGCGCCACAACGGCCACGCCGACCTTCTCCGCGAACGAATCGACGGGCTGACCGGGGAGTAGTTCTTGCCCACGAGTGCTGCGCGGCACGCGTGGGTAGGCCGTGGGTTAGGCCTTTACCGAGCGGATCAAGCCGACGAGGTCGTTGACTACGCCGCGGACGCCGGGCACGCGGGTCAGGCGGAGCAGGCGGTCGACCAGGGGGCCCGAGCGGTCGATGAGGGCCTTTGTGCGGCGGAGGTCGGTGCTGTCGTCGTGGACCCAGAACAGGACGATGCCCATCTGCATCAGCCACAGCAGCTCGGGCAGCTCCGCCTTCAGGTCGGTCGGCAGCTTGAGGTCCGAGCCATCGACCACCTGGCGGAAGATCTCGACGCTCGCCTCCCGGGCCGGGCGTGACTGGTCGCTGAACGGTGACAGGGGGCTCTTCGGCTCGGCCGCGGTCTTGAAGAACGTGCCGGCGAACTCGTGGTACGGCGCCGCGACCTCCAGCCAGGTCCGCAGTACGCCGGTCAACCGCGGCACGAACCCCTTCTCCGCGGCCAGGATCGGGGCGACCGCCTCCCGGTGCTGGTCCTGCAGGTGGTCGTAGTACGCCTGCATCAGGTGTTCTTTGGAGCTGTAGTAGTAGTACGCGTTGCCGACCGACACGCCCGCCTCGGTGGCGATCGCGCGCATCGTCGTCTTGCCGTACCCCTGCTCGCGGAACAGCCGCAGCGCGGTGGACAGGATCAGCTCCCGGGTCTGCTCACCCTTCGACGTCGCACTTTCCGTCACATCGGTCAGCGTAGTCACCCCCGGCCCGAACACTGCTCCAGCTCCGCAGCCCAGCGGCCGCCTGCACCATGGCCCGCGCGACCGGCCGCATCGCCGGACTCGCCAGCCGTACGGCGGTGTGCCTGTGCTCCCGCGTTGTCCACAGGCACACGATCCACGCCCGGTCGCCGACGTACACGGAACCGTCGTCGGCGACCACTGTCACCTCCCGCAGCGTGGCCGCGTGGTCCAGGTCGGGGTAGAGCGCCCGCGCGTCCGCCGACCCCGCCGCGACGAACCGCAAGTGCACCACCCCGCCATGCCCGTTCGGCGCCGGCCGCTGCGCCGCCAGCCACGCCCTGAACCGGCGACACAGCCCGCACTGCTCGTCGTACAGGACGGTCAACTCACGCATGGTCAGTAACCGAAGCGCGGCGGCGGCTCGGTCCCGGTCAGGGCGCCGGCCGGGGCTGCAGGCGGGAGCACGTCGTTCGGCGGCACCGGCGGGTTGGTCATCTCGTCGATCCGGCTGCGGCGGCGGATCGCGTTGAAGATCCAGACGTTCGTCAGGTGCAGCGCGCCGAGCACGAGCATCACGATGCCGAGCTTCACACTCAGCTCCTCGAACACGCCACGCGCGTCCACCACAGTGTTGTCGGAGCGCAGGAACAGCGTCACGAAGCCGAGGTTCACCAGGTAGAACCCGACCACGAGCAGCCGGTTCACCGCGTCGGCGAAGTCCTCGTTGCCGCGGAACACGTCGACCAGGAAGATCCGCCCGTTCCGGCTCAGCGTGCGCGCCACCCAGACGATCAGCGGCACTGAGATCACCAGGTACAGCAGGTACGTCGTCACGGTCATGCCAATCACTCTCCTCACTTTTGAACACGTTCAAGTAGACCGTAGCGCCAGCTTTTGAACATGTTCAAGTAACGCGGAATGTGAGCTGGGTCTCGCGGTAGGGGAAGATGGCGGGGTGACGACCTGGGTGTTCGAGGGGACGGTTCTGCCGGCCGGGGACACTGCCCGGCTCGCGTTTGGGGTCGGGGGTGACGCGGTGCTGCCCGGGCGGTTTGGCGTGCCGGGGCTGGTGGACTCGCACTGTCACCTGACGATGGGGCCCGGCGACAACGGGCCGGTGATGTTCGGTGCGGACTTCGCGAATGAGCGGCTCGGCGAGCTCGCCAACGCCGGGGTCAGCGCGCTGCGGGACGTCGGTGGCAACCGTGAGGTGACGCTCAAGTTGGCTACCACCGAGGACGACGGCCGGCCGTTCGTGCTCGCGGCGGGGCGGTTCCTCGCCCCGGACGGCCGCTACTTCCCGGGGATGCACGAACCGGTCGCCCCGGAAGACCTGCTGGCCGCGGTCGAGGCCGAGATCGCGGACGGCGCGACGTGGCTGAAGCTCGTCGCCGACTTTCCGGAGGTCGGACCGGACGGGCCGATCCGCGGCAGCGAGGTGGCGCAGACCTACCCGACCGACGTCATTCAGGCGATGGTCGACCTCGCGCACGCACGAGGTGCGCGGGTCGCGGCGCACACGAACACTCCGATCGTCAGCGACCTGATCCGGGTCGGCGTCGACTCGATCGAGCACGGTACGTCGCTCACCGAGCAGGACCTCGAGATCCTCGGCGCCCGCGGCGGCGCCTGGACGCCGACTCTCTGCGCCTCCGTCGGCAGCGTCCCGAACCCCAACCCGGAGCAGGAGTCGCGACGCCGGGCCCGGTCGGAGTACCTCGCCTCGGTGCTCCCGCTCGCCGACCGGTACGGCGTCCACGTGCTGACCGGATCAGATGTCGTGGGCTCTGTGGCCGGGGAAGTCGCCCTGCTCGTCGAACACGGGCTGACTGTGGACCAGGCGCTGGCCGCCGCGTCGACGAGTGCGCAGGAGTACCTGGGTCTCAGCGGCAACGGCAACCTCGTCACGTACGACGCCGATCCGCGCGAGCACCCCGCCGTACTCGCGAACCCGGCGGCGGTCGTCCTCAACCACCGCCGGATCGCGTGAAGGAGAAGGACCTCGACCGCTGGGTCGCGAAGTACCGGAAGGCCTGGGAGTCGAACGATCCGGCCGACATCGCGGCGCTGTGGACCGAGGACGCCGCCTGGTACCGCCGGCCGGACGAGGAGCCGGTGCTCGGCCGGGACGCGATCGTCACCGCCTGGCTGGAGGTCGCGGACGCGCCGGGTGAGACGACGTTCGAGTACGACGTGCTCGGGTTCGGCGACGGGGTCGGGTTCGTCCGGGGCTGGACGACGTACCTGACCGAACCGCCGGCCGAGTTCAGCAACCTGTGGGTGATCCGCCTCGACAAGGACCGCGCCCACGAGTTCACCGAATGGTGGATGGAAAAGCCTCTCTGAGCTAGCCTGCCGGTAGGCGCTCAGGGCGCCACCGGTCCGCGGGAAGGGCTCAGCCCACCTGGTCACGGAGTTGTGCGGTTGATGTTCACCTCCTTTCTCGCCTGACGACGCGGACAGCAGGCTCGCAGAGAGGAGGTCGCGATGCCGACCCGGAATCTCCCGAACGACCCGCACCTGGACCACCTGCGCAAGCAGGCCAAGCAGCTGCTCAAGCAGGTCCGTGCCGACGATCCCGACGCAGTCGCCCTGGCCGCCGAGTTCCACCCGGTGCAGACGCTGGCCGACGCCCAACTGGTGATCGCCCGGAGCTACGGATTCCCCAGTTGGCCGAAGATCGTGCGGCACCTCGAGCTGGTCGACCGGTACAGCCGGTCACCGCATCGGCAGCCGATCGGCGGCCCGCTCGACACGCCCGAGCAGCGAGCGGACGAGTTCCTCCGGCTGGCGACCCTGCACTACGGGCAGGACGATCCGGCCCGGCAGCACGCCGCGCGGCAACTGCTCGACCGCTTCCCGGACATTGCCTTGAGCAACATCTACACCAAGGTGGCGGCCGGCGAGCTGGACGCCGTCCGTGAAGACCTTCCCCAGCAGGCACGCACAGAAGGCGGACCGTACCGCTGGGAGCCGTTGCTGTACCTGACCTACAGCCGCCTGGACGCGCCCCACCAGGTCGAGATCGCCCGCCTCCTGCTCGAACACGGCGCAGATCCGAACGCCGGCTACCTCTGGCAAGGCCTGCCGTCGCCCTTCACCGCGGTGACCGGCGTCTTCGGCCGTGGTGAAGGCGATCAACCACCGCATCGGAACCGGGTCGAACTAGCGCGGCTGCTGCTCGACGCCGGCGCCGACCCGAACGACAGCCAGACCATGTACAACTGCGGTCCCGGCGCTCCCCCGCCGTACGACGACGTCCACCTGGAGCTCCTGCTCGAGTACGGACTCGGCCGGGGCGACGGCGGTCCCTGGCATGAACGGATGACGGCTGCGCACCCAACACCGCAGCAGCTCCTGGAGGACGAGCTGGTGTTCGCCTCGTCAGAGGGCCTGCGGCATCGGGTCGAGCTGGTGCTTGCCCAAGGCACCGATCCGGAGGGCCGTGGGACCGAGCACCCGGTCTTCTGCGGACACCGAGCCTACGAGCTGGCCGCCGTACAAGGGCACACCGAGATCGCCGAGCTCCTTCGCGCCGCCGGTGCAGCGCCGCTGGACGAAGTGCACGAGGTGTTCGCCGCGATCATGCGAGGCGACACCCCGGCCATCAGCCCCGAGCTCGCTGCCCGTGCCGTCGCCCGCAACCCCTACCTCCCCATCCGGGCCGGCGAGATCGGCCGAACGGAAGCCCTCACACCATTGAAGAACCTGGGCTTCGACCTCAACATCATGGGCGGGTGCGCCGCGATCCACCAGGCCGCGCTCTACGGCCACCTCGACACCGTGAAGAAGCTGATCGAACTAGGCGCCGACCCGGAGGTGCGTGATCCGTCGTACGGCGGGAACGCACTCGGCTGGGCCGATCACAATCACCAGCAGGCGGTGATCGACTACCTCAAGGGCTTACCGCAAGGAACAGGAACGCGCTGAAAACCATCAGGTGTACGGCGCCCTGCAGCAGAGTCGCCCGCCCAGTGGCCAGCGTCAGGATGCCGGTCACCACGGTCAGCGCGAACAGCACCATCTCCTTGCCACCCAGACCGAGCACCAGCGGTCCGTCGAGCAAGATGGACGCGATCGCGATGGCCGGAATGGTGAGGCCGATGCTGGCGAGCGCCGACCCGAGCGCGAGATTCACGCTGGTCTGGAGGCGGTTCCGCAGTGCTGCACGGACTGCGGCAACCGTCTCCGGCAGCAGCACCAACAGCGCGATGACGACACCGACGACCGCGAGCGGCGCGCCGGCCGACTCGACCGCGGACTCGAGCCTCGGCGAGACCGTCTTGGCCAGGCCGACGACCGAGATCAGGCAGACGAACAGCAAGCCCAGGCTGAGCAGGGCGGTCTTGCCGCTCGGTGCGACCGCGTGCTCGTCGTGGTCCTCCTCGTCGACCACAGCCGGTGCTTCGACATCACGGTGCCGCTGGACTTCCGGCGTACCGGCGAGGACCGGCAGGAAGTAGTCGCGGTGGCGGACGGTCTGGACAAAGACGAAGACGCCGTACATCACCAGGGAGACAACCCCCGCGAAGGCGAGCTGGGCGCCGCTGAACTGCGGGCCCGGCGCGCTGGTCGTGAACGTCGGCAGCACGAGGCTGAGTGTGACGAGCGCGGTCATCACCGCCAGGGCACCGCTGGACGCCCGGACCCGGAACTCCTGCACGTGATGGCGCAGCGAGCCGACGACCAGAGACAGCCCGAGGATGCCGTTGCAGGTGATCATCACCGCGGCGAACACCGTGTCCCGCGCGAGTGACGACGCCTTGTCGCCGCCGGAGGCCATCAGTGTCACGATCAGCGCGACCTCGATCACGGTCACCGCGAGCGCCAGGATCAACGTGCCGAACGGTTCGCCCACGCGGTGCGCGACGACCTCGGCATGGTGAACGGCAGCGATCACGGCAGCGCCGAGACCGGCACAGACCAGGATCAGCAGGACGACACCCAGATCGCGACCCCAGGAGACCAGCAGAACGAGGAATGCCAACGGGGGCACGGCCAGACTCCAGCGCGGGAGCCCTTGGAACACGGTATTTGTCATCCTCGAACAGTCTATCGGGAATGTGGTTGGCATCCTGGGCTTCTCGGGTGATGCTTCTCGCACTATGTCAGTACAGATCAGGAATGCGACCCCGGTCGACTGGGCGGCGATCTGGCCGTTCTTCCACGACATCGTCACCGCGCGGGAGACGTACGCCTACGACCCGGAGCTCACCGAGGAGCAGGCGGAGACGCTCTGGATGTCGCCGTCCAAGGACCCGCTGAGCCGGACCACGGTCGCGGTCGATGCCGACGGCACCGTTCTGGGCAGCGCCAACATGTACCCGAACCGGCCCGGTCCGGGTTCCCACGTGGCGAGCGCGAGCTTCATGGTCGGCGCAGCCGCTCGCGGCAAGGGCGTCGGGCGGCTGCTCTGCGAGGACATGATCGACTGGGCTCGGCGGTCAGGCTTCCGGTCGATCCAGTTCAACGCCGTCGTCGAGACCAACGCGGCGGCCGTGCACCTGTGGCAGGACCTGGGCTTCAGCATCATCGGCACCGTCCCCGAGGCCTTCCATCACCCCAAGCACGGGTACGTCGGACTGCACGTCATGCACCGCCCGCTCTGAGCCCCACGGAGGCGGCGCGGAGGACGGCGGCGGTCAGCGCGTCCAGGATGCTCGACTGGAGCTTCCAGTGCTGCCAGTACAGCGGGACCTCGACGTACTTGCCTGGGGCAACATCGACCAGGCGGCCGGCGGCCAGCTCGGGCTGGGCGACCTCGTCCTCGATCATGCCCCAGCCCAGGCCGATCCGGACGGCCTGGTGGAAGGCTCCGGGCGCCGGCACCGCGTGGGTCGGCGGGTCGAGTTTGCGCCGGGTGACCTTGCGGAGCAGCCGGTGCTGCAGCAGGTCCTTGGTGTTGAACACGATCATCGGCGCCTCAGCAAGCGCGTCCGGCAACGGCTTCCCGGCCAGCCAGCGCTCGGCGTACGTGGGCGTGGCGACCGGCAGGTACCGCATCTTCCCCAGTGGTACGACGCGACAGCCCTGCACCGGCCGTGGATCGGCGGTCACCGCGGCGAGCACGGTTCCGTTCCGAAGGAACTCCGCGGAGTGCTCCTCGTCTTCCTGATGGACGACGAACCGCGCCGCGTGCTGCTCCGACAGGTCGAGCATCGCGGGCAGGAACCAGTTGTTCAGCGAGTCCGCGTTCACGGCAATCGGCAGGCGGAGCGTGTCGACCTTGCCACGGACCGCCGCGATCGCCTCCAACTCCAGCAGCGACACCTGCCTGGCGAGCCGGAGCAGGGCCTCGCCCGCCTCGGTCGGCTGAGCCGGTTTGGCGCGCATCACGACGACCTGGCCGAGCCGGCTCTCCAGTGCCTTGATCCGCTGGCTGACCGCCGAGGGCGTGACGTTCAGCCGGCGCGCGGCGGCGTCGAAACTGCCTTCGTCGACCACGGCGGCGAAGGTGTCGAGCTGTGCGGAGTCGATCTGCATGATGAAGCCATGCTAATGCCACTTCAGAATCTTTAGCTGGTTTGATGGGACTCGGTTTCCTACTGTCGTAGACATGCCCCTCCTTGCCGGTTTTGCCACGACGTTGTCCCTGATCGTCGCGATCGGAGCGCAGAACGCCTTCGTGCTGCGCCAGGGCCTGCGCCGCGAGCACGTGCTGCCGGTGGTGCTGGTCTGCTCGCTCTCCGACGCACTCCTCATCTCCAGCGGTATCGCCGGCCTCGGCGCCCTCCTCACCCGCAGCGAGCTCGCTCTCGGCATCGCCAAGTACGGCGGCGCCGCCTTCCTCTTCGTGTACGCCGCCTTCGCCGCGAGACGAGCGCTCAACCCCGGCGCGATCAGCCCGGCCGATCACGCCCCCGCTGCCCTTCGGAGCGTGTTGCTGACCTGCCTCGGCTTCACCTATCTCAACCCGCACGTGTATCTCGACACCGTCGTACTGCTCGGATCGCTGGCCAACCAGCGCGGTGCCGACGGCCGCTGGATCTACGGCATCGGCGCTGTGACCGCGTCGTTCACCTGGTTCTTCGCGCTCGGGTTCTTCGCCCGCAAGCTCACGCCACTGTTCGCCCGCCCGCGGGCCTGGCAGGTTCTCGACTCCACCATCGCCTTGCTGATGGCCGGTCTGGCCACCTGGATGCTCCTCGACTGACGGAGACTGAGCCGGTGGACGTGACGGTGTTGTGTGATGCGGTGGCGGTATTCCCGGAGCCCATCGAGGACGCGCTGCCGGGGTGGAGTGCCGAGCATGCGGAGTGGACATCGGCGGTGATGCCCGGAAACGTGCGGGCCGCGGGCTGGTGGCTGCATTTCCACAGCTATCTGGTGACCGGGGACTCCGGTGTCGTGCTCGTCGATGCGGGCATAGGCCCGGCAGGCGGTGAGGCCGCCGAATGGCTGGGGGTGAGCGGGCGGCTGCCGGGGCTGCTGGAGAAGGTCGGCGTACGGGAGAGCGACATCGACACCGTGGTGCTGACGCATGTGCATCTGGACCACGTGGGGTGGAGCGCGGACGCCGACAAGCCGCGGTTCGTGAACGCGGAGTACGTCGTACAGCGGGCTGAGCTCGAGCATGTGCGGGGCGGGGCGACGTACGAGCGGATGCTCCGGCCGATCGTGGACGCCGATCAGCTCCGGGTGGTGGACGGCGAGACCGGGTTGCGCGGGCTGCGGTTGGTGCCGACGCCGGGGCATACGCCCGGGCATCAGTCGGTAGTGACTGAGCGGGCGGTGCTCGGCGGGGACGTGCTGGTGCATCCGGCGCAGGCTCGGTGGCCGGAGCTCATCTATGTGTACGAGCGGGATCCCGCGCGGGCTGTGACCTCACGGCGGGAGCTGCTGGAGTTGGCGGCCGCGTCGGGGATTCCGATCGCGGCCGCCCATCCACACGCTGCGCTGTCCGGTGACCTGCGCGCTTTGGCGACTCCGGCCGATGGCAGCGCGGTCTGCCCGCCGTACAACCTTTAGCGGCTTCAGCGGTAGCCAGTGGTGTCAGCCGGCTTGCCGGGGTCCTGCACCTCGACCATGTACCGCCACGCGTCCGGCTGGCTGCCGTCGAGGTCGGTGAAGCCGTAGACCTGCGCGAGCTCGCCGCTCGACGTGGACTTGCCGTTCCAGCGCCGTACGTCGGGATCCGCGGCCAGGGCTGCCACCGCGCGGCCGACGTACGACGGGCTCTCGGAGATCGCGAAGTGCGGGATCCGCTCGGTCGCGTCCCGCCACGTCTCCTCGGTCACGCCGAAGCCTTCGAGCATCGCCTCGGACCGCAGCCAGCCGGGAGTGAGCAGGACGGCGGTCGCGTCGTACTTGTCGAGCTCGTGGGCGAGGGCGAACGCCATCCGGCTGACGGCGCCCTTGGCGAGGTCGTAGAAGAACGAGACGCGGTAGTTGTCCGCGTTGTACTCGTTCGTGCCGTCGGTCATCTCGATGACCAGGCCACCCGGGGACTTGATCAGCAGCGGCAGCGCGTAGTGGCTGGTGATGACGTGAGTGTCGATGCCGAGCCGAAGCAGTCGCAGGCCGTCCTCGAGGTTGCTCTCCCAGACGGTCTTGTCCCACTCGGGTTCGCCGAACTGACCCCAGATGTCGTTCACCAGGATGTGCAGCGCGCCCTGCTCAGCCTCGATCCGCTCGACCAGCGCGCGGACCTGCTCGGGATCCAGGTGGTCCATCGGTACGGCGATGCCGCGACCGCCGGCCTGGTCGACCAACTCGGCGGTCTCGTCGATCGTCTCGGGCCGGTTCATCTCCGACCGCTGCCCCTTCGTGGTGCGACCGGTCACGTACACGGTCGCGCCCGCGGCGCCGAGCTGGACCGCGATCCCGCGGCCGGCCGCCCGGCTCGCCCCCGTCACCAACGCAACCTTCCCCGCCAACGGCTTCATGCTGAGAGCTCCTTTTTCCATACGTTGTATGGTTATGTACCATACGGCGTATGGTTAATGCTGGCAAGCGGTCCGGTCGACCCCGCGCCGGCGAGGAGCGGCTGAGCCGGGAGGCGATCCTGACGGCGGCGCTGCGGATCGTCGACGACGAGGGAATCGACGCGCTCACCATGCGCCGGCTCGCGTCGACCCTCGGGGTCAACCCGATGTCGCTCTACCACCACCTGCCGAACAAGGCCGCCGTTCTGGGCGGGCTCGCGGAGCTCGTGTTCGCCGGCGTCGAGCAGACCGATCCGGGCGACACGGTGCCGTGGCAGGAGCAACTGAAGGAGGCGGCGCGGGCGTATCGCAACGCGCTGCGAGCGCATCCCAACCTGGCGCTGCAGGTGCTGTCCGACACGTCGGCGGTGTCGGAGGTCGTGGTCGTGACGGTGGAGCCGTACTACCGCGCGCTCGACCGGGCCGGGCTGTCACCGCGGCGGATCGTCGAGTCGGTGAACACGCTGGTCGACTTCATCCACGGCTTCGCCCTCGGCGAGGCGTCGGTTCGCTCGGAGACGTTCGACCTGGCTCCCGACCTGCTCGCCCGGGTACAGGGACTGCCCGAGGGCAAGGCGCCGACGCTGGTGCGAGTGGTCAAGGAACTGGGCCCGGAGGGTCTCGCCTACGACTTCGACAGCGGCTTCGAGTCCGGGCTGGCCGTGCTGACCGCCGGCATCGCGACCTTGGCCGACCGCGACCGGTAGCGCGAGATCGCGACCCCGATCAGGCAGAGCAGGCCGCCGACATAGGCCAGTGGCTTCGGGCTCTCGTCGAGCAGCAGCCAGCCGAGGAAGATCGTCAACGGCGGGACCAGGTACGTCGTCGCGCCCATCCGGCCGGCCGTGGTCCGGGCCAACGCGTAGGCCCAGGCCGTGAAGGCGATCGCGGTCGGAAACGCGCCCAGGAACAGGACCCACCAGATGGTCGACGGCCGCGCGTCGGCCGTCTCCCGGACCAGGGTCGGCGCGAACGGCAGGCAACCGACCGTGCCGATCACGCAGGCCAGCCAGGTCACTTCGAGCGCCGGAAGCCTGGCGAGCAGGGGCTTCTGCGCGACGACCCCGATCGCGTACGCCGCCGCGGCAACGAGGCACAGGACGACGCCCCATGCTTCGGCCCGACCGCTCGACGAGGACAGCCCGATCAGCACCACTCCACCGAACGCGGCGACGCTCCCGATCACCAGCTGGCGCGGGAAGCCCTCGTGCAAGAGCACTCCGGCGAGCAAGGCGATCAACAGCGGGCCGATGTTCACCAGCATGGAGGTCGTGCCGGCGTCGAGGCGCTGCTCGGCCGCGTTCAGCGCGAGGTTGTAGACGCCGAACCACAACAGGCCGCACACCAGCAGGAACTTCCAGTCACCCCTCGCCGGCCAGCGGCGCGGCCGAGCGAACACGAACACACCGAGCAGCACGCTGCCCACCAGCAACCGCCCCAACGACAGCGCACCGGCCGAGAACTCGTGCCCGACATGGCGGATCGCCACGAACGCCGCAGCCCACAACACCACGGCCACCGCCGCCGCACTCACCGCCAGAACGCTGTCCTTCTTCATGCCTGCGAGGCTAGGCGTCGGATACTTCGGCCGACACCGAATTCTTCGCCGGCGGCAGCGCGAACGGTACGACGATCGCCGTCAGCAACACCGGAATCGTCAACGCGGCGACCAGGATCGCCATGCTGAACCACAGTGAGCCGACCGCGAACCCGACGAACACCGCGACCGCGACCACCTCGGCGAAGAACCCGGACACCGACGTCACGGTCGCCCGCGCCGGACCGGTGATCGAGTCCTGCAGCCGCGCCTCCGCGACCACGATCACCAGCTGCATCACGCCGTACCCGATCGCGATCGGGGCGAAGCCCCAGGCCGTGCGGCTCAGCGCACCCCAAGCGACGAGTCCGGCCGTCGCGCCGAGCCCGATCGCAAAGGTTGCTGCTGGCAACTTGTACGCCGGTCCGGCGAGCGCACTGCCGATCGCCTGTGCGGCGACGATCACCGCGATCAGCAACGGCACGACCGTGGTCGACGCTCCCGCATCTCTGGCGAGCAGCGGGAAGTACTCGTCGAACGCAAGGAAGCCACCCAGCACGGCCACCAACGCCACCGATCGCCGGACGGCCCGGCTGGTCAACGCCTCGGTCACACCGGCCCGCAGCATCGTCCAGTACTCGGCGAGCGCAGCCCGGGTGGAGGTCGAGTGCGGCTCGTCCTCCTCCGGCTGGGCCGGCTCAACGGCCGGGGCCTCCGGGAGAGTCAGCGCAACCGCAGCCTGAACCAGACAGCTGAGAACACTGACGATTCCCGCCAGCACGTAGCCACCGAGGTCGAACAATGGCGCGGCCAACGCGGTCGCGGCCAGGTTGGCGATCAGCGAGGCGGACCTGGCTCGGCCGAGCAGCCCGGCGTACTTGTCGGTGCAGTCGCGGGCGGCCAACTCGTCGTACACGAAGGCCTCGAACGTGCCGGAGATCAGCGCGGACGAGACACCCCAGAGCACGAAACCGAGCGCGAAGCCGGCGAACGACGGCACCGTGATCCAGGCCGCGTACCCCAGCGCGCTGATCAGTGCACCGAGGACCAGCAGCTTCCGCCGCGAGTACGTGTCGGCCCAGGCACCGGACGGCACCTCGAGCACGAAGGCGGTCGTCGACCAGATGACGAACAGGATCGAGATCTGGGCAGCCGACAAGCCGTGGTCGGCGAACAGCAGCTGGTACAGCGGATACAGCGGGATGAAGTCCTGCAGCGCCTCGTACGCGACGATGCGGCTGGACAGGCTCTTCGGTAGGCGGTCAGGGCGTCAAAGGTGCGGGCTCGGATATCTCATGTCTTGAAAGATACGGCGAAATCAGCGTCCCAGCAGATCTTTTCTTCCGGGTGTGGACAAGTGCAGCACCTGGTACCGCGTGCCGGGCACCGCACCCGGCTCCGGCGAGCTCCACAAGGTGAAGAAGACCAGCTCCCAGCGACTGGGATCGACGGCCAGCGCCGCAGCGTGGACGCCGGACCGCGCCGCGTTCTCGCGCAGCACCTCGAGCGCGGCACCGACCGGGTCGGCAGGGTCCACGTCGTTGGCCAGCGTCTGCGTGTGCCTGGTTGCGCTCCGCGCGGGCTGATCCGCCTCCGGACCGGCCAGTGCCTCCACACCGGTCCAGTGCCGCACCGATGGGCGGCCGAAGGACGTGCAGATGGCGCTGAAGAACCCACCGCCCCAGAGGAAGCGGCCCATGCCGGCCGAGTCGTTCCACAGGTAGAACGGCGCGTACTGGTTGATCATCGCGCCGTTCGCCCGGTCCTGGATCAGGTACGCCTTGATCCCCAGCCCGTCGAAGTCGTCCAGCCGGTGCCCGGTGGTCTCCACCCGGCGCCGGATGATCCCCATGTCGTAGTCGGTCGGCAACGTGATCTCGTACTGCATCGCGTACACGGTCCACACCCTTCCGCTCGGTCCCCGACATACTAGTAGGTACAGAAGAATTGGGGAGCGCTGTCGTCCACGCGTCGGTCAGAGTAGGGCGATGGGTGACGTGAGCGAACGGATCTGGGCGAAGTTGCCGGCGGGCAGCCGGGAGGCGCTGGTCGACGGGCTGAGTCCGTCGGACCTGCAGTCCGTGCTGCTGGACGTGAGCCATGGCCGAGCCGCGAAGGTGACGCCGGCGCGGCTGCTGCAGCGCTGGCAGCAGGACCGGTTCGTGCAGCCGTCCACGTCCGACCCGCGGCAGCTCGTGAAGACCCAGCAGCGGCTGTGGGAGCTGCTGCCGGACCAGTTCGCGGGCGTCGAGCTGTCGCCGGTGACGCCGCTCGGCACCTGCTCGGCGGTCTCCACCATCAACCAGCACCAGGTGCTCAGCACGATCCGCAGCACCGAGGTCGCCAGCGACCCGACCAACGAGCTGGCGATCGAGGCCGCCGTACGGCGTCGTGCCGGTGAGCCACGGGTTGATCTGGCCGCGTGCCAGCGGGTCGTGCGCGCGCAGGCGGTCGACGGGCCGGGGATGTTCGCGCACTTCCAGCTGTTCGTGCTGGTGTCGAGTGCGCGGGACACGGGCTCGGGCCGGACCGAGGCGGAGCTGCTGGTCGATCACCTGCGGTACTGGCACGACGTACTGGGTGACGCGGCTGAACTGACCTTCACGACGTTCACGCCGTCGGCTGTGCGGGAGCGGATCGACGACACTGTCCGCCCGGCGCTGAAGACCGAGCTGTTCGAGGACGCCGCGCGGGAGAAGGGCCGGAACTACTACACCGGTACGGCGCTGGGCATCGGCTGCGACGGCGCGGAGCTGGGCGATGGTGGCTTCACCACGTGGACTGCCGACCTGCTCGGCGACGCGAAGGAGCGCTGCCTGATCTCCTGCGTCTCCACCGAGCGCCTGACCGCTATCTCAGCTTGAGCAGGGCCGCGTCGGTCGGTCGGAACCCACAAGCGTCGACGTAGAAGGCGGTCAGGTGTGGCTCGTAGTCCACAT
Source organism: Kribbella sp. NPDC050124 (assembly GCF_044460355.1). Taxonomy (NCBI): domain Bacteria; kingdom Bacillati; phylum Actinomycetota; class Actinomycetes; order Propionibacteriales; family Kribbellaceae; genus Kribbella; species Kribbella sp. NPDC050124. The sequence continues at coordinate 410,632 of NZ_JBITJU010000001.1, forward strand.
GCAGCCATTCACACCCGGCCGCCTTCGCCTCCTCGGCCGCAGCAAGCACGAGCCGCTTCCCGATGCCCTGCCGTCCGTGGTCCGGATGTACGGCGGTGTCCAGCACGAACGCATGTGCACCGCCGTCCCAGCACACCTGTACGAACCCGACGAGCTGCTCGTTGCTGAAGGCCCCTACCCAGGTCAGCGCCCACCGCTCCAACCGCTCCCGCCAGGCCTGCACCGCGACCTCGCCACCGAACGCCAGCGCATGCAGCGTCGACAGCTCCACGTCGTCCACCGGAAACCGCACCACCAGCTCGACCGACTTCACTGCTTCCTCAGGCTCCCTCAGTGCTGATCAGGATGACGGTGCTGTCCGCGGTGAGCTGCAGGCGGTCGCGGGCGGCCCGGAGGCCGGCCAGGGTTGCGGCACCGCTCGGGCCTGAGGAGATGCCGGCCGACTGCAGGTCGTCCACAGCTTGCAGTGCCTCGTCGTCGTCGACTGTGACCGCGCAGTCGAGGCCTGAACGGAGTACGGGATAGGCGAGCGTGGACGCCGTACCGCAGTTGAGGCCGGCCATGACCGTCTTGCCGGTGGGCACGGAGACGAGCTCGCCGGCCAGCAGGCTCGTGGTGACGCACGACGCCGACCCGGGCTCGACCCCGAGCACCGCGGGTCTGGACGAACCACTGCGGTAGTACGTGACCGCTGCCTGCGCAATCGACCCCACACCCATCGGCACGACAACCAGGTCGGGCTGTACGTCGATCTCGCGGAACAGAGTCGAGTAGCCGTCCACGATGTGCTGCGGCACCACCTCGTACCCGGGCCAGGCCGAGTCCTGGATCAACAGCCGACCAGGGTCATCCGAGTACGTCGCCGCCTCGGCGACCGCGGCGTCGTACGTGTCAGGTACGACGGTCACCGTCGCGCCCTCGGATCGGATCGCGTCGATCGCGGCCTCGCTCACGACGTCCGGGACGAACACATGGGACGGCAGCCCGAGCATGGCGGCACGGCGAGCCACTGCGCGTCCGTGGTTGCCGTCAGTCGCGGTGACGAGTTCCACCGGCCCTGCGTGGTCCTGCATCGCCCGATGGATCGCCCACCACGCGCCGAGCGCCTTGAACGCGGGCAGGCCGAGCCGCTGCGACTCGTCCTTCACCAGCAGTTGGCCGACGCCCAGCTCAGCGGCCAAGGACGGGACAGGGGTCAGCGGTGTCGGGAGGTATCCGGGCAGGCTCTGGTGGAACGCCAGCACCTCGTCAGGCGGAGGCGCCGTACGCCAGGAGCGTGCGGTCGGGTTGTCGTACCAGCGCACGACCTAGGCGACCAGGCAGAAGGCCTCGGCCGAGCCGGAGTAGGCACGCGGGGACGAGGTGACCCGACGCGGAGCCGACTGCTCGACCCGGATCGCTGCGGTCTGGAGGTGGATCGGCAGCGTGGACCGGACCGCGGTCGCCAGGTCGAACTGCACCTCGGCCAGCAGGTCGGTCAGCTCGAGGTCCAGCGCGCGGCAGATCGCGGCCAGGATCTCGGACGACGGCTCCTTGCGGCCGCGCTCGATCTCGGACAGGTAGGGCACCGACACTTGGGCCAGCTCGGCGAGCTCGCGCAGGGTGATCCCCCGCTCGCGCCGCAACCGGCGGAAGACGTTCCCGATCACCTGGCGTAGCAACACGTCTGGCCCTCCTCGCCTCCGGATGTCCTGTACCGAGTGTGCCATCCCGGCCAGGTCTGCGGTGGGCAGATCTGCCACGGGCAGATTCCCGGCCGGTTCCGGACGCTCCGCCCGCAGGCTGGAGGGCATGAGTGAAATGCCGAACACCCTCGACGGTCACATCTACCAGCGGCTGCTGTGGCAGCGGATCCTCGTCCTCGGCGACGAGATCAAGGACGAGAACGCCAACGCCCTGTGCGCGCAGCTGATCCTGCTGAACGCCGAGGACCCGAAGGCGGACATCTCGCTCTACATCAACTCCCCCGGCGGCTCGGTGTCGGCCGGGCTGGCGATCTACGACACGATGAACTTCATCTCCAACGACGTCGCGACGTACGCGATGGGGATGGTCGCGTCGATGGGTCAGGTGCTGCTCACCTGCGGCGCGCCCGGGAAGCGGTACGCGCTGCCGCACGCGCGGATCATGATGCACCAGCCGACCGGCGGCATGGGCGGCACCGCGTCCGACATCAAGACCCAGGCCGAGCAGGCCATCAAGGCCCGCGAGGACCTGGCCCACCTCATCTCCGACCGCACCGGCCAACCGGTCGACCGGATCACCACCGACTTCGACCGCGACCGCTGGTTCACCGCGGAGGCGGCCCGCGACTACGGAATCATCGACCGAGTGCTGACTGAAGATCAGCAGTCAGGTCGTCAACGTCTTCCAGTCCGAGGCTGAGGCGTAGCAAACCCGCGTGGGGCTTGGCATCCTCGGCGACCAGGCGGTGCGTCAGGGCGGCGGGGTGCTGGATGAGGGTGTCCACGCCGCCCAGGGAGACTGCGTGGGTGATCAGCTTCAACGAGTCGGCTACACGCGCGGCCGCGTCGTAGCCGCCGGTCACTGTGAAGGCGAGCACGGCGCCGGGACCCGCCTGCTGGCGGCCGATGAGGGCCTGCGGGTCGGTGAGGCCTGGGTAGTAGACCTTTTCCACAGCGGGCTGGGCTGAGAGCCAGTCCGCCACCTTGGTAGCGGTCGCCTGCTGCGCCCGTACTCGCACTGGCAGCGTCTGCAGTCCCCGGTGCAGTTCGTACGCGGCCAACGGGTGCAGCAGGCCACCAGTCACGGCCCGGATCTGGCGGAGCCGGGCGGTCCATTCCGCGGCTGCCGCGACGACGCCGCCCATGACGTCGCCGTGGCCGCCGAGGTACTTGGTTGCCGAGTGCAGCACCAGGCTCGCCCCGTGACGAGCCGGCTGCTGCAGGACCGGCGTCGCGAACGTGTTGTCCACAAGCACTGGCACGTCGCCCGCCTGCCGGACCACCGCCGCGATATCCACAAGCTCCACGGTCGGGTTCGCCGGCGTCTCCAGGATCACCAGCCCGGTCTCCGGCCGGATCTCCGCCGCCACCGAATCGGCCGACGTGTAGCTGACCGTCGTACCCAGCAAGCCTGTGGATAACAGGTGGTCGGACCCGCCGTACAGCGGCCGTACGGCGACCACGTGCGGACGACCCGCGGCGACAGTGGCGAGCAAGCAGGCGGTCAGCGCAGCCATCCCGGACGCGAAGGCGACCGCCGACTCGGTGTGCTCGAGCTCCGCGAGCGCCTCCTCGAAGCGAGCCACCGTCGGATTCCACAGCCGCTGGTACACGAGGCTGCCGCCGTCCGGCGCCTTGCCCTGCGTGAGTACGTCGTACGACGTCCCGCCGGCCGTCACCCCGGGCAGCGGATAGGTCGTGGACAGGTCGATCGGCGGCACGTGGACGCCGAGCGCCGTGAGGTCGTCGCGGCCGGCGTGCACCGACCGGGTGTCGAGCTGGGTCATCCGTGCCTCCTCAGGTCACCTGGACTCACTCGGCGACGAGGATGGAATCTTCTGCAGATCTACCGCAAGAGTTCCGAAGAAAATTCATCCACAGGCTCATCCACACGCTGTGGATTCTGTGGATGAGTCCTACAGTGGTGGCATGCCGAAGGATCGTCGGACCCCGGGTCCCGCCCCGCGCGCGGCGCCCGACGGGCTCGACGAGGTCGACCGGGAGCTGGTCCGGTTACTGGCCGCCGACGGCCGGATGCCGAACAACGCGCTCGCCGAGGCAGCCGGCATCGCCCCGTCGACGTGTCTGATGCGGGTGCGGTCGCTGCGGGAGCGCGGCGTGATCAGGGGCTTCCACGCAGATGTGGACCTGGCGGCGCTCGGGCAGCCGCTGCAGGCGCTGGTCGCGGTGCGCATCGGGGCGCACTCGCGCGACGAGATCAACCGCTTCCGGACGAAGGTGCCCGGGCTACCCGGTGTGCTGTCGCTCTTCCACGTCAGCGGCGCGAACGACTACCTGCTGCACGTGTCGGCCGCGTCGCCGGACGCGCTCCGCGAATTCGTGCTGGACCACCTGACCGCTGACCCAGCCGTAGTGCACGCCGAGACGAGCCTCATCTTCGAGCACGTCCGCGGCGGAACGAGCTAGAGCCCCCAGGCGGCGGCGAGCTGCGTGAAGGAGTGCCGGCGCTCGGCGGGGCTGTGGATATTCGTGGTGATGATCAGCTCGTCGGCATCCGCGGCCTTCGCGCGGCTCTGCAGATCGGCAACGACCTGGTCGGGTGTGCCGACGGAGACCAGCCCGGCCCACTCCTCGACCGCCGCGCGTTCGGCGTCAGACCACGGGTAGGCGGCGGCCTCCTCGGGTGACGGTAGCGGGCCCGGCCGACCGGAGCGCAGCCGCAGCATCGACAGCGCGTTGGCCTGCGCCAGCTGCTGCGCGCGTTCTTCGGTGTCGGCGACGATCGCGGCCAGCGCGAGGATGACGTGCGGCGTCGACCGGTGGTCGGACGGCTGGAAGTTCTCCCGGTACGACGCGATCACGCCGGCCGGATCCAGGGTCCCGAAGTGACCGGCGTACGCGAACCCCGTCCCCAGCGCGGCCGCGGCCTGACCGCCGTACGTGCTGGAACCGAGGATCCACACCGGCGGCAACGGTACGTCGTCCGGTTGCGCGGAGATCGGCGCGAACGGGTGGCCGGTCGGGAAGCCCTCGGCGTACGCGCGCAGCTCGGCGTACTGCTCGGGGAAGTCGTCGGCGCCGAGCGCCTCCCGGCTGCGGCGCAGCGCGAGCGCGGTCCGCTGGTCGGTGCCGGGTGCGCGGCCGATGCCGAGGTCGATGCGATCGGGGTGCAGGCCGGCCAGCACGCGGAACGTCTCGGCGACCTTCAGCGGGGAGTGGTTCGGCAGCATGATGCCGCCGGAGCCGACCCGGATGTGCGAGGTGGCCGCGGCGACGGCCGCGATCATCACCTCGGGAGTCGAGCTGGCCACGCTCGGGATGTTGTGATGCTCCGCCAGCCAGTAGCGCTTGTACCCGGCGGCCTCGGCGGTGCGGGCCAGCTCGAGGGTCTCGTGCAGCGCCTGCGACGGCCGCGATCCGGTCGGCACCGGCGAGAGGTCGAGCACGGACAACGGCATCGGTTCGGAAGTCACGTTCAACCGACAACCGGCATCGGCCGCCGGGTATTCCTGCGCGGACCGCCAGCACTCATCAATGTCGCATCCGGCGCCGCCGTGAGCGTGCGCCCCGCGGTGAACCCGTGGTTGGTGAGTGCTGGACGTCCGCTAGTCCGGGTACGGCGTTCGTTCGCGGGCATCACGTAGTGGCCGGGCCCACCAGGCGAGCTGGTCGAGCAGCGCAGCGGCGGCACGCGGAGTCGTGTGGTCGGTGGGCTCGCCGTCCGCCGTGAAGTCGGTCTCGTGGAAGCCGAGGCTGTCGCGAATCGTGACCGCGTGGAGCTCACCGAACACCAGTCGCAGCTGCTCGGCGGCTCGGAGTCCGCCCGAGCGGCCGCCGTACACGACGAAGGCGATCGGCTTCCCGTACCAAGGCCGCCGTACGGCATCGATCGCCGTCTTGAGGTCACCTGGATACGCATGGTTGTACTCGGCGGTGACGATCACGGCGGCGTCCGCCTCGGCGATCCGGGCCGGCAACTCCTGCAGTGGCACGGCGCTCAGGTCGATCAGGTCGAGCTTGAAGTCGGCGGAGCGCTCGATCTGACGGGCGAACCAGCGGGTGACCAGGGTGCCGAAGCGACCGGCGTCGACGTTGCGGGTGAGCAGGGCCAGCCGCAGCGGATGAACGGTCACGGCGTGGACGCTAATACCTCAACACGACTTGAGGTCAAGCGGTCACCCGACAGCAGTACAGAAAAAGCGCGTTCCGGGATAAACTCATGGATTTGTGGCTGCCACCGGAGGAAATACGGAAATTTCCTCCAGGAACCAACGGGCTGCATTTTATCACAAGGGGTTTGAATTGCCGAATCCGGTTCAGGCCGAGCAGGTTCACCTGACGACGTTCTACGCTGCGCTCGACGCCGAGCGTGAGCGCGCCGAGGCCCGCAAGCAGGACGAGCAACTGGTCCATACCCGCAACGCGCAGGCCCTGCACCAGCGCGACGGCCGGATCCGTGAGCTGAACACCAGGCTGGCCCGGCTCAACTCCGCCGAGGAAGGCCTGTGCTTCGGTCGCCTCGACGCCGCCGACGGCGAGACCCTGCACATCGGCCGGCTCGGGTTGCACGACGCCGACTACGAACCGTTGCTGGTCGACTGGCGCGCGCCTGCCGCCCGCCCGTTCTACATCGCCACCGCGGTCGCCAACGAGGGCGTCGTACGGCGGCGTCATATCCGGACCCGGCTCCGCAAGGTGGTCGACGTCCAGGACGAGCAGCTCGACCTGGACCGGCAGGCGCCGGACGCGTCGAAACCCGGCACCGGCGTGATGGGCGAGGCCGTCCTGCTCGCCGCGCTCGAGGCCCGGCGGACCGGCCGGATGGAGTCGATCGTCCAGACGATCCAGGCCGACCAGGACCGGATCATCCGCTCGGAACTGCCCGGAATCCTGGTCGTCCAGGGCGGTCCGGGTACCGGCAAGACCGCGATCGCGCTGCACCGGGCGGCGTATTTGCTGTACACGCACCGTGAACAGCTGGAAAAGCGCGGAATTCTGGTGGTCGGGCCGAATCCGGCGTTCCTGCGGTTCATCGGCGAGGTGCTGCCGTCGCTTGGTGAGGACGGCGTCCGGCTCGTCACCGTCGCCGAGCTGTACCCGGGCCTGACCGCGACTCGGCCGGAGGTTGCGGAGAGCGCCGAGGTGAAGGGTCGCGGGGTGATGGCCGACGTGATCGCGAAGGCGGTCGCCGACCGGCAGTGGGTGCCCGACCGCCCGATCCACCTCACCGTCGACCGGACCGTGCTGCGACTCGACCCGGCGTTCTGCGCGGACGCCCGGGCGCGCGCCCGCGGCCGCAACCTCACCCACAACCAGGCCCGCCCGTTCTTCCTCACCGAGGTCGTCGACTTCCTCACCAACCAGTACGCCGACCTGATCGGCGCCGACCCCCTCGGTGGGGAGAACCTGCTCGACGAGTACGACCTGCAGGAGTTGCGCAAGGAAGTCCTCGCCGAGCCGGCTGTGCAAGCGGTGCTCGACCAGCTCTGGCCGCTGCTCAGTCCGCAGAAGCTCCTCGAGGACCTGTACGGCGACGAGGACCGGCTGGCCCTTGCCGCGCCGCAGTTGAGTGTCCTCGATCGCGAACATCTCCTGCGGTACGGCGATGACTGGAGCCCGTCCGACGTACCACTGCTGGACGAAGCGGCCGAGTTGCTCGGCGACGACGGCCGGGAAGCGGCGCTGGAGAAGGCGGCCCGGGCGCGGGCGATCGCTTATGCACAAGGCTCGCTGGACGTGCTGATCGGTTCGGCGTCGACGGACTTCGACGAGGACGACGACGCGGAGGTGCTGACCGCGAAGGACATCCTCGACGCCGAGATGCTCGCGGATCGGTACGAGGCGGACGACGACCGGACGCTGGCCGACCGCGCTTCGGCCGACCGGCGGTGGACGTACGGGCACGTGATCGTGGATGAGGCGCAGGAGCTGACTCCGATGGCGTGGCGGGCGATCGCGCGGCGGTGTCCGCTGCGCTCGATGACGGTGGTCGGTGATGTCGCGCAGACCGGTGCGATCGGCGGCGGGACGAGTTGGGAGGGTGCGCTCGCGTCGACGTTCGGCGATCGCTGGCGGTTGGCCGAGCTGACGCTCAACTACCGGACGCCTGCCGAGGTGATGGAGCTCGCGGGCGATGTCCTGCGCGAGGTCGATCCGCGGGCGAAGGCGCCGCGCTCGGTCCGGTCGACCGGGGTGCAGCCTTGGCACGCGGACATCGCGCCGGGCGACCAAGCGGCGTACGTGCAGAAGGTCGCGGCCGAGGAGACGCAGCACGGGCAGGTCGGTGTGATCACGTCCCGCAACCGCCTCGAATTCGTGCAGGAGGCGGTCGCCCACTTGAACGACGTGACCGTGCTGAGCGCAGCCGGTGCCAAGGGTCTCGAGTTCGACTCCGTCCTGGTCGTCGACCCCGACGGCATCCTGATCGAGTCACCCCGCGGCCTCCGCGACCTGTACGTCGCCCTCACCCGCTGCACCCAACGCCTCGGCGTAGTAGGCCCCCTACCCGACGTACTCCAGTCCTCAACCGCCTGGGACGACCGGCGTTAGTGGTCGGCGCAGCACTTTTGTTGGTGTTGGAGTTCGAAGGGGATGAGGAGGTTGCCGGCGGCGGGTTGGACCTGGAGGACCAGGCGGCCGGCGCGGCGGAGGGGGCGGAGGAAGTCTCGGGTGTCGACGAGTGCGTCGTCGGTGACGGACAGGCCGCCGACGGCCTCGAGTTGATCGATGCCGCAGCGGGTGCGGAGTTCTGCGGCCGGCAGGACCCCGTGGGCCTGTTCGTGTCCGGGCCAGCGGACCGCGCGTCCCGCCGTACCGAGGGCTGCTTCGACGGCGGCGAGGTACGCGCCGCGGACGAGGTGGCTCGGTCCGGCGAGTTCCGGCTCGGACGCGCCCGGCCGGGTGATCGCGAGGCCGGCGTCATGAGTGGCGAAGTGGCCGCGGACGGCGTCGGCCAGGTCCGCTGTGCTCATCAGCGAGACCGCGACGTGTGGGCGGTCGCCGCCTGGCACCATGTGGGTGCAGGCGACGACCGGCTGGTCCACGGCGTCGAGCAGGTCGTACAGCAGGTGGTCGGCCTCGGCCGTGTCCCGGCTGTCCGCGTCGATCGCGATGATCATCTCGACTACTTCGGCAGGACCCAGATCGGGTTCGTGTAGAACCACAGGTCGACCCACGGGTCCGCGTCCCCGACCACGTCGAGCTTCGGCCCGGCCGGGTCGACTGCCGCGCCGAGGTACCCGGGCTGGCTGCGGTTCCCGTCGGTGCCGCGGACCCGGACGTAGAACGGCGCCTCCGCCTTGCCCAGCGGGTAGACGAGCTCGAACGTGCCGCGACGGCCCGAGGTGTCCCACTGCCGGACGACCTTGGTGTTCGGCGCGGTGAAGGTGTCGCGGTCGGACACCGTTCCGGTCACCGCACCCTGGATGACATCGACCCGGTTCAGGGTCGGCACGAAGTTCGCCCAGTTCGGCATCGTCTGCGCGGTGATCCGTACGACGAGTTCGAGAGCCCGGCCCTTGCGCGTGATCAGGGCGCCGCCGAGCGGTTCGCCGTACCGCTTGCCGACCTCACGGACCTCGACCTCGACGCCCTTCACCAGCGCGCCGTGGTCGACCCAGACGCGGCCGTTGCGCAGGCCCTCCATCACCGCGAGGTAGTCGCGCCGGTCCGCGCCGACGTGTGTGCGGCTGTAGAAGCCCGGCCAGAAGTCACCCGCGGTCGAGTTGACCGTGTTGCCGTAGACCGGGTCCATGTAGCGGCCGTCGCGGTCGAACTGCGCCTGGCTCGAACCGTCGGGACGACGGGACGTCTCGTTCCAGTTCACGTGCGAGTCGGAGTTCGCGCTGATCCACCACGGCTTGCCCTCGGCGAGCAGGCTGTCCCACAGCCCACCGACGGTCGCCGTCATCCAGTCGAAGCCGCCCCAGGTCCGGTAGCTCTCGGCCGGGTAGCCGGGGAACGAGTTCGCGTTCGGCGAGTTGCCGTAGAAGCCGCGCGCGTTCGCGGCGCCGATTCCGGCCGGCAGACCGGCCGCCTGGTGGCCCGGCGCGCCCTCGAAGCCGACCGCGATCCGCGGGTCGGCGTCACGCCAGTTGCGGATCTCGTGCGGGCTGTCGATGCCGTTGCGGGCCGGGTGGTTGGCCAGGAACAGCGCGTCCGCGACCTTGCGGTGGTCCACCTGCTGACCGAGCCACTGGATGCCGGACACCGCGAGCGCCTCGTTGGCGGGCGTGTTCGCGCCGGCCCCCTTCACGCTGCCGTCGTAGCTGTTCTCGAACTGCTTCAGTACGTCGACCTCGCGGCTGCCCGGTGCGACGAAGACGGTGCCGTGCTCGGCCGCCGGGATGTTCCACTCCAGGCCCTGGAAGATCAGCGTGTTCCGCAGCTCCGACCGGGCCGCCTTGATCTGCGGGTTGACCAGGTCGACGCCGATCCGGGCGTGCGTCGCGCCGCCGTGGTCGGTGATGACCAGCCAGTCCAGCCCGTACGCCGCGGCGTGCCGGGCCTGGTCGATCACCCGGTACATGCCGTCGGAGCTCAGCTGCGTGTGGATGTGGTGGTCGCCGGCCAGCCAGACGGTGGGGCGACCGCCAGGCTTGAAGATCCAGCTGTCGTCGGGAGCAGCCGCCTCGGCCGCCTGCGCTCCGGTGACGGCGAGAGCCGCCGTACCTCCGAGAACTCCGGCCGACCGCAGCAGCGCCCGCCGGGACACCTCGGTGGGCGACAGGTCGCTGTCCGGCACCGACTCGTCGAGCGCCGCGAGCGTGGCCGCGTCCAGCTCGGTGTTCGGGTGGTGGTGATGATGACCGTGCTCGTGCTCGTGGTCATGGGGGTGCGGGTGGCTGTGATCGTGCCCCATCGTGCAGTCCTCTCGGATGGCGGAATCCCGCGCGATCATCGCCCTTTCCCGTGACCACCAGATGTTGTCCCGGTGAACGCCTCCGGATGGACAACCCGACGCGAGACCACTTCAATGGCCCAGGATGAGAACTCGCAGGGTGACGTTCCGACGGGCCGCGACCACCGCTGTCACGGTCGGTGGTCTGCTCGCGCTGACTGCGTGTAGCGACGTCCCAGGGGACGCCCAATCAGACGCGCCGGCTGTGCGAGCGAGCAGACCGTCGGCGCAGACGCCAAGCCGGTCGCCATCCCCCTCACCCACGGCTAGGTACGTGTTCCCGATCCGGGGCTGCGAGGCGTCGGCATCGCAGAGTCACCACGACTATCCGGCGTCCGACATCTTCGCGAAGACCGGCTGCAAGTTCGTCGCGCCAGTGGACGGGCAGGTCGACGAAGTGACCGCAGTCGACCGGTGGGACCCGGACACCAATGTTGGCCGGGACCGCGGTGGACTGTCAGTGTCCGTGGTGGGTATCGACGGCGTGCGCTACTACGGCTCGCACCTGTCAGCCATCGGCACCGGCATCAAGCCGGGGTTGCGCGTGAAAGCCGGCCAGTCGCTCGGCTCGATCGGCAACACCGGCAGCGCCCGGGTCACCCCGTCCCACCTGCACTTCGGAATCAGCTGGCCCACGCCGCCCGGCAAGTGGTGGATCCGTCGTGGGTCGGTGTCACCGCAGCCGTTCCTCGATGCGTGGCAGGAGGGCCGACAGCTGTCACCCGTCACCGCGGTTGCTAAAGCGCGGCGCTCGTACGGCGTCGATCGCGGCTGCCGGTCGTATTGCTGACGAACGCCAGCCCGAGCAACGCACCACCCAGCGGCATCAGGTCGAGGTTCACCGAGATCAGCACGAATCCCACCAGCAGCAACACCGGCGACCACACCGGCAGCTGTCGCTCCACCGTGAGCAGGACCGCCAGGGTCAGCAGTCCGGCCAGGAACAGCAGCGGCCCGACGTTGTACAGCGGCTCGTAGATCCCCAGGTCCCCCGGCCACCGCTCGTACTCGTCCCCGATCCGCGACATCGCCGCGTGATCCTCCGCCCGAAACCCCACGATCAGATCCACCACGAACACCCGCGCGAACGCCGCCACCCCCGCGAACCCCACCACCACAGCCGCCGTCCCCGCCGCATGCCGCGCCCTCAACAAACCCCGAGCCCGCACGAGTACGACGCCGTACAGCAAGATCCCCACCAGAAACAGCACATGCCCAACCGTCCAGGCTCTGCCCGGCCCATGCTCCCCATCCCGGCCGTCAACCAACCGAACGATGCCATAAGCAACAAACAGCCCCGCCGCAACCACTCCGAGCTTCTTCATACCCCCATCCTCGGGAGACCGGCGCCCAGCCACCTCGCCGGTGAGAGTGAACTTCGCCCGGCGAATGGGTCGTGGGACGGAAGGACAGGAGGTGTCCAGCCGCGACCGGATCATGGAGGGGCTGTCAGGCGGGGCCGGGTGCGGGCGAGCGGGACATCTCCTGTCCTTCGGTCCCCGGCGTGACGAGTCCGGCCTCGTAGGCGGCGATGACGGCTTGCACTCGGTCTCGGAGGTTCAGTTTGGTGAGGGTGTTGCTGACGTGGGTTTTGACGGTGTGTTCGCTGACGGTCAGGGCAGTGGCGATCTCGGCGTTGGTGAGGCCGCGGGCGAGCAGGACGAGGGTTTCGCGTTCCCGGGTGGTGAGGACGTCGAGGGTGGCCGCGGGTGTGCTGCGGGGGCGGCTCCGGGTCAGGTCGGCGATCAGGCGGCGGGTGACGCTGGGGGCGAGCAGGGACTCGCCGGCGACGACCACGCGGACGGCGTGTACCAGGTCGTCGCGGCGGACGTCCTTCAGCAGGAAGCCGCTGGCGCCGGCATAGAGGGCGTCGTACACGTAGTCGTCGGAGTCGAAGGTCGTCAGCATCACCACTCTCGTGCCGGTGCTCGCGCAGATCGTGCGGGCCGCCGCGAGGCCGTCCAGGCGTGGCATGCGGACATCGAGAAGCACCACGTCCGGTGTCAGCGATCGGACCAGCGAGACCGCCTCGGCGCCGTCGCCGGCCTCGCCGACAACCTCGATGTCGGGTTGCGCGTCGAGGATCATCGCGAATCCGCTGCGCACCAGTTCCTGGTCGTCGGCCAGCACCACCCGGATCATGAGACTCCTTCCGGCCAGGGAAGTCTGGCCCGCACCTCGAACCCACGGTCGGCCAGCGGGCCGGCTTCCGCCGTACCGCCACACGCCGCCGCCCGTTCCCGGATCCCGATCAGCCCGTGCCCACCGGCGGACACCTCCGAGCCGACTCCGTTGTCGGTGACCGTCAACTCCAGCGCCTCAGCGGACCAGTCCAGTCGTACGGCGACCCGCGTCGCGCCGGCGTGTTTGACGGTGTTGGTCAACGCCTCCTGGATGATCCGGTACACCGCGACCTCGGTGTCCGGCGGCACCGGTCGCCGTACCCCGGTCTCCTCGTAGGACGTGCCGCGGAGAAGTGCCGGCAGGTCGGCCAGGGTCGGCTGCGGAGCTCGGTCCTCGCCGGCCTTGAGTACGCCGAGCAGCCGCCGCAACTGCACCATCGCATCTCGTCCCGCGTCGGCGATCGCGTCGAAGGCTCGCTCGGCCCGATCCGGATCGGTGCGGACGACGACCGGCCCGGCCTCGGCCTGGACGACCATCAGGCTGACCGCGTGCGCCAGGATGTCGTGCATGTCGCGAGCGACCCGGGCGCGTTCCTCGGCGGCGGCGCGGGCGGCTTCGGCGACGCGTTCCCGCTCGAGCTGATCCGCTCGGTCACGCAGCACCGCGGCGTGCTCGCGGCGACTGCGTTCCAGCGAGCCGAGCAACCAGGCGGCGACCGGCAGCAGGAAGGTGAACATGAACTCGTCGAGGTCGTTGTCCTTCAGCAGCAACGACGCCGGCGGGAACGTGACCAGGATGACGACCAGTACGCCGATCCGCTGCCACCGCTTCCGGCCGAGGCTGGCAACCGTGTAGATCGCGACCAGCCCGGCGTACTGCAGGTTCTGACCGGGCCGGTGGTGGACGGACACGAGCGTCGCGGCCACCCCGACGACCACCATCACCCCGAACGGCCATCGCCTCCGCCACAACAGCGGCACGACCGTCGCCAGGTTGAACACCACTCCCAGCCAGGTCACCGCACCCGGCGCGGGATCGATGAACGGCACCGCCGTGGCCACGCCCACCGCGACCACCACCGCGACGTCAACCGTCCGCGGACCAGGAACCCCGAGCACACTCTCAGTCTGACGCAACCACCCTCGCCGGCCATCACCCCCACGACGGAGGTCACCCACCGACCTCCGCCGTACGAGCGAGCGCGTCTAGTCGACGGTCTCGTAGAGGGGGATGTCGTCGTCCGGAAGCGCGATCTCGACGCGGTCCAGGAAGCCTTGGTACGGGAAGGTGTCGGTGTACGCGGTCGACGCCGGGGACGCGCCGTCGTGGCCGATGTCGAGGCCTTCCCAACCGTGGAAGTTCGGCAGTACGGCGTCGAGTTTGCCGGAGGCCACCTCCTCCGCGTCGACCAGCAGCCGCACGGAGGCCGCGCAGTCGCCGACCTTCTCGACGTCCACCGCGAGCTCCTTCGCGCCTGAGGGAATGGCCAACTCGGAGCGGACGACAGTGTGCCGGCCGAGGTAGTTGTGGTCGAAGACCAGCCGGCCGTCCTTGACGAACAAGGAGAACCCAGTCGCCACGCCGCCGAGCGCTACGAGCACACCGTCCCCGTCCGACGCAGCGCGCTCGACGAAGGCGGTCATCCGGTGCGACCGGTTCATCGTCGGCGGGCACGCGGCCGCCGGCAGGTGCGGCATCCCGCGGTAGTAGACGAAGGTGCGGCGGGCACGGATCGATCCCGGTCTGGCCACCTTCGCTCGTACGGCGAAGCCGCGGTCGTCGAGCGGCAACACGTCGTACTTGCCGGCCTCCGCCCAGAACCGTTGCTGCAAGTCCGCCAGCTTCTCCGGATAGCGGGAAGCGACGTCGTCACACTCGGACCAGTCGGTCGAAGTGTCGTACAGCTCCCAGCGATCCGCGGCGTAGTCCGTCCCCCGCTGGTGAAAGGCGACCGCCTTCCAGCCGTCGTGCCAGATCGCCCGATGACCGAACATCTCGAAGTACTGCGTGCGATGCGTGGTCGGCGCCTCGGCGTCGTCGAACGTGTAGGTCAGCGGCGTGCCATGGAGCGGGAGCTGCGGCACCCCTCGGTACGACGCCGGTGCCTCGACGCCGACGAGGTCGAGCACGGTCGGGGTGATGTCGATGACATGGTGGAACTGGGACCGGATCGCGCCGGAGTCGGCGATCCTGCCCGGGCACCGCACGACCAGGGGCACGCGTACGCCGCCCTCGTGCGTGTTCTGCTTGTACCGCCGGAACGGCGTGTTTCCTGCCTGCGCCCAGCCCCACGGGTAGTTCGAGTGACCGCGAGGTCCGCCGATCTCGTCGAGGTGCTCGAGGTTCCAGGCGAAGTCCGGCTCGATGCCGTTCTGGAACGCGGCCGGGTTGAGCGATCCGCGCTTGCCGCCCTCCTGGCTCGCGCCGTTGTCGGACATCACCACGATCATGGTGTCGTCGAGCCGGCCCAGTGCCGCCAACGTGTCGACGAACCGGCGCAACTCGGCGTCGGTGTGCTCGAGCATGGCGGCGTACGCCTCCTGCAGGCGAGCGAACAGCAGGCGCTCGTCGTCGGTGAGGTTCGCCCACGGCTCGACCCCGTCGTTGCGCGGGGACAGTTGTGTGTCGGGCGGGATGACGCCGAGGTCCTTCTGCCGGGCGATCCGCCGGTCCCGGATGACGTCCCAGCCTTCGTCGTACCGGCCGCGGTACTTGTCGAGGTACTGCTGCGGAGCCTGGTGGGGTGCATGCGCGGCAGCGAACGCGAGGTGCAGGAAGAACGGCTTCTCCGGCGTGGTCGACGTCTGCGCCCGGACGAACGAGATCGCCTGGTCGACCAGGTCGGTGGTCAGGTGATAGCCGTCCTCCGGCCTGGCAGGCGCCTCGATCGCGTGGTTGTCCGCGTACAGCTCGGGGTAGAAGCAGTCGGTCTCGGCCTCCAGGAAGCCGTAGTACCGCTCGAAACCACGGCCTAGCGGCCACTGGTCGTACGGACCGGACGCAGTGGTGTGCTCGGTCGGGGCGAGGTGCCACTTCCCGACGCACATGGTGTTGTAGCCGGCGTCGACCAGCATCTCGGCCAGGGTCGCGGCCGCCTTCGTCACGTGACCGCGCCCGTTCGGGTAGCCGGTGTCGAGGTTGGACAACAGGCGCATGCCGACCGAGTGGTGGTTCCTCCCGGTCAGCAGCGACGCGCGGGTCGGCGAGCACAATGGCGTCGCGTGGAAGTTGACGTACCGCAGTCCGTCGGCGGCGAGACCGTCGATCGTCGGGGTGTCGATCTCCGACCCGAAGCAGCCGAGGTCGGCGAACCCGACGTCGTCGAGGACGACGTACACCACGTTCGGCGCTGACGCACCCGGTGTCGGGACGGGCGCCCAGTGCGGCACCGAGTCCAGGTGGGTCAGGCCGATCCGTCCTTCGAACTGCCGGCTCTCCTGCATGACCCTCCTGCTCAGCTCGGCCTACTGGTCCGACCAGTACACTTAGCCGCAGCCTCCGGTGTCAAGTGGTGCCGGGTGTCAGCGGGTGTCACGGCCCGACGATCTGGCGGATCTCCGACTCGCCTTCCCAGCCGGGCCAGGTCCGGCGATGGAGATCCATGAACCGCTTGGTCCAGTGGATGACCTCGGCGCGGGTGGCGACGTCGTACACGGCATAGGCGCCGAGCGGGGTCGGGTCCTCGAAGGGGCCGTCGGTGACGATCAGGCGGCCGGCGGACACCCCGACGCGGGTGGCGGTCGCGATCGGAAGCAGGCCTGCCGTGTCCACGAGGACCCCGCTGCGGGCAGCCTCAGCGCCGAGAGCCGCGATGCCTTCGTGCAGGGCGGGTGGCGGGAAGCCGTGCGACTCCGACGTACGGAGCAACGCGATGAACCTCATCACCGGGCCCGGCCTTCACGCAGCATGCCGATCGACTTCAGGATCCGCCGCGCCTTGGTCTCCTCGGTCTTGGCGCCCGTCACCTGCAACACGTGCCACTGCTGCTTGCTGTAGCTCAGCGTCTGCCAGAACTCCTGTGCCTTCGCGTCCCCGGCCAGCGCCGCGGCAAACTCCTCGGGTACGTCGACCTCCCGCGGAGCCGTGTCGAGCACGACGTCGACCTCGAGCACGTCTCCGGCGGCAACCCCGGCAGCGGTACGGCGTTCGCCGCTGACGCCGAGCAGGTACCGCCCACCCATCCGGGCGATCGAGGTGCGGAAGGTGAACCCGTTCACGGTCACGCTGACTTTCGGGTGCGCGCCGCCGCCGAGCGCCTCGACGATCTCGGCCGGAACCTCGAACCCGGCCGTGGTCTTCCCGGTGCCCTCGAGCTCGGCCGTGAACTTCATCGCAGACTCCCCTCTGCGCGGGCGCGCAGCATCAGCAAGGTGATCCAGGTCCAGCCCAGAATGACAGCGACGGTGAAACCGAGGTTGCCGGCCGTGGTGCCGGCAGCGGCGCCGAGCCCAACCAGGGCGAGGAGGTAGACGATCCCGGTGATCAGCGAGAACCGGGACCAGCCGGCCGCGCGGTGCCGCCCGAACCACCGGCTGAGCACGAAGCAGGCGACGATCAGGCCGATGAACCCGATCATCCCGGCGATGACGTGCCCGAACCCGTGCCAGCTCACCGTCTCCGGCATCGCGTCCGGCGTCCCCGGCGGGAACCCGAGTGCCGGATCGGCCCGCATGAACCCGGCTGCCGCAACGCCGGCGCCGTACACGATGAGGCCGCCAACGCCCCAGCGCGATCGTTCGCCCGGCGCGAAGCACTTGGCCAGCCCGATCGCGCCGATCACGGTCAGCAGTCCGGTGCCGACCATCATCACCGAGTGGACCCAGCCACCGGTGCCGTTGGCGAGCAGGCTCAGCGAGTGTTTGCGGATGTCGAACCCGTCGCGGACGATCGCCTCGACGGTCCCGATCCCGACGTACAGAGGGCCGGCGAGTGCCCCGGCCAGCAGAAGAGGTCTTGTCATGCGTTCAGCGTCAATCGAACCGCTTTAGAAAACCTTCGGGAGTTCTAGGCTGAGGCGCATGCGATTTGGGGTGCTCGGGCCGGTCACCGCGTGGACCGATGACGGCCGGGCGGTGCGGATCCCGGACCGGAAGGTGCGGGGGTTGCTGGCCGATCTGCTGCTGCACGCGGGGCGGCCGGTCGCGGCGACGGCGATCATTGACGATCTGTGGGGCGACGAGCTCCCTGCCAATCCGACCGCCACGCTGCAGACTCGGGTCTCGCAGCTACGCAAGGCGCTGGACGACGCCGAGCCCGGCGCACGCGACCTGGTGCAGACGACTCCCGCCGGGTACCTCCTCACGGTTGCCGCCGAGGCGGTGGACTCTGGCCGGTTCCGCGCGCTGGCGGCTCGGGCTCGGCAGACCGGCAACGCCCGGATGCGGGCCGCCACACTGGCCGATGCGCTGACGCTTTGGCGCGGTCCGGCGTACGCCGATGTCGCGCAGGACGCGTTTGCCCGGGCAACGATCGACCGGCTCGACGAGGAGCGGCTGGCCGTGCAGGAGGCGTACGCCGAAGCCCGTTTGGTGCTCGGTGAGTACGACGAACTCGTCGCCGAGTTGGCCGAGCTCGTCGCCCGGAACCCGTTGCGTCAGCGGCTGCGCGCCGTACAGATGAAGGCGTTGCACCAGTCCGGCCGGCAGGCAGAGGCGTTGGAGAGCTACGCCGAGCTGCGGCGTCGGTTGGCTGATGAGCTCGGGCTGGATCCCGGTCCGGAGCTGGTCGCGTTGCATCAGGAGATCCTCACCGAGGCGCCGACTGTTCGAGAGCCGCTGAAGACCAATCTGCCGGCCGAGGTCGAGCTGATCGGCCGCGATGCCGCGGTGGTTGAGGTGGTGGAGCGCCTTGCGTCGGCGCGGCTGGTGACGTTGACCGGTGCGGGTGGGGTCGGCAAGACGAGCCTCGCGCTCGCGGCCGGTCGCCGAAGTGGAGACGAAGCCTGGCTGGTCGAGCTCGCGGCCCTCGACGCCGCGGCGACGGCTGATGACGTGTCCTCGTTGATCGAGGCAACGACCGGGCTGCTCGTGCTCGACAACTGCGAGCACGTGATCGAGGCCGCCGCCGACGTGGTTGCCCGGCTGCTGCGCGAGTCGCCTGAGCTGCGGATCCTCGCCACGAGCCGCGAACCTCTTGCCGTCGCCGGTGAGCACCGTTGGCCGGTCCCGCCGCTGGACCTGCCGTCTGCTGATGCGGACGCAGCCGCGAGCCCGGCCGTTCAGCTCTTCGTTGCGCGTGCCGCAGCGGCCGATCCACGCTTCGCCCTCACCGCCGAGAACACCTCGGCAGTGGTCGCGCTGTGCCGCCGGCTCGACGGGCTTCCGCTCGCGCTCGAGCTGGCCGCGAGCCGGGTGGCGGCGATGGATGTGCGCGACCTGGTCGACCGGTTCGACGACCGCTACCGCCGGCGCGGTCTGCCCGATCGGCAGCAGACGCTCTCGGCGATGGTCGAGTGGAGCTGGGATCTGCTCGGCGAACCGGAGCGGGCGGTGCTTCGCCGACTCGCACCACATCCCGGCGGGTGCACGCTGGCTGCGGCCGAGGCGGTGTGCGCGGGTGACGACGTACCGGTCGCTGATGTCGCCGAGCTGCTGAGCCGATTGGTCGACCGGTCGCTCGTCGTACGCGTGGACGGGACGTCCGGGTCGCGCTATCGGCTGCTGGAGACGGTACGTGCGTTCTGTCTGCAGCGACTGGAGGAAGCCGGGGAGCTCGAGACCACGCGGCGCCGGTACGAACGGTACTTCGAGGGCCTCGCGCGACACACCGAGCCGCGGTTGTACGGGCACAGCGAGCTGTTCGCGTACCTGGGCGGCCTGTACGGCGACGCCCCGAAACCACCCGCCTCCCCCGCCGCGATGTTGCCTCGGACAACGACCGTGACGTCGGCCGACGGGACCCCGATCGTGCTCGAGACGTACGGCGCCGGCGACCCGGCGATCGTGCTCGTCGGCGGCGCGCTGAACGATCGGCGGACCTTCATCCCGCTCGCCAAGCGGCTGGCCGGCCAGTTCACCGTGGTGACCTACGACCGGCGTGGTCGGGGCGACAGCGGCGAGGTGCTGCCGTGGGCGGCCGAGCGGGAGTTCGAGGACCTGGCTGCCGTCGTCGAGGCGGCCGGTGGTTCGGCGTACGCGCTGGGCGTCTCGTCCGGCGCGGTGCTCGCTGCTGAGGCGGCGGTGTACGGCGTACCGATCCTCGGGCTGCTCCTGATCGAGCCGCCGTTCATCATCGACGACACCCGGCCACGGCTCGCCCCGGACCTCGCGGGGCGGCTGCAGGAACTGGTGAAGCAGGACCGGTACGGCGACGCGACGGAACTGTTCCTGGTCCAGGCAGTCGAGATGCCGGCCGAAGTGCTCGCGCCGATGCGGTCCGCCCCGCTGTGGAAGGACCTGGAGGCGCTGGCTCCGACGCTCGCGTACGACGTCCTGGTGATGGGCGACTTCACGATCCCGGAGCACTGGGCGACGTCGATCACCGTGCCTACGCTGGTGATCGACGGCGGCGAGAGCCGGGATTGGCGCCGGAACACCGCGCAGGTCGTGGCCGACCTGCTCCCGGACGGGCGCCGGCTGACCATGGACGGGCATCCGCACGACGTGGAGCCCGAGGTCCTCGGGCCGATCGTCGAGGACTTCGTCGCCCGAACCATGTCGAGCGGGCTCGCCTAGTTCCGACGTACCTGGCGTGTGAGCTGATCGGCAGCTCTCTCGCAGATAGGCACAGTGATGCAGCCCGTTCTGAACAGCATGTTGCTCGGCAGCGCCGACCCGGAGCGGTTGAAGGCGTGGTACCGCGACGGCTTCCACGCCGAGGTCGACGGCTACGGCAACCTGAACCTCGGCGGCTTCGGGTTGGTGATCGAGCACCGCGACGACGTCGCCGCGAAGACCGCCGAGCCCGGCCGGTGCATCGTGAACTTCGCCGTCGACGACATCGAGGCCGCGGCCGCGCACCTGCGCAGCCTCGACGTCGAGTGGCTGGTGCACCCGGAGGACCGCGGGGTCGGCTGGTTCGCCACTCTGGTCGACCCGGACGGCAACTACGTCCAGCTGATCCAGATGAAGCCCGAGTACTTCGCCGGGCTCTGAGTCCGGGCTCTGAGTCCGGGCTCTGAACAAGAAACGTCCGCACCGGCCTTGAGGAACCGGTGCGGACGGGGTTTCACTTTCAGGTCGTGCAATCAGGCGCATTCAGGGGAGAAAAGGTGCCAAGTGCTTCTCAGCGGGGTGCTACGTCCCACATGCGCTCGCCGGGCAGGGGGTCGGGGAGCCGGTCCACGGCCGGCATCGGGTCGTTGGTGACCCGGAGACCGGCGAAGCGGCGGCTCATGGCGTGTGCGTACCGCTCGGCCAACGCCGGCTCGGCGTTGTAGTCGGCGATGACGTGCTCACCGAACCAGACTCGGACGCGTCGGCGTTCAGACGTCTGGGTGGCGGTGGCGGTTGTCACTGGTCCTCCTGGCTGTGACTCGAAGGTGGTCGGCCTGGGACGCGGAGCGAGCGCGATGGCGGTGCGCCGTGTGTTCACCGTCACGTCAGATCCAACGGAGGACGCGGACCCGAAGTCACGCCCTGATCGCGATTCGGGGAACTTTTTCGAGACCGGCCAGGGCCGGATTCTTCGAGCTGTTGTTCGATTACCGCATTCAGCTGAACGGACCGCGGGTCGAGACGCCGCCGTCGACCACGAGCTGCTGGCCGGTGACGTAGGCCGACGCGTCCGAGGCGAGGTAGACGACGGCCTCGGCGATCTCCTCCGAGCGGCCGAGCCGGCCGACCGGGATCTCGTCGACCCACTCCCCGCCCGTGTCGGGTGCGGTGTTCGCCACTGCGGTCGCGATCGCGCCGCCGGCCGCGACGTTCATCCGGATGCCGTCGCGGGCGTACTCGGCCGACACCGTCCGGGCCAGGCTGAGCAGGCCCGCCTTCATCACGCCGTACGCCGCCTGCTCGGGAGCGGCCATGATCCCGGTGACCGATCCGACGCTGACGATCGAGCCGCCACCACCCTGGTCGAGGAAGACCCGCACGGCGGCGCGGACGGCGCGCATCACGTAGCGAAGATTGACCTCGTAGATGGTGTCCCAGTCGTCGTCGGTCATCTCGTGCAGCTTCACCGCGGGAACGAACGCCACCTGCCCGCCGACCACGGTGACCAGTACGTCGAGTCCGCCGAGGTGCTCGACCGCCGCGGCGATCATGGCCTCGACGTCGTGCAGCGAACGGACGTCGGCGGCGAACGGGAACGCCGTCGCGCCTCGCTGTCGCAGCTCGGCCGCCGCCTCCTCGGCGCGGCCGGGATCGATGTCCACGACAACTATTGCCGCGCCTTCGTCGCCGAAGGCGTTGCCGACGGCGCGGCCGATTCCCGCGCCACCTCCACCGATCACCAGCGCACGTTTCCCGGTCAGCCGCATGGCCGGAGCGTAGACGATGCGGGGCGCGCCAGGTCGAGGACCTGTTCGATTACGAATTCACAGGGTTTCCTCAGGAACGACACGCCGGGCTGTCAGAAGGAGTCCGTACGCTGGATTTCGTGACCATCGAAGACGCTGGAACGAAGTCCTTGGTTGTCCCGGATCGACGGGCCGACGGGGTCGTGCAAGCACCCGATCGGGTCCAACCCACCGGCCTCGCGGCCGTGCAGACCGAGCAGCTGATCGGCGACGTCGGCGACGCGCTTCGGCTGCTCGACGCGGTCGAGCGCGTCCGCGGCCACGCGCATCCACT
The DNA here is from genome assembly GCF_044460355.1 of Kribbella sp. NPDC050124. NCBI lineage: Bacteria > Bacillati > Actinomycetota > Actinomycetes > Propionibacteriales > Kribbellaceae > Kribbella > Kribbella sp. NPDC050124. The sequence goes on from NZ_JBITJU010000001.1 coordinate 433,035, forward strand.
CGTCCTCGGGCTGCAGGACGCGGTCGGGCTGAAGATGCCCGCGGCGCTGGTGCTGAGCGCCATCGCGAACGGCCGGCGCAACGCCGAGGAAGTCGCCGACCAGGTCGGTACTACGGCGGGCGAGGCGGAGCTCGCGATCGCCGAGTTGGAGGGGCTCGGCATGGTCCGGACGGACCCGCGGCTGGTCGTCACGTCACTCGGCCAGGCCCGCCTCTCCCAGCTGGACGCGCTGACCGTCCGCGTGCTGGACGTCGTGACCGGCATCCTCGGCCCGACCGACGCCGGCCACCTGATCCGGCTGCTGCACACCGTCGCCGACGGCCTCGAGTCCGCCGCCGTCACCGCAGCCGTGCCGCAGGTGGCCATCCACAACTGACCCATGTCGAGCCGGCCGTGTCCGCACCGACGTACCTGAGGTAAACCTGATCTCAGGGAGGTATGTCATGTTCAAGAACACGCAGGCATTCAGCAGTTTCTCGGTGAACGACATCCCGGCCGCCAAGGAGTTCTACGGCGGCACGCTCGGACTCGACGTGGCCGAGGAGAACGGGCTGCTCCGGCTGAACGTCGCCGGCGGCAACCCGGTCATGGTCTACCCGAAGGACAACCACGTGCCGGCCGAGCACACCGTCCTGAACTTCCCGGTCGACGACATCGAGAAGACCGTGCGGGAGCTGGCCGACTCGGGCGTGACCTTCGAGCGGTACAGCGACGACCACGACGAGCTCGGGATCCTGCGGGACCCGCGGGGCCCGGCCATCGCCTGGTTCAAGGACCCCGCAGGCAACACCCTGGCAGTCATCCAGGAATGACGCCCCGGCCGACGATCATCGGGGAATCGGGTCGTTGTACTGGCCCAGGCGGCCCTTGTAGCGGGCTCCGTTGAAGTAGGGCCAGGAGTACGGCGTGCAGCCGTGCATGCCCAGTGTTTGTTGCTGCATGACCGGCGCCGGCTGGCCGGGTCCCGGGCACAACTCGTGGCCGCGGCCGAGCCGGTGTCCGGTCTCGTGGTTGATCATGTACTGCCGGTACGCCGCCAGCGATGCACCGTAGTTCGGTATGCCGAGCACCCAGCGGGCGACGTTGAGCACGACCCGGTCCCCGATCCGGCAACTGGTGTACCGGTCGTGCCCGCCGCCGCAGATCGTGTCGCGGGTCGCGGGCGTCACCAGCATCAGCGTGAAGTCCGGGTTCGCGCCCGGGCCCACCTGCTGGAAGCGCCAGAGTCCGTGCGACGCCCAGCCCTGTGGGGCGCCGTACGTCGCCCGGACGAACTGCGCCAGCGCGGTCCGGTCGACGCCCTTGATGCCGCCTTCGATCGCGATCTGGAACGTGAGCAGCCGGCCACCGCGGCCGATGACTGCGGGATTCCCGGGCAGGACGGCGTACGACGCGGAGCCGCGGGCTGGGTAGGTGATTTGTGGTTGCGGACGCGCGGGGACCGTCGCGGAGCGCTCGCCCGGGTCGACAGGGCGCGCCGGCTGCTGCGCGCTCGGCGCCTGCTCCGAGGTCTGCGCGACCGGGCGGGTCGGGTAGCCGTGGCGGGCCAACGGGCTGGCGGGCACCTGGTACAGCGCCCCGACCGCGACCACAACCGCGACCGCCAATCCGGTCATCTTGGCAACACTCCATCGGCGCATCTGGTGAGCTCCTCACAGCGCCCCCTTGAGCGCATTCTCACTCGTTCTTGCCCGGGTGCCCAGAAACCCTTCTCATCCCACGGTGAACCGCATCGTCGGGTAGTTCGCGTCGATGAATCCCAGCGCCCGGTAGAGGTCGATTCCGTCGTCGGTCGCGTGCAGTTCGACCTGGCCGACGGCGGTCTCGTCGCGGAACCAGTCCATCAAGGCGACCACGCAAGCACGGGCGAGTCCGCGCCGGCGGAAGTCCGGCTCGGTGCTGACGTTGTACAGGTGACCGCGCAGCGTAGTGAGGTCCTTCGGGCCCGGCGGGTGGACGTAGACGTTGCCCGCCGCGCCCGCGACCACGCCGACGCCCGGGTCGTCGACGACGTACGCCGCGAAGGTCTCCGGGGACGCGAGTTGTCCGGCGAACCAGTCCCGCGCGATCGCACGCCACGGCGCGTCCGGGCCGCCGACGTCGTTGCCCATGGCCTCGAGCATGAGGCCGCGCAGCCGGACCAAGGCGTCCGCGTCGTCCGGCTTGGCCCGCCGTACCTGAATGTCAGTCACCGAACCATCCTGCCAGCCGAACTTTTTGTCCGGTCAGGGAATCGTAAGAAGTGGACGCGCACCGGGGACGCGTCCACTGTCTTGCCCGCCGATCGACAGGAGCGCCGTGTCCCCGAGCACCCGAGCCCGCCGCGCCGCTCGATCCCGGCGGTCCAACCCTCGGCAGCGGTCCTCCCTCGCCGCCTTGGCCCTCGCGGTCCTGGGCGCCCTTCTCCCCGGTACGGCGTACCTGGTCGCCCGCCAGTTCCGACTCGGCACCGTGGTGACGCTGATCAGCCTCACAATGTACGGCGCAGCCGCCTACGTCGGCCTCGAGCGCCGGGACGACGTGATCGCGTGGGCCCTGGATCCGGAGTTGCTGCTCTGGATGGTCGGCGGCCTGGCCGTGGCCGCCCTGTGCTGGGTCGTCGTACTGGTCACGTCGTACAAGATGCTGCGGCCGCTCACGGCGGCGCCGGTGTCGCGGCTGTTCGGCGCGGTCGTGGTCGGGCTGGTGTGCTTCGGCATGGCGTCCAGTACGGCGCTCGGCGCGCAGACGCTGATGGCGCAGCGCAGCCTGGTGCGGAAGGTGTTCGGCAACGAGAATACGAAGAGCCAGACGCGGCCGACGATCACCAACACCAAGGACGTGTGGGCGCAGTTCCCGCGGCTGAACATCCTGCTGCTCGGCGCGGACGACGGCGAGGGGCGGGACGGGACCCGGACCGACACCGTGATGGTCGCGAGTATCGACACCAAGACCGGGGACACCGCGCTGATCTCGCTGACCCGGAACTGGATGCGGATGCCGTTCCCGGAGGACTCGCCGCTGCACAGGATCTACCCGACCGGGTTCTGGGACCCGAACGGGCCCAAGGAGCAGTCGAACTTCTACCTGGACGCGATGTACCGGATGGTCCCGGAGCTGCACCCTGGCGTCCTCGGGCCCTCGGACAACGAGGGCGCCGACGTGCTGAAGCTGTCGGTCGGCGAGGCGCTCGGGCTGAAGCTGCACTACTACGTGCAGATCAACCTGGCCGGGTTCGAGCAGCTGGTCGAGGCGCTCGGCGGGATCACGGTGAACATCAACTACCGGGTCCCGGTCGGCGGGAACGACGACAAGAGGATCCCGCCGAACCGCTACCTCGAGCCCGGCCCGAACCGGCACCTGAACGGCGAGGACGCGCTGTGGTTCGCCCGCGGCCGCTACCAGGTGCCGGGCGCGGACGTGGCCCGGCAGGCACGGCAGCGGTGCACGATCAAGGCGATCGTCGAACGGGCCACCCCGCAGAACGTGCTCACCAACTACCAGGCGATCGCGAAGGCCGGCGAGGAGCTGATCCGCACCGACGTCCCGGACAAGCTGCTGGCGCACCTGATCGACCTGGGCCAGAAGGTGAAGTCGGCGAAGATCAGCAACATCGACCTCGACAAGAAGAAGAACTACCCGAACGGCCGCGACCCCAACTACGCCGGCATGCGGACCATCGTGCAGAACGCACTCGACCCGCAGCCGAAGCCGCGGCCAACGGCGACCGCGACCACCACGCGCCGGCCCACCAGCAAGCCGACCGCCAAGCCGACTACGACGCCGACCACCTCGGACAACCTGGCCGAGGCCTGCGCCTACAACCCGAGCTGAGCCGGTCAGGCATACCGGACGCCGAGGCCGCCGTCGACGGCCCAGTTGGCACCGGTGACGAAGGCTGCGGCCGGGGAGGCCAGGAAGCAGACCACCTCGGCGACGTTCTCGGGCGTCCCGATCCGGCCCAGCGGGTGCACGCTGAGCGCCTTCTCGCGCTCGCCGGGGATGGTGTCGAAGAACTCCTCGAGCAGGTCGGTGCCGATGTAGCCGGGGCTGACGGCGTTCACCCGGACCTGGTGCGGCGCGACGTCGAGGGCGAGGCTGCGGGTCATCCCAACCAGGCCGGACTTGGCCGCGGCGTACGGGAACATGCCGGCCGTGGTCAGGCTGGAGTGGATCGAGGCAATGTTGACGATCGAGCCGTGCCGGTTCTCGATCATCGAGGGCAGCACCTGCCGGGCCATCAGCCAGGCGCCCTTCAGGTCCACGTTGAAGACGCCGTCCCACTCCTCGACGGTCATCTTGGTGGCGTCGGCGTACGCGTTCTTGCCGGCGTTGTTGACCAGCACCGTGATCGACGAGCCGAGGTCGTCGGTGAGCTTCTCGACGGCCTGGCGGACGGACACCTCGTCGGTGATGTCGCCGACCGCGGCCGCGACCTTGGCGCCGGTCTCCTGGAGCTCCGCGGTCGTCGCTGTGAGCTGGTCGGCCAGAACGTCGACCAGCGCGACGGCGGCGCCTTCCTCCGCGGCCTTCGCTGCCACGGCGCGCCCGATCCCGCGCGCGGCCCCAGTCACCAGCACGACCTCGTTCGTCAAACGTCCAGTCAACGCAGTCTCCTCAACCTTCGGCGTGAGTAGACCCTAATCCGGACCGGGCTGATGCGGCGGCTGCTCTCGCGTACCGGTCAGCAGCCGCCCGGGACAACGGCTGCCGGAGCAGCACGAGTTGGTGGTAGAGCGGTGCGGTCGCGGCCATCACCACCTCGTGCGGATCGGTCGTCTCGTCGACCTCCCCGCGTATGACGGCTCGCCGTACGACGTCTGCGCTCCGGCGATACCTGTCCGCCCAGAACGCGGTCAGGGCCTCGGCGGCTTCAGGTGTCCGGAACGAGGCCGCAATCACCGCCTGGGTCACCGAAGGCCGAACGGTCAGCGCCTCGTGCACCTCACGATTGAGGCTCACCAGATCCCCCTCGAGCGACATCCGTAGCATTAGTGGAGGCAGCAATGATCTTCTGACCAGCGCACCCACCGGTCAACGGCGCAGACTCGCCGTGGAGCACTTGCTGAACACGCCGTACGACGTCCTGCTGCTCGACGAACCCACCAACCACCTGTCGACCGCGCTCGTGGAGGAGCTGGAGGACGCGCTCAACGCGTACGACGTGCTTGACCTGAAGGAGGCCGACCCTGTCTGTCACTGAACATGAAATCGCTGGTCCGTACGGCGTTGCCGTCGTGAACGGCGAGGTGTGGACGACGCTGGTTCACGCCGGTGTGGTCGCTCGACTCTCGGGCGAGCGGTACGACGCCGGAGAACGCCCGAGCGTGATCGTGCCGGGGCCGGATGGCGCGGTGTGGTTCACGCGGAGTGGGGACAACCGGATCGGGCGGATCGGGTTGTCGGCGTCGTCCTTCGAGGTGCCAGGGTCGCCGTACGGGATCTGCGCCGGGCCTGATGACGCGTTGTGGTTCACGTTGATGGACACGGATCAGGTCGGACGGATCACGGTCGACGGCGCGGTGACGACGTACCCGATCGGGACCTCCGGGGCGTTCCCGGCGATGATCGCCGCGACTGCGGACGACCTGTGGTTCACGCTGAACCAGGGCAACGCGATCGGGCGGATGACCACAGCCGGCGACGTGACGACGTACTCGCTGCCGACCGAGGCGGCGGGACCGGTCGGGATCAGCGCGGGCGCGGACGCGGTGTGGTTCGCGGAGATCCTCGCGGACCAAGCCGGCCGGATCACGCAGGGCGGGAAGATCGAGGAGTTCGCCCTGCCGACCGGTTCGAAGCCGCACGCGGTGGTCGCGACGGCGAACGGCGGCTGTTGGATCACCCTGTGGGGTGCAGGAGCGGTCTGCCGGTTGGATGCCGCAGGCAACGTGATCGAGCAGGTCGCCTTGGGTGAAGGTTCCGAGCCGCACGGGCTCGCCGTGGACGTGGACGGATCGGTCTGGGTGGCGCTCGAGAAGGGTTCCGTTGCTCACATTCAACCGGGAGAGTGAGGGGGTTCACTCTCCGGAAGGAGGACCGGGCCGGGTCTGCGGGACCAGAGTGGTCATGTGACCACGACGCTGGGGGTTCGGTCCGCGGCTCCGCGGGTCCGGGATGTGCTCGCCGTCGGCCGGCCGGCGTTCTGGGTCGTGTCGATCGTGCCGTACTACGTCGGCATCCTGCTCGCCACCCGGCGGCTCGTCCCGCCGCTCGAGGACTGGCCGCGGCTGATCGTCGGCGCGGTCGTGATGGGCCCGCTGGTGTGGCTCGCGGTGCTCGCGATCAACGACGCCTACGACCTCCCGAGCGACCGGCTGAACCCGCGGAAGTCGAAGTCCCCACTGCTCGACGGCCGGATCACGCTGCGCGCGGTGAAGCGGCTGGCATTCGCAGCAGCGGTCGCCGCGGTCGGGATCAGCCTGCACGTCGGGATCGTGTTCGCGCTCGGTGTCCTGCTCGCAGTCCTCCTCGGCTACGCCTACAGCGTGCCACCGGTCCGGCTGAAGACCCGGGCCGGCTTCGACGTCGCGGTCAACGCGCTGGCGCTCGGCGCCTTCGGGCCGCTGGCCGGTTGGGCGGCCATGAACCCCGACCTGAGCGGCTTCCCGTGGCTGATGGGACTGCAGGGCACGTTGGCCGCGGTCGGCCTGTACCTGCCGACGACGCTCGCCGACCTCGACGCCGACCGGGCCGCCGGGTACCAGACGATCGCGGTCCGCTTCGGCGCGCGGACGACGTACCGGATCGGGTACGGCGCCTGGATCGCTGCGGCGGCGCTGTCCGTCGTACTGGCCGCGACGGACACGATCATCCCGCGCAGCATGCTGGTGCTGGAGGTGGTGATGGTGCCGGTGCTGATCGTGGCGTACCGGCGGCTGATCGGGCCGGGGCAGTCGTTCAAGGGGATCATCGTGCTCGCCTCGCTGTTCCTCTTTCCCTGCGGGACGTTCGCGCTGACCTACACCGGCGTGCTCTGATCGGGGCATGTATCCCGAGATCGATCCGTACGACCACGGCCTGCTCGACGTCGGCGACGGCCACCGCGTCTACTGGGAGGTCTGCGGCAACCCGGACGGCAAGCCGGCGCTGGTGATCCATGGCGGACCAGGCTCCGGGGCCGGTTCCTCGTGGCGGCGGTACTTCGACCCGTCGGCGTACAAGGTGGTGCTGGTCGACCAGCGGAACTGCGGCCGCAGTACGCCGGACGCCGCCGAGCCGGACGTGGACCTGAGCACCAACACGACCGCCCACCTGATCGCGGACTTCGAGCAACTCCGGGTCCGACTCGGGATCGGGAAGTGGCTGCTGCTGGGCGCTTCCCACGGCGCGACCCTCGGGCTCGCGTACGCCGAGCAGCACCCTGACTCGGTCTCGGAGATCGTGCTGTTCAGCGTCACCAACACGACCCGGCGGGAGGTCGAGTGGGTCACCCGGGACATGGGCCGGATCTTTCCCGAGGAGTGGGCCCGGTTCCGGGACGGCGTACCGGAGGACCAGCGGGACGGGAACCTGGCGCTCGCTTACAGCCGCCTGCTGCACGACCCCGATCCCGCCGTCCGGGAGAAGGCGGCGCGGGACTGGTGCGACTGGGAGGACACGCACGTCCGGACCCACCCGGACTGGAAGCCGGACACCGCGTTCGAGGATCCGGTCTTCCGGATGCGGTTCGCCCGGCTGGTCACGCACTACTGGAGCAACGCCGCATGGCTGGAGGAAGGGGTGCTGGTGCGGGAGGCGGGCAAGCTGGCCGGCATCCCGGGCGTGCTGATCCACGGGAAGCTCGACATCAGCGGTCCGCCGGACATCGCCTGGCTGATGGCCCAAGCCTGGCCGGACGCCGAGTTGCACCTGGTCGACCAGGAAGGGCACGGGGCCGGCGGACGCCGGACGAACGAATTGGTCCTCGCTGCGCTGAACCGGTTCGCACGCTGAGCTGCACCGGTTCTCTGATTCGGGCAAAGATTTGATCACTGATCTTTACATCGATAAAGCGTACCGGAACCCTATGGTCCTATGACTCTGACCCGCCCAGAGCTTGTGACCGACTACACCCTCAGCCGGTCCGCCATCGCGCACTTCGCCGAGCACGGCTTCGTCAAGCTGAAGAACGTGCTCAGCGCCGAGACCATCGCGGCGTACGAGCCGGAGATCACCGGCAAGGTGATCGAGCTGAACACCCAGCACCTGCCGCTGGAGGAGCGCGACACCTACGGGAAGGCGTTCCTGCAGGTGATGAACCTGTGGCAGGACAGCGAGCAGGTGCTGGAGTTCGTTTCCTCACCGCGACTGGCGCGGATCGCGGCGCAACTGCTGGGCGTGCAGTCGGTCCGGCTGTACCACGACCAGGCGCTGTACAAGGAGTCCGGCGGCGGGGTCACCCCGTGGCACGCCGACCAGTACTACTGGCCGTTCACGTCCGACCGGTGCGTGACGGTGTGGGTGCCGCTGCAGGAGACGCCGATGGAGATGGGCCCGCTGTCGTTCGCGGCGGGCAGTCACGTCTTTGAGCACGGCCGGGACCTGCCGATCAGCGACGAGTCGGAGCGCGTCCTGCAAGAGGCGCTGGCCGAGCAGGACTTCACCGAGGTCTCCGAGCCGTACGAGCTCGGCGAGGTCAGCTACCACCTCGGCTGGACCTTCCACCACGCGCCGCCGAACACCACCGAGATTCCGCGCCGCGTGATGACGATCATCTACGTCGACGCCGCGATGGAGATCGCCCCGCCCGCCAACAAGTACCAGGAAGCCGACCTGGCCACCTGGATGCCCGGCAACCAACCCGGCGAGCAGGTCTCCTCCCCCCTCAACCCCTTGCTGTACTGATCACAGCGTCCGCTTCTGCGGATAGATCGTCTCGCCTCGCTGGAGCTGCTCGACGACCTGCGCGATCCGCCGCGCCCTGGTCTCCGCCCGCTTCGGCGAGGTGACCCGGTACACGACCGCGAACCGGTTGGAGCTGGTCAGGATGTCGAACATCGCCCGCGCACGTGGTGCGGCCGCAAGCGCCTCGGCCAGGTCTGCCGGAACCTGGAGCTCGCTGGAGCCGACGTACGCCCGCTCCCAGCGACCGTCGGCCTTCGCGCGCTCGACCTGGTCGCGGCCGGCGGCAACCATCCGGCCCGCTCGCTCCAACCGCTCGACGATCGTCACGTTCCGTTTCGACCACAGGCTGCGGGCCCGTCGGGGCGTGAACCGCTGCTTGAACGTGTGCTCGTCGCGTGCCTTCCGCTGGCCGTCGATCCAACCGTGGCAGAGCGCTTCGTCGAGGGCCTGGTCGTAGCTGAGGCTCGTCGGCGTAGTCACGTTCTTCTTGGCGAGGACCAGCCAGATCCCGTCGTTCACCTCGTGATGCTCGGTGAGCCATTCGTGCCAGGCGTTCGCGTCGGCGAGCACGAGTTCTGTGCTCATGAGGCGGCCGCCGTATAGCGCTGGGCGAGGTGGGCGGCGGCGTCCTTGAGCTCCTGCGGGCCGATGAACTCGAGGTCGCACTCGAACATGCCGTAGTTGGCGGCGAGGCCGGTCCAGGACCAGCCGTTGAGGATCAGGCGGCAACTGGTCGCGGTGATCTCCTCGACGACCGCGTCGCGGCCGGCCCACTGGGCGATGTCGGACGCCTTCGCCTGCAGGATCGCCTCACCGCGACACGGCCACTGGTCCCGCGTCTTGAACTGGTTCGAGATGTACGTCGCCACGTCGGGCGCCGGCAACTCACGCGGGGTGAACCGCGGACCGGTCGGCGTCTTCGGCGTCATCCGGTCCACCCGGAATGTCCGCCAGTCCTTGCGATCCAGGTCCCAGCCGACCAGGTACCACCGCCCGCCCCACGTCACCAGGTGATGCGGCTCCACCTTCCGCGGCGGCAGCCACTCGTCGTCGTTCGACGCCCGCGGTGACGCGTAGTCGAACCGCAGTACCTCCCGAGCCCGCAACGCCATCCCGATCGCGATCAGGTGATCCGAGTCCACCTTCGTACGGCGCGAACCGGCGTACCGGTCGACCGTCGTGACCTGGAGCGCGTCGACCCGCTGGCGCAGCCGGGCCGGCATCACCTGACGGACCGTGGCCAGCGCACGCAGCGCGCCCTCCTCGATCCCGGTGACCGTGGTCGTCGCAGTCTGCAGGGCGACCGCGACCGCGATCGCCTGGTCGTCGTCGAACAGCAGCGGCGGCAGATCCGCGCCCGCGTCGAGGCGGTAGCCGCCGTCCGGTCCCTTGGTCGCGCGCACCGGGTAGCCCAGGTCGCGCAGCCGGTCGACGTCGCGGCGGACGGTACGCGGGCTGACCTCGAGTCGTTCGGCCAGCAGCGCACCCGGCCAGTCGCGGCGCGCCTGCAGCAGGGACAGCAGCGAGAGGAGTCGAGCCGAGGTTTCGGACATGACTTCAGATTGCCACGAGTACAGGCCAGAACCTGTCCTCTACTGCTGGAAAAGTCGTGCTCACCAACCTCAGCAAAGGAGACATCCGTGATCAGCACCCGAGAGCTCACCCGGGACTTCGCGGTGAGCCGCACCGAGACCGTGCACGCCGTCCGCGGCATCAGCCTCGACGTCGAACCCGGCGAGCTGGTCGCCGTCCTCGGCCCGAACGGCGCCGGCAAGACGACCACCCTGCGGATGCTCACCACCCTGATCGCGCCGACGTCCGGTACGGCGACAGTCGCCGGGTACGACGTGACCGCGAACCCCAGCCAGGTCCGCCGCCGGATCGGGTACGTCGGCCAGGGCAACGGCGCCGGCCACAACCAGCGGGCGGGTGACGAACTGGTCGGCCAGGGCGTCATCTACGGACTCGACCGGCAGGCGGCCAAGCGCCGTACCGGCGAGCTGCTGGAGGCGCTCGAGTTGACCGACCTGGCCCGCCGCAAGGTGTCCGAGCTGTCCGGCGGCCAGCGGCGCCGGCTGGACGTCGCGATGGGTCTCGTGCACGCGCCGAAGCTGCTGTTCCTGGATGAGCCGTCGACCGGTCTCGACCCGCAGAACCGGGCCAACCTGTGGGACCACATCCTGCGGATGCGCGAGCAGTACGCGATGACGATCGTGCTCACCACGCACTACCTGGACGAGGCGGACTCGATGGCCGAGCGGGTCGTCGTGGTGGACCACGGCCAGGTGATCGCGGACGACACCGCCGAGGCGCTGAAGTCCAAGCTGGCCGGGGACCGACTGGCCGTCACGGCCGCGCCGGGCCACCTCGCGCGGCTCGCCGAGCTGGCGAAGAAGTTGCCGGGAGCCCAGGAAGTCGTTGCCGTCGGCGACGAGCTCAGCGTCCGGGTCGCGGACGGGCCGGCGGCGCTGCCGGAACTGATCACGGCGGCCCAGCAGAACGGCGTACCGGTCGCGGCGGCGCAGGTGCATCGCCCGACCCTCGACGACGTGTTCCTCAACCTCACCGGCCGCAGCCTCCGCGAGGCCGACACCAACGGAAAGGCAGCCTGACATGACCACCCTGACGCTTTCGACCCCGGCGATCCAGGTCGCGGAGCAGCCGCGGCGGAACCTGTTCCGCGACATCCGGATCGTGATGACGCGGGAGTTGAAGCCGGTGCTGCGGGATCCGTTCTCGCTGCTGTTCGGGATGATCCAGCCGCTGGTGTTCCTCGCCCTGTTCGGGCCGTTGCTGTCCGGCTCGATGGGCGGCGCCTTCGGCGACGGCGTCTGGCAGTGGTTCGTCCCCTCGATCCTGGTGATGACGACGCTGTTCGGTACGTCGACCACCGGCGCGAACCTGCTGTTCGAGTTCCAGACCGGTGCGCACGAGCGGATGCTGGTCACCCCGCTGTCGCGGTCGTCGCTGCTGGTCGGCCGGGCGCTGAAGGAGATGGTGCCGCTGTTCGGGCAGGCGGTCGTGGTGATCGCGGTGATGACGCCGTTCGCGTTCGACCTGCACCTGGGCGGCGCGGTCGTCGGCCTGGCGCTGCTCGCGGCGTTCGGGGTCGGGCTCGGCGCGTTCAGCTACGCGCTGGCGATCGCGGTCCGCAAGCAGGACTGGATGTTCTGGGTGGTGCAGCAGACCTTCCTGTTCCCGCTGATGATCCTGTCCGGGATGCTGCTCCCGCTGGAGACCGGGCCGGGCTGGATGAAGGTCGCGGCGAAGTTCAACCCGCTGTCGTACGTCGTCGACGCCGAGCGGACGCTGTTCTCCGGTGATGTGTTCTCCAGCGCGGTCCTGTGGGGCTGGGCCGCCGCGATCGTCACCGCCGTACTCGGCCTGACCGTCGGCATCCGGGCCATGCTCCGCTCGGCCAACTGACTGACCCATTTGGGCCAGTGACTCTGCTGAGCCGCGCAAAGCGAGGCGGATCACTTACGGTGGCGGACAGATCACCCACCGCCCACTAGGAGATCTGATGAGGCCCCGCCCCGCCCTGTTCAGCATGCTCGGATCCATGCTCGGATCCATGGCCGTCGCCGCGCTCACCACAACGAGCGCGGTGGCGGCCGTTCCGTCGTCCCCCGACGAAGCCCCAGCCACCGCCCTGGCTGCGGTAGTGCTGGCGACCGACACCGACGGCGACTCGTTGCCCGACACCTGGGAGACCAACGGGTACGACGCCAACGGTGACGGCACCATCGACGTCAACCTGCCCGCGATGGGTGCGTCGCCGACCAAGAAGGACCTGTTCGTCGAGATGGACTACATGTCCGGCCGGCTGACCAGCACCGCCGGCTTGGACCGGATCGTCCAGGTCTTCGCGTCCGCGCCGGTCAGCAACCCCGACGGCACCACCGGGATCAAGATCCATCTCGACGCGGGCGCCGCGGGCGGGGCGGCGTACAACCTCGGTGGCGGCAACCAGGTCCCGTACGACAACAACCTGCAGCCGTCCGGATCGCAGACCACCGCGATCAAGAACGCGAACCTCGCCAGCGCGCGCCGTGCGGTCTTCCACTACATGTTGTGGGCCGACAGCTACGACAACGGCTGCAGCAGCGGCCAGGCGTTCGCGATCCCGAACGACACGTTCATCGTCACCGTCGGGCCGAAGTGCGGCTGGGCCGGCACCGACGACCAGGAGGTCGGCACCTTCATCCACGAGCTCGGGCACAACCTGGGCCTGCGGCACGGCGGCACCGACCACGGGAACTACAAGCCCAACTACCTGAGCGTGATGAACTACTTCTTCCAGCTCGGCGGCGTGCTGCGGTCCAACGGCACGCTGTACTGGGGCTACTCGAACGTCGCCCCAGCGGCGCTGAACGAGAACAGCCTGCAGGAGTCCGTCGGCCTCGGCAGCTCGGCGTCGGCGTGGAAGACCAAGTGGAAGTGCCCGAACGGCAGCACCCGGACGACGTCCGGCGCGGCCAGCAGCCCGATCGACTGGAACTGCGACGGTGACGCCACCGACACCACCGCCGCGGACATCAACGACGACAACGCCAACACGACGCTGACCGCGCAGAACAACTGGGCGAACATCGTCTTCGGCGGCGGCGCCGTCGGCCAGGGTGCGAGCTTCCAGGCCAAGACCGCGGCCTCCGAGCTCCAGGAGATGACGCACTCCGAGTACGTCAAGCTGCAGCACAGCCACCGCTGACGGACGCGTCGCCCCGCATCCAGGTGGGCGCGGGGCGATGCGGACCGCCAGCACTCATCAATCGCCTCGGAGGCGGGCGGCTGAGCGTGCGGTCGCCCTTCTGACGCTCGTTGGTGAGTGCTGGCGGTCCGTTACCGGAGACGTGCCGCGGTGACGCGGTGCAGGTGGATGAGGACGTCGTACGTCGTGCCGAGCTTCACCGGAAGGTCGGGCCACGGGTAGGCGGTGCCGATGTCGCGGGTCGGGCGGGCGACGTTCAGCCAGTCCTCGGTCTGCTTCGGCAGGGTCCGCAGGTCGACCAGGTAATCACGGTACGGGACCTTGTCGAGGGTGTACTCGTTGTTGCCGGGCGGTGCGGACGGGATGGTGAAGGTGCGCAGCCGTCCCTGTGGATCCTCCGTGTCGTTGGCGTTGAACGAGCCGCTGTCGAAGCTGAGGCCGACGTTGACGTAGTCCTTGCCGAGTTGCTCACGCAGGAAGGCGCCCTGGATCTTCGGGTACTGCGACGGCATCGACGAGTCGTAGCCGACGTGCCCGTTGTGCGCGGACAGGACCGCCTTGTCACCGGTCGCCCTGGTCCACCAGGCGGTGTTGTCGGCCATCGCCTCGTCGCGGAACAACATTGCCTTGGGCAACTCCGTCGGGCTCTCGACGTCGAAGGAATACAGCTTGGTGGTCTGCCAGATCGCCCGCGCGTGCTGGATCGCCCACCGGTCCTTGGTCTGCTGGACGATGGCGAGGGCTTCGCGAGCCGATGCTTCGAGGGCCTGGCGCTCGGACAGGGGCTTGGCGAAGTACGTCGTACTCCAGTCGTTGTACTCGGCGGTCGAACGGATGCCGGCGTACAGGCGGGTGAGCTGTGGGTCCTTCGCGGCGACGCGGTCGATCAGGGCTGGGCTCGCGTAGCCGACGTCGTCGCCGACGAACCGGAGCTTGCGGGCGTGGGTGCGGTTGTAGGCGCGCATCCACTCGATCAGGTCGAGGTACTCCTGGACGTTCCAGAATCCGTACGCGCCCTGGAACTCGCGGCGCATGATCTCGCGGGGGTCGCCGACGCCGCTGACGACGTACCGGTCGAGCTCGAGGCCGGTGCTCCAGCTCGCCTCCAGGACGAACGCGGTGAAGCCCTTCTGCTCGACCAGGGTCCGGAAGATGCGGTGCTTGAGCGTGAAGAACTCGTGCGAGTTGTGCGTGGCCTCGCCGACGCCGACGACCTTCGCCGTACCGACCATCCGGGTCAGTGGGCGAAGGTCCCAGGCGTTGCTCGACGGTTCGGTGCTGATCAGGGGGTGGGCTGCTCGGGTCAAAGCAGGGATCGGGTTCGTCGGTGGCGCGGCGGTCGCTGTGGATGCGGGCAGCGCCACTGCGGCGAGCAGGGCGACAGCGGCCGTAACTCTCTTCATCGAAGCCTCCTTGGTGGGTGCTTCAACCCTGTCGCGGCCACTCGCCGCTCCCCATCCGGCGCACTCCCTACCTTGGGTGGTGCCTGCTCTACTACTGCTGCCAGATTCCGGTCTTCGCCGTCTCGCGAGCCCAGTCGGCGAAGTCGCGCGGGGCGCGGCCGAGGACCTGCTGGACGCCGTCCGAGACGTACTCGGACCGGTGGTTGCGGATCACGGCGAACAGGTCGCGCACGGCCTCGGCGTCCTCTTGGTCGAGACCCTGCTCAACCAGTTCGGTGACGTGGTCCTGCGGCTCGAGGTCGACGTACTGGATCTGGCGGCCGGTCGCGTTGGACAGCTCGGCGGCGACGTCGGCCATGTTCAGGTGGCGCGGTCCGGAGATGGCGAAGGTGGCGCCGGTGTAGGCATCGTCCAGCAGTACGGCGGTCATCACGTCGCCGACGTCGTTGGTGTCGATCCAGGCCTCGCCGCCGGTCCCCGCCGACACCCGGATCTCATCGGCGAGCACGTGGTAGCGGAGGAAGTCCTCGCTGAACCCCTGCGCGAACCAGGCCGGCTGAATGATCCTCCAGTCGGCGCCGCTGTCCTTGACCGCGTGTTCGAGTGCGACCGATCCGTCGTACACCGCGAAGTCGCGCCCCGGGCTGCCCACACCGCGCCCGGACAGCAGCACGACCCGGCGCAGGCCTTCGTTGGCGGCCTGCTTGATGAACCGGCCGGCCTGGGCGAGCCCGGTCGGCCCGACCGGAGGCGCCAGGTACGCCGTCTCGGCTCCGGCGATCGTCGCGGACCACGTGGTGTCGTCGTACCAGTCGAAGCGCTGCGCACTTGACCGCGAGGCCAGCCGGTAGGGGACGTTGTGCGCCTCGAGCTGCTCGACGACGCGGCGGCCGGTCTTGCCTTTACCACTCAGGATCAGAATCGGTGTCGTTGTCATGGCTCAAGTTCATCGTGATCCGGTGAGACAAACCATGGTTGTTCGGCGCAATTCGATGTTCGAGACGCTCAGATGGGCGTACTGTGGTCGCATGGACGTTCTCGACGATCTGCTGGCCGGGACCCGGGCGCGCGGTGGCGTGTTCAACCTGACGATCATGGATCCGCCCTGGGCGCTCGACATCCGCGACGAGGCCGCGCTGTCACTGGCCACGCTGGTCCGCGGTTCGGCCTGGGTACGGCGGGACGGCATCGAGCCGGTGCGGATGGAGCAGGGCGACATGGCCGTGTTCACCGGGACGGCGCCGTACATCGTGGGTGATGTGCTGGAGACCGCGCCGCAGTTGCGGATCCACCCGGGCGGCCGGTGCGAACCGTTGCCTGGGGCACCTGTCGACTACAGTGCCCGGCTCGGGGTGCGCACCTACGGCGGGCGAGTCGAGGGCGAGGCGATGGTTGTCAGTGGCTCCTATCAGCTGGCCGGAGACGTGAGTCGTCGGCTGCTGGGGGCGCTGCCGTCGGTGCTCGTCGTACCGGCTGCTGAGGTCGCGGGGTCGGTGATGGACATCGCGCTGGCGGAGATCCAGCGGGACGAGCCCGGTCAGCAGAGCGTGCTGGATCGGTGGCTCGACCTGGCGTTGATCACCACGCTACGGGCGTGGTTCGCTCGGCCGGAGTCGCATGCGCCGGGGTGGTACCAGGCGCAGAGCGACCCGGTGGCTGGGCTTGCGTTGCGCCTGATCCATGAGGATCCGGCGTATCCGTGGAGCGTGACCGAGCTCGCCGACCGCGTCGGCGTCTCCCGCGCCAGCCTGGCCCGCCGCTTCACCGCCCTCGTCGGCGAGGCGCCGATGACCTACCTCACCGGCTGGCGCATCACCCTCGCCGCCGACCTCCTCCGCGCCACCCGCGACACCGTCGAATCCATCGCCCGCCAAGTCGGCTACGCCAACGCCTTCGCCCTCAGCGTCGCCTTCAAACGAGTCCGAGGCACCACCCCCACAGCCCACCGCCGAACCGCCACTGCTGCCTAACCTGGTTCGTCGGCCGGCTGGTCGGACGGGAGGGGTGGGGCGTGGCGGACGGAGGGGCTGGCGGTGGCGGCTAGGGCGGTGACCAGCATCAGGGCTGCGAGGACCAGTATTGAGCTGACCGGGCCCACTGCGGTGAGGAGGAAGCCTGCGCCGAGGGAGGCCAGGGGCATGACTCCCCAGGACAGGGTCATGGCGGCGCTGGTGACGCGGCCCAGCAACTCGTTGGGGACCAGGACGGTTGCGTAGGTGATGATCACGACGTTCCACAACGGTCCGATGAACGCGCACGCGGCTCCGACGACTCCGATCAGCACCGGGCTCGGCGCGACAGCGAACAGCGGCAGCAGTGCGGCCCACACCCAATTGACCCCGATGATGACGGTCTTGGGCTGGAACCGGCGGTGCAGCTTGGTCGCCGCGAGCGCACCGACCAGACCGCCTGCGCTGTAGACACCGAGCATCACGCCGATCCCGGCGGAGGTGGCACCCTGTCGCTGGGCAAGGACGACGATCACCAGCATCAGCGCCTGGAACACCAAGTTGCTCATGGCAATCAACAGGATCGCCGCACGGATGAGTGGGTAACGCCAGACCCAGCGCAGACCCTCGACGGTGGATTTCCAGAGCGATTCCGGCGGCGGCTTGTCGTCGTTCTGCAGGTTCCTTCTGATGAACAGCAACCCGAAGGCGGCCACGACGTACGAGACCGAATCGGCGACGAACGGAACGGCCCGGTCCAGGCCGAAGAGCACGCCACCCAGCGGCGGACCGGCGAGCGCGGCACCGCGACTCCTGGCTTCGTTGTGCGCCACCGCGGTCGACAGCAGCGCGACCGGAACGATCTTCGGGAGCGCCGCCCGCTCGGCCAGGCCGAAGAAGACGAAGCACAGTCCCTGCACGAAAGCGACCACGGCCAGGTGCACAATCGTCAGTTCGCCTAACCACAATGCGATCGGGACGGTGGCGACCGCCAGCCCCGCGACGAGCTCGCTGACCAGCAAGATCCTGCGCCGGTTCCACCGATCCACCAGCGTCCCGGCGGGCAGGTTGGCGATCAGGAACGGCAGCGTGCCGGCGGCGCCGACGAGTCCGGCGTCGGAGGGCGAACCCGTCGTCGCGAGCACCAGCAACGGCATCGCCGTACCACTGATCGAGGCGCCCAGTGTCGAGACGACCTGGCCACTCCACAACGCCACGAACTCACGGTTGCGCCACAACGACGGCCGTACGACGGCCTCCTGCATCGGCGAGGTAGTCACTGCGCGTCCCCGCTGTCCGGGGTCGGAAAGGCGTGGAATACCACCGAGATGTGCCGGCTCCCGGGCGCCGCCTGACTGGGATCGCGGTGCCAGCGGTTCAGGAATGCGATGTACTCCTCGCCGAACTGCGTCAGCTCCTGCGCGGTGAGCGTCGTGACTCCGAAGGAGTGCATGGCAGCGGCGGCAAAGTCGCCGTACGCCGGTCTGTCGGCCAGGTAAGCGGTCAGCTCGCGATCGGCGCGCTCCATCCACTGCCTACCGATCTCATCGGCGGCGAGGGCGATCTCGGGATCCGGCGAGCGGCGTGGCAGGCGGACGTCCTGCGGGATGGCGCGCCAGTACCTGCGGCGCCCGGCGGAGCGCTCGGTGTCCTCCTCGATGAATCCGAAGCGGGCCAGTTGTCGCAGGTGGTAGCTGGTCGCGCCGCGGTCCTCGTCGAACTCGGCAGCCAGGTCGGCGGATGTCGCCGACCCGTGGCGCTGGAGCCAGGTCAGGAGCTGCTGACGGAGCGGATGCGCGAGCGCTTTGAGCGCGTCGATGTCGGACAGCACTCGCGGCTGGAAGTCGGCCATGATGAGAAGATACCTATGCAAAGATTTCTTCTCAATAGGTCGCGGCCAGAAGCCTGACGAACCGGAGCCTGCCTAGTGGGTTGTGGTTCTCATGAACGCCAAGGCCTGGGGCCAGGCCAGGTGGAAGGCGTCGGCGTTGACGGGTTTGTCGTGGCGGGACTTGTCGGAGAAGCCGTGGTCGGCGGATGGGAAGTACTGGGTGAAGGTTGCGCCGGTCGGGCGGGCCTGGAGGATGGTTTGGAGGGCTTCGAAGTCGGCGTTGGGTACGGCGGCGTCGGCGCTCGGGTAGCTGACCAGGACCGGGGCGGTGATCGCGCCGGCTTCGGCGATGGCGTCGTACGCGTGGTGTGGTGGGCGCTTCGACGGGACCGTCGGGTGGAAGGCGACGACGTTGGTCACCCGGTGGTCCCTGGCCGCGAGCAAGAACGCGAACCGCCCACCGAGGCACCAGCCGATCACGCCGACCTTGCTGCACCCGAGCTCACCGGTCAGGTAATCCAGCAGCTCGGTCTGCTCGGCGAGCGCCTTGTCGTCGTCCATCTCGCTCAGCAGGGCGCCGAGCTCCTCGCGCGTCGAGTTGTCCGTACTCCGCCCCTTGAACGGATCCCACACCAGCGCCGTGATCCCCTCACCGGCCAGCTCGTCCGCCCACTCCCGGACCTGCTCCCCGATCCCCGTGATCATCGGCAGCAACAACATCCCAGCCCGCCCCACCCGCGCCAGATAACCGTCCTGCTCCCCAACCCGCACCATCACACCCATGCCCGAATCCTAAACAGCCTTCACCACGCCCACCCAGAACCGCCGGTGACCGGCTACTTGGTGGTGGCGAGCATTCGGAGGACGGCGGTGTTGACGAGGATGAGGATGGCGGTGGAGAAGATCAGGAGGGCAACGTCGGCTGGGAGGAAGGCGATGCCGGCGCCGATGGCCAGGACGGGGATTGTCAGGCCGGTGTAGGCGATGAGGAAGAGGGCTGCGAGAACTTCGCCGCGGGAGGTGGGGTCGGCCAGGGAGGCTGCGGTGGCGACGGCGCCGCGGAAGACCAGGCCTACGCCGGCGCCGGCTACTACCCCACCGAGGATGAAGAGGGCGAGGCCGGGGAGCAGGCCGCCGACCGCCACGCCGATCAGGCCGGCCGACATCAGGGCCAGGCCGAGGCGGAGTTGGTTGCGGCGGGTCATGCGGACGAAGAGGACCTGGCTGGCGGCGCCGGCGATGAAGACGGCGAACGTCACCACCCCGGCGAGCAGCCGCGAGGTGTGGTGCAGCGTGCCGGCGAGGAAGGTCGGCGCCAGCGACGTGAACAGACCCAGAATCGCGAACGCCGCGAACGCGCCCACGGCCGACGCGAAGAACAGCGCCTTGGCCGCCGACGGAAGCGCGACCCGCTGCGGCCGGTAGGCCGGGCGCTCCTCCAGCCGCTCGACCGTCTCCGGCACCAGCGCGATCCCGATCGCGCTCAGCACAAGCAACACCAGGAAGACTTGGTACGGGCGTTCCAGCGGAGCGGACACGTACGTCGCCAACAGACCACCGACCAGCGGACCAAAGGCCAGCCCGCCCAGGTTCACCATGCTCGAGATCAACGCCGAACGACTCGGGTCCTCCTCGGGACGGGCGACCTGCCGCAACTCGGAGAGGTGTGCGGTCGCCGTCGCGGTCAGCACGCCGACGCCGACGCCGCAGATGAAGCGGGCCAGGAGCAATCCCGGCACGTCCTGCCAGACCAGGAAGATGATCGCCGACAGGACTTCCGCGAGTACGGCGAGCAGCGCGACCCGACGTCGGCCGAGCCAGTCGCTGACGTGGCCGGCGAGGTAGAGCGCCGCCATCACCCCGACCGCGTAGCTGGCGAAGATGACGGTGATCACGTACGTCGGGAAGCCGTCGCGGTGCTGGTAGATCGCGTAGAGCGGGGTCGGGACGGTGGAGAACGCCATCACGGTCAGGAACGCCGCGGCGATCACCCAGAACCCCGGGCCGTGCGCGAACCGCACACGCCTCGACTCCAGCGCGTGGGAACTGGTCAGAGCGGACATGTCACCAGGTTCGCTCGCTGGATCTATCGAGTCCAACGAAAGTTCTTGCAAGCTCTTATCGCCGAATCCGATAATTGGCCGCTGTGGACAGCAGACAGCTCGAGTACTTCGTCGCCGTCGCCGAGGAGCTGAGCTTCACCCGGGCGGCGCAGCGGCTGTTCACCGTCCAGTCCACGGTGTCGGCGGCCGTCCGCGCGCTGGAGGCGGACCTGAAGACGACCTTGTTCGACCGCTCGACCCGCCGGGTGACGCTGTCCGCGGCCGGCGCGGCTTTGTTGCCTGAGGCAAAGGCTGCGCTGGAGGCACTGGACCGGGCCAGGGCCGTGGTCGAGGAGGCTTCGACCGGGTTGCGCGGCAACATCCGGATCGGGACGCTGGCCAGGCTCGGCCTGGTGAACCTGGCCGAGTTGCTTGGCTCGTTCCACCGGAGATACCCGCTGGTCGACGTCCAGGTCGCCACGTCACCGGCCGGATCGAGTGGTCTGGCGGACGACGTCCGTCACGGCCGGCTGGATGTCGCCCTGGTCGGGTTGTCGCGGTCGGAGCTGCACGGGCTGGAGATCCGCGACCTGGCCACGGTGCCGTTCGTCGTCCTGCTGCCGGCCTCGCACCCGCTCGCCGGCAAGGCCGCGGTGCGACTTCAGGAGCTCGAAGGGGAACGGTTCGTCGACATGCCGAGGGGCTTCGGAAATCGAAGCATGGTCGATCGCGCCTTCGACAACGCCGGGATCCCGCGGCGGACCCAGGTCGAGGTGCCGGAGCTGACCACGATCCCCGACTACGTCCGTGCTGGTCTCGGCGTCGCCGTCGTACCGCAGCTCGAGCCGGCCGCCGCGCCCGGCGTGGCCCAGCTCCCGATCACGGGGATCGACCTGACGTGGACGTTGTCGGTGGTCACGGTCAGCGGCAGGAGACCGAGCAGGGCAGTGACCGCCCTGCTCGATCTGATGTCGGACTCCATCCGGCCGGGGTACTTCTAGGAAACCCAGATCGGCTGCCAGTTCGGCTGCTCGTTGTAGCGGCGGAGCTCGGCGACGCCGCTGAGCCAGCCGAGCCAGGCGGAGTGCGGCGGGTTGTCGGTGTCGAACCCGCTCATCACGAAGGTGAGCCGGGTCTTGCCCTCGGACTCGGCCAGCTCCCAGGTGCTGACGCCCGCCGGACCCCAGTCGACCGACATCTTGCTGCCCTCGACCAGGTCGACCACCTTCGCGGGCGGCATCCCGGAGTCGAAGCCGCCCATCGCGTACCGGCCGCCGACCTTCGGCTCGATGCCGATCGGGAAGCCGAACCACGCGGACACCTTCTCCGAGTCGACCAGCGAGTCGTACACCTGCGCGACCGGGGCGTCGATCAGCACCTCACCGCTGAAGTCGGTCGCGGTGAAGTCCTGCCGCGGGGTCAGGTCGCGGCCCTCGAGGTGGTCGACCAGGTTGGCGAGCGCGAGCGCCCAGAAGGTCTGCAGCACGCCCCGAATGTTGCCGCCGGCTACCAGGTCGGTGTAGTCGAACCCGGTCTGGGACAGCTTGATCAGGGTCGAGTCGGCGCCTTCGTCGACGAGCGTGATCTCGGTGGTGGTCTCCTCGCCGCCGAGCGTCCACGCCAGCTTCAGCGTCTGGCCGTCGTACTCGAGGACTCGCTGGTGCGGGGCGCCGCCCTCGGGGATGTGGCGGCCCCAGAACTCGAAGGTCCCGGGCAGGTCGACGTTCGCGTGCTCGCCGAGCCAGAGGTTGAGCGTCTTGGGGTCGGTCAGCGCCTGCCGTACGTCGTCGATGCCGGTCTTGGCGCGGGCGGTGAGGGTCAACGGTTCAGTCATGGTCTTGGTCTCCCTTGGGGTAGCAGGCCACGGCCAGCTTGAAGGCGTCGCCTTCGGAGCCGCCGTAGCGCGAGAACAGGTCTTGCAGCGTGCTTCGCAGGTCTTCGAAGAACTCCCGCCGCCGGTCCGGTGGGACCCGGATCTCACCGGAGACCCCGATGGACGGCAGCTCCGGAGCTGCCCGGTCCAGCGCGGCGATGTCGGTCTGGACCTCTTCCATCAGGTCCAGCAGGTAGCCGAGGCTCAGCTCGTCCTGGGCCCGGCGCAGCCCGCCGATCCGGCCGACGAGCCGCGGCGACAGCCAGTACGAGCGGGCTGTCGCCTGGTAGATGCCTTCGTGGATGCCGCGCACCTTGCGCTCCTCCACCAGCGTCACCAGGCCGGCCTCGACGAGGCGCTTGACGTGGTAGTAGACGCGCTGCGGAGTCTGCCCGAGCTGCTCGGCCACCTCGCCACAGGTGTGCGGCTCGGCCAGCCGCCGCAACACCTCGATGCGCTGTGGCTTGAACAGCGCCTCGGCCTGCTCGAGCTGCTCCAGGTGCATCACGTCTCTCATCACACAAAGAACTTTGTACGTAAAAATCTCTTTTGCCAATGGCTCCGGACCGCACCTACCGGGAGATCCATTGGCGGGGAATGGATCCGCCCGCTCAATCGTTGGACCAGATGCTTTGGTGATACGTCACCGAAGCAAGACACCCACACTCCTGGGCGCCTTTGCTACGGACCGTCCGGCACGTTCCTGCCGGCGAAGGAAGGAAGCGCGACATGGCAACTGTCTCGTTCAAGGGAGCCAGCCGGGTCTACCCGGGCACCGACCTCCCCGCGGTGGACAAGCTCGACCTGGACATCCAGGACGGCGAGTTCATGGTTCTCGTCGGACCGTCGGGATCGGGTAAGTCGACCGCACTGCGGATGCTGGCCGGCCTCGAGGAGGTCAACGAGGGCTCCATCTACATCGGCGACCGCGACGTGACCAACAGCCCGCCGAAGGACCGCGACATCGCGATGGTGTTTCAGAACTACGCGCTCTACCCGCACATGACAGTCGGCGACAACATGGGCTTCGCGCTCAAGATGCAGGGCATCCACAAGGAGGAGCGGGCGAAGCGGGTTCTCGAAGCCGCCAAGCTGCTCGGCCTCGAGGAGTACCTCGACCGCAAGCCCAAGGCCCTCTCCGGTGGTCAGCGCCAGCGCGTCGCGATGGGCCGTGCGATCGTCCGCAACCCGCAGGTCTTCCTGATGGACGAGCCGCTGTCGAACCTCGACGCCAAGCTCCGCGTCCAGACCCGCACCCAGATCGCCGAGCTCCAGCACCGGCTGGGCGTCACCACCGTCTACGTCACCCACGACCAGGTCGAGGCGATGACGATGGGCGACCGGGTCGCCGTACTGAAGGACGGCGTACTGCAGCAGGTCGACACCCCGCTGAATCTCTACGACCGGCCCAGGAACAAGTTCGTGGCCGGCTTCATCGGCTCGCCCGCGATGAACCTGATCGAGGCCGAGATCGTCGACGGCGGCGCCAAGATCGGCGACTTCGTGGTCCCGATCGAGCGCAAGCTGCTGGCCAAGGCGGGCGACGACAAGACGCTGACGCTGGGCATCCGGCCGGAGGCGTTCAGCCTCGCCGACGAAGGGCTGCCGGTGAAGGTCGCGGTGATCGAGGAGCTCGGCTCGGACGCGTTCCTCTACGGCACCGCGGAGCACACCACGAACCAGCAGATCATCGCCCGGATCGGCACCCGGCTGCACAACGACAAGGGCACGATCGTGCACCTCGCCCCGAACCCGGAGAAGCTGCACCTCTTCTCCACCTCCACCGATGAGCGCCTGACTGCTTGAATAGGCTGACCGGGTGACGACCTGGGACGCGAAGGCAACTGGTGTGATGGTCCTGCCGTCGGGTCTGACGGTGCGCGGACGTGGTCTGCGCAACGGCCTGCCGGCAGGACCATTGCCGTCGTACGGCGTCTATCTCCTCGGCAAACGGCCTCCGGAAGTCTCGTGGGACTCGCATTGGCTGCGGTGGCCCGACTTCCGGCTGCCCGCCGACCGCGACGAAGCCCGCCGGGTCTTCGCCGGCGCCTTGGAGCGAGCCGGCTCCGAACGGGTCGAGTTCGCCTGCGGAGGCGGACGTGGCCGCACCGGTACGGCGCTCGCCTGCCTCGCCGTCCTGGACGGGATCCCCGGCTCGGAGGCAGTCGAGTTCGTCCGGCAAAACTACGACCGGCACGCCGTCGAGACCCCCTGGCAGAAGCGCTTCATACGGCGCTTCGCGGACTAAATCCCGTTGACCGTTGGCCGGGGTGTCGCGTTTGCTCGGCTGGGTGACGATCGAGCGCTCCAACCCCGGCAACCTGCACCCGACCCCCGGCTACCACCACATTACGAAGGTCCAGGCCGACACCCTCATCTACCTCGCCGGCCAGTGCCCGCTGGCCCCCTCCGGCGACCTCGCCGAGGGCGGACTCGAGGGCCAGACCGAGCAGGTCATCCGCAACATCCTCGTCGCGCTCGAATCCGCCGGCGCCACCCCGGACGACGTCGTACGCACGGTCATCTACGTCGCCAGCCCGGTCCGCGAAGACCTCGCGGCGGTGTGGACGCAGCTCAACGCCTCACCGCTCGCGCCCGCCTTCGCCTCGGCCAGCACGCTGCTCGGCGTCGCCCAACTCGGCTTCCCGGGACAGCTGGTCGAGATCGACGTCACCGCAGCGCGGTGAGCTGATGATTCGGGGTCAGTCGCTGATCGGGGTCGTACCGGTCCTTGAGCTCGACGAGACGGTCGACGTCGTCCCGGTCGAACGCCTCGCGGACCTCGTCCGGAGTCAGCGGACCGAAGCTGAAGTTGAGGGATCGGCCGATCGTGGCGGCGGTCCAAGGCTCGAGGATCTCCCGGTGCAGGCCGGTCACGTCGCCCTGGCCTGGTGAGATCACGGTCAGCGAGTACGACGCGGCGCGGTGACCGACCGCGTTCGGTACGGCCGGTGGCCGGCTGAGCGCGCCGCCGAGTTGGCGGATGCCGACCACGCGCTGCGACGCGGTCTTGGGAAGGATCGCGAGTGCGTCCGCGTCGAGGTCGCGGAGCAGGACATTGTGCGAGCTGTAGCTGTCCGGGCGTTCCGGTTCGGCGAAGATCTTGCCGGACTCGGCGTAGGGCAGCTCGCCGACCGTGTCGAGGACGGTCGGCATACCTCGCAATGGTTCGATCAGTTCGGGGCCGTGATCGCCGAGGATCGCGAGCTGGAGCTGGGCGATGTGCTTGCCGCGCAGTGG
Source organism: Kribbella sp. NPDC050124 (assembly GCF_044460355.1). Lineage (NCBI taxonomy): Bacteria > Bacillati > Actinomycetota > Actinomycetes > Propionibacteriales > Kribbellaceae > Kribbella > Kribbella sp. NPDC050124. The sequence goes on from NZ_JBITJU010000001.1 coordinate 458,889, forward strand.
CGCCGGCACCGGCGGGATGTCCGGGAACGGCACCAGCGCAACGCCTGACGTCACCTCGTCGGGCACCTCGCGCGTCCACTCGCGCCACGTCTCCAGCACGGTCGGGTTGTCGGCGAGGTCGACGTACAGGCTGCCGCCGTACAGGGTCGGCACGTCGAAGAGCTCGACCTCGAGGCCGGTGACCACGCCGAAGTTGCCGCCACCGCCGCGCAGGGCCCAGAACAGGTCCGGGTCGTCTTCCGCGTTCCGTCGTACGCCGTCCGCGGTGACGACCTCGATCCGCCGTACGTGATCAGCGGCGAAGCCGAAGCGGCGGGCCATCAGACCGAGACCGCCGCCCAGCGTGTAGGAGATCGCGCCGACGCCGGGGAAGCTGCCGGACAGTGGGGCCAGCCCGTACGGCGCGGTCGCTGCGATCACGTCGCGCCACGTCGCCCCGGCCTCGATCCAGGCGGTCTTGGCGGCTTGGTCGACGCGGACCTGGTTGAAGTTCCGGGTGGCGATCAGGACGCCGGTGCTGCCGCGCGTCAGTCCGTGGCCGGAAGCCTGGACGGCGATCCGGTGGCCGTGGTCAGCGGCGTACTTGACGGCTTCCTGGACCTCGGCCGCGCTGGTGACCGGGAAGATCACCTCCGGGCGGTGGGGGTCGTGCCGCTGGAACCCGAGTCGCGCCTCGTCGTATCCGTTCGATTCCTTGGTCAACATCATGTGGCCCACGCTAGGAGACCTTCCGGACAGATCTTGTCCGCAAGGGGCATGCTGGGTGATATGAACATGCCTGGCCGACTACTGCAGTTGCTGTCCTTGCTGCAGAGTCGCCGCGAGTGGTCCGGCCACGAGCTGGCCGAGCGCCTCGGCGTTACCGAGCGGACCGTACGCCGGGACGTCGAGCGGCTGCGGTCCCTCGACTACCCCGTGGCGGGGACGCCCGGGACGGCGGGCGGATACCGGCTGACCTCGGGGCGGAACATGCCACCCCTGATCCTCGACGCCGACGAAGTGATCGCGGTGGCGGCTGGGCTCGCGACCGTGACCGGGATCGACGGGGTCGAGGACAGCGCCATGAGTGCGCTGGCCAAACTCGAACAGGTGCTGCCGGCCAGGCTGCGTCCCCAGGTCGCGGCGCTCGGCGAATCGTCGGTGGCGCCGCATCTCGGCCTGCCCCGGATCGACGCACAGCTGCTGGCGTCGCTGGCCTCGTGCTGCCGGGACTCGGAGATCGTTGCCTTTGACTACGAATCCCGGTCGGGTGCGATCAGCTGGCGTCGAGTGGAGCCGCATCAGTTGGTGGCGGTGCACGGGCAGTGGTACTTGCTCGCCTACGACCCGGATCGGGCGGACTGGCGGACGTTCCGGGTCGATCGGATCAGCATGGTGCGGCCGGGTCGACACCATTTCACTCCGCGGGATCTGCCGGCGCCGGACGCCGCGTCGTACCTGGTGCAGTCGTTCGCGACGGCGTCGTACCGGCACTCGGTGACCTTGCGGGTGGGGTTGCCGGCCGATGAGTTCAGGCGGAACTTCCACGGCTGGTGGCTGCCGGGCACCGTCGAGGACGACGGGAGCGGGTCGTGCGTGGTGCGGCTGACGGCGGAGTCACCACAGCTCCTGATCCAGTACGTCGCGGCGGTGGTTGCCCTCGGCGCCGACTTCACCGTGGACGAGGCGACCCCGGAGACCGCGGAGGCGATCGCCCAGGTAGGCGAACGACTCCAGCGGTCTTTCCTGCGGTGACGGCTTTCCTTCCTGCAGCGAGCTTTCATGCGGTGATCAGGCCGATGCCGAGGGTCAGGACGCCGAGGGCGAGGGACGCGGCGCCGAGCCAGAGGATCCAGAGGAACTGGTTCGGCTGCATGCGGCCTTTGCCCGCCGACGAGGCGAAGAATCCGCCGGACATCAGGATCGCCGCGACCGGGATCGCCAGCCGCGCCACCCAGAGCATGACCCCGGTCAGCCCGGTCTGGTCGACGTACAGCAGCCCGACCAGGCTGAGGATCACCAGCACGCCGGCGTGCGCGTGACCGGCTCGCGCGAACGACTTCTGGAAATCCGTCATCGGCACCTGGCCGCGGACGATCTTCGTCATGAAGTAGCCGCCGAACTGGATCGTCACGATGGTCAGCAGGATCGCTCCGGCGATCACTCGCGAAGCTTCCGTCATGAGCGCACTTTCTCCTTCTTGGTCTGGGTGAGCAACTCGCGCGTCGGGGCGCTGCTCGACTTGGCGGCGATCCACAGCGCGACCGCGATGTAGAGGGCCTGCTCGGGGATCCGCTGCCACAGCGGCGTCGCCGCCTCGCCCGCGAACTCGACGTCCGCGGTCGCCGCGTAGATGTTTGCCGGGAGCAACGTCACGAACAGCGCCGCCAACCCGACCGCGGCCGGCCAGCGAGTCGCGGTCAGCACCAGCCCGGCCGCGCCGGCGAACTCCAGTACGCCGGTCAGGTAGATCAGCGCGTCCGCGAACGGCAGGAACGGCGGCACCATCCGGACCAGGTCGGCGTGGTTCGGCATCATCGTCACGCTCGCCGGCACGAAGTGCGCGCTCGCGGTGAACAGCAGCATCACTGCCATCCCGTGCGCCGCACTGACCGGCCAGCTCGCGAAGCGCCGTACCCCGAGCGCACCCAGCGCCCGGAACAGCAGCGTCGTCAGTACCAGGACGAGGGGGATCATCCGGTCACCTCCTGACTATGGATAGTTACACTATCCGCTTATGGATACTGCTACTATCCATTACAACCGCGAGGAAGGCAAGCGAGATGCGAATCGGGGAACTCAGCCGGGCCGCCGGCGTACCGGTGCCGACGATCAAGTACTACCTGCGTGAGGGCCTGCTGCCGCAGGGTGAGCTCAGCAGCCCGAACCAGGCGTCGTATGGCGAGGCACACCTCCGCCGACTGCGGTTGATCCGGGCCCTCGTCGAGCTGGCGCAGGTCCCGGTCGCACAGGTGAAGGAGATCCTGGAGTCGCTCGACGACGACGCCGTACCCCTGCATGAACAGATCGGCCGGGCCCACCGAGCCCTCACCCCCACGCGCAAACCCGCCGCCACCGAGGAGGCACGCATTGCCGCAGCCGCCCAGGTCACCGACCTGATCGCCCGCCGCGGCTGGTCCGTCGAGTCCACGGCCCCCGCCCTGGCCACCCTGATCGAAACCGTGGCCGCCCTGCGCACCCTCGGCCAGGACAACCTGGTCAGCTTCCTCGACGCCTACGCCGAAGCCGTCGAACGCTTCACCGAACTCGAGATCGCCGCCGTCTCCACCAACCCCACCCGAGACCAACTAGCCGAATCCGTAGTCATCGGCACCATCCTCGGCGAAACCCTCATCTCCTCCCTCCGCCTCCTAGCCCAAGAATCCACCTCCGCCAAGCGGTGGGCAGTGGAGTGACGATCTGCGGCTAACCCGCGTCCGGCGAATGGCTGCGCGACCGGGCCCGGGACTCGACATTCGGTGTGCTCAGCCCGGCAGGCTTGGTCGGCTGGAGGCCGACGCCCGTGCCTGGTGCCGGAACTGTGTGGGCGATGAGCCGACCACGCGGCGGAACGCGGTGCTGAACGCGCTCTCGGACAGGTAGCCGGTGGCACGTGCGAGCTCGGAGATCGACAGCGTGTCGCGGGCGAGGGCGTCCCGGGCGAGGCTCATGCGCCACTGGATCAGGTACTCCAGGGGCGGGACCCCGACGTGGCTCTTGAAAGCCTGGGCGAACGCGGAACGCGACATGTGGCTGATCTCGGCGAGCTCCTTGAGGCTCCAGGAGTGGGCCACGTCCGCATGTACGGCGCGCAGGGCGGCACCTATGCCGTTCTCGTTCAGGGCGCCCAGCCAGCCGGTGGGCCGGTCTGTCTGGGCGGCGTGAGCGCGCAGCATGTGCACGAGCAGGATCTGTGCGAGGTGGTTTTGCACCAGCGGGCCGCCGGCGGCGGCGACCCCGACCTCGGTGGCCAGGAGATCGATCAGTTGCGCGAGCCGACTGCCATGAGGATCGGCCTCACGGACGATCACGATTGGCGGCAGGAGATCGGTCAGGAGGGCCGCGTTCTGGTCGTCGAACGCGATGTGCCCGACGCAGAGGTAGAGGTCCTCCTCGGACTCCGGGCCGATCCGCACGAACCCGTCTTCGGCGCCCGCCCACACCGGCTCCGCAGGGCGCGGGCTTGCGTCGAGTGTGCTGGCGAGCACATACGGCGGGGGGTTGCCCAGCATGAAGGTGTCACCTTCCTGCAGGAGCACCGGCTCGTGCCCTTCGAGGATCAACCAGCACGTGCCGCGCACGAGGCCGCCGATCCGCACGTGCAGGAACGGGTCGAATCGCAACGCCCACTCTCCCGCGGCCCGGAGGTTGGGCCCGATCACCGTGCGGGGCCTGAGCAGGCCGATCGCGTCAGCCACCGGATCCCGAAATCCGAGCACTGAGCACTCCTCCTGGACGATACGTAAAGAACGCCGGACTATGAATTATGGATCGTACTCCACTGCTCCCGCAGGATCGATGTTGAACTGATCGGCATCGAGAGAGTGATGGAGACACCCATATGGGGCAGCTGGATGGCAAGACGTCGGTGGTCACCGGAGGAAGCAGCGGGATCGGTCTGGCCACCGCCGTCCGGCTGGCGGACGAGGGCGCATACGTGTTCGTCACCGGACGACGCGAGGCCGAACTCGAGGCCGCCGTCAACACCATCGGCGCAGACCAGGCCAGCGCGGTCGTCGGCGACATCTCGAAGCCGGAGGACCTGGACCGGCTCTACGCTGCGGTCCGAGCGCGAGGCAAGGGTTTGGACGTGCTTGTGGCGAACGCGGCGGTCGGTGCGTTCGTGACGCTGGAGCAGACCACCGAGGAGCACTTCAACCAGACCTTCGCGGTCAACGTCCGCGGCACGCTGTTCACCGTGCAGAAGGCGTTGCCGCTGCTCAACGACGGAGCCTCGATCGTCCTGGTCGGTTCGACTGCCGGCGACCGTGGAGTCGAGGCGTTCGGCGCGTACGCGGCGTCGAAGGCGGCCGTCCGGTCCTTCGCGCGGACGTGGTCCAACGAGCTCAAGGACCGTGGCATCCGGGTGAACGTGGTCTCGCCGGCATGGATCGAGACTCCCGGCGGCACCGCCGCTTTCGGCGACGAGGAGACCGCCCGGGTCGTCAAGGAGAATGTCGCCGCGACCGTGGCCAGGGGCCGCATGGGTCAGCCTGAGGAGGCCGCCGCAGTCGTGGCCTTCCTGGCCTCGGAACAGAGCAGCTACGTCGTCGGCGCGAACATCTACGTCGACGGCGGCGCGAACCAGATCTAGGAGCGCCGTCCGCAGCAGTGGGACGGATCGCCGACCGGCCCCGTGGTGAACCGATGAGGGCGCAGTACGGCAGGATTGCGAGAAGGCCCGGCAGGTAGGCCGAGGTCACGTCGGGCGCCGGCCGGTCCGCACGGCCTGGTCGGCGTCCAGTCCCGCGTCGGGCACGGTGCGAAGCGCAGGGACCACGCGCCCAGGGTCCGTCGGGGTCGTAGATCGCGATCCGGTACTCCGGGTGGCTGGCCTGCGCCAGTGGTTGGCCGTGATCCAGAACTCGCCCGCGACCCGGCCCCGGGCGGGGGAGATCATGCGCCGACGCTACTGCTGCATCCAGAAAGGTTGAGGTTGTATTCCGGGCCAGCGCCTCGGGGTCGAGTCGGACCAGGGGTTTGTGGAAGCTTGGCGCCGTCCAGTGACGGCAAAGTTCCGGAAAGCAGGCACCGGTCCGGCATTTGCCGACCATTGGACCGTCGGCGCACCGGATCGTTCCGGCGGTGTAGCCGTCGACGCGCACTGTCATCACTCGCCCGGACTACTCGGCAACAACCCGCAAGCCAGCGCTCGTGCCTTCGGCAACCGCGGCGGAGCCGCCCAGCCGAGGTACGGCGGGTACCAGCGACTCCCGCTGAGTCCCACGCCTGAGTCGCGCCATGACTCAGGTCAGGCGCGCACCTCGTCGAGCAGGTTGAGCTGGGCGAGCTCGGCGGCGGCACGACCGCCCGCCCAGCCCTCGTGGTTGGTGATCGAGGTGGTCTTCTCTACCAGGTTCGGAAACATCGCCGCGGTCAGCTCGTCGACCTCGGCCTCGCGGTCGCGAAGTACGGGCAGCAGTGACGGGGCGGCGGCCACCGACTCGTCGGCCACCCCGCGCAGCCGCTGACCGATGTGCATCGCAAAGGAGAGTAGGAACGACTGCCGGAACGAACGCGTCCGAGATCGGCCGACGAGGTCCGTACGCGACCCGTGAGCAAGCATGGCCCGCTGGGCCTGGGCCAGGAGCGAAGTGACCATGAGCTCGACGGCATCGAGGTCGAACGGCCGTCCCACAACGGTGCAAAACCCCAGCTGTGCAGCGTGGACCGATCGGCATCGGTTCGCCGCGGCGACCTCGTCGACCAGGCTCGCCTTCGCATCAATGTATGGCGCATCGAGCCAGATGCGACGGTACGTCGTTGCCCCGCCGACGGCGGATCCGTCCGGCTGGTCGAGCAGCTCCTCCAGCGAGTGCTTGCTGATCAGCTCCTGGGCCTTGGCCGACAGCGCCTCGGCCTCGTCGGGGTAGATCGTGGCCTCTGCCTTGGCGAGCAGCGCCCGGACCTGGGCCAGCTTCGCCGACGCACGCGACCCGGTCGGCGCTGAAGCCGTGGACGACGCCTGGCCTGACACGGGGACGTCCGCTCTCGGCAGCGCCGCGAAGAGTGAAGCCATGCGCAGCGCGAGAGCGAGGTCTGCCTGATCGCCCAGCGCCAGTTGTCTAGGCGGGCCGAGTCCGGCGATCTCGTCGTCGCGCACCGCGGAACCGCGAGCGTCCGCGCGCCGCGCGGCGAGGATCAGACCCGCGAGTACTGCTCGGCTGCCCTCGCCGATGACCCGATCCACTGCCTCCGCCAACTCGGCTGGGCGCCAGCCACCACTCAGCGCAGGCGCGAGAACGCGGTCCAACAGCTCGGTAACCGCCTGCCCCAGAGCCCAAACCGGCACCTCCCGACTCAGGGACGCCGCCCTCCGGCGAGCGTCCTCGTCAGACCCGCGAGTGCCCAGTGCGCGCACGTGGGCAACCACCCGCAGGTCCGCGAATGCGACCGGGTCCACAGTGAACGCCTCACCGGCCTCGGATGGCGACCCACCAGAACGGCGCGCACTGCCCTCCTGCCTCGCCTGCTTGCGTTTGCGCGCGTCTCGCCTCGCCTTGCTGTTGCGTCCCATCCGCGGAATCTCCTCCTTGAACCGCTGACCTCATTGCCGTTGCCTTGCCCGTCAGCCGTCGTGGGCCATGTCTACGAAGCGGGAGTAGTGGCCTTGGAAGGCGACTACTACGTCGGCGGTGGGGCCGTTGCGGTGTTTGGCGACGATGAAGTCGGCTTCGCCGGGGCGGGTGGACTCGCGTTCGTAGGCGTCCTCCCGGTGCAGGAGGATGACCACGTCGGCGTCCTGTTCCAGGCTGCCGGATTCGCGGAGGTCGGAGGCCATGGGGCGTTTGTCGGAGCGTTGTTCGGAGCCTCGGTTGAGCTGGCAGATGGCTACGACGGGGAGTTCGAGTTCTTTGGCGAGGAGTTTGATGGAGCGGGAGAACTCGGAGACTTCGAGCTGGCGGGACTCGACCTTCTTGCCGGAGGTCATCAGCTGGAGGTAGTCGATGACGATGAGGCGGAGGTCGTGGCGCTGTTTGAGGCGGCGGGCCTTGGCGCGGATCTCCATCATGGTGAGGTTCGGCGAGTCGTCGATGAACAGCGGGGCCTCGGAGACCTCGCCCATCTTGCGGGCCAGCCGGGCCCAGTCCTCGTCGGTCATCTTGCCGTTGCGCATGTGGTGCAGCGGCACCTTCGCCTCGGCCGAGAGCAGTCGCATGGTGATCTCGTTGCGGCTCATCTCCAGCGAGAAGATGCACGAGGTCAGGCCGTGCTTGATCGAGGCCGACCGGGCGAAGTCCAGCCCGAGGGTGGAGTTGTGGGTCGGGATCATCGTCTTGCCGGCCAGGTACAGGTGGTCGGCGTTGTCCACCTCGACACAGCGCACCGGGACGCTGTCGACCGGGTCGATCCACTCGATCCGGCGCTCGCCTTCGCCGGCCAGCGCGGCCGGAAAACCGTGCCCGGTGATCTGACGCGGCGCCGACCCGGGAATCGGCGGTGTCAGCCCGGGACTCGCGGACATCGCCGTGTGCAGGTCGGCGGTCGTGCAGACCACCGGGCGGCCGCCGTCCTCGACCCGCCACTGGTGCTCGGCGTCGGCGACGATCGTGGAGCCGTCGGAGAAGGACAGCCGGAAACACGGGCGGTCCACCATCACCTCGGTGGCCGCGACCACGGTGGTCGGCGACCCGTCGGCGTCGAGCAGCTGGTCGCCGACGGCGATCTCGGCCATCGTGGTCCAGCCGGTCGGCGTCGGCAGCGGGGTGTCGAGGGCGAGCGCCTTCCCCATCGCGGGACGGGCCGCGACGATGACCATCTGTCCGGGGTGCAGCCCGTTGGTCAACTCGTCCAGGTCGGTGAACCCGGTCGGCACCCCGACCATCGCGTCACCGCGGGAGTCGATCGCCTCGATCTCGTCGAGGGCGCCCTCCATGATGTCCTTCAGCGGCGCGTAGTCCTCGGCGGTCCGCTTCTCGGTGACCGAGTAGATCTCGGCCTGGGCCTCGTCGACGACGTCGTCGACCTCACCCTCACCGGCGTACCCGAGTTGGACGATCTTGGTGCCGGCCTCGACCAGCCGGCGCAGGATCGCCTTCTCCCGGACGATGTGCGCGTAGTAGCCGGCGTTCGCGGCCAGCGGGACGGAGGCGACCAGAGTGTGCACGTACGGCGCGCCGCCGATCCGGGCCATCTCGCCCCGGCGGTTCAGCTCGGCCGCGACCGTGATCGCGTCGGCCGGCTCGCCTCGCGCGTACAGGTCGGTGATGGCGTCGAAGACGACCTCGTGCGCCGGGCGGTAGAAGTCCGTGCTGCGCAGCGTCTCGATGACGTCGGCGATCGCGTCCTTGCTGAGCATCATCGCGCCGAGCACGCACTGCTCGGCCGCCAGGTCCTGCGGCGGCGTGCGGTCGAAGCCCATCTCCGGGTTGCGCTCTTCCTGACCGCCGCCCGGCCCCCCGCGGAACTCCGCCACGCTCACTTCGCCCGACCTCCTCGTCCGCCACCGACCGGCAGTCCCGCACCACGACCAACCGGCTCGAATCGAACACCTGATCGAATCATAAGCCGGTCCGCCGACAATTCCGTCACGGGGACGGCGCCAGTCCCGCGACCGTACGCCCGTCGAGTGACAGGGTGGTAGTTCGTCGTCCACACCCCCTGTGGACGAACTGTGGGAAACCCCGTGAGCAGGTGTGCACAGGCTGGGAACAACCCTGTGGATATCTGGGGACAACGCTCCGCAACCGGGCCCTGACCTGCGGTTTCACCAATGCACAACTGTGGAGAAGAAAAACTTCCGCAGCTTCTTGCGGACTCCCGGGTCCGGTGACCTGTGCACAGCCTGAGTCAGGCACAATGAGCGTCATGCTCATGACAGGCCACCCGGAACGGTGAGGTCCGGGCTGCGACGCCTGCTCGGTGAGCAGGACCGGGAGATCCTCCGGCTGGCCGTCCCCGCGTTCTTCGCGCTGGTCTCGGAGCCGCTGATGCTGCTGGCCGACTCGGCCATCGTCGGTCACCTCGGTACGCCGCAACTCGCAGCACTCGGTATCGCCGGGACGATCCTGCAGACCTTGGTCGGCGTCTGCGTGTTCCTCGCCTACGGCACGACGTCGGCTGTCGCCCGGCGGATCGGCGCGGGTGATCACCGGGGTGCGCTTGCCCAGGGCATCGACGGACTGTGGCTGGCGTTGCTGCTGGGCGTCGTACTGGCTGTGGCTGGCCTGATCCTCGCGCCGGCCGCGATCGCAGCGTTCGACCCGTCGCCTGACGTCGCCGACCATGCGGTCATCTACCTGCGCATCTCCTGCATCGGCATCCCGTCGATGCTGTTGCTGCTCGCGGCGACCGGCGTACTGCGGGGCCTGCAGGACACCAAGACCCCGATGATCGTCGCGATCACCGCGAACCTGCTCAACATCGGCCTGAACTTCCTGCTCGTCTACGGACTCGACCTGGACATCGCCGGCTCCGCACTCGGTACGGCGCTCGCCCAGACAGCCGCCGGGATCGCACTGGTCGTGGTCGTCGTCAAGGGCGCCAGACGAGACGGCGCCAAGCTGCGACCCGACCGCCCCGGCATCCTCGCGTCGGCCCAGATGGGTGTGCCGCTGATCGTCCGCACGCTGACCTTGCGGGTGGCGATCATCCTGCTCACCTTCGTCGCCACTGCGCTCGGTACGACGTCCGTCGCCGCACACCAGGTCGCCTTCACGCTGTGGTCGTTCCTGGCGCTCGCACTCGATGCGATTGCGATCGCCGCGCAGGCGCTGACCGGTCGCTCTCTGGGCGCCGGTGACGTCGCCGGGACGCGGGAGATCACCCGCCGGATGATGTGGTGGGGCCTGTTCTCCGGAGTGCTCGGCGGCCTCGCGTTGTGGGGTCTCCGAGACGTCTACGTGCCGTGGTTCACCGCCGATCCAGAGGTACGGCGTACGTTGGCCGCCGTACTGATCGTCGCAGCGCTCTGGCAGCCGGTGAACGGTGTGGTGTTCGTGCTGGACGGCGTACTGATCGGAGCGGGCGACGGGCCGTACCTGGCGGTGGCGGGCGTGATCGCGCTCGTCCTGTACGTGCCGCTGGCGCTGAGTGTGCTGTGGTTCGACGGCGGCGTCGTCGCCTTGTGGTGGGCGTTCGGCGGCTTCATGCTACTGCGGCTGCTCACTCTGATCACCCGCGAGCGTAGCGACGCCTGGCTGGTGACTGGGGCTTTCCGCTGACCCTGCCGGTGCGGCATGGTTTGGCGGGAGGAAAGGAGCGGCATGGCCGACGCTGACGACGCCCGCGAGAAGGAGCTCGAGGACCTCCGCGAGGAGGAGGAGCTCGAGGACCTCCGAGACGACGAGACGCTCGAGCTCGCCGCGAAGGACCAGCAGGAGCTGCACCGGGTCCACCGGGAGGCCGAGGAGGACGCCCGGACGGAGACCCATGAGGCGCTCCGGCTCGCCTACGCGGACGAGGTCACGGCCGACCGGCTCCGCAGCGACGCCTCCGGCAAGTACCAGCAGGGCCTCAGCGACCGGGCCCACGGCCGCCACCTGCTCGACGAAGCGGCAGCCCGGCCCGACGAGCCCGGAGCGGACGCCACCGCAGCCGCCGGACGCCGGTACGAGCGGGCCGCCGACCGCGAGGAGCGCGACGCGAGATACGACCGCCGCAGCGCCGACAGGTACGACGCGGACGCCCGCGAGCGGCGGAATGATGCCGCCCACCAGCCCGGGCAGCCACCGGCCGAGGAAGCCGCCCGCAGGCCTACGGACACGCCGGTCGCGAGCAAGTTCGAACGTCGCAAGCCGAAGCACGACAAGCGCAAGGACCGCCGTCCGGGAGAGCTCCGCAACGTTGGCCTGGGCGACGACTAATCAGGGCTGAGCCCCTGGACATGGATGACGAGCAGGTTCGCCGCGACCACCACAACGAACGCCACCGCCCACACCGGATGCCCGAGGCTCAAAAGCGCAGCCCCGGCCAGACCGAAGACGATCACCTTGACAACGGTCCGTACGACGGGGGTCGTGCGAGTCGCCGTGGGCGCGGCGAAGAGTCCCCACACCACCGCGGTCACCGCGGGTAGACCGATCGCGAGCAGCAGCTGGACGGCCGTCGTACCGGAGGCTGTCCAGCCCCACCAGGCGAAGATGCCCAGGGCAACCAACTCGGCCAGGAAGGCAAGCAGCAGGTTGCCCCAGCGCCACATCTAGTGCTCCACGCGGGGCACTAGATTCCGCGCAGGTTCGGCTGGCGCTGGTCGAAGAACAGGCCGGCCGGGGGCTCCTCCACCGGTAGCGGCGGGATCGGGTAGTCGGTGTGCGCGCCCCGGCAGGCCGCGAACGGCCCATCCGGGTCCAGCAACGCCATCATGTGCGGGTCCGCGTGGTCCCGCCACCAGACCGACATCCCGGTGGCCGGGTCGAGCCTCAGGTGTTCCCAGGCTCGCCAGATCGAGTCCAGCCGGCTCAGAGCCTCGGCGTGCCGGTACCACTCCGGGCACCAGACGTACTGCTGCCCGATCCGACGCGCGTAGAGGTAGATCAAGCGGTCCTCGACGAAGGCCGCGACGTGCGGGTAGAAGAGTTCCTGCGCTTCACCATCCACGACGCTGCTCCTCACTCTGCTGCTCCCAGACCGGGGTTCCCGTCGGCAGCGGCGGCGGCCCGGACTGCTGCGGGCCGGCCGTCACCCACGGGTTCGCCCCGCCCTGCGACGAGCCGCCGGTCGAGGCTCCCGGATCGTACTTCGCCAGCGACGCCTTCACCGCACCGGCGTCGGGACGGGTGAACCACGGCACTGTCTTCACCATGGTCGCCGGGATGCCCGAAGGGAAGACGATGGCCCGGCCGGGCGGCATCGAGGCCAGGTCGGACACCTCGAGGATGTTGTGCCGCTGGGTCTGCCGGCTGGTGCCGCGCTCGCCCTTGTTGTACGAGACCGAGCTGGAGATGATGTCGTAGTCGCCGATCAGCTTGCTGAGCTTCTCCAGGAAGTTCGCGTCCGAAGCGCCACCGCCGTACACCCGGACGTTCGCCGCGGACCAGAGCTTCTCCATCCCCTCCGGACCCCAGCACTCCACGCCCTGCGGCCAGGACTGCAGGATCGTCATCAGCACGATGCCGCGGGACCCGAAGTGGCTGTAGAGGTCGGGCAGGTTCTTCCAGCGGCACACGTTCGCCGCCTCGTCCAGGACGCCGACCAGCGGGTTCGGCATCCGGCCCATCGGGTTGCCCTTGGCGTACTCCTCGGCCGCCTCCACGACCGCCACGGTCAACGCGGTGACCAGCGGTCCCGCCGTACCGGCGCCTTCCTTGGACAGGCTGTACAGCGTGCCGCCCTGGCGGACGAACTCGTGCGGGTTGAACTGCGGGCGGGTGTCGTTCGGGCCCTGCGGGATCACCCAGCGGGTCACCTTGCGGTTGATCAGGAACTGCGCGCTCTGCTGCGCCGTGCCGTAGACACCGGCGCGCTGCTTGTCCGGCGCGTTGATGACACCGGCCAAGGCGTCGGCGGACAGGTGCAGACCCGGCGTGTTGCGCAGGATGCGCTCCGGCTCGTCGTTGCGCTGGTCGGCGAGCCAGCTGTAGACCTGCGTGATCGGGCGCTTCGCGACCGCCGCCGCGAGCAGCAGGCCGGCCAGCAGGTCGGTGCCGGCGGCGTCGAAGAACGCGTCGGTCTGCGCGTTGCGATCCTTGCGCTGGGACGCGACGAAGTGCTCGGCGAGCTCGCGGGCCTTGGTCTCGTCGGTGATGTAGGTGAGCGGGTTCCACCACCAGTTCGGCGGCTCCTCGCAGACCTCCTGGGGGTCGAACACCCAGACCGGGCCCTTCTCCAGCCGCGGTCCCCGGGTGGCGTCGACGATGTCGCGCTTGTTCGAGGTGGCGATCACCGCGCCGGGCGCGTCCAGGATCGCCGGTACGGCGCGGGACGTCGTCTTACCGGTTCGCGGGCCCCAGATGTCGACGTGCATGTCTTCCCAGGACCCGAACACCTCGAGGTTGTCCCGGACGGTGCGGCCGATCAGGACGCCCGGACCGGCGTGCCCGGCGCCGAGCCGGTTGGCGATTCCCTGCGCACCCTCGCGGGTGATCTTGAAGATCTCCGACCGCTTCGACATCAGGAAGGCCTGCTTGTCGACCCGGCCGACGCTGACCTGCCGCCGCCGGAGCAGGAACCAGACGGTGCCGGCGATCGCGCCCAGCGCGACGAGCTCGAGGATCAGCACTCCGGTGGCCGCCCCGGACCAGCGGATCCGGCCGTTGATCAGGTCGGCCAGCGCGGCGATCGGCCCCGGCACCGCGCGGGTGTCGTTGATCGCGGCCGCGGCCTTCAGCGCACCCCAGACCCCGCCGACGATCAGGACGAACAGTCCGATGCCGATGAAGACCAGGACCGACTCGACCGACAGCCCGCCGGGACCGGTGCTCTTCCTGCCTTGGGCCATTACTCGTCAACTCCCGTTCGGGCGACCAGCCGGGTGGTCGGGTCGGGTGGCGGCAACATCGTCGGGTCGTCGAGGCTGTACTGCTCGACGACCTCCTCCGAGCCGTCGGCGGCCACCTCGACCTTCATCGGGTTGCCGTCGGCACCTGTCTTCCACAGCTTGTTGGTGTCGTTGATCTCGCGCTCGACCGAGGTGAGGCCGACGTGCACCGGGATGCCCGGGCGGCCGCCGACCTTGACCAGGAAGTTGCCCCGGCCGGGCGGCGCCGCCTCCTGGCCGGTGGCCGGGTCCCACGCGGGCGGGTCCTGCCAGCCGATGAGCATGTTCTGCTCCTCCTCGGACATCGGCACGACCTCGGTCAGGTTCTCCATCTCGGCCCGCGGCAGACCACCGCAGATGACCATGCCGGACCGCTCGACGAAACCCTTCGCCTTCATCCGGTCCTCGGGGTGCTCGAGGGCGAGCAGGTCGGACATGGTGTGCGAGATCATCGCCATCCCGACACCGCGCTGCCGGTTCAGACGGGTCAGCGCGTCGACCCGGTCGACCAGACCGCGGCCGGCGCGCAGCACCCGCCACAGCTCGTCGAGGATGACGAAGTAGTGCCGCCGCGGCTCCAGGCCCGCGTCCGCGAGCGCCTGCGACACGGCCACCGCACCGAACCCGTAGGACCAGCAGGCCAGCAGTACGGCGGCCTGCAGGCTGGTCTCGGAGTCGTCGATGTTCGACACGTCGAAGACGACCGGACGATCCATCTGCATCGGGTTGTCGGTCTGCTCGGAGAAGATCTCGCCCAGCCGGCCACCGCCGACCAGACCGATCAGCGAGGCCTCGAGTCCTTCGGTGATCTGCCGGTACCGGTCCAGGCTGCCGCGGTCCAGGGCCACGTTGCGGACCTGGTCCGGAGCGTCCTGGATGACCTTCAGGAGGTCGCGCAGCAGCGGCGTACCTTGGTGTCGCTCGTCGAGGACCTTGAGGGCCTCGTCGATGATGGTCTCCTCGCGGTCCGTCGGCGGGGCCGAGCGCATGATCGAGATCAGCGCGGACACCATCGTCTGGCGGCGGCCGTGCGCGTCCGCCTGGATCGCCTCGCGGGCCTTGCCGGTGAGCCGGAGCGCGGCCTGCCGGGACTCGCCCGGGTCCAGCACGTTCAAGTGCCCGCGACCGCGGCCGAGCTGGATGACCTGGCCGCCGAGCGCCTCGATCAGGTCCTTGTAGTCGGGCTTCAGGTCACCAAGCACCAGCGGCTGGATGCCGTACCCGGCCAGGCCGAGCGCCATCCGCCGGGTGATCGTCGACTTGCCCAGACCGGGCTTGCCGAGCACGAACATCGACGGGTTCGAGATCAGCTTGGCCCGCATGAACCAGCTGATCGGGTCGCAGCACATGGTCGCGCCGGACAGGATGTTCCGGCCGATCGGCACGCCGACCATCGGGCTGCCGGTGCCGGCCGAGAACGGCCACAGTCCGCAGACCTGGACCGTCGTACCACGCCACTCCGCCGGAGCCTGGACGTACGTCGAGTAGCCGCCGCCCATCCCGGGCCAGCCACGCGGCATCGGCCGCTTGCCGCGACGCTTGGGGTCGGCCGGCTGCTTCGCGTTCTTGCTCACGATGACTCCCCAGCGGTCAGAGCGATTCCCGGATCCCGGCCGGGATGGACAGGTGGCTGTGCAGTACGACGCCCAGCGGCAGCGCGGCCACGAACGCGGAGTCCTGCGAGCCGTACGCCGGACGCAGCAGGATGCGCGCGGTCGCACCGAGGTTGTCGATGGCCGCGATCATGTCCGGGATCTGCTCGGCCGACATCACCGTGCCGGTCACGACCATGCCGAAGTTGACCAGACCCGCACCCCGGGCCTCCTCCTGCGCGGTGCGGTCCGCGGCCCGGGCCTCGGCCATCGTCCGGGCCGTCGGCCGGTTCGACGTGGTCGCGCGGAAGGACGCGTTGCGCTTGTCGGCCTCGACCATCCGGGCCGCGGTGGCCGCGTCCAGCGGACGGTAGAGGAGGGTGACGCGCTTGCGGTCGATGTCGTTGTGCGGCGCAACCAGCTGGGACAGCACCGAGGAGAACACCTCGCCACGCGGCGCCTGAGTCATCTGCCAGGTCACCGACCACGCGGAGTCGTGCCGGTACTTGTCCCAGAACGCCTGCGCGCCGGCCGGACCGACATCGGTCCACTGCAGCTCCGGCGCCATCCCCTGGCCGCGTGCCTCGTCGATCAGAACGGCGGCGGCCGGGTCGTAGGCGATCCGCACGGTCTCGCACAGCTCCTGCGCGGTGACCGGCCGGGCAGCGCCCGCGCCGGTCGCGTTCAGGCTCTGGGTGAGCGCGGGCAGCCGCGACGCGAGCTCGCGACCCATGTCGTCTTCCTTACGGCGCTTGCCGCTCCGGTCGGTGCCCTTGAAGGTCAGCGCGACGCGGGCGGAGATCAGCGCGGAGCCTTCCGGGTAGCTCTGCACGACCTCTGTCAGCATCGCCCGCGCGATGGCCGGCGTGCCGTCCAGCATGTTGTTGCTGACCTCGCGACGCAGCCGGATGCCGGTGTCGGGTGCACTCTCGACCGTCACCGAGGCGGCCACGATCCCCGGTTCGTGGCCGAGCGAGGCGAGCCACTGGCCCCAGTGCGCGACCCAGACGTCCACCTGCTCCTCGTCGACCAGCGAGGCGCCGTCGGGCTCGGCGTTGATGACCACGGTGAAGTGCCGGGTGCTCGGGTAGTACAGCAGGGCGAAGGGCCGGCCGTACGAGTCCTGGTACTCGCTCAGCTGGGACGCGGCGGCCAGTCCGGGGAGCTGGAACTTGCCCCACGCGGTCCGGCCGAGCGGACCCGAACGGTAGATGTTGTGCTTCGCCATGGTCGCTCGTTGCCATCCAATACGCGTCGAGAGCCGTTGCAGGGTGGACAGCCCGTGCTTGTCCTTGGTCATCAGCATCAGCAGGCAGATGCCGACGATCACCATCGTCACGATCGCGGCCTCGGGTCCGCCGGACATCATGGCGAACACCGTCATCAGCAGGCCGCCCATCATCAGGGCGGTGCCGAGGGTGCCCAGGCCGGCGATACCCGCCGAGACGGGCTGTCTCCAGTTGCCGTAGGTGCGCGGGGCGCTTCGTACGTTGTCAGCCGCTGCCACGTGGTCCGTCCGAGTCTCGTTGAGCGTCGCGGCGGGCCTGATCGTCCCGCCAACGGGTGTCCTGCTGCTGCTGTGTGCGGGCACGGTCGCGGTCGCGGCTCATGTCGCGCTGCGAGCCGCTGCTGCCCGACGGGCCACCGCCGCCACCGCCGCCACCTCCACCGCCACCGCTGGTGGAGTCGTCGTCCAAGACCTCGCCGGCGACGGTTTCAGACGCTTCCTTGGCCTTCTGGAACGCGACCACTGCAGCAGCAACCGGGGCAGCCGCGGCACCACCGGCCGCGGCAGCGCCACCACCAGCCGCCGCAGCGCCACCACCTGCAGCAGCGCCGCCACCACCCGCGGCAGCCGCGCCGCCACCACCGCCGGCCGCGGCCGCACCGCCACCGCCGCCGCCACCTGCGGCTGCACCGCCACCTCCACCGCCGCCGGCGCCACCAGTGGCTCCACCTCCTCCGCCACCGCCGCCGCCGGAACCGCTCTGGGCCTGGCTGGGACGGCCGACGTTGCGAGCGCCGCTCGGGCCTTGACCGTTGCCGCCACTGCCGTCGGCGCCGCCCTGGTCGGCGCCCTGCGAAGCCTTGTCGGCGAGCTTGTCCATGCCGAGCATCTTCGCGCCGATCATGCCGGCGCCGGCCGAGCCCGCGGTCGCCGCGACCATCGGCACCAGGAAGCGCATCAGCGCGGGCAGCGCGAACAGGGCCAGGATCAGCAGTGTGAGGCCGGTGACCATGTTCATCACCTGGGTGCCGCCGGGTTCGGCGGAGTCCTCGAAGTTCAGGCCCTGGCCGTTGTTCGAGGTGAGTCTGATCGCGGTCGCATAGATGATCGCGGCAACGAACTTGTAGAGGATGAACGCGAGGATCCAGCCCAGGATCTTCTTGAACCAGGTCCGGCCCATCTCGGTGTTGGTCGCCGCGGCCGCGATCGGCAGCACGCCGAGCAGCAGGATCAGCATCGCGCTACGGACGATCATCAGCACGATCTGGATCACCCCGGCGATGATCGCCAGGATGCCGATGGTGATCGCCAGCCCGATGCCGAGAGGTCCAGCGGCCGGCGACAGGCCGATCATGGCGCCCATCACCTCGCCGAAGCTCTCGCCGCCACCGGTGTTGCCCATGCCGCAGCGCCAGCCTTCGCCGGAGTCGCTGAGCGAGGTGGTGACGATGCAGTCGGCGAACTTGTCGACGACCTCGATCAGCGCCTGCGCGATACCGATCGTCAGCGCGGACGCGATGGCGAGGGTGATCAAGGACCGCAGGATCTCGCGGGCCGCCTCACCACGATGGCTCCACACCATCTGGATGGCGCCGACGATCAGGCCGATCGCGGCGACGAACAGCGCGATGTACTGGGTGTGCTCCCAGATCCAGCCGACCGTGTCGTTGGCCGGCGCGCCGTTGGCCCCGCCGACGGCAGGGGTGTCGACGTACACCCAGAAGGTGCCGATGGTGCCCATCAGCACTGTGACGGCTTCGGCGACGATGTCGAGAATGGGCTGGAACACGAAGTTGATCACCGCTTCCGCTACTGGTTTGAGCACAACCTCGACAGCAGCCTTCAGGCACTCGTACCAGCC
This sequence comes from Kribbella sp. NPDC050124, assembly GCF_044460355.1. Taxonomy (NCBI): domain Bacteria; kingdom Bacillati; phylum Actinomycetota; class Actinomycetes; order Propionibacteriales; family Kribbellaceae; genus Kribbella; species Kribbella sp. NPDC050124. The sequence goes on from NZ_JBITJU010000001.1 coordinate 477,686, forward strand.
GTCACCACACCCGAGCGGAATCATGTCAGGACGTCCTCGGTGAGACGAACCGCAGAATGGCGGGCAGCGCGACGCAGGCGAGGATCATCAGTGTCACGCCCATCACGAGCTTGAGTGTCTGCGAGGTGCCGTCGGGTGCGCCCGCGGGCGCCTCCGGACTCCCCATCAGCTTGATCGCGGTGGCATAGATCAACGCCGCCACCGGTTTGTAGATGATGAAGCCCGCGAGCCAGGCCAGCGCCCGCTTGAACCACATCATGCCCATCTCGGTGTTCGTGGCCGCGGCGGTCAACGGGAGCACTCCGACCAGCAGGACGAGCATTCCGTACCGGACCACCATCAAGGCGAGCTGGATGATCGCGGTGATCACCATCAGGATGCCGACGAAGATGATCAGCGCCATCGCGAACGACTCGCCGGGATCCTTGAGTGGATCCAGCATCACCGAGGCGACCTTGTTCGCGAAGCCGGAGTCGTCGGCCCCGACCGCCTCGTGGATGATCCACTCCGAGAACTGGTCGGCGGCCTGGATCAGGGTGGCCGCGAAGGCCGCTCCGGCGGCCGAGACGACCACCATCGTGATCAGCGACCGCAGGATGTCGCGCAACGGCTCACCGCGCTGCGAGATCGCCATCTGGATCGCCGCGACGATCACCGCGATGGTGGCCGCGACGGCCAGGATGTAGTTGGTGTGGACCTGGATGAAGCCGGCCGCGCCGGTGTTGCCGACGTTCGGAGTGTCGATCCAGACCCAGAGGAAGCCGACCGCCTCCAGCACCACCTCGACGGCCGCCACCACGACGTCCTTGATCACCTCGAGGATGATCCTGAAGAACGGTCCCATGACCGCTTCCATGACGTCGCCGAGCTTCTCCTCGACGCAGTCGTCCCAGTCCCAGGGCGCCCAGGAACAGCCGAGGACGATCATCACGCCCCCCGGAACCGGACGTAGCCGTCCAGGGACTGCAGCACGTCCGGCGCGGTCTCGCCGTTGAAGCTGCCGTCCTCCTGCAGCACCGCCCGCCAGTCGTCGCGGTACCACTGCATCGTCACCGGCAGCGAGGCGATCTTCGTCTCGTCGATCTGTACGGCGATCTGCAGCACGGCCCGGTTCGGCAGGTAGTCGAACACCTTGAACCCGATGAACTGCGCGACCTTGCCCTCGTTGCGCGGCGTCGTACTCACCCGGGCCTCGGTGACCGCCCGGTTCCGGCCCGGGCCGGGCACCACGCGGGTGGCCAGCACGTCGTCGGTCAGGTCCGGGTTCCGGATCTGGCCGAGCACGTTCATCGCCGCGAGCACGGCGCCGGTCGGCGAATGGGCGAAGCAGGAACGCACACCGGTCCGGTCCATGACGGCCGGACCTCCCTCTTGCTGGAGCGGAATCAGCATGTCGGCCTCGAACTGCCAGGTGACCGCCGACGGCGCCATCCGCGGGATCCTCTGGTCAGGGTTCTTGAGCTTGCAGCCACCGACACCGGGCGTGGGCGGCCCTGACGGTGTCACGGTGGAGGTGGGTCGGCCCGTGGGCGTGGCGGGCGGCACGGACGGTTCCTCGGTGGGCTGTTCGGTCGGCTCGACCACGCTCGGCGACGTCGACGGCTGCGAGGCCGGCGTCCCCGGGTCGCGGGCGAAGAGCCACACGATCAGGCAGACGATCACCGCACCGACGATGATCACCGACGCGATGAAGCCGTTGTCCTGCCAGAAGCTGCCGGACGTGCCGCCGTCGCCGTCGCCGCCCGCGGAGCCCGAACCGGAGCCGGAGCCGGAGTCGCTGCTGAACAGTCCCACAGCCGATCAGGCTCCGGCGACGGAGAGCGCGGTCACTTCAGCTGGTCGACGATGGCCGTCGCCGAGCCGATGATGATGCAGGCCGCCAGAACCCAGCCCAGCCGGGCCGCGTGCTCGCCACCCTCACCACGGCGCTGGCCGATGGCCATCATGGCGCCGGCGATGATGATGCCGAGACCGCAGATCAGGTACGCGATGATCTTGACCCAGTTGATGACGCCCCTGAGCTTGTCCATGCCGGGCGGGTTGTCGTCGATCATCGGGACCAGGTTGGCGGCCTCCGAGACCAGATGTACGAGCATCATTGCGGTGGTTGCCTTTCAGTACGGGGCGGGATAGTCCGCTGGGTTTGACGCGCGAAGAGCGTAGATGGATTCAAGGACTTCGAAAACCTCGTCAGGTGTGTTGTCAGGGGTGGGTGCCTCCCCTCGGCGCCACTCCTCGATCCACGGGATGTCCCACACTCTCGGCACCCCACCGCCGACGATGTCGGCGAAGTCGTCGAGGACGCGGGGCAGCCGGCCCGGAGCGTCCGCGATCAGCACCAGGCCGAGCACGGCGACACCCTGGACGACCCCCGAGGCCCACTCGATCGCGGCCCGCTGGGCGGCCCGCAGGCCCGAACCGTTGGTCCGGGCAACCAGGATCACCGGTGTCGGCACCGGCGGTGGCGGGATCGGCCAGCGGTGGTTGGCCGCCCGCGTGCCCGGAAGCAGCAGCGACATGGTCGTCTCGCCCGCGCCGCCGTGCACACCGACCCACCAGAGCGTGTCCGCGGCCGGAATGGCGAACTTCGGCAGCCGCTGGTCCTCGGCCGGGGCCGGGACGCCGTGCTGCGGGGCGGACGGCCCGCGCCGGGAGAGATCCGCAGGCTGCGAGGGGCCTGTGGCCGACTGTTCCGGACCCGGGGTCGGCGATTGCTGCCGAGTCCACGGGTTCTGCGTCATGCCCCCTCCTCTCGCGGTGCGTCACAGGCTGTCGCCCACAGTATTCTCTCGCTTTCCGGGTGTACTTTCGTGACCCATCCACAGGCGAGGATGTTTCTACCCCCTTGTCGGGGTCAGTCGAGCCGAGATCTCGCATCATCGGCGGACCCGGGCTCCCCGGCCTGCCTTTGATGCGGTGGACATGCTAATGGTCTACTTTGCCGGGGACTCGGGTGGTGGCTCACTGGTACAGCGGTCTGGACCACTGACGGCAGTGGCGGAGTCGGACGAGTGAGGAGTCAGGTGGCGGGAATGAGAGGTCGTCGTGGCTGAGAAGGTCCCGTCCTGGCCCAAGGTGACGATCCGGCTGTACGACGATCACAACGCCGAGGTGAAGATCGCCGGCCGCAGCCACCCGGTCAACCACCACGACCCGCGACAGGCCGCGATCGCGCTCGTCAGTGAACGGGCCGGCCAACTCGGTCGGCCGGTGAAGGCGACGGCGGTGGAGTCCGACGGCGCCTCCTGGCCGCTGATCATCCACCCGGACGGCCGCGTCGAGGCGGTCGAGGAGCAGAACCGCAAGGGCAAGGGCAGCAGCGCCGAGAAGCCGATCTGGCCGATCATCGTCGCTGCCGTGGTGGCCGGCTGTCTGGTCGTCGGCACGGTCCTCTACCTGACCGTGCTCCCCAAGGGCGGCGGTGTCGCCAAGCCGACCGAGTCGCCGAAACTCCCCGCGCTGCCCGAGCCGAGCGTCGGTCCGGACCAGCTCGCCTCCCGGCCGGCGCCACCCGGCTTCACGACCAACGCGTCCTGGACGGTCGACATCGCCCAGGACACGATCCCCGCGGTGTCGCCGGACGGCACCGAGGTCGCCGTACTGACGCCCGACGACAAGATCGCGGTGTTCGACAGCAACGGCAAGGTGCTGTGGCAGGACAAGGTGCCGAACGACGCGCAGAACCCCGTCTACACCACCGTCGACTCCAAGGTCGTGCTCGCCGTCGCGACGTCGGACACCTTGTACTACTGGGCCGGCGACGGCGCCGAGGCCACCGAGGTCGAGCTGCCGGACTCGGCGAAGGTGCAGTTCTTCGGGACGTCGCCGTTGATCGAGATGGGCAGTGCCGGGGCCAGCGTGGTCTCCGGCGGCGAGCTCAAGACCGTCGAGCACCAGCGCCGCGAGGCGACCATCCTGCTCGCCGAGGGCGACCGCGCGCTGATGGCCCGGTACGGCGGCCCGCTGTACTGGAGCCAGCCGGGCAAGGACCTGCAGGAGGTGGACCCCAAGCCGCCGGCTGGATCCAAGGGCATCAGCCGCGTGCTGGCCGCCAGCCCGGGCTACGTGCTGGTGCTCTGGAAGACCGCGAACGCCAACGTGGTGATCCCGGCCGTGCACTCGAGCGCCAACGGCGGGGTCGTCGCGATCTGCCAGGGCGACTCCGAGGGCACCGTGGAGAACTGGGACTGGGTCCCGGACACCAGCCGCAAGGTCGCCGCCTGGGGTGAGTGCCTGATCGACTTCACCCGGCGCAAGACCTTCCCGTTCCCCGACTTCCAGCCGTTGTCGATCACCGCCAACGTTGTCTACGGCAACCTCACCGGCAAGCTGGTCGCCACCGCGCCCGGCAGGCCGTCGCACCCGCTCACCGCGGGCACGGCTCGTCCCTGGGGCATCGCCGGCCCCCACGCCATCGTCGTCCACAACTCCGTCCTCTACGCCCTGGACAAGAAGAAGTGACGCCCACAGGTACGGCGGTTGAGCTGACTGCTGGGGTCGCCCGGCGGCTGGCGCGCGGGGTGGCGTGGTTCGTGGCGGTGGTGGTGCTGGTGGTGCCGTCGGGATCGGCGGTGGCGGACGACGATCCGGCGCCGGTTCCGTGGCCGTCGATCGGCAAGCCGGAGGCCGGTGGCGGCGGTCAGGGTGGTCCGGCCCCGATCAGCTGGCCAAGCGTCACCAAGCCGGAAGACACCGGCTCCTCCTCCAACCCCGCCCCGGTCCAATGGCCCGCTCCAGCGAAAACCGGCTGACGGGCTGATTCCGACGCAACTGCTGGTCGAAGAGCCGGCGCAACTGCTGGTCGAAGAGCTGCGGAGAACGAACAAGGCCCGCGCCTCCCGAGGGAGGTGCGGGCCTTGGACTAGGTAGATCAGCTAGCTGCTACCTCGAGGCGGACGGTGGCCGCCACCTCGGGGTGGAGCTGAACCGAGACCTGGTGCTTGCCGGTGGTCTTGATCGGCGCCGCGATCGCGATCGCGCGCTTCTCGACCAGCGGGCCGCCGGCGGACTTGATCGCGCCGGCGATGTCGGCCGGGGTGACCGAGCCGAACAGCCGGCCGGTGTCACCCGCCTTCACGTCCAGCGTGACGGTGAGCTGCTCGAGCTGGTTCTTGACCTCGCTCGCGTGCTCCTTGCCCTGGATCGCCCGGGCGTCGCGCGCCCGCTTGATCGACTGGATCTGCTTCTCGGCGCCGCGGGTCCAGCCGATGGCCAGGCCGCGCGGGACCAGGTAGTTGCGGCCGTAGCCGTCCTTCACCTCGACGATGTCGCCGGGGGCTCCGAGGCCCTCGACCTCCTGCGCCAGGATGAGCTTCATGTGCCGGACCTCCCTCAGCGAGCCGTGCTCGTGTACGGCAGCAGCGCCACCTCACGAGCGTTCTTGATAGCGGTGGCCACGTCGCGCTGGTGCTGTACGCAGTTCCCGGTCACCCGGCGGGCGCGGATCTTGCCGCGGTCCGAGATGAACTTGCGCAGCAGCGCGGTGTCCTTGTAGTCGACGTACGTCGCCTTGTCCTTGCAGAAGCCGCAGATCTTCTTCTTCGGCTTCCGAATGATCTTGGCCATTGTGGTGCTCTCTTCCTTCCAGAGCCCGGCACCTGTGCCGGAATGGTCTGTTTCTTATCTGGTCACGACCCGGACCGGATCAGAACGGAGGCTCCTCCATCGAGCCGCCGCCCTGGCTGGCCCAGGGGTCGTTCTGCGGGGCGGACTGGCCGCCGCCGCCCTGTCCCTGCGGGGTCGCCCACGGGTCGTTCTGGGGGGCGCCACCGCCCTGGCCGCCGCCGTAGCCGCCGCCGCCCTGGTTGCCACCACCGCCACCACCGAAGCCGCCGCCGTCACCGCCGGGACCGGAGCGCATCGCCCGGGTCACCTTCGCGGTGGCGCTGCGCAGGCTGGGCCCGACCTCGTCCACGTCGATCTCGAAGACCGTGCGCTTGTTGCCCTCACGGTCGTCGTACGAGCGGGACTTGAGCCGGCCCTGCACGATCACGCGCATGCCGCGCTGCAGCGACTCGGCCACGTTCTCCGCGGCCTGCCGCCAGACGGAACAACTCAGGAACAGCGACTCGCCGTCCTTCCATTCACCGGTCTGCCGGTCGTACGTCCGCGGCGTCGACGCGATCCTGAAGTTCGCGACGGCGGCGCCGGACGGGGTGAACCGGAGCTCCGGATCGTCGACAAGGTTGCCGACCAACGTGACGACGGTTTCGCCTGCCATTGCCGTTCCTCCTGCTGTCGGGTGTGGCTGTGTCCACAACTATCAGTAGCGGCTGGCGCCGACAGTACCGATGGTTGCTGACGACCCCAGGGTCAGTGCTGGTCCGGCCGGATGACCTTGGTGCGGAGGATCGACTCGTTCAGCGTGAGCTGACGGTCGAGCTCCTTCACCACCGCGGGCTCCGCGGTCAGGTCGATGACGGCGTAGATGCCTTCGGCCTTCTTCTTCACGTCATAGGCAAGCTTGCGACGACCCCAGATGTCGAGCTTCTCGACCGTGCCACCTTCCTTGCGGACGATGTTCAGGTACTGGTCGATGGACGGCTCCACGGTGCGCTCATCGAGCTCAGGGTCGAGGATCACCATGACTTCGTAACGACGCATGCGCGAACTCCACCTCCTTCGGACTTGGCGGCCACGGTCTCTCCGTGGCAGGAGGGCGATGCGATGATGCCCGGCGTCGGCACTTGCCACCGGCGCCAAGCAATGAGCCCGGTCGATGGACCGGGCCACACCCAAGAGAATACCAGCGTCCGGACGCCCTCTTGACCATATCCACAGGGCACTTCCAGTAACTCTCCGTCACGCCGCGACGATCAATCGTCACTCTCCGGCCCGACCACCAGCAGATCGATGTGTACGCCGAGGACCCGGCCGTCCGCGTCCACGGTCCGCACCACGGGGTACGCTCCGTCACCCCAGCCGGAGTGGGACAGCACCACGTTCTCACCGTCCGTGGCAAGCGGCAGCACGATGTTGGCGCAGCCCTCGCGGAGGTGGTCGGCCGAGTCCATCAGCGCGAACCAACTGTCGTCACGGCCGGTGTCGAACAGGTCGTCGTACCAGTCGCCCTCGGGCATCTTGGTCCGGACGGCTTCGGCGTCCACGAAGGCGACCGTGCCCGCGTCCACACCGACCATCCAGAACTCGTCCTCCCCCAACGCCTCACCGGAGCTGGTCGCGGGCTCCACCCGCGCGACCTCCCCGTCCGCGACGCGCAGCGACAGGAACGCCTCCCGCAGATGGCTGCCGTCCTGCTCCTCCGACACGTCGGCCACAGTGACCTGCACCGGGTAGTCACCAGGCGGTACGTCGACCACCGGCGCCTCCCCCAGCGTGACGAACGGGTCGCAGGCTTCGAGGCGGCCACTCGGCACCCGCAGTACGCCGAGATCGTGAACGGTCAGGGACCAGGTCCGCCCGTCAACCTCGACAGGACCAGGGCGGAGGGCACGGAAGTAGTCCGGGTTGATCACGAGCCAAGGCTAGTGGGGTGGCGACGGTCCGCCGGGGAGGTACGCCGCAAGGTCAGGAGAAGCAGCGGGATCGCCAGTACGCAGGAGAAGGTGGACAGCACGGTGAATCCGCCGAGGGTGAAGAGCCAGGGAGACGCCGCGGTGGCCAGGGCCGAGACGGTCCAGATGGACGACTCCACCTTGCTTTCCAGTTCCGCGGACACGAGGAGCGCGCTGCCGCCCAGGTAGCAGAGGTTCCAGGCATAGCCGAGGAGGAACAACGCCGGCGTGAAGGCCGGACCGGGCTGCGCGATCAGGACTCCAGCCACGAGGAGCAGGCTGAGGCCGGCCACCACCACGGGCCGAGTACCGAACCTGTCGATGCACCAACCAGTCAGCGGGGACAGCGCGAACATGCCGAGCGTGTGAGCGGACAGCATCATCCCCAACGTCCCAAGCCCTGCACCGTGGTGGTGCGTATGCACCGGCACCGCTGTCATGAGCGCCACCATCACCAGATGCCCCACGACCATCACAGCGGCCGCCAGCACAACCTGAGTACGACGCGGCGCCACGGAGTCATCCGGGACCACCACCACCGCCCGGACCCGTGGGATGTAGGTGGACGCGACCAGTGCACAGAACACGGCTGCCAACGCGAGCAGAAACGGACCCGCGACCGCCGGAAGCCCCAGACCACGAGCGAAGGCCTGCGACGGCGCCATCAAGAACGGTCCGCCCGCAGCACCCGCCGTACTCGCCCAAACGACTGTGCTCATCGCTGACGCGCGTCGGGCAGCAGGTACGGCGTCAGCCGCGGCGTACCGCGACAGCAGACTGGCTGCGTTGCCCGCCCCGAGCAAGAACATGCCGACGAACAGCAGCGCCACGTGAGCGCCCACTGCGGTCAGCACTGTCAGCGCTCCGCCGGCGACACCAACGCCGTACCCGGTGCGGAGTGCCTGGGCGCGCCCGCGGCGGACAGTCCACTTGCCGACGGCCAGTGCGCCGGCGGCTGTGCCCAATACGCCGGCTGTGTTGGGCAGACCGGCCAAGCCGGGGCTCAGCTGGTCGGAGATCAGGATGGTGCTCACCGCGCTCGCTGCGACCATGGCGGCGTTCATCAGGGCGGCGGCCAGAACGACGGGGATCAGCATGTCTGCAACGCTAGAAAGGCAGTCGCCGCCGCTGAATGCACGAAGTAAGGCGTTCGCCCTTGTGAAGCGGTGATGTCGAAGGTGTTCTGGGGGCATGACCTTTCAGGAGCGAAACCTGGACGCGACGGACTGGCAGATCCTCTCCGAACTGCAGGCTGACGGGCGGCTGTCGTTCAACCAACTGGGCAAGCGGGTCAACCTGTCGCCGCCTGCCGTGGCAGACCGCGTACGGCGGCTGGAGGAGTCCGGCGTGATCGTCGGCTACCGCGCGCAGGTCGACCCGGCACGCGCGGGCCAGCCGCTGTCCGCCTTCGTCCAGATGCGCTGCACCACCGGACGCTGCCTACTCAAGACCACGCGCGCCGAGGACTTCCCGGAAGTGCTCGAGATCCACAAGCTCAGCGGCAACTCCTGCTCGATGCTCCGAGTCCGCGTGACCTCCATGAAGCACCTCGAAGGCCTCTTCGAGCGCCTGGGCGAGCACGGCGAGATGAACACCCACGTCGTTCTCTCCACCGAGTTCGAAGGTCGCCCGGTTCAGCCGCCCGCTCAGGATTCGCGGCCGGTCACGCGTTCGGCGGGATGGGGCTCCTGAACTGTCGGTGGGCGGTTCTAGGGTGGAGTCCATGAGCTTGAAGCTGGGTGCGCACGTGGATCAGGAAGACCCGCTGGCCGAGGCGGCCGACCGGGGAGCCGACCTGGTGCAGTTCTTCCTGGGCAACCCGCAGGACTACAAGGCGCCGAAGCTCGCGTACGCCGACGGCGAAGCGGCGCTGAAGGAGCGAGCGGCCGCGGCGGGCGTCGATCTGTACGTGCACGCGCCGTACCGGCTGAACGTGGCGAACACGAACAACCGGATCCGGATCCCGAGCCGCAAGCTGCTCCAGCAGACCCTCGACAAGGCGGCCGAGATCGACGTCAAGGGCGTCATCGTGCACGGCGGGCACGTCGGCGACGAGGACGACCCGGAGGCCGGGTTCGACAACTGGCGCAAGTGCATCGAGCGGGCCGAGCTGCCGGTGCCGCTGCTGATCGAGAACACGGCCGGCGGTGAGAACGCGATGGCCCGTCAGCTGGACCGGATCGCCCGGCTGTGGGACGCGGTGCAGTCCTCGGGCAACGACCGGCTGGAGAACGTCGGCTTCTGCCTGGACACCTGCCACTTCCACGCCGCCGGCGAGGAGCTGCCGACGATCGTCGAGAAGGTGAAGGCGATCACCGGCCGGATCGACCTGGTGCACGCCAACGGGTCACGCGACGAGTTCGGCTCCGGCGCGGACCGGCACAGCAACTTCGAGGAGGGTCACATCGACCCGGCCGACATCGTCGCCGTGGTGCAGGCCGCCGGCGCCCCGGTGGTCGTCGAGACGCCGAACGCGAATCACGGTCAGAAGGCCGACATCGACTACCTCAGGGCTCATCTGAAGTAGCTTCGGGCAGGCCGTGGACCCAGTAGGCGATTCCCCACGGCAGCAGTAGCGCCAGCGCGGTCGTGTTGCGGGTCGGGATGAGGACGCCCGCAACGATCGCGATGAGCAGTACGACGGTCGACGTCTGAAAGAGGTCGAGTCGGCCGATCACGCGGGTGCGCAGGGTGGCGCGCTCCAGGGCGCAGGCGGCGTAGCAGGCGATGAGGGCGAGGACGGCCAAGAGCGCGACGACCACGCCGATCCAGGCGGCGGCGCCGTACTCCGCGGCGCTTCCGATGATGTCGCCGAGCTGGAAGACCCCGACCAGGGCAGCCAGTGCGGCCGAGGTCCCGAGCAGCCGCGCAGTCGTACGGCGGGCGCGCACAGGATCAGGCGAAGGCGCCGGGTCAGGCGAGGAATCCGGGTCAGGCGAAGGCGCCGGATCCGGCGAGGAATCCGGGTCGGGCGCTGGGTCCGGTGGTTGGGCCGCCATGGGGGGACGGTAGCGCAGCCGCGAGAATGGCCCCCATGCAGACCTGGGCCGAGCGGTTTCCCGAGCTCTTCGCACCGGACCACTGGGCCTGGGGTGAGCTCGACGTCCGCTTCTCCACCGAGGAGCCGCCGGACGAGCTGATCAGCAACGTGCACGTGATCGGCCGCACCTCCGGCGGAATCGTTGTCTGCGGCAACGATCTCGGCTGGCGCTTCCTGCCCGGCGGCACCCGCGAACCGGACGAGACGATCGAGCAGCTCGTGCAGCGCGAACTGCTCGAGGAGGCCGGCGCCCGGCTGACCGGACCGCTGACCTGGCTCGGTGCGCACCGCGCCGAGCACCGCCGCCCCGGGCCGTACCGTCCACACCTCCCGCACCCGATCTCGTACTGGGCGACTGTCGTCGCGGACGTCGTGGTCGAACAGGAGCCCACCAACCCCGACGACGGCGAACAAGTGGTCGAGGTCCTCGTGCTACCTGCCGAGCAGGCGGTCACCTACCTCGACGCCCAAGCCGACGGCGGGATGATGGGCAGCCAGGTCAGACTGGCTCAGGCAATGGAGCTGGTTTAGCTGACCGCCAGGGCAGTACGACGGCACTCAGCAAGCAGCACCCGCCCGCGATCCACAGCGCACCGCGGAGTCCAATCACCGCAGCAAGCACCCCGCCGAGTGCCATGAACGCCGGTTGCACGCACCGCGAGCTGATCGACCACGCACCCACGACCCGCGCCATGTAGTCGTCCTCGGTCACCTCCATCCGGTACGTCGCGAACGAGGGGTTGAACGCGCCGGCAGCCACCAACAGCCCGACCTCGGCCGCGGTGATCAGCGCGAACCCACCCCAGCCGTCCGGTGCCAGCGGCATCAGCAGGAGCCACGGCGCCCGGAGTACGCCGAACACGAGCAGCATCCACTGCAGTCCGTATCGTCGGGTCAGCCGGGGCGCGAGCCGCGCGCCCAGCACGCCGCCTAGGCAGGACAGGCCGAGCGAGACCCCGTAGTTCCACGGCGGCAGCCCGAGGTCGCGCAGCATGAAGACGGTGAGCAGCGGCGACGTCATCATCACCGGCCCGCCGAACAGCTGCGAGTTCCAGAACAACACGCGCAGTCCGCGGTGACGCAGGATGTACCGCCATCCGGCGGTGACGTCCGCCTTGCCGTCTCGCCGTACCGGCTCGGGCTCGGGTTGCTGGATCCGCCGGATGCCGAGCGCCGACCCGAGGAACGACACCGCGTCGATCGCCAGCGTCGCGGTCGCGCCGACCACACTGACCAGCACGCCGCCGACCGCCGGACCCACGCTCAGCGTGAGCCAGTTGGTCTGCTCGAACCGGCTGTTCGCCTCGGCTCGCCCCTCGGCCGGGACCAGCGCCTTGAGGTGCGCGCCACTCGCCGCCTGGAACGCGATCAGCGCCGCCGCTTGGACGACGCCGACCACACAGAGCTGGGTGTAGGTCAGTACGTCGAACACCGCCGCGACCGGCACCGACACCAGGACCACGAACCGGACCAGGTCGGCCGCGATCATCACCGGACGCTTCCGCCGTTGCTCGATGAAGTCGCCCATCGGCAACGCGATCGCGGCGCCGGCGATCGCGGACAGCGCGGCCAGCATCGACACCTGGAAGGTGCTGGCATCGAGGGCGAGTACGGCGATCAGCGGCAGCGCGCCGAGGCCGACCGCCGATCCGGCCGCGCTGATGGTGAACGCGACCCACAGCCGCCGGAAGTCTCGACCCAAAGACATCCGGCGATCGTAGGAGCCGGCACCGACAGAACTAGCGGAGGTTCAAGCCGCCGTCGAGGAGGACTACCTCGCCGGTCACGTAGGTGTTGTGGATGAGGGCCGAGATCAGGTCCGCGACGTCCGATGGTTGGGCCGCGCGACGCATCGGGCTCGTGGTTTTCCACAGCTCCTGGGCGTCGGTCCAGGAGGCAGTGAGCGGAGTGTCGACGAGTCCGGGCGCAACCGCGTTGACCCGCACCGTCGGTCCGAGGGCGGCGGCCAGCAGCTTGGTCATGTGGTTGAGCGCGGCCTTCGAGGCGGCGTACCCGATCGAGCTTCCCTTCGGCCGCACGCCGGCATGGCTGGTGACGTTGACGATGCAGCCGCCCGACTCCCGGAGCGCAGGCACGGCCGCCGTACACAGCAACCACGGCGCGATCAGGTTGACGTCGAGCAAGCGCCGCCAATCGTCCGCCGTCAACGCCTCGAGATCCGCGTGCGGCACCGGCCAACTGATGCCCGCGTTGTTCACCAGTACGTCGAGCCGCCCATGCTCGGCCAGGACCCGCGGCACCAACCCAGAGGCCTCGGCGTCATCCGCGAGATCGGCCTGGTGGTAGGACCCGTCCAGCTCGCGGGCCAGCGCCGTACCCGCGTCCCGGCTCGACCGTGAGTGCACCGCGACCGTCATCCCGTCCGCGGCCAGCCGCCGAGCCGTCGCTGCCCCGATCCCCGAAGCCGACCCCGTCACCAGTGCGACCTTCGGCATTAGGAGCCTCGGTAGCGAAGGCCGTCCATCAACAGGTTGAGGGCCCGGTCGGCCTGGTCGCGGTTCTTTCCGGTGGCCAGGGCGACCCCGCTGATGCTGATCAGCACGTCGTCCGCCGACACGTCGGAGCGGAGATCGCCGGACGCGGCGCCGGCGTCCAGGAACGGCTTGATCGCGCCGACCAGGAGCTCGAAGCTCTGCGCGTACGGGTTGGCGCCGGACGCGATCACCGCACGGAGCGCGTCGGCCATCCCGAGCTTGCGGGTCATGTAGTCGATGTAGCGGTCCATCCAGGCGCGCAGCGCCTCAGCCGGCGGCATCGTGTCGAGCAGCACCGGCGCGGCGTCGCAGATCGCAGCGAGCTCACTGCGGTACGCCGCCTCGATCAGGAGCTCACGGGTCGGGAAGTGCCGGTAGAGGGTCCCGATGCCGACACCGGCGTCCTTCGCGATCCCCTCCAGCGTCGCCTCCAGACCGCACGTCGAGAACGCGCGCGACGCGGCGGCCAGAATCTGGTCGCGGTTCCGCTGCGCATCCGCCCGCAGCGGACGTTCGCCAGTGCCCATTTCCCCTCCCTCCTGATCCCAGAACCTATCGGACTTGATAACCGGAGGCACCTCCAGTTAACTGGGATTACCGGAGGTTCCTCCGGTTAAAGCCTAGCTCGCAGAACAGGACCGAACCTGATGAGCCGAATCACCACCCCCTTCACCCATGACTCCACCGCCGCCGACGTGATCGCCGGCGTAGGCCTGTCCGGGCGTCGCGCGGTCGTCACCGGCGGCGCGTCCGGCATCGGTGTGGAGACCGCCCGTGCCCTCGCGTCCGCGGGCGCCGAGGTGACTCTCGCCGTACGCAACACCGCCGCCGGTGAGCGCACCGCGGCCGACGTCATCGAGACGACCGGCAACAGCCACGTCTTCGTGGCGCCGCTCGAGCTCGCCGACCGCGCCTCGGTACGGGCGTTCGCCGAGAACTGGGACGGGCCGCTCCACATCCTGGTCAACAACGCCGGCGTGATGGCCGAGCCGCTCAACCGCACGCCCGAGGGCTGGGAGCACCAGTTCGCGACCAACCACCTCGGCCACTTCGGCCTGGCGACCGGTCTGCACGCCGCTCTCGCCCAGGCGGGCAACGCCCGGATCGTGTCGGTCAGCTCCAGCGCGCACAACCGCTCGGACGTCGTGTTCGACGACATCCACTTCGAGCAACGGCCGTACGACGAGTGGGCGGCGTACGGGCAGTCGAAGACGGCCAACATCCTCTTCGCAGTCGAGGCGGCCAAGCGCTGGGCGAGCGACGGGATCGTCGCCAACGCGCTGATGCCGGGCGGTATCCGGACCGCGCTGCAGCGGTACGTCTCCGCGGAACAGCTGCAGGCCTGGGAGTCGTTCCAGTGGAAGACGACCGAGCAAGGTGCGTCGACCTCGGTCCTGCTGGCCGCGTCGCCACTTGTCGACGGCGTGACCGGCCGGTACTTCGAGGACAACAACGAGGCGCTGCCGCACGGGGACAGCGAGTACAGCGGCGTCTCGGCGTACGCACTCGATCCGGAGTCGGCCACTCGGTTGTGGGAGCTCTCGGAGAAACTGCTCGCCCAGTAAGCGAGCCAGTCGCCGCCCCAGTTATCCACAGGTTTGATCAGGTCACCGGCTCGGCTACGGTTCAAAGCTCCGGGCCGGTAACCTGACCGACCGTGAGTGACTTGAGCATCCGGACCATCTCGGCCGACGAGCACGCCGCCTACATCGCGGCGCAGCCGGCGGCGAGCTTCCTGCAGACCCCTGGGTGGGCGGCGGTGAAGAGTGAGTGGAAGGCGGAGTCACTCGGCTGGTACGACCCGGCGAACCCGGCAGAGCTGGTCGGCGCCGGCCTGGTGCTGTACCGGCAGATGCCGAAGGTGAAGCGCTACCTGGCCTACCTGCCCGAGGGCCCGGTGATCGACTGGGACGCGATCGACCTCGGCCAGTACCTGCGCCCGCTCGCCACACACCTGCAGGAGCGTGGCGCGTTCGGCATCCGGATGGGTCCGCCGGTGGCGACCCGGCGCTGGGGCGCCAAGACGATCAAGGACGCGATCGCCGGCGGGCAGCAGCCCAAGCTGGGCGACGTCCGGGCCGACGTGATCGAGCCGTCCGGCGAGCTGGTGGCCAAGCAACTGCGCGCGCTGGGCTGGAAGGCGCCTCGCACCGGAGAAGGGTTCGCGGCCGGACAACCGCAGTACGTCTTCCAGGTCCCGCTGGCCGGCCGCGGCCAGGACGACCTGCTGAAGGGTATGAACCAGCTGTGGCGGCGCAACATCAAGAAGGCCGACAAGGCCGGCGTCGAGGTGACGCAGGGCGGCCTCGAGGACCTGAAGGCGTTCCACCAGCTGTACGTCGAGACCGCGGAGCGGGACCACTTCACGCCGCGGCCGCTGCCGTACTTCGAGAAGATGTACGCCGCGATGGCCGGCCAGCCGGCCGATTGCTGTGACTTCCGGATTTACAACGCCTACCACGAAGGCGACCTGGTCGCGTCGACGATCTGGGTCCGGGTCGGCGGTCACTCCTGGTACTCCTACGGTGCCAGCTCGACCGCCAAGCGAGACGTGCGTGGATCGAACGCGATCCAGTGGCGCATGATGACGGATGCGCTCGCGGCGGGCGCGTCCGTGTACGACCTACGGGGCATCACCGACACCTTGGACCCGAACGACCCGCACGTCGGGCTGATCCAGTTCAAGGTCGGCACCGGCGGCGAGGCTGTCGAGTACGTCGGTGAGTGGGATCTGCCGTTGAACAAGGCGCTCTACACCGCATTCGACCTCTACATGAGACGGCGTTGACACCATGCCCCTAGTCCTGCACGTCGATTCCGATCGATGGCGCGAACATCTGCGTTCCACGTGGAACCCCGACATCGTCCCGGTCGCCAAGGGCAACGGGTACGGCTTCGGCAACCACCGGCTGGTGGCCGAGGCGCGTGCCCTCGGCGCCCGCACGGTCGCGGTCGGCACCTACTTCGAGGTCCCGCCGGACCCGCGTGAGGACATCGTCGTGCTGTCGCCGTGGCGGCCGTTCCACGAGATCCCGCAGAGCAAGAACGTGATCCACACGGTCAGCCGACTGGCCGACCTGGTCTCGATCCCGGCCGGCAGCCGGGTGCTGATCGAGGTGCAGACCTCGATGCGGCGGCACGGAATCGGCGCCCGCGAGCTGCGGCACACGATGCTGCTGAACGCCCTCGACCGGATCCGGTTCGAGGGCTGGTCGCTGCACTTCCCGATGGGCGCCGGTGGTACGTCGGCCAACCTGAGGGAAGCCGCGGAGCTGGGCAAGGCAGCCCTGGCCGTCCGGCGTGGACCGCTCTGGGTCTCGCACGTACCGGCACAGAAGCTCTCCGACATCGGCGAGGACGTGAAGCTGCGGATGGGCACCGGGCTCTGGCTCGGCGACCGCGGCGCGCTGTCCGTACGGGCGACCGTGCTCGACGTGCACTCGGTCCGTCGCGGCGAGCGGGTCGGCTACCGGCAGCGCCGGGTCAGCGGTGACGGCCACATCCTGGTGGTGTCAGGCGGGACGGCGCACGGCGTCGGCCTGGAGGCGCCGACCGCGGCGGCCACCGTTCGCCAGCGCGCGATCGCAATGGCGAAGGGCAGCCTGGACGCGGCCGGGATGGCGCTGTCGCCGTTCACCATCGAAGGCAAGCAGCGCTGGTTCGCCGAGCCCCCGCACATGCAGGCCAGCATGCTCTTCCTGCCGTCGACCGTGGCGCCGCCCGCCGTCGGCGACGAGGTAGGCGTCGACGTCCGCTACACCACGACGTCGTTCGACAAGGTGTCGATGGACTGAGGATTAGGGCGTGTCTCCCAACTCCGCGCCGTAGCGAGCAGGTGCTCGGTGCGGTGCATCGGCGTGCTGGAGCGGAGGTCTCGATGCGGAGCATCGTGGCCTTCGGGCCAGTGCGGCGAGGTGCCGTGCCGAGTGCCGCGCAGTAGGCGCGGAGTTGGGAGACACGCCCTAGGCTGGCGGCATCATTCCCGGTCGGAGGGGGACGACGTGCGAAGTTCGGTTTTCGGCAATCTCGACGGACAGCAGGTGCCCGGGGGCTTCGGGCTGGAGAACAGGAAGATGCTGCGCGTCCAGTTGCCTGACGAGGTGCTGGCCAAGCAAGGCTCGATGGTCGCCTTCCAAGGGCGGATGGACTTCGACTACCAGGGCGCCGGCGGGCTCGGCAAGATGTTCAAGAAGGTCGCGACAGGCGAGGGCATGTCCTTGATGCGGGTTCGTGGAGACGGGCTGCTCTACCTTGCCGACAACGCCGACGACATCCAGCTGTTCTACCTGGAGAACGAAGGGCTGACCGTCAACGGGCGGAACCTGCTGGCGTTCCAGCCACAGCTCACCTGGGACATCCAGCGGGTCCAGGGGGCCGGGATGGCAGCCGGTGGGTTGTTCAACACGACCGTGACGGGGACCGGGTGGGTGGCGGTGACCACGCACGGCACGCCGGTGCTGCTCGACGTCGCCCGCATGCCGACGGCGGCCGATGTCCAGTCGGCGGTTTGCTGGAGCACCGGGCTCAAGGTCGGGGTCAATCGGACCATGAAGGCGGGGGCATTGATCGGACGGGGCAGCGGGGAGGCCGTTCAGCTGGCCTTCACAGGACAGGGGTTCGTCCTGGTACAGGCCAGCGAAGGCGCGCCCATAGTCACCTCGTCATGACAACCTGCTGACCCGCACTCAGGCAGGCGAGGCGAGGTCGACGATGGTGCCGTCGGGGCAGCGGAGGTAGGACGTGACCTGCCCCCACGGCGACTTCTCCGGCTCCTGCAGCGACTCCGCACCGGCCTCGACCGCCCGCTGGAAGTCGCCCTCGACGTCCTCGCTGGTCAGCGAGAGCTCGAAGGCGACCGCACCGGGTTTGCCGATCTCGCGCAGGTGGCGCTGCCCGACGGCGTAGGTGGCGAAGTGCACCTGGGTGCCGCCGGCGTCCACCATGCCGGCGCCGTTGTCCCAGTACGTGCCCTTGAACCCGAACGCACGCTCGAAGAACTCGATCGAGGCCTTGGCATCCTCGACGTACACGATGGTCTTGGCGAACTTCATGACTCGACTCCCGGTTCGACTCAGCGGCGGGACCGTCCCGCCACCCAGCCTGACGCATGTGGGCGCGCAAGTGTGACAGTTGACTTCAGGTGGACCTGAAGTTTCAGCCTGGGACCATGAGCTTTCTGGAACGGATCGAGGAGCGTCCCGGAGCAGCCGAGCTCCGGGCGGAGTCGCACCGGTTGCTGGACCTGACCAGCGGCGCTACCTGCGTCGACGTCGGCTGCGGCGCCGGCCACGCGGTCGCCGACCTGACCGCCGCCGGGCTGAAGGTGACCGGGGTGGACGCGGACCCGGAGGCGATCGACGCCGCCCGGATCCGGGTCCCCGAGGCGATGTTTCACGTGGCACATTCCGACGACCTGCCGCTCGAGGACGCGTCGGTGGACGGCTACCGGGCGGTCCGGCTCTTGCACCTGCTCGAGGACCCGGTGCCGACAGTGACCGAGGCCTGGCGGGTGATCCGCCCGGGCGGGCACGTCGTGCTCGGTGGCCAGGACTACGGCTTCCTGCTGATCGACAGCTCTGATCAGGATCTGACTGACGTCGTACTGCTCGGTCTCGAGTCCCGGTCGGTGTCGCCGCGGGCGGCTCGCAGTCTGCGGGACCTCCTGCTCGATGCCGGGTTCGACGAGGTCGAGGTCGTCGTCCACACCGAGGTGGTCACCGACCATGGGTTGCTGGCCGGGCAGCTCGAGTCGGCTGCTGCTGCGGCGGTCGAGAAGGCGCTGATCACGCAGGAGGACGCGGACGGATGGCTGGCCGAGCAGGCGGACCGAGGCCGGCGTGACCGCTTCCTCGCCATACTCCCGACCCTCCTTGTCACCGGCCGCCGTTAAGTCTTCAGGTGCCCGCGCCAGCGGACCGTCGGGAGTAGGGCGGCGGGGTCGACGCGGTCCTTGTTGGCGGCGACGATGTCGAACATCGAGTCGATCAGCGTGTCGGACAGCAGGTGCGGTTGCAGTCCGAGGCCGACCAGGCCGGTGTGCTTCACGTTGTAGTAGTGCTCGGCCTGCTCGACCCGTGGGTTGTCGAGGTGCTCGACCTGGACCGGGCCCGGGAAGCACTCCGCGACCTTGTCGGCGAGCTGGGAGACCGAGTAGCTCTCGGTCATCTGGTTGAAGACCCGGAACTCGCCGGCGTCGGCAGGGTTCTCGACCGCGAGCTGGATGCACTCGACGGTGTCCCGGATGTCCAGGAAACCGCGGGTCTGGCCGCCACTGCCGTACACGGTCAGCGGCTCGCCGAGCACGGCCTGGATGACGAATCGGTTGAGCACGGTGCCGAACACCGCGTCGTAGTCGAACCGGGTCGCCAGCCGCGCATCCCGCACGGTCTGCTCGGTCTGCTGGCCGTAGACGACGCCCTGGTTCAGGTCGGTGACGCGCATCCCCCAGATCCGGCAGCCGAACTCCAGGTTGTGCGAGTCGTGCACCTTGCTCAGGTGGTAGAACGAGCCCGGCTTCTTCGGGTAGAGCATCCGGTCCTTGCGCCCGTTGTGCTCGACCTCCAGCCAGCCTTCCTCGATGTCGATGTTCGGGGTGCCGTACTCGCCCATCGTGCCGAGCTTGACCAGGTGGATGTCCGGGTTGGTCTCGGCCACGGCGTACATCAGGTTCAGCGTGCCGACCACGTTGTTGTGCTGGGTGTAGACGGCGTGCGCGCGGTCGATCATCGAGTACGGCGCCGCCCGCTGCTCGGCGAAGTGCACGATCGCCTCGGGCTCGAACTCGCGCACCACCTGGTAGACGAAGTCGGCGTCCAGCAGGTCACCGGCGTACGCCGCGATCCGCCGGCCGGACACCTCTTCCCATGCGGCCACCCGGGTGTCGAGGTCCTGGATCGGCACCAGGCTCTGCACCCCGAGCTCCTGGTCGAAACCCCGGCGAGCGAAGTTGTCGAGGACGGCCGTGTCGTGGCCGCGGTCTGACAGATGTAGTGCTGTCGGCCACCCTAGGTAGCCGTCACCGCCCAGGACGAGTACTCGCACGGCTCGGCCGCCTTCCTTGAAGGGATGTTGGCTTTCACTGTCTTTCCTATCCCGAGTACCCGCTCCCCTAACGTGATCGGGCCCACTAGGAAGCTGGGAATTGGCTATGAATTCGCAAGCAGGGGACGGCGTTGGGTGCGGGGGTGCACAATAGGGCCAATGCGTACGCTGACCAAGGTAATCAGCGGATTCGGCGTCGGCCGGACCCGTTTGTTGCTGTGGGCGAAGTATTCGGCGGCCTCCGTGGTCGCCACCGTGCTCAGCCAGGCGGCGTTCGCGCTCTGTTACTGGTTCGGTACGGCGCCGCTGGTCGCGACCCTGGTCGCCTGGGTGACCGGCACGATCCCGAGCTACCTGATCAACCGGCACTGGACCTGGGGGCACCGCAACCCGAGCGGTCGCGAGCTGTTGCCATACGCAATCATCTCGGTGGTGTCCGCCGTGCTCGCGGCCATCGTCACCACGGTCACCGACAACCTGGTCCAGGACCGGATCGCCTCGCACGCCTGGCAGACCGTCCTGGTCAGCGGCTCCTACCTCGCCACGTACGGCGTGCTGTTCATCCTGAAGTTCGTGCTGTTCGATCGCTACGTGTTCGCCAAGAAGCCCGCGCCGGCGTCCGCCGACTCGACCGAAGCACGTACTCCCGTAGCCACGTAGTCGTCATCACCCGCGCGTAGTTCGCGCCGTACACCAGACCCGGGCCCTTCTTGCTGGTCCCGTCGCCACGGCGCCGCATCGTCATCGGCAGCTCGACCACCCGCGCGCCGAGGGCGAGTGCCCCGAGCAACAACTCCGACGACTGGTACTGCGGCTCGCGCAACGTCACCGCGGTCGCCAGCTCGGCACGCATCGCGCGGAACCCGAACGACGTGTCGGTCAGCTTCCGCCGGGTCAGAATCGACGCCAGTACGGCGAAAACCCGCACCCCGACCCAGCGGAGTCGGCTGTCCGCGTCCTCGGCTCCGAGGCGACGCGACCCGGTGACGAAGTCGGCCCGGTCGTCGAGGATCGGTTGCAGCAGTACGTCGAGCTCGTCGTTGTCGTACTGCCCGTCGGCGTCGGTCGTCACGACGTACTGTGCTCCGCCCTCAGCGGCCAGGTGGTAGCCGAGCCGGAGCGCTGCGCCCTGACCGCGGTTGCTCGGGGCAACGCACACGTTGGCGCCGTGCCGGCGGGCGACGTCGGCGGTGTCGTCGGTCGCGCCGTCAACCACGACGAGGACGTCCACCGGAAGACCCGAGCAGGTGCGCGGCATGTTCGTCAGCACCGGGCCGATCCCGCCGGCCTCGTTGTACGCGGCAATGACCACGACGATCGGCGCGAAGGACTGCTGCCCGAAGTCCTTCACGGCAAGGGAATCCACGTCGTCCGGGTAGTCGGCCATCGCGGGACGCGCCTGGTCCTTGCCGAGCAGCGCTCGCAGTCCGATCGCTCCTGCCAGCGGGAAAAGCACCAGACCGGGCAGCTGGTAGCGCCAGGAGAACTCGAAGGCGGCCGAGCCCAGCAGCAGGATCACTCCAGCCGCTACGGGCAGCAGTGCGGCGGACCGGAGCCCGGATGTCTTGGCGCGGCCCAGACCAGCCACTGCGGCCAGTGCGATCAGCACACAGATCCCCAGCAGGGTTCCGGAGGTGTAGCCACCGTTCAGCTGGTATGCACGCAGGATGACGGCCGGCGCATGCGCTACCTGCGGTTCCGAGCCACCCCACTTGACCGCAGCCTTGGCGGTATTCGGGTCCTGCAGATTCGGATAGGTGGTCTGGAACTGCCAGCGCTCCAGCGGCACGTCGTCAGGCGACGTGGTCCGCGTCGGCGCGAAGCCCTTGGCGAAGTCCTTCAGCGCAGCCCAGGTGACGTCCAGCGGCTGGTGCCGGATGACCAGCCGGGCGAACTCCGTGGCCAGCTCCTGCTTGGTGGTGCCAGGTGGAAGCGGTCCAGGCCAGTTAGGGTCGCCGTAGTGGTTGTGCGCGTACTTGTCGACACCGAGACGCTCGCCGAGTGGCTCCTTCGGGCAGAACAGTCGGGTGCCTTCGTTGAGCGGCAACTTAGAGCAGTCGGCGACCACAGCGGTCCTGCCGTACAGCACCTGGTTCTCGGCACCGGTGAAACCCCACCGGTCCGTCTCCGCGTGGAAATAGACCGCATAGGCGGCGAACACCACTGCGAACCCGGCTATCGCTGCCGCGGTACGCCGTACCAGCTCGAGCCGGCGGCGGCGCCAGGCGTTGCCGACGACGACCAGGTAGAGGACGGCTGCGATGAGCAGGGTCAGACCGATGGTGCGGACCGCGAAGGCGGCGCCGAGGAGCAGACCGGCCGCAAGCGCACGCTTCCAGCCGGGGACTCCCCAACCGAGGAGCAGCCAGAGAACGGCGACGAGCAGTACGTCGAAGGTGGTCTCCGCCATGATGTTCTGCTCGATCTGCACCTGGTAGGCGTCGAGCAGGATGGGTGCGGCGGCCAGAGCGGCCAGCCAGCGGTAGACGTTGAGCCGACGGGCCAGCGCGTAGATGGCTATGCCCAGCAGCAGCCCGACCAGGTGTTGCACGATGACGACGAGGGTGAGTCCGCCCAGACTGACCAGCGGCCGCAGCGGGAACTCGTAGCCGATGGGGTTGAGCTCGTTGGGGCTCAGCGCCGCCATGTTGTTGAGGTACTGCACCGAGTCCGTGTAGATGATCGCCGGCCGGTAGGCGATGGTGGCGAGCACGCGCAGGACGGTGCCCGCCACCAGGAAGACAGCGAGCAGCCAGTGCGTCCTCAGGACGCGCTTCACCTGGACTGGAAGTACTGCCACGTGCGGGCGAGCCCGTCTTCCAGCGACACCGCCGGCTCGTAGCCGAGGTCGTTCGTGATGTCGACGACCACCGCCGGCATCTCCCCAGCCGGCGCGTCGATGTGCTCGGCCGGGACCGGGCGGCCGGTGACCGCGCGGACCGCCTCGACCATCTCCAGCACCGACACGGACCGACCGGATCCGATGATCGCGCGACCGTCGTACGCCTTGTCGAGGGCGAGCATGACGCCGGCGACGACGTCGTCGATGTAGACCAGGTCGCGGCGCTGCCTGCCGGCGCCGTAGATCCGGACGCCCTCGTCCGTGAGCGCCGCCCGCATCATCCGCGGCACGAAGCTGTCCTTGTGCGACATGCCCGGTCCGTACACGTTCGTGAACCGCAACGCGGCGGTCGCGAGGCCGTAACTGCCGGAGTACGCCGAGAGCAGCATCTCGCAGGCCGCCTTCGTCGCGCCGTACGGCGTGAGCGGCCGAAGCGGCAGGTTTGCGTTGATGGTCGCCGTACCGACGTCGCCGACGACGGCGTTGGTCGACGCGAGGATGAAGCGGTCCACCCCGCTGCCGCGGGACAGCTCCAGGAGGACCTGGGTGATCGTCACGTTCTGCGCGAAGGTCTGCATCGGGGCGTCGACCGAGCGCAGCACCGAGGTGAGCGCGGCCAGGTGGACCACGGCGCTCGGGCGGGTCTCGAAGGCGGCGATGCAGACCTCCTGGTCGGCCAGGTCGCCGGTCACCACGTGCACGCCCTCGTCCCAGGACGGGTCCGGTGGCTCACGATCCACTGCCGTCACCGGGACTCCCCGCTGCCGCAGGCCGGCCACCACGGCCCGCCCGATGAATCCGGCCGCCCCGGTCACCAGCACACGTTCGTCCATGCCTTCAACCTACCGGCGCCCTAAACCCCCGGCCACCGTCGTCTCTCACGAGGAACCACCCGGACACAACGCGTCACTCGCGGCCTTGCACAGCGCGGCTGCCTGGGAGTAATGCGAAGCCCCTGCCCGCCTCACTAGGCTGAGGACACCGCAATCAAGGGAGCTGCCACCATGCCCGACGCCGCCTATCTCGTAGGCATCACCACGACCGACAGCGAAGATGCCGCGGCGACGCTGGCTGAGGGTCTGGTGCGCAACGAACTGGCCGCCTGTGTGCAGATCTCCAGCCCGATCAAGAGCGTGTACCGCTGGAAGGGCGAGATCGAGACCGACACTGAATGGCAGCTTTGGATCAAGACACGGTCTGACCTCGCCGATACGGTGACAGCCTGGATCCGGGAGCATCACAGCTACGACGTGCCAGAATTGGTCTTCATGCCCGTCACCGCCGGCAACCCCGAGTACCTCAAGTGGATCATTGACGAGACGCGCTCAGTCCAGCCGTAATCTGACGCCGCAGCCGCAAGGCCGGCGTCGTAGCGGTCGGCAGGCTGACCGCTAGGTCCTCAAGCTTCTTGCGCGCGAAGTTGGCCTCGGTGCGCGTCACAATGCGGATCGCCCCTTGACTGAGGTCACCGGCTTTCTCGAAGTCTTGGGCATGCGCTGCCGCCGTTGCCAGCTCGGCCAGGATGAGACCGCGGACTTTGTTGTCACCGAGCGACAACGAGCCGAGCAACGAGCTCGCTGCCGCGTCTGCCTCACGGTGATTGAGACGCGTGTAGGTTGCGACGGTCGAGCTGCCAAGGCGGCTGGCCGTGAAGAAGCCGGTCCACGGGCGCTCAGTGCGCGGGCTGGCGAAGTCGAATGCCGTCATGGCCCGGTCCAGCGCGCGGAGCGAAAGTGTCGTTTGGCCGAGACGGGCCGTCTCCTCGGCCAGCCGAACAGCGATCCATGACCGCGTGGCCGGCGCATTCATACCGCTAACTGCCGACTCGGCCCGCTCGAGCATGCCGACCGCGGACCGGCCGTCCCCGCGACCGGCGGCGAGGTAGCTCCAGTAACCCAATGCGCAAGCAGCGAGAGCGCCATCTCCAGTCTGGCTCGCGAGCTGCAATGCTCGCCGCCAGGCGTTGATCGCCGGCTCCGCAGAGCCCAGGTCGAAGTGCATCCAACCGAGGAGTGCGTCGCTTTCGCCCATCGCCACAAGCAGGCGATCGCGCAAGGTTGCTTGCTGCGCGTTTGAGAGCAGCGAGTCGAGCATGTGACGGTGCTTCTGGAGGTCGGCCAAGATGTCACGAGCCGGCCGGGTTTCCTCAGCCGTGTAGAACTCGGCCGTCCGGTCCTCGACGAGCTGGACGGTCGTGCGGTCGACGGCGCGACCACGTAGCACGCTGTCGCTTAGTCGCTGCCAGGGGGTGTCGGCGAGCCAACTGGACCCAGCGGCCGCGACCGCGCTGGCTGCCTTGAACAAGTCTCGACGGCGCATGTCTGTTCCTTCGTCGTCGGGAGGTCTACTTCCTTCCAGGTTAGAGACTTCTTCAATGTCTTTACATGCATGCGGCGCTTGTTCGGACAGGTTGAACCAGAGCAGTCGTTGCGGGATGTGCAATGCCTTGGCCCAGCGGTCAAGCTTGTCCAGATCGTGCACGCCCGTGGCGCTGCGTTCGATGCGACTGACTTGTCCCTGCGTCAGACCCAGCCACGCGCCGACATTGGCCTGAGTCGGCTCAGGACGTTGTAGCTTGCGATAGGCGAGCAGCAGTTTGCCAAAATTGCGCTCGGCGGCGGCCTCTTTGAGCGCGGCACCGTCCCAGAAGCCGTCTGGCAGCTCGGGCGCATCGAGCGCCAGTTCCGGGGCACGCCGCTGGCACGGCCCACACTGGTCATCGCGGTTATCCGCTGCCAGGTATGCACCACAGGACCGACAAGCTCGCCGCTCGGGCCGCGTCACGTCTCCAACACTACCCGTGACGACTGCTCGATATGTATGCGACGCATATTCCGCCCGGCGCATATGCATCGCCGTCGTTTCCCATCACCGAGCGTCATTGGATGGTTGTCCTCCGATAACCGACCCAGTCGAACGGGGACGAGGGCTATGCATCACCTGGCGTGGGGCTTATGGATCGCTGTAGCAGCCTGCTACATCGGCATCATCCGGGACATCGCCCGGGAGGTGCGCGGCGGATGACGACACTTGCTGCGGCACCGCAACCAACCGCCCGTCGCGTCCGGGTCTGGTTCGGTGAGCACGTCATCGCTGACTACACCGCGGTGCCGGAGAAGGCGATCGAGTACCAGGCGGGCATGACGCGGCGCTTTGCCAGTCTGCGTATCACCATCGAGCCAGCGGATGCGGCGGTGGACCTCGATGCCGACCGCAGGTGATGGGCCAGCGCCTCCGGCGCTGGCTGGCACGCATCTGGCAGCGCCTAAACGACACCTTTCGCCGCTGGAGGGACGAAGGCTGAACGGCTTCGCCAAAGGCTTCACCCGGCCGTTGCTGCTCGGCTACCTACGTCGGGACTTGCTGGTCGTGGAGAGCCAGGTCGGCGAGCTCAAGCGGGACATGGCCGCCTATGCCGAAGCGGAAGGCTTCACGATGGGCCATATCTACGTAGAGCGCCCTGACAGCTGGCTCGCCGCCTTCGAGGCGCTGACAGAGTCGATCGGCCGCTACGACGTGACCGCGGTCGTGCTTCCGAGCCTGCTGCACTACGTCGGCATCGGCATGCCGACCGATCGACGCGGCTGGTTCGAGCACGCCACTGGCGCTCGCGTCTTGGTGCTCACCCCATGATCCGGCGGAATCGGTGGCGAGTCGTCCTCAGCCCCTCGTGTGCAGAAGATCGCTGCACAGCCATCTATTCCGCCTCAACTGTCCCTGTCCGAGTAGCTCCCCCGAGTCCCGTGCGACCCCTGACTCGGGCAGGGACCCCGAAAGCCGGCTGCCCCGGCGCTGAGCACGCGAGTCGCACCGGGGCAGCCGTTCCAAAGCACCGACGCCCGACGGGGTCCTCGGTATCGGCTGGCCGGATGGTTGGGCGCACGCCGCCTGGGCGAAAGGCCATCCGGTCAGCCTCCCTCCACCAATAACCGCCACGAGTGAGGCAGGCATATGTCCCAAGTCGAACAAATGAAAATGCAGCTCCACGGTCTGGCCGACCAGTCGCGCCAAGGCGCGGCCAGCCTGGCGGGCTTCAAACAGCGCTTCGAGCAGTCCAGCCAGCAGGTACAAGCTCTCATCCGCGGGACGGCGACGCGGGCCGACCATGACATCGCGACAATGCTGGACGCGGCCGCCAAGTCTGTTGACCAAGCAGTCCAGTCGTTGCAGATCGCCGAAGCCGGGTGCCGCAGCTACGCCGACCAGATTTAGCCGACCGAGGTCGTACGCATGCCTTCCGAACTGCAGCGGGTCGCTGAACAGCTGCTCGCCTGCCTGAACGAGGCGCCACGGGCGGTCGGCTACTTGCATGACCGGGCCAGGAAATGCCGCGAAGCCGCAGCATGGATCGGTAGCACGAGCAACAACCCGAGCGCCCACATGGCCGCCATGCAGCTCGACGACGCCGCACGACGCTGCGAGGAGGCCGCCCACTACATCACACTCGCTGAGGCTCGAGCCAAGCACTGGGTCGAGCAGATGGTGAGTGGCGTCCGAACCGCCGAGCCCAGCGACGGTTCGACGGGTGAACGGCCGCTTGGTCGAGGTGGCAACACGCGGCGCGCGGAACGCCGGCAGGACGACAAGCCAGAAGCAGGCAGGCCTGACAAGCCCGCGGTAGCCGGCGATGAGACAAGCCCGCCGGACGAACTGCCAGCGCCAAGACTGAGCGAGGATGAGGTCCGCCGGATTCTCGACCGGTTGCCGGTACGGAAGCCAGGCGACAAGACGAGAGGCGTGTGGCGCGATGATGACGGTATCGAGCACGACCTCGTCAGTGGTAGGCATGAGGACGACTTCGATGCAGCGCAACGCCACGCGGAGAGGCTGGGGATAGTTCGCAAGCCCCATGGGATAACGACGGCCGCCGACGTCGAACTGAAGTTCGCGATGCGTATGCGGAGAGAGGGAATCCGGCATGCCGAGATTATCCTGAATAACAAACCTTGCGAGGGTCAACTCAGCTGCGATGAGCTGCTGGACCGCTTCCTCCCAGACGGCGCTAGCCTGACGGTCTACGGTCCCAACAACTTCAAATGCATCTACCCAAAGCGCCGACAACAGGACTGATTGGATAGCAATGGCACATAGCGCAAAGGCGTACTTCAAGCACGGGCACGGAGACGATCCGGTCAGCTTGTCCAATGCCGAGGACGTCGACAGATTGATCGAAGACTTGCTGGCTGAATCTTGGGAAAACTCGGTCGCTGCCATCTACGTCAACGACCGTCTGAACCAGGCTGGTGTCCCCGACCATGAACTCCTTGTCGCTGTCGACTACGACACCAGGACAACCGGCTCCCTGCGCTACATGGGAGACGACGGGGTCTACTTCAGCCAGGGCAAGGACCACAACAGTGATCCGGCCTTGTACTACTACATGGGAAGCGATCGCGAATTCCCACGGGCAGCAACGCTGCCACTCGCAGATGTTCGCACTGCGGTCAAGGAGTTCCTAGCAGGTGGAGGTAAGCGGCCGAGTGCTATCGAGTGGCGTGAGGCTCACAGTTAAATCGATCTACATTCAATAACCTAACAGCCAGAAAGCCACCATTGCTCGCCCCATCAGAGAACTGCCCACTGACGTCAGCGGGTGGTCGGGTCCGGCTCGTCCAGGGTCTGTCTGGTCAGATCGTGGATGTCCTGGATCGTCTGGTTCAGATCCCGGTAGGACGCTGCCGTCTCCTCGTCCAGGTCCTGAGGTTCGTTCTCGGGCTTCTGGGAATAGAGCAGTTCCTTCAGGACAATCTCCTCGGCCTGGTTCCGGGCCGCGTTCAGCCGGCCGAGCTTTGCTAGGTATCCCTCATCCGGCTGGTCCGGTCCGGCCAACTGCGGCGTCAGGTCGGTCACCTGATCCTGGATCTGCTCACCGAGGTCGCGGAAGTGCTCGTCCGGGTCCTCCAGTTCGGCGTACCTGGTCGACAGGTGGCTGCGATAGTAGGTCATCGCAATGTCCCCATACTGGTTCACGGCGTGCTCCCTCGACTTCGGGCTGATCTTCATTGCGCGGATGCCAACCTGAGATGAGACGTTGACGAGACCACGCCCGCACAGTGTCCTCAGTCACTTCATACAGGATCCAGAAGTCACCGACGTGCTCCAGGTGCGCGACGCTGTACGGTGGCCGTGTCGCTGAGTAACCTGACGTCCGTGATTACGGGTGAGCTGAAGAGCAAGATCGATCGTGTTTGGGACTCATTCTGGTCCGGGGGGATCAGCAACCCGCTGGAGGTCATCGAGCAGATCACGTACCTGCTCTTCATCCGGCGACTGGACGACCTCCAGACCCTGGAGGAGAACAAGGCTCGCGTGGCGACAGGTGGCGTCGTCGAGAGCCCTGTCTTCCTGCCGGGTCAGGAGCATCTTCGATGGAAGCGGTTCAAGGACGACGAAGCTGCGGCTATGTACGAGCTCGTCGCCGGGGAGGTCTTCCCGTTCCTTCGGACGCTCGGAGGTGACGGCTCCACCTACAGCGAGCACATGAAGGACGCCCGCTTCACCGTCCCGACGCCGGCGTTGCTGTCGAAGGTCGTGGACATGCTCAACGACATCCCGATGGCTGACCGCGACACCAACGGCGACCTGTACGAGTACCTGCTCTCCAAGATCGCCAACGCCGGTGTCAACGGACAGTTCCGCACCCCGCGCCACATCATCAAACTGATGGTCGACATGACGGCGCCGAAGCCGACTGACGAGATTTGCGATCCCGCATGCGGGACGGCCGGCTTCCTCGTTGCCGCATCGGAGTACGTACGCGAAAAGCATCCCGCGACGCTCACAGACGCCGCTCAGCGGAAGCACTTCCATCAGTCGATGTTCCACGGCTACGACTTCGACTCGACGATGCTGCGAATCGGCAGCATGAACATGCTGATGCACGGGGTCGAGTCGCCTGACATCCGTTACCGCGACTCCCTCTCCGAGGGAGCGGCCGGCGACGCCGAGAAGTACACCCTGATCCTGGCAAACCCGCCGTTCGCCGGCTCGCTGGACTACGACTCGACGTCCAAGGATCTCCAGCGGGTGGTGAAGACCAAGAAGACCGAACTGCTCTTCCTCGCCCTCTTCCTCAAGCTGCTCAAGTCCGGCGGACGCGCGGCCGTCATCGTGCCCGACGGCGTGCTGTTCGGCTCATCCAAGGCCCACAAGGACCTCCGCAAGACCCTCGTCGAGGATCAGAAGCTCGATGCCGTGGTGAAGCTGCCGTCAGGCGTCTTCAAGCCGTACGCCGGTGTGTCCACCGCAATCTTGTTCTTCACCAAGACGAACTCGGGCGGCACGGACGACGTCTGGTTCTACGACGTCCAGGCCGACGGCTATTCCCTCGACGACAAGCGCAATCCGGTCGAGGCCGACGACCTCCCCGACGTCCTCACGCGTTGGGCAGCTCGCACAACGACAGAGCGCGACCGCGAACGCACGGAGCAGTCGTTCTGCGTCCCGAAGACCGATATCGTTGCTCAAGGCTACGATCTCTCGCTGAACCGCTACAAGGAGATCGTCCACGACGAGACCGAGCACCGCCCACCACTCGAGATCATCGCCGACATCGAGGCTCTCGAAGACGAAATCGCCAAGGGCGTCGCGGAGTTGAAGGCGATGCTCTCGTGAAGACGGTCGCACTCGGGGACCTAATCCGACCCGCGAAGGTGGCCCGAGCAGGTGGTCGTGAGTATCCCCTCCTATCGATGACGATGCACGTCGGCTTGGTTGACCAAAGCGTCAAATTCAAGAAACGCGTCGCTAGCGACGATGTCTCCGATTACAAGGTGATCAGCCGAGGCCAACTGGTCGTGGGCTTCCCCATCGACGAAGGCGTCCTTGACTTTCAGACTCTGTATGACGAGGGGATTGTCAGCCCAGCTTACGGAGTTTGGGATCTAGCGGATGAGGAACTCGTCCACCGTCCTTACCTGAAGAAGTTCCTGCGATCCAACCCGGCCCTGGCTTACTACAAGGGGAAGCTCAGAGGGAGTACGGCTCGACGGCGCTCACTGCCCGCCGAGGTCTTCTTGGCTCTGCCGGTACCACTCCCGACTCTCGCTTCTCAACGGCGTATCGCTGCGATACTCGACCAAGTCGATGCCATCCGCGCCAAGCGTCGCGATGTCCTCGCCAACCTCGACGCCCTCCCCCAGTCGATATTCCACGACATGTTCGGAGACCCAGTCGATAATCCGAAGGGCTGGTCGATGCGTCACCTTGGTGACGAGGCTCACTCGATGCAATATGGACCGCGTTTCCACAACGAGTCCTACTCAGAGCACGGCGTACGCATCGTACGGATCACCGACCTCAACCAATCCGGTCAGTTAAATTTCGACGGCATGCCAAGAATGTCCGTCACAGATGAGGAGAGGCGCAAGTTCGAACTGTCACCGGGCGACATCGTCTTTGCGCGTACCGGCGCAACTGTCGGGAAGCTCGCGATTATTCGTGACATCGATCCTCCCAGTATCGCAGGGGCATACTTCATTCGAATTCAAGTCAGTCGAAATGTGTTGCCAGAGTTCGTCGCGGCAGTGCTGCGGTCGAGGAGCGTGCAATCGATCATCTGGGTCAAGTCGCACCAATCAGCACAGCAGAACTTCAGCGGCCCGGGCCTCCGTGCGCTGCCCCTCCCGATTCCGCCGCTCGGTCTACAACGGGAGTTCGTCGACCGGACTGAGTCCGTGCGTGGAGCGCGGGCACGTTTTCGGGCGGACTCCTTCGGCGAACTCTTCGCCGCACTCCAGTCGCGCGCATTCCAGGGTGAGCTCTGAGATGGGGAACTTTGACTTCGTGCATGTGACGTTGCCGAAGGTGTATGGAGATTGCGCGAAGGCTGAGTCGTACTTGTCCTCGGATCCTCGGTCGGCTTGCTTCTATGGGCGTCGCGCCGTTGAGGTGCTCGTCGGGCATCTCTTCGACGTGCTCGCGCTGCGGGTGCCGTACAGGAACGACCTTAAGGCGCGGACCAACGATGCGGCGTTCAAGGCCATCACAGGGAACGGGATCAACCAGAAGCTGAACCTGATCCGCACACTCGGCAACACCGCTGTCCATGACACGCGACCCGTTCCGCCAAAGGTGGCGCTCGATGCGTTGCGTGAGCTTCACCATGTGATGGTGTGGGCGTCGTTCCACCACTCTGCGAGACCGGAGGCCGTGCCGACGCGGGCACAGTTCGATCCGGCTCTCGCGGCGAAAGCGGCGCCGTTGTCTCGCGAGGAGGTGGTCGCACTCGCTAGCAAGTTCAAGGCTCAGGACGAAGCGCATGCGAAGGCGCTCGCCGAGCGGGATGAACTTGCCGCGGTCAAGGACGCCGAGATCAGTGAGCTCAAAGCTCGGATCGCCGCAGCACAGGCCGCGAACACGAAGACCGACGACCGCGACTACTCCGAGGCGGAGACGCGAGACCTGTTCATCGATGTACTCCTGCGCGAGGCGGGCTGGCCGCTGGTTCAGGAACATGACCGGGAGTACGAGGTCGTCGGCATGCCGAATGCCAACGGCAAGGGATACGTCGACTATGTACTTTGGGGCGCCGACGGACTGCCATTGGCAGTGGTTGAGGCGAAGCGCACCAGGAAGAGTGCTCAGGTCGGGCAACAGCAGGCCAAGCTATACGCCGACTGCCTGGAGGCACAGTTCGGTCGGCGGCCGGTGATCTTTTACACCAACGGATACGAGCACTGGATCTGGGACGACGCAGCGGGGTACCCACCACGTGAGGTGCAGGGGTTCTACACCAGGGACGAACTGGAGCTGATGGTTCAGCGGCGACAGACTCGGCAACCCTTGTCGGGCGCTGCGGTCAACACCGAGACCGCCGGCCGTGCGTACCAGGTCCGTGCGATCAAGGCTGTGGGAGACGCCTTCGACAAGAAGCAGCGTGAGGCGTTGCTTGTGATGGCGACGGGCTCCGGTAAGACCCGCACTGTCATCGCGCTCGTGGAGCAACTGATGCAGGCGAACTGGGTCAAGCGGGTCCTGTTCCTCGCCGACAGAACGGCCCTGGTCAATCAAGCGGCGAATGCGTTCAAGACTCATCTGCCCGCCGCAACGACGATCAACTTGGTGACGCACAGGGTCACCGACGGACGGGTCTACATCTCGACGTACCCGACGATGATGAACCTCATCAACGAGATCGATGACGCCGGCCGCCGGTTCGGGCCGGGATACTTCGATCTGATCGTCATCGACGAGGCCCACCGGTCCGTGTACGCGAAGTACGGGGCAATCTTCGAATACTTCGACGCTATGCTCGTCGGCCTGACCGCCACCCCGAAGGATGAGGTCGACCACAACACGTACCGGCTGTTCCACCTGGAGGATGGCGTCCCGACGGATGCCTACAGCCTTGACGAGGCTGTTGAAGCCGGCTACCTGGTACCTCCGAATGGCGTATCGGTCGGGACGAAGTTCCTCCGCTCCGGGATCAAGTACGACGATCTGAGCGAGGAAGAGAAGGACCAGTGGGACGCCTTGGAGTGGGGCGAGGACGGGCCACCTGACGAGGTGGGAGCCGAGGAACTCAATCGGTTCTTGTTCAACGAGGACACAGTCGACAAGGTCCTTGCGACGCTGATGACCGAGGGTCGCAAGGTTGCCGGTGGGGACCGAATCGGCAAGACGATCATCTTCGCCAAGAGCCAGCAGCATGCGAACTTCATCAAGGAGCGCTTCGACCTCAACTGGCCGGAGTACGCCGGTCATTATGCGCAGGTCATCACCCACAGCACGACGTACGCTCAGTCTTTGATCGACAACTTTTCGATCAAAGACAACGCGCCGCACATCGCGATCAGCGTCGACATGCTCGACACTGGGATCGACGTACCCGAGGTTGTCAACCTCGTGTTCTTCAAGTTGGTGCGATCGAAGACGAAGTTCTGGCAGATGATCGGCCGCGGCACTCGGACCTGCGAGGATTTGTTCGGGCCGGGCGAGGACAAGCAGGACTTCCTGGTCTTCGACTTCTGCGGCAACCTCGAGTACTTCAGCGAGGATCTGCCCGGCACCGACGGCTCGACCCAAAAGTCGCTGACCCAGCGGATCTTCGAGACCCGGCTCGGCTTGGTGACTGCGCTCGACGGCGTCTCGATCGAGCCTGAGCTGCGGACCTCGGCGGCGAGGCTGTTGTACGAGTTCGTCGCCGGGATGAACCTCCACAACGTACTCGTCCGACCGCACCGGCGGGCTGTCGAACGCTTCTCGACGTGGGCCTCGTGGGGTGCACTCGCCCCCGAGGACGCCGAATCGGCGCTGGCCCTCGCCGGGTTGCCCTCAATGGTCAGGGAGGACGATGAGGACGCCAAGCGCTTCGATCTGCTGATCCTGCGAAGGCAGCTCGCCCAACTGGAGCACGATCTTGTGACGGCCGAACGCATCCGCGAGACCGCTCAGGCGATCGCGTCGGCGCTCCTGGCGAAGACGAGCATTCCTTCGGTCGCCGAGCAGGCCGTGTTGTTGGAGGCGGTGGCAGGTGACGAATGGTGGATCGATGTTCCACTTCCGATGCTCGAGGTCGCTCGACTCCGCATCCGCGGATTGGTCCAGTTCGTCGAGAAGACCAGTCGCAACCCCGTGTACACCGACTTTGAGGACACACTTGGGGATCCCACTGAGATCCGGCTGCCGGGGATCACTCCTGGCACCAACTTCGAGCGGTTCCGGGCCAAGGCTGCCGCTTATCTCAAGCAGCACGAGGACCACGTCGCTCTGCAGCGCCTCCGCCGCAACAAACAGTTGACGCCCGCGGACATCGCCTCGCTCGAAGACATGCTGCTCACAAGTGGCGCCGGTCAGGAAGCGGAGATCCAGCGGGCCGTCGAACAATCACGCGGCCTCGGGTTGTTCATACGCCAGCTCGTTGGACTCGACCGAGAAGCCGCGATGGAGGCGTTCGGTACCTATCTCGACACAGGCAGGTTCACTGTCGAGCAGATCCGGTTCGTCAACTTGATCATCGAGGAGCTGACCACGAACGGGGTCGTGGAGCCCCGACGCCTCTTCGAATCGCCGTACACGGATCACGCGCCGACTGGCCCCGACCTCCTCTTCCCCAAGGATCACGTCGCGGTCATCGTCAACATCCTCGATCAAGTGAAGTCACATGCACTTCCGACCGACCCAGCAGACCGGTCTCAGGCCATTTCACCAATTCCCCGAGATGCCTGCTGATATCTGACCTGTCCCCTGGTGGGGCAAGCTCACCCTCGGAGCGAACCGACGGCGACGAGATCTTGACCGGGAGTGATCGGCAGGAGAGGATTCCGGCCAGACGCGGGCTGACAACCTTGTCATCGGGGCCGCGTAGAAACCACTGGCGGGCGGCTGGTGTCGCGGGGTGGCTGTGTGGTTCCCGTGGCCGTGGCCGTCGTGCCGGTCCGGCCGTTGCAAGGAGCGTGAATGAATCTCCGCCGCCCATTGGGGCTCGTCGCGTCTCTCGGACTGGTTATGACAATGTCCTCTGGTATGACGCCAGCGAATGCCGTCCCACCAACGACCTCGGAAGCGCACCCTGTGGTGACCGGTTCTTCGTTCTTCACCTCGTTCGAGCCGGGGCAACCGCAGCCCGGCTACACCGACACGGTCGAGACCGGGCCGGACGGGAAGCCGCGCACCGACGGTGTCCGCGGCCCGACGCCGACCGGGATCGGCGGCAGCGAGATGGACAAGGTCACCAAGGTGACCGCGAACGGCGAGAACACCGGGGGCGGTGAGATCGCCACCAACGCCGCCGACGGGGACAAGTTCACCAAGTGGCTCGTGTTCGAGCCGACCGGCTGGCTGGTCTACCAGACCTCGGCCCCGGTGGTGATCCGCAAGTACGCGCTCACCTCGGCCAACGACGCCGACGACCGGGACCCGCAGAACTGGACCGTCTCCGGCTCCAACGACGGGACCACCTGGACCACGCTGGACACCCGGACCGGCGAGAGCTTCGAGAACCGGTTCCAGACCAAGGAGTACAGCTTCTCGAACGAGACGCCGTACACCTACTTCAAGCTGGACATCACGCTGAACCACGGCGAGAACATCGTCCAACTCGCCGACTGGTACCTGTCGAACGGCGCCCCGCTGCCGCCACCCGGACCGGTCGTCGAGTCCCGGCTGGACTCCGGCCCGACCAGCGCCTACAACGCCCGCGCCCGGGTCGGCTACACCGGCGTCAAGTCGTTCCGGTACGCCGGCCACCAGACCGCCGAGGGCCGTGGCTACAGCTGGAACCGGATCGCCGACGTCGACCTGAAGATCGGCAAGGACACCCGGCTGTCGTACCGGATCTTCCCCGAGCACACCGAGGGCGACCTCAGCTACCCGAGCACGTTCGCCGCGCTCGACCTCGCGTTCTCCGACGGCACGTACCTGAGCGACCTGAAGGCGCGCGACCACCACGGGTTCGAGCTCAGCCCGCGCGGTCAGGGCGACGCGAAGGGCCTGTCCACGAACCAGTGGAACAACATCGAGGCAGACCTCGGCCAGGTCGCCGCCGGCAAGACGGTGACCCGGATCCTGGTCGGCTACGACAAGCCGTCCGGCCCGGCCGAGTTCCGTGGCTGGGTCGACGACATCCGGATCGCCGCCGCGATCAACCCCGACCGGGCCGCCCAGAAGACCGCGGCCAAGCACCCGTCGGACCTGGCGATCACCACCCGCGGGACCAACTCGACCGGTGGCTTCTCGCGCGGCAACAACTTCCCGGCGACCGCCGTACCGCACGGCTTCAACTTCTGGACGCCGGTGACGAACGCGGGCTCGACGTCCTGGATGTACGACTACGCCAAGGGCAACAACGAGGCCAACAAGCCGACCGTCCAGGCGCTGTCGATCAGCCACGAGCCGAGCCCGTGGATGGGTGACCGGCAGACGTTCCAGGTGATGCCGTCGACGGCCGCGACCCCGACCGCGGACCGGAAGGCGCGGGCCTGGTCGTTCAGCCACGACAACGAGATCGCCCGGCCGTACTACTACGGCGTCACCTTCGACAACGGCAACGCCGCCGAGATCGCGCCGACCGATCACGCGGCGCTGCTGCGGTTCTCGTTCCCGGCCGGCAAGGCGTCGCTGGTGTTCGACAACGTGAACAACAACGGCGGCCTGACCCTGGACCCGGAGACCGGCGTCGTCACCGGCTTCAGCGACGTCAAGAGCGGCCTGTCCACCGGCGCCGGGCGGCTGTTCGTGTACGGCGTCGTCGACCAGAAGGTGACTGCCTCCGGCAAGCTGTCGAACGGCGGCGGCGCGAACGTCGGCGGGTACTTCGGCTTCGACCCGAAGGTCACCCAGGTCCAGCTCCGGATCGCGACCTCGCTGATCGGCACCGAGCAGGCTCGCAAGAACCTCGAGCTCGAGCTGCCGGCCGGGTCGAAGTTCGGCCAGGTCAAGGACGACGCCCAGGCCCAGTGGGACGCGAAGCTGCGCACCATCGAGGTCGAGGGCGCGACCGCCGACCAGCTGACCACGCTCTACTCGAACCTCTACCGGCTGTTCCTCTACCCGAACAACGGCTCGGAGAACACCGGCACCCGCAAGGACCCGGTGATCAAGTACGCGTCCCCGACCTCGCCGAAGGTGGGCACCGACACCCCGACCACGACCGGCTCGAAGATCGTGGCCGGCCAGACGTACGTCAACAACGGCTTCTGGGACACCTACCGGACTGTGTGGCCGGCGTACTCGCTGTTCGCCCAGGACTCCGCGGCCGACCTGGTCAACGGGTTCGTCCAGCAGTACAAGGACGGCGGCTGGATCTCCCGCTGGTCGTCCCCGGGGTACGCGAACCTGATGGTCGGCACCAGCTCCGACGTCGCCTTCGCCGACGCCTACCTGAAGGGCATCGAGGGCATCGACGTCCAGGCCGCGTACGACGCCGCGCTGAAGAACGCGGCCGCGGTCCCGCCGTCGCAGAACGTCGGCCGTAAGGGCCTGGACCTGTCCACGTTCAACGGCTACACGGCCAACACCACCGGTGAGGGCTTCAGCTGGTCGATGGACGGCTACATCAACGACTTCGGCATCGCGAACATGTCGAAGCGGCTGTACGACACCGCGAAGAAGAACGACCCGCGCAAGCAGGAGTACCTGGACAACTACAAGTACTTCCTGAACCGGGCCCGCAACTACGTGACCCTGTTCGACCCGGCGCTCGGCTTCTTCCAGGGCAAGGGGCCGGACGGCGTCTGGGGCAGCTCGCCGAGCACCTTCGACCCGCGCGACTGGGGTCACGACTACACCGAGACGAACGCCTGGAACATGGCGTTCTCGACCCCGCAGGACGGCGCCGGCCTGGCCGCGATCTACGGCGGCCGCGACGGGCTGGCGAAGAAGCTGGACGAGTTCTTCAGCACGCCGGAGGACGCGCTGCACACCGGCGGGTACGGCGGCACCATCCACGAGATGCTCGAGGCCCGCGACGTACGGATGGGTCAGTACGGGCACAGCAACCAGCCGTCCCACCACATCGCGTACATGTACGACTTCGCGGGTCAGCCGTGGAAGACGCAGGAGAAGGTGCGCGAGGTGCTGTCCCGGCTCTACCTGGGGTCCGAGATCGGGCAGGGGTACCCGGGTGACGAGGACAACGGCGAGATGTCCGCGTGGTACCTGTTCAGCATGCTCGGGTTCTACCCACTGCAGGTGGGCGCTCCGACGTACGCGATCGGGTCGCCGCTGTTCACCAAGGCGACGGTGCGGCTGGCGAGCGGCAAGAAGTTGGTCGTCAGTGCACCCGGCAACGACGCGCGGAGCGTCTACGTCAAGGGTGTCCGGGTGAACGGCAAGAAGTGGACCTCGACCGCGCTGCCGCACGAGCTGATCGCGAACGGCGGCAAGATCGAGTTCGAGATGACCGACCAGCCGTCGAGGTGGGGCACCGGCCGGAACGACGCTCCGCCGTCCATCACCACGCCAGGCGAGGACCCAAAGACCTGGCAGGACTCCACGTCGGACGAGGGCGCCGTGGTCGGCTCCGGCGGTCTGGACGTGACTGCGCTGACCGATGACGACGCCAAGACCCAGGTCACGCTGACCGGCGCGAACCCGACGATCACGGTGGCGCTGCCGCAGGGCCGCCCGGTCGGGATGTACACGCTCACCAGCGGGGCCACCGGCACGGCGCCGTCGAACTGGGTCCTGGAGGGGTCGAACGACGGTACGACGTGGTCGCCGGTGGATCGCCGTACCGGGGAGAAGTGGGCCTGGGCGTCGTACACCCGGTCCTTCGCGATCGCCTCACCGAAGGCCTACACGCAGTACCGGCTGGTGCTGACCAGCGCGGGCGCGGACGGCGTCACGCTGTCCGAGCTCGAGCTGCTCGGGACGCTGAAGGGTGTCGAACCCGGAACGCACCCGAGCGACAAGCGGGCCGCCCAGACCAAGCCCAGCCCGACCCCGTCCCAGTCGATCGACCGGAACTACGGGTAAACATCAGCGGGGCGGTGGCTGGTGGCCGCCGCCCCTGCTGGACGATTTCCGGCGGAGCCTGCCCCTGAAAGGTTCCGCCGGGTGAGTGAGGAGGGGTGGCGGTCCCCGCCCGGACTGCCACCCCTTCACCCCTAACGACGTACGAACCCTCCGTGGGGTTGCCTTGCGCCCAAAGTGTCCATATGCCGGACACGGAGTCAGGTGACGGCGGCGAACCAGGCGAGGTTGAGCGCGACCATCGCAGCGCCTGCCGCGACGGTGGCGGGCCAGCCGAGACCGGCTCGCCGGGCGAACACCGGCAGCGCGAGCGCCGCCGCCAGACCGCCGATCTGCACGGTGAACAGATCGCCCAGCAGGTCGACCACGCAGTGATCCGCCGACGGCGCACACAGTGGGGCGCCGGTCCGCACCATCACCTCGTACGCGAACGCGGCCAGCAGGCCGGTCAACACCGCCTGCAGCAAGCTCCTGCCGAGCAACCGGGTGTCCATGCAATCACGCTAGGCGAGCGACCGGCCGCCGTACCTGAGTGAAACTACTCAGCCGGTCCAGCGGCCGGTGAAGAAGCCGGCCGCCCAGACCGCGGCCAGGGGTATGGCGAGGGCCAGGTAGAGGCGGCCGAGCCAGCGTTTTCGCTGGACGAGCACGGCCAGGCCGATCCACAGCGGCCACCAGAGCAGGGTGGCTCGGGTGAGTGAGTAGATCCAGAACGACGTACAGAATGCGCCGACGGTGGCGGCGACCCAGGCGGCCTCACCCCAGGAGCGGCGCCAGACCAGCCACGCGAGCAGCAGCAGGCCGATGACCAGAGTGACCATCTCGGCCCGGAACATCCAGGTCCAGTCGCTGCGCTCGGCGGCGAAGTGGCCCTTGCTGGCGGCCTCGATGGTGTGCCAGATCGAGGTCCACGGCCAGGTGAACTCGCGCGCCCAGCCCTTCTCCTGCGCGTCCTGCCAGGCGAACCACGAGCCGTGGATCTGCTTCAGGTACGCCATGAAGCCGAGCACCGGGACGGCCGGCAGCGCCAGCCACGGCAGCGACAGCCAGTCCCGCTTCTTCGAGGTGACGAACTCGACGAGCAGCGCGAACGCCAGGAAGATCCCGGACACCCGGACCGTCGACGCCATCGCGACCAGAATCGCGGCTC
This sequence comes from Kribbella sp. NPDC050124, assembly GCF_044460355.1. NCBI lineage: Bacteria > Bacillati > Actinomycetota > Actinomycetes > Propionibacteriales > Kribbellaceae > Kribbella > Kribbella sp. NPDC050124. The sequence continues at coordinate 518,181 of NZ_JBITJU010000001.1, forward strand.
GGGCCCACCGGCCCTGCCGCGCGGCCAGCCAGGCCGGGAACGCGAACGCGCAGAACAGCGCCTCGGTGTAGCCGGCGGCAAGGAACACACCGACCGGCGCGGCGAACCAGACCAGCGCCGCAACCGGACCGAGGTCCTTCAACTGGGGGAACTCGTACTGCGCCAGTCGAGCGAGATAGACCGCGGCGACGGCGCTGGCGACCGCCGACACGACGATGCCCGCGGCAACGTATCCGATCCCGGTGTAGCTGACGAGTCGCACCAGCGCCGGGAAGCCGGGGAAGAACGCGGCCAGGGGAGCCCCGGACGGCTCACCGTTCGCGTACCCGAACTCGGCGACCGCGTTCAGGTGCCAGACGTCCCACTGCAGCCAGGCGCGCCAGACGTTCGGGTAGTCCTTGCCCCGGTTGAACAGCAGCGGCGCCGAGATCGCCAGCAGCAACAGCGCCGCCCGGGTGACCAGCCACCACCCGAGCACCTCCCGCGTCATCGCGGTCGGCATCCACCGTTGCCAGCGCACCCCTTCAACCCGAGCCCGCCGCGCCTTACCCGGCTCCTCCGGTCGTTGCTCCTCGGCCGCCCGCTCAAACACCGACGACACACCCCCAGAAACCCACCCGAGCCCGACTCACGCCCCCATGGTGCCCCATCCCGAAAACAACCGGCGGCACCCGGGTGGGGTGCCGCCGGTCAAAGCTACTGCCCGCTGCCGGGTGTCTCCGGCGTCGCGGTCGGTTCGGTCGTCGTCGTTCCGGTGGGTAGCGGTGGCCAGGCCGGCGTCTTGGTCGGCTTCGTCCTCGTCGGAGTCTCGGTCGGAGTGTTCGTCGGCTTGCGAGGCGTCTTCGACGGCGGGGGCGTGTTCGTCGGAGTCGGCGTGCTCGCGGGCGGCTTCGACGGCGTGGGGGTCGGCGTCGGGCTGTCCTTGATGGCGTCCTCGTCCGGCTCGGCGAACTCCGAGTCCGGCACACCGTCGAGGGCCGGCTTCATGAACGCCAACCAGGTCTTCAGAGGCCAGCCGCCACCGAAGAACGCGGCCGCGTCCGAGTACGGGTCGAGGTCCGACTCACCGGTCTTACCGGCGCGGTACAGGACCGCGGTCGAGAGTTCCGGCGTGTAGCCGGTCCACCAGGAGGTCAGGGTGTCGGCGCCGTCCTTGCAGCCGCCGCACTCGGCGTTCTCCTTTCGGTGCTCGACACCGACGCCACCCGCCGTGCCGGTCTTGCCGGCCACCGCGCGGCCCAACTCACGGGCGTCACTGCCGGTGCCCTTCTCGACCACGTCCTGCAGCACGTAGTTGACCATCTTGGCGACCTCGGGGTCGATGGTCTGCTTGCTCTGCTTGTCCAGCAGGTCCTTCTTCTCGGACCACAGCACCTCGCCGTCCGGGCCGGTCACGCTCTTGATCGTGTGCACCGGGGCGAACTTGCCGTCGGCCGCGAAGGTCGCGTAGGCGTTCGCCATGTCGACCGGCGACGCGTACGGGTCCGGGCCGAGGACGGTGGACGGGTTGTCCCGGCCGACCTCCAGAGCCTTGGTCTTCGGGATGCCGGCCGCCTCGGCTGCGTCCACTACCTTGGCCGGCCCGTTCTCCATCTGCTTGTCGACCAGGTCGTAGAACGCCGTGTTGACCGACTCCTCCGTCGCATAGAGAAGGTCGACCTCGCCATAGTCCCGGTCGAACTCGTTGTTGAGCTCCTTGCCCTGGATCTCGATCGGGCTGTCACCCTGGAAGGTGTCGTAGATGGTCTTCCCGTCCTTCAGCGCCGCCGCGACCGCGAACGGTTTGAACGACGAACCCGGCCGGGCCTTGAGGGTCGCCCAGTTCAACTGACTCTTCAGGTAGTCCGGTCCGCCGTACATCGCCAGGAGCCCACCCGTGCCCGGCTGGACGGTGGCCATCCCGACATGGAGGTTGTCGCGCTTCTCCGGCAACTCCTTCGTCGCCGCGGCGATCATCTTCTTCTGCATGCCGTAGTTGAAGGTGGTGACCACCTTCAGGCCGCCGCCACTGATCTCGTCCTGGGTGAAGCCCAGCCGCAGCAACTCCTTGCGCGCCATGTCGAGCAGGTAGCCGTTCGGACCCTTGTAGCGGTTGTTCTTCTTCTGCTTCTTGCTGAGGTCAGGCAGTTTGTTGGCGTACTTCACCGCCTGAGCGTCGGTGATAGTGCCCATCTGCCGCATACCGTCGATCACGTACCGGTACCGCTCGACGATCCGCTTCTGGGTGCGCGGGTCCCTGTCGTCGATGTCGAAGAGCGTCGGGTTGTTCAGCACCGTCGCCAGGAAGGCGGCCTGCGGCACGGACAGCTTCCGCGGATCGGGCTGTTCGAAGTAGGCGGCGCCGGCCGCGGAGATGCCGTAGGCGCCCTCACCGAAGTAGATGGTGTTGAGGTAACCCTCGAGCGTCTTGCTCTTGTCCTGCTGCCGGCTCAGCTTGGTCGCGATGAACAATTCCTGGAACTTCCGGGAGACCGTCCGCTCCTGGGTCAGGTACATGATCTTCACGTACTGCTGCGTGATCGTCGAACCGCCCTGCAACTGCTCGCCCCGCGCGATGTTGAACGCGGCCCGGGCCATACCCGACGGCGAGATTCCGGGGTTGGTCCAGAAGGTGCGGTCCTCGGCCGCGATCACCGAGTCCTGGACGTGCTTCGGGATCTGCGACAGCGGCACGGTGGTCCGGTTCTGCTCGTAGAACGAACCCAGCGGGTTCTTCTGGTCCGCGAACGTCACCGTGGTGGTGTTGGTGGTGAACTCTTTGTTGATGTCCGGGATTTTCGTGGTCTGGTAGACGATGAAGAAAGCGGCGACCGACCCGATCACCCCAACGAAGAACAGAGCGAGGAGCCAGCCGCCGACCCGGAGCGCCCAGTGTTTCTTGCGCTTGACGGGTACGGCCTTTCTACGAGCTTCACTCACAGTGCAATCCTCGACGATCTCGCGGAAGTCATTGCCCCACAGACTACGGTGGGTGTGGTAACGGCCTCGAATCCGCTCCGGATGCTAACAACCCACCCGGTCACCCGCGAGTCAGGCGGGCAGAGCCTAACCAATTTCTGCCGGAGGCGTCTGGCAAGCGATTACCCGGTCGCGTGCGGTGCGAGCAAAGTCACGGCGTTCAGCGCGGCGGGGAAGCAGGCCAAGAACATCGTGAAGGTGTGGCGGGAACAGGAACTGGTTGCTTGCCTGCACCAACCAACCGGCCAGCCGGGCGGAGATGCCGGTGTACGCGATCATCCCGAAGATGCCGCCCTACAGAGCTCGTGCTTCGCATGACCCTCCGCTCTCAGACCACGACGCTGTGCGTCAGCTGATGAACGCGGATCGGCGCCTGACGTAACAGCTTTCTCGGCGTGTGGCCGTGAACTAGGTGACAAATGGCGACTTTGTCAGGTCTTGTCCACAGCTCTCGGATCTGTTTACAGTGGCGGTGCGATGTATCGAGTCGATACATCAGGTCATGACAAACTAGACCGAGGGAGGTGGGGTCATGGGAAACCGCAGTGGGGTCCTGGAGCTCGCCGTACTCGGTCTGCTGCACGAAGCGCCGATGCACGGTTACGAGCTCCGCAAGCGCGTCAACGCCCAGTTCGGCTGGGGACGCGTGCTGTCGTTCGGCTCGCTCTACCCGTGTCTGAAGGCGATGCTCCGCAACGGCCTGATCACGGCCGACTCCGGTACGCCGGAGTCCGGTCGCAGGCCCAAGATCGTCTACACGATCACTGCCGACGGCAAGGACTACTTCGCGCACGCGATGCACGATGCCGGTCCGTCGGCGTGGGAGGACGACACGTTCGGCGTCCGGTTCTCGTTCTTCGGCCGGACCGATCCGGCGACCCGGTTGCGCATCCTCGAGGGCCGCAGGGCCCGGATGGAGGAGCGGCTGGCCAACTTCCGGGCAGCGATGAGCCGGACCGCGGAACGGATGGATGCCTACACCCTCGAGCTGCAACGGCACGGCCTGGAGTCGGCCGAGCGCGAGGTCCGCTGGCTGAACGAACTGATCGACGGCGAGCGGCGGCAACAGCGGCCCCCTGACCAGCATCACCCGCCTACCCAAGGAGATCCCAGATGACCTCGATCCGCGTAGCGATCGTCGGCGTCGGCAACTGCGCCAGCTCGCTCGTCCAGGGCGTGCACTACTACCGGGACGCGAAGCCCGCGGAACGCGTACCCGGTCTGATGCACGTCGTGTTCGGCGACTACCACGTCAAGGACGTGCAGTTCGTCGCTGCTTTCGACGTCGACGGCAAGAAGGTCGGCCTGGACCTCGCCGACGCGATCGGCGCCAGTGAGAACAACACCATCAAGATCTGCGACGTACCGCCGACCGGTGTCACCGTCCAGCGCGGTCACACCCTCGACGGCCTCGGCAAGTACTACCGCGAGACCATCACCGAGTCCGACGCGTCGCCCGTCGACGTCGTCGCGGCGTTGCGTCATGCCGAGGTCGACGTCCTGGTCTGCTACCTGCCGGTCGGCTCGGAGCAGGCGGCGAAGTTCTACGCCCAGTGCGCGATCGACGCGGGTGTCGCGTTCGTGAACGCGCTGCCGGTGTTCATCGCCGGCACCAAGGAGTGGGCGGACAAGTTCACCGCGGCCGGCGTGCCGATCGTCGGCGACGACATCAAGTCGCAGATCGGCGCGACCATCACGCACCGGGTGCTGACCAAGCTGTTCGAGGACCGCGGCGTCACCGTCGACCGGACCTACCAGCTGAACGTCGGCGGCAACATGGACTTCAAGAACATGCTCGAGCGGGAGCGGCTGGAGTCCAAGAAGATCAGCAAGACCCAGTCCGTCACCTCGCAGCTTCGCGACGAGATCGACGACCGGAACGTGCACATCGGCCCGTCTGACTACGTGGCCTGGCTGGACGACCGCAAGTGGGCGTTCATCCGGCTCGAGGGCCGCAACTTCGGTGACGTCCCGCTGTCGCTGGAGTACAAGCTCGAGGTCTGGGACTCGCCGAACTCGGCCGGCATCATCATCGACGCCATCCGGGCCGCGAAGATCGCCAAGGACCGGGGCATCGGCGGTCCGATCCTGTCGGCGTCGTCGTACTTCATGAAGTCGCCGCCGGAGCAGTACGCCGACGACGTCTGCCGCGACCTGGTCGAGAAGTTCATCCGCGGCGAGGTCGAGCGCTGAGGTCGCTCGCTAAGTTGTAGGAATGCGGCTCCACGTGGGATGTGCCCAATGGACACATCCCGCGTGGCCGCAACCGTCCCGCGACAAGCTCCGCGCGTACGCGTCGTGGTGCAACGCGGTCGAGAGCAACACCACCTTCTATGCGACTCCGTCTCCTTCGTCTGTCGCATCGTGGGCTGCCCAGACCCCACCCGACTTCCGTTTCGTGGTGAAGCTCCCCCAACTCATCACCCACGAGCGCCGCCTCACCAACGTCGCCTCCGAGGCCCGTTCCTTCCTGGATGCGATCGAGCCACTCGGCCCCCGCAACCACTGCCTGTGGATCCAGCTCCCGGCCGCCTTCTCGCCCACCGACCTCGGCGCGCTCGCAGCCTTCCTGCACCAGGCACCCCGTCACCACCGGTACGCCGTCGAGGTCCGCCACCGCGCCTTTTTCGACGACTCCCGCGCCGCGGCCAACCTTGAACAGGTCTTAGGACGTGCTGGTGCCGAGTGGATCCCCTTCGACACCGGCACCCTGTTCGCCAAGCGCCCCACCAGCTACGCCGAACGCGACGCCTGGATGAAGAAGCCCCGAGTCGCCCGCCGCACCCGGGCCCTCACCGGCTTCCCGATGGTCCGCTACATCGGCCGCGACTCGGTCGAGGAAACCGTCGACGGCTGGCAGTACCTCGTCGACCTCGTCCTCACCTGGCTCACCGAAGGCCGATCCCCCACGATCTTCCTCCACACTCCCGACAACGCCGAGGCGCTCAACCTGGCCCGCCACTTCCACGACACCATCCGCACCCAACTACCCGAGCTCCCCGCCCTCCCCGACCCCGTAGAGCTCGAACCCCCCACCCTCTTCTAACACTTATCCACAGCCCAAAACTTCACCCCGGCCCCAAGGCCAAATCTCCATATGTTCTCCGCCGAGACCCACCCCTCGGGAGGACACCATGGAGCATTCAAACCCCACCGCCGCGTCGCTTGGCTCAACCTCAGCCCCGCCGCACTCGACACCGACCTCGCCTCGCTCGACGCCTGCGGAGCGGCGAGCCCGCGCTGACTGGCTCGTCACAGAGCTGCGGCGACTCGCAGCCGCCACCGACAACCCCCACGAGCGAGCCAACCTCCAGAGATCCGCGGACTCCCTCATCCGCCTCGCCACGGCTCACCAGCCGTGACGACCACCCTGGTCGGCTCCCACCCGACCACCTCACTGGACGACCTGCTCGCCCACAGCGCACCGGCAGCAGTCGCGCTCTCCGGCGCCGACCAATCCGCCTGGAACGGCCAGATCGTCGAGACCACCGACGGCGTAGTCGGCCTCGCCCACTGGGACGGCACCCTGTACCTCGGCGACAGCATCCTCCACCCACTACGCCAGATGTACGAGCGTGCCGGCCAAGAGCAACCGGTGACCGACCTCATCAGCTACCGCGAGGCCTTGGCCACCCTCCTCCACGAACACGCCCACTTCCTGGGCCCAGCCGGCGCGAGCCAGGAGGCGGCACGGGGCGCCTTCATCCAGCCCGGCAGCCGCCAACTGGAGGAAGGTGTCGCGGAAGCCTGGGCCCAAGACCATCTCGACGAGTTCATCATCCGCCTAGGAGTCGACGAAGTTGCCCCCGGCATCCACGACGTCCAGTCCACCGGCTACTACCCGGCCTTCGTCCCCGCCGTCCGCATCCTCACCACCGACCTGGAAGCCCGAGCCGACCTCCGCCAGGGCGAGGTCCTCAACACCCTCAACCGCCAAACCGCCGAAGGCCAATTCCCCCACCTGCTCACCCTCCTCTACAACTCAACCCACCTACCCGACCTGGAATCCCCCACCCAAGCCACCACCACCCGAACTCGCCTCGAGTCCCTCCTCCGCGAAGCCCTCTCCCACCTGGACACCTACGAACTCCACCCACCCGGCCACGCCGCCGCCCGCTCCCGCGCCACCACCGCCACCCTCCTAACCCACCTCCAAACCGAACTAACCACCGCCGAATCCGCCCAAACCCCCCACCCCACCGCCTGCACCCTCCCCGCCCCCACACCCCCGTCCACGGCGAGCCAGCCTCCGCGATCCCCTTCACGCCTGATCCCACACCAATCCACCCCACACGCCTTCTACACAGCGCTCGCAGGCCTAACTCCCCCAAAACCCACCCCAACCTCCACCCCCACATCCCCCTCCCCACCCCACCGCGCATCCCCAACCTCCCAATCCCTATCCCGCTGACCGCCCACCCACACCCGCATCCACCCCGACCCCGGTCCCAGTACTGCGATGACACCCAGAAGCTCCCGCACACCACAAACACTGCGCGGCAGGACGCCACACACCGGCGACGCAAATGCTCCGCACGACGCCAGTACTGCGGCGCTACGGAAAGCCCCCAAACGTTGCGCCCCGAAACCTGACCCCGCACGACGGCAGGGGTCGTCCCTGGCATCACACGCCGCGCAGGGATCGTCCCTGGCACCACACGCCCTACCGGTCGTCCTGACACCGCACGCCGTGCCGGTTGGGTGGGTGGAGGCGCGCATGGCAGCCCACGCCGAGACGCGGATTCTTCGCGTCGTGCCGTGGCGTAGGCCGTGCGCGCAGCGGATCCTGTTCAACCTCGCCTGTGCTGACCCCGCGCCACGCACTGGACCTTCAAGGTCACCGGCGTGATGCCGCGCAGCTCCGGCGAGCCCGGCGACGAGAACACCGTGCTGAACGTGTTCAGCCGGCTCGTGCCCTGCGTTGCCGCGAGGTGGTTCGGTGCCCGGCTCGACGTCCCACCAGGTGTTCGCCGCCGTGCACGAGGTCGACGACGAGGCGACCGCCTTCGTCCTCACCTTCACCCCGGGTCCGCGCTCGACAGCCCCGAGTCCCAGTGATTCGGCAGGGTCCTGCGAGATGCTGCTCGGGTTTGCTGTGTGCGGTGTTGCTAGGTGTCGGTTGGGCAGTGGAAGCGTGCGGCACCAAGAGCCTTCGCTCGCCGCCGTGGTCGAGGTCGACGCCGAGGCGACCGCCTTCGTCCTCACCTTCACCCCGGGTCCGCGCACGACAGCCTCGAGCTCCGGTGTGTCGGCAGGGTGCTGCGAGATATTGCTCGGTCTGCTGTGTGCGGAGTAGCTAAGCGTCGGTTGGGCGGTGGAGAGTCTCGACTAGTTGATCGACGACGGTGTTGGGATCACGGGTCCAGTCGGTAGTAAGTACGTGCTGAACTCGCCAACCAGTCGCGCTCAGAGCTCTCGGGTGCGTAGTCAGCCGCTCAAGCAACGAGTCGCCCGTCACCCGTTCCAGAGTGTCCACGAGAACCGCAACCCGATACCCAACATCCCCCGGCAACTTCAACGCCAAATCACACCGAAACACCGACTCCCCCACCCCCGTCTCCACCACAACCCCCCGCCCCTCCAACGCCCACCGCAACTGCTCAACAACACCCCCACCCACCCCAACACCGCCATTACCTCGGCCACCGACACCCCCAGCGCCACGACCAGCCTCGTGGCCACCGCCACCGTCACGGCCACCGCCGGCACCCGTGCCCGGAAGAGGCTCTTCGCCACCCAACGCCGCTGACCCACCGCCACGGGTGCCGTCTGCGGTCGCGACATCCCCCACACCAGGCTCGCCGGCCGTACGCCCTCCACCGCCACCACTGGCGGCACCCGTGCCCAGACCAGACCTCTCGCCACCTGACACTGCAGACCCACCGCCGTGGGTGTCCCCGGCGGTCGCGACATCCCCCGCACCAGGCTCGCCGGCCGTGCGCCCTCCACCGCCACCACTGGCGGCACCCGTGCCCAGACCAGACTCCTCGCCACCCAACACCGCAGACCCACCGCCACGGGTTTCTCCACCAGTCACAACGGCTCCCGCATCATGCTCGCCATTCGTATGCCGCCCACTACCAACGTCGGCGACCGCCCCGACGTCCCCAGCACTGATGCCCGCACCGAGGTCCTCAGCGCTGACGCCCCCGCCGAGTTCGCTGGCACCGCCCACGGCAGCCGCGGCAGCGCGCATGCCGGCCGTGACCGACCCGCGGCTGCCATCTTGTATTGCGGAAGGGGTGCTGGTTGTCCGCGAGGTGCTGGCGCGGGCTTGGGGGTAGGTGGCGAGGGTGGCTTTGGCGGCTGTTGGGTTGCCTTGGGAGATGGCGGTGGCGTAGGTGAGGAAGCGGCGGAGGGTGTTGGCGCCGTCGTTGTAGGTGTTGGTGATCGCGTCGGGCTCGATGCTGCTGACGACGACCATGTGCTCGCGGGCGCGGCTGAAGATGACGTTCAGGCGCTTCTCTCCGCCAGCGGTGTTGATCGGGCCGAAGTTCATCAGCATGCGCCCGTCCGGACCAGCGGCGTAGCACACGCTCATCAGCACGATGTCGCGCTCGTCGCCCTGCACGTTCTCCAGGTTCTTCACGAACAGGCCGATGTCCTGCTCGCCGTGCGTACGGACCTGCTCAGCCTCGTACAGCCCGGCGAACACCGGATCCGCCTCCGCCAACTCGTCCAGCGCTCGTTCGATCTCGCCCTGCTGTGCCTCGGAGAACGCGACGAGCCCGATGCTCTTCCCAGTACGGCGCCCGAGCAGCTCACGCACCAAGTCAGCAATCCACCGCGCCTCGGCCGGGTTGGTACGGCGTACGTAGACACCGTCGACGAGTCGGACCGCGGTGATGCTGCCGGCGAGCAAGCTGTCGCAGACCTCAGCCACCGCGGGGGCATCCGACCGAAGCGTCCACGGCGGCGCGCTGTGCGCGGGAAGCCGATCCGGAACGGTCGCCAGGCGCCCTTGGTAGAACGCCGCGTTGCTGAAGGAGATCAGCGCTTCCGAGCGACTCCGGTAGTGCCAGGTCAGCATCGTCGACGCCAGCCGCAACGCGCTGATCGACAGGAAGCTGTCCTCGGTCAACGCAATCCCCACCTGCTCAACAACCCCGTCATCCTCGTCGGCAATGCCGGAGGTGGAGGACACAGGATCGGCGGGGTTGGAGGTCGAGGGCGCAGGGTCGGTGCTGCCGGGGGCGTGGGGCGCAGGGTCGGGGGTTGCGGGGGTGTGGGGGGTGGGGGTTGGTTGGGTGAGGAGGGAGTCGGGGGTGGGGCGGGGTTGGAAGTATTGGGTTGGGGGAAGTTGCATTTGGTCGCCTACGACGATGAGTTGGGGGGCTCGGTGTAGGGCTGGGATGGCTTCTTCTACGGGGATCTGGCTGGCTTCGTCGTAGATGACTACGTCGAAGGATGTTGTCAGGGGCAAGGTGTCGGAGACTGACGACGGGCTCATCAGCCAGACCGGGCGGAGGAGGGAGACGACCGTGCCGGGGGCGCCGGAGGCCAGGTCGCGGATGGAGCGGTACCGCATGACCTTGCCGAACTCGTGCTCGAGTTCGCGGCGGCCGGTGGCGAAGGTCTTCTTGCGGGCGCGGTCCTCGGGCGACATGCCGCTGACGCTGAGTTCGGAGTGCGCCAGTTCGGAGAGGAAGCGACGCCGTACTCGGGAGACGACGATCTCGGCGTTGAGGTTGGTGAGCTCGTCGTACACCAGGCTCAGTTCGCCGACGATCGAGTTGACTCGTGTTGACGAGAGTTGAAGTGGAGCAGCGGATCGGATGCGCTCCCATTCGGCGACACACACGGCGTACTCGAGCTCGTCCGGGGTCGCGGCGAGTTGTCGGACCGCGTTCTGAACGGATTCCGGCGTGGTCGCGAGGTCCTGCAGCGCCTCGCCGACGAATCGCAGGATTGGTTCGGCGGAGGCCAGTCTGTCGATCAGTTCGCGTACGGCGGGGACGGTGAGGTCCTCGTACTGCGCTGCCAGCAAGCCTGACGTGGAAGCCTCGGCTCGGTCGAGCGTGTCGGCGATGCGGAGGAGGGCAGCGGGTACGCCGTCCTGGAGGACGGTCCGCCAGTCGAGGTCGGCGGCGTTGCGGGTGGCGGTGAGACGGGCGACCAGGTGGCGTGGATCGGCGGTGCCCCACTCGCGCTGGGTCTGCTCGGTGTGTTGCTGTACGGCGGCGGTTGCGTCGTGGGCGGCGATGAGGTCTGTGAGTAGTTCGACAATGGTTGGGCGGACGGCTCGGGTTGTGGTGTCGAAGCGGGTGTTGACCAGGGACTTCAGTCGCCGCCAGTCGCCGCTGAGGAACGCGAGGAGGGTTCCTTCCTTGCTTTGGGCAACCTTGAGGGCGGAGCGGGCGTCGGCGGGGGTCAGTGGATCTGTCCAGCCGGAGGCTTCGTGCCAGGCCGAGCGTTCGGTGGCGATGAGGCGTTCGCGGTCGGCGGCTGACGCGTTCAGGCGTTGCGCGGTGGGCGATCGGGGGTCGATGGCGTCGACGAGGTCGCGGTCGGCGAGGGGGCCGATCACCCGGCCCAGCTCACCAAGCGCCCTGACCTGCTTGACCGTCCACCCACCATGCTCCCCAACCGCCCGGCCGCTGTCCTGCTCGGTGGCACCGGCCGGGGTCGCGGCTGGGGCGGGGGCGGTGGTGCCGGAGGAGGTTGAGGCGACTTCGGTGGTGGCGGGTGAGGTGGGCGCTGGGGTGGTGGTCGTGGAGGAGGTGGCCGGGGGTTTGGGGAGGGTGGGGGAGGTCAGGGCGGTGGCTACTGCTGACCAGGTGGGTTGGAGGGCGCGGGCTTGGTCGGGTACGGCGGGGTCGGCCCAGCGGGATGGGGTGATGAAGGCGAGGGGGCTGTGTGCGAGCACTCCGCCTGAGGTGGGGTCGGCGGATGCCAGGTCGTGGGCGAGCTTGCGGACGATGTCCCGTGCAGCCCACCAGTCAGCCGGTGACGGGATCAGGCGGCGTTCACCGTCAAGGACCAAGTCGGCCGACGCGGCCGAGGCAGTCGGCGCGGTGGACGAGGTCGAGCCTACGGGCGGTGGCGGGGCTGTGGGGGTCGGGTGGGGGCGGTGGTGGAGGAGGGTGGTGAGGAGGGTTCGGAGGGTGGGGTGGCCGGTGGTTAGGGATTGTTCGTGGGTGGTGACTGTGGTTAGGAGATGGGTTACGCGGGAGGTGAGTTCGGTGCGCCGGGTGGTTAGGGCTTCTAGGTCGTCGGGGGTGATGAGCCAGGACTCGTAGGTGTCGCGGAGGTTGTGGATGAAGGCTTTCTTGTCGGTCTGGGAGTCGTGGATGAGGGTGCAGAGGTCGTCGAGGCGGCGGCTGGCCAGGCGGGCGTGGACTACGTCGAGGGCGGCTCGCTTCTGGCAGACGAAGAGGACGCGCTGACCGCGGGCGACGAAGTCGGCGATCATGTTGGTGATCGTCTGGGACTTGCCGGTCCCGGGCGGCCCCTGGATCACGAAGCTCTCGCCGCGCTGGGCGCGCGCGATCGCAGCAACCTGCGAGCCGTCGGCGGGGACGACCAGTTGACGCTCGGCGACCGGAAGCTCCGGGGGTGCGCTGCTGATCGGGCGTGGCCGGTCGGAGAACAGTTGGTCGAACGACGGGCATGTCGTCCCGGTGGCGAGCAATTCGTCGTAGTCCCGGACGAGCCCGAGGGTGCGGTAGTTGAAGTTCGCCAGCGCCACCGCGCACAGGTCGACGTCCCAGGAGTACGGGCCGCCCTCGGTGTCCAGGGTGTACGTGTCGGTCTCGATCGCGGCCGGGCGCCGTGGCTCGCCGCCGAGGGTGATGCCGAGCGGGAGCTCCGGTGCGGCGAGCTGGGCGCGGAAGATCTGCACCCCAAGCGGCTGGTAGTCGGTCCGCCGGTACGAGTAGGCGTACTGCCGACCGCCGAACTCGTGCGCCGCGTTGCCGTGTTGCCGGCGGCGGTAGCTCCGCAGCTTCAGCATCGCGCGCTGCCGGACCACATCGATCCGCGGCTTTTCCCGCAGGTGCAGCTGCAGCCCCGGCTCGGTCGACCGGATCTCCTGCGCGAGTTGCGCGTGCAAAGTCGCGAGAGCGCCGGGCTCGGCGAGGTCGACGTACTCCGGCAGGTTGATCCCGTAGAGCTGGTGCAGGTGGTGCCGCAGCGTCGGGTTGACCTCGGCGACCGGATCGGTGATGCGCAGCGTGTACGAGTCCCGGACGCCGCGCTTCTTCATCAGCTCGACCTTCGCCAGCACCAGCGGTGAGGCGAGTCGGGTCTGCGGGTCGTTCTTCAGGTCGTGCCAACGCAGAAAGGCCGGCACCAGCCGCAGTTGATCCTGGCCGTACTCCGCGCGATCCCGCCGGGCGGTCGCAATCAACTTGTCGAGGGACGACGCCGCGTACGGCGCTTCGTCGTACCGGATCCACCGCCCGAGCGGCTGTGGCTTGCCGAGCAGGGACGCGCCGAGCTCGTCGCGCCAGGTGAACAGCTGGTCCGGACGGATCGTGCGGACGTCGAGCATCAGCGGGACCGACACCTCGGTGAGGTTCAGCGTCTGCGCGGTCGGGCGGAAGTTGATCAGCCGGTTGCGCCGGGACAGGTCGAACAGCCGGTCCCGCAAAGCCCGGAGCACTGCCGTACGGCGATCCGCTACGCCTCGCGTGATCGCGGCAACGTCGAAGTCGAGCGGCTGGTCCCGGTAGTTCTCGAGTTGCTCGATCAGTGAGCGGAGGTCCTGCGCGCGCCGATGCCGGTCAGGCTCAGCCATCCGCGCCGCGACCGAGACGATCACCGGGTGCAGACCCGGATCGAGGGCGTGCAGGTTGCCTCGCGCATCGATCAGCCGGGCGACGTCAGCAGTCCGGGACAGGTCGAGGCCGCAGCCGAGCCCGATCAGCAGTTGGCCGAGGCTGAAGATGTCGGTGAGCTGATCGTGGTGGCCGACCACGTGCTCCCAGCTCTGCCAGCCAGCGACGTGCACCGGCGCGGTGATCGCCGCCGCAACAGGCTCGACCACCGTGGTCCGCGGCCGGCCACCGCTCTCACCAAGGTCGACCTCGGACTGGCGGTGCGCGACCACCTCGACCGCAGTCGCCCGAGGCCCCTCACGCGTCGCGAGGGCCAACTCGTCGAGCACTGGGCGACCGGCCGTGGACGGGTCGAAGCCGAGCCTCGTCTGTTCGTCGACGGTGATCCGGTCGAGTCCGCGCAGCGGGGCGACCAGCCCGCGCTCGTGGACCGCAGCCGTTGCGTGGAAGAGCGGCAGCACCGCAGCTAGCAGCGCGTCGTTGCCGAGCCCGCCCTGCGAGACCGCCAGGGCGACCAGGTCCTCGGCGCTCATGCGACCACCTCGTCCGCGGCCTTGGCCAGCTTCGCCCGGCGCTTGTCGCTCCAGCCGAGCTCGTCGTCGGCCAGATCGTCGTACGCCGTCAGTCCTGCCCGCCGGGCGATCACCATGGACGCGACCAGGCCGGCGTCGCCCGTGTCTGGGTCGGCGGTCGCCAGGTCCAGCAGCAGGTAGCAGAGGTACCGCTTGGTGGCGTCGACCAGCGGTCGTGGACGCGGCAGCGGTGCGCCGTCGATCGGCCGGACCGCCAGCGGCTCGTCGAACCGAGGCATAACGGACGCCGGTACGCCGAGCGGTGCCGGCGGATCCGAGAACCCTGCAGCGAACGTCGCGACCGCGTCCGTGCGTAGGCCCGAGGTGTGTGCGATCGACGCCGCGAACTCCCGGCTCAGGTCGCGGAGCAGGACCGCGTCGAGGAGATCCGGCGCGTCGATGTCGAGCGGACCGGTGATCAACGACTCCATGTCCTCGCCGGCGAGCCAGTTCTTCAACGCCCACGCCCGGGCGACGCCCTCGGGATGCGAGGTGCCACGGCTCCCGGTGCTGAGATCGACCTCGTCCGCCTGCCGCAGGTAGGCATCCGGGTCAGCACTACCAAGGCCGGTCTGGAGCTTGAGAAGCGCGCGGATCGTCACTCGCAGGTCGCCGCAGGCCGTCAACGCGCCGCGGTCGGCGAACAGCTCCGTCGCCAGGCTCCACCGCCGATAGGTCTCGAGGTACTGCTGTGGTGTGCGCGCGTCACCGGCGGCCGCGTCCAGCAGCCGGTCAACCGCGAGATAGTCGCCGTCATCGGCGTTCCACAGCACCCGGTGCGCCAGCTCATGGCCCATCACAGCAGTCAGGTCGTCCTGGTCCAGCTTCTCCAGCAACGACCCCTCGAAGACGACGACCGCCGCACCTGCTTGGTGGACATAGTGGGCGTTCGGCGCAGCCCCATCCACCTGGAAGAACAAGAGCTCCGCGTCCACTCCCAAGGCTTCCGCCGCCCTACGGCCTGCCTGGTGGACCTCAGGGTGCACTGACTCTTCCAGGCGGTAAGCATTTCGCAGCAGTACGTCGTCCAGACGGCCAACCGGCCCGCCGAGCAGGGCTGTCCAGGCACGCTCGTCCACGCGGCGTACGTACGCCAGCACGGCCCGGTGGTAGCCCAAAGGAGACAGCATTCCGCCACAGTAACCACGCCCACCGACGAAAGCCGCCCGATGGCGGCGGGTACGGTGACGGGACGTCGCCTGTTCGAAGGAGTTGCTGGATGAACCTGGTCGAGGAAGCCGCCGCCATCGGACCGGGGCTGGTCGAGCTGCGGCGGGAGTTGCACCGGATTCCAGAGGTGGGGCTCGATCTGCCGAAGACTCAGGCGATGGTGCTCGACGCGCTGGCCGGGCTGCCGCTGGAGATCAGCACGGGCAGCGAGCTGACGTCGGTGGTCGGCGTACTGCGCGGTGGTCGTCCAGGGCCCACGGTGTTGCTCCGCGGTGACATGGACGCGCTGCCGGTGGTCGAGGAGACCGACCTCGAGTACGCGTCCACCAACGGCAGCATGCACGCGTGCGGCCACGACCTGCACACTGCCGGCCTGGTAGGTGCGGCGCGACTGCTCAGTGCGCGGCGCGAGGAGCTGGAGGGCAATGTGCTCTTCATGTTCCAGCCGGGCGAGGAGGGTCTCGGCGGAGCGGGCTACATGCTCAGGGAGGGTCTACTGCAGGCGACGGGAGACAGGCCGATCGCGGCGTACGCCGTCCACGTCTGGTCGCAGGCTGCGAAGGGCCTGTTCCAGACCCGACCGGGGACGATGATGGCCGGCTCGAACCAATTGCACATCACTGTGCACGGCAAGGGCGGGCACGGGTCGTCGCCGTACACGACGGTGGACCCAGTGCCGGTGGTCGCGGAGCTCGTGCTGGCGTTGCAGACGTACGCGACGCGCAAGGTGAACGTGTTCGACCCGGTGGTGATCACGGTGACCCAGCTAGCTGCCGGGGTCGCGGTCAACGTCATCCCGAACACAGCCCGGCTCGGCGCCACCGTGCGTACGCTGTCGCACGAGACGTTCGACCAGTTGTCGCGCGACCTGCCGGCCTTGGCTCAAGGGATCGCCGCGGCGCACGGCTGCACAGTCGAGGCCGACTTCGCTCTGCAGTACCCGGTGACGATCAACGATGCCGAGCGTACGGCGCACACCACCGAGCAACTGACTCAGTTGTTCGGCGCGGACCGGGTGCCGACGTTCGACAACCCGCTGATGGGGTCGGAGGACTTCTCCATGGTCCTCAACGAGGTGCCCGGGACGTTCGTGATGCTGGGCGCTCGCCCCGACGACGTGGGCGAGGACGGTCCGTCCAACCACTCCAGCGTGGTCCGCTTCGACGACGCCGTACTGGCGGACCAAGCCGCCGCACTGGCCCACCTGGCCACCACGCACCTCATCCGAACGTGAGAGACCTGACGGCTGGCCGACCCGCCAGAGGCCGGCCAGCCGCAGGGATCAAGACGGCGCCACGGTGAGGCTGTAGGCCCCACGGCTGCCGTAGGTGGAGTAGCCCGTGCTCAGCAGGACCCGGGGCCGTCGATCTCGGTGGGAACGACGGCCCCGGGCAGTTCAGCTGTGTCAGCTGACGCGGACCGTGTAGGCGCCGCGGCTGCCGTACGTCGAGTAGCCGGTGTTCAGCGGGTTGCCGTAGCCGGTGTTCTCGATCCGGAGGTAGTACCGCCCGGCGGTGACCTGACGGCTGAGGCTCGCGCTCAGGCCGGTCGGGGTGGACGCGTTGGTCTGGCCCGCGGCCGGGTCGGCGGTGGCGAGGACGGTGCCGGCCGAGTTCAGCAGTTGCAGCTTGATGTCCAGGTCGGCGCCGGAGGCGGCTGCGTTCGCCGCGAAGGTGAAGGTGCCGGCGGACAGGTCGATCCGGAACGTGTCGACGTCCGAGTCGCTGGCGTAGACACCGCTCACGCTGGTGCCGAGGGTGAGCGCGGTGGCGTCACTCGTGCCGTTGCCGTGGTCGTCGGCCCGCAGTGCCAGACCGTTCTGGCCCGCCACCGCGAAGTCGTCTTGCGTGTTGTTGGCACCTGAGTACTCGCCCTTGCTCCACTGGCTGATCGCCTTGGAGTAGCCGACGCCCATGATCGGCGCCCAGGCGCCGTGACCTTGGTAGTAGCCGACGGACGCCGTGCCGTCGTGACTCAGGCCGATGTTGTGACCGGCTTCGTGCGATGCGGCCTCGGCGATGTTCTTGGCGCCGGTGCCGACACCCTTGGTGAAGACGAGCGCCGGCTGGTAGTACGAGTGGTTGCTGGTGTTGTCATAGACACCGACGTAAGCGACCCCGCCGCAGCCACAACCGGACTGGTACCAGGTGGTCGGGTCGATCAGGACCCGGGTGCCGTACTGCTGGTCGGACGCGCCGGACCGGGTGATCGCCGACGCGGCCGGCGCCTGGGTGGTGACGTCCACGTCGAACGGCGCGTAGTCCTCTGCCACGCGCGCCCAGACATCGCGTACGACGTCCTGCTCGGCGGTACTCCAGGTGCTGGTGTTCCCGTTCGTGTCGTACGGCGTGACGTTCACGGTGGCCGGCTTGCCGTTGGTGTTCCACGCCGTACCGGTGATGGTGTGGCCGTCGAAGTCCAGGTAGATCACCCGGTTCGAGCCCGGCTTGCTGTGCAGCTCGAACGCCGGGCCCGTCGCGGCCGCGACGGCCTTGGTGGCCCAGCGCGGGGACGCGGCCGACGCCGTCTTGGTGCCGGCGACGGGCTCGCGGTAGAACAGCGTGCCCTCCTTGTCCAGCCAGGCGGTCTTGTCGGTGGCCAGGATCTGCTGCAGCTGCGCGGCCGGGATGCCGTTGCGCTCGGACAGCTCGGCGAGCCGGGACTGGACCTTGCCGAGCGCGGCCGTGCCCTGCACCTCCTGACCGAGAAGCTGGTCGATCGGGGTGGGGACCGGCTGCTGGGCGTCGGCCTGGTTGCCGGCCACGACGGCCAGCGCGCCGAAGACGACGGCTCCGGCGCCGACAAGGGCTCCGGTGCGGCGGAATCGGGTGTGCATTAGGGGGTCCTCCTCAGGGACTCCTACGCCTCACTTGTGACATGCCTCACGTGCGGTGGGCGGTTCCGCACTGTGCGTAGCCTGCCCGATGGTTGTCCGGGTGGCTATACCTTTCGGCGGAATTAACCTTCGTCTGCCGCGCAGACCGCCGACCCGTCGCTGCGCCATGATGAGCCCGACGGAACGAGGGGAGATCCGATGCGGTTCATGATGATGTTCCGGGCCAGCGAGGGGTCCGAGGCGTGGGAGAACCCGAGCGAGAAGAGCCTGACCGAGATGGGTCTGGTGATGGCCGAGATGGCCGAGAAGGGGGTCCTGCTCGCCGGCGAGGGGCTGCTGCCCAGCGCGCGGGGCTTCCGGATGCAGCTCAGCAACGGCAAGCAGCGGGTCGTCGACGGGCCGTTCGCGGAGACCAAGGAACTCATCGCCGGGTTCTGCCTGATCGAGGTCGCTTCCCGGGAGGAAGCGCTCGAGTGGGGCTGGCGCTGCCTGGCCGCCGACGACGGCAACTCCGGCGGGCTGGAGATCCGGCAGGTCGCCACCGAGGACGACTTCGGCGACGAGTTCACCCCCGAGGCGCGCGCCCGCGAGGCGGCGACCGGGGTCAAGGTCGCGGAGAACTACCGGAGCAGCAGCACCTGACGGATGGACGTACCGGCGGCCAGCCGGTCGAACGCCTCGTTCAGACTGTCGAGCTCGACGGTCGAGGTGAGCAGCCGGTCGACCGGCAGCCGGCCGGCCTGGTAGAGCGCGATGTAGCGCGGGATGTCGCGGCTGGGGACGGACGAACCCAGGTACGAGCCCTTCACCGTGCGCTCCTCGGCGACCAGGCTGACCGCCGGAACGCTGAACGACTGCGACGGATGCGGCAGGCCGACCGTCACGGTCGTGCCGCCGCGACGGGTGGCGGCGTACGCCTGTTCGGGCACCTTCGCGCTCCCGACCGTCTCGAAGGCGTAGTCGGCTCCCCCGGCCGTTGCCTCCCGCACCTGATCCACCGCGTCGTTGTCGCGGGCATCGACCGTGTGCGTGGCTCCGAGCGACTCGGCCAACTCCAGCTTCGCGGGTACGACGTCAACCGCGACAACCGGATGCGCTCCGACCAGGACGGCCCCCAGCAGCGCCGACAACCCGACTCCACCGAGACCGAAGATGACCGCGCTTCGACCGGCCCGGACCTGGGCGGTGTTCACCACCGCGCCGACGCCGGTCATCACCGCACAGCCGAACAGCGCCGCGATCTCCGGCGGCAGCGACGGGTCGATCCGCACCGCCGATCGCGCTGACACCACCGCGTGGTCCGCGAATCCGGACACGCCAAGGTGGTGGTGCACGCCGTCCAGACGCCGTACGCCGTTCAGCAAAGTGCCGGCCGTGTTGGCGGCAGCACCCGGCTCGCACAGCGCGGCCCGGCCTTCAGCGCAGGGCGCGCACTCGCCGCACGCCGGCACGAAGGCGAACGCAACCGTGTCACCAGCCGCGAAGCCAGGCGCCTCCGAGACCACAACCTCGCCCGTGGCCTCGTGGCCGAGCAGCATCGGCATCACCCGCGGCCGCGAGCCGTCGATCACCGACAGGTCCGAGTGACACAGCCCGGCCGCGCGGATCCGGACCAGCAGCTCCCCCGGTCCCGGCGGCGCCAACTCGACCTCTTCCACCCGCAGCGGGCGTGACTCGGCGTACGGACCGGGCAGGCCCATCTCCCGCAGTACGGCGCCGCGCACGATCATCCCGTGATCCCTTCGAGTGCCTCGCGAATGGAGTCCGGGACCGGAACAGGCAGGCGGTCGTCCCGTCCGACGAACACGTGTACGAACCGGCCGGTCGCGGCGGGCTGCTCCGATCCCGCGCGGAACAGGCCGATCTCGTAGCGGACACTCGAGTTCCCCAGCTGCCCGACTCGCAGACCGGCGTCGACCGTGCCCGGGAACTCCAGGGACTCCTTGAATGTGCACTGCGAGTCCACGCACAGCCCGATCACCGCGCCGCGGTGGATGTCGAGCCCGCCGACCCGGATCAGGAAGTCGTTGATCACGGTGTCGAAGAAGCTGTAGTACTCCACGTTGTTCACGTGCCCGTAGACGTCGTTGTCCTTCCACCGCAACGTGATCCCCAGAAAGTGCGGGAAGGAACTCCGGTCCATCGCCCCACCATAAGGTGGTCGGCATGAGATTCGTCCTGATCCCGGGCGCGGGCTGCACGTCGTGGCACTGGCATCCGGTGACGGACGAGCTGCGCGACCGCGGGCACGAGGTGATCGCGGTCGACCTGCCGTGCGACGATCCGCAGGCGGGTCTGGCGGAGTACGTCGACGTCGTGCTGGCCGCCGTACCGGAGGGTGACGAGGTCGTGGTGGCGGCGCACTCGCTGGGTGGGTTCACCGGGGCGATGGTGTGCGAGCAACTGCCGGTGCGGGAGTTCGTGCTGGTGGCGGCGACGGTGCCGGCGCCGGGCGAGCGGATCCGGGACTGGTGGGCGAACACCGGGTACGACTGGGTCGGCGACGACTCGGACACGTTCTTCCACGACCTGCCGCCGGACTTCGCGGCCGAGGCGCGGCGGCAGCTCCGGGAGCAGAGCGGCGGTCCGATGGACGACCTGTGCGCAATAGAACAGTGGCCGCAGGTGTCGACGCGAGCGGTGATCGGGGTGGACGACCTCCTGTTCCCGGCAGACTTCTTGCGGCGGGTGACGCGGGAGCGGCTCGGGTTCGACCCGGACGAGGTGCCGGGGGCACACTTCCCGATGCTCGGTCATCCACAGCTGCTGGCGGACTATCTGACGACGTGAGGGGCGGGCCGGATGAGTGTGATCGAAGGGCGGCAGACGGTGGGCCGACCGCCTGCACCTACCCGCGGACGACTGACCTAGGCTGCGGGCGTGCGGTTCATCCGGGATCTGGCGACGCTGCTGAGGCGTGGGGATTTCCGGCGGCTGTTCGCGGTGCGGCTGACGTCGCAGTTCGGCGACGGCGTGTTCCAGGTCGCGCTGGCGTCGTACGTGCTGTTCTCGCCGGAGCGGGCGCCGGACGCGGCGGCGATCGCCGGGCTGTTCGCGGTGGCATTGCTGCCGTACTCGATCCTCGGCCCGTTCACCGGCGTCCTGCTGGACCGGTGGTCACGACGGCAGATCCTGTTCGGGGCGAACCTCACCCGGGCCGCGCTCGTGATCGGCATCGGCGCCCTCGTTGCGATCGGCAACGCGGGGGTGCCGTTCTACTTCGCCGTACTGCTGACGCTCGGGGTCAACCGGTTTCTGCTGTCCGGGTTGTCCGCCGGCCTGCCGCACGTGGTCGACCGGGACGAGCTGGTGATGGCGAACGCCGTCGCCCCGACCTCGGGTACGGCGTTCTTCCTCATCGGCGGCGGCGTCGGCGCCGGGGTGAAGCTGATCGTCGACTCCGACCTCGCCGTACTCGGGCTGACAGTACTGATCTACACAGCGGCCGCCCTGCTCGCTCTGCGGCTCCAGCGCAACCAACTCGGCCCGGACCTGAACGGTGACGAGCCCGGCGTGGCCGAGGCGATCCGGACCATCGCCTCGGGTCTGGTCGACGGCGCCCGGCATCTGAGGGAACGCAAACAGGCCGCACTCGGGCTGGCCGCGATCGGCTCCCTGCGGTTCTTCTTCGGCCTCGTCACGGTCGCGATGATCCTGCTGTACCGGAACCACTTCTACGGTCCCGACCGGCTCGATGAAGCGTTCGGGGCGCTCGCCGTCGCCACCGGCGCGGTCGGCGCCGGGCTGTTCCTCGCCGCGCTGGTCACACCGTGGGCGACGCGGGTGATGGCGCTGCGGCAGTGGATCACCCTGCTGTTCGTCGCCGCCGCGGTGGTGACCGCGATGCCGGGCGGCCTCTACACGCAGCCGGCGCTGATCGTGGCCGGCTTCCTGACCGGGTTCTGCGCGCAGGGCGTGAAGATCAGCGTCGACACCCTCGTCCAGACGGGTGTCGACGACGTCTACCGCGGCCGCGTGTTCTCGCTCTACGACATGATCTTCAACGTCGGGCAGGTCTCCGCGGCCGCGCTCGGCGCGGTGATCCTGCCCGACGACGGGAAATCGTACGCGGTGCTCGCCTTCGTCGTGCTCGGGTTCCTGGTCACGGCGTTCCTGTACGCGCGGCTCAGCCGGGACGACTCAGGTGCCGCGGAGCGCGGTGATGGGCTGGATGGCGGAGGCCTTCCACGCGGGGTAGGTGCCGGCGACCAGGCCGATGAACGCACCCAGCAGGGGTGACCCGAACGCGAGCCGGTTGTCCAGGATCGGGGTCCAGTCCCGCACCCACGACACTCCCACGGTGAGCAGTACGCCGACCGCCGTACCGAGCAATCCGCCGAGGAAGCCGACGATCACGCTCTCCACCAGGAACTGGATCGCGACATGTCTTCGGGCCGCGCCCAGCGCCCGGCGCAGGCCGATCTCGGAGATGCGTTCGAGGACGGACAGCAGCGTGACGTTCGCGATGCCGAGGCCGCCGACCAGGAGCGCGACGGCGCCGAGCAGCAGGAACAGCGCGTTCAGGTCGGACTCGACACCCTTGCGTACGGCGCCCTGCTTCGGCGGAGCGTCGACGTTGAGGGTGCTCGGGTCGTTCGGCTGGATCGCGACCGGAGCCTGACCGGCGATCAGCTGAGCGGCGCCGACCTGGGTCCGGATCTCGAGCGCGTCCGGCGACTCGAGGTCGTACGCCGTCCTGGCGGTGCCGTTCGGCATGATCACGGCGTCGTTGAGCTCGGCCCGGCCGCTGACCGAGTCGAGGATGCCGATCACCGTGTACGGCTCGTCGCCGATGAACACCGCGGGCTGGGCGTCGACCCGGTTGATACCGAGCCGCTCGGCCGCGTTCTTGCCGAGGACAATCACCTTGTCACCGCGCTGATCGTGGCCGGCGTCGAAGAACCGGCCGGTCCGCAGTACCGCGCGCACCGCGTCGAACAGCCCGGCCGAGCCCGCCATCACCTTCAGCGCGTGCCCGTCCTTCTGGCCGTCCAGACCCGCGACACTGCGGACCAGGTCGTCACCGACGTCCAGCGTGCTCACGGTGCCGGCGGCGTCGACGCCGTTCAGCCGCTGGACCCGGTCGGGGGCGTCCCACGGAAGCTGGGTCGCCGCCTCGCCCTCCTGCCCACCCTTCTCCTCAGGCTGTACGACGACCCGCGTAGCCGCCGCCAGATCAAACCGCTGAGTGATCTGCCCGGACGCCGTCTGCCCCAACCCAACCGTTCCCACCAAAGCAGCAATCCCGAGCACAGTCCCGAGCGTGGTGAGGATGAGCCGAGTGGGCCTGGCGGCGACTCCGGCCAACGCCTCGTCCAGGAGATCCCGCACAGCGGGGGCGGACCGGCGGAGGCCGGGCGTCCGGCCCGGTCCGGCGCGCCGCCCGCCGCGCGGGCTCGCGGCACGGCGAACGAGCGAGGCGAGCGCGAGCCGAGGCCGCAGCCGCCGTCGGCCTTCGGCACTTTCTGAAGTGGACGGCCCGCCGGCGGGATCCGGGGGGCCTGCTTGGGTTACCACTGGAGGGTTCCGTCGACGATGCGGACCTGGCGCTGGGCCCGGCTGCTGACGTGGGCGTCGTGGGTGATGACGGCCAGCGTCATCCCCTCGTGGTGCAACTCGTCGAACACTTCGAGGATCGCCTCCGCGTTGGCGCTGTCCAGGTTGCCGGTCGGCTCGTCCGCGAGCAGCAGGCTCGGCTCCGCGACCAGCGCCCGCGCGATCGCGACCCGCTGCCGCTCACCACCGGACAGCGTGGTCGGGGCGAAGTCCATCCGGTGCGCGAGCCCGACCCGCTCCAACGCCACCCGCGCCCGCGCCATCCGCTCGCGCCGAGGCACCCCGACGTACACCATCGACAGCGCGACGTTCTCCAGTACCGTCCGGTGATCGAGCAGGTGGAACGACTGGAACACGAACCCGATCCGCTCCCCCCGCAGTACGGCGCGGCGCCGCTCACGCAGGCTCATCGTGTCCACGCCGTCGAGCCGATAGACCCCACCGGTCGGGTTGTCGAGCAGGCCGAGCAGATGCAGCAACGTCGACTTCCCCGACCCGGACGGCCCGACGATCGACAGGTACTCCCCTTGCCCGATCGTCAGGTCGACCTCCCGGATCGCCCGCACCTCGGGCGGTCCGGGGAAGAACCGCCGTACGCCGATCATCTCGACGACCGGCGCCGGCAGAGCAACCGCCGTCTCACTCATCCACGTCCTCGCTTCGCTCCGGGCGCGGATGAGGCACGAGCGCGCAGTGCTTGATTGTGAACTCGCTTCGCTCGCTCATCGCCCGACCACCACTTGGTCACCCTCGGCCAGCTTGGAGTCTCCACTCGGCGTGACCTGTGCATAACCGTCGGCGGACAGCCCGACCGTCACCGGGATGAGC
Source organism: Kribbella sp. NPDC050124 (assembly GCF_044460355.1). NCBI lineage: Bacteria > Bacillati > Actinomycetota > Actinomycetes > Propionibacteriales > Kribbellaceae > Kribbella > Kribbella sp. NPDC050124. The sequence continues at coordinate 542,879 of NZ_JBITJU010000001.1, forward strand.
TCGACCTTGCCCTCGCGCAGCACCTCGACCCGCGACCCACCGTCCGGACCGGACGACAACGCAGCCACCGGTACGGCGAGCACCTTGCCGGCCGTGCTCTTCACCGGGATCGTGACCCGGACGTTGGCGTCGCGGAACAGCGCGAGTTGCTTCGCCGTCAGCGTGTTCGGTGCGACCACGACGTCGTACTGGTCGCCGTTCTTGGTGATCCGGCGGACCTTGCCGGCAACCGCCGTACCCTCGCCGAGGTCGAGGGTCGCGGCTATCCCGGCCTTCAGGCGCTCCGCGGTCTGCGCGTCGACCTTGACCGTGACCACGAGGGCTGCGCCGCTGGCGGACATGACCACGCCGTTCACCGTGCCGCCGCGCTCGACCTTCACGTCGTCGACCCGGCGCGGCAGCGTCTTCACGTAGACGATCTCCGAGACCGGCAGCGGCGTACCGGCCTTGAACTCGGCCTCGTTCAGTGCCTCCTGCGCGTCGGCCAAGTTCTCCTCGGCGTCGTCGACCGCGCCCTGCTGAACGCTCGTGTCTTTCGCCTTGGCCTGCTGCGCCTGCTTCAGCGCGGCCTTCGCCTGCCGGAGCGCGTTCTTCATCGCGTCGACGTTCTTCTCCGCCGCGTCGACGGCCTGGCTCAACTGCTGCTCCGGCTCGGGAGCGTCGTACCCGGCCTCCTCGTAGAGCCGCTCGACCGCCGCCGAGGTGTCGGTGTCGTACTCGTCGTCGACGTCGCCCGGGTCGAGGCCGAGGCGGTCCAGCGTCTGCTCGAGCTGGAGTACGTCGGGTCCCTTGCTGCCCGGCGAGAGCGTTCGGTACATCGGCAGCACGCCGGCCAGGCCGATCACCGGTCGGCCGGTGATCTCCAGCAGCGCCTTGCCCTCGGTGAGGGTCGAGCCGACCGCCGGGACCTTGCCGGTCACGATCGCGGGCGTGGTCAGGCCGCTGGTCTCGACCCGGATGTTCACCGCACCGTCGAACGAGGCGTCGCCCCGGCCGACGACCTTGCTGGACAGCGCCTTCTTCTCCACCGGCACGGTGATCTGGGACGCCTTCGGCGCGGCGGTCTTGGCGGCCGCGTCCTCCGGCGAGGTGATCCGGCTGCCGGCCGCCACGCCCACTCCGAGCGAGACCGCCGCCACCGCGGACACCCCGACCAGCACCCGGCGGCGGGATCTGGGCGAAGCGGTCACCGGTTCGCCATTCCGTCGCGGTACGCCTCGAGCTCGGCCTTGTGCTGCTCGACGAACTCCTTCTCCTTCTCGTACTGCACCGTCTTGTACGGCTCGTCGTACACCTTGGCGCGGCACTTCTGGTCGGCCACCGCGAGGTCGATCTCGAACTTGCGCAACTCGGCCAGCTTGGCCGCGTCCACCTTGTCCAGCGACGGCGCGCCGATCACGGTCTTGCCGGGGTTGTTACCGGCCGGGTTGTTACCGGACAGCTCGTCCAGCTTCTGGCTGACCTTCTGCCGCGGCTCGTCGATCTTCTTGTAGCCGGCCTGGCCGGAGTCGGCGAGGCAGTCGGCCCAGGCGGTGGTCGCGTCAACGACCCGCTGGTCGTCCTCGATCCGCTTCGCGAGGGCCTGGATGTCCTTGAACAGGTTCTCGTACTTCTTGAACTCGGCCTCGCGGTCCTGGCCCTTGCCGTAGACCTCCTCGGCGGCCTTGCCGCGGCAGCCCAGGTTCAGCGCGGAGCTGCTCTTCGGGCCCTCGCCTTCCTTGGGCGCGATCACGACGTTGCCGTTGCCGGTCGAGTTCGGGCCGTTCAGGGCGGTGTCGTACGCCTTCTTCGCCTTCGCCGAGAGCGCGTTGCGGATCTTGGTGTTCGGGTTGCTGTCGTCACCGGCCGCGCCCGCCTTGGACCAGTCGATGGTAGTGATGCCGTAGCCGTACTGCTCGGCGAACTCGTCCGGCGGCAGGTTGAACGCGTCGTCGAACTTGCCCTTCGGCTGCGACTCCGGCGGAACCGGCACGTACTCGAACCCGGCCGCCTTCATGCAGGCCGCGGTGGCGTCCTCGACCTTGCGCTGCTTGGCCAGCTCCTCCTCGCTCGACCCGGGACCGCCACCGGCCCGGACCGCCATCCGCATCCCGCCGCTGCCCGAGCTGACGAAACCCTCACCCATGTACTCCGCGAGCGGGCTCTTGTCAGTTTTCTGATCACCGGTCGCCGCGCCCGGGTCATTGGAGTTTCCACAGCCGGCCAGCGCCAGTACGGCGACGACCGCGAGTGCCGTTCGTGAGGTTCTCATGGCTCTGGAGCGTGCCTGCGGGGCGGTGAAGAACCTGTGAAGGAGCCGTTTGCACCCGATGCTCTCAGCCGATCTTCATAGGTTTCTTATGAAGATCGGTCACATTGAGGAACATGCCAGCCCGGATTCTCGTCGCCGAAGACGACCTGAAGCAGGCGGAGCTGATCCGGCGGTACCTCGAGCGGGAGGGGCATCTCACCGTCGTCGTGCACGACGGGCGGGCCGCGATCGACGAGGCCCGCCGGCGCAGTCCGGACCTGCTCGTGCTCGATGTGATGATGCCGAAGGTGGACGGCCTGGACGTCTGCCGGGTGCTGCGGGCCGACGGCTCGGGCGACTCCGGCGTGCCGATCATCATGCTGACCGCCCGCTCCACCGAGGACGACCTGCTACTCGGGCTGGACCTGGGCGCCGACGACTACCTGACCAAGCCGTACAACCCGCGCGAACTGGTCGCCCGGGTCCGGACCGTGCTGCGGCGGACCCGGAGCCGGTCCGAGGGCGAGGTGTACCGGGTCGGCGAGCTGGAGATCGACCCGATCCGGCACGAGGTGCGGCTGGCCGATCGCCTGGTCGAGGTGACACCGGCGGAGTTCAAGATCCTGGCCTGCCTCGCGGCCTCACCGGGGCGGGCCTTCTCCCGGCAGCAGCTGCTCGAGCACGCGTTCGGGTTCGACCACTACGTGTTCGACCGGACCATCGACGTGCACGTGATGAACCTCCGGAAGAAGATCGAGCCGTCTCCGGGCTCCCCGGCGTACCTGAAGACCGTGTACGGCGTGGGGTACAAGCTGGCCGACAAGGTGGGAGCTCCCGATGCGTCGTAGCGTGCTGGTCCGGTTCCTCGGGCTGTCCCTCGCGGTGGCGCTCGGTGCGGTGATCGCGACCGCCGTGATCGCGACGTACAGCACCTCGGAGCAGTTGCAGGGTGAGATCGACGCGAACACCGGCCAGCTGCAGGTCGACGGTCAGATCTACGAGCGGCTGTCGCGGTACGCGTCCGACCACCCGAGCTGGTCCGGCGTGGACAAGCTGGTGCACGAGCTGTCCGACGAGCTCGGCCGCCGGATCGCGCTGACGAAGCCGGACGGCACGGTGATCGCGGACTCGGCCCGGATGCTCGGTGCTGGTCCGGAGCTCCCTTCGGTGCCAGCGGCAACCGTCGACGTACGCACCCAGGGCAACGCCAAGCTCGCCGGAGCCGTGAGCGTCTACTCCGCCCGCAAGACCGCAGCGGGCAAGGCCGACACGGTGGTGAGCGCCGCCGCCCTGCCTGGGCTCTATCCGGCCTATCCCGGCTGGGGGCTGACCGACGAGGAACTTGCCGAGCGCAACCGGCTGGCTCAATTGGCCACCGAGTGCTACGCGGCGCAGGGCAAGCACGCCACGGTGTCCAGCGCCGGCGGCGCCAACATGCCGGTCGTGATGGTCGAATCCGGCCAGACGGTCAACGGAACGAGCCTGATGCAGGTCACCAAGCCGAACGGACTCAACGACAAGTGCCTCCCCCCGGGCATGAACGCTCCGAGCGCGAAGGCCAAACTGGTCAACGACGACGAGATCCGGCGCGCCACCGACTGCCTCGACGCAGCCGGGCTGGACTACTCGGTCACCGAGTTCGACGGTCTCCAGGCAGTCGAGCCGAAGGACAAGGCCGCCTACTCGGACCAGTTCGCCAACTGCACGACTGAGGCGCGCTCTCAGGCACTGGCGCCGTACGTCGCTCCGTCGGCCAAGCTCTACCTGGGTGCGAAGAGCACGTTCAACGTGTTCTCCGGGGAGGGCCTGCTGCGTACGGCAGCGACCGCGCTCGGGGTGCTGTTGATCGCGGCGGTGGCGATGCTCTTCGCCGGGCGCCGGCTGGTCCGGCCGATCGTGGCGCTGACCGGGGCGGCGCAGCGGATGCGGAACGGCGACCACGCGGCCCGCGTACCGGTGAGCGGGAAGGACGAGGTGGCCCGGCTCGGGCACGCGTTCAACGCGATGGCCGAGTCGATTCAGCGACACGACTTCCAGCGCAAGGCGATGGTGAGCGACGTCGCGCATGAATTGCGGACTCCACTGGCGAACATCAAGGGCTATCTGGTCGCGTCGGAGGACGGCGTCGTACCGCTGGATGGTGAGCTGGTCACGTCGCTCCTGGAGGAGACCGGGCTGCTCGAGCACTTGGTGGCCGACCTGCAGGACCTGGCGCTCGCGGACGCAGGCATGCTGCGGTTGCACAAGGCGCCGCGTGATCTGTCCGAGCTCGCGCAGCAGGTGGTGTCCGCGCATCGACCCGCTGCGGAGACGGCCGGCGTCTCGCTGACGGCCGACGTACCAGGGCCGGCGCCGGCGTCCGTCGACAGCGCGCGGATCCGCCAGGCGCTGGGCAACCTGGTCTCGAACGCGATCCGGTTCACGCCGTCCGGGGGCCACGTCGTGGTCGGCGTACGGCGGGTGGACGACGGCTACAACCTCACCGTCACGGACAACGGGACCGGCATCGCCGACGAGCACCTGCCACACCTCTTCGACCGCTTCTACCGCGCGGAACAGTCCCGCAGCCGTACGACGGGTGGCAGCGGACTCGGCCTGGCCATCACCAAGCACCTGGCCGAGGCGCACGACGGTCGCATCACCGTCACCAGCCGCGTCGGCTCCGGCTCGACCTTCACGATCCGGATCCCGGCTGGTTGACTCGGGACCATGGCAAAGGTCGCTGACGTGCACGAGGTGGCGTTGGGGATGCCACACGTCACGGTCTGGCAGAAGGAGAACACCGACCGCCCGGTCTACCAGGTCGGCGGCAAGTCCTTCGTCTTCTTCCGCACCCCTCGCCCCGACGCGTTCGACCCCGACACCGGTGAGCGGTACGACGACGTGATCGTCATCTGGGTCGAGTCCGAAGAGGAGAAACTAGCCCTCGTCTCCGACGACTCCAACCCCTTCTTCACCATCCCCCACTTCAACGGCCACCCGTCAGTCCTGGTCCGAGCCAGCCACCTCGACAAACTGACCAAGAAGGAACTAACCGAAGTAATCCAAGACGCCTGGCTCTGCCGCGCCTCCAACCGCCGCGCCACCGACTGGCTAACCGCCCACCGCCTTCACTGACCCATGACCAAGCGACGCAGGCTCGGACACCCAATGGCGACCTCGGACACCTGACCAGATGTCCGAGGTCCCCACTTCTTGTCCGTGGCGTGCTCACCCCTACGCGTCTGCGCCCGTCCGGCAAAACCAACAGCTCCTGACAAGGCCCAGACCGGCGCAGTCGACAGCGTAGAACCAAATCGTTCAAGGGGACGACGGAGCTTGCCTGGCATCCCAGCCCATCCGCACAACCACGATCTCCACCATCACATTCCGTGCGCCGCCGAAGGTCAGCCGCCGCGGAGCGGTGTCCTTTTAGTTGGGTGCCAGGGCTCGGGCGGTTTCCAGGAGGTCGGTGCCGGTGGGGAGGGTGGCGATGATGGGGGTGTCCAGGCCGTTGGTGAGGTAGCGGTTGATGTGGGTTCGGCACTGGTCGGGGGTGCCATGGACGATCAGGTCGTCGAGGACCTCGACGGGTACGGCGGCCATCGCGGCGTTGCGGTCGCCGGCGGCCCACGCCTCGCGCATCTCCTTCATCGCGGCGCCGCGGCCGAGCCAGTCGTGGAAGGCGGCGTACCCGGGGACGGTCAGGTAGGTCGCGATCAGGAAGCGCCCGATGTTGCGCGCCATCTCCGCGTCCTCGGTGACGCAGACGAAGATCCGCGCCGCCAGTTCCTTGTCCGGACCGAGCTCGGCCCGCACCCGTCGTACGTCGTCCGCGGAGAGCCAGTTCGTGATCGCGCCGTCGGCCTCGCGCGCCGCCAGCCGGAGCATCTGCGGGCGCAGCGCGGCGAGCATGATCGCCGGCGGAACGTCCGGCGCCTTCTCCAGTCGGAACCGGTTGATCGTGAAGCTGTCGAACTCCCCGTCCACCTTCTCCCCGGCGAACGCCTGCCGCAGGAAGCGCAGCACGTCCCGGGTCCGGGCCAGCGGGGGGTCGTACGCGATCCCGTTCCACCCGGTCACGATCGTCTCCGACGACGCCCCGATCCCGAGCACGAACCGTCCCGGCGCGAGATCAGCCAGCGCCGCCGCACTCATCGCCAGCGCAGCCGGACCACGGGTGTGCACCGGTACGACGGCCGTCCCCAGCCGGAGGCGGGCGTCCCACTCGGACGCGAGTACCAACGGAGTGAACGCGTCCGCGCCGGCCACCTCGGCCGACCACAGATCCGTGTAACCCAGCGCCGCCAACTCCTCGACCAGCGGTCGATGGTCCCGCAGCGGCACCCCGGTCAGCGGAACGGTCAGGCCCCAGCGCATCAGATCATCCTCTTCAGCAACGGCAGTGGCGCGTACTTCATCACCCGGGCGAGCGGCACCCACGGCCAGCGCGGCACGTACGCCGTCTCCTTCTCGGCCTCGATCGCGGCGACGATCGCCCGGACGCCGGGCACGGTGTCGACGATCAGCGGGGTGTTCGCGACCCGGTCGTTCATCTCCGAGCGGATGTAGCCGGGGAAGATCGTGCTGATCTTGATCGGCTTGTTCAGCAACTCCAGCCGCAGCCCCTCAGCCAGTGACGCCAGTCCGGCTTTGGTGGCGGCGTACGTCGTCACCGTCCTCGGCAGCCCGCGCAGCGCGGAGATGGACGAGATGAAGACGAGATGACCGGCGTTCCGGGCCCGGAACAGCTCCAGCGCGGCCTCCGCCTGGGCGAGCGCGCCGACGAAGTTCGTCATCGCGGTCTCCAGGTTCGCGTCGAACCGCCCGGTCCCGAGCGGCGCGCCCTTGCCAAGCCCGGCGTTCACCACGACGCGGTCCAGGGTCAGCTCGGCGTCGGCCTTGCGGAACACCTCGAACACCTGGTCGTGATCGTTCACGTCGAGCCCGTGGACAATCACCGTCAGCCCTGGATGCCGTTCGGTCAGCTCGGCACGCAACGCCTCCAACCGATCCGTCCGCCGCGCGGTCAGCACCAGGTTGTGCCCCTTCGCCGCGAACTGCCGGGCCATCTCCTCCCCGAGTCCGGAACTCGCACCGGTGATCAGGATGTTGCGTCGCATCACTGTCCTATCTGTAGGAGAGCAACTCGGTCTATCTGCAGGAGAGCAACTCGGTCCCGTCGAGGTGGCCGTGTTCGTTGTAGCTGACCACGGTGAGCCCGCTGCGGCCGGACACGACCTTGGTGATCGCGGTGTTGATCGTGACCGGGTTCAGCTTGGACCACACGCCGTCGCCGCCGGAGACCAGCCTGCTCACCACGGCGGCGATCGGCCCGCCGGACGTGAACACCACCGCCGTCTCACCCTTGCCGAGTCGCTCCGCGGTACGCCGTACCGCTGCCTCGGACCGGTCACAGAAAGCGGTGAACGTCTCGGTGTAGCCGTCACCGCCCAGCGTCCAGCGCTCGGTCGCCGCGGTGAACATCTGCTGGAAGGCACGACCGGGATGACCGGTCCGGGCGAGATCGGCCAGCATCACCGCACGCCGCCGGTAGGCAGGCTTGTGCGCCACGATGATCTCCTCGTGGTCGAACTCGTCGAAGCCCTTGTCGACCTCCGGGGTGAACCCGGCCAACGCCGCCGTCTGAGCGTGCCGGCGCATCGACCCGGACACCACGAGCTCCGGCGTCACCCCACGCGCGACCAGCGCCTTGCCCAGCACGGCCGCCTGCTGCTCGCCGGTTGGCGAGAGCCGGTCGTAGTCACTCTTGCCGAACGACGCCTGCGCGTGCCGGATCAGGTAGATGGTCGGCATTCAGCCCCTCATGATCCGGCGACAGCGCCGCTCGAGCAGGTTGACCGGGAGCCAGAGGCTCTTGAACCGCGGGTTCCGGGTCTGCTTGTGGTGGTAGCGGTAGTAGATCTGCTGCGCGATCACGGCCAGCCGGAACAGGCCGAACACCTCGTAGAAGGCCCAGTTCCCCGGCTTCAGCCCCGACTTCTCGGTGTAGCACTGCACGATCTCGTCCCGCGACGGCATCCCCGGTACGTCGGACGGCTGCAGCCGGAACCGCCGGAACGCCCAGTCGTCGTCGGCCTGCACCCAGTACGCGAGCGCGCTGCCGAGATCCATCAACGGATCCCCGAGCGTCGCCAACTCCCAGTCCAGTACGCCGACCACCTGCAACGGATCGTCCGGCGCGAGTACGACGTTGTCGAGCCGGAAGTCGTTGTGGATGACGCAGGTCCGGACGTCCTTCGGCTGGTTCGCCGCCAGCCACGCCATCACCCGCTCGTAACTCGGCACGTTCCAGGTCTTCGCCTTGCGGTAGCGCTCGGTCCAGCCGGTGACCTGGCGTTCGACGTACCCCTCGCCGCGACCCAGGTCGGTGAGACCGGCCTGGTCGGCGTCGACCTGGTGCAGATCGACGAGAGTGTCGAAGACCGTGAAGCAGAGCTGCCGGGTCTGCTCCGGAGTGAGGTCCACGCCGAGCTCCTGCCGGCGCGGGATCGTGCCGGCGACTCGCTCCATCACGTAGAACTCGGAGCCGATCAGCTCGGTGTCGGTGCAGTGGGCAACCATCTCGGGCACGTACGGGAACACCGGCTTCAGGCTCGCCTGGATCCGGTACTCGCGGCCCATGTCGTGGGCGCTCTTCGCCTTCGTCCCGGCCGGTGGCCGGCGCAGGATCAGGTCGTGGCCGTCGTACTGCAGGAGGTAGGTCAGGTTGGAGGCGCCGCCGGAGAACTGCTTGACCTCCGGCAGGCCGGGCGGCAAATCGGTCCGTTGCCGAAGCCAGCCGTCCACCACTGGTACGTCGAAGGCGTCCTCGGCGCGAACCGCACGGGCGCCATCACCCATTACCGGACTCGGCACGCTCGCGGGCCCGGGCGGCGATCTTGCGCATCTGCCGGTCGTACAGCGGCCGGGCGAACCGCTTGGTCCGCCACGCCATCAGCGCCGGCCGGTCCGGGATGATCAGGAACTGCTTCTTCTTGATCCCGGCGATCACCCCGGCCGCGATGTCGTCGGCCGAGCGCGGCGACTTCTCGATCAGCTGCCGCGCGGTCGCGCCCATCGCGGTGTCCTGGCCCTGGATCGAGTCGCCGAGGTTGGTCCGGAAGAACGACGGGCAGACCACCGAGACGGTCACGTCGTACGGGTGCAGCTCGTGCGACAGGGTCTCCGACAGCGCGACGACTCCGGCCTTGACCGTGTTGTACGAGCTCATCATCGGCGGATGCACGAGGCCGGCGGCGGACGCGGTGTTCACGATGTGGCCGGCCCGCTGCCGCTTGAACATCGGCGTGAACGCGCGACAGCCGCGGACCACGCCCATCAGGTTGATGTCGACGACCCGGTCCCACTCGTCCAGCGACTCGACGTCGATCCGGCCGCCGGTAGCGATCCCGGCGTTGTTGACCAGGATGTCGAGGCCGCCCCAGTTCTGCTCGCACCACTCGACCGCCTTGGCCCAGTCCTCCGGGCTGCGCACATCGAGCTTCAGGTACGACGCCCCGTCGTCCGGACTGTCCACCGACATGTCGGTGCTGAGCACCTGGTGGCCTTCGGCAACGAACCGGGCCACCAGAGCGGCGCCCAGTCCGCTGGCGCCGCCGGTGACGAGGACACGGCTCACTTGGCCTCCTGGTACTGCGTCAGATACGGAGCCAGCTCGAGCTTGGCCACCACATTGCGATGCACCTCGTCAGGCCCGTCCGCGAGCCGCAACGCCCGCGCACTCGTCCACGCGGCCGCGAGCGGGAAGTCGTCAGACAGCCCACCGCCGCCATGCAACTGGATCGCCATGTCGATCACGTCCTGCGCCATCCGCGGCACCGCGACCTTGATCTGGCTCACTTCGCTCAGCGCGCCGGCGAGTCCCTTGGTGTCCAGCAGGTACGCCGTCTGCAGCACGAGCAACCGGGCTTGGTTGATCGCGATCCGGGCGTCCGCGATCCGCTCCCGGTTGCCGCCGAGGTTCACCAGCGGCTTGCCGAACGCGGTCCGGCTGGTGCCACGCTGCAGCGCGAGCTCGAGCGACTTCTCGGCCAGCCCGATCAACCGCATGCAGTGGTGCACCCGTCCCGGACCGAGTCGACCCTGAGCGATCTCGAAGGCGCGACCTAGGCCGACCAGGATGTTGCTCGCCGGCACCCGGACGTCGGTGAACGACACCTCGCCGTGGCCGTGGGGTTCGTCGTACTGGTGCATCGTCGGGAGCAGGCGCTCGACCTTCACGCCGGGGGTGTCGCGCGGGACGAGCACCATGGTGTGGCGTGCGTACCGCTCTGCGTCGGGGTCGGTGCGGCCCATGAAGATGAGCAGCTCGCAGTCCGGGTGGCCGACGCCGGTGCTCCACCACTTGCGGCCGTTGATGACGACCTCGTCGCCGTCGAGGATCGCGGTCGCGGCCATATTGGTCGCGTCGGAGGAGGCGACTCCCGGCTCGGTCATGCAGAACGCGGACCGGATCGCGCCGTCGAGCAACGGTTCCAGCCACTGCTTCTTCTGCTCGGGGGTGCCGTAGCGGAGCAGGACTTCCATGTTGCCGGTGTCGGGCGCGTTGCAGTTGAAGACGTACGGCGCCAGGAACGAACGGCCGGTCAGCTCGGCGATCGGGGCGTAGTCCACGTTCGACAGGCCGTCGCCGTACTGCTCGTTGCCTGGTTCGGCCACCGGGAGGAAGAGGTTCCAGAGTCCTTGTTTGCGGGCTTTCGCCTGCAGTTCCTTCATCACGGGCTGCGGCTGCCACGGGTCACCGGCGGCGCGGGGAGCGGCGTGAACCTCGGCCTCGACCGGCTCGATCTCGGTCCTGATGAACTCGCCGACCCGGGCGATGAGGTCGTTCGCACGGGCGGAATGTTCGAACTCCATCAGACTCCCCTCAGTTGCCTTGACCGTAGCGCAGCGTCTAAGCAACGCTCAATAGCGTGAGTCAGCGCTGGACTGCGGAAGATCGCCGCAAGCAACTGGTCCGAATCGGCCTGATGATGTTGCGGACCCAGCCGATCCACGAACTGTCGATCGACGCGGTCGCGGGTCAGGCGGGGATCTCGCGCGGCCTGCTGTTCCACTACTTCCCGAGCAAGCGGGACTACTACGTCGCGGTCATCGAGGCCGCGGGTCGCCGGCTGCTGCGCGTCACCAAGCCGGACGAGTCGTTGCCGCCACCGGAGCAGCTCCGGCAGATGCTGCTGTCCTTCGTGGCGTTCATCGCCCGGCGGCGCGCGGCCTACATCTCCTTCGTCCGCGGCGCGGCCGGCGGCGACGACTACGTGGTCCAGGTGTACGCCGACACCCGCGCCGGCCTCGCCACCCGCGTCCTCAACCTGATCGGCTCTCCCGAGGTCGCCTCCCAACCGGCGTCCCCCGAACGTATGACCGTCCACGCGTGGTTCGCCTACGTCGAAGACCTGGCCATCGAGTGGTCCGGCCTCCCCGAACAAGACCGCCCCACCACCGACGAAGAACTGGTCGACCACGCCCTCGCCGCCCTCGAAGCCCTCCGCAAGCTGTAACCCCAGACCACATCCCACCCCTCCCCAAGCACCTCCCACCCGCGGTCAACGCGGGTGGGAGGTGTTAGTTGACCGGCCGTTGCAGCACCGGTGGCCGCGTCTGCTCCGCCGGTCTTCGAGGGGATATCCGCTGGAGTGTTGCCTTCTCCCCTGGTGTACGAGGGGAGAAGGCACCACGCGCGCGGTTATCCCCTCGTACGGCGGTTGGCTGCCGGAGCGGTGGGGCGGGGGTTGGGGGTGGGGTGCGGTGGGGTGGGGTTGGGTCAGCGGGGGTGGCTGGTGGTGCCTCGGATTACCAGTTCGGTGGCTAGTTCTATGTGGAGGGCTTCTAGTTGGTGGCGGTCCAGGAGGCGGGTCAGGAGGCTTACTGCCATGCGGCCCATTTCCTGGAGGGGTTGGCGGACTGTGGTGAGTTGGGGGGTGGTGGCTTGGCCCAGGTCTATGTCGTCGAAGCCGGTGATTGAAAGGTCGCGGGGGACGGCGAGGCCGCGGTCGGCGGCGGCGTGTAGGGCGCCTAGGGCGGTCTTGTCGTTGAAGGCGACCAAAGCGGTGGGGCGTGGGGTGAGGGACAGGAGTTCCGCGGCGGCTCGGCGGCCTTGTTCGACTGTTGGTTCTACGTGGCGGGTCAACGCGGGGTCGGGGAGGATGCCGGCGTCGGCGAGGGCTGCGGAGTGACCGCTCAGGCGGGCGTCGGCAGCGAGCCATTCGCGGGGTCCGCCGATCACGCCGATGCGGGTGTGACCGAGTGACGTGAGGTGCGCGGTGACCTGCCGCGCGCCGGAGTGATGCGCCGCCGACACCGACGGGACGTCCCGCGGCAGCGTCGTCCGCGGATCCACCACCACGAACGGGAACCGCCGCGCCCGCAACCGCACGACCTCCTCGGCCGGCTCCGGCGGCAGGATCAGGATCGCCCCACCGACCCCACGCTGAGCCGGCAACCGCGACAACACCGCGTCCTGCGCAGCCGCCTCGCCCGCGTTCAGGATGACCTGTCGCCCGTGCCGATCCAGCGTCTCCGCGATCGACGACACGATCAGCCCGAAGTAGTCGGTCAGCACGTACGGGCACCGCACGTAGACGGCTCCGTCGACGGGTTTTGCAGTACCTCCGCGCGGACTCGGCGCCCGCAGTCCCAGCTCCGAGACTGCGCGCTCGACCAGCTCCCGAGTCTCCGGCGCCACGCTGCCCTGCTGGTTGAGCACCCGGGAGACCGTCGCGATCGACACCCCGGTCGCCGCCGCGACCTCCCGGACGGTCACCCGATCCCTACGCATTTGTTACATCGCCTTGTTTCACGCTCAGCACTCTAAGCCCACGCTCCTGGCCATTGACAGACCTCAGCACCCAGCGTTTCCTGGCGCTGTTTGTTGCACTTTGTTTCAACTCCGAGGAGTGCGATGAGAACACCGGCAATCGCCGCCGCCCTGGCGCTCGCCACCGGTTCGCTGACCGGTCCCGCCGCCCAGGCGCAGCCGCACCAATCAACCGACCAGGCCCGCGTCTGGGTCACCACTCCGGACCGCGCCGAGCTACTGCACGAACGCGCCCCGGTCACCTTCCAGCGAGGAGCGAGCGACCGTACGACGATCACGGTCGACCCGCGGACGTCGTACCAGACCGTCGACGGCTTCGGCGCCTCGATCACCGACTCGTCGGCCAACGTGCTCTACCAGCTGAGCCCGGCCGACCGGGACGAGACGATGCGGTCGCTGTTCGACCCGAAGCAGGGCATCGGCGTCAGCTTTCTGCGCCAGCCGGTCGGCTCGTCCGACTTCACCGCCGAGGCCGAGCACTACACGTACGACGACGTGCCCGCCGGCCAGACCGACTTCGCGCTGAAGCACTTCAGCATCGCGCACGACCAGCAGCAGATCCTCCCGCTGCTGCGCCGAGCCAAGCAGCTCAACCCCGCCCTCAAAGTGATGGCCACGCCGTGGAGCCCACCCGCCTGGATGAAGGACGGCGACTCCCTGGTCGGCGGCCGGCTGAAGGACGACCCGGCCGTGTACGACGCCTATGCGCGCTACCTGGTGAAGTTCGTGCAGGCTTACGCCAAGGCCGGTGTGCCGATCGACTTCATCTCGGTCCAGAACGAGCCGCAGAACCGCAAGCCCAGCGCCTACCCGGGCACGGACATGCCAGTCCGCGCCGAGGCAGCGGTCATCTCTGCGCTAGGTCCCAAGCTGCGCGCGGCCAGCCCGCGGACCAAGATCCTCGGCTACGACCACAACTGGACCACGCACCCCGGCGACATCGCATCGACCCCGCCCGGCGAGGACCCGGAGACCGGCTACCCGTACAAGCTCCTGCGTAGTGAGGCCGCGAAGTGGATCGCGGGTACGGCGTACCACTGCTACTCCGGCGATCCGTCCAAGCAGACCGACCTGCACAACGCGTTCCCGTCGAAGGGCATCTGGTTCACCGAGTGCTCCGGCTCGCACGGACCGAACGACACCCCGCCGCAGATCTTCCGCGGCACCCTGACCTGGCACGCGCGCAACCTGATGATCGGCACCACCCGGAACTGGGCGAAGTCGGTGGTGAACTGGAACATCGCGCTCGACTCCACCGGCGGCCCGCACCTCGGCGGCTGCGACACCTGCACCGGTCTGGTCACGCTGCACCCGGACGGGACGGTCAGCACCGACGCCGAGTACTACACGATCGGCCACCTGTCGAAGTTCGTCCGGCCGGGTGCGGTCCGGATCGGGAGCACGTCGTACGGCACGACCGGGTGGAACGGGCAACTGATGTCCGTTGCCTTCCGCAACCGCGACGGCTCGACGGCGCTCGTCGTACACAACGAGAACGACGACCCGCGACAGTTCGCCGTCGCGCTCGGCGACAAACACTTCGACTACGAGCTGCCTGGCGGTGCGGTCGCGACCTTCACCTGGGACCTCAATGCGTCGACACCCCAGCCAGTTTCGCTGGACGGCGCAACCGCGACCGCGTCCGTGAACTCGGCCGAGGCCGGGTTGGCGATCGATGCGGACGGATCGACGGTCTGGCAGAGCAAGCAGGCGCAGGCCGCCGGCCAGTGGCTGCAGGTCGACCTCGGGTCGGCGCGTCACTTCCGTGAGGTCGCGCTGGACAGCGGCGGTCACCTCGGCGACTACGCCGCCACCTGGCAGGTTGCTACCAGCAACGACGGCGTGCACTGGTCCACGCCAGTGACCGGAAGCTCGACCGGGCAGCTCACCACAGTCGAGCTCCCGCCGACCAAGGCGAGGTACATGCGAGTGACCTCGACAGCCACCAGCGACCACTGGTGGAGCCTGGCCGACCTGCGCCTCTACCGGTGAGTCAGACCTCGATCCGCGAGCTGCCGCGCGCCGTCCGGGCCTGGTAGCTCGTCGCCACCGGAGCGTCGGGGCGGAGCTTGTCCACTGCGCGGTAGGACAGCTTCGCCTCGTCGCTCGTCACTTCGAGTACGCCGTACCCGTGCTGCCGCATGTCGATCAGCTTGAGATGCGGGTTGTACTGCAGCCGCTTCTGCTCCTCGGTCCGCGCGCCAGCCGCCCCCTTGAGGTCGCCGGTGTTCGTCGAGGACACCGACGGTACGACGAACTCCACACCGGACCGCTTCGTGCCGGCGGGGTTGCCCGGACTGCCAGGTGCGAAGCCGGTGCTCCACAGCTCGCCGGCGAAGGTGTCGTGGTCGTCGCCGGTGACGACCACGAGGTCGGAGACCCGGTCGGCGGCCAGGGACAGCAGTTCGGTCCGCTCGGCGCCGTACCCGTCCCAGGTGTCCATGAAGGCGCGCTCACCGGCGGGTCCGGTGACCATGCCCATCATCATGTTCGGGTTGGCGAGCACCTTCCAGCGGGCGCCGGAGCCGCGCAGTCCGTTCTCCAGCCACGTCTTCTGCGCCGCGCCGAGCATGCTCCGGCCGGACGCGTCGGCCGCCTCGCAGACGATGCTGCCGCCGTCGTCGCAGGGCTGGTCGTCCTTGTACTGCCGGTTGTCGATGGCAAACAACTCCACAGTCCGGCCGAGCCGTAGCGAGCGGTAGGTCCGCGTCAGGTCGCCGGCGTACCGCGGGACCGGCATCCGCTCGAACCAGGTGTGCCAGGCCGCGCTGCGCTTCTCCTCGAAGAACGGCTCGGGCAGCGACCAGTTGTCCTTGCTGTAGTTGTTGCGGAACTCGTGGTCGTCCCACAGCGGCAGGAACGCGTGCTGCGCATGCATCGCCCGGAGGTTCGCGTCACTGCGGTAGAACGTGTACTTCGCCCGCATCGTCGACAGCACCTGTGGATAGAGGTTCAGGTCGATGCCGCGGACCCCGGGAACGGTCGCCTCGTACACGTAGTCGCCGAGGCACACGACCAGGTCGAGATCCTCCTGAGCGAGGTGCCGGTGGGTGGCGTAGTACCCCTCGGTGAAGCCCTGGCAGGTGAAGAACCCGATCCGCACCGGCTCGTTCGAGTCCGCCGGACGCAGGGTCTGGAACCGGCCGACCGGGGAGACGGTGTCCTTGCCGCGGAACTGGTAGAAGTACTCCGCGCCGGCGGCGAGCCCGGTCGCCTGGAAGTGCACGCAGCCGTCCCACTGCTTCGCCGCGATCACGGTCTCGACGATTGCCGGACTGCTGAGGTCGCGGTTCTTGGACACGACCACGGCCAACTCGGCGTCCCCCTCGAACAGCCCGCGCGGGACTCGGGTCCACAAGGTGGCGCCGTCCGTCCGCGGGACGCCGGCCATGATCCCTTCCGGGAACGTCGCGCCGGCGACCAACGTGGCCGACGCATCGGCGGCCTTCCGCAGTACCGGCGTACCCGCGTGTGCCTGGACCGGTACGGCGGCTGCTGCGCCGACGGCTCCGAGAGTGCCTAGGACGGTTCTCCGGGTCAGGGTCATGGCGAAAATACTGAGCGGTAATGATGAATTGTGGAAGAGCTGAGCGCGACCAACTGGTTGCGGTGGGTTGCCTCACTGTTGTCCACAGCCCAGGAGAGAAAGACGAAACAGGAGCGTCATGCCCGATTGCTACCGTCTGGAAGCATGACGGTGGAGCTGATCGAGGGAATGGAACTGCGCACGGTTCCCAGTACCGACCCCGCCCTGGTGGCGCTGACGACCGCCCAGCAGGCCGAGCTGGCCGCGATGTACGGCGAGGACCAGCCGCTGGTCGCACTCCACCCGGACATCTCCTTCACCATGCTCCTGCTCGAAGGCACCCCGGTCGGCTGCGTCGGCCTCCAACCCGTCGCCCCGAGCCTCGGCGAGATCAAGCGCATGTACGTCGACCCGTCCGCCCGCGGCTGGGGCCTCTCCCGAGTCCTCTTGGACGCCGTCGAGTCCCAGGCACGCGCCACCGGCCTGACCCGTCTCCGCCTCGAAACCGGCACCCACCAAACCGCCGCCATAGCCCTCTACACCAACCACGGCTACACCTCGATCCCGCCGTACCCACCCTTCGAAAACGAAGCAGCCTCCCTCTGCTACGCCAAGGACCTGGCCTAGGGGGCGACCGCATACAAGTCGTCGAGACCGATCGTCAGGACGGCCGGGTCGAGGTCCGGTTCGAACCCGGCGCCGCTGTAACAGGCAAGGATCGTCTCCGAGGTGTCATAGTCACGGGACAGCAGTTGCCGCGCCCGCTCGAGCCGCTCGACATGACGGCGGCCCATGACCTCACCCCATTTCGCTTCACCGAGCGACAGAATCTTGCGCCGCTGCCCCGGCAGTCCCGCGGCCATCACCACCACGTCGACCTCGATCTGGCCCCGTCGGGCTCTGTCCGCGACCACGCCGGCGCCGATCTCGCCGGGTAGCTCACCGAAGAGCTCGGGTGGCGCCCACAAGGCGAAGTCCCGGCAGAGCTGCTCGTAGTGCGGACCGATGACCTGGGACCAGTACTTCGTCTTGGCGGCCGCCCAGACGGTCTGCGCCCGTCCGCTCTCCAGAGCGCCCCACTGCGAGCGCATCACGACCTGATAGAAGGTGACCAGCGGTTCCGCGACCTGGTAGATGGCACGGCCCGCGCGAAAGATGTCCGGCTGGATGCGCAGCAGACCACTGTCCTCGAGAACCACCAGGTGGTGCCCGATATCGGTCGACTTCCGACCGACGAAGTTCGCGATGCCGCCACGCGTCCTGTTGCCTGCGGCAACCGCAGCGAGGACCGAGTGGTACAGCGCGCTGTCCCGCACCTGCATCTCCTCCTCTAGCAGGTAGCGCGCCTCCCTGAGGAGGGGGCGGACCGGGTTCAGCGCGGTCCGCACAACCCAGTCGTCGAAGTCGTCGACGGACTGTGGGCTGTCGTCCGCGGCGAAGCGGCGGTACGCAGGAGTGCCGCCGACGACAGAGTGAACGAGCACGGCCAGCCGCGGGTCGTCTATCTCCCAGAACTGTTTGGCCAGCCAATAGTCGAACGGCCTGATGACCATCTCCAGATTGGCCCTGCCGCGCAGCGGCGCGGTCCCCGACAGCAGGCGACCCATCACCGACATCGCCGATCCGCACAACAGCAGGTTGGTCCGCCGGCCGGCCGACGCGGCGCGATCGATCTCGCGCTGGAAGATCGACGGCAGCGCCGGTGAGACCTTGCTCAGGTACGGGAACTCGTCGATGACGAACGGGCCTTTGGCCGGATCCACCGCGAAGAGGAAGCGGACCGCCTCGTCCCAGGTGTCGAAGCGCGGTGGGGACGGCTGACCGAGATGGTCGCCCAGGGCTGCCCCGAAGAGGCTGAGCGACTCGGTCTCGGTCGCCTCGGTCGCGCCGAAGTACAGGCCGCCGGTGAGGTCGGCGAGCGCCTCGATCAGGTAGGTCTTGCCCTGCCTCCGACGTCCGCTGACAACCCCCAGGCGGGGGTAGTCCGCGACTGTCGTCGCGAACTGCGCAAGGTTCGCCCACTCGAAATCGCGGGCGAAGATCGAAGCTGGCTTCTGCATGCTTGATAAGTGTACTTATTATAAATGTAGTTATCAAACATGCATCAGGCTCTCGGGAGGTTCAGGACGAGGTGGGGGCCGTCGGGGTGGAAGCCGAGTTTGGTGAGGTAGGGGGTGGAGTCGCGCATGTTGGGTGGGGCCAGGACCTGGTGGAAGCCGTGGTCGGTGAAGACGTCGCTGCGGCGGTAGACGAATTCCCCGGGGGTGAAGTCGCGGTACTTCGGGACGACGTAGTCGAGGTCGATCTGGGCGCGGCCGTCGCCGGCGTCGTGGGCGAGGACGACGCCGACGGTGCGGTCGCCGTGCTGCACCAGGAAGGCGTACGGGCTGTCGCTCTGGGTGAAGCCGGGGTTGAAACGGCTGATGTCCTTCTGGTGCTGGGCCAGGACGTGACCGAGGTAGGCGTCACCGGAGCCGACCTCGAGAACCTTGTACTCCGCCTCGTCGTGTCGGTGCCGGAGCAGCCGCCAGAGATGCACCATGTTGATCACGGCCAGGACCGCGTTCATGCCGACCATCGGCCAGACGCCGATCGCCGCGTTGAAGCCGACCAGGATCACGCAGCCGATCAGGTTCAGCAGCCGCAGCCGCAGGATCCGGCTCTGCAGCAGGGACCAGACGACCAGTGCGGATCCGCCCCACCCGATGATGCTCAAGACGTCCACAGCGCGAGCGTAGATCAGACTGGGGCGGTGAACGATGCGCTGCTGCTCAACGGAGAACCGCTGCTGACCATCGACCCCGAGTTGCTGCGAGCAACGAGCTACGGGCACTTCAGCTCGCTGCAGGTCCGCGACGGCCGGGTGGACGGTCTGGATCTGCACTTCGAACGCCTCGACCGCAGTTCTCGCGAGGTCTTCGGCCTACCGCTCGCCGCCGATCGGGTCCGCGCCGACCTGCGCGCCGCCCTCGACCACGCCGGCACCGGCGACCTCTCCCTCCGCGTCAACGTCTTCGCCACGACCGAGCTCCAACTGCTCGTCCGAGTGAGTCCACCTGTCGATCCCGGCACCCAACCCGTGCGACTCCGCGCGTTCCGGCACGAGCGCGCCGTCCCGCACCTCAAGCACACCGGCACCTTCGACCTCATCTACTACGGCCGCCAGGCAGAGCTCGCCGGGTACGACGACGCCGTGTTCCACACCGCGTCCGGCGAGATCTCCGAAGCCTCGATCTGGAACATCTGCTTCGCCCGCGGCACCAGCATCGTCTTCCCGTCCGCCCCGGTCCTCCCCGGCATCCGCCAGCAGGTCCTGCAACGCGGCCTCGATACCTATACAACTACCAGCGTCCCGCTCACCGATCTGCCGACGTACGACGCCGCCTACCTGACGAACTCGATCGACCCGGCCCTACCTGTCGCCGCGATCACGACCGACCAGGGCACGACGACGTACGGCGAGCACGCAGTCTCGGCAGCGGTGATCGCCAAGGCCTACGAGGCGGTCCCGGCGCAGGAGATCTAACTGCGCTCGTTCCACCACTTGACGAGTTCTTCGCGAGCGCGCTCTGCGCCGACGGGCCCCTGGTCGAGGCGGAGGTCCATCAGGAACTTGTACGCCTGGCCGACCTCGCGTCCCGGCGGGATGCCGAGGATCTCCATGATCTGGTTGCCGTCCAGATCGGGGCGCAGCGAGTCGAGCTCCTCCTGCTCCTTCAATCGCTCGATCCGGGCCTCGAGGTCGTCGTACGCGGCCCGGAGCGCCTCGGCCTTGCGCCGGTTGCGCGTGGTGCAGTCGGCGCGGGTCAGGATGTGCAGGCGGTCGAGCTCGTCGCCGGCGTCGCGGACATAGCGCCGTACGGCGGAGTCCGTCCACTCGCCGGTGCCGTAGCCGTGGAACCGCAGGTGCAGCTCGACGAGCTTGCCGACCTGGTCGATCTGGTCGTTGCTGAACCGGAGCGCCCTCATTCGCTTCCGGGCCAGCTTCGCGCCGACCACGTCGTGGTGGTGGAACGTCACCTTGCCGCCGTCCTCGAACCGGCGGGTCTTCGGTTTTCCGATGTCGTGGATCAGCGCGGCGAACCGAACGACGAAATCGGGCGTCGGACCATCGAGACGTGATTCGAGGTCGATGGCCTGATCGAGGACGGTGAGTGAGTGCTGGTACACGTCCTTGTGCCGGTGGTGCTCGTCCCGCTCCAGCTTGAGCGCGGGCAGCTCAGGCAGCACGTGGTCGGCCAAGCCGGTCGACACCAGCAGGTCCAGACCGATCCGCGGGTGGTCGGAGATGACCAGCTTGATCAGCTCGTCGCGGATCCGCTCCGCCGACACGATCGTGATCCGCTCGGCCATCGCGGTCATCGCGGCCACCACCGCGGGGTCCGGGGTGAACCCGAGCTGGGCGGCGAACCGGGCCGCCCGCATCATCCGCAGCGGGTCGTCGGAGAACGAGTCCTCGGGGGTGCCCGGGGTCCGGATCCGGCGGGCGGCGACGTCCTCGATCCCGCCGTACGGGTCGACGAAGGTGTGCTCCGGGAGCCGCACCGCCATCGCGTTCATCGCGAAGTCGCGCCGGGACAGGTCGCCCTCGAGGCTGTCGCCGTACGAGACCTCCGGCTTGCGCGAGGTGGGATCGTAGGACTCCGACCTGTATGTCGTGATCTCCAGCACCCAGTCGCCCTTGCGGCAACCGATCGTTCCGAAGGCCTTACCGATGTCCCAGATGTGGTCCGCCCAGCCGGACAGCAACCGTTCGATCACGTCGGGGTGCGCGGAGGTGGCGAAGTCCAGGTCCTTGCTCCCCCGGCCGAGGAGAATGTCCCGGACCGGGCCTCCGACCAGGGCGATCTCGTGCCCGGCGCCGACGAAGCGGGCACCGAGCTCGTCGACCACCGGTGCGATCTGCAGCAGGGTCCGGACCGCTCGTTGCTGGACGGCGGACAACGATCCGGCGGAGGCTGACTGGTCGGCGAATGGTGACACGGGAAACTAGGTTACGGTGACGGCGTGTTGAGACGGCGACTGAGGCTCTCCGCTGCGGCGGTTGCGGGCCTGCTGATCGCTGCGTCGGCAGCGGTTCTCGGTACGGCGCCCTCGTCGGCGGCGCCGGACGAGAACCCGGTGGTCGACGTCACCATCGACTCGTTCGGCCCGGTCGCACCGTCTCCCGGCCAGGAAGTGGTGATCAAGGGCCGGGTCACGAACACCAGCGACACGACGTTCCGGGACCCGCAGGCGCTGGCGTGCATCGACCGCAAACGGCTGGCCACCAACGCCGACATCGCCGCTGTCCCGACCGAGCAGGATGTGCCGACGAGCGAGCTGGACAGCTGTGAGCGGATGACTACGTTCGAGTCCGGCACCTTCCAGCAGTTCGGCGCACCGCTGGCCCCAAAGGCGTCGGTGGAATTCACCCTGACGGTGCCCTGGAGCGAGTGGCAGGTCAGCAAGCACACCGGTGTCTACGTGGTTGGAGTCGTGTTCCGCGGGCAGCCGGACGAGGACAACAAGGAGCGGATGACCGCCGGCCGGGCCCGGACGCTGATGCCGGTGATCGGCACCGAACCGGCGACCCGCAAGGTGAACACCGCCCTGGTCATTCCGTTGCGCCATCGCCCGACCCAACTGGGTGGCACCAGGTTCGCAAACGACTCGCTGGCCCAGTCGATGGCGCCGAACGGCCCGCTCGGCCGACTGCTCGCCCTCGGCAGAACGCACAAGGTCACCTGGCTGGTAGACCCCGCGATGCTCGACGAGGCCCGCCGGATCGAGGACGGGTACGTCGTCGTCGGCGACGACAACCAGACCACGCCGGGCACCGGCCAGTCGGTGGTCGCCTCCTGGCTGAAGGAGTTCGACGCCAGCCGGGTCCGGGGCAACCAAGTGGTCCTGCTCCCGTACGGCGACCCGGACGTGGCCAGCCTGATCGACGCCAGCGACCCGGCGGACCAGGACGCGGTGAGCAAGATCGTCGGCGAAGCCCGGGCCGAGAGCGAGGAGTACAACCTCGCGCCACCGGGTTCGACCGTGCCGGCGGCCTTCACCAACGGCTTGTGGTTGGAGAACGGCTCGGCGCGCAGCCGGTACCTGGCCGCGGCCTCGTCCGGCTTCCGCGGGTCCCGGGACACCGACCTGAACCTGGTCGGCAGCTCGGCCTGGGCGAGCGCCGAACGGCCGACCCTGAGCCCGTCGCCGGTCTACACCGTGCTCACGCCGGAGGGACCGAAGAAAGAGGCCCGCACCCTCATCGCGAACTCGGCCCTCACCTCCGGTGGCCCGGACCCGGGCACGGCCGAGAGCCCGCTGCAGGTCCGGCAACGGTTCGCCGCCGAGACCGCGCTGCTGGCCACCGGCGGCACGACGCCGGTGTCGGTGGTCGTGCTGCCGCCACGGGGCTGGGACGCCGACGGCAACGCGACGGCGGCGATCGCCGGCAACCTCTCGCTGCCGTGGATCACCACCACCGACGTCAACCAGATCGTCGCGGCCACGACGAAGCCGCTGATCACCAAGGCGCCGACCGCACCCCGGGCGAACCCGTCGCTCACCAATGGCCAGGTCGACGCCGTGAAGCGGCTCAACGACGCCACCCTGACCCTGCGGAACCTGCTGACCGACCAGGACAACCTGGACGAGAACATCCAGCGCGCACGGCTGCGCTCGGCGTCCAACGGCTGGCGCGGATCCGCCGACGAGGCGCGGCAGTTCACCGCGATCGAGACCGGCTCGGTCAACCAGCAGCTGGCCAAGGTGGAGCTGGTCAACTCCAGCGAGCAGGACCAGCACAAGGTGATCAAGGTCAACCTGGCCGGCAGCAAGGGCACCTTCCCGCTGACCATCTCGAACCAGCTGGACGAGTCGATCCGGGTCGGCATCCAGGTGACGCCGGCGAACCGGACCGACCTGCGGATCAAGCCGCTGCAGACGAAGGTGCTGCCGCCGCGTGGCAAGGCGACGTACCTGATCGAGGCGAGTGCGGAGCAGAACGGTGTCATCCGGGCGAACGCCCAGGTGGTCACCGCGTCCGGGCGCGCGGTCGGCCCGTCCCAGGAGCTGGTGATCGAGGCCGCGCAGTACGGCAGTGTCGGCTGGATCCTGGTCGGCGCCGCCTGCGCCCTGCTGTTCGGTACGTCGTTCGTCCGCATCTACCGGCGGATCCGGACCGAGCGCCGCAACCCGGCGCCGGCCGCCGGGGCGACTGCCGACCCGCTGCACCCCGCGCCGATCGACCCCGAGCCGGAGCCCGGCACCGGCCCGGTGAACTCGGCCGAGCCGCCTGCCGGCGGTGTGCCGGACACCGTCCCCGAGACCGCGGCGGACGCCTCCCTGAAAGAAGGAGTCGGTTCGAAGGATGGCTGACCGCACCCTGCGATCCGCGGCGGTGATGGCAGCCGGAACGGTGCTGTCCCGCCTGCTCGGATTCGTCCGGATCGCGCTGCTCGCGGCCGCCATCGGTTCCGCGCTGCGCAACGACATCTTCACCGCCGCGAACACCATTCCGAACAGCCTGTACATCCTGCTGGCCGGCGGTGTCTTCAACACCGTGCTGGTGCCGCAACTGGTCCGGGCGATCAAGAACCATGACGACGGCGGCCAGGACTTCACCAACCGGGTGCTCACCTTCGGTTTCGTCGTGCTCGCCGTGGTGACGGTCGGGTGCGTGCTGCTCGCGCCGGCCATCGCCAACCTGTACATGCCGGAGGAGCTGAAGGACCCGTCGAACGCGTCCGAGCGGGCGTCGATGGTGATGTTCGTCCGGCTCTGCCTGCCACAGATCTTCTTCTACGGCGCGTTCGTGCTGGTCGGCCAGGTGCTGAACGCGCGGCGCCGGTTCGGCCCGATGATGTGGGCGCCGATCGCGAACAACGTCGTCGCCTGCGCGTCGATCGTGGTGTTCCTGCTGATCTACCGCACCGGCGACAACCCGCCGACCTACAGCCAGGGCGAGGAGCTGCTGCTCGGGCTCGGCCACACGGTGGGCATCGCCGTACAGCTGCTGGTGCTGTTGCCTTATCTGGCGGCGAGCGGGCACCTGTACCGGCCGAAGTTCGGGCTGCGGGGCACCGGGTTGGGGCACACCGCGCGGCTCGGCATCTGGACCGTGCTGTTCGTCGCGGTCAACCAGGTGACGCTGGTGGTCGTCACACGGCTGGCCATCGCAGGTACTGCCTCGGACGACGTGGGGGCGAAGGCCGGTCTGTTCGCGTACAGCACGGCGATGCTGATCATCCTGGTGCCGCACGGCATCGTGACGGTGTCGCTGGCGACGGCAGCGCTGCCCCAGATGTCGGCGTACGCGGCCGACGGTGAGGTCACGGAAGTGAGCCGGCTCGCGGCGCGGTCGACCCGGCAGACGCTGGCGATCGTAGTGCCGGCGGCTGCCGCGATGATCGCGTTCGCCTACCCGATCGTCACGGTGATCGCCGGGTACGGCTCCGGTAAGAACAACCTGACGCTGATGTCGTACACACTGATGACGCTGGCGCTGGGCCTCGTGCCCTTCACCATTCAGTACTTCCAGCTGCGCACCTTCTACGCGTACGAGGACACCCGGACACCGTTCTTCCTGCAGTGCGTGATCGCAGCGACGAACATCACGGCCGCCGTGGTCGGGGTGCGGGTGGTGCTGAGCGCGGAGAATCTCCGGTTCAGCGGTGTCGTGCTCGGTGCGGCGTACGCGCTCGCTTACCTGGTCGCCGTACTGATCTCCCGCCCGGTCCTGCGCCGCAAGGTCCCGCGGGTGCACGGCGCGGGGATCGGGCTACCGTTGCTCGCCATGGTGATCGCCGCGGTACTCGCGGTAGGAGTCGGACGGGGTGCGCTCTGGCTGCTGAACTCGGTCGTCGACTGGTCCGGACCGGTGGGTGCGCTTCTTCAACTCGCGGTCGCGGCGATCGTGATGCTTCCGGTGTACGCCGGAATCTCCCGGGTACTGCGCATCCACGAGGTCAACGACGTGGTGTCGCTGGTCACATCGAAACTCCCCGGTCGCCGCTGAACCGATCCGCTTGTGCACTCGTGCACACCTCAGTAGCTGACGGGGGCACTAGCATGGGGGCTGCGATCAGGCTGCCGGGCACCAAGGAGAGGGCGAGAGACACGTGTCGAACCAGACTGTCAGTCCTGGTGCCCTGCTCGCCGGCCGGTACCGGATCGCCGAGTTGCTCGCGGAGATCGACGGGGCACGGGTCTGGCGCGCAGTGGACGAGGTGCTGAGCCGGGCCGTCGTGGTCGACGTCCTGCCGGTCGGTGACCCGCGGACCAACCTGCTCTTCGACGCCGCCCGGCGCGCTGCCGCGGCGGCCGACCCGCGGTTCCTGCGGGTGCTCGACTGCGACATGCACGACGGCGTCACGTACTGCGTCCGGGAGTGGGCCGGCGGCCGCCCGCTCGAGCGGATGCTCAGTAGCGGACCGCTGACCGGCCAGCAGGCCGGCTGGCTGGCCCGCGAGGTATCCGAAGCGCTGGAGAACCTGCACCGCACCGGCCACGCTCACGGCTCCATCAGCCCGGCGACCGTCGTGGTCACCGACGCCGGAGCGATCAAGGTCGTCGGCCTCGCCACCGAGGCGGCGTTGCGTTCGACCGGCCCGGGTTCGCCCGAGCAGGACGTCTACGCCCTCGGCGAGCTGCTCTATGCCTCGCTTACTGGTCGCTGGCCAGGTCCCGCGCCCGCCTGGGGTCTGCAGCCCGCTCCGGTGGAGCACGGCCGACTGCTGAGCCCGCGCCAGGTGCGAGCGGGTGTGCCGCGGTCGCTCGACGACATCAGCGATCGGCTGCTCAGCGACCCGCCGCGGCACCACGCGCCGCCGATCACCAGCGCGGCCGGCCTGTCCGCTGCATTGTCCGGCGTCGTCGGCAGCTCGCACGAGCCGCCGAGCCAGATGGACGAGACCGTCGCGATCGCCCGGCAGAACGGCAGCATCGACGACGCCACTCAGGTCGTGCCGCCGACGCCGCCCGCGTTGGCCCCGACGCCCCCGCCGTACCAGTCCAACGGTCAGCAGGCGCAGTCGGCGTACCAGGCTCCGACCGAGACCCGTCCGGTCCGCCGCCAGACGCCACCACCGCCGAACGGCAACGGTCACCGGCGCCGGGACGAGCCGAAGCCGAAGGGCTCCTGGGGTGGCCGGATCCTGATCCTGCTCGCCGTACTGGCGCTGCTGTCGGTGATCGCGATGGCCCAGTTCCTGCTCAAGGGCGGCCTGAACGACGGGTCCGGCGGCGACTCGGACGACGCCGGGAAGTCCACCGCGCCGCAGAGCAGTGCGCCGCCGCCGGCCACCGCCGGGCCGATCAAGATCGTCAGCGGCAAGGACTTCGACCCGGAGGGCGACAAGGCGGAGCACCCGGAGGACGTGCGCAACACGTTCGACGGCAAGCCGGACACGACTTGGGACACCATGACGTACCGGAACAAGCCGAACCTGGGCGGCCTCAAGGACGGCGTCGGGATCATCTACAACCTGGGCGCGCCGACGACCGTGTCCAAGGTGGCGGTCGCACTCAAGGGTGACGGGACCGACCTGGAGATCATGGTGCCGAAGGGTGACACGACCAAGTCGCCGAGTGGCTTGAGCGGCTGGACCTCCGTCGCGACGCAGGAGGACCAGCCCGCCGGGAACGCGATGCTGACGCTGTCGAAGCCGACCGAGACCCAGTACGTGCTGGTCTGGCTGACCAAGCTTCCGAAGGCCGGAAATGGCTACCGCGGTGAGATCTCGGAAGTCACAATCCAGAAATGACCTCGCCTGATGTCACCCGGATCGGCGCGGCAGACCCCGTGGCCCAGCAGGAAGGGCATGCTGGGCCGGTGAGCTACGACCAGATGGACGACCACGAGCTGCTCCGGCTGCACGTGGCCGGCAACCCCGACACGTTCGGGCACCTGGTCCGGCGGCACCGGGACCGGATGTGGGCGGTCGCCATCCGGACCCTGGGCGAGCCCGAGGAGGCCGCCGACGCGCTGCAGGAGGCGTTCATCTCGGCGTTCCGCCGGGCCGACTCGTTCCGCGGCGATGCCAAGGTGACCACCTGGCTGCACCGGATCGTCGTGAACGCCTGCCTGGACCGGATCCGCCGCCGCCAGGTCCGGGCCGCCGACCCGCTGCCGGAGGACGAGGACCGCGCCGCCGAGCTGGCCGGTCCGGCCGAGGAGGACCCGGCCGAAGTCCGCGAGCGGCGGCTGGACGTGCTCAACGCGCTCAAGCAGATCAACGAGGACCAGCGCAGCGCTCTCGTCCTCGTCGACATGGAGGGCTACTCGATCGAGGAAGCCGCCGCCATCCTGGGCTGCGCACCCGGTACGGTGAAGAGCCGTTGCGCCCGCGGCCGGGCCCGGCTGCTGCCGCTGCTCCGGCACTGGCAGACCACCCGGGCCGGCGCCGACGAGTCCGACGTACCGGAAAAGACCGCCGCGGAAACGGTGGGAACCGAATGACTGGGTACTCCGTCGAAGCGGAGTCGCCGAACTGCGACCTAGCTTCCATGCCTCGACCCGGAGTATTCCGATGATCACTCTGCGCCCGATCCTGGGCATCTCCCGTGAGGGGGCGAGTTCCCGATGACCGATTCCGGTCTGCCGACCAGCGAGCACCTCGAGCACCTGGACACGGACACCATCGCCGATCTGATCGAGAACCTGCTGCCCGCGCCCGAGGCACATCGAGCTCGTGAACACGTGAAGGCCTGTCCGGAGTGTCAGCAGACGTTCGACGCGCTGACGCAGCTGTCCGAGGACCTCGCCGAGGAGGGCCGCGCGGACATTCCGATGCCGGCCGACATCGCCGAGCACCTCGACCAGGTGATCGTCTCGGAGTCCGTGCTGCGGTCGTCCACCGTCGGCGTGCACTCCCTGGCCCAGATCCGCGAGGAGCCGCACCGGCACATCCCCAAGCTGCTGACGGCGGCTGCCGGGGTCGTGCTCGTGGCCGCGGTCGGCGTCGGTGTGGTGATCGCCACGAAGGACCAGGGCAGCGACGCCACGAACCCGACCGCCGCGCTGCCGACCGGCGTACCGACGATGACCGCCAAGGACGTCGGTCCGGAGGCCCAGCAGTGGCTGGAGAAGTCCAACGGGGCAGTGCTGCACGGTACGGCCGACGAGATCGCCTGCGCCCGGCGATTCGCCACCGGCCGGCCGAACCCGAACGTGCAGCTGGTCCAGCCGGTCAAGGTCGACGGCAGGCGAGCGATCCTGATCGGCCTGCCGGGCGGCTCACCGCGTGATATTCAGCTCTTCGTCGTCACCGGGTGTAGCGATCCGGGTGGGTCTGCCAGCCCGTTCTACGAGACCAATGTGACCCTGCGCAATCGTTGAGATGTCGCTGGTCTCACCCGGCCCTGCGATGGGTACCGTGGGAATGGTCGGCCTCTAGGATCCGTTGAGTACGACGTACCAGTCTCGACGACACGAGGAACGCCTGTATGAGCGAGTCCGCAGTCCGCAACGTCATCATCGTCGGCTCCGGTCCGGCCGGTTACACCGCCGCCGTGTACGCCGCGCGTGCCCGGCTGGAGCCGCTCGTCTTCGAGGGGTCGGTCACCGCCGGCGGTGCGCTGATGACCACCACCGAGGTGGAGAACTTCCCCGGGTTCAGCGAGGGCATCATGGGCCCGGCGCTGATGGACGAGATGCGGAGCCAGGCCGAGCGCTTCGGCGCGGAGCTGATCCCGGACGACATCGTGTCGATGGACCTGACCGGCGAGATCAAGTCGGTCACCGACTCTGCCGGAACCGAGCACTGGGCCAAGACCGTCATCCTGGCGATGGGGTCCGGCTACCGCAAGCTCGACCTGCCGGACGAGGAGCGGATGTCCGGCCACGGCGTGTCCTGGTGTGCGACCTGTGACGGCTTCTTCTTCCGCGAGCAGGAGATCGCGGTGGTCGGTGGCGGCGACTCCGCCGTCGAGGAGGCCACCTTCCTCACCCGGTTCGGGAAGAAGGTCACCCTGATCCACCGCCGCGACGAGCTGCGCGCCTCCAAGATCATGGCCGACCGGGCGTTCGCGAACGACAAGATCGAGTTCGCCTGGAACTCCGAGGTCGCCGCGATCAACGGCGACGACAAGCTGACCGGCGTCACGCTGCGGGACACCGTGACCGGTGAGACCCGGGAGCTGCCGGTGACCGGCCTGTTCATCGCGATCGGGCACGACCCGCGCTCGGAGCTGGTGAAGGGCCAGGTGCGCCTGGACGAAGAGGGCTACGTCCTGGTCCGCGAGGGCAGCACCGAGACCAACCTGCCCGGCGTCTTCGCCGCCGGCGACCTGGTGGACCACACCTACCGGCAGGCGATCACCGCCGCCGGCACCGGCTGTGCGGCCGCCCTGGACGCCGAGCGCTTCCTGGCCACCCTCGAGCACGAGGCCACCGCGGCTGCCGCCGCGGCCACCGAGCCTGTCACCGTCTGACCCTGACAATCACTGAAGGAGATACGCCCGTGGGCGAGAAGATGAAGGCCGTCACCGACGCCGAGTTCGACCAGACCGTGCTGAAGAGCGACAAGCCGGTGCTGGTGGACTTCTGGGCCGAGTGGTGCGGGCCGTGCCGCCAGGTCTCCCCGATCCTGGAGGAGCTGAACCAGGACCACAGCGACAAGATCACGTTCCTGAAGATGAACGTGGACGAGAACCCGGTCACCCCGAGCAACTACCGCGTCACCGGTATCCCTACCATCAACGTCTACGTGAACGGTGAGCTGGCCAAGTCCATCGTCGGCGCCAAGCCGAAGGCGGCGCTGCTCAAGGAGCTGGCCGACTTCACCTCCTGATTGACTGGACACCCCGTCCGCCACACGGCAAGGAGCAGTTGATGGAAGGCCCCCACGGCGTGTACCGGATCGGCGACAGCGGTGAGGCGGTCGCCGAGATCATCGGCAAGCTCCAGCGGCTCGGGCTGCTGGAAGGCGGTCACTCCGTCTACGACGAAGCGACTGCGCACGCGGTGCGGGGCTTCCAGCAGCAACGTGGGCTGATGATCGACGGGATCGTCGGCCCGCAGACCTACCGGGCGATCGACGACGCGCGTTGGCGGCTGGGCGACCGGCTGCTGACGTACGTCGTCTCGCACCCACTGACCGGTGACGACGTGCTGGCGCTGCAGGCGAAGCTGCAGGAGCTCGGCTTCGCGGTGGCCCGGATCGACGGCATCTTCGGTCCGGACACGCAGCGCGCGGTCACCGAGTTCCAGCGCAACATGGGCCTGCCGGCCGACGGCACCTGCGGCCCGTCGACGTTCAAGGCGCTGCAGCGGATCAAGCCGATGGCGACCGGCGGCCGCCCGGACGCATTACGCGCTTCCGAGGCGGTTCGGGCCGCGGGTCCGCGACTGTCCGGCAAGACCGTGGTGATCGACCCCGGCCACGGCGGCTTCGACTACGGCTGGGAGGGCTTCGGCCTGCGCGAGTCCGACGTCGCGTACGACCTGGCCTCCCGGATCGAGGGTCGGCTGGGCGCGACCGGCGTACGGGCATATCTGTCGCGTGGGCGGGATCAGGGGCCG
Organism: Kribbella sp. NPDC050124; assembly: GCF_044460355.1. Classification (NCBI taxonomy): domain Bacteria; kingdom Bacillati; phylum Actinomycetota; class Actinomycetes; order Propionibacteriales; family Kribbellaceae; genus Kribbella; species Kribbella sp. NPDC050124. The sequence goes on from NZ_JBITJU010000001.1 coordinate 573,957, forward strand.
GACGAGCTGGCCCGGGCCGCGTTCGCCAACGAGACGGACGCCAACCTCTGTGTGTCGCTGCACACCGATGGGTCGATGAACCCGGAGGCGCAGGGCGTCGCGACGTACTACTACGGCAACGACCTGCACGGTGCCTCCTCCAGCGTCGGTGAGCAGTTCGCCGGGCTGGTGCAGCGCGAGATCGTCGCGCGCACCGACCTGCTGAACTGCCGGACGCACGCCAAGACGTGGGACCTGCTGCGGCGGACCAAGATGCCCGCGGTCCGGCTGGAGATCGGGTACGTCACCAACCCGCACGACTCGGCCCGGCTGGCCGACCCCGCCTTCCGCGACGTGGTGGCCGAAGCGATCGTGGTCGCGATCCAGCGGGTCTACCTCCCGCCGGAGCAGGACGCGGCCACCGGCATGCTTCGCTTCGGCCAACTCACCGTCTGACTACTCCTTCTCGAGCGCGATCTTCGGCAGCGCCCGGTCGAGGCCGCGCGGGAGCCACCAGGCGCGGTTGCCGAACAGGCGCATCACGGCCGGCACGATCACGCAGCGGATGAGTACGGCGTCCAGCAGTACGGCGGTCGCCAGGCCGAGGCCGAACTGCTTCAGCATCCGATCCGGGCTGAGCAGGAACGCGCCGAACACCACGATCATGATCGCGGCCGCCGCCGTGATCACGCTGCCGGTGTTCGCCAGCCCTTCCCGGACCGCTTCCCGAGCGTCCTTGGTACGCCGCCACTCCTCATGGATCCGCGAGACCAGGAAGACCTCGTAGTCCATCGACAACCCGAAGACGATCGCGAAGATCATCACCGGGACGAACGCCTCGATCGGACCGGGCTGCGCACCGAACCAGCCCTGCTGGAAGACCAGCGTGATGACGCCGAGCGAGGCGCCGATGCTGAGCAGGTTGAGCACCGCCGCCTTCAGCGGGACCAGGATCGACCGGAATACCGCCATCAGCAGCAGAGCCGACAGCCCGACCACGACCAGCACGAAGATCGGCAGCCGGTTGCTCACCGCGGAGGCGAAGTCGTCGGCCGCCGCTGTCGCTCCACCGACCAGGTACGTCGCCTTCGTCTGCGACTCGAGTGCCGGCAGTGTGTCGTCGCGCAGCCGCTCCACGAGCTCGCTGGTCGCGGCGTCCTGAGGTGCCGACTTCGGGAACGCCAGTACCGTCGCGACCTTTCCGTCAGGTGTCAGCTGTGGCGGAGTCACGGCTGCGATGTTCGGGTCCTTCTGCAGCGTCTGGCCGAGTGCCCGAGCTGCCGCCTCGTCGCCTTCGGACACGACCACGAGCGGGCCGTTGAAGCCGGGCCCGAAGCCTTGGGCCAGGAGGTCGTACGCCTTCCGGCTGGTCTTGACCGGGTCGTCCGTCCCCGCGTCCGCGAACCCGAGCCGCATGTCCAACGCGGGCAACGACAGCGCGATCAGTGCGGCGGTCCCGAGCACCAGCGGCACCCACGGACCCCGCTGCACAACGGCCGCCAGCTTCCGCCAGCCATCACCAGGCGTACGGCGCTTCTTCGCATCGTGCTTGCGGACGCTCTTCTCGATCCGCTTCCCGAACAGCGTGAGCAGCGCGGGCAACAGGCTCACCGCGGCCAGCATCGTCATCAGCACTGTCAGCGTGACGCCGAGCGCGACGCCTTGCAGTGCACCGAGCCCGAGCGCCAGCAGACCGAGCAAGGCGATCACCACGGTGCAACCCGCGAACATCACCGAACGCCCGGCGGTGTCGAGGGCGACCATCGAGGCGGTCGCCCGGTCGGTGCCGTCCTTCAGCAGCTCGTGGCGGTAGCGCGAGAAGATCAGCAACGCGTAGTCGATACCGACCCCGAGACCGACCAGCATCATCACCGGCGCGGTGTAGTCGGGCACGGTGAACAGGTGCGAGGCGAGCACCAGCAGGCCGAGCGTGCCGCCGACGGCGAACACCGCGGTCAGCAGCGGAAGCGTTGCCGCGAGCAAGGACCCGAACAGGAACACCAGGATCACCAGCGCGGCCAGGATGCCGGCGCCCTCGGCCGCACCACCCTCGCTCTCGGCCGCCGACCGGGCCAGGTCGCCACCGACCTCGACCTGCAGACCGGGCTGGGCGAAGTCCTGCGCCCGATCGATGATCGCCCGTACGTCCTCGACCGGCATCTCCTCGACCGTCGTGTCCAGTCCGACCGTGGAGTACGCCGTACGGCCGTCCTGGGACAGTGATCCGGGGGCGGTGAACGGGTCGGCCACCGAGGCCACGTGCGGGAGGTCGCCGACGACCGCGAGCATCGACGCGATGCGCTGCTTCTCCGCCGCCAGGCCGTTGTCGGCGTGCAGGACGATCTGCACTGACGCGGTGTCGCCCTGCGGCTGGTGCTCACGGAAGATGTCGGTCACCCGCTGGGAGTCGGTCCCGGGCAGCGAGGTGTCGTTGCGGTAGTCGTCGCCGATCAGGCTCGAGGCCGCCGTCACGGCGACCAGGGCGACCACCCAGAGCAGTACGGCGATGCCGGCGTGCCGCATCGACCAGCCGGACACGCGGTGCAGCAGCCCAGGGCGTCCACCCTCCTTCCCGGGCTGTCGTCGTACTGGAGTGTCCACGGTCATGGCTTGCGCCTCCCCTAATAAGTAGATTCACTACATGTTGTCTCTCGACAGTAACAGACATATGAGTAGACTGGCTACATGAAGGCGGATGCGCTGCGTGGACACCTCGACCCGATGATCCTGGCCGTCGTCGAGCACGAGCCGCTGCACGGCTACGCGATCATGGAGGCGCTGCTGGAGCGCAGCGGCGGCGAGCTGGATCTGCCGACCGGCACGCTGTATCCGGCGCTGCGGCGGCTCGAGCGAGCCGGCTACCTGGCCAGCGAATGGAGCACGGTCGGCGGGCGGAAGCGCCGTACCTACCAGCTCACCTCGGCCGGGCAGAAGATGCTTGCCTCAGGCAAGCAGGAGTGGCTGACCTTCCGCGCTGTGGTGGAAGGAGTGCTACGCCCGGGCCAGGCGTAGGCACCGCCCGGCCTGCAGACCGACGACCAGCAAGGGCAGTACGACGAAACTCGACACGACCGCGTAGTCGAGCAGGGTGCCCGGACGCGTGCTCGTCGACGCCATCCCCACCCCGATCGCACTGATGACCGCCGAGCTGACAATGGCGAACTGCGCCGTCACCCGGCTGATGCGGTCCCGGATGATCGGGTAGCGCATGCCGACGCCGGCTCCGATCACCGCGAGGACGGCGCCGGCGATCGACACCATCCCGATGCTCCGGACCAGCGTCTGGAGGAAGTCGTTGAGCGCGCTCTCCTGGACCGGGTCCTGGTTCCAGCTCCAGGCGTTCTCCTGCCAGACGATCGGCTGCAGGATCAGCACGAGGAACAACAGCATCGCGGTCCGTCGGCTCTGGCTGACCGCGAGCTCGGCCCGGTAACCGGGCACCACGTCGTCGAGCGCGCCGAAGTCGGCGACCGCTTCACGCTCGGCCTGCCGATGATCGAGACCGTCGGCCTCCAAGGCTTCGGTCGCGTCGGTCAGGTGGTCCCGCGCCTCGGCCAGCAGGTCGGCCTTACGCCGGCGTGGGCCGGGCAGTGCGCGGCTCAGTCCGGTCAGGTACTCGTCGACAGCGCTGGACACGCCTTCCAGTATGGGGATCGACCGTGCGGATCACGTCCGGGGTCCCACTGAGTCTCCCCTGACATCGGTCTGCCCGGTCGCCTTGCGACGGCGCCGGCGGAGGACGAAGAAGCCGACGTACCCGATCACCACCAGCGCGAAGCCGACCTTCTCCGCGGTCGGGGTCGCGCCCTCCGGCCAGATCGTGCCGTCCAGGTAGTGGTTGATGTACCCGGCCTCGTACACGGTCTCGCCACCGCGGCGCAGGAAGTACTTCTCGACGCCGGTGAAGGGGCAGTCGTAGTCGATGACCACGATGGCCAGGCTCCAGATCACGATGGCGAGCTGCGCCCAGATCAGCTTGGGCCACTTCCAGGCCAGGAAGGCGCCGAACACGAAGAACAGCAGGAAGGCCGCGTGCAGGACGAACATCACGTCCGCGAGAAGGCGCCAGCCCATCGCCGTCAGCCTGTCGAGGTGCGGCTCAACGCGTCCCGGACCGTTACCGGTGCGGGTGGCGTGTGTTCGGGCCGGATCGCTCCCATCAGTCGCTCCACTGCCGCCTCCATCTCACTGCGCCACGTGATCGCGGATCGCAGGTCCAGCCGCAGCCGTGGGTTCCGCGGGTGTTCACGGACGACCCCGAAGCCGACGGCCCTCAGGAACTCGGTCGGCCAGACACATCCCGGACCGTCCCACCGCGAGTCCCCGAACGCCTCGACCGCCCGGAACCCCTGCTTCAGCACATCCTTGGCGACCGCCTGCACCAGGATCTTCCCCAACCCGAGCCCCAAGTACCGCGGCAGGATCCGCCCGGTCGCCAGTACGACGGCGTCCGGGCTGACCGGCGCGGTCGGAAACGCCTGGATCCGGGGCAGGTACGCCGCCGGGGCGTACACCGCGAACCCGGCCGGCTCGTCGTCGACGTACAGGACGACGCCGGCGTTGCCGCAGTCGAGCAGCAACTGGGACAGCCAGGCCTCCTTCTCGAGGCCGGTGTCGCCGGTCCGGTCGGCCTGCTTGGCGGCCACCGGGTCCAGCTCCCAGAACACGCATTCACGGCACGGCACCGGGAGCTCGTCCAGGTTGGCGAGCGTGAGCGGTTCGAGCCGTCGGGCCATCAGCGGGCTCTGGTCCTACAGATTGTCGACTTCGTCACGGTGAGTGTCGCCTCGAGTACCGTCGAGTCGCTCATCGTGCCGCCGGGGCGGGTGCCGGTGCCGGCTTCCGCGCGTCCGGGGTCACCGCCGCCTGCGGGGCGACGTACCGCTGCTGCACCTTCGCGGCCGGTTGCCGCCGGAACAGCTCGCCCGCAAACCCGGCCAGCACGCCCAGCAACAGTCCGCCGAGCGTCCATCCGGCTGCCTTGCCCACGCTCATCCGATCCGCCTTCCGCATCCACCTCTCAGGCCGCACCCTGCCGTCGGCCGTCTCAGCAGCCAGATCACGGCATGGTCGAACCTGCCCCTATAAGGCATGGTAGTGAGAGGTCGCGCGGATCCACAGCCCAGGCACGCTTGGGCCGGTCGGCGTAACCTGGTGACTTCCCCTCGATCGCCTGTTGGAGTGGCTCCGTGAGTGCTGACCTGCCCGATGTCCGGCAGACCCGTCTCGACAACTACGTCGATCGGTACGCAGCACGGACCAAGGGCATGACGGCATCGGAGATCCGTGCCCTGTTCGCCGTCGCCAGCCGCCCGGAGGTGGTCTCGCTCGCCGGCGGGATGCCGAACATCGGTGGCCTGCCGCTGGACGTGGTCGGTGGCGCGGTCCGTGACCTGGTGATCGACAACGGCGCGACCGCGATGCAGTACGGCTCCGGCCAGGGCGACCCCACGCTGCGGGACCAGATCTGCGACGTGATGCGGCTGGAGGGGATCGACGCCCATCCGGACGACGTCGTGGTCACGGTCGGCAGCCAACAGGCGGTCGACCTGGTGACCCGGGTGTTCTGCGATCCGGGCGACGTGGTGATCTGCGAGGCTCCGTCGTACGTCGGGGCCCTCGGCGTGTTCCGCGCGTACCAGTGTGAGGTAGTCCACGTCGCGATGGACGACGACGGCGTCGTGCCGGAGGCGCTGGAGCAGGCGATCGCGTCGGTGCGTGCCGCGGGCAAGCGGATCAAGTTCTTCTACACGATCCCGAACTTCCACAACCCGGCCGGCGTCTCGCTGTCGGTCGAGCGGCGAGCGCGGGTGCTGGAGATCTGCCAGCGGGCCAACCTACTGGTGCTCGAGGACAATCCGTACGGGTTGCTCGGGTTCGACGGCGACCCGTACCGCGCGTTGCGGGCCGACGATCGCGAGGGCGTGATCTACCTCGGCTCGTTCTCGAAGACGTTTGCCCCAGGATTCCGGGTCGGCTGGGCGGTCGCGCCGCACGCCGTCCGCGAGAAGCTCGTGCTGGCACAGGAGTCGGCGACCCTGTGTCCGCCGGTGTTCAGTCAGCTCGCGATCTCGTCGTACCTGGGCCGGCACGACTGGCTCGGGCAGGTGAAGCAGTTCCGGGAGATGTACCGGGAGCGCCGCGACGCGATGCTGGGCGCGCTGACCGAGAAGATGCCTGCGGCAACGACCTGGACCAGGCCGGGTGGCGGGTTCTACGTCTGGCTCACCCTGCCGGACGGGCTGGACGCGAAGGCGATGCTGCCGCGGGCGGTCACCGCCCGGGTGGCCTACGTACCCGGAACCGCCTTCTTCGCCGACGGTTTCGGGTCGCAGTGCATGCGGTTGTCGTACTGTCATCCGACCCCGGCCCGGATCGTCGAAGGCGTCAGCCGGCTGGCTGCCGTCGTCAACGAGGAGCTCGAGTTGCGGCAGACGTTCGGGCCGATGACGCCGGGGCCGAGGCGCGACTACGACGCACCCGGGCCGGAGCTGAGCTAGTGTCCCGCGTCGGATGTCGCTTGAGTGATTGCGGTGTTCAGGTGCGTGCATCGCGGTGCTTGAGCAGTGGCCTCGATGCGGAGCATCGTGGGCGCTGGGCAAGTGCCGTGAGGTGCGTGCCTGGGCGCCGCAAGCGCCAAGGGACATCCGACGCGGGACACTAAGGGCTATTGCGCAAAGGTTGCGCAATGGATCTGCGGGCGGCCGGGGGTCCCTGACACGGTAGGGGTACCGTTCCAGTGGGCCTCGGGACCGGCGACCGAGCCGGAGTCGCCTACGAGTGATCGGGATATTTGTGATGAGTGATCTGGGTCGAGTGCTGGTACTGGCCGGCGGACTGTCACACGAGCGGGACGTCTCGCTTCGGTCCGGCCGGCGGGTCGCCGACGCCCTGCGCAGTGTCGGCGTGGAAGTCGAGCAGCGCGACGTCGACGCCAACCTGGTCGAACGGCTCCGCGACGATCCGCCGGACGCGGTCTTCCCCGTCCTGCACGGCGTCACCGGCGAGGACGGCGCCCTCCGCCAGGTCCTCGACCTGTACGGCGTTCCGTACGTCGGCGCCGCCGCGGCTGCCTGCCGGACCGCCTTCGACAAGCCGGTCGCGTCGACCATGGTGTCCGCGGCCGGACTCTGCACGCCCGCGTCGGTGGTGCTTGGGCACGACACGTTTCGCGAGCTCGGCGCCGGTGTGTTGATGGAGGCCGTGATCAAGCAGATCGGCCTGCCGCTGGTGGTGAAGCCTGCGCGTGGTGGGTCGGCGCTCGGTGCGTCGGTCGTGCGGTCTGCGGAGGAGCTGCCGTCTGCGATGGTGAACTGCTACGCCTATGGGCCGGTCGCGTTGATCGAGCAGTACGTCGATGGGACCGAGGTTGCCGTGACCGTGGTGGACACGGGCGACGGACCGCGGGCGCTGCCGGCGGTGGAGATCCGGCCGGACTCCGGGTTCTACGACTACGAGGCGCGGTATACGGCCGGCGCCACGCAGTTCGTCGTACCGGCTCGGCTGGACGCCGGTGTAGCTGAGGCGTGCGCATCCGCGGCTGTGACGGCGCATGAGGCGCTGGGGCTGCGGGACCTGTCGCGGTCGGACCTGGTCGTCGACTCGTCCGGGGTGCCGTGGTTCCTCGAGGTGAACGTGGCGCCGGGGATGACGGAGACGTCGCTGGTCCCGCTTGCCGCGGAGGCCGCCGGGATCGAGCTCGGTGTGCTGTGCCGCGACCTGCTGGCTGCTGCCGCGGCTCGTTGAGGTTCTGATGCCTGAGCAGTCCTTTTGGCGGACCGTCTTCACACCGCGATGGTTCGGGCTGCTTCTGCTGGCGCTGACGCTCGCCGCGGTGATGTCGGTGATGGGCGTGTGGCAGCTGCAGGTGTACCAATCGAAGACCGCGGCTGCGACCGCCAAGCGGGCAGAGGGTGCGCCGGTGGCGCTCCATTCGCTGTTCTCCATCGACGAGGGCCTCCCGTCCAAGGCCGTCGGCCGCCGGGTCACGATCAGCGGCACCTGGGGACCTGCCGCCGACCAACTCTTCATCACCGACCGCCGCAACGGCGATCGGGACGGCCTGTGGGTCGTCACCCCGTTGATGCTGGACGGCACTGATTCCGGCGCGGTGATGGTTGTCCGCGGGTGGGTCGCCTCCACCTCGGATCCCGCCGTGATAGCGCCCGCTGGGCCGGTTTCACTGAGTGGCGCCGTGGCCGCCTCCGAAGCCCAGGACGCTTCCGGCGACGCCGCGAAGAGCCGGGTCCTCCCGTCCCTCCGGATCCCGACCATCGTGCACATGGTCGACTACCGGATCTACGACGCCTTCGTCGTACAGACCTCCATCGACTCCGGTACGACGCCCCAGCCGGCGCCGGCCGTCGTACCACCCCCCGCTCCCCCCACCGACCACGCCGGCCTCCGCAACGTCGCCTACGCCTTCCAGTGGTGGATCTTCGCCGCCTTCACCCTCTGGATGTGGACCCGCATGGTCCAAGACGCCCGCCGCCCCGACCCAAACCCCGAACCCGATCCCGACCAATCCCCCACCCCGGACCCCACTCCACCCAGCGAGCAGACCAACACCGGCACCGGGACGACTGCCGCGCGCGCCACCCGAACCGAGACCGCTCCAACCGAGACCACTCCAACCGAGACCACTCCAACCGAGACCACTCCAACCGAGACCACTTCGGCTGGGACCTCCGGCGCTTGAAGCCGCTACCTGGGACCACTGCGGCCAGCCCAACTGCGGCCGACCCAATCAGGTCTCGGACAGTCGGGTGCGGGCACATGAGGCTGACCGCGCGGGAGCGAATCCACGTGGGGCACTCGGGCTGGGCCCGCGAGCACTGGGCCCGCGAGCACTGGGCCCGCGAGCACTGAGGCCGCGAGCACTGAGGCCGGGACCGCTGAGGGCGTGAGCACTGGGGGCGCGAACACGGGGGGGCGCGAATGCTGGGGGCGCTAACACTGGGGGCGCTAACACTGGGGGCGCTAACACTGGGGCGCGAACACTCGGGGCGGATGGCTGGGAGTGCCGAGGGGCGGAAGGGCTGGGGCTGCCAACCGGGGCGAGGAGGCTGTGGAGTCAAGCGGTACCGTTTCAGCGTGACTTCACCAGCCGACCCCGCCACGTCCGCCACCCCGCAGCCGCTCACCCCGGCCATCCGCGGAGCCCTGACCCGCTACCGCGTGATCGCGTACATCGTCGGTGTGATGCTCCTGCTCCTCCTCTTCGTGGCGATGCCCCTGAAGTACCTGGCCGACGACCCCAGCGCCATGAACGTCATCGGCCCGATGCACGGCTTCCTCTACGTGGTCTACCTTCTCGCCACGTTCGACCTCTTCCGCCGCGTCCGCTGGTCCTTCACCCGCCTGGTCCTGATCGCCCTAGCCGGCACCATCCCCTTCCTCTCCTTCTACGCCGAACGCAAAACCACCCACGAACTAACCCGCCCCTGACCCTCAACCGCCGATGTTTCACATGAAACATCCACCGCAAATCCCCAAGTAGATTTGTCGACATATCCCGTCGACCGTCTGCCTACTCTCGCGAAGATCACCCGCGGATCGACGCAGCCACAGACGACTACCTCGCCCCCGAAATTCCTCTGTGAGCACGATCCTCAGCGAGCTCGACGCACACCCGGCGCCAACACCACCAACCGCCGCGCCCACAGCACGCCTCACCAGAATCCCCTCACCCAGACACCCCACGAATCCTCGACGCGGGCGAGACTCCAACTCGCTAAGAATCCCGCTGACAGAGGAATCCCGCGCTTCAGCTGATCCAACCGACCGCCGCAACGTCGCGTCGCCCAGAATCGAACCGGCCGGCAGGACCTCCGCCCGCCTCCCCGGCTCACGCGCTACGGCATCGCGCGACCCCAGGCACCCACCTGATCACGTAGACATGTCGGCCGCCCGTCGCGGTGATCAATGGCACCGCCATCCACCCCGCAGCCGCCGCGCCGGTTGACGCCACGTTCATCGGAGCTGTCGTCACCGCAACCAGTTCGCCGCTGCGCTTCGCACTGCCGTCGTTCACCCGCGGCACCGCTAGGCCAGCCGCAAGCGAGCGATCCATACTGCGACTACCGCGCGGCGATGGCCACCACGGGTGCGCTTCAGCGCCGCCGTTGTCCGCCCCCGGCATCGCCGGCACAGCCGCAGACTGCCGATCCACACCGCGGCCGCCCCTCCGCTTCGTGCCGCCGTCGTTCACCCGCGGCATCGCTAGGCCAGCCGCAGGCGAGCATCCACACTGCGATCATCGCGCCGACCTTCGCGGCTGCGCTTCAGTGCTGCCGTCGTTCACCCGCGGCATCGCTGGGACAGCAGGCTGGCGGTCCACACTGCGGTTGTCGCTGACCGCTCGCGGCCACAGTAGTCGCCTGCCCTCTGACGCCCATCCGCACGGTGCCTGCTGAACGGGATACCCCGGACCGCATCCGCAGATTGGCCCCGGACCGCATCGCCACACGCACCCCCTAGAACCGCCGCCCGTCGGGTCGACCGCAGCCAGCCCACCGCTGGCCCGGCGGCTTGCCACTTGCGGGTTTGTGATGGCTGGCGGGTTACAGCACGCCATCGTGACATAACCCGCCAGCCGCCGACTGCAGACCCAGCCCTACCAGTACTCGGCCCGGACTCGGGGCGGCTCGTCGCCTGTCCGGAGCGCGCCGCTCGCCAGGAGGTCCAGATTGTTGGTCGGCTCGTCGAGCTCGTGGCGGCAGCAGCGAACTGGCCTGGCGGCAGACCCGCCTCGTCACGGCACCGCGTGAGCACTCTGGAGTTCCTCTGTGAGCGAGATTCCGAGCGGGCTGGAACCCTGACGCTGCTTGCGTTCTCCGGGATCTTCTTGGGGAGCGGTTGGCCTGTGACGGACTTCGTGGAACGGCTCGTGCCCAAGGAGATGCTCATCTCGGATGACGTCGACTTCGTGATGCAGCGCGGGTGGGTTCTCGTCAAGGCTCAGCTCGAAGAGGCTCGCGCCTAGGTCGACGGCTGGCAGACGTTGGACCGCCGTACGGAGATCCATCAGGTCGATGACCGCCCGGTCGGAACGCGCTACCTCACCGTCCGCTGCCCCGCCAGCGCCGACGTAGCTCAGCAGCTCCGCCACGAGTGCGACCTCTGGTCGACGCAAGAGCCACTCGACCCCCTCGCTACGCCGCCCCCTTGCGATGCAATTCTTACCTCGGTCGACGCGGCGGCCCTCGCCGCTACGGGACCAGGACGCAGCTCTGGTCCACGCCCTCCAACCTCTCGCGACGCGGCTGTCACCTCGGCCAAAGGCGCGGCTCTGTCCGCCACGGACCGGGACGCGCCGCCTGTGGTCCACGCCCTCGAGGCGCTCGCGACGCACTCTGATCCCGGCATCCGCCAGGCGATCGCCATCGGTTCCGGCCAACTTCCCCACCCCTGGCTTGGTCACCCTCGTCGCGACTCTGAGGGACACCGACCCGGTCGAGCACGTCCGCACCGACGCGTCCCTCTTCCTCGCGGCACTGCGTACCCGCTCCTAACCGCCTCCCCCTCGACCGCGGCTCCCGGTCGCCGCACCGCGCTGCCCGCGGTAGTGGGGCCCGGACCGCGCTGCCCGGGGTAGTGACGGCCCGGAGCGCGCTGCCCGGGGTGGTGACGACCTGGAACTCGCTGCACGGGATGGCGATGACCCGGAGCTCGCTAGCCGGGGTGGTGGCGATGAGCGGAGGTCGCTGCCGACAGTTGGACCTGTCGGCGGGGTGTCGGCGGGGTGTCGGCGGGGTGCTGTTTGCGGGATGGCAGCGGCCTCGGAGCGGGGGCTTCGGGGCCGGGTGGTGGGGGTGGCGTCAGGGGGTGGGCTTGTTGGGGTCCATGAGGGTGACGATTCGTTCGAGGTCGTCGAGGGAGGCGAACTCTACGGTGATCTTGCCCTTGGTTTTGCCTAGGTCGACTTTGACTCGGGTTTCGAAGCGGTCGGAGAGGCGGTCGGCCAGGTCGACGAGGCGCGGGGCGACCGGCTTGGCGCGGCGGCGTTGCTGGGGGGCGTCATCGGCGTTCATGTCGCCGAGGGCGACGATCTCTTCGACGGTGCGGACCGACAGTCCTTCGGCGACGATGCGCTGGGCGAGGCGTTCGATCGCATCGCCGCTCGGCAGGCCGAGAAGTGCACGGGCGTGGCCGGCCGAGAGCACGCCGGCGGCGACTCGGCGCTGGACCGAGGCCGGCAGCTTCAGCAGCCGGAGCGTGTTGGAGATCTGCGGACGCGACCGGCCGATGCGGGTGGCGAGGACTTCCTGGGTGCAGCCGAAGTCGTCGAGCATCTGCTGGTAGGCGGCCGCCTCTTCGAGCGGGTTCAGCTGGCTGCGGTGCAGGTTCTCCAGCAGCGCGTCCCGGAGCATCACGTCGTCGGAGGTGTCGCGGACGATCGCCGGGATCGTGGCCAGGCCCGCCTGCTGGGTCGCGCGCCAACGACGCTCGCCCATGACGAGCTCGTACTTGTCCGCCTCCAGCCGCCGTACGACGATCGGCTGCAGCAGGCCGATCTCCTTCACCGAGTGGACCAGCTCCTCCATCGCCTCCTCGTCGAAGACGGTGCGCGGCTGCTTCGGGTTCGGAGTGATCTTGTCGACCTCGATCTCCGCGAACGACGCGCCCGGTACGGCGGCCAGTTCGGGCTCGGTCCTGATGGTCGCCGGCGGTGCACCGGGAATCGAACTGGACTTGCTGCCGAGCGTTGTGCTGCTACCGGGAGCGGGTGTGCTGGGAATCAGCGCACCAAGTCCGCGTCCGAGTCGGGTGTTCATCGCGCTCCCTCGAGTTCGACAACCTGCTGATGTTCTTGGAGTACCACTGCCCGCGGGCTCGTTTCACGTGAAACGCCGACCGGCACCAGTAGCTGCCTGAGCAACCGTAACTGGTCCCACCCAGCACTTCGAACGCGCATCCACAGGACCGCTTGTCCGGTGCCGCGATTCCACAGGCGGCGTTCCACGTGAAACCGAGCCGATCCCGTTCCACGTGAAACCGGGTCGAAGCGTTCCACGTGAAACGCCCAGTGCTCCCGACCCGGTGGCTGACATGCGACGCGCCGGCCGAGAAGGACTCGACCGGCGCGAGGGGTGGTTCGGGTCAGGCGTTGTTGCGCATGGCGATCTCGCGGGAGGCCTCCAGGTACGAGAGGGCTCCGGCGGACGCCGGGTCGTACGCGAGCACGGTCTGTCCGTGGCTCGGCGCTTCGGAGATCCGGACCGAGCGCGGTACGGCGGTCCGCAGCACGGCGTCACGGAAGTGGCCACGAACCTCGGCCGCGACCTCACCGGCCAGCTTGGTCCGGGCGTCGTACATCGTCAGCAGGATCGTTGAGACGTCGAGCCCGGGGTTCAGGTGCGACTTCACCATGTCGATGTGCCGGAGCAACTGGGACAGACCCTCGAGTGCGTAGTACTCGCTCTGGATCGGGACCAGCACCTCGCGAGCCGCGGTCAGCGCGTTGACGGTGAGAAGACCGAGCGACGGCGGGCAGTCGATGAAGACGTAGTCGTACTTCTCGCCGGCTGCCTCGGTCTCGGCCAGGTGCGCGTCGAGGGCGCGCTTCAGCCGGCTCTCACGGGCCACGATGCTGACCAGTTCGATCTCGGCACCGGCCAGGTCGATCGTCGCCGGCACGACCTGGATGCCCGGGTGCTCGGCGCACGGCTGCAACAGCTTGCCCAGCGACTCGCCTTCGATGATCGCTTCGTAGACGCCCGGGGTGCCTTCCGAGTGGTCGATGCCGAGAGCGGTCGACGCGTTGCCCTGGGGGTCCAAGTCGATGACGAGGATCCGGGCGCCGTACAGGGCGAGACCCGCGGCGACGTTCACCGTCGTGGTGGTCTTCCCGACACCACCCTTCTGGTTGGCGACGACGAAGACCCGGGTTTCGGCGGGCAGCGGGAACTCGCGACCCATCGTGCGTCCTTCGTTCACGAGCAGGGTCCGTTCGGTGGCGGCGGCGATCGGAGTCTCGAGGAGGCGTCGCTGAAGCTCGTCCGAGGTGGCCCGCGCGGCGATCTGTGCGGCAGTCATAGCGCCCATTCCGATAGGTGCGGGACTTGGCCCGAAGAGGATGTCAGTTGGGGTCGGGGCGGGTCTGCCCCCAGCTTCGTCCACAGGCCTCTGTGGACGAATTCCCGTGTGCAGGGGCAGTTTCATGGGGTCGTCATCCACAGGTCGTGGAGACTCGTCGAAGTCGTTCTCGGCGTCCACCAGTGACGCCGATTCGGCCCGGACACCATCATCTCGCGACTCCGCTGTTCCACGTGAAACGGACGCCGAGTCCGTCGACGGAACCAGGTCCAAGCCCGTCGCAGCCACCGCCCGAAGAGCAGCTCCATCCACAGCCGGAGCAGTAGGTGCGGCAGGTGCGGCAGGTGCGGCGGAAGCGGAAGTCGGGGTCGGCTCCGAGGAGGTGGCCGGCTGAGGGGGCGTGGGAGCAGAGGAGTCGGGTGCGGTGTCGGTGGTGGGGTCTGAGGTGATCAGGCGGATGGCACTCTGAGAATCTGTCGGCCAGCCGATGCCCTGCGCTGTCTTCGGCTCACCCGTGCTCTTGTCCGGCCATCCGAGGGCACGACTCACCAACCCGCTCACCTCCCGCGTCTTCCGTGCCGGGATCCCCCTGCAGCACGTCCGGCCACAATACTCACGACTGTCGTCGGCTGGGCCAGTTCATCCGCACCGAGTTGGTGAATGTGCCAAACCTCGGCCCCCAGCGACTCGAGCTCGCGCTCCGAGGCCTCCAGTTCCTCGTCGGCGGACGACCCCTTCATCGCCAGCATCAGTCCCCCTTCGGCGCACAGTGGCAGACACCACTTGGCCAGTTTGCCCAAGGGAGCCACAGCCCGAGAAGTCACCACGTCGTACGACGCCGATGGAAGATCCTCGGCCCGCGAACGCACCACCGTGGCGTTCTCAAGACCGAGTACGTCGACCGCCTCTTGCAGGAAGGTGGTGCGCCGGAGCAACGGCTCGACGAGCGACACCTGGAGGTCGGGACGGACCAGCGCCACCACGATCCCGGGCAGGCCGGCGCCGGTGCCGACGTCGGCCACCGTCGAGTCCGGCGGGATCAGGCGCTCGAGGACGGCGCAGTTCAGCAGATGCCGGTCCCACAGCCGCGGGACCTCGCGCGGGCCGATCAGGCCGCGCAGCGTGCCCTGGGTGGCGAGCAGGTCGGCGTACGCCGCAAGCCGCACCGCCGCCCGTGGATACAACTTCTCCACGAGCGGCGGCGTTTCACGTGAAACAGGTTCGGTCACAAGCGGGAATGTCCCGTCATCGGATCAGGCCGGCTGGACGACGACGCGGCGGCGTGGCTCCTCGCCCTCGGACTCGCTGGTCAGCCCGGCGGCCGCGACGACGTCGTGGACAACCTTCCGCTCGAACGGCGTCATCGGGTCCAGCCGCACCGGAGCGCCGGTCGCCTTCACCTCGTCGACCGCCTTGCGACCGACCTCCTCGAGCTCCGCCTTGCGGTTGGCCCGATAGTTCGACACGTCCAGCATCAGCCGGGAACGCTCGCCGGTCTCGCGGTAGACCGCCAGCCGGGTCAGCTCCTGCAGCGCCTCCAGCACCTTGCCGTTCTCGCCGACCAGGTTGTTCAGCTCGGCGCCGACGATCGACACCGCGGCGCGGTCGCCGTCGATGTCCATGTCGATGTCGCCGTCCAGGTCCGCGATGTCCAGCAGCTCCTCGAGGTAGTCGGCCGCGATGTCGCTCTCCGCCTCGAGCGCCTTGAGCCGCTCATCCGAGGTGGACGTCTTGGCGGTGGGCTGCTCCGCCGCCTCGGTGTTCTGCGTGCCGTCGGTCACGGCCAACTCCTTCACAATCTCGAGATCCGCCCCACGGGGACCCAGGTGTACACAAGCAGGCAGGGTTACCGGCGACCGGTCAGCGGGAGCCGCCGGACTTCTTCTGGGCCGCCTTCTTCTGCGCGGCAGACTTCGCCGCGGGCTGGCGCTTCGCCGTCGTACCCTTCTTGCCGGCCGGCTGCTTCTTGGCAGCACCGGCCTGAGTCTTCTTGGCCGCCGCGGGCTGGGCGTCCGACGACGCCTGCCCGTTGCTCGCGGACGTTTCGGCACTGGCCGTGTCACCGCCGGACGAGGGCTGCGTGCCTCCGCCCTTGCGGTCGCTGCGCGACTGCCGCTTCGGCTGCTGCCGCTGCGCCGGACGACGGTCCGTGACGGTCTCAGTCGTACCCTCGGCGCCCGCCAGACCCTCCTCGGCCGGGCGGCCGGCGCGCAGGTTGTGCTCGCGCTTCCGGGCCTCCATCGCGTCGTACGCCGGGGTGCCGGGAGCCGGGTTGCGCCGGATCACGTAGAACTGCTGGCCCATCGTCCACAGGTTCGAGACGAACCAGTAGATCAGCACACCGATCGGGAAGTTGAAGCCACCGACCAGGAAGAAGATCGGGAAGACGTACAGCATGATCTTCTGCATCTGCGCGGCCTGGCCCTCGAGGGCCTCCTTCGGCATGTTCTTGCGCATCAGCTGCAGCTGAGTGATGAACATCGTCGTCGTCATCAGGATGATGAGGACCATCGCGACGATCTTGACGTTCGTGGCGCCTGGGCCGCTGGCCCGCAGGAAGGTCTGCGAGATCTCGGCGCCGAAGATGGTGGCGTGTCGCAGCGACTCGATCTGCGGCTCGATGATGCTGCTGTGGGCCTCGCCCTTCGAGGCGCCGTCGAGCACCCGGAACAGCGCCAGGAAGACCGGCGACTGGAGCAGCAGCGGAAGGCACGAGGAGAACGGGTTGGTGCCCGTCTCCTTGTACAGCTTCATCATTTCCTGACCGAGCTTCTCCCGGTCATGGCCGTACTTCTTCTGCAGCTCCTTCATCTTGGGCTGCAGCAGCTGCATGTTCCGGCTGGAGCGGATCTGCCGCACGAACAGCGGGATCAGCAGGGTCCGGATGACGACGGTCAGACCGGCGATCGACAGCGCCCAGGCCCAGCCGCCGTCCGGGTCAAGCACCAGGCTGAGCAGCCAGTGCCATCCGACGAGCAGCGCCGAGACAGCCCAGTACAGCGGCGTCATGATGGCGTTGAACAGGTCTACGATCCCGTCCCACAACGCGAGCTGGGGGATGGCCAGAAGAGTCACTCAAGCACCTCGCTGCACGGGCCCGGCGTCGGCGGACGATCCGGGCTGATTGGCGGAGATCGAGTCTCCGCGCTGGTCGACATCTGTGGGTGGAACGGGGTCGTAGCCTCCGGGGTTCCACGGGTGGCAGCGAATGAGTCGCCTCATCGCCAGCCAGCAACCGCGCACCGCACCGTGGCGTTCGACCGCTTCCAGGGCGTACGCCGAACAACTTGGGTAGAACCTGCACACCTGCCCGTACATCGGGCTGACGAAGGTCCGGTAGAGCTTCAGGAAACCGATGATCCCGTACTTGACGGGGTTGATCTTCATCGTGACCCCAGCAACCGCGCCAAGGCGCCGTCCACGTCCGCGACCAGTTCGTCGTACGACGCCGAGGCGGACGACGGAAGGGCGCGAACGACGGTCAGGCTGCCGGCCGGCAGGTCGGGGAGCCGCGTGGCCAGGACGGCACGCAGGCGGCGGTGGACCCGGTTCCGCAGAACCGCGTTGCCCACCGCCTTGTTCACCACGAATCCGACACGAGCGGGTTCGGCCGCAGCCTCGTCCCGCCGGAACAGATGGACCACCACCGCGCGCCTGCCCGCACGCCGTCCGGACCGGACTGCGCGGCGGAAGTCGTCGGACCGGCGCAACCGGTTCGACGCAGGCAACACGGGGTGGTCACCGTCGAGAAGACCGCTCAGGCCGCGAGGCGCTGACGGCCCTTGCCACGGCGGGCAGCGATGATGGCGCGACCCGCACGGGTACGCATCCGAAGACGGAAGCCGTGCTTCTTGTGCCGGCGACGGTTGTTCGGCTGGAACGTCCGCTTGCTCACTGGAATGACTCCGGTTACTCGAGATCACAATTATCGACAAATCCACTGATAGATCTGCCGCTGGTGCAGTCCTGCACACCACTCAAGAACCTGAATGTGGTCCCGCAGGGAGCGCAGCACG
The DNA here is from genome assembly GCF_044460355.1 of Kribbella sp. NPDC050124. Classification (NCBI taxonomy): domain Bacteria; kingdom Bacillati; phylum Actinomycetota; class Actinomycetes; order Propionibacteriales; family Kribbellaceae; genus Kribbella; species Kribbella sp. NPDC050124. The sequence goes on from NZ_JBITJU010000001.1 coordinate 591,989, forward strand.
AAACGGCCGGCTCAACACCGACCGATCCACGGTACGTGGCCGCCTGTGGACAGGTCAAACCAGTCATCCCCAGGGTTTTCCACAGGCTTGTGGACAGAATAGTCGGCACACGATCGGTCAGCTGGCCGTCACAGTGGGCTCCAGCACCATGATTACGCTCCGCTGTCCACTCGACACGCCGCAGGTTGCCCCCAATTTTGGGTTCATAGCCTGTGGATGACGGCTTGAAGCAGCGTGGCCCGACTTGTTAGCGTCAGCCCCTCACACCAGAGGTCCCACATCCCGCAACTGGTAACCAACCTGCTCCACCCGTCGTTCACATCTGTGGACAACCGTGTGGACAGTACGGCGGCCGGCCGCGGACAAGAGCGGTCACGCCGAGCCGGAAACGACGCAGCGGCCGCACGATGTCGGGTCTAACGGTCGCGCCGCCCGGGTCACCGGAATGCGCCGGCCACCGCAGCGATGGATTCGGGGAGCAACGCGTGGTCGAGGACCATTCCGCCAGTGCGGAATTCGCAGGGGACGCCGGAGCGGAGTTCAGGCCGGGGATCACCCCCGAGCCGGGTCTGGTGCCGCGGGCTGAACCCGTGGAGGGCCCCACCCCTCCCAGCACCCAGAGCGAGCTCGGCTACCCGTCGACCCCGGTCGGCGACGGCTACCGTCCCGACGGTTACCGCTCGGACCTGGAGCGCGCCGCCACTGATCTTCCTGGCACGACGCCCGCTCTTCCCGGCGCGACGCCCGCGCCCGGTACGCCGTACTTCGGCTCCGCGCCGGCGGTCGGCGACAACCTGAGGTACGCCGACGTACAGAACGACAAGTACTCGGTCGAAGCACCCCGTGCCGAGCGCTTCGGCCAGTACACCGCACCACAGCAGACGCCGGAGTACGGCGCTCAGCCGCAGACGGCTCAGTACGGCGGCGACCCGCAGCAGCACCCGCAGTACGCCGCCGAGCAGTCGGCAGTTCACCACAGCAGTGAGCAGCAGCCGCAGCGTTACGGCAGTGACCTGAATCAACGCGGTGGTCTCGCGCCTCATTACAACAGTGAGCGCGAACCGGCCGGCGTGATGCGGAACGAGGGTGATGGGCGTGCGGACAACAGCAGTGCGGAGACCCGACCGGCCGTACCTGATGTCCCGGGACCGGCTCCGGTGATGAACCTCAACGACGCCTGGACCCGGGTGCTCGCGGGCCTGCCGCCGAACCAGCGCGCGTGGCTGACCAACTCACGGCCGGTCACGCTGCACGAGAGCACCGCCATCGTCGCGGTGCCGGACGACTTCACCCGCGGTCAGCTCGAGACCCGGCTCCGCCCGGACCTCGAGCGCATACTGACCGAGAGCTTCGGCCGGGACATCCGGATCGCGGTCACGGTCGACCCGTCACTGGACCCCGAACTGCGCGAACCACAGTCGCCGCCACAGCCCGCCGTACGCGAGCCGCTGCGGACCGAAGGCTCCTTCCAGCCAAGCATCCAGTCGTCCCTGACCGACCCGGACACCAGCAGCCAGCACCCAGGGCAGCATTCAGGGCACGCCGGTCAGCATCCTGGTCAGCACTCTGGACAGCACTTCGGGCAGCCCGCGCCGCAGCAACGCCCAGAGCCGGCCCAGCGCTACGACCAGCCAACCGCACCGACACCGCAGCACGGTGCACCACATCAAAATGCGCCGCAGCACAGCGCGCCACAGCAAGCCGCGCCACACCTCGGCGCGCCGCAGTTGGGAGCTCCGCAGCAGCAGTTCGGCTCCGTCGCACCGCCGCCAAACGGCTCGGCCCCGACCCAGCCGGCGACCGAGGCGCAGGGCGAAGCCCGGCTGAACCCGAAGTACACGTTCGAGACGTTCGTCATCGGCAGCTCGAACCGGTTCGCGCACGCCGCCGCGGTCGCTGTGGCCGAGGCGCCCGGCAAGGCGTACAACCCTCAGCTGATCTACGGCGACTCCGGGCTGGGCAAGACCCACCTGCTGCACGCGATCGGTCACTACGTCCGCAGCCTCTACACCGGGGCCCGCGTCCGGTACGTGTCCAGCGAAGAGTTCACCAACGACTTCATCAACGCGATCCGCGACGACAAGGCGTCCCAGTTCCAGCGCCGGTACCGCGACGTCGACGTCCTGCTGATCGACGACATCCAGTTCCTCGAGGGCAAGATCCAGACCCAGGAAGAGTTCTTCCACACCTTCAACACGCTCCACAACGCGAACAAGCAGATCGTGATCAGCTCCGACCGCGCGCCGAAGCGCCTGGAAGCGCTGGAGGACCGGCTGCGGAACCGGTTCGAGTGGGGCCTCATCACCGACATCCAGCCGCCGGACCTCGAGACCCGGATCGCGATCCTGCGGAAGAAGGCGGCCACCGAGCGGCTGACCGCGCCGCCGGAGGTGCTGGAGTTCATCGCGTCGAAGGTGCAGACCAACATCCGTGAGCTCGAGGGCGCGCTGATCCGGGTCACCGCGTTCGCCAGCCTGAACCGGCAGCCGGTCGATCTGAGCCTGGCCGAGATCGTGCTGAAGGACCTGATCCCCGAGGGCAGCAAGCCCGAGGTGACGGCCAGCATGATCATGGGCCAGACGGCGTCGTACTTCGGCCTGTCGATCGACGACCTGTGCGGGTCGAGCCGCAGCCGGGTGCTGGTGACCGCACGGCAGATCGCGATGTACCTGTGCCGCGAGCTCACCGACCTGTCGCTGCCGAAGATCGGCCAGCAGTTCGGCGGCCGCGACCACACCACGGTGATGCACGCCGAGCGGAAGATCCGGCAGCTGATGTCGGAGCGGCGCAGCGTCTTCAACCAGGTGACCGAGCTGACCAACCGGATCAAGCACCAGGCCAAGCAGCAATGAGGTCCGTGACCGCGCCCGGGAGCCTGCACGCCGAGTGCTACAGCGCGGTCACACGAACCACACAGGTTGGGGATACACCTGTGGAAAACTGTGGGTATTGCGGTGGACACAGCCGGGTGTGCTGTGGATTCGCTGTGGGGACAGATTTCGTCATCCTCAGGCGTCCTCAGCCCAAGCGAGATTCGTCCACACGGCGTCCCCAGGCCGAAATGCGGTCTGACCTGCGAACTCGTCGCTTTTCCACAGTATCCACCGGTGCTAAGAACCCTATGGAATCTGTAGAGAGTTCCCAGTCCACAAAACGAACGAGCGGCTCGATCTGGGGAAAACCCCGGTCTCGCGCCGGTTGGGCGGACCTGTCAGGCTGTCTTCAGAAGCACCCGAACGCGGTCTTCAGAACGAGCAGGAACGACGCCGACGCGACCCGCCCGAAGCGCCACGTCACGCCCGGTTGGCGCACATCACACTTGTCCGTGGCAGGATCTGCCTGGCACACAGCCGAATCAGGAGGCACCCAGCGGTGAAGTTTCGCGTCGAGCGCGACGTACTGGCCGAGTCGGTGGCCTGGGCCGCGCGCAGTTTGCCCAGTCGTCCCAGCGTCCCGATCCTTGCCGGCCTTCTGGTCGAGGCCGAGGACGGGCAGATCACCCTGTCCGGCTTCGACTACGAGACCTCGGTCCGGGTCACCGTCCCCGCGCAGGTGGCCGACAGCGGCAAGTGCCTGATCTCCGGCCGGCTCGTCGCCGACATCTCGAAGAGTCTTCCGAACCAGCCTGTGGACATCGCCGTGGACGGCGCCAAGGCTCAAGTGACCTGCGGCAGTTCGCGGTTCACCCTCCAAACGCTTCCCACAGAGGAATATCCGGCCCTGCCGGAGCTTCCGGCCGCGAGCGGGACGGTGAAGAGCGACGTCTTCGCCCAGGCGGTCTCCCAGGTGGTGACCGCGGCCGGTCGCGAGGACACGCTTCCGGTGCTGACCGGTGTCCGAGTAGAGATCGAGGGATCCACGATCTCGCTGCTCGCCACCGACCGCTACCGGCTCGCCATCCGTGAGCTCGAGTGGAACCCGCAGTCCCCTGACGCCTCCGCGGCGGCGCTGGTGCCGGCCCGGGTGCTGTCCGAGACCGCGAAGGCGATGACCGGCTCGGACGTGATCGTCTCGCTGGCCGCGCCCGGTACCGGTGACGGCATCGTCGGCTTCGAGGGCGAGGTGTCCGGCGGCAACCGACGCGCCACCACGCGGCTGCTGGACGGTGAGTTCCCGAAGGTCCGCGGCATCATCCCGACCGACTCGGCGATCGCGACCCGGGTCCGGATCGACACCGCGACGCTGGTCGAGGCGGTCAAGCGCGTCGCCCTGGTCGCGGAGCGGAACGCTCCGGTGCGGCTGACCTTCAGCGAGGACAGCGTGACCCTCGACGCCGGCAGCGGCGACGAGGCGCAGGCGTCCGAGTCGATCGAGGCCCGGGTTTCCGGTGACCCGGTTACTGTGGGCTTCAACCCGACGTACCTGCTGGACGGCCTGAACGCGATCGGCACGCCGGTCGCCCACCTGGCGTTCACGCAGGCGACCAAGCCGGCCGAGCTGACCGGTGTGCGGGACTTCGACGGCGAACCGATCAGCGAGTTCCGGTACGTGCTGATGCCGGTCCGCCTCAACAGCTGAAAGCCAACAGAACAAGGGGATTGCACGATGGAGCTCGGCCTTGTCGGTCTCGGCAAGATGGGCGGCAACATGCGCCAGCGGATCCGCAACGCGGGGCACACCGTGGTCGGGTTCGATCACAACCCGGACATCTCCGACGCCAAGGACCTGGCCGAGATGGTCGGCAAGCTCACGGCCGACGGCCAGCCGAAGGTGGTCTGGGTGATGGTCCCGGTGCAGGCCATCGACCCGGTCATCACCGAGCTCGCCGACCTGCTCTCCCCCGGCGACATCGTGATCGACGGCGGCAACAGCCGCTGGACCGATGACACCCGTCGCGCGGCGCAGCTGGCCGAGAAGGACATCAGGTTCGTCGACTGCGGTGTCTCCGGCGGCGTCTGGGGTCTCGAGAACGGCTATGCACTGATGTGCGGCGGCGACAACGACACCGTCGCGACGCTGATGCCGATTTTCGAGGCGCTCAAGCCCGAGGGCGACTTCGGTTTCGTGCACGCCGGCAAGGTCGGCGCCGGCCACTTCAGCAAGATGGTCCACAACGGCATCGAGTACGCGATCATGCAGGCGTACGCCGAGGGCTTCGAGCTGCTCGAGGCCGCGGACATCGTGGACAACGTCCCGGAGACGTTCGAGTCCTGGCGCGAGGGCACCGTGATCCGGTCCTGGCTGCTGGACCTGATGGTGAACGCGCTCAAGGAAGACACCCACCTGGACAAGATCCGTGGGTACGCCGAGGACTCCGGTGAGGGCCGGTGGACGGTCGAGGCCGCGATCGACAACGCCGTACCGGTGCCGGCGATCGCCGCGTCGCTGTTCGCCCGGTTCGCGTCCCGGCAGGAGGACTCGCCGGCGATGAAGGCGATCGCGGCGATGCGCAACCAGTTCGGCGGTCACGCGGTCAAGGGCGCCGAGGACCCGTCGTACGCGACGCCGCCCACGAAGCACTGAGGTGTATGTCACCGCCCTGGGTCTGCTCGACTTCCGGTCCTACCAGCAGGCGGAGGTCCAGCTCGCCCCGGGCGTGACGGCCTTCGTCGGGCCGAACGGCCACGGCAAGACCAACCTGGTCGAGGCGATCCACTACACCGCGACCCTCGGCTCGCACCGCGTCGCGAACGACGCCCCGCTGGTGCGAGCCGGCGCCAGCAGAGCGATCGTGCGCACCGAGATCCGCAGCCAGTACGACCGGGACGTGATCGTCGAGCTGGAAATCAATCCTGGGAAGGCAAACCGGGCCCGGGTGAACCGGTCGCCGGTGCCGCGGCCGCGGGAAGTGCTCGGGCTGCTCCGTACGGTGCTGTTCGCGCCCGAGGACCTGGCGCTGGTGAAGGGCGACCCGTCCGAACGCCGCCGGTTCCTGGACGAGTTGCTGACCCTGCGGGCACCGCGGATGGCCGGCGTACGGCAGGACTACGACCGGGTGCTGAAGCAGCGGAACTCGTTGCTCCGCAGCGCGTCGATGGCGCGTCGGCAGAACCGGTCGAGTGCCGCGGAGGGGCAACTGCGCACGCTCGAGGTGTGGGACTCCCACCTCGCCCGCGCCGGCTCCGAGCTGCTCGCGACCAGGCTCGAGCTGCTGGAATCGCTGCGCCCGTTGGTGTCCAGCTCGTATGACGCTGTTGCCCGAGGCAAGGGTGATGCGCGGCTGGAGTACAAGTCGTCGGTCGTCCTCGAGCCCGGTGTCGTGTCCCGGGAGGAGCTGGCCCAGGTGCTGCTCGACGCGGTGCACGAGAAGCGGCAGGACGAGCTCGACCGTGGGGTGTCGCTGGTCGGTCCGCACCGCGACGACGTCGTACTCGGGCTTGGGGACTTGCCTGCGAAGGGGTACGCGAGTCACGGTGAGTCTTGGTCGTTCGCGCTCGCGCTGCGGCTGGCGTCGTACGAACTGCTCAGAGCGGATGGGGGTGAGCCGGTGCTGATCCTTGACGACGTGTTCGCGGAGCTGGACACGCAGCGCCGCGACCGGCTGGCCGAGCTGGTCGCGCCGGCCGAGCAGGTGCTGGTGACGGCGGCGGTGGGCGCTGACGTGCCCGCTCAGCTCAGCGGTGCGCGGTTCGACGTGGGCGACGGAGCTGTCAGCCGTGCCTGAACCCCGGAATTCCTCTGAGAGCGGCTTCGAGAGCGAAGCGGCTCCGGAGCCGCCGGGTGAAACCGAGCACGACAAGCAGGGGCTGGACCTGGCGAAGTCACTCGCCGGCCGGCTGAAGGGCATGAGCCCGGTCAAGCCGGTCAAGCGCACCCGCCGGCGGCCGCGGATCGACGGCGCCCAGGTCAGCAGTGCGCGGCCGGACGACCGGGATCCGCAGAAGCTGACGAACACCCTCGGCCGGCTGATGCGGGACCAGGGGTGGGAGGTGGATGTCGCCGTACACGGCGTGATGGCGCGCTGGCCGGCGATCGTCGGGCCGGAGATGGCCGAGCACTGCAAGCCGGAGAGCTACCAGGACACCGAGCTCACCGTCCGGACCGACTCCACCGCCTGGGCCACCCAGCTGAAGATGCTCGCACCGGACTTGGTGCGTCGCCTGAACGCCGAGCTCGGCGAAGGAACCGTCACTCGAGTCAACGTCCAGGGACCACACGCCCCGTCCTGGCGCAAGGGCCCGCGGACGATCCGCGGCGGCCGCGGTCCCCGCGACACCTACGGCTGACCGTCCCTCGAGCGCAGATTGCCGAAGCGACCCGACGCTCCCCTAGGATCAGGCGCGATGCGCACGATCGTCGACGGCTTCATCGAGATGGTCCGCCTGATCGGAGACACCTTCCGGTTGTGGTGGCGGAACCTGCTGCCCATGACGACCTGGTTCTTCGCCGGGTACGTCGGGTTCAAGGTCTGCATGGAGTGCGCGATCTGGCTCGCCGAGCACTCGCACTCGAGTATCGGCGTCGGAGTGTTCTCGGCCGGCGTACTGATCCAGATCGCGGCGTACGTCGGCATGATCCGGGCCTGCGCGAACTCGCTGTACCGCTGGCGGGACGCGGCCAGCAACAAGGCCGAGGAGACGTCGGACCCGACCCAGCAGGGCCTGATGGAGCTGCTGGCCGTGACGCTGCTGCCGCTGGTGGCGGTGTGGTCGGCCTGGGGCTTCCTGGAGAACCAGGTCTCCCAGCTCAACGTGAGCAACATGGTCGAGCGCGGCATGCAGCCCGGCTCCGGATTCTTCGACCTGGGCAACGGGGCCTGGCACAAGTACCTGCCGGCGATCGTCATCCTGCTGGTGCTGCGCCGGGTGATCCAGGCGGTCGACGACCGCTGGCCGAGCCGGCCGGCCAAGTTCGTCCAGGTCTGGGCCGAGGCGTTCTTCCTGCTGATCACCGTCGTCGTCACGCCGTTCGCGATCGCCGACGGCAAGAACTGGTTCGAGCGGCGCTCGTTCTGGTACTGGTCGGTCGACTGGTGGGACGGGCTGAAGGACTTCTTCGCCGACATCAACATCCCGGTCCCGGCCGGTCTCGAGTTCCTCTGGGGCTTCTTCTGGGAGAGCCTCTGGCCGCTGTTCAAGCTGGGCGTCGCCGAGCCGCTGACCTGGCTGGCGATCACCACGGTGGTGTTCGGCCACCGGGTGCTGTCCAGCGGTGGCGTCTTCCGCGGGACCCGCATCGAGCAGCGGTTCGGCAGCCAGCTCGAGCAGGAGGCCCCGAAACAGAACCGGGTGGTCGCGCTCACCAGCAAGGCGCCGAACCTGGTGCTCGGCGGTCTGCGGGAGAAGTTCTACCCGACGCTGAACGCGTTCCGGCTGCTGGTGCGGGTCGGGCCGGTGTTCCTGGGCGTGGTCTGCATGGTCTACACGTTCTGGGTGCTCGGTGACGAGTGGGCGTTCGTGGCGATCCAGCGGGCGCTTGGCGTGCACGGCGAACGCTGGGGCCTGATGAACGCCGAGCTCGCCTCGATGATCGACAACGCGATCTTCGAGACGCTGCGGATCGCGTTGCTCGCGGCCGCCTTCGACCTGTGCATCTCCGTCAGCAGCGAGCGCCGCGCCGAGGCCGCCGAGGCCGAGAAGTCGGCCCAGCCTTCCGCCTGACTTACCCGGGTACGGCGGGAGCCCTTCGCGGCCGGCCGCCGTACGACGGGAAGGTCAGGGGGCGATGAGGACCCGGCGGAAGCCGTCCCGGTCCTGCATGCTCACACCGATGACGTGTGACGCGGCATCGGCCGGGATGACGTAGATCATCGCCACCTGGCGGGGCTTGTCGATCTCGAACTTCTCGTCCTTGCCGTCGTCGTCACTGTCGTCGGCGTAGCAGTTGGTCGGCAGCTCCCAGTCGGAGGTGTTCGGCCCGGGCTGCCAGACGTTGCCGCGGTCGTCCCAGAGGTCCGCGCCGCAGGTGAAGCCGCCGTCCTTGAGGTAGACGCCCTGCCGCGGGGTCGCGGTCAGCTTGGCGATCATCAAGATGGTGCCGGCGGTGCCGCCCATCCCGATCTCCTCGCCCTTCTTGTCGACGATCCGGGTGTAGGGCTGCAGCGAGTCCAGCTTCCACTCGACGTGGCCGATCGTGACCGGCCCGCCGCTGGTGGCCATCTCGTTGATGTTGCCCTCGTTGTAGATCCGCTCGTCGTCGTCGAGGTAGACCCGGGTCAGCATGTACGCGCTGGTGGACATCAGCGCCAGCAGCAGCGAGATCTGGGCGGCCAGCCGGGCCGCGCGGTTCAGGCCCCTCATGACGACGCCACCCGGGTCACCGGGTCCTGCAGCACGTACTGCGCCTCGGCGCCGTCGACGAGTTGCTGGGCGACTTCTTCACTCGGGATGCCGAGGTCGACCTCGACGTACGAGTTCAGCACGGTGAAGAACATGCTCGGCCGGATCTGCAGCTTGAGCCCCTTGAGGTCGGTCGGGTTCACCTCGAAGACGATCGCGCCGGTCTTGGCGAAACCCGCTTCGGGGAAGTCGATCCCGGAGTCGGTCAGTCCGCCGATCGGCTCGTAGTTCGTGCCGCCGTCGGCGATCAGGCGGGCGCCGGTGTTGGCCGGCTTCTGCACGCCGCGCACGGTGTCCCACTCGAGGGCCACGTAGACGCCGTTGGTCTCGAACGGCTTGTCGTCGTCGCTGCCGTCCTCCTCGACCAGGGTCTTGGCGAACTTCATCCGGGTGACGGTCACGGTGGAGTCCGAACCGGCGTACTTCAGCGGCTCGCCGATCGTGCCGCGGACGGCGATCAGGTTCTGGTCCTCGAACACCTGCTCCGGGGCGGCCAGCCGGGTGACGCCACCGAGCAGGACGAACAGGATGCCGACGAGCACGGTGGCCGGCCGATAGAGCTTCACTTGTCGCCCTCCGTGACGTCGACGGTCTCGGGCTTCAGCTGGACGACAGCGTCCGGCCGCTCGTTCTGCCAGTACGGATCGTCGTTGGCGCCGAACAGGCTGTCGTCGGACTCGTACCGTTCACCCTGGACCCCGATCTCGACCAGGTCCGAGGTGAAGTCGGGCGCCACCTTGAAGGTGGTGTAGCAGCTCTCCGGCGGCAGTCCGTAGACGATCACCCAGTTCAGCTCGCCGCGGCAGTCCGCGCCGTTGGAGTCGACGTACTCCGCGCCGCCGCCCGGGACGAAGACCAGCAGCTTGCCCGGCAGGCTGTCGCTGGTCATCTCCTCCTCGTCGATGTTCTTCAGGTCGAAGTAGACCCGGAGCTCGGTCTCGGGGTCGCTGTACTCCCCCGCCTTCTTGACCCGGATCTCGGCCTTGGTGAAGTTGTACTCCCACTTGCCGGCCTCGACGGTCACCGGTGCGGACAGCGTCGGCACCGTGCGGCCCTTCCGCTCCTTCCAGCCGCCGGTGGCCAGGACCACCAGGGCGAGGACGACGACGAGGGCGATCGCGATCAGCCATTTGCGCCGGTGCCGGTGAATCACCCGGTCGGCGATCATGGCGTCGATGACGTCGTCGAGACTTTCCACGGCAGCGATCCTAAAGGTCCGTGGGTCCGCGACGGCCACTCGTCGGGCCGTAGGCTGAGCGGTCTGGACCGGTCCACTCCGGCTCGACCCGGAGACCGCCGGATCCGGACCGGTCCGAGGCCGCTGAGCGCCCGTGAGCGCTTTTGAGCCCCCTACCCGCGAGAGGGGACATGGCGAGGAGGGCGAAAAGACGCCCTGTCCACAGTTTCGGCCTCCTGATGGCAGGTTCTGCTTCCGTCGACAGGTAGAATGGACGGTGTAGGGCGAGCCGCACCTCTGACAACACTGTGGGGGGCGGCTTCCACTGTGCCGCGATGCCTCGCAGACGCGAGGTCCGAGGAGGACAACCACCGGTGACCGACGAGCCGACCGAGATCGACGCCAACCAGTCCGCCGACCCCATCGGCACCGTCGTACCCGACAGTGAGATCCCCTCCAACGTCGTGGAGCGGGAGTACGACGCCAGCGCGATCCAGGTCCTCGAGGGCCTCGACGCGGTCCGGAAGCGGCCGGGGATGTACATCGGTTCGACCGGTGAGCGCGGACTGCACCACCTGGTCACCGAGGTGGTCGACAACGCGGTGGACGAGGCGATGGCAGGCGTCTGCGACAGGATCGTCGTCACCCTGCTCGCCGACGGCGGCATCCGGGTCGTGGACAACGGCCGCGGCATCCCGGTCGGCATCGTCGAGTCCGAGGGCAAGCCGGCCGTCACCGTCGTGCTGACCGTGCTGCACGCCGGCGGCAAGTTCGGCGGCGGCGGTTACAAGGTCTCCGGCGGTCTGCACGGCGTCGGCGTGTCCGTGGTGAACGCGCTGTCCACCCGGCTCCGGGTCGACGTCGAGCAGAACGGCATGGAGTACACCCAGTCCTTCACCATGGGCGTGCCGGACGAGGAGCTGGCCGAAGTCGGCCCGTCCGACGCGCACGGTACGACGATCACCTTCTGGGCGAACCCGGACATCTTCGAGACCACGACGTACTCCTACGAGACGCTGTCCACCCGGTTCCGCGAGATGGCCTTCCTGAACAAGGGCCTGGAGATCGTGATCCGGGACGAGCGGCCGGACCACACCGAGGACGGTAACCCGGTCGAGCAGTCGTTCAAGTACGACAACGGCCTGGTCGACTACGTGAAGTACCTGACCGGCATCCGGGAGACCGTGCACCGCGACGTGATCTCGTTCGAGGCCGCGTCGAACGGCGAGAACAGCATGAGCCTCGAGGTCGCGCTGCAGTGGAGCGGCTCGTTCCAGGAGTCCGTGCACACCTTCGCGAACGCGATCAACACCCACGAGGGCGGCACCCACGAGGAAGGCTTCCGGGCCGCGCTCACCTCACTGGTCAACTCGTTCGGCGAGGACCAGGGCATGATCAAGAAGAAGGAGGACCGGCTCACCGGTGACGACATCCGGGAAGGCCTGACCGCGATCATCTCGGTCAAGCTGGGTGAGCCGCAGTTCGAGGGCCAGACCAAGACCAAGCTCGGCAACACCGAGGTCAAGGGTTTCGTCCAGCGGGTCGTGAACGACAAGCTCGGCGCCTGGTTCGAGCAGAACCCGGCCGAGGGCCGCGAGATCATCCGGAAGGCGACCGCCGCGGCGAGCGCCCGGATCGCGGCCCGGAAGGCGCGCGACCTGGCCCGCAACCGCAAGGGCCTGCTGGGTGGCGGCGGGCTGCCGGGCAAGCTGTCCGACTGCCAGTCGACCAACCCGGAGGAGTGCGAGGTTTACATCGTCGAGGGTGACTCGGCCGGTGGCTCCGCCAAGGGCGGCCGGGACCCGAAGTTCCAGGCCATCCTGCCGATCCGGGGCAAGATCCTGAACGTCGAGAAGGCCCGGATCGACAAGGTCCTGCAGAACAACGAGGTGCAGGCGATCATCTCCGCGCTCGGCACCGGGATCCACGAGGACTTCGACGAGGAGAAGCTCCGGTACCACAAGATCGTGCTGATGGCCGACGCCGACGTCGACGGCCAGCACATCCGGACCCTGCTGCTGACCCTGCTGTTCCGGTTCATGCGGCCGCTGATCGAGCGCGGTCACGTGTACGCGGCCCAGCCGCCGCTGTACAAGATCCGCTGGAGCAACTCGGCGCACGAGCTCGCCTACACCGACCGGGAGCGCGACGGGCTGCTCGAGGCCGGCGCCGAGGCGGGCAGGAAGCTGCCCAAGGAGAACCCGATCCAGCGATACAAGGGTCTGGGCGAGATGAACGCGAACGAGCTGTGGGAGACCACGATGGACCCGGCCAACCGGGTGCTGCTGCAGATCACGCTGGACGACGCGGTGCGTGCCGACGAGACGTTCCAGACGCTGATGGGCGACGACATCGAGGCGCGGCGCAGCTTCATCCAGCGCAACGCCAAGGACGTTCGCTTTCTCGATATCTAGCGCAGCCTCGACCTCTGATTCCGCTCGCCGCTGACCGACGTACCTGATCTGAACGGGATTTTCCATGACCGAGACCCCCACCTCGCCGGGCCACGACCGGGTCGAGCCCCTCGACCTGCAGACCGAGATGCAGCAGTCGTACCTCGACTACGCGATGGCGGTCATCGTCGGCCGCGCGCTGCCCGAGGTCCGCGACGGCCTCAAGCCGGTGCACCGCCGCATCCTCTACGCGATGTACGACGGCGGCTACCGGCCGGACCGTGGTTTCTCGAAGTGCTCCCGCGTCGTCGGTGACGTCATGGGTCAGTACCACCCGCACGGCGACTCGGCGATCTACGACACCCTGGTCCGGCTCGCCCAGCCGTGGGTGATGCGGGCGCCACTGATCCAGGGCCAGGGCAACTTCGGCTCACCGGGTAACGACCCGGCCGCCGCGATGCGGTACACCGAGTGCCGGATGGCGCCGCTGGCGATGGAGATGGTCCGCGACATCGACCAGGACACGGTCGACTTCCGGCCCAACTACGACGGCAAGTCGCAGGAGCCGGTGATCCTGCCGAGCCGCTTCCCGAACCTGCTGGTCAACGGCTCGTCCGGGATCGCGGTCGGGATGGCGACCCAGATCCCGCCGCACAACCTGAGGGAGGTCGCCGCCGCCGTCGAGTGGTCGCTGGCGCACCCGGACGCGACCCAGGAGGAGCTGCTCGAGGCCTGCCTGCAGAACATCAAGGGCCCGGACTTCCCGAACGGCGCCCTGATCGTCGGCTACAAGGGCATCGACGACGCGTACCGCACCGGCCGTGGCTCGGTGACCATGCGCGCGGTCGTCGACATCGAGGAGGACGCGAAGGGCCGCACCAGCCTGGTCGTCACCCAGCTGCCGTACATGGTCAACCCGGACAACCTGGCGCAGAAGATCGCCGAGCTGGTGAACACCGGCAAGATCAACGGCATCGCCGACATCCGCGACGACAGCTCGTCCCGGACCGGGCAGCGGCTCGTGATCGTGCTGAAGCGGGACGCTCAGCCCCGCGTCGTACTGAACAACCTCTACAAGCACACCCAGCTGCAGGACACCTTCGGGTGCAACATGCTCGCGCTGGTGGACGGCGTACCGCGCACGCTGAGCCTGGACCTGTTCATCAGCCACTGGATCGACCACCAGATCGAGGTCATCCAGCGGCGGACCCGGTTCCGGCTGCGCGAGGCGGAGAAGAACGCGCACATCTACCGCGGCTACGTGAAGGCGCTGGACGCCCTCGACGAGGTGATCGCGCTGATCCGGCGCAGCCCGGACGTGGACGAGGCGCGCAGCGGCCTGATCCAGCTGCTCGACATCGACGAAATCCAGGCGCAGGCGATCCTGGACATGCAGCTGCGCCGGCTGGCCGCCCTGGAACGGCAGAAGATCATCGAGCGGTTGCAGGAGCTCGAGGCGATCATCGCCGACCTCGAGGACATCCTGGCCAGCCCGGAGCGGCAGCGGACCATCGTCCGCGACGAGCTCGCCGAGATCGTGGACAAGTACGGCGACGAGCGCCGTACCGAGATCATCGCGGCCGACGGCGACCTCTCCGTGCAGGACCTGGTGCCGGACGAGGACGTGGTCGTCACGATCACCCGCGGCGGGTACGCGAAGCGGACCAAGACCGACCAGTACCGGGTGCAGCACCGCGGCGGCAAGGGGGTCCGCGGCGCCCAGTTGCGGGCCGAGGACGAGATCAGCCACTTCTTCGCCACCACGAACCACCACTGGATGCTGTTCTTCACGACCAAGGGCCGGGTCTACCGGGCCAAGGTGTGGCAGCTGCCCGAGTCCGCCCGGGACGCGAAGGGCTCGCACGTGGCCGGCCTGCTCTCCTTCCAGCCGGACGAAGAGATCGCGCAGGTGCTGACGCTGCGTGACTACGAGCAGTCCGACTACCTGGTGCTGGCGACCAAGCGGGGCCTGGTCAAGAAGACGGCGCTGACCGACTACGACTCGGCGCGGCAGAGCGGCATCATCGCGGTGAACTTCCGCGAGGAGGACGACGAGCTGATCGGCGCCGACCTGGCCACCGCCGAGGACGATCTGCTGCTGGTCTCCCGCAAGGGGCAGTCGATCCGGTTCACCGCGAACGACGAGCAGCTCCGCCCGATGGGCCGGGCCACCTCCGGCGTGACCGGCATGAAGTTCCGTCCCGGCGACGAACTGCTGTCGATGTCGGTGATCCGGGCCGGCTCCGAGGAGGACGCGCAGTACGTCTTCACCGTGACCGACGCCGGGTACGCCAAGCGCAGCCGCGTGTCGGAGTACCGGCAGCAGGGTCGCGGCGGTCTGGGCATCAAGGCGGTCAAGCTGAACGACGAGCGCGGGTCGCTGGTCGGCGCGATCATCGTGGTCGACGAGGACCAGGTGCTGGCGATCAAGGCCAGCGGTCAGGTCGTCCGCAGCCGGGTCGACAGTGTGCCGGTCAAGGGCCGCGACACCATGGGCGTCCGGTTCGCCGGGGTCGGCGAGTCCGACGCGGTCGTCGCGATCGCCCGGAACACCGATCTCAGCCTGAACGGCAACGGCGACGAATCCGAGGCCGCCGAAGCGGGTACATCCTCCGAAGAAGGTGCCCAGGATGTGGACGGATCGACAACCGAATCCACCCCTGAGAGCGTCCAGAATGATGACCAGCGTTCGACGGACGTCGACGGCGCGGCTACCGTCGAAGACGACGAAGCCGGCCAGGAGGGTAACTGATGACCAACCGCGCGAGGCCGACGTGGCCCGACGGCGCGGCGGACAGCTCCAAGACCCAGCGGCCATCGCAGGGCGGGAAGCAGTCCACCGCACCGGCCAACCCGGCCTCTAACGGTCGTTCCACTGCCGCGAGCGGCAACGGCCAGCCCAGATCAGCCGACTACCGGCCGTCCGGCGGTGCCCAGCCGCGACCGGGTCAGTCCGGTGCGTCACCGTCCGGCCCGACCGGCCAGCCTGGCGCTGGTCAGCCTGGCGCCGGTCAGTCACAGTCCGGTCGGCCCGGTACGACGCAGTCCGGACCGGTGCGGCCGCCACAGCAGCCGCCGGTTCGTCCTACGTCCCGTCCGGCCAACCCTGGCCCGAGTACGCCGGGGCGCCCTGAGCCCTGGTCCGCTCCGGGTGCGGGTGCTCCCGGCGCTGGTGCGCCGGCGGCTGGTGCTTCGTCGTACGGGGTGACCGCGAAGGACGGCGCAAAGCCAGGCGGTCTCGGCGACCGGGTCAGCGCGGCTCGGCAGGCAGTGCTGGACAAGGCCGCGGCGGTCAAGGACGCGAAGCCGGAGAAAGCGGAGCACAGGGCTGCCGTGAAGACCCAGAAAGTGCCGAAGACGTCGAGCCGGCCGCAGACCCGCAAGGCGCGGCTGCGGATGTCCCGCATCGATCCGTGGTCGGTGATGAAGACGTCGTTCCTGCTGGCGATCGCGTTCGGCATCGTCACCTGGGTCGCGGTCTTCATCGTCTGGTCCGCGATCGGCGCGGCCGGTGTGTTCGACAACATCAACAACACCGTCACCGAGGTGCTGGGGACGCCGGCGGCCGAGCCGTTCCGGATCGAGAACTACATCAACACCGGCAAGGTGATGGGATTCACCACGCTGCTCGCCTGCGCGGACGTGCTCATCATCACCGCCCTGGCGACGCTCGGATCCTTCCTCTACAACATCGCCGCCACGCTGCTGGGCGGCCTCGAAGTCACGCTGGCATCGGAGGACTGACAGGCATTCGTGGTCTCCGGCCGGGCCCGTCCGCGGCCTGGCCGGAACCGGTTTGGGAGTAGGGCACTTGGTGCGGTAATCTCTCCCGGGTTCGACCCCGCAACGCGGGCCTATAGCTCAGACGGTTAGAGCGCTGCCCTGATAAGGCAGAGGTCACTGGTTCAAGTCCAGTTAGGCCCACCATCACGATCGTGAACCCCGATCCGAGGAGTCCCGGTGCTGAAGAAGATCCTGCTGGTGCTGGTGGCCAGCATCGGTGGATACTTCGCCTACAAGAAGACCCAGCAGTCCCGCGCGGAAAAGGACCTCTGGGCCGAGGCCGTCGACCCGGTCACCCCGGGCCGCTGACCAAACCCCCACGGGGGCGTAGCTCAACTGGCAGAGCACTGCCTTTGCAAGGCAGGGGTTAGGGGTTCAAGTCCCCTCGTCTCCACAAGTTTCTTTCCCCCGCGGCACACGCCCGGCTCCTCCGTCGCCGCGCTCCGCGCCGCTCCCACCCACCCGCAGCTCGGCGCGCTGCTGCGCGCATCTGCGTGCTCCTGCGTCGCCCGCCATCGACTGCACCGTGGTCCCGCGAGCTCGCAGGGTGCGAGTCCCAGGTGGATCGGTGCAGCTATCTGCTGTGCAGCAACTGCCGTGGACTGTGGTCGAGCACCGTGGTTGCCGGGGAGTTCGTAGTCGTCTGGCCTGTCGTGTGGCGATCGTATTGTCGGCGCATGGTGTTCACTTCGCCCGTGGAGCGGGTCGTGCCGGATCGTTTGGGTGACGAGCGTGAGTCGCTGACACAGCAGCTCGACTTCCACCGCGCCACCCTGCTTCGCAAGCTGGAAGGGCTCGATGGAGAGCAGTTGCGCCGGCCGATGACGGCGTCCGGGCTCAGCCTGCTGGGGTTGGTGAAACACCTGGCCGAGACAGAGCATGGCTGGTTCCTCAGGATCTACGGAGGGTCGCTCGAGCCAGATCTGTTCTCGACGGGCAATGACCCAGATGCGGACTTTCGCGTCGGTCCAGATGAGACGGCCGACGCCCTCGTCGGGCAATACCTACTGACCTGCGAGCGGGCCCGGGCGGTCGTGGCCGCCGGGGGGCTCGACGACGTGGTCACGACGCCGTCGGGAGCGGAGGCCAACTTGCGGGCGATCCTGGTCCACATGATCCAGGAAACCGCGCGGCACAACGGTCACGCCGACATCATCCGAGAGGCGATCGACGGCGCGACAGGCCATTGAAGCTCGTCTCCAACGAGGTTCAACCGGTCGACCCCATGCTCAGCTCACAGCCCCCAGAAGGGGCCGGACAGACCGGTGGTGCGTAGGTAGTCGGCGGATTGGGTTGGGTCTCGGCGGGTGTAGCCGTGGTCTAGGCGGCCGGTGTACCAGTCGGAGGCGAGGCGCCACAGGGTGGGCAGGTCCATCGCGTAGCCGCGGTCGTTCGCGGTCTCCCGTAGCCAGTCGGCGAGGCAGTTCTCGTTGCAGAAGATGCGCTGGTGGGCGCAGGTCTTGACGACGTCGTTCCACATGTGGGCTGCGGGGATCAGGAAATGGGCGATCTGGTCGCCCGGGGGTGGTGCGTCACGGGTGACGTTCCACGCGTGCGGGGTGGAGCACGCTGGGCACCTGGTCGCGACGAGCACTTCTGACTCCCAGGTGAGCAAGTGGGGCATGGCGAAGGAGTCCCACGCGCACCCGCCCCACCACAGGGTGGAGCTTCCCATCACCGAGAACCCCAGCGGGACAGCGGAGAACGGGTGGGCCATGACGATGCTTCCGGCGTCGTCGAGGACGAGATGGCGGCCGGTTGCCAGCTCCCGCAACGCACGGCGGATCGCTTCGGCCGGTACCTCGAACCGGTCGGCGAGCTCGGCCGCGGTGGGCGGTCGGCCCTCCCGGGCGAAGGTCGCGTAGACGGCGACCCGGACGTCTTCGAGTTCCACAACGGGACCATAGCGCCGGGGCTCTCATCAGCGGCAAGAGATCTCGGTTGTACACACCTGTGGACAATTATGGGGATATCTAGCGCGATAGAGTCAGATCGTGGCCCAATCCGTCACCCTGGACGAGATCGATCGCGGGCTGGTGCACTCGCTGCGGATCGATGGGCGGGTGCCGTTCAGTGCTGTGGCCGAGGTGCTCGGGGTTTCGGAGCACACGGTCGCCCGTCGATACCGGCGGTTGCGGGCGGGCGGCGTACTGCGGGTTGTCGGAATCGCCGACGGAGTCCGGCTCGGGTATCGCTGGTGGACGGTCCGCATCCGCTGTACGCCGGACGTCGCCGAGTCGATCGCGGACGCCCTGGCCCGGCGGGCGGACACGTTGTGGGTACAGGTGCTGTCCGGCGGGACCGAGATCAGTTGCGACTGTCAGCCGGCGCGTGACGACCAGGTGCTGTTTGAGGAACTGCAGTGGAGTCGCGGCGTACTCGGGGTGAGTGCTCACGAACTGCTGCCCGAGGGCCGGCTGCCGCGATGGGGTGCGATCGACGTTCTGGACGCGCATCGGGAGGCGCGCCTCCGCCGGCGACCGGATCCGGAGTTGCTGGACGCCGAGGTGGTCCTCGCGGATCGGGATCAGCGGATGCTCGAGGTCCTCAGCGTCGACGGCCGGGCGCCGTACGCCGAACTCGTCCGAGCAACCGGTTGGTCTCAGTCGACCGTCGCCCGCCGGCTGGACCACCTCCGCCGTACTGGCGTGTTGAGGTTCGACGTAGAGGTCCCGCCGGCAGCGCTCGGGTACCGGGCTGAGGCACGGCTGTGGATAACTGCTCAGCCAGCCGCGTCGGTGGCCGATGAGCTGGCGGCACATCCGGAGATTTCGTTCGTCGCGGTCACCACCGGGCCGACCAACGTCGTCGCGCACGCGATCTGCCGTGACTCGACGCACCTCTACCGCTACCTCACCGAGCACGTGTCCGCGCTGCCCGGAGTCCACACCGTCGAGACGGCCCCGGTCCTTCGTGCCGTAAAGGGCTTTCACAGGACCGGCATCGAGAGGTAAGACTTTACGTATGTGGGATCCGGTGCCTGCCTTCGCTCGGGACGACGGGACGGCCGCCTACTACGAGCGCCGGGCCGGTGAGTACGACGAGTGGTACCTCGGGCTCGGTCAGTTCGCGGAGCGGAACCCGCCGGGCTGGGCCGACGACGTCGATCGGCTGGTCGAGGTGATCCGCGGGTTGCCGGCCGCCAGGACGCTGGATGTTGCCTGTGGCACCGGGTTCCTGACGCAGCACCTGCGCGGGATGACCGTCGCGCTCGACCGGAGTCGTTCGATGCTCGAGGTCGCGCGGCCGCGGGTGCCGCGGGGTGTCGTGGGTGATGCGTTGCGGTTGCCGGTGGCCGACCAGGCGTTCGACCGGGTGCTGACCGGGCACTTCTACGGGCATCTGCCGCCGGATGAGCGGACGGCGTTTCTGGCCGAGGTACGGCGGGTGGCCGCCGAGTTGGTCGTGGTCGACACGGCGATCCGCCCGGGGGTCGGGCCCGAGCAGTGGATGGACCGGACGCTGAACGACGGCTCCCGGCACCGCATCTACAAGCGATACCTGACCGGCGAGCAGCTGGCCGGGGAGATCGGTGGCGAGATCCTGTTCGAGGGCCGCAGCTTCGTCGCCGCCCGCGTCACCTGGTCAGCCTGACCAGCTCGCCCCGCTAGCGGGTTGTGCCACCGCTGGCCGGTTGCAACACGCCAGCGGCGCAACCAGCCGCCAGTGAGCGCCGCGGTCAGTTGAGGCAGAGGCAGAACGGGTGGCCGTCGGGGTCGAGCATGACGCGGTGTTCGTCGGGGCGTGGTTGGACGGGGGCGAGAGTGGCGCCGCAGTCGAGAGCCCAGGCGACCGCTGCTTCGAGGTCGTCGACGCCGAGGTCGAGGTGCATGGTCGACGTCTGCTCGCCTTCGACAGCCGGCCAGTGCGGTCGGCGGTAGTTGACCTCGTAGTCGAAGTTCAGCGCCGGCTCCGCGACTCCATCGGGCGGGCAGACCAGCGCATACCCGGCTTCCGGCGGCTCCCCCGTCCGCGGTCCTTCCTCCCGGATGTACGGCCACTTCAGCAGCCGCGAGTAGAAGCGGGCCAGCTCGCGTGGCCGACTCGACATGATCGTGAGCGCTCCGAGTTTCATAGGCAGAAGGGGTGGCCGGACGGGTCTGCGTAGCACTGGGACGTGGACTTGTTGGGTGGCATGTGGATCGCCCCGAGGTCCTCAGCACGCCTGATCGCGGGCTGGGCGCCGTCGGGGAAGCTGTAGCAGTCGAACACCACTCGCTCCACCAGAGGTGCCTCGACCGCGCCGGCGTACACACAGAACGGATGCCCGACGGGATCGGCGTGTGTCCGGAAGGAGCCTTGGTCCTTGAGCAGCGTCGCGCCCCGGCTCAGCACGAAGGCGCCGGTCGTCCGGCTCGCGATGTAGTCGGCGTCCGGCATCTGATCCTCAGGACATCCGACATAGACCGTCATCGCGTCGCTGTCACGAAGAAGATGGGTCATCACAGACCTCCCCAGTCGGCCCGCTCATCCTTTCCCGACGCAGCACCGCAGTCCACCCCAGTCAGCCCTCCCCGGCAAGAAACTCGATGCGACGGCTGTTCGAGGGGTGGGTGAAGGCCAAGAGGCGCAGGGCCTCGGTCTCGATGGCTGCGAGGTCGGTCAACTTGCGAAGGGTTTTGCGCGTTCAGCCCGAAGACCCGCTCGACTGCTGCGACCACTGGCAAGTCGACGCGCTCGAGCAACAGTTGCCGCTCGAGCAGTGCCCGTCCCAGCGCCCGCGTACTCAAGACCCGCACGCCGACGACCCTAAGGCCAGTAGCGGACAGCGGGAGTCCGGAACAACTCCGCACGCAACGGAGTTGAGGGTGGTCATGACAGTTGAGATCGGAGTGATCCTGCCGACGTCGACGCCGGACCCGTCGAAGCCGATTCTCGGCGACGTGCGGGAGAGTGCGCGGTTCGCCGAGGAGATCGGACTTGACTCGGTCTGGTCGACGGATCACCTGATCGCGAGTGCGCCGATGCTGGAGAGCTCGGTGGTGCTGGCGACCGCGGCGGCGGTGACGGAGCGGATCACGGTCGGGTTCAACGTGATGCTGCTGGCGTTGCGGCCGGTTGCGTGGGCGGCAAAGCAGGTGAGCACGCTGCAACTCGTGTCCGGCAACCGCCTCGTGCTCGGCGTCGGCACCGGCAATCCCGCGCACGGCGACATCGGCTGGCGGGCAGCGGGTGTGTCATTCGCCGACCGCGGCAGGCTGACGGACGAGGCGCTCGCCGTACTGCCCGATCTGGTCGCGGGAAAGCCGACGACCCTCGAGCCCGGGCTGGAGGCAACGATCGCGCCGGGGTCGGCGGTCCCTCCCATTGTGGTCGCAGGCAACGGCAAGGCGGCCTTCCGGCGAGCGGCCAGGTACGGCGACGGCTGGGCGACGATCGCGCTGTCGCCCGAAGACGTCAAGGCCGCGCTCGACCAGATCAACCAACTGCATGACCGGGCGCCACTCAAGGCGACCGTCGTCGCGCCGCAGCTGGATTCGCCGGAGCAGTTGGAAGCGTACGAGGCCGCCGGCACCGAGCGCGTCATCCTCCCGCCCACCGGCGATTGGCGCCGGGACTACGAGTCGGCCGCCGCGCTCAAAGACTGACTTGACTCTGACATTGATGTGAGGCTTTACGGTCCCGGTATGGCAGGAGCTGTGGTGGTAGGGGCCGGCCCGGGGATCGGCGCGGCCGTGGCGAGACGGTTTGCGGGCGCCGGGCTGAGTGTCGGGCTGATCGCCCGGTCGGAGACGACTGTGAAGGCAGTCGCGGACGGGATCACCGGCGACGTGCTCGCGCTGACGGCCGACAGCACGGACGAGGTGGGCCTGCGTGCGGCACTCGACCGGGTCGTCGAGCAGCACGGCGTACCGGAAGTGGTGGTCTACAACGCTGCGATCGTCCGGCCGGACGCCGTCGGTGACCTGACCGCTCGGCAGCAGTTGGACGCGTGGGCGGTCAACGTGGTCGGGGCGATCACCACGGCGGCGTACGTCGTACCGGCGATGGCTGAGCGTGGCGGCGGGTCGTTCATCATCACCGGCGGGATGCCCGAGCCGAAGCCGGACTACGCGAGTCTGTCGCTCGGCAAGGCCGGCGTACGGACGCTGGTCACGCTGCTCGACCAGCAGTACGGCGACGCCGGCATCCACGCGGCCAGCGTCACGGTCGGCGGAGCGGTGGCGCCGGGTACGGCGTACGACCCGGACGACATCGCGGACCACTACTGGCGTCTCCACACCCAACCGCGCGACCAGTGGGAGCACGAAGTCAGTCACTGAGTGGACTGACGAAGCCCGCGCGGATTGGATCTATCGGGCCCTGAGCGCGTCGGTGAGGCTGGAGTTGTGTACGTACCGAAGCACTTCGCTGCCGATGACGAGGCGGTCCACGAGCTGCTGACCCACCATGGGGCAGCCGACCTGGTGACGATGACTCCGGACGGTCTGGTGGCCACGATGCTGCCGTTCGTCTACGACCGCTCGAGGAACGTGCTGCTCGGGCACCTCGCCCGCAACAACGATCACTGGCGCCAGCCCGCGATCGGCGAGGCTCTGGTGATCACGCGTGGTCCGGCCGCGTACGTCTCGCCGGCGTGGTACGCGTCCAAGCGGGAGCACGGCCGGGTCGTCCCGACGTGGAACTACGTGACCGCACACGTCTACGGGACGCTGACCGTGCACGACGACCCGGCCTGGGTGGCGGACGTCGTACGGCGGCTGTCGGACCACCACGAAGCCGGTCGAGCCGAGCCGTGGTCGGTGGACGATGCCCCGGAGAAGTTCGTCGTCGGGCAGTTGCGCGCGATCGTCGGCGTGGAGCTCGCGATCAGCCGGATCGAGGCGAAGGTCAAGCTCAGCCAGAACCGGCCGGACGCCGATATCGACGGCGTGATCGACGGCCTCCGCGCGGACGGCGACGAGGAGTCCGCGAGCGCGGTCGCCCGGCACCGCTCCCGATGACCTAGCCCGTCCCAGGCGCGAGTTGCTGGCCTGCAGCAAGTGATCGTTGCCTTGGGCGCGGTCTTTGGTGACAGTTTGTGCTCAGAATGTCACGGACTGTTTGCGGGTGCGTGCAGATGTCCGGACAAGCCTGGCGACCGTGGGATCGGTCGGCTGATCGTCCTCTCAGGAAGCGAATTCGGCGAGGAAGACAGCTGTCGGCCGGTCGACCACGGGAGGCTTCGGACGCGTGCTCGAGACCTATCGCGGCATCCCCCATCTGCTGGACACCTGGCTCGTGCTGACCGGCATGGCCCTGCCGATCGCGCTGTCGTCGCTGCGGCGGCCGGGTGACGTGGTCCCGCAACTCGGCCGCTCCTGCCAGCTCCACGACCTGGTCGCGAACACGCTCGGCGCCTTCGCCGGCGTCGGCCTGGCCGCCGGACTGCAGACGCTG
Source organism: Kribbella sp. NPDC050124 (assembly GCF_044460355.1). Classification (NCBI taxonomy): domain Bacteria; kingdom Bacillati; phylum Actinomycetota; class Actinomycetes; order Propionibacteriales; family Kribbellaceae; genus Kribbella; species Kribbella sp. NPDC050124. The sequence continues at coordinate 615,940 of NZ_JBITJU010000001.1, forward strand.
ATCCGCGACCGGCGCCTGGTCGCCGTCCCGTACGTCGTCGAGCACTCGGCGATGCTCGTGGTCCGCGGGCGACCGCCGGCCCGGCATCGTCGTGAGCTGGTGCCACGGGCGGTTCCGGTCACCAAGCCGGCGAACGGGCTCCGGCAGATCGCCCGGGCGCGGTGAGACTCTCACAGAGTGGTACGAAGTTATCCGGATAGTTATCCACAGGCTGTGGATGAAACGGGGGATGCCAAGGCGATCACACGGAGATATCCACAGGTTAGGGCCGCACGTCGAGGCCGAGTGACGTGGCGATGACCATCGCCTGGGTGATGTCGACCCGGGCGTCCTTCAGCTCGACCGTGAGTGGGTCGAGGGTGGAGAGGTCGGAGCCGCGCAGATCGGCGCCGGTGAAGTCGGCGCGGTGCAGTGACGCACCGGACAGCTCGAGGTCCCGCAGCACTGCCTTGGCTGCCCGGACGCCGGTGAGGTCCGCCTCCCGGAACTTCACCCCGGTGAACTCCGTCCCGCGCAGGTCCGCGCCCGGGAGCCCGGTGAAGGACCAGTCGCCGCCGGACACCTTCAGCAGGTTGTAGGTGCAGTCGTCGAAGAAGCTGCCGACGAACTTGCACCGGGTGAACGTGGTGTCGAACAGCGAGCACCGGACGAAGGTGCAGTTCACGAACGCGGCGTCGGTGTGCGTCGACGCATTGAAGCGGACGCCGCGGAACGTGCACTCCTCGAAGACCCCGCCGCGGTTGTCCACCTCGGTCAGGTCGGAGTCGACGAACAGCACCCGGCGGTAGGTCTGGCCGGACGGGTCCGCGTCGTCCCAGTCGCGGATCGTCGACTCGGTCGGCGCCGGCGGTCGCCCGTCCACTCGATCTGGCATCGCTCTCCCCTGTCGCTGAGGCATCCCGGCCACCCTGTCACGCCGTACCGACACAGTGCCGCAAGTCGGCGCTGGTGCATTTGTGATGGGTACGACGGAGAACGGTAGGCGGACCGACAAATACGAACCGGACGATGGAAGGGTGACCGGAACTGAGCGGGTGATGGTGTTCGGCGCGGGAGGCTTCCTCGGCGCCAGGATCTGCGCGCTGCTCGCCGACCGCGGCATCGAGTACCGCGGCCTGAGCCGGAGCCGGGGCGAGCCGCACCGGCTGTGCGACCTGGCCGCGATGCACCCGTACGCGCTCGACACCCAGATCGGCATGTACAAACCGACCGTCGTCATCAACGCCGCCGGCGCCACGCTGGGCGACTCCGCGACCCTGGTCCGGGCCAACGTGATCGCGGTCGAGGCCCTGCTCGCCTCGGCCCGGGACCATGCGAGCCATGCCCGCTTCGTCCACCTCGGCTCGGCCGCCGAGTACGGCGGTGCGCCGCAAGGCACCAGCCAGGACGAACAGACCGAACCCTGCCCGGCCGGTCCGTACGGCCTCACCAAACTCGCCGGCTCGGAGCTTGTTCTCCGGGCCCAGCGCAACGGCGCCGACGCGGTCGTCCTCCGGGTGTTCGACGTGATCGGCCCCGACGCGCCGGAGAGCACGCTCACCGGCCGGGTGATCCGGGACCTGAGATCCAGGCACACGATCGAGGCCGGGTCGCTGGACATCTGGCGCGATTTCGTCGACGTCCGCGATGTCGCGGAGGCCGTGGTCGCGGTCGCCCTCGCCGACGCCAAGCCACCGCCGGTCCTGAACGTCGGCACCGGGCGGGCGAGTCTGGCCCGGGACGTCGCCGGTCAGCTGTTCGAGTTGAGTGGCCAGCCGGCCACGATCGTCGAGGAGGCCCGGCCGGACACCGTGCGCGGCGCGACCTGGCAGCAGGCCGACACCGGGCTGGTCGGCAAGCAGCTCGGCTGGTCCCCGAAGATCTCCCTCGAGCAGTCCCTCGCCGACAGCTGGGCCGCCCGACCGTAGAGACTGGGCAGGTGGAGATTCGCTCGTTCAGCCAGCCCGCCCCTGACCGTCGGCCACCGGCGGTGAACGAGGACCTCGTCCTGACCGGACCTGACTTCGTCATCGTCCTCGACGGCGCCACCGCACCGAGAGGCGTCGACTCCGGCTGCCGGCACACGGTGGCCTGGCTGGTCGGTCAGCTCGGCGCTCAGCTCGTCGTACCGCTCCTCGCTCGCACGACGGCACCGCTCCCGGAGCTACTCGCCGAGGCGATCGTCGCGGTCGGAGCCGACCACGCGGACACCTGCGACCTCACCAACCCGGACAGCCCGTCGTCCACGGTCGCGATGGTCCGGGTCGGCCCGGACATCGTCGAGCACCTCGTCCTCGCGGACTCGCCCGTCGTGATGCGATCACCGGCGGGGAAGGTGGCGGTGCACAGCGACGACCGCATCGACCTCCTCCCGGAGTACTCCCTCGAATCCGCTCGGCGGCACCGCAACCAGCCGGGCGGCTTCTGGGTGGCGAGCACTCAGCCCAAGGCGGCCTACGAAGCAATCACCGGTGCGACGGACCGCGCGGACGTAGAACTGATCGCAGTACTCTCCGATGGGGCGGCCCGGTATGTCGAGCGGTACGGCCACGCCTGGACTGACCTCGTCGAGGTGCTGACGCAGAAAGGTCCCCGCGAGCTTGTTGCCAGAGTCTGGGAGTACGACGCGGCCGCGCACCCGGACAGCTTCCGCGGGAAGCGGTACGACGACGCGACCGCCGTCCTCGCCTATCCCTGATACGGCCGGTACGACGGGAACGTCGGACCGGGCTGGTTGTAGCGCGGCGCGTACTGCGGCGGCTCGGGCGGCGCAACAGCCGGCGGCGGCATGGTCGCCTGGTCGTGGTGCCACTGGGTGACGCGAAGCAGCAGCAGCGACGCGGCGACGCCGGCCGCGATCAGCAGCACGGTCGCCACGGTGAAGGCGATGTTGACGCTCAGCGCGACCCGGACCATGAAGTCCTGCAGGTCGTAGATGTCGACGTAGTCGCCGGTCTGGTCCGCGGTGTCGGCGGCGTCCACCAGGCGGACGATCCAGACGACGAACGCGATGACGGCGAACGCTCCACCGCCGACCAGGATCACCCAGAACCCGGTCCACGTCGCCCACCAGCCGTAGAGCAAACCTCGAATGTGGCCACGCCGGGACACGCCCTGCTGCTCCGGCGGCTCGCTCGCAAAGGTCACGTCCTGGACGATCTGCAGCGGGTACCAGAACTGCACGACCGGGCAGAACCACGAACCGACGACCCAGCCGTTCGCATGCCGGTGCAGCTTCCCCTGCTGCAGGACCGGCCGCGGCGCGAGTGGTGAGTGCAGGAAGTCCGCGTTCTCCCGCGCTTGCCACAGCCAGATCAGGAACGCGATCGCCGTCCCCATCAGCAGGTAGCTGACCAGGTTGAGCAGCGGACCGGTGCCCGCGATCGAACCGAACGCCCGGTCGATCTCCTCCTCGGAGAGCAGCCCGTACACGAACCGCTTGACCTCGTCGTAAGAGCTCCACATCAGCGCGGTCTGGATCACCGCGCCCACCGCGGTCAGTCCCATCAGCACGATGCTGACCACGGCGATCTTCCGCAACGGCTTGTACCGCGGCGGCACCGGGTACGGAACAGGTTGGTACGGCCCTGGTCGATGCGGCACCGGATACGGCTGCCGGAACGGTTGCGGACCACCAGGCCCCGGGTACGGCTGCGTCACCTCTTCACCCCCTCGCAGCCAAGTTAACCCAGCCGTGGGAGCGTTCAACCCCGTTATCCACAGGTCTTACACGCCGGCGAACGCCTCCCGGACCGCTGGCAACGCCAGCTCACGGTCCGTCGCCGACAACCCGATCCGGGTCCGCCGATCCAGTACGTCGTCCGCGGTCAGCGCACCCTCATGCCGTACGGCGAACAGCAGCTCGGCAACCGTGGTCCGCAACCCCGGCGCGATCGGCTCCAGCAACCCCGGAGCACCCGCGATCACCTCCGGCGCCTCCACGCCGTACCGCTGCACGAAGCGCGCCGGCGCCCGCACCGCAGCCAACTGCACCCGGTCAGCCGCCCCCACGAGCGGAATCCGGTGCGTCAAGCACGGTCGCCGTACCGTCAGGGTGGACTGCTGCAGGGCCTTGTCGAGCGCGTCCTGCGCCATCCGCCGGTACGTCGTCAGCTTCCCGCCGACGATCGTCACCAACCCGTCCGCGCTCGTGATCACCGCGTGCCGCCGGGAGATGTCCGCGGTCTTGTCCTCACCCTTGTGGTGACCGGTGTCGAGCAGCGGACGCAGGCCGGCGTACGTCCCGATCAGGTCGGACCGGGTCAGTGGCACCTGCACGGCTGAGCTGATCGTGGACAGCAGGAAGTCGATCTCGGCCTCGGTCGCGTGCGGTACGTCACTCACCGGTCCAGGCGCCTCCTCGTCGGTCAGCCCGACGTACACCCGGTCGTCCGGCGCCGGGATCGCCATCACCACGCGCCGCAGCTCGCCAGGCACCGGCACGGTCAGCACGGCGGACAGCCCGCCGAAGGCCGACTGCGGCAGCACCAGATGGGTCCCCCGGCTCGGCCGCAGCTTGATCTCGGAGGCGACCTGGTCGGCCCAGATCCCGGCCGCGTTGATCACGACCGATGCGTCCACCTGCAGCCGCTGCCCGGTCAACTGATCGACGAGTACGGCGCCGCGCCCGGTCACCTCGGTGGCTGCGACCCGGGTCAGCATGCGAGCGCCGTACTGCGCCGCGGTCCGCGCGATCGCGACCACCAGCCGGGCGTCGTCGTACAACTGCCCGTCCCAGGTCAGGAAGCCGCCGCGCATGCCGTCCGGACGCAGCGTCGGTGCGTAGCGGAGGATCTCGGCCGAGCTGACCCGGCGGGAGTGCGGCAGGTAGTCGTCGCTGGTCCGCGCGAACGTGCGCAGGACATCGCCACCGAGGAACGCACCCCGGAGCAGCGCGGCCTGGGCGAACCGTGCCTGCGGCAACCACGGCGCGACCTGCGGCACCGGGTGGACCAGATGCGGTGCCGTCGTCTTCATCAGGATGCCGCGCTCGACCGCGCTCTCGTACGCGATGCCGACGTGGCCGGACGCGAGGTAGCGCAGCCCGCCGTGCACGAGCTTCGAGCTCCACCGGCTGGTGCCGAACGCGAGGTCGTGCTTCTCCACCAGGGCAACGGTCAGGCCGCGCGCGGCCGCGTCCAGGGCAACACCTGCGCCGGTGACCCCGCCGCCGATGACCAGCACGTCGACCTTGCCGACCGTGTCCAGCCACTCCAGCTCGCGGATCCGGCGCGCCGCGTTCAGGCTGGCGTTGCCCACGCTGATCATGGCGTCAGGTACCTGGTGAGCATCACCCGCAGCTCCTCGTCGAGATGCGGATATTCGTCCTTCGAGGCCATCACCGGTCCGGACACTGCCGACGCCAGCGAGACCAGGATGATCTGGCGGGCCAGCCAGACCGGGTCGCCGGACCGGATCGAGCCGTCGGTCTGGCCGGCCTTGATGCCTTCCTCAACCAGGGCCAGGTGCGCGACCGTGCTGCTCCCGCGGCGCTCGAGCAGGTACGGCGTGAGGAACTCCGGGTCGAGCTCGATGATCTTCCGCATCAGCGGGTGCACGCGGGTCTTCGCGACCACCTCGACCACACCCTCGACCAGCCGCGACCGCCCGTCGACCGCGTCGGGCTGGAACGCGGACACCAGTGCGGTGGTCCACTCCCGGGTCATCAGCGCGGCGACCACGGCCTGCACGTTCGGCCAGCGTCGGTAGAGGGTGGCGCGGGAAACCTCGGCATGCCGGGCGATGTCGGCCATCGTCATCCGGCGCATCCCGATCGCGAGCAGCAGCTCGTAGGACGCGTCCAGGATCCGCTCTTCGCCGATCGCATTCGCGGGTGTGGGACGCGTACTGGTCTCGGACGCTGTTTCCGGAGCCGACTCGCTGCTACGCTGAGACATCACACGTCAGAGTGTATCAGCGACTGTGGCGTCCGGGAACTGTCCGTGGCAGGTGGGAGCCAGGGGGTCTCACCTGCCACGGACGCTACCCCTCAACCGTGGCGATCGGGAGATCAGAATGACCGAGTCGGACCTGCCGGTGGTGCATCTCACGCCGGGCCGCTGGGGCGACCCCGACCACCCCGTCGAGCTTCCGGCCGCGGCCGTCGAGGCGCTCAAGCATCTCGGCGTACGGCGACCTGCCGGGTCTCCTGTGGATCCGGAGTACCGGCCCGGCCTGACGACCGCGCAGTTGGACTTCCTGGCCTCGATCGTCGGCCCAGATCACGTCACGACCGACCTGGACTCCCGCTGGGGGCACACCCGCGGCTACTCGACTCCAGACCTGCTCAGACATCGCGCGGGCGACACCACCGACATGCCCGACGCCGTCGTCTACCCCGGGTCGCACGACGAGGTGCAGGCTCTGCTCGCCGCATGCTGTGAGGAAAAGCTGGCGGTTGTCCCCTACTCGGGCGGTACGTCGGTCGTCGGTGGGCTGGCCGCCGACCGACGCTTCGTCACGGTCGACCTGCGCCGGCTCGACCAACTCGTGGCGATCGACGAGATCTCCCGGACGGCGACATTGCAGGCCGGGGTCCGTGGTCCGGCCGCGGAGGCGTTGCTCGCCGAACGCGGGTACACACTCGGGCACTTTCCACAGTCTTATGAGGGCGCGTCGATCGGTGGCTACGCGGCAGCGCGGTCGAGTGGGCAGTCGTCGGCGGGCTACGGGCGGTTCGACCAGATGGTGGTCGGGCTGACGCTGGCGACTCCGCGCGGGACCATCGAGCTCGGCCGGGCGCCGATGTCCGCGGCCGGGCCGGACCTGCGGCAGTTGGTGCTCGGGTCCGAAGGCGCGTTCGGGATCATCACGTCGGTCGTCGTACGGATCCGGCCGCGGCCGGCCGAGCGGCATTTCGAGGGCTGGCGGTTCGAGAACTTCGAGGCTGGGTTGGCCGCGATCCGGCGGTTGGCGCAGGACGGGCCGTTGCCGACTGTGCTGCGGTTGTCCGACGAGGCCGAGACAGCGGTGAACCTGGCTGATCCCGACGTGCTGGGTGGCGGGTCGGGTGGCGTACTGGCGATCGTCGGCTTCGACGGGCCGTACAACGCGGCGACAGCTCGAGCGCTCACCGAGGCTGGTGGGCAAAACCTGGGCGAGGGTCCGGGTGAGACCTGGCGCGTCGGGCGGTATCGGGCGCCGTACCTGCGCGATCCGTTGCTGGACGAGGGCGCGCTGGTGGAGACGCTCGAGACGGCGGCGTTCTGGTCGAAGCTGCCCGGGCTGAAGGCCGCGGTCACTGAGGCGTTGGTGAAGTCGCTGACCGAGCAGGGCACGCCGCCGCTGGTGCTCTGCCATGTGTCGCACGTCTACGAGACCGGCGCGTCGCTGTACTTCACGGTGATCTCGGCGCAGACGGACGACCCGGTCGCGCAATGGCGTACGGCGAAGATCGCGGCCAACCACGCGATTGCGACAGCCGGGGGCACCATCAGCCACCACCATGGTGTCGGCACCGATCACCGCGACGCGTACGCCGAGGAGATCGGACCGCTGGCGGTCGAGGCTTTGCAGGCGGTCAAGAAGGTGCTCGACCCGGACAACATCATGAATCCCGGGATCCTCTTGACCTCAAGTTGACTTGAAGTATGACGGTTGGGGACATGACTCCTGAAGCATCCAACCGTCCTGTCGCTCTCATCACCGGCGCCTCCGCCGGTCTAGGGTTGGCGCTCGCGCACGGGCTGGCCGACCGTGGATGGGCGCTGGTGATCGACGCCCGCGGCGCCGCCGCCCTCAAGGACGCCGCCGACGCGCTGGCCGACCGCACCGACGTCGTACCGCTGGCCGGCGACGTCACCGATCCCGAGCACCGGGCCGACCTGGTCGACGCCGTGATCGAGCTCGGCCGGCTCGACCTGCTGATCAACAACGCGAGCTACCTCGGCCCGAGTCCGCTGCAGCCGCTGGGTCAGGCCGACCTGAACGAGCTGCGCCGCGTGTACGAGGTCGACGTGGTCGCACCGATCGCACTCACCCAGGCACTGCTGCCAGAACTCAGCGGAGCGTCCGGTGTGGTGCTCAACATCAGCTCCGACGCGGCAGTCGAGGCATATGAAGGCTGGGGCGGCTACGGCTCCGCCAAGGCCGCGCTCGACCACGCCACCGCAGTACTCGCCGCCGAGCACCCGTCGCTGGCCGTCTACGCCGTCGACCCAGGTGACCTTCGTACGGCGATGCACCAGGCGGCGTTCCCCGGTGAGGACATCTCGGACCGGCCCGAGCCGGCGACCGTCGTACCGGCGTTCCTGCAGTTGCTCGACAGTCGTCCCAAGAGTGGGCGGTACCGAGCGGCCGAGTTCGCGCCGGCGGTGACCTCGTGAGGGTGCACCCCCACACGCGGTTCGTCCTGCCCGACTCCCTGAACGCCACCGAACCACCCGAGGCGAGAGGTCTGTCCCGGGACCAGGTGAAGCTGCTGGTCGCGGAGGGGTCGACCGTCACGCACACCAGGTTCGACCGGATCGGTGAGCACCTGCGACCCGGTGACCTCCTGCTGGTGAACACGTCCGGCACGCTGCCTGCCGCAGTCGACGGCTCGTGGATCACTGGCTCAGGCGTTGCGCCTGTCGTGGTGCACTTCTCCACCGCACTCGACGACGGCACCTGGGTCGTCGAACTGCGCAACGGCGGCTCACCGATGTTCGGCGGTACGTCCGGCGATCAGGTGGAGTTGCCGGAGGGCGTGCTGACGCTGCTGGCGCCGTACCAGCCGGAATCCACCCGGCTGTGGCGCGCCAAGCCGCCAGTGCCCGACGTGCTGGGCTACCTGCAACGGCACGGCCGAGCCATCACCTACAAATACGTCGGTCGGCGTTGGCCGATCGCGTCGTACCAGACCGTCTTCGCACGCGAGCCCGGGAGTGCGGAGATGCCCAGTGCGGCGCGGCCGTTCAGCTTCGAACTGGTCAGTCAGCTCGCGTCTCAGGGCGTCCTGATCGCGCCGATCCTGCTGCACTGCGGTGTGTCCTCGCTGGAGAGCCACGAACCACCGTTGCCCGAGCGGTACGACGTACCGGCGCACACGGCTCGGTTGGTGAACTGGGTGAAGGCCAATGGCGGCCGGGTGATCGCGGTAGGAACCACCGCAGTGCGAGCAGTCGAGTCAGCTGTCGCGGACGACGGCTCGGTCACTGCCTCCCACGGCTGGACCGACCTTGTGCTCGGCCCGGACCACCCGGTCCGCGTCATCGACGGCCTCATTACCGGCATGCACGCGCCCGAAGCCTCACACCTGCTCCTGCTGGAGTCGGTCGTAGGCGGCGACACCGTCCAACGCGCCTACGACGCCGCCCTGCACCACAGCTACCTCTGGCACGAATTCGGCGACAGCTCCCTGCTGCTGCGCTGACGTGAAGGGGTGGCCTTCGTTGCCTGGGCGCGGTGGTCATGGGCGTTCATCGAGACGATCGGAAATTGTGGCCTAGGCCATTCAAGATTCAACGGGGGTCGATGTGGTCCGGGTCGAGGAGGTCGGGGGTGATGAAGCTGTGCGGGAAGCCGAGCTCGAAGGCGGTTGCGGACTCCAGGCGTCGTACGGCGTCCGCCGGCAGGGCGAGGTCGATCGCGGCCAGCTGGTCGGCGAGTTGCTCCACGGAGCTCGCCCCGGCCAGCGGATGGACGGCGCGCGAATGGACCCGGGTCCAGGCGAGGGCCACCTGTGACGGCGTGACGTCCAGCTCCTTCGCGACCTCTTGTACGGCGGCCAGCACAGCGCGCTCGCGATCGTCGGCATCCGGGCCGGCCGGCTTGGCCAGCTTCCCGTGGGCAAGCGGTGCCCAGGCGACCACGGTCATGCCGAACGCTTCCGCCATCGGCAGCAGTTCGCGCTCGACGTCACGCTGCAGCAGGCTGTACGGCACCTGCAACCCGGCGAACCCGGACCAGTCCCGCCACTCGGCCAGCGTGTTGCCGCGAGCAACGAGCCAGGCGGGTGCGTCCGAGATCCCGGCGTACAGGATCTTGCCGGCCCGGACCGCGTCGTCGAGAGCGCGCAGCGTCTCCTCGATCGGAGTGTGCTGCTCCCAGTAGTGCACCCAGTAGACGTCGAGGTAGTCGGTCCGCAGCCGCCGCAGGCTGGACTCGAGCGCGAGCCGGAGGTTCTTCCGGTGGTTGCCGGTGGCATTGATGTCGGTCCGGTCCCGGGACAGCGTGTACTTCGACGCGAGCACGAACCGGTCCCGGCGGCCGGCCAGGATCTCGCCGACGATGTCCTCGCTCGCGCCGTACGCGTCGGCGGTGTCGATCATGTTCCCGCCCGCGTCGGCGTACCGGTCGACGATCGGCCGCGCCTGGTCGACGGTCCGGAAACGCATCGCGCCGAGGAACAGCTCGGACACGCGCAGCCCGGTGGGCCCGAACAGCCGGTAGCGCATCAGCCGGCGTACCCGTGCAGGAAGGCGTGGACGCCGGTGCTGACGGCGTCGGTGATCTCGTCGGGGGTCATGGTTCCTCCTCGATAGGACGGGTTGGCGCCCGAGATGAGCAGTGAGAAGTGCAGGGCGGCGCGCATCGGGTCGTCGATCCGCAGCAGGCCGTCGGCGGCGAAGGCGGCCAGCCGGTCGGCGAGTGCACGCCGTACGGCGATCGGCCCGGCTTCCTGCCAGGCGTCGATCGCGTCCTGCGGGATGTGCCCGGCCTCGGCGTTCACCTGGCGGATTAGCGCGGAGTGCTCGGCGTAGTCGGGCATCGGCGTGCGCCAGGCGATCCCGAAGGCGACCAGATCGGTCTCGAGATCGGTGACCTCGGTCAGGTGCTCCTCGATGATCGCGAGTTGAGCGGCGGCGACCTTCGTCGCACTCTCCTGGATCACCGCGCGGAACAGCCCGGCCTTGTCGCCGAAGTGGTTGTAGAGCGTCCGCGTCGAGACGCCGGCCTCGGCCGCGATCACGTCGATACTCGCCCGCGCGTAACCGTCCCGCGCGAACACGGTCAACGCGCCGGCCAGCACCTCCTGCCGTTTCCCCGCTCGTGGCACCGGACCTCCTGGTGAAACTACAACGATCGTTGTACCTTAGCGTACATGACATTCACCGACGAAGAGCTCAGCTATCTGAAGTCCCAGCCGTTGGCCCGGCTGGCCACGGTCGGCCCTGACGGGCAGCCGGACGTCGTACCGGTCGGCTTCGAGTACGACGGCACCTACTTCTACGTCGGCGGGATCGACCCGGCGAACACCCGCAAGGTCCGCAACGTCCGCGCCGGCCAGGACCAGGTCGCCCTCGTGATCGACGATCTCGTCACCACGAACCCGTGGTCACCGCGCTTCCTGCGCGTCTACGGCACCGCCGACGTGGTCGAGCGCGCAGGCCAGTTCGGCCCGAGCGTCTACCTGCGGATCAAGCCGACGGTCAGTTGGAGCTGGCACCTGGACGGTCGGCCCGCCCACGATGAAGAGTTCGCCCCTACTCGGACGGTGCACGCGGCTTAGGTACGGGCCTTGTGGTTGCGGCGCCGCTTGGTGTCCTGGAGGAAGACCCAGGCAACGGCGGCGCCGACGACGAAGCCGCCGAGGTGTCCCTGCCACGAGATGTTCGGGAGGAGGACCGAGATGACCGCGGTGACGGCCACGTAGCCGAGGATCCAGGTGACGTCCATGCCGCGGGCGCGGCTGATCACCAGCAGCGCGCCGACCAGACCTAGGACGGCGCCGGACGCGCCGAGGGTCGCCGACACGGGAGCGGCGAGGAACCAGACCGCGACGCTGCCGCCGAGCGCGGACAGCACGTACAAGATGATGAACCGGGTCCGGCCGAGCATCTGCTCCAGCGGCGGACCGACCTGGTAGAGCATGAACAGGTTCGCGAAGATGTGGAAGATCTGCACGTGGGTGAAGGCCGACGTCAGCAGCCGCCACGGCTCGGACTCCACCAGCACCGGCACCAGCACCAGGTCGTTCACGATCTGGCTGCTGCCGACGCGCACCGCGATGAACACCAGGATGTTGATCGCCAGCAGCGTCATCGTGACGATCTGCGGGTTGCCGCGCTGGATGCCGCCCAGCGACGTCCGCGTCCGCGGGACCGACTTCACGCCGTCGGAGAAGCAGTTCGGGCACTGGAAGCCGACCGCGGCGCTCTTCATGCACTCCGGGCAGATCGGCTTGTCACAGCGCTGGCAGCGAACCCCGGCGGGCCGATCCGGGTGCCGGTAGCAGACGGTGTCGGTCACGACGGGCGGTCCTTCCGCAAGGAGAGAGAGTGCGGGCCGGGCAGGTGATGACCTTGCCCGGCCCGCTGGGAAGAATCAGACGGTCTTGCGCTCGACCACGACGGTGTTGATCAGGATCGGCTCGATCGGCCGGTCGCCCGGCGCGGTCTTCGCGGTCGCGATCGCGTCGACGACCTTCTTCGACTCGTCGTCGACGACCTCGCCGAAGATCGTGTGCTTGCGGTTCAGGTGCGGGGTCGGCACGACGGTGACGAAGAACTGGGATCCGTTCGTGCCCTTGCCGAACTGGATGCCGGCGTTCGCCATCGCCAGCAGGTACGGGCGGTCGAACTTGAGCTCGGGGTGGATCTCGTCGTCGAAGGCGTAGCCCGGCGAGCCGGTGCCGGTGCCGAGCGGGCAACCGCCCTGGATCATGAAGCCGTCGATCACCCGGTGGAAGGTCAGGCCGTCGTAGAACCTGGCGTTGCTCGGCTGACCGGTCTGCGGGTCCGTCCACTCCTTGGTGCCCTCGGCCAGCCCGACGAAGTTGCTCACCGTCTTCGGCGCGTGATCGGGGAACAGCCTGATGACCACGTCACCCTTCGTCGTCTGCAGGGTCGCGTACAGCTCTTCGGCCACGGGAGTCACTCCTATTCGTCACGGCTTACGTCTTCGATCCTGTCATGCGGCCCCAACTCCGCCCGCACCGACCGGCCGGGATGGTTGCCCACGGGCGGCCCTGGGCACCGGGGCGGTAGTGGGATGGATCGTTACAAGCTGCCTGGCTGGGTGCTGGGGAGCGGGTTTGTCGGCTGGGTACGTCGTACGATGCAGACGAAGCCGGATTTGTCCAGAGTCGTATCAGCAGCGTCCATACCGCCGATGGGCCAGATGGCTGCCCCACCGAGGCGGGCGGCACCGAGGAGGGAACCGTGGGTTTGTCGAAGTCCAAGGGCCGGGTCGAGACCGCGAAGGATCGGGTCCGGCCGCTTGCCGAGTCCGCGTCGGAGAAGATCGGGCCGGCTGTGGGCACCGCACGGGAGAAGGTGTCGCCGTACGCCGAGAAGGCCGTCGAGCGGGGCGCGCACTACGCGAATGTGGCAGTGGAGAAGGCCAGCCCGGTGATCGACGAGGCGCTGGCCAAGGTCGGCCCGGCCACCGAGCACGCCGCCGAGAAGGCGCGCGAGCGGTTCAACGACGACGTGCTGCCGAAGGTGACCGCCGCGCTGGCGTCGCTGGCAGCCGCCGCCGAGCCGGTCGTCGAGGAGACCTCGCGCCGGGGCAAGGCCACCAAGGCCGCGCTGAAGGGTGAGCTCGAGGTACCGAAGAAGAGCCACCGGCTCCGCAAGGTCGTCCTGTTCCTGGGCTTCGGCGCCCTGGCCGCGGCCGCGGTGAAGAAGCTGCTGACCCCGCCGGAGCCGGCCTGGCAGTCGACCCCGACCAGCGGTCGCGACTACAGCTCCGCCCCGACCGGTACGACGTCGCGCCCGAGCGAGACCCGGACCGAGTCGAAGCCGGACGCGAAGGCCGAGTCGAACGGCAAGACCGACGCCCCGAAGGCGGAGTCGGCCAAGACCGAGGCCGCCAAGGAGGACGCGGACACCGAGGTGAACGCGGCAGCCAATGGCGCCGCGAAGAAGACCACGCCCCGGAAGGCGAGCAACCCGAAGCCGTCCGACTCCTGATCGGCGTACCACCGCAACGGCGAAGGCCGCGACCCCGAGTGGGGTTCGCGGCCTTCGTTGTGCCTGCGACGTCGCCTTGCGCGAACGACGCCAGACCGGGGCGGTGGGTGGGGCCGAATCGACTCAGTTGAGGGTCTGCTCGGTGTTCTCGTCGTCTTCGTTCTGCGGCTTGGCGATCGTGTAGCGACCGGCCGACAGCAGTTGGGTGGCGTACCGGTGCGTGATGCACGGGTAGGTGCCGCCACAGTGCTGGCAGACGGCGTCGTTGCGATGTAGCCAGGGCAGGATGCCGAACCGCTTGACCCAGGTCAGCGGCTCGCGGTCGGGGGCGTGCAGTTTCAGGGCCGAGCGAGCAGCACTCTGGATCTCGGGTGCGGACCAGTCCTCCGCGCTCTTGTCCATCAGGGCGCTCAGGTCGGGGTGAAGGTGTGCGGTCGAGCGAGTTTTGTTCATTTATGCGTCTTCCGGGGGGCAGGGAGGTACGCGGGCCAAAGCGCCATGGATGAAGCGTCCGCTTCAAACGTGACGATGTGATCGCTGTTAGCGACCTTAGCCCTCCAGTAGCCCACTGGGCGGCTTCGCACGCGTCGCCCGGTGTCAGATCTTCGTCAGGTTTCGCTGCGTGCAGTGTTCGATACAGCTCCCACCCCACCGCCCCGGTCTGGCGAGCACACCTTTTCGCTTCAGGTCCAGAGCGTCTCGAGGGTGATCCGCGCCTCGAGCTCGAGCAGGTGCCGCTTCAGCGGGATGCCGCCGCCGAAGCCGACCATCTTGCCGCCGGCGCCGACCACCCGGTGGCAGGGCACGACGACCGCGATCGGGTTCCGGTTGCAGGCGGTGCCGACCGCCCGGGCCGCGCCCGCGTCCCCGACGATCTTCGCGACCTCGCCGTACGTCTGCATCTCGCCGTACGGGATCCGGCTCAGCTGGGCCCAGACGGCGCGCTCGAACTCGGAGCCGCCGCGCACCGACAGCGGGACGGTGAACTCCTTGAGCTCGCCGGCGAAGTAGGCCTTCAGTTGCTCGGCGGTCTCGGTCAGCAGCGGGTCCGGCTCCAGGTGCCGGTCGACGCGGCCGAAGTTCAGCCGGCACAGTCCGGCCTCGTCCACGGCCAGGGACAGGTCGCCGATGGGTGAGTCGATGACGGACCAGCGCATAGGCCCATCCTCCCGCCCACCACCGACACTTTCTGGCCGTTTCGCGACATGGACCCGAGGCCGACACCAACCTCCCAGCACCTGTTGTTCTCGCCTGGTCACGCCGTGTTGTGCTATTTCTGACACATGACCCAGCCGCCGCTGGACCGCTGGTTCAGCTCCGAGCGGGCGATGGGCCTGGCCGCGTCGATCCTGATCGGGGTCGTCACCGTGTCCACCTGGGCAACCGCGTGGTCCGACTGGTACTCGTACCAGACGGTGAAGCAGTACGGCGACGACCCGGACCAGTCGGCCGAGGCGGACCTGATCTCCGGCTCGCTCGGGATCGTCGCCGCGTTGGCCCTGCTGGCAGCCGCGGCGGTCTTCATCGTGTGGCTGTGGCGGGTCCGCTGGAACGCGGAGATGTTCTGCCGCGGCGAGCACCGGTTCACCCGCGGCTGGGTGCTCGGCAGCTGGATCTGCCCGGTGGTGAACCTCTGGTACCCCAAGCAGGTGGTCGACGACATCGTCGCCGCCAGCGACCCGCGGACACCGCCGCACCTCGCGACCCTGCGCGGCGTCCCGGGCACCCGACTGGTCTGGGGCTGGTGGCTGACCTGGGTGGCCGGCCTGGTCAGCGGCAACATCGTCCAGCGCGGTGTGATCGGTGGCGCGACCGAGCTGCCGGACCTGCGGACGAACGTCGTACTGTCCACCGTCTCGGCGCTGTTCACCACCGGGGCCGCGGTGCTGGCGGTGATCTTGATCCAGCGGATCGACGAGCTGCAGACGAAGCGGGAGTGGGTGCCGTGGTGGGCACTCGACGAGTCGCAGCCCGGCTTCCAACCCCCTGCGCGGTAAACCAAACCGTCACGCACCGTCTGCTCCGTCGTTACAAGTGGTGATGGGCGGACGAAAAGAACGCGTTAAGTCGACACCCTCCGTGCTGGACCCGGCTCCACACGGGTACTTACTTCGTGGTATCAATGTGGCTCGGTCATGCGGGGGCAGGATTTGGCCGAAACGCCGAACAGACGGAGTTCCAGCAACGCGAGGGACGAACGTGAGCCACCCGCAGCCAGCAGTCCTGTCTGCTGTCCACAACCACGACGAAGAATGGCAGCCGCACGCAGCTGAGGAGTTCCAGCAGGTCGGGACGGTCGGAAAGATCGCCATCGGACTCCTGGGCGCGTCGACATTCACCCATCTGCTCTCGACCTGGTCGGACTGGAACACGTATTCCGTCGTCAACCGCTACCTCGGCGGGATGCCGAACGTCGACGACGCGGACCTGAACCGCGCCGACGCGATCGCCAAGGTCACCGCGGTTCCCAACGTGATCATCTCGGTCGCCGCCGCGGTCGTCTTCGTCATCTGGCTCTGGCGGGCCCGGGTCAACTCCGAGGTGTTCTGCCAGGCCGACCATCGCCGCAGCCATGGCTGGGTCCTGGCCAGCTGGTTCTGCCCCGGACCCAATCTCTGGTACCCCAAGCAGATCGTCGACGACGTCTGGTTGGCCAGCGATCCGAAGACCCCGGTTTACGCCGACGACTTGCGCCGGTTCAGGACTCCCGCCCTCACGTCCGTGTGGTGGGTGACCTGGATCGGCGCTCTCGCGTTCGACGTGGTGGTGCGCCGGTTCCTGATGTGGATGGAGGCGACCGTCGGGTCGCTGCGCGGAATCGCCCTGGCCGGTACGGCGTCCCTGGTGCTGACCGCTGTCTCCGCGATCGCCGCGACGATGGTGATCCGCAAGATCAACGCGATGCAGACCAGCCGCGAGTGGGTCCCGTGGTGGGACCAGCGCGAGCCGAAGCTGACCGCGGTACCGACGTACGCGAACGACGACACCGATGAGCAGCCCGCGATCAACGAGCCGATCGCCAACGGCCCGGCCCGCGCCGCGGCGCCCGCGCTGCGGCTCGAGCGGCAGCCGGAGCTGCAGATGGCCGGCGGCGGTCCCGCCCCGGCGCCCAGCCCGTTCGCCCCCGCCCCCGCTCCTGCCCCGGCCGCCGGTTTCCCGGGCGACGGTGCGGCAGCCGGCGGCTTCCCTGGCGGCGGCAACCCGTTCGGTGGCGCACCGGCGGCCCGCGCGGCGTTCGGTGGTGACGCGCCGGTCGAGGAGCCGCCGAAGTGGAGCCCGTTCGCGCCGGTCGTGCAGAGCTGGCAGGACGACGACAAGGACGACGCCGGTCCCGCGACCGAGCAGTTCGACGCGGTCTCCGCGTGGCAGGAAGAGAAGAAGCCTGAGGAGACCAGCTACGAGCGGACCAGCTGGAACGACTACCTCGGCGCCAACACCGGGGACCCGCTGTCGACGACGGCGTCGGGCAGCAGTTGGCTGAACGAGACGCCGCCGCTGACCGTGGTCGAGCCGGAGCCGGAGCCGTACGCCTACCAGCCACGGCCGCAGGCCGAGTACCAGCCGCAGTATCAGCCGCAACCGCAGCCCGAGTACCAGCCGCAACCGCAGCCCGAGTACCAGCCGCAGCCCGAGGCGCCGTCCTGGGCCAGCAGCTACTCCGAGACCTACTCGTACGAGTCGACCTCCGACTACCAGACGTCGACCTCCCCGATGCAGGCCGACCCCACCCCCGCACCCGAGCCTGAGCCCGCGCCTGTTGCGCGCGCCGGCCGCCGGGCCGCTCGGGTCGCGGTGGACAGCCCGTCGGCGATCCAGCCCGCCGGATCGCACCACGTGGCCCCCGCCCCCTCGCACGAGCACGAGGTCTACGGGCCGTCGTCGCACAGCTCGTCGCCGGTGTCGGCGTCCTCGGGCTACTACGAGCCGGCTCCGGTCGTCAGGCCCGAGCAGGACGACTTCCTGACGCCGTCCAAGCCGCTGCCGACCGTTCCGTCGTACGGTCCGGAGCCGTCGTACTCCCCGACCTCTGACGACAGCTACTACAGCTCGTACGACGACCAGTCCTCGAGCTACCAGTCGTCGTACGAGTCCGGCTCGGACTACACGTCGTACGGGCAGTCGGACTACTCGAGCAGCAGCAGCTACGAGTCCACCGACCACGGCTACTCGTCCCAGGCGGGCAGTGACTACTCGAGCAACAGCTACGAGTCGACGTCGTACGACTCCTACAGCCCGACGTCGTACAGCGGGTCGGAGTACAGCAACGTCCAGCCGTCGTACGACAACTACAACCAGAACTACGCGCCTGAGTCGTCGTACGGCTCGACGGACTACAACGGCAGCTACTACTCGCAGCCGGAGCAGCAGCAGCCGGAGTACCAGCAGCAGTCGCAGTACTCGTACGAGCAGCAGCAGGTCCCGGAGCACCAGGAGCAGGCCGACCAGACCAGCACCACTCCGCGCACTCACCCGCGCCGGCGCTGGGTCTGATCGAATAGGCGGTATGACTTTCGCCTTCTCCACGCTCGGCTGCCCCGGAGCGTCGCTCGACCATGTCCTGGAACTTGCCAAAAGCAACGAGATCTCCGGCCTGGAGCTGCGGGCCGCGGACGAGGAGTTCACCAACACCGGCCTGACCCCGGCGCAGCGGCGGGAGCTGCGGTCCCGGATCGAGGACGCCGGCCTGGAGATCCTCGCGGTCAGCAGCTACGTCAAGCTCTGCGCGGTCGAGGACCAGCCGCTGGAGGCGCACCTCGAGCTCGCCGCCGACCTCGGCGCCCGCGGCGTCCGCGTCTTCCCTGGCGATGACGGTGAAGGTACGGCGGACGCGCCGAGCGCCGGCGAGATCCGCGCCCTCGACCGGGTCACGTCCGCGCCGACAGACAGCCAGATCCTCCTGGAGACCCACGACTCGCACTCGGCCGGCCGCAAGATGGCCGCGTTGCTCACGCGGCTCGACACCGACGTCCCCGGTCACAACGCGAAGGTGATCTGGGACAGCGCCCACACCTGGAGCCACGGCGAGAGCCCTGCGGAGTCGTTCGCCCTTCTGAAGCCCTGGCTGGAGTTCGTCCAGATCAAGGAATCGGACTCGAAGCAGCAGTACCGCCCGGTCGCGATCGGCACCGGCGACTTCCCGATCCGGGACCTGCTCACCACCCTGGACGGCACCGACTACCCGCTCTCGCTCGAGTGGGAGCTCAAGTGGCACCCGCACCTCCCACCCCTGGAGGAGGCACTCCCCGCCACCCAGTCCTGGATCAGCCCAGTGGCGCAGTGAGGTAGCGGGTCAGCGTCGGGCCCAGTGAGGCGGCCAGTTGGTCGTGGGTGAGGGCGGTGACCGGGCCGAGTTCGAGGATGTAGCGGCAGAGGGCGAGGCCGAGGGTTTGGGTGGCGATCAGTCCGGCGCGGGTGGCCGGCTCGTCGACCTCCATGGCGCGCAGGGTGGGGGCGAGTTGCGCGACGAAGAGCTCCCGCATCCGCTCGGCCGCTGACTCGTTGGTGACAGCTGCCCGCAGCAACGCCCGGAGCGTGTCGTCGTCCTCCCAGCGGGTCAGGAAGTGCCTGATCAGCGCCTCGCCCAACTCTCCCCGCGATACGGCGCTGAGGTCCGGCAACCGCAGGTCGAACTCCGCCGCCGCCGCGAACAGCTTCTCCTTGTTGCCGTAGTACCGCATCACCATCGCCGGGTCGATCGCCGCGTCGGCCGCGATCGCCCGGATCGTGGCGCGCTCGTACCCGTCCGCGCCGAACCGCTCCCGCGCCGCCGTGAGGATCGCCGCCCGGGTCCGGTCGGACTTCCGCTCTGCCATACCCACAGCATATGCCAACACTTGTTGACTTTTGCCGCCGGCTCTCCTACAGTAAAAGTCAACAAGCGTTGATAAATACCGAGAGGGGCGACGATGACTCCGAAGAGTGCAGACGTTGTGGTGGTAGGCGCGGGCCCGGTCGGGCTCGCTGTGGCGGCCGGGCTGCGGCTGCACGGACAGTCCGTGGTGGTGGTCGACAAGCAGGCCGAGGGCTCGAACACCTCGCGTGCCTCGGTGATCCACGCCCGGACGCTGGAGATGCTCGAGCGGATCGGCGTCACCAAGCGGCTGGTCGAGCTCGGCCTGGAACTGCAGGACTTCGCGATCCGCGACGGCGACCGCCGACTTGTCCCGGTCAGCTTCCGCGACCTGCCCACGGACTACCCGTTCACGCTGATGATCCCGCAGTGGCAGACCGAGCAGGTCCTGCTCGAGCGCCTCGAGGAGCTCGGTGGGACGGTCCTGCGCCCGTACGCCGCCGTCGGCCTGACGCAGACCGCGGACGGCGCCGAGGTGACGCTGGACAACGGCGACGTGATCCAGGCGCAATACGTCGTCGCCGCCGACGGCATGAACAGCACGATCCGCGAGCTGGCCGGGCTGCGGATGCCGGGCAACACCCTGCAGTTGAACTTCAGCCTGGTCGACGTCCGCGTCGACGGCCTGCCGGTCGAGGAGGTCTCGCTGTCGTTCGCGACCGCGGGCCTGCTGGTGATCGCGCCGCTGCCGGACGGATCGTTCCGGCTGGTCGCGTCGGTGGATCAGGCGCCGGAGCACCCGGATCTCGCCTACGCCCAGCAGTTGCTGACCGCTCGCGGTCCGCGGAAGTCGGCGCCGAAGGTGACCGAGGTGGTGTGGGGCTCGCGGTTCCGGATCCACGAGCGGGTGGCGGAGAACTACCGCGCCGGACGGGTGCTGCTGGCCGGCGATGCCGCGCACACCCACAGCCCAGCCGGCGGCCAGGGCATGAACCTCGGCCTCCGCGATGCGATCACTCTGGCCGAGGCGTTGTCCACAGCCCTGGCCAAGGGCGACGAGTCGGAGCTCGACACGTACGCGGCGACGAGTCGCACCGAGGCGCTCCGCGTGGTCGGGCTGGCGCATCGGCTGACCCGGCTGGCCAATGTCCCGCGTCCGATCCGCCCGCTGCGCAACGCCGTACTTGGGCTGGTCGGGAGGCTGAACAAGGCGCAGACCGGGCTGGCCAAGCAGTTGGCCGGGATCCCTGACCGCTGATCCCCGAAGGTTGTCCCTCGCGGAACCGCCGAAAGCTTCCCCGGGCCGAGGCCGAGCCCTACCCTCCAGTTACCGCATGCGACAACTCAACTACTGGAGGTCATCGTGTTCCGCCCCAACCGATGGACTCGCATCATCCCGTTGGCACTGGCGGCCGTCCTCGCCGTCGGTGCCGTCAACCAAGTGCAGGCCTCGGCGCCACCGGACCGGAAGGCAGTCGCGGCCGAAGCCGGCGAGCTGGTCCAGCTGATCCGGGTCGGCACCGCGACCGATGCCGACCGCAAGCGACTGACGACCCTCGATCTCGACCTGGCCGAGTCGTCCGGTCCCGGCTACACCGATGTGGTTGCCTACGGCAACGGCGACTTGAGGTTTCTGAAGGTCGCCGGGTTTCGCTGGTCGGTGCTCGAGGACGACCTGGCCGGCGCGGATCGCGAACGGGAGAAGGCGGATGCCGCCTACGCCCGCGCCGTCGCGGCCAAGAAGGTCGCAGCCACGCTGCCCAGTGGACGGACGTCGTACCGGCAACTTGCCGACTACAACAATGACCTGTCGAGTCTCGCGCAGCAGTACCCGACCAAGGCGAAACTGTTCACGCTGAAGGAGAGCTCGCTGGAGAACCGGACGATCCGCGGCCTGGAGATCAGCCGGAACGTCAATGTCAGCGACGGAAAACCGGTCTTCCTGATGCTCGGCCTGCACCACGCTCGGGAGTGGCCGTCAGGTGAGCTGACCATCGAGTTCGCCTACGACCTGCTGAAGAACGACGGTGTCGACAGCCGGATCACCAACATCCTGGACAAGGCTCGCGTGGTCGTCGTACCGGTGGTGAACCCGGACGGGTTCAACCTGAGCCGGACGCTCGGGTACGAGATGAAGCGCAAGAACTGCCGGATCGTCAACGGTCAGTTGCCGACCAGCGGGCAGTGCGCGCAGTCGTCGAACCAGTCCCGCGGCGTCGACCTGAACCGCAACTACTCCGGCTTCTGGGGTGGTCCCGGCGCGTCGACCAGCCTGACCTCGGAGACCTACCGGGGTGCGAGCGCGTTCAGTGAACCCGAGTCGCGCAACATCCAGGCGCTCGTCTCGAAGCACCAGGTGACCACGCTGATCACGAACCACACGTACTCGAACCTGGTCCTCCGCGAGCCCGGGTACGCCGGTGCGCCGCAGACGCCGGACGAGTCGATCTACAAGGCCCTCGGCGACCAGATGGCCGCGCAGAACGGATACCGCAGCCAGTACAGCTACCAGCTCTACGACACCACCGGCGTGACCGAGGACTGGTCGTACTACGCGACCGGCGGTCTCGGATTCACCTTCGAGCACGGTGCGAACAGCTTCCACCCGGCGTTCTCGAACGTGGTGAACTACTACTTCGGCTCAGGAAGTACGGCGGGCAAGGGCAATCGAGCCGCCTTCCTGCTGGCAGCCGAGAGTACGATCGACCCGGCGCGGCACTCGGTGATCACGGGAACCGGCCCGGCGGGCGCCGTACTGCGGCTGAAGAAGCCGTTCACCACCAAGACCTGGAACGGGACGCAGGTGCCCGACGTCCTCGAGACCACGATGGTCGTGCCGACCGGTGGCACCTACACCTGGCACACCAACCCGTCGAGCCGGCCGATCGTCGTCCAGGAAGGCGGAACGGAGAACTGGATGCTCACCTGTGAGCGTCCGGACGGCCAAGTGCTGGAGTCGCGCTCGATCACGGTCGCCCGCGGCGCAAGTGTGACCGCCAACCTGGTCGCCTGCGCAGCCGTCTTCTAGCCGGCGGTCGACTCCCGGATCTCCAACGTGTAGGGCACGCTGAGGTCGCGACGTGCGGCCTCGGCGTTGCCGGAGATGCGCTCCAGCAGGAGAGCGACCGCGTTCTCCGCCAGCCACTCCTTGTCCGGCGAGATCGTGGTCAGCGACGGCGAGTGGTAGCGGCCGTCCTCGATGTCGTCGAACCCGACGACTGCAACGTCGTCCGGCACCTTCAGCCCGGCGTCGGCCAACGTACGCAGGGCTCCGAGCGCAAGCAGGTCGTTGAAGCAGAACACGGCATCCGGCGGCTCGGGCAACGCCAGCAGCTCCCGCATCGAGGCCGCGCCGTCCGGCCGGTGGTACCCGGTCCCGGCCAGCTCCAGCGCCGGATCATGTGGCAACCCGGCGGCCTTCAACGCCTTCCGGTAACCCTTCCGCCGTACGGCGCCAGTGCCTGCGCCGCCGCCGACGCCGATGGCCGCGATCCGGCGCCGGCCGATCGAGATCAGGTGCGTGGTCGCGTCGAAGGACGCCTTGACCGAGTCCACCGCGACGTGGTCGAAGGTGCCGCCGGCGGGCCGTTCGCCCAGCAGGACCAGTGGTTTCGCGGTCCCCGCCGTACCGATCTTGGCCGGTGCGGTGGTGATCGGGGAGAAGATGATGCCGTCGATCAGCTGCCCGCGCATCCCGTCCAGGACCAGCTTCTCGGCCCCGGACTCGCCCTCGGTCTGGTCGATCAGCACGGTGATCCCGCGCTTCTTCGCGGCCCGGCTGATCGCCGCGCCCAGCTCCGCGAAGTACGGCGAGGCCATCTCCGGGATCGCCAGCGCGATGAAGTCCGACCGGCCCTTGCGCAGCGAACGGGCGCTCACGTTCGGCTTGTAGTCCAGCGCCGCGATCGCGGCCTCGACCTTCGCCCGGGTCTGCGAGGTGATGTGTGGATAGTCGTTGATGACGTTCGACACCGTCTTCACCGACACACCGGCGCGTGCCGCGACATCACTCAGCCTGGTCGTCATCCGTACCTCCGTCTCACCTGGCGTGTCACCCGGCGCCTCCCGAGTGTGCCACGGCCGGGACGAAACAGAACTCGTTGCCTTCCGGATCGGACAGCACGGTCCAGTGCGGCAGCTCCCGGACGACCGCCGCGCCGGCCTTGAGCAGCGACTGCAGGTCCTCGTCCTCGCCGGAGACGTCGAGGTGGATCCGGCCCGGCGGCTTGAGCTCCTCGGCCGGTGTGATCCAGACGTGGAAGCCCTCGCGGGCGCCGAGCAGGACGGACTCGTCGTCGTCCAGCGAGTGCGAGGACAGCGACTTGACGTCGTCCGGGTGCACGGGCAGGCCGGTGGCCAGGCTCCAGAACGGCGCGAGCAGGTACGGATCGCGGCAGTGGATCACGACTGACTGGATTCTCGGCATGTGACTCAGTGTGCGCGCTCCGAACCCTTTACAGCAGATGTCAATCGTTGTAGAAATCCGGGTTAAACGATGTAAAGACTGCTGGGAGGCTCTGTGGCACGGCTTGTGGTGGATCCGGCGTTCGTCGTCGGGGCGCTCGACCGGCGGCTGTTCGGCTCGTTCGTCGAGCACATGGGACGTTGCGTCTACACCGGGATCTACGAGCCCGGGCACCCGTCCGCGGACACCGACGGTTTCCGTCAGGACGTGCTGGAGCTGGTCCGCGAGCTCGGCGTCAGCACCATCCGCTACCCCGGCGGCAACTTCGTCTCCAACTACGACTGGGAGGACGGCGTCGGCCCGAAGGACCAGCGGCCCCGCCGGCTCGACCTGGCCTGGCGGGCGATCGAGCCGAACCAGTTCGGCACCGACGAGTTCGTCGCCTGGTCCCGCAAGGCCGGCGTCGACCCGATCTGGGCGGTGAACCTCGGCACCCGCGGGATCAAGGAAGCCGTGGAGCTGCTCGAGTACTGCAACCTCCCGGCCGGCACCGAGCTGCCCGACCGCCGGGTGGCCAACGGCAACCCCGAGCCGCACGACATCCGGGTGTGGTGCCTCGGCAACGAGATGGACGGTCCGTGGCAGATCGGCCACAAGACCGCCGAGGAGTACGCCCGGCTCGCCGAGGAGACCGCGAACGCGATGCGCCGGGTCGACCCCGGGCTCGAGTTCGTCGCCTGCGGTTCCAGCAACGCCGGGATGCCGACCTTCGGCGAGTGGGAGCGCGTCGTCCTGGAGCGCACCTACGACCTGGTCGACCACATCAGCCTGCACGCGTACTACGAGCCGCGCGACGGTGACCAGGCCAGTTTCCTGGCCGCTGCCGAGGAAATGGACCGGATGATCACCTCGGTGATCGCGACCGCCGACCACGTCAAGGCGCTCAAGCGCAGCGACAAGGAGATCACCTTGTCGTTCGACGAGTGGAACGTCTGGTACCAGCAGCACTTCCCGGGCGAGCTCGGTCTCGGCATCCGCGAGGTGAGCCCGCTGATCGAGGACACCTACACCGTCGACGACGCGGTGGTGGTCGGCAGCCTGCTGATCACCCTGCTCCGGCACGCGGACCGGGTGAAGATCGCTTGCCTCGCGCAACTGGTCAACGTGATCGGCCCGATCCGCACCGAACCCGGCGGCCGGGCCTGGCGGCAGACCATCTTCCACCCGTTCGCGCTGACCGCGAGGTACGCCGGCCCGACCGTCCTGCAGACCGCGGTCACCGGCGGGCCGGACGTGGACACCGCCGCGTTCGGCCGGGTTCCGGCGCTGTGGAGCACAGCGACGTACGACGAGAACACCGGCGAACTCGCGGTGTTCGTGGTGAACCGGAGTGAGACCGACAAGGTCGATCTCGACATCCCGCTGCCGCCTGGGTATCGGGTCGTCGAGCATCTGGCTCTCCACGACGACGATCGCGCCGCGGTGAACACCGCGGACGATCCGGACCGGGTGGTGCCCCGGGCCGTCGACGGCACGGAAGTCGTCGACGGCAACTGCACGGCCACGTTGCCCCCTGCCTCGTGGCACCTACTGCGTCTGTCCCAGTGATGGCGCTCTCCCCTGGAAGGAACACCATGAACACGATCAGCCGGCGACTCGTCCTCAGTGGTCTCGGCGTGGCCGGAGCGGCCGGCATCCTGGCTGGCTGCGGCGAGGGCTCTGCCGGGAAGCCCGGTAGCGCGGGCCAGGCCACCGGCGACGGCGGCGCCAAGGGCTACGACGGCCCGACCGTCGAGCTCGATTTCTGGAACGGCTTCACCGGCGGTGACGGCCCGTTCATGCGCAAGCTGGTCGACCAGTTCAACAGCGAGCACAGCAACATCAAGGTCAAGATGACCGTGATGCAGTGGTCCGACTACTACACCAAGCTGCCCACCGCGGTGAGCAGCGGCCGTGGTCCCGCGGTCGCGATCATGCACGTGGACTCGCTGGCCACCAACGCGGCCCGGAACGTGATCGAGCCGCTCGACGACGTGGCCAAGTCGCTGAACCTGCAGCAGGCCGACTTCGCCGACGTGGTGTGGAAGGCCGGCGAGTTCAACGGGAAGCGGTACGGCATCCCGCTCGACGTCCACCCGCTCGGGTTCTTCTACAACAAGGCCTTGATGCAGACGGCCGGCCTCGACCCGGAGAAGCCGCCGACGACCGCGGACGAGTACGCCGCGGCGCTGGACGCGCTGAAGGGCAAGGGCATCCAGGGCCACTGGGCCACGCCGTTCCCGTTCACCGGCGTCCTCACCGTGCAGGCGCTGCTGTGGCAGTTCGGCGGCAACCTGTTCAACGACGACTCGTCGAAGGCGGTCTGGCACGAGGAGCCGGGCGTCAAGGGGCTCAGCTGGTTCGTCGACCTGGTGAAGAACGGGCACAGCCCGAAGAACGTCGCCCAGGACGCGGACAACATCGCGGTGATGAACGGCAAGAACGCGTTCGTCTGGAACGGCATCTGGAACATCAACACGTTCAAGGAGAAGAAGGGCCTGGAGTGGGGCGTGGCCGCGCTGCCCACGATCGGCGACAACAAGGCCGCCTGGGCCGGATCGCACCAGTTCGTGCTGCCCAAGCTGAAGACCCCGGACCAGAACAAGTCGACCGCGGCGCGGGTGTTCGTCAACTACGTCAGCCAGAAGTCGCTGGAGTGGGCCAAGGGCGGTCAGGTGCCGGCCCGCAAGCAGGTGCGGGAGTCGGCCGAGTTCAAGGCCCTGCCGGAGCAGGCGGCGCTGGCCACCCAGATCGACGACCTGCATTTCCCGCCGCCGGTGCCGGGGATCGGTGACGCGCTGAACGAGATGAACAAGGCGGTCAACGAGGCGGTGCTGCTGAAGGTCGAGCCGGCCAAGGCGCTGAGCGACGCGGCGGCCCGCGCGGACAAGATCCTCGAGGCGAACCGCAAGAAGTACGGCGCGTAGGCCATGGCAGTCCAGGCAGAAGCGGGTGCGATCAGCAGACGTCGCACCCGCGCTTCCTCCGCCGTGCGCGGGTACGGGCGGGCCACGCCGTACCTGTTCCTCGCGCCCTATCTGTTGCTGTTCCTGCTGTTCGTGGTCGGGCCTGCGCTGTTCGGGCTCTGGATGAGCCTGCACGACTGGGACTTCCAGTTGCCGGGCAAACCGTTCGTCGGGCTGCAGAACTACCAGGACCTGTTCGACCCGTTGTCGGCGACCGCCGAGCCGTTCTGGCACGGCATGCGGGCGACGGGCATCTTCACGGTCGCGTCGGTGCCGTTCCTGGTGGCGGTGCCGCTCGGCCTGGCCGTGCTGCTCAATCGCAAGTTCCCCGGGCGGACGTTCTTCCGGGCGGTGTACTTCGCGCCGTTCGTGCTCGGCGTCGCGGTCATCGGCCTGATGTTCCGGTACATCCTGGACACCAACTTCGGCATCCTGAACGCGTTCCTCGAGGTGTTCGGGCTGCCCGAGATCGGCTGGACGAACGACCAGCCGTGGGCGTGGATCTCGCTCGTCCTGGTGACCGTGTGGTGGACGGCCGGGTTCAACTCGATCATCTACCTGGCCGGGCTGCAGGACATCCCGGCCGAGCAGTACGAGGCGGCCGCGCTGGACGGGGCAAGCCGTTGGCAGCAGTTCGTCCACGTCACGCTGCCGGGACTGCGTCCGGTCACGGTGTTCATCGTCACGATCACCCTGCTGGCCAGCGCGAACATGCTCGGCCAGTCGATGCTGATCACCCAGGGCGGACCGGGCGACTCGACCACGACCGCGCTGATGGTGATCACGTCCACCGGCTTCAGCCAGTTCCGGATGGGCCAGGCTGCCGCGATGAGCTACCTGCTCGCGGCCGCGCTGGCGATCGTCTCGCTGATCGCCTTCGCGTTGATGAGGGAGCGTAAGTCATGAAGCGCCGACCGTCGGTCGCGTTCTGGGTGCTGGTGATCCTGCTGACCCTGCTGGTGATCGTCCCGCTGCTGTGGATGGTGATCACCTCGTTCAAGACCGTCGGCGAGTCGCAGGCCGACCCGCCGTCGCTGATCCCGCAGGACCCGACCGGCCGGGCGTACGGCGAGATCCTCACCACCGGCGGACAGAACCCGGTCCTGCGGTGGGCGCTGAACAGCTTCGCCGCCGCCACGCTGCACGCCGTACTCGTCGTGGTGGTCGCGTCGATGGCCGGGTACGCGCTGGCCCGGATGAGCTTCCGGTTCAAGAACGCGATCTTCAGCGTGATCCTGCTGACCCTGTTCGTCCCCGGCTTCGTGTTCCTGATGCCGAACTACCTGCTGATGGACCAGTTCCGCTGGCTGGACACGCTCTGGGCACTGGTGGTCCCGGGCGCGGCCGGCGCCTTCGGGGTGTTCTTCATGCGGCAGTTCTTCCTGGCCATCCCGAAGGAGCTCGAGGAGGTCGCGCTGATCGACGGCGCGAACGCCTGGACCATCTTCACCCGCATCATCCTGCCGAACGCGCGGCCCGCACTGGCCACCCTGACCGTGCTGTCGTTCCTGTCGAACTGGAACGACTTCGTCTGGCCGCTGTTCGTGCTGTTCAGCCCGGAGCGGCTCACCCTGCCGGCCGGTCTGTCCTTGCTCCAAGGGGCTTACACGACCGACTACCCGGTGATCATGGCCGGCGCGACGGTGGCCGCCGTACCCGTCCTGATCCTCTACGTGTTCGTCCAGCGGTACGTGATCGAAGGTGTCGCGCGTAGCGGCATCAAAGGTTGATATCCGTTCCAAGAAGGGACCCGCCTGTGCCCTCCAAGAAAAGACGCATGCTGGCCGCGGCGCTAGCCGTGGCTGCGGTAGCAGCCGGTACGTCGGCTGCCACCGCGGCGCCGGCTCCAACCACGACCAACGACATCTCGTCCACCTTCGCCGACACGTTCGCCGATCCGTCGATCATCCAGGGCCGCGACGGCTACTGGTACGCGTACGCCACCTCCGACCCGCTGGTGGCCAACGGGCCGTTCGGCTTGATGCACATCGCCCGGACCAAGGACTTCAGCTCCTGGGAGTACCTCGGCACCGTCTTCAACGACCAGACCAAGCCCGCCTGGGCAGCGCCCGGATCGTTCTTCTGGGCGCCAGACATCCGGTACTTCGGCGGCCGGTACGTCATGTACTTCACCGTCACCGACACCGCGGCCAACCCCGGCGGCGATCCCGCGATCGGCGTGGCCACCGCCCCGACCCCGGCGGGACCATGGACCGCCACCGACGGCCCGGTGGTCACGCCCAAGCCGGACGGCAACGGCGGCTACTTCGGCACCATCGACCCGGCGATGCTGACCGCCGCCGACGGCAAGCGGTACCTGTACTACGGCGGCTTCTACGGCGGCATCTCCGTCACCGAGCTGACGCCGGACGGCCTGCACGCGGTCGGCTCACCGACTCAGGTGACCGTTGGCGACCGCTATGAGGGTGCGTACGCCGTCTACCGCGACGGCTGGTACTACCTGATGGGCTCGTCGATGAACTGCTGCGCCGGACCGACCACCGGCTACTCGGTCTTCGCCGGTCGCTCCCGCTCGCCGCGCGGGCCGTTCGTGGACGCCGACGGCGCCGCTATGACGGACTCGCGGGTCGGCGGTACGACGGTCATCACGCAGAACGGCAACAAGTGGATCGGCCCGGGTCACCACGCGTTCATGACGGACGCCGCCGGGCAGGACCACATCGTCTACCACGCGATCGACCGCGCGAAGCCGTGGCTGACCAACCCGTTCGGAATCAACCGGCGGCCGATGCTGATCGACCGGATCGACTGGATCGACGGCTGGCCGCGGACCCGAGCCGGTCTGGGCCCGTCCGAGGGACCGGTGCCGGCGCCGACGACCGGATCCGGGCTTGGCATCGACGCTGCGGACCCGGCTGGTGGGTTGATCGGTGCGACTTCTTCGCCTGGTGACGCGCTCGGTGGGCCTACCGCGTCGATCTCCGGAGCGGCACGGACCAAGCAGTCGGCTCCTGGTGGGTCGGTGCGGGTCGAGGCCGACGTGCGATTGGGGAACTCGTTCTCGACGGTCCTTGGCGGTGGCCAGGTGATCGCGTCGGTGTCCGGGTCCAAGATCACCGTTGTGGCTGGCCGACGTACTGCGTCTGCTGCGTTGCCTGCGGACTTCGATCGGTCCGGCTGGAACAAGCTGAGCGTGCAGGTGTCGGGGACTTCGGTGACTGCGCGGCTCAACGACGTCGGGCTGGGTGACGTGTATGCCGAGGCGCAGCTCGCCGTACCTGGTCTGTCGCTGAAGTCGGCGCCGGTGGCGTGGCTTGGGTCTGCTGAGGTGGACAACCTGACGGTGCGGCCGGTGGCGGCTCCGGTACGGCGACTGGCCGACGTACCGCGGCCCGGGGACATGCTGTCCGGTGACGAGTTCGATGGGTCGCTGGGATCGGACTGGTCGTGGGTGCGGCAGGACGAGAAGGCGGTTGTTGCTGACGGCAAGTTGTCGTGGCCGTTGCAGAACGCCGACCTGGTCGGTGGCGGGAACACCGCCGGGCTGCTGTTCCACAGCACACCGGCAACCAAGAGCTGGATCGCGGAGACCAAGTTGCACCTCGACACCGGTGAGGGCGACATCCGCAACTACCAGCAGGCCGGGATGATCGCGTACCTGAACGACAGCGACTTCGCGCGGCTCGGCAACGTGTCGATCTGGCGGACCCGGCAGACCGAGTTCGGTCGCGAGCTGGTGGCACGGCCTTCCGACGGGGCGACGTCGTACGGCGCCGCCGCGATCGGGCGATCGGCTCCGACGCTGTGGATGCGGCTCGCGTACCACGAGAACGCCGCGGGTGAGCACGTCTACCGGGCGGCGACGTCGGTGGACGGGAACAAGTGGACCTGGGGCGCGTCGTGGGTGCTGCCGGCCAAGGCGCAGTTGGGTCTGTACGCGCATGGCGAGTTCACCGGTGCGGCTGTTCCGCCGGTGGCGACGTTCGAGTACCTGCGATTCTTCGAGAGCAAGTGAGATGAGGCGTCGGCTGGGGTTGCTGCTGCTGTTGCTGGTTGTGGCCGGCTGCAGCGACCCCAGCCCGACGCCGACGGGAGGAGCGACGACGGTGGGTTTCACGAACCCGGTGTACGACCAGAACTTCGCGGATCCGCAGGTGATTGCCGTGGACAACGGCTACTTCGCCTTCGCGACGAACGGCACGCTCGGCAACGTCCAGACGCTGAAGTCGGCGGACCTGGTGTCGTGGGAGCAGGTCGGGGACGCGCTGCCGTCGCTGCCGGGGTGGACGACGCCGGGCAAGGTGTGGGCTCCGGAGGTCGCCGTACATGCTGCCGACCGGTACGTCATGTACTACACGACGTCCGACGACGCGTCCGGGCGGCAGTGCATCGGGGTCGCGGTGGCTGCCGCGGCGACAGGTCCATATGTCGACAAATCGTCCAAGCCGTTGATCTGTCAGGTGGCCGAGGGCGGGTCGATCGACGCGTCGCCGTTCCAGGACTCCTCGGGGAAGCGTTGGCTGTACTGGAAGAACGACGGGAACGCGATCGGGGTCGACACCTGGATCTACGTGTCCGAGCTCTCCACCGACGGACTGACGCTGGTCGGTCCGACGCATCGGCTGATCAAGCAGGATCTCGAGTGGGAGGGCGATCTGGTCGAGGCTCCGTACATGGTGGAACGGGGTGGCAAGTTCCATCTCTTCTACTCCGCCAACGCCTACGACAAGTCGACGTACGCCGTCGGCCACGCCCTCTGCACCACCCCCACCGGCCCTTGCAAGAAGTCCGGCGACCCCATCCTGACGACCACCGACGACGCCGCCGGCCCCGGCCACAACATGGTCCTCACCAAAGACAACCGCGACTGGTTCATCTACCACGCCTGGGACCCCGCAGCCGTAGGCACAGACCCGCCCGGCCGAACCATGTGGCTCTCCGAACTCACCTGGACCAACGACACCCCAGCAGTCCAACCCCCGGTGACATCCAACCCCACCCACCCGTAAACCCCCACGCCAGCTCGCCAACGGGGCCGAAGGTAACGGTTCTCGCAAAGTGGTTGCCGCTACGGAGCCCTGTGGATATGGTTTTGAAGTCATATGACTTCAGTGTCATAGTCATGCGATGCAGATCGACTGGCCGGCGGAGTTCGACGCCTGGCTCGATGACCTCGAGGCGCGGGTCGAGAAGGGAGAGGACCATGCGAAGCAAGTCCTCATCCTGGTCACCGCCGCGCTCAAACATCTCCAGGAACTCAAGGAGCCACCCACACGGGACACGGAGACCGCGACGCTTCGGTGGGTTCGGCAGTCGAAGCGGTATCTGTTGTGGAGGGTCTCGCATCCGTACCGGCCAGGAGTCGCCGTACGCCTCATCTGCTGGTTCCCGCCGGACGCCGACACTGTCGTCGTCGCACTGTTCGCGGGTGACAAGGCGAGGATCGGTGACGTCTTCTACAACTCCGTCGGCGCACGTGCGGACGGTCTCATCGATCAGTGGAAACGAGAAGCGATGAGGGGGCGGGCATGAGTGGGAAGAAGTCCGAGCGCAGAAGCTTTGTTCGGGGTAATGCGCGGGTCGACCGGTTGCTGGCTCGGTCGGAGGTTGCGGCTGGGGTTGCGGAGGTTGAGGCCGAGGCTCGGGAGATGGATCGGGTCTATGCCGAGAACCTCGCGATGATTCGCAGGGCGGGCGACCTGACGCAGGTGGAGGTCGCGGAGAAGCTCGGTGTCGGGCAGGCGGTGGTGTCCCGACTCGAGCGCCGGAACGACATGCTGCTGTCGACCCTGGCGGACTACCTCCACGCAACTGGCGCAGAGAACCCTCGCATCGTCGCCGTCCTCAACGGCATGGAAGTCGAACTCGACCTCGACCAATTCCGCGAGCCCCGCCTGGCGTGAAGCCCCGCTCGCCGGCGAACAACTTCTGCGCTGGCCTCTGCATCAAGGTAGGTGGAGGTGGGCCATGGTGCGGCGGTGGGTTGCTTGGGGTCTGGCTGGGGTGGTGGCGGGGGTCGTTCTGTCGCCGGTTGGTGCGGGTGCGGAGGGGGCGGCTGGGGCTTGTAGTTTGCGGGTGGGGGTGGTGAATGCCAGAGGGGGGCACGTCAACACCGGGGTGCAGGCTGGTACGCCGCCCGGGGAGACGGACAGTCAGTACACGTGGGATGTGTTCGCACCCGGCTCGGTTCGGCTGAGTAGCACCACGATCCGCGAGCCGAACGTGGTCGGGCCGGATGTCGCGGGGTGGGTGGTGCAGGGGGACGTGCTGTCCCGGGTCGCCTACTCGACCGACGAGTACGGGCAAGTGGTCGGCGCGGTCAGGTTCAGCCGGGTCGGTGGTGGGTGGACGAGCTTCACTGCGCTGGAGGTGGCGCAGACGGCGCAGCGGGCGACGGCGTACGGGTTGCGCAGTGACGGGGTGCTGTTCCGGTGGAACGTCACCAGCAGCGGATGGCGTAGCGCCGGCTCCGCCCCAGGATTCGGGTCGGTCAAGGCGATGGCGCTGATCAGCAAGACCAGCACCTACGACACGTTCCTGGTGAACCTCCGTGGCGGCGCGCTCTACACCGTCCGGATCCCGACGGCGTCGCCGATGAAGCCCGTGGTCAAGCAGGTCCGCAGCAGGTCCTGGCAGGGCTTCGAGGCGCTGGTCGCCGGCAAGTGCGGTCAGTACGGCACTCTGCTCCTTGGCATCGACAAGGACACCAAGCAGGGGTACCTGTACGCCGTCGGTCACGCCAACGGGACCGCCACGGTGATCAACTCGATCGGCAAGGTCGGCTACGAGGCCTTCCCCGATCCGGTCTACTTCCGCTGGGGCGTCGTACCCGAGTTGGATCCCCTCAACGGGGCATAACTTCCCGGGCGCCGGCGGCATCAATGCGGGTAGCAATCTCTCTCGACGAACTGGGGAACGACCTTGAAGCGATTGAGTGTGGTCCGGAGCGGACTCTCGCTGGCTGCGTTGGCTGTGCTGTCGGCAACAGTGTTCACCTGGCCGGGGCAGGCGGCCCAGGCGGGTTCAGCCGCGGCCTGCAACCTCGGGATCCAGTCGGTGAACACCGCCGGCGACCAGCCGGGAAACACTGTCGAAGCCAGTACGCCGCCGAGCATGCGGTCGACGGGAATCACCGACGGCGTCTACCAACCCGGACAGGTGCGGCTCAGCACCACCGCCGTCTTCGAACCCAACATCGCCGGCACCGACGTCTCCAGTTGGGTGGTGCAGGGCGACAGCCTGTACTTCAGTTTCTACGCGACCAACGACCTCAGCAACAAGACGCTGCAGCGGATCGGGGGCGGCTGGACGAACTTCACCGCGCTCGAGATCGCGCAGTACGACGAGGGCCCGGACGGATCGGCGCACCACAGCCTCGCCTACGGGCTGCGGAACGACGGCACGTTGTTCCGCTGGAACGTGGCCGGTGGGACGTGGCGGGCCGCCGGGTCCGCGGCCGGCTTCGCCTCGGTCAAGTCGATGGCGTTGATCAGCAAGACCAGCACGTACGACACGTTCCTGGCGAACACCCGGGGCGGCGCGCTGTACACGATCCGGATCCCGGTGGCGTCACCGATGCAACCGGTGGTCAAGCCGGTGCGGTCCTCGACCTGGCAGGGCTTCGAGAAGCTGATCGCCGGCAAGTGCGGGCAGTACGGCACCCTGCTGCTCGGCATCGACAAAGACGGTCAGGTCGGTTACCTGTACGCCGTCGGTCACGCGAACGGCACGTCGACCGTGATCAATGCCCTCGGCAAGATCAGCGGCACCTTCCCCGACCCGGTGTACTTCCGCACCGGCGTCGTCCCGTACCTCGATCCGCTCAACGGCGACTGAGTACGTCGGTCAGGATGTCGAGCGCCTTGTGCAGGTTCTCGGTGGACGGAGTGGCGTAGCCGATGACGAGGCCGGGCGGGCCGGGGGTGGTACGGCGGTACTCGCTCAGCGGTGCGACCACCACACCGGCCTCGCGTCCGGCGACGGCCACTTGGCGGTCGTCGACGTGCTCCGGCAGCAGCAACGTGATGTGCAGGCCGGCGTCCTGGCCGATCACCTGACCGTACGGCGCCAGGACGGTGCAGGTGTGGGTACGGCGGTCGGAGTACAGCCGGCGGGATCGGCGAATGGCCTGGTCCAGGTAGCCGTCGCGGAGCATGGTCAGCAGCGCGGCCTGCATCGGCCAGCCAGGCCAGTCGCCGGACTCGGCGCGGAAGGTGGCGAGCCGGTCGACCATGGTGTCGGACGCGACCAGCCAGCCGAGGCGCAGCGACGGGCTCAGCGTCTTCGACAGCGTGCCGAGGTGGACGACGCGGTCCAGGTCCAGCTGAGCGAGGGCGGGTAGCGGCGCGACGTCGTACCGGAACTCGCTGTCGTAGTCGTCCTCGATCAGCATCGCCCCGGTCCGCCGCGCCCACCGGATCAGCTCGTTGCGCCGGGCAACGGGCAGTCGGCCGCCGAGAGGGTACTGGTGCGACGGCGTCACGTACGCCGCCGGTACGTCGTCGGTCAGCGCCGACACCTGCAGACCGTCCTCGTCCACCGGTACGTCGACGATCTCGAGCCGGTGGTCCCGGGCGGCGATCACGGCGTTCAGGTACCCGGGGTCCTCGATCGCGATCCGGTCGCCGGGCTGCCGGGTGACCGTGAGCAGCAGCCGGAGACCGTGGACGGTGCCGTTCGTGATCAGCAGGTTCTCCGGTCCGCACGCGATCCCGCGGACCCGGCGCACGTGCTCGGCGAGCGCCTCCCGGAGTGCGGGCGTCCCGGCGGCGTCGTCGTACCCGGGCGGCGGGGACTGCGTCGAGACCTCACGCCAGGCGCGGCGCCAACCGGGATCCGGCGTCGGGCCGATGTACGGGATGCCGGGTCGGAGCGTCAGCAGGGGCTCGGCGGGATCCGGCCGGGTTGCGGCACGTCGCCGTACGGCGGGCTGCAAAGGCGCGACGTCCGTCACGAAGGTGCCGGCGCCGGTGCGGCCCTCGATCCAGCCCTCGGCGTGCAGTTGGTCGTACGCCGCCTGAGCCACCGACCGGGACACGGACAGGTCCTTGGCGAGGTCCCGCGTGGACGGCAGCCGATGCCCGGCCGCGAGCCGGCCGTCCCGGATCGCGGCGCGGAACTGCTCGGCCAGCTGCAGGTGCAGCGGCAGCCGGTCAGCGCGATCGAGGATCAGCGGCAGCGAGCTCTGCACGAATGGACTACCCATTTCGATCGGGAATGGACCGTGCCAGCATGCCACTGAATCCAGCACTCTGGTGCCATGACCACTGGTGACCTGACCTGTACTCCGCTGCAGCCGACCGATCGGACCACCGTGCGTCGCTCCAAGGAACGGGCGGCCACCGAGCGTGAGGCCCTGTTCGACGTCCTGTTCGACGGGATGTTCTGCCACCTGGGCGTGGTGGTGGACGGCGACCCGCTCGTGCTGCCGACGGCGTACGGCGTGGACCTCGACCGCGGCCCGGACGGGACGCTGTACCTGCACGGTTCGGTCGCCGCCCGCAGTGTGGTGGCCGCGCCGCAGCAGACGATCTGCGTGACGATCACCCACACGGACGGGCTGGTGCTGGCCCGGTCGGGCTTCCACCACTCGGTCAACTACCGGTCCGCGGTGATCTTCGGCGTTCCCCGCCTGGTGACCGACCCCGACGAGAAGCTGGACGGCCTCAACTGCATCGTCGACCACCTGGTCCCGGGCCGCTCGAAGGCCGTCCGCCCACCCAACCGCAAGGAACTCGCCAAGACGTCCGTCCTGGCCCTCTCGCTCACCGAAGCCTCGGTGAAGGCCCGCTCCGGGCCGGCCAACGACGAGGAGGAGGATCTGGACCTGCCCTACTGGACTGGCGTGATCCCGCTCCAGGTCGTGGCCGGCGAACCGGTCACCAACCCTGACTGCGATCTGGCTGTCCCCCCGCACGTCCGCACCCGGGCGAACCTGCTCGGCGCGCTCTCTCAGGCCACTGTGCCCTTGTTGTAGCTCTTCTGGGCCCAGAAGTACCCGACGATGCCGATCGCCGCGCACCAGGCGAGGGCGAGCCAGCCGGTGCCGGTGTCGACCGGGGTGCCGATCAGCAAGTGCCGCAGGGTCTCGATGATCGGCGTGAACGGCTGGTACTCGGCGAACCAGCGGATACCGCTCGGCATCGCCTCCAGCGGGATGAAGGTGTTACTCAGGAAGGGCAGCAGCAGGCTGATCGGCAGCACGATGTTGCTCGCGCCCTCCGGGGTCTTGCTGGTCAGCCCGAGGGCGATCGCGAACCAGGTCAGGGAGATGGTCAGCGCGACCAGCAACCCGCCCGCGAGCAGCCACTCACCGAACGACGCGTTCGGGCGGAACCCGATCAGGACGGCGAAGCCGACCACGAGCGCCAGGCTGACGACCGTCAGGATCACGTTGCCCAGCACGTGCCCGGTCAGGAAGGCCGGCCGGAAGATCGCCATCGTGCGGAACCTGGCCACGATCCCCTCGGTCATGTCCATGCAGGCGGCGACCGCGGGTGACATCGTCCCGGACGCGATCGACATCAGCAGGATGCCCGGCGTGAGGAAGTCGATGTAGTCGAACCCGTTCGCGCCGCCGAGACCGGCCGAAAAGGTGTCGCCGAAGACCAGCCCGAACAGCAGGATCATCACGACCGGCATCCCGAGGGCGCCGAGCGACAGACCGGGGTAGCGCTGCGCGTGCCGCAGGTTCCGGCGCAGCATGGTGGCGGTGTCTTGGAGTGCGTAGCTCATTTCGGGGTCCCATCAGTCTGAAGAGCCGGCTGACCGGTGACGGCGAAGAACACGTCATCCAGGTCGGGGGTGTGGACAGTCAGTTCGTCGACCTCGAGCGAGGCATCGTCGATCCGGGCCAGCAGCGCCCGCAGCGAGTGCACGCTGCCGTCGTTCGGCACCTGCAGGACCAGCGACTCGTCATTCGGCATCGCGGTCGGCAGCACCTGGCCGGCCAGCGCGAACTCGTCCGGCGACGTGAACCGCAACCGGATGTGGCCGCCGGGCACGAGCCGCTTCAGCTCTTCCGCCGTACCCTCGGCAACCAGCCGGCCGTGATCCAGTACGGCGATCCGGTCGGCGAGCTGGTCCGCCTCCTCGAGGTACTGCGTGGTGAGGAAGACGGTCACGCCGCCGTCGGCGACCAACTGCCGGATCAGCTGCCACATGTTGTGCCGGCTGCGCGGGTCGAGACCGGTGGTGGGCTCGTCCAGGAAGATGATCCGCGGGTTGCCGACCAGCGTCATGGCCAGATCGATCCGGCGCTTCATGCCGCCCGAGTACGTCATCGCGAGCTTCTGGCCGGCCTCGACCAGGTCGAACTGCTCGAGCAGGTCGTCCGCCCGGCGCCGGGCCTCCCGGCGGCCGAGGTGGTACAGGTCGGCCATCATGATCAGGTTCTCGCGACCGGTGAGCAGGCCGTCGACAGCGGAGAACTGGCCGGTGACGCCGATCGCGGCGCGGACTGCCTCCGGGTCCTGGTGCAGGTCGTGGCCGGCCACCCGGATCGCGCCGGCGTCGGCGGCGATCAGGGTGGACAGGATCTGCACCGCGGTGGTCTTGCCGGCGCCGTTCGGGCCGAGCAGGGAGAAGATGGTGCCTTCGGCAACGTTCAGGTCGATGCCGTCGAGCACGAGCTTGTCGCCGTACGACTTGTGCAGCCCGCGCACGTCGATTGCTGATGACATAGGAGTTCCTTGGGTGATTTTGGGCAGGGCGAACCTGACCCAATGGCCTGAAGGGTCTGCGGAGGAGAGGATTTGGGCGTGCTGATCCAGCCGAGCCGCCAGGCGCGGTCGGTGGATCAGGAACGCTGGGTCAGGGGATCAGATGTCGAGGTCCTCCACCGCGGGTTGCTCGGCGGCTTCCTCGACGAGCTCGTAGAGGTCCTCGGGGATCAGTTCGCGTAGCTCCTCGACCGTGTCGACCACGTGCAGCGTGGCCTCGCCCTGCGCCATGCTCCAGGACTGGTCGGTGCTCCAGTTGCCGACCCAGGCGCGCCAGCCGGTCAGGTACTCCTCGTCGCTGGCGCCTTGGGTGATCTGGTTGCGGCGGTCCGCGTGCAGGACGAACTTGCCGGTCCGGCTGCGGTAGACCTTGAAGGCCTCGTAGCCGGACTTGCTGGAGCGGCCGCCTTCGGCGAGCAGCACGCCGGAGAACCGTTGCTTGCGACCGGTCCCCCGGCCGACTCGCACGGTGATCTCGTCGTACCCCTCGAGCCGGCCTTCCTCCATCTCGACATACTTGCGCAGCGCGACGGAGATCGCCGAGGACAGGTTCCCGGCGAGCTCCTGCGCCCGCTTGTACAGCGGCAGGTCGTCGTCCGACACGTAGATCGTCTTGTTGGGCATACTCTCTCTCCTCCTACGTAGAACTATACGTAGGAGGTGCGTAGATGTCTACATATATCTCTACGTAGACGCGGGCGAGTACAGCCAGGGCTGCTTGAGGTCGTAGAACGTGGGTGGCCCGGAGCTGAGCGACTGCATTTCGTCCATCTGCGCCTGCAGTTCCGGCGGTGGAGTCTTCTGCTCGCCCTCGCGGGCCTCGGCCTCGCTGGTGAAGTAGATGGCCATGGTGTAGGCGCCCGTTCCGTACATCGCGGTGAGACTGCCGATGACGTCGGGCCGGAAGTCGGCCCACTTGTCCGCGTCCTGGGCCATCAGCTCGCGGGCCCGCTCCGGGTTGCTCCCGCTCCCCTGCATGACCTGGACGAAGCCGGCGGCGTCGGGCTCACCGTGGAGGTCGAGGTCCACGTCCTCGCTGTCGTGGAACGTCGCGTCGCCGGTCAGCACCGACGCGAACTCGTGCCACCACTTGTCCTGCGCCGGTGACTCGCTGTTCTCCCGTGCTGCCGCGGCGGACTCGAACCGCGCCAGCGCGATGAACCGCCCGTCCTCGGTGACTCCGGCCGTCGTCCCCAGCCAGCCGGTCGCCTCGGGAGCCAGCTCCTCCATCCACCTGTCGAACGCGGCATGTGCCTGTTCGGCGTCCTGCACCTGTCCCTGAATGACCTGAACGAACATCGTGAGACCCTCCCCGTCTCTCAGGCCGCTGGTCGGCACTTCGACGTTACGCCCGCCTGCCACGCCCGGGCGAGCATCAGCAACCCCGCGACCACCCCGGTAGCCCCGAGCGTTACCAGCCGTACGTCGCCCTTCCACAGCCCGAACACGAACCAGCACGAGAGCTCGCCGACCACCAGCCCCCAGGTCCCCGTGGAGATCCCAGTCGGCCGTTCAGTCCGGTACGCCGTCCACAGTGAAGGCGTCACCTGGACGAAGGAGGCTGCGGCGAGCAGGGTGCCCAGCCCGACCCGCCCGCCGACGAGCGTCGCGACCATGAGCAGGCCAGCCCAGCCGCAGATCCATTCGATCGCACGCCGATTCACCGCGCCCCGCCGTACCAGCATCACCGAGACCGTCCCGGCCAGTACGGCGGCTGCCGTCGACGGCACGCTCGCGCTCCAGTAGCCCGACAGCATGAAGTACCCGAACCAGGCCGAGTTGTTGACGCTGGTCAGCGTCGCCCACGACCAGGACACCCCGGCCGTGTCGTTGGTCGCGCGCAGCTTGAGGATCTGCGGAAGGTACTGCGGGATGCCGAAGATCGCAGCGGCGATGGGCAGCAGGTCGAGCATGGCGCAAGATTACGTCCGATCCGGCGACGATATCGTGCGAATTCATGCTGGATCGAGCGCCTGCGCGATAGGATTCTTGCCATGGATGCGATTGACCGCAAGATCCTTGCGGTGCTGCAGGGTGAGGGGCGCCTGACCGTCACCGAGCTGGCCCAGCGCGTGGGGTTGAGCGCGGCGCCGTGCCATCGGCGGATGCGGGAGCTGGAGCGGGCCGGAGTGATCAGTGGATACCGGGCCGTCGTCGACCCGGCCACGGTCGGGCGCGGGTTCGAGGTGCTGGTCGCGGTGACGATGGACCGGGAGGAGTCGGTCGCGGGATTCGAGGCCGGGCTCGCGGAGATCGAGGACGTGGTGCACGCGGAGCGGCTGTTCGGGGAGCCCGACTACTTCATCCGCGTGGCGACGGCGGACATCGCGGCGTTCCAGAAGGTGCGGGACGAGAAGCTGGCCCGGTTGCCGGGCGTGCTGCGAATGACGTCGACGATCGTGATGATGAAGGTCGTGGACAACCGCCCGACACCTACGTGAACGGTGTGGAAACTGGCCCGCTCAAACCTCAGTTATCCACAGATTTTGAGGGATTCGGGCCGAAGATCGTGGAGAAACCGGGGGCGACCTGGGGACAAGTCGCCGAAAAGCTGTGCACAGCTGGGGATACGGGTGTGGATAACTTCACCCCTGTGATTCCGACACCCCGCTCACCGCCCTGAGCGGGGATCAACGTTCCGGAGGGTTCAGATCCACTGGGTGGAGACGACGAAGCCGACGGCGATCAGCCCCATGCCGATCAGCAGGTTCCAGTTGCCCAGGTCGTCCATCACCGGGATGTCCTGGCCGGCCACGTAGAAGACGACCAGCCAGGCGAGCCCGAGCAGCCAGCAGGCCAGCATCAGCGGCGCCACCCAGACGCGGCTGGTGGTGCGCGGCTTCTTCGGCGTCTTCTCCGCCTTGACCTTCTCGGTCTTCTTCTTGTTGCGACTGCTCGACTCGGGCACGACTGGACTCCTTGTAAGGACGCATAAGCTGAGCGCTGAAAGCTCAGGCCCGGACCGTAGTCGGGTCCGGTCCCGGGTTAGCGTAGTGCAGAGAGCAACATGGAGATCACGGGTGCGTAGGTTCAAGCGTATTTCGCTGTGGCGCGTCGGCGCGCCGCTGGCGCTGCTGTGCGCCGGCCTGCTGTTCGCGACCAGCGCCACCAACGCCCGAGGCACCGACCTGCGCCCTAGTCGCAACACTACGCTCGCCGGGCTGGTGGAGGAACAGAGCCGCCGCAGCGCGAGCCTGGTCCGCCAGCACGCGGCGCTCACCCAGGACATCGAGAAGCTGCAGGCGCAGCAGGGTTCGATCGACCCGAAGCTGTCCGCCCAGCTCAAGGAGCTGTCCGAACAGGTCGGTACGACGCCGGTCACCGGTCCCGGACTGACCGTCACGCTGAAGGACGCGCCACCGGAGGTGGTGAAGGAGAACCCGGACGTCGACGCCGACTGGCTGGTCATCCACCAGCAGGACATCCAGGCCGTCGTGAACGCGCTCTGGGCGGGCGGCGCGGACGCGCTCTCGATCCAGAACCACCGGGTCATCTCCACCACGGGGATCAAGTGCGTCGGCAACTCGGTCGTCCTGCACGGCGTTCCGTACCTGCCGCCGTACAAGATCACCGCGATCGGCGACCGGCAGAAGCTGCAGAAGGCGCTGGACGACTCGCAGTACATCGACAACCTGCAGGACTACGTGGTGAAGTTCCAGCTCGGCTACGAGGTGAAGAACGAGTCCGCGATCGCGATGCCGGCCTACGAGGGCACCCTCGACCTGCAGAGCGCCACCGTCCCCGGCTTCGACCGCACCCCGTCGGTCAGCCCGTCGGTGACGGGCCGCTAGCTGTCACAATGGTTCGCATGCCGCGGATCCTTGTCGTCGACAACTACGACTCCTTCGTCTACAACCTGGTGCAGTACCTCCAGCAACTGCAGGCCGAGACCACTGTGCTGCGCAACGACGAGGTCACTCCTGACGACGTCACGTCGTACGACGGTGTCCTGCTGTCCCCCGGTCCCGGTACGCCGGAAGAGGCCGGCGCGTGCGTGGACATCGTCCGGGAGAAGGGCGGCGAGGTCCCGATCTTCGGCGTCTGCCTGGGCCTGCAGGCGATCGGCGTCGCGTACGGCGGGGTGGTCGGCCGGGCCGACGAGTTGCTGCACGGCAAGACCAGCCAGGTGTTCCACGAGGGCGCCGGCGTGCTCGCCGGACTGCCGTCGCCGTTCACCGCGACCCGCTACCACTCGCTGGCGATCGCCCAGGACAGCGTCCCGGACGAGCTGCAGGTGACGGCCCGGACCGAGGCCGGCGTGATCATGGCGGCCCGGCACCGCGACCTCCCGGTCGAGGGCGTCCAGTTCCACCCGGAGTCCGTGCTCACCGAGGGCGGCCACCGGATGCTCGCCAACTGGCTGGCGATGTGCGGCGACCCCGACGCGGTCGCCCGCTCCGCCGGCCTGGCCCCCGTCGTCAGCTGAGCCAACGAGAAACCCCCCGCGTTCAAGGAGTGCGCGGGGGGTTTCTTCGGTTCAGCCGCCGATCGTGATCGGTGGCGTGTTCGGGTCGCCGGGTGTCTCCGACGGTGTGGTGCTCGGGGTCTCCGTCGGCGGCGGGGTGTTCTCCGGCAGGTTGTTGATCGTCAGGGTGACCAGGGTGCCCTTCGCGGCCTGGCTGTTCGCCTTCACGCTCTGCTGGAGGACAGTCTGGTCGGGCTTGCCCGGATCCTCGGCCTGCTCGTAGCCGACCTTGAAGCCGAGGTCCTTCAGCGTCTTGGTCGCGTCGTCCTGCGTCATCGTGACGACGTTCGGGACCTCGACCATCTCCTTGCCGCTGGACACCGTCAGGGTGAACTCGGTGCCGGACGGGTACTCGCCGCTCGGGTCCGGGCTCACCGCCAGCACGGTGCCTTCCTTCTCGCCGCTGTTCTCCGTCTTGGTCTCTTCCTTGACCTTGAAATTCGCCGAGGTGCCTTCCAGCGCCTTTCTGGCCTGCGACTCCGACTTGCCGATCACATCCGGCACCGGGAACGCGCTCCGCCCCGCCGAGAACACCACGGTGACGGTTGAACCCGTCTCGGCCTCGGTGCTGGGCTGCGGGGTCTGTGAGATCGCCAGGCCGCGCCCGACCGTGTCACTCGTCTGGGACGGGCCCTGGGCGAACTTCAGGCCCGCATCGGTCAGTGCGGCGGTCGCATCGGCGACCGACTTGCCGCTCACGTCCGGGACCTGGACCTTGGTCGGCGGGGTCGCCCCACCGCCGTTGTCCTTGTTCATGTTGGTGAACAGGGCGTAGGCGCCGACGGCAACCGCGACGATCGCGAGGCCGAGCAGGAAGTAGGCGAGGCCGCGGTTGCGCCGGGCCCGGGCCGCCTGGGCCTCGTCGAGGCCGTCGTCCGGCGGCAGCAGGTCGTCGTCGCCGGGCTGCTGGTACGCCTGGGTCGCCGCGGTCGGCGAGTAGTTCGCCATCGCGCGGGTCTCGGCGACCGCCGCCATCGGCGCGGTCACCTGCTGGCCGGAGAGGACGCGGTGGATGTCCTGCCGCATCTCGGAAGCGCTCTGGTACCGCTCCTCGCGGTTCTTCGCCAGCGCCTTCAGGACGACCGCGTCGACCTCCGGCGGGATGTCCGGGTCGAACGACGACGGCGGCAGCGCCTGCTCCCGGACGTGCTGGTAGGCCACCGAGACCGGCGACTCACCGACGAACGGCGGCCGGCCGGTCAGCAGCTCGTACAGCAGGCAGCCGGTCGAGTACAGGTCGGAGCGGGCGTCGACGGTCTCACCACGGGCCTGCTCCGGGGACAGGTACTGCGCGGTGCCGATCACGGCCGCGGTCTGGGTCATCGTGGACGAGGTGTCCGCGACCGCCCGGGCGATGCCGAAGTCCATCACCTTGACCTGACCCTGCGGGGTCAGCATCACGTTCCCGGGCTTGATGTCGCGGTGCACGATGCCGGCCCGGTGGCTGTAGTCGAGCGCCTCGAGTACGCCGGAGGTGATCTCCAGCGCCCGCTCGGGCATGATCTTGCGACCCTCGCGGATCAGGTCCCGCAGCGTCTTGCCGGTCACCAGCTCCATCACGATGTACGGAATGGTGACGCCGGATCCGTTCGGGTCCGGCTCCTCGCCGGTGTCGTAGACCGAGACGATGGTCGGGTGGTTCAGCGAGGCGGCCGACTGGGCCTCGCGCCGGAACCGGGCTTGGAAAGTCGCGTCACTGGCAAGGTCGACCCGCAGCCGCTTGATCGCGACCGCCCGGCCGAGCCGGTTGTCGACGCCCCT
Organism: Kribbella sp. NPDC050124; assembly: GCF_044460355.1. Classification (NCBI taxonomy): domain Bacteria; kingdom Bacillati; phylum Actinomycetota; class Actinomycetes; order Propionibacteriales; family Kribbellaceae; genus Kribbella; species Kribbella sp. NPDC050124. The sequence goes on from NZ_JBITJU010000001.1 coordinate 660,862, forward strand.
GCGCACATCAGCCATGCCGCCGCGGCCGAGCGGTTCGCCTTCTTCGTACCGGCCGCCGACGAGACGTGCCTGCGATGTCATGACTCAGCCTTCCAACCTGTCCGGAAACACACTCAACTTGCCCACGGTAGCGGCCGCCACTCGCGGATCCCCGTTGGAAAGACGCGCTGTCACGGCATCATTCCGTATCGTCGTCATTGGCCCAGCACCGCCTCCATCACCTGCTTGGCGATCGGCGCCGCGAGGGTGCCGCCGGCGATGTCGTTGCGCGCGATGTTCGCGTCCTCGATCATCACGGCCACCGCGATCTTCGGGTCGTTGGCCGGGGCGAACGCGGTGAACCAGGCGAACGGCGGGCGCTCCTTCGACGTCTGCGCCGTACCGGTCTTGCCGGCCACCTCGACGCCGTTGATCCGGCCCGGCCTGCCGGTGCCGTTCGCAACCACGTCGACCATCATCTGGGTCAGCTGCGACGCAACCTCCGGCGTGACCGCCTGGTGCAGCTCCTCCGGCTTGGTCTCGGAGACCGTCTTCAGGTCGGCCGTCTTCACGTTCTGCACCAGGTACGGCTTCATCACCGCGCCCTGGTTCGCGATCCCGGCCGACACCATCGCCATCTGCAGCGGGGTGGCGCGGACGTCGAACTGGCCGATCGCGGACTGCGCGGTCTGCGGCTCGTTCGGGTCGCCCGGGAACTGGCTGGCGGCCGCGCCCAGCTCGGGCAGCTGGCGCTCGCCGAAGCCGAACTTCGCCGCCTGCTCCGCCAGCGCGTCGGCCTTCAGTTCCAGGCCGATGGTGCCGAACGCGGTGTTGCAGGAGTAGCGCAGCGCGATCGTCAGCGTCGCGTTGTCGCTGCCGCCGCAGTTCTGGCCGTTCTCGTTCACCAGCGGCACGGTGGTCTGCGGCAGCGGCAGCTCGGCCGGCGAGTGCACCTTGGTCTCCGGCGTGTACTTGCCGCTGGACAGCGCCGCGGCCGCGGTCACCAGCTTGAACGTCGAGCCCGGCGGGTAGAGCTCCTTGACCGCCCGGTTCGACATCGGCTTGGACTCGGCCTCGTTCAGCTTCTTCCACGCCGCGCTGACCTTGTCCAGGTCGTGCGAGGCGAGATCGTTCGGGTTGTACGACGGCCGCGTCGCCAGCGCGAGCACCCGGCCGGTCTTGGGCTCGAGCGCCACGACCGCGCCGGTCTTGCCGGCCAGTCCGTCGTACGCCGCCTGCTGGGCCGCGGCGTTCAGCGTCAGCGTCACGCTGGCGCCCTGCTGGCGGCGGTTAGTGATCACGTCGATCACCCGGCGGAACGCCATCGACGGGTCGCTGCCGTTCAGCTCGGCGTTCTGGGTCAGCTCGATCCCGGACCGGCCGTACAGGTAGGAGTAGTACCCCGTCACCGGTGCGTAGACCGGGCCGGAGGCGTAGGAGCGCTGGAACTCGAACCGGTCGTTCGACTTCTTGCTCTGCGCGATCGGCGTACTGCCGATCAGGATCGGGCCGCGGTCGACCGAGAACTGCGAGTCGCGCACCCGGCGGTTGTCGTTGCGGCCGTTCAGCTCGCCGGCCCGGAAGGCCTGCAGGTACGTCGAGTTCGCCATCAGCGCGAGCATCAGGATGATCGCCGCCATGGCCAGTCGCCGGATCGCCGAGTTCACTGCTTCTGCACCGCCATCGCGATCGTTTCGTCGGACACTGGAGCGGCCGGCGTCTGCGGTCGCCGGGCCTGGTCGCTGATCCGCAGCAGCAGCGCGATGATCGCCCAGTTGGCGACCAGCGACGTACCGCCCAACGCCATGAACGGCGTGGCCAGACCGGTCAGCGGGATCAGGCCGGTGACGCCGCCCACGATGACGAACACCTGCAGGGCGAACGACATCGCCAGACCGGTCGCGACCAGCTTGCCGAAGATGTCCCGGCAACCGAGCGCAGTGCGCAGGCCGCGCTCCACGATCAGCGTGTAGATCAGGATGATCGCCATCAGCCCGGTCAGGCCGAGCTCCTCGCCGAACGAGGAGATGATGAAGTCGCTCTGGCCGTAGAAGCCGAGCAGCTCCGGGCGGCCCTGGCCCAGCCCGCGGCCGAGCACACCGCCCCAGGCCTGCCCCATCAGCGCGGTCGCGACCTGTCCGCCGACCTCGTTGAACGGGTGCAGCCAGTCGTCGACGCGCTTCTGCACGTGGCCGAACAGTTGGGACGCGACCACCGCGCCGCCGGCGAACAGCAGGCCACCGATGATCAGCCAGCCGGCCCGCTCGGTGGAGACGTACAGCAGGATCAGGAACAGGCCGAAGAACAGCAGCGACGAGCCGAGGTCCTTCTCGAACACCAGCACGCCCAGGCTGACCGCCCAGGCGATCAGGATCGGGCCGAGGTCGCGCGCCCGCGGCAGGTCGAGACCGAGGAACCGGTGCCCGGCGAGCGTCAGCACGTCCCGTTTGACCACCAGGTAGCCGGCGAAGAACACCACCAGGCAGAGCTTCGCGAACTCGCCGGGCTGGAACGACATCCCGAGGAACCGGACCCAGATCTGGGCGCCGTTGATGTCGACACCGAGCCCGGGGATCAGCGGCAGCACCAGCAGGATCAGACCGGCCAGGCCGGCGGTGTAGGTGAACGCCTGCAGCCGCCGGTGGTCCCGGACCAGCAGGATGACGGCCAGGAACAGCACGATGCCGACCGCGGTCCAGGTGATCTGCTGCGGTGCGGCCGCCGCCCGCGGCTCCCGCCCCGCCGCTTCGGCCGCCGCGGCCAGGCCGAGGTCGACCCGGTGGATCATCGCGACGCCGATCCCGTTCAGTACGACGGCGCACGGCAGCAGCACGGGGTCGGCGTACGGCGCCCGGAACCGCAGCGCGAGGTGGGCGATCAGGGCGAGCAGGCCGATGCCGGCGGCGTACAGGCCGGTGCTGGCCGGGATCGTGTCCTGGACGGTGAGGCCGATGTTCACGTACGCGCCGACCGAGACGATGACCGCGATGATGAGCAGGAACAACTCCACCCCGCGCCGGCTGCGCGGGATGATCTGGATGACGGACGTCGACGCGATACTCATCGGACGCCGTCACAGTCGTCGGGGTTGACCGCTCCGGGAGACGGTGAGGTCGTCGGAGTGGTGGTCGGCGGCTTGACCGTCGCCGGCGGCGCACTCGTCACCGGTTTGCTGGGCACCGGCGTGCTCGGCTTTGGGGTCGGTGTCGGCTTCGGTTTGGCGCACTCGTCGGCGGCGCGCTGCAGCTCGCTGACGATCGTCCGGGCGCCGGGCAGGTCGTCGGCCTGGATGTTGCTCTCCACCTGCTCGCGGCTGTACGTCGGCAGCTTGTCCACCTGCAAGGCCTGCTTCTCGTACACCTTCGACAGCGTCAGCCCCGGGATGTCCTCGTCCATACCCTTGAAGATCGCCACGTAGTCGCCGTCGGTGCCGACGTAGTACTGGTTCTGCGTCCAGCTGTATGCAAACCAGCCACCGCCGAGGATCAGGCCGAGGAGCACAACCACGACGGCGATCCGCCGCAGCCACGGGAACCGCTTCGGCGCCCGCGGCGCGTACCGCAGCTCCTCCGGGTCGAGGGCCCCGCCGTGACCGTGACCACCACCGTGCCCATGACCACCAGGTACGACGACCGTCGGCTCGCCACGACCGGTCCCACCCTGAGCCAGCTCCGCGGCCGCGCCGACCAGCTGTGCGTTGGTCCCGCTCGACGGCTGGGTCTCGACCACGTCCGCGACGACACACGTCACGTTGTCGTTGGACCCGGCCTCCAGGGCGTGCGTGATCAGCTCCACCACCACGGAGTCCGGCGTACCGCCGGCCATCGAGGCCGCGATCACCTCGTCGCTCACGTAGTCGGGCAGGCCGTCGCTGCACAGCATCAACCGGTCACCGGCGCGGACGTCGAGGATCTCCAGGTCCGGGTCGGAGTCCGGCCGGCCGTCGAGGACGCGCAGGATCAGGTTCCGGTGCGGGTGGGTGAAGGCCTCCTCCTTGGAGATCCGGCCTTCGTCCACCAGCGACTGCACGAACGTGTGGTCGTGGCTGAGCTGGTAGAGCAGCCCGTCGCGCATCCGGTACGCGCGGGAGTCGCCGAGGTGCGCCATCCCGAGCTGCTGCCCGTCGAACATCAGCGCGGTGACGGTCGAGCCCATGCCCTCGCGTTCGGGGTCCTCCTCGACCAGCTCGGACAGCCGCTCGTTCGCCCGGTGCACCGCACCGGCCAGCGCCTCGATCATGTCCTCGCCGCTGATCCCCGGCTTGTCCAGCTTCCGGATCACCTGGACCGCCGCCGCGCTGGCCACCTCACCGGCTGCGGCGCCGCCCATTCCGTCCGCGAGCAGCAGGAGGTTCGGACCGGCGTACGCCGAGTCCTCGTTGTTGCGGCGCACCCGTCCGACGTCGGACAGTGCGGCGTAGTCGAGCGACAGGGTCATCGAGGCAGGCCTACTTCGCGATGTTCAGCGTCGTCCGGCCGATCCGGATCGAGCCGCCGATCTCGGCCGGCACCGGGCGGGTCACCCGCTGGCCGTCCAGGTACGTGCCGTTGGTGGAGCCGAGGTCCTCGACCCACCACTGGCCCTCGGAGAGGAACAGCCGGGCGTGCCGGGTGGACGAGTAGTCGTCGTCCAGCCGGATCTGGCAGTCCGAGCCGCGGCCGATGATCACCGGCTCGTCGACCAGGGTCGCGCCGACCCCGGCCTGCGGCCCGTCCGCGATCGACACCGACCCGGGCAGGCCCTTGCGCTTCTTCACCGGCTTGACGGGTTTCGGCGTACGGCTGCTCGGCGGTACGACGGCCGCGGCGGCCCGGCTGTCCACCTTGGCTCCGAACAGGTCGGACCTGATCACGGACAGCACCGCGAGGACGAACATCCACAACAGGGCCAGGAACCCCAGTTTGATCAGGGTCAGGGTCAGTTCCGACATGGAAGGTCAGTCACCACCCGCTGCTCGGCGGCTGGGCGAAGGGCTCGTCCGCCAGACGCAGCGTCATCGTCGTGTTGCCGATTCGCACGGTCGAGCCGTCGACCAGCTCGGCCTCAGTGGACCGCCGGCCGTTCACCAGCGTGCCGTTGGTGGACCCCAGGTCGACCAGTACGACGCGGACGCCGCCCTGGCCCTCCGGCATCAGCCGGATCTCGGCGTGCCGCCGGGACACACCCGGGTCGTTGATCTGGATGTCCGCGTCGGTGCCACGGCCCAGCACGACACCCGGCGGGTTGACCGGCCGGCGGCGGCCGTTCACCTCGAGCATCACCTGCGGGTGGCCGCGACGGGCCGGTGGCTGTTGCTGGGGCGGTGGGGCGCTCTGCATCACCGTCTGGCCGTCGTTCGGCGGCACGTAGGGCTCCTGCTGGTAGGGCTGGGGCTGCGGACGGGGTCGTTGGGTCCCGACCGTCGCACTGACCACACGGAACTTACCCGTCGGCAGGTCGTCCTGTTGAGTCAGCAGGATCTCGATCGGGCCGGAGAACGTGTACCGCTGGATGTCCGCGTGGTCCCGGAGCTCGTTCGCCAGCTCGTGATTCAGCGTCTGACCGTAGGCGTTCAGCCTCTCGTAGTCACCGGGGCCGAGCTCGATCGTGAAGTGGTTCGGCACCAGCCGGCGGTCCCTGGACAGGATCCGCGCGGTGTTGTCGATCTCACGCTTGAGCGCCGCCGCCAGCTCGATCGGCTCGACGTCGCCCTTGAACGCACGCGCGAAGACACCGCTCACAATGCCCTCCAGACGTCGCTCGAAGCGCTGCAGCGGTCGCACGCCTCCTCCTCCACGGTTCGGTCGCCGGTTGTGACCAACGATCGTGCTTGCCGTCCGGCGCCCTCAGCAGGCACGCCGTACGCCGCGTCCACCGGTCGTGGCGGACACACCGGGTACGACGATCGATCGTATCGGGAGGTTCGACCCAACCCGCAATGCGAACGTTCCGCACAACCCGTGCTACTGTTCCTTCTCGGTTGCAGACGAGAATCTCAGACGCATCCAAGCGCGCGGGTGGCGGAATAGGCAGACGCGCACGGTTCAGGTCCGTGTGCCCGAAAGGGCGTGGGGGTTCAACTCCCCCCTCGCGCACAGCAAGTCCCGGTCAAAGACCGGGACTTCTTGCATTTACGGGGTGTGTTCACCATCACCCCCGCCGGGCCGGTCGTGGCGCTCCGGGGTTCTGTCGGTTGGGGCTGAGACCGTAGGGCGGTGACGGGGATTCGGGTTGGGATTGCGCAGCCGGTGATCGGTGCGGACGTACGCGTGAACGGGAAGACTGTGCGGTCGCTGATGCGGAAGGCGGCGGCTGCGCGGGTGCGGCTGGTGCAGTTCCCGGAAGGGATGCTGAGCGGGTACGCGAAGGAGCAGATCGCCGACTGGTCGCAGGTCGACTGGGACGCGGTCCGTGACGAGCTCGAGCAGATCATGGCGCTGGCCGCCGAGCTGAGGATCTGGGTCGTGCTCGGCTCCGCGCACCCGCTGACGCCGCCGCACCGGCCGCACAACAGCCTGTACGTGATCTCCGACACCGGCGAGCTGGTCGACCGGTACGACAAGCGGTTTTGCTCGAACACCGAGATCAACCACTTCTACGCACCCGGCTTCGACCCGGTCGTGTTCGACGTCGACGGCTACCGGTTCGGCTGCATGATCTGTGTCGAGGTCAACTTCCCGCATCTGTTCAGCCAGTACGAGCAGCTCGGCGTCGAGTGCCTGCTGCTGTCGGCGTACCCGGTCGACGAGGTCTTCGAGGTGAAGGCCCGCGCGTACGCCGCGATCAACTGCTACTGGGTCGCGATGTCGCTGCCCGCCCAGACCGTCGACCTGATGCCATCGGGCCTGATCGCCCCGGACGGCACGTACGCCGCCCAGCTCGCCGGCAAGTCCGAGCTCACCGTCGCCACCATCGACCGCGACGACCCGGCCCAGAAGGTCCCGCTCGCCCACGCCCGCCCCTGGCGCGCCACGGCCCGCAAGGGCGCCATCTACCGCACCCGAGCGGTCACCGACCCCCGCTCCCTCGACCGCACCACTACCTGAGGCGGACGCCGCGGGTCGGTCCGCGGGCGGACGCCGGCGTGGCTTGGTGGGTGCCACAGTTACCGGCATGGAGTACGCGTTCGAGTTGGTCGGGTTGACCAAGGTGTTCGGGGAGCAGCGGGCGGTCGGCGAGCTGAGCCTCGTGGTGCCGAAGGGGTCGTTCTTCGGGATGCTCGGGCCGAACGGCGCCGGCAAGACGACCTCACTGTCGATGGCAGTCGGGTTGCTGCGGCCGGATTCCGGTACGGCGAAGATCTTCGGCGTCGACGTCTGGGCGCAGCCGACCGAGGCGAAGGCGCTGGTCGGCGTCCTGCCGGACGGACTGGGGATGCCGGAGCGGCTGACCGGCCGTGAGGTGCTCACCTACCTCGGCCTGCTCCGCGGACTGCCGGCGGACGAGGTGGATCGCCGTACGACGGAACTCCTCGAGGTGCTCGAACTCGACCACGAGGACGACAAGCAGGTGATCGGCTACTCGACCGGGATGCGGAAGAAGCTCGGCCTGGCTGTCGCGTTGCTGCACGCGCCGCGGCTGCTGGTGCTGGACGAGCCGTTCGAGGCGGTCGACCCGGTGTCGGCGGCGACCATCCGGACCATCCTCAACCGCTTCATCGCCGGCGGCGGCTCGGTGGTGATGTCGAGTCACGTGATGGCGCTGGTCGAGCAGCTGTGCGACCGGGTCGCGGTCGTCGCCGACGGCAAGGTCGTTGCCGCGGGCACGGTTTCCGAAGTGCAGGCGGGCGGCAGCTTGGAGGACGCGTTCGTGTCACTGGTCGGCGCCTCGACCCGCGGTGCGGAGGGACTGTCGTGGCTCTCGGCCTGACCTACGCGACCTCGCAGACGCTGGTCCGGATGCGGCTGGCCGCGTTCCGGCACGCGCTGAAGGACCAGAACCGGGTGAGCTGGATCGGCACCGGCGCGTTCGTCGGCCTCGTGCTCGCGGGCGGAACCATCTGGGTGGCTGCCCGGGGTGATTCGGACCTGCTCGTCGTCGCGCTGGCAGTGTGGATGCTCGGCTGGGTCGTCGGCCCGCTGTTCGCCGGTGGCGGTGACGAAACGCTCAAGCCGGAGTACTTCAGCATGCTCCCGCTCAGCCCACGCACGCTGTCCGCCGGACTCCTCACCGCCGCACTCGCCGGTGTCGCTCCAGCGATCAGCCTGCTCGCACTGCTCAGCCTGGTGGTCGTCGGAGCTCAGCTGTCCGTCGCCGCAACCCTGATCGCGCTGCCTGCTGTCGCTCTGCAGCTCCTGTGCTTCGTCTTGGCGTCCAGGCTGGCCGTCGCGGTGTACGGCGTACTCCTGCAGGTGCGGTCCGGCGCCGTACTCGCTGCTGTGGTCAACGCGTTCATCCTGGCGTTCACGGCGCAGGGGTGGGCATTGATCGTCGCCTTCGTTTCCACTGACGTGCAGGGCACCATGGCCAGTGCGGCGCGCATTGCTCCGTCCGGCTGGGGCCTGGTCGCGGTGGAGGCCGCTGGGCGTGGTGACTGGCTGCGGGTGCTGCTGGCGTTCGCTGGTCTTGCGCTGCTCGCCGTGGTCATGTTTGTCGGCTGGTCCGCTCTCCTGGTACGGCGTACCACGGCCACCCGCTCTGGTCGCAAACCACGGCGGTTGCTGACGGCCACGGGTCCACGGGACGCCGCTGGGGCCAAGGAGCTCCGGTCGTGGACGCGTGACCTGCTCTACGGGCACCGGGCGGTGTTCGCGATCTGCTACGGACTCTTCTTCTGCCTGATGCCGCTCGCAGTCGGCTGGAAGGGCATGCTGCCTTGGGCCGGTCCGGCCGCTCTCGTGATGGCGGGCTCGATGTCGTCCAACCTGTACGGCTCGGACGGTACGGCGCTGTGGACAACGCTGATGACTCCCGGGTCGGCCGGCCCCGATGTCCGCGCCCGTCAGCGTGCATTCCTGCTGGTGTTCGGTCCGCCGACTCTGCTGATCACACTGCTTCTCACCTGGTGGTCCGGGTCCGTCAGCGCATGGCCGCTCGTACTGAGCGTGCTGCCGGCGCTCCTAGGTGGTGCGGCCGGTCTGGTCGTCGCCTGCTCGGTGTTCGCCGCCGTACCGACGACTGACGCGCACAAGCGGTCCGGCAATCCGCTCAACTCAGGCGAGAACGAGGGCGAGACGATGGGCGTCGTCTGGGTGATGCTCATCCTGGTGTCACTCACCGCCGGCCCAGCCCTCGTCGCAGCCTTCGCGTGGTCGTGGTGGGGCGTTGCAGTCGGCGTCGCCTCCGGCGTACTGGCCTGGTGGTACCTGGGCCGACTCGCAGCCACCCGCCTCGAGCAGCGCGGCCCCGAACTCCTCACCCTCCTCCGCCACGGCCGCTCACCAAGCGAGCAAGCCAAGAAGACCGCCCAGTACGACCACATCCCCCGCTGGCGCCGCACATTGGCCAACTACTGCCTCGGCTTCGGCGCCATCCCCCTCTTCCCCCAAGCCGTCGTACCCGCCATCTTCCTCCTCACCAACAACACCAACACCAAGTCCTGGTTCCTAGCCCTCCACCTCGAACCGCAATGGCACTGGCCCGTCATCATCGCCATGGCCGCCCTAGGCCTCACCATGTACACCTTCGGCGCCCACACCTACCTCAACGCCAAGAAGAAGTCCCGGTGAGAGACTGAGGCATGGCGGTTGATCGCGACGCGGCAATCGCGGTGGTTCGGGCAGTTGCCGCCAAGCTCGATCGCGACGGTACGCAAGCCGAACTGCTGGGACCGATCGCCGACAACGCGGTCTTCCGTCTGCCCGGCCGAACAGTCGCCCGGATCGCGACGGCAGCGGCAGGTGAAAGAGCACTCCGTGAGGTCCGCACCGGAAGGTGGCTCGCGGCTCAGGGGGTGCCGGCCGTACGGCCACTGGAGTCGATTGAGCAACCTGTCCTGGTCGACGGTTATGTCGTCACGTTCTGGCACGAGGTTCCAGGTGCCTCCATGGCCAGTACGGCGGAACTCGCAGAGCTGCTCCGGCAGTTGCACGGCCTGGAAGTGCCCAGAGACTTCGACATCCCGGCGCTGGATCCATTCGTTCGGCTGGACGAGCACCTTGCCTCCGCGGAACCGGCGTTGAGTGCGAGTGACCGGAGCTTTCTGGCCGAGCGGATCGGAGAGCTCCGGATCGACTGCGCGCGGGTGAGCGAAGGCCTGCCGACCTGTGTGATCCATGGAGACGCGAACCGGAAGAACGCGATCCGTGGCACGGACGGTCCCGCCGTACTCCTCGACCTCGAACGCTTCAGCATCGGCCCGCGCGAGTGGGACCTCGTCGTTCCGGGGGTCTACCAACGACTTGGCTGGTACTCCGACGCCGAGTACGACGCCTTCGTCGCGTCGTACGGCTGGGACATTCGCACCTGGAGCGGCTTCGAGACCCTCGCAGCCCTCCGCGAGTTCCGCATGACCGCATGGCTCCTCAGCCGCCTCATCCGCGAGCCCCGCCTGAAGCCAGAAGCCACCCGCCGAATCGCCTCCCTCCGGGACCCTGACGGCCCCAGACATTGGACTCCAGGGACTTGACCCCTCAGGAGGCGACCGTCAGGATCGTCCGCGCTTGCTCCCGAAAGTCGGTGATCGAACGCTGACGGCTCCGCGGGTGCAGGTCTGAGGACTCCCCGAGAGCGAGCTGCGCGTGCTGCTGTGCCTCACGCGGCGCACGAAGCGTAGTGAAGCAGTGGGCCAACTCGTCCTGGAGTTCCGCTTGGTCGAAGTACCCGATCCAGTCGGGCTCGCCATCTTCGGCTTCCTGCGAAAACGCGGCCTGAGCCTGCTGCATTGCTCGCAGGCACGACCGCTCGTCGCCGATGCTCGCGAGCGCGCGTGCTTCCATCGCGGCGTACATCGCCCGTACCCGCGGCGTGGCGCGGCCCGCTGCTCCGAGCGCGGCGGCTCTCGCCAGGTCCACAGCCTCCTGGTACTCGCCGAGGTAGTTCGCCTGGTGACTCATCAAGGCCAGAACCTTTCCGCCAAGCGGTCGATCGCCTGAGGCGTGTGCCAGGTTCAGCGCCTGGACGAAGTACCGGCGTGCGAGGCCGTGCCGGCCGACGTCGTACGCCATCGCACCGGTCTTGTAGGTGAACTGCGCAGCGACAGCGAACAGGTCTCGGCCAATCGCGTCGGTATAGCTCGCATCAAGCAGTGGAGTCACCGCGTCACTGAGGTACTGGACCGCTGCGGACCGGGCGTGTCCCCCACCGAACTTGTGGTCGAGAGCTTCGAACATCTGCAACGTCGCCCTGACGGCAGCAACATCATCCGCACCGACGCGTCGAGGACCGCGGGAACGGTACGGCGGTTCGGCCGGCGGCGACACCAGCCATCGCGCCATCGGGGTGGTCAGCGCGCCTGCGCTGACCGCCATGCGGAGGAAGTCAGAGCGCCTCAAGTCTTCTGTCCAGAGCGTGCGAGAGGTCCGGATCGTCGCGTCGCGAGATTCGGAGAACGACAGCGCCAAGGTGAGCGGCTGCCCGCCGGTGAAGCCCAGTTCGCTGAGAGCCACAACGCGACCGAGGCGCCGCCCGAGAGCCTCGGCAATCAGCGCCGGCTTGTCACCGCGCGGGACCATCCCGTTGAGCCAGCGACCGACATCGACGTGGTCGCACCGGACGTCCAGCCCCCTCGCCGCTGCAAGGTCGCGGATGTCGCGGGCGAGCGCACTTCGTGAACAGGACGCCTCGGCCATCAGTGCGGCGAACAATTCGTTGGGCGAACTCATGCAGCCTCTTCGCGAAACCGGTCCGGTCCACTCACAGTAGCTGGAGGATGCCGGAGCGAACAGGTACACATCCAAGCGATTTGCTCCTCAGTGCACGGGTTCTGCACAGGTCGTCGCCCATTGCACGGCGTTTGCGCCTGTCGGTCGGTCGGCCGAGACGCTGAGATTGAGATGCCCCTCCGATCGGCGGGGCCGGCGTTGTGAACCCTGCAACCGACGCCGGCCCCGTCCACCACGAAAGGAGCCCGGCATGACCGGCCCGAAGCCCCTCGCGGTCGGCTACCTGCGGCAGTACCGATCCATGACCTGCGATCAGTTGATCCGGGCGAAGGGCCGGCTCGCGGAAGTCGCCGAGCTGGAAGGGCTCTACCTCTGCAAGGTGTTCGTGGAGCGCTTCGGCACGGACCCGGCCGCCTTCGACGCGCTGATCAGATCGGTGCGACGTCGTGGGGTCGGCGTGGTCATAGTCCCGACCGAGGCACATCTCAGCGCTGTTGGTAGCGGAGTAACCAAACTCGAGCGCCTACACCGCGAGACCACGGTCCGGGTTGTGTCCGCCGACCTCATCCAAGGAGACGTCGTTGCGCGACTTGCAACGGGTGGTGCATGACATGACGAAATCGCGGCAGGGGCGTTCTGAGCTGCCGCGGGGATGCGCTCTCACGGGATAGTAACGGAGGCTTCTGAAGTATTGACCTGGTGGTGACGGTTCGGCATTCTCCTCGCACCGAACGAAACGGGTTCATACCAGTCAGCCGGCCTGCGTCCGGCTCTCCGCCAGAGGTGATCCATGAGGTTCCGTTCTCTTGCCGTGGCTGCCGTCGCGGCGCTCTCGCTCACCGCCGTCGCCGCCTGTGGGTCGTCCGGTGGCGACGACTCCGCGAGCAGCGGTCCGGCCACCATCGACGTGTGGCTGATGAAGGGGTCCGTCTCGGACGACTTCCTGAAGCGCTTCCAGGACGACTTCGCCGCCAAGCACACCGACATCAAGCTGAACGTCCAGATCCAGGAGTGGAACGGGATCGGGCCGAAGATCATCGCCGCGCTGGCCAGCAAGGACGCGCCGGACGTGATCGAGGTCGGCAACACTCAGGTCGCGCAGTACTCGGCGTCCGGTGGGGTGAAGGACCTGACCGACAAGAAGGCCGACCTGAAGGGTGACGACTGGATCGAGGGTCTGGCCGCGCCCGGCAACTACGAGGGCAAGCAGTACGGCGTCCCGTACTACGCAGCCAACCGGGTCGTCGTCTACCGCAAGGACCTGTTCCAGGCTGCCGGCATCGCGACTCCGCCGAAGACTCGGGAGGAGTGGCTGGCCGCCACCGCCAAACTGAACACCGGCGGCAACCAGGGCATCTACCTGCCCGGCCAGAACTTCTACGTGCTGTCCGGCTTCATCTGGGACGAGGGCGGCGACCTCGCGGTCAAGGAGGGCGACACCTGGAAGGGCGCGCTGGAGTCGCCCGAGGCGATCAAGGGGATGGAGTTCTACCAGCAGATCCAGGCGCTCGGCAAGGGCCCTAAGGACTCCGACGAGGCGAAGCCGACCCAGACCGACGTGTTCGCGCAGGGCAAGGTCGCGCAGATGATCGCGGTCCCCGGCGCCGCCGAGCTGATCGCGCAGGCGAACCCGGCGCTCAAGGACAAGCTCGGCTTCTTCCCGATCCCGGGCAAGACCGCCGACAAGCCGGGCGCGGTGTTCACCGGCGGCTCGGACCTGATCATCCCGGAGGCCTCCGACGCACCCGACGCTGCGTACACGTTCATCAAGGAACTCGCCGGCGAGCAGTGGCAGGTCGACCTGGCCAAGACGATGAAGTACGTGCCGAACCGGACCAGCCTCGCCGCCCAGGTCGGCTCGGACGAGGGGACCCAGGCGATGGCGGCCGGCGCCGCGAACGGCAAGGCGACGCCGAACTCGCCGAACTGGGCCGCGGTCGAGGCGAAGAACCCGATCAAGGAGTACCAGACCAAGGTGCTGACCGGCGGTGATCCGGTCGCGGCGGCCAAGGCGGCCGACGCGATCATCACCGAGGCGCTCAACAGCGGCAAGTAGACCGTGGCCGTCGCTCAAGTCGAGCGGACCGCCCCCGCCTCCCCGACCGGCCCCGCGCCGGCCGGGGTACGGCGGGGGCGCGCCCGCGTGGTGCTGCCGTACCTGCTGATCGCGCCGACCCTGCTCGGGATGGCGTACCTGCTGCTCTACCCGATGGTCCGCAACCTGGTCATCTCGGTGCAGAAGTTCGGCATCGGCCAGCTGATCCGGGGCAACGCCGAGTTCGTCGGCCTGGCCAACTACCGGGAGATCTTCGCCGACGACAAGTTCTGGTCGGTGGTCGGCCGGACGTTCGCGTTCACCGCGATCAACGTCGGCCTGATCATGGTGCTGTCCACCCTGGTCGCCCTGCTGATCGGGGCCCTGGGCAAGTGGATGCGACTGGCCGTGATGGGCGGGCTGGTGCTGGCCTGGGCGATTCCGGTGCTGGCGGCAACCACCGTGTTCCAGTGGCTGTTCCAGTCCCAGCTCGGGGTCGTCAACTGGGTCCTGGTCCGGCTCGGGTTCTCGCAGTACGACGGTTACGCGTGGTTCGCGGACGGGACGTCGACGTTCGCGATCATCGTCGTACTGATAGTCTGGCAGTCGGTGCCGTTCGCCGCGCTCACGCTGTACGCGGCGATGACCACGGTGCCGCGGGAGCTGTACGAGTCGGCGCAGATCGACGGCGCCGGCGCGGTGAAGATCTTCCGGCTGATCACGTTCCCGATCCTGCGGCCGATGTTCGGGCTGATCCTGTGCCTGGAGGTCATCTGGGTGTTCAAGTGCTTCGTCCACATCTGGGTGATCAGCCAGGGCGGGCCGGGTGACGCGACGCTGACGCTGCCGGTGTACGCGTACCAGATCGCGCAGTCGCTGAACCGCTACGACCTCGGAGCGGCGATCTCGATGGTCACGGTGCTGCTGCTGACCGTCGTACTGCTCGCCTACTTCCGGCAGCTGTTCAAGGAAGAGGGTGAGCTGTGAAGCCGCGTCGGGTGGTGCTCAACGTGGTGGCGCTGGGCGTGTTCGTCTGCAGCGTGTTCCCCGTCTACTGGATGGTGCTGACCGCGTTCAAGCCGGCCAAGGACATCCAGGCCGAGACACCGTCCTTCTTCCCGACCCACGTGACGCTGCGCCATTTCAGTACGGCGGTGCACGCGGACGGCTTCTGGTTGTTCTGGCGGAACTCGGTGCTCGTCGCGATCAGCGCCGTACTGCTCGCGCTCGTGGTCGCGTGCCTGGCCGCGTTCGCGGTCGCGCGGCTGCGGTGGAAGGGCCGGCAGGCGTTCATCCTGATGGTGTTCGTGGCCCAGATGACGCCGTGGGAGGCGTTGCTGATCCCGATGTACGTGATCGCCCGGGACACCGACATGCTGGACAAACTGCCGATGCTGACGCTGATCTACTTCATGATGACGCTGCCGTTCACGATCGTGACGCTGCGCGGGTTCCTGAACGCGATCCCGGCCGAACTCGAGGAGGCGGGGCAGGTGGACGGGTGCAACCAGTTCCAGGCGTTCCGGCGGATCGTGTTCCCGCTGCTCGCGCCGGGGCTGCTGTCCACGTCGCTGTTCGGGTTCATCACCGCGTGGAACGAGTTCGCGTTCGCGAACCTGCTGATCATCAAGGAGCAGGACCAGCGGACGCTGCCGGTCTGGCTGTCGTCGTTCAGCAACACCTTCGGAACCGACTGGGGCGCGACGATGGCGGCGGCCACGCTGTTCATGCTGCCGGTGCTGGTGATCTTCCTGGTGCTGCAGGGCCGGGTCACCTCCGGCGTCGCGGCGGGTGCTGTCAAGGGATGACCGCTGCTTGTTCAGTGACCCGTCAGTAGAGTGAGACGGCTGCTCTGACCTGTGGACATTGCGTGCTGGACTGAGTACGGTCCGTTAACGGCGTCCGCACCACGCCACTGTGTCGGTGAGGTGCTGCCCGCCAGTAGCGCCTCACTGGTGGATGGGCAGAGCAGCTCGCGGCGGTCCGTCGCGTCCTGATGGGGGCCCATACACCGAGGTGGGGCGGCGAGCGACACTCACTCGCCCACCGCCCCACCTACTCAACTCTTCATTCCTCGTTTCCCGGGCGGATGTTCGACGGCCGGTTCGGCTGGGCAGACTGACCTGCGACGCAGTGGTCCCCAACCGCCCCTGGGAGATGCCGTGCTTCGTTCTCGCGTACTACGCCCCACTCTGATCGTCAGCGTCGTACTAGCGCTGCTCGGCTTCGGCATCACGCCGACCTCGGCGGCGACACCGATCAGCGTGAGTACGGCGATCGGCCGGCAGGACGGGTCGACCGCGACGGTCACCGGGTACGTGGTCGGCCAGCCGACCGCGACCAGCACCGTTGTGCGGAGCAACTTCCCGAACGACTACGCGCTCGCGTTGGCGGACTCGGCGTCGCAGACGGGTACGTCGTCGATGCTGTACGTCCAGATCACGTCGGCGTTCCGGTCGTCGTACGGGCTGCAGAGCAACCCAGGGCTGCTCGGCCAGAAGATCACCGTGACCGGCACGCTGAGTGCGTATTTCTCGCACGCCGGGCTGAAGGACACGACGGCGTTCAGCGGTGGCGGCTCGTCCGATCCGGGGCCGGATCCGGGTGACTACTACGCGGGCGCGGAGGGGAAGACCGGGGCCGCGCTGAAGGCGGCGTTGCACACGATCATCTCGGACCAGACCAAGCTGAGCTACGACCAGGTCTGGAACGCGCTCAAGGACACCGACCAGGACCCGGCCAACAGCAACAACGTCATCCTGATCTACTCCGGCCGGTCGCAGAGCAAGAGCACCAACGGCGGCGACCCGAACGACTGGAACCGCGAACACGTCTGGGCCAAGTCGCACGGCGACTTCGGTACGGCGACCGGCCCGGGCACCGACATCCACCATCTCCGTCCTGAGGACGTGTCGGTGAACGCTGCCCGCGGCAACCTCGACTTCGACAACGGCGGCTCGGCGGTGTCGGAGTGCTCCGGCTGCACCGTGGACGGCGACTCGTTCGCACCGCGCGCCGCGGTCCGTGGTGACGTCGCCCGGATGATCTTCTACATGGCGGTCCGCTACGAGGGCGGCGACGGCTTCGCCAACCTCGAACTCAACAACTCGGTCGGCAACGGCACCGCGCCGTACATGGGCAAGCTCTCAGTCCTCAAAGCTTGGGCCGCCGCCGACCCGCCGGACGCCTTCGAGAAGCGTCGCAACGAGGTCATCTACGCCACCTACCAGCACAACCGGAACCCGTTCATCGACCACCCCGAGTGGATCTCGTCGATCTGGCCGTGAGCGCCGCGGCTATCTCACGGAGGTGACGACCGCAGCGGCGACGGCCGCGTCGGCGGCGCCGATGCCGGTGAGGTCGGCGATCGAGCGGTGCGTGCGGTCCAGGCCGTCGCGCAGTACGGCGCCGATCGCGATGTCGGCGTCGTCCGGCACGACTCCGGCGCGGACCGCGTTGCCGAAGTCGCCGTGGTCGAGGCACTGTTCGTGATCGTCGGTGGCGATCAGGGCACCCGCGAACAGCTCGGGTGGCAGTTCGCCCTTGCCGGGCATGTCGGTGCCGATCCCGGTGATGTGGACGGCATCGCGAAACGCCTCGGCCGGTAGCGGTGAGCGGGCAGATGTCGTCGCGATCACGCAGGCTGCGCCGTCGAGTGCATCGGGCCGGGCATCCAGGCCCTCTTGGGCGAAGGCTGCGCAGAGTTTGTCCACAGCCTCCGGGCGTCGGCCCCACACCTTCACGCGTCGCAACGGGCGGAGTTGCTGCAACCACAGCACCTGCAGGAGGGCTTGCTCGCCGGTCCCGAGTACGGCGACCTCGTCGACGTCGGCCGGGGTCAGGGCGTCGGTGATGAGGGCTCCCGCGGCCGCCGTACGCCAGGCTGTCAGCTTGCCTTCGTCGGCGAGTACCGCGGCCGGGGAGCCGGTGGTCGCGTCGACCACGAGCATCAGGCCGTTGTTTACTGAGGCAAACGTGCTGGCGATCTTCACCGTGAAGTACGGCGATCCCTCGACGTACCCGGCCTTGATGTGGCAGTCGCCGGAGTGCTCTGGGAAGTCGAGCACCATTGGCGACGGGACCGCCGTACGGCCCTCCGCGTGGGCGATCAGCGCGTCGCGGACCGCTGTGGAGACGAGCTCTGGTGTCGCGACCTTGCTGATCTCGGGGAGGCCGATGACGGGCAGGGTCATCTGCGCTTCTCCAGCCAGTCGGACCAGGCGGCCAAGGCCCCGGTCGGGTTGCTGCGGCCGAGCCCGACGCGGAAGCGGTCGGTCGGGGTCTCGGTGAGGGCGGAGCTGTAGATGCTGGCGGGCAGGAGGAGTACGCCGGCCTGCTCGACCAGGTCGGTGCACATGGCTTCGACGCCGTCGGCGCCGAGGTAGCGCGGGAAGCAGACACAGCCGCCGTCGGGTGGGGTGAATTCGAATAGGTCTGGGTAGCGCGCGAAGAAGTCGGTGAAGACCGGGAGGTTCTCCGCGACGATCCGGCGGTTGCGGTCGAGCAGATGGTCGCGGGCACGCAGGGCGATCAGCGCGAGCACCTCGCTCGGTGCGGAGTTGCAGATCGTCGTGTAGTGCTTCGCGCGTTCGAGCTTGTCCAGTACGGCGCGATCCCGGCAGGCGATCCACCCGATCCGGAGGCCGGGCAGGCCGTACGCCTTCGACATGACGTTGAGGGAGAGCGCCGTACCGGAGAGGTCTGTTGCTTGGGGCAAGGGTGGTCGGGTGAGCTCGAGGCCGCGATAGACCTCGTCGCTGAACAGGGTGATCCCGCGTTCGTCGCACAGTCGGACGAGGTCAAGCCAGGCTTCTTGGGCTGGGACCGCGCCGGTGGGGTTGTTGGGGAAGTTGACCGACACCATTCGGGTGTTCGGTCTGACGGCTTGTGCGACTGCGTCGACGTCCAGTGCCCAGTCGTCTTCGGGCCGCAGCGCGACGCCGGTCACCTCGCACACCGCCAGCGGGACTGTTTCGGCCGCCTGGTAGTTGGGTGTCAGTACGACGAGGTGGTCGGTGGGCTCGAGCAGTGCGCGCATGGCGAGGTAGATGGCTTCCTCCGCGCCGGCGAAGCACAGGATGTCGTCGGGCTCAGCCTCTGCGTAGGTGGCGGCGATCTCCTCGCGGAGAGCGGGCAGGCCGCGGGTCTCGGTGTAGCCGAGGGTGAGCGATTCCCAGCGCTCGCGGCCGTCGTCGTCGGCGAGGGCGAGCAGGTCGCTCAAGCTGTGGGTCTGCGCGTCGGAGGCGGTCAGGTGGTAGCGGGCGTTGAACTCCCACTTGGCGAAGTACGTCTCCAGCCGGAAGTCAGGCAGGGTCGGCATGGGGCTCCTTCCGGGTCTGGGCGAGCAGTTGGTAGAGCGCGGACCGCGACATCCGCAGCGCACGGGCGACCGCCGGCACCGACCGCCGCTGGCTCAGCACACCCGCCGCGTCGAGCCGGTTGAGCAGCTCAACTCGGTCGTCCCGGCTGAGTCGGTCGGCGGCGACACCGCGCTCGCGCACGTAGGAGGCGACGATCTCGTTGAGCGTCTCGGACCAGTCGTGCTCGAACAGCACGCGCGGCTGACCGTGCGCCGGCGCGGCGAAGGCGGCCAGTAGTCGGCTCGCCTCCTCGAAGGCGGTCCGGTCCACGTTCACGCAGAACACGTACGCCGGTTTGCCGTCTTCGTCCCGCATGATTGCGCTGACGCTGGAGAGCCGGCGTCCGTCCGGGAGCACCTTCGGGTACGGCCCGTACACGTCGGGGTCGGTCGGGGACAGCTCGTTCAACTCACCGAGCAGCGAGGGATCACCCGGCTCGCGGCCGGACAACGGGTTCCAGATCGCGACGATCTCGTCGGTCGCGGGATCGTGCAGCACGACTTCCGCGTGCGGCGACAACAACCGCGCCAACGCAGCCCCAACCGGCGCAACCTGCTCAGGAGTCATGCCTGGACAGTAAGTCCATCGTGGACAAGTTGTCTACCCATGCAGTCGCTACGCCCGCTCCTGCGTCGCGTGCTGGCTGGCGCTTCCGGTCGCCCGGTTGCACGTGCTTGTCAGCGCTTGGAGGAGGAGGTCGGCTTTTCGGAAGATCGGTGCCGCGCAGTGGCAATTGTCTTCCGAGAAGCGAGATGCCTGGGAAGCCCGAGCAGGAGATGAGACAGCTCAGCTCCACTACGACACCTCGACCCGGTTGTCGACTCGTTGGGCGCGCCTGAGGCCGTAGAGGAGGAGGCCGATTGAGATGGAGCCGACTACGACGTAGGTGATCCAGCCGCCGATGCCGTCCCAGGTGGTGTGTAGGGCGACGGCCAGCGCGAACATGCCGAGGAAGACGGCGAAGTGTTTGCCGGTTGGCTCGGTGACGAAGCGCCACAGGCCCCAGCAGGTCAGGCCGGTCCAGGCGGCGTGGCCGGCGGGTGAGAGCAGCCCGCGGATGAACAGGGTCTCCTCGGCGGCTCCGACGTTGCCGTTGGACTGGAGGAGCGCGACGAACGCGTAGCCCATCGTCTCCAGTACGGCGAAACCGGTGCCGACCGCGACGCCGATGATGATGCCGGTGCCCAGCGACGTGCGGTAGCGGTGGCCGAAGAAGATCACCAGTGCGGCCGGCACGAGCAGTTTGGCGGTCTCCTCGATCAGCCCGACGCCGACCATCGGGAGCGTGCCGAGCCGGCGCATCGCGTCGTACTCGAGGAGGCCGGCGACCACCACGCCGACGACGCCGCCGAACAGCAGGCAGCCGCCGAGGGTCGGGCCGTCGATCAGCCAGCGCTCGGAGCAGCCGGCCGCGAACGTCACGAAAGTGAGGGGTACCACGAGCGCCCCGAGCAGGATCATGGTCGGGACGAGATTCGGGTTCCCGGTGTCGGTCAGGACGGCCAGGACGAGGAGGTACAGCACTGCGCCGACGACGAACGTGCCGACCCAGGCCCATTTCAGGACCCTCCCGCGTGCCACCTGCTGTTGGGTCATGAGGGAGATGGTGCCGGGTTGTGGCGTGTGTGTGCCATGTCGCAGGGACGGCAGTGATGGACAGGGCGGATCTTCGTGACCAGATTGCAAACTCTCCGGAAAGAGAGGTGCGCCTGCCCCCAGCCTCTAAGGAGAATGATGTCCCCCCATCGGATCACTGCCGCCACCCTCGCGGCACTGCTGACCCTCGGCGCGGTCACGGCGACCCCGGCCGCCGCCGGATCGCCACCACCGACACCTGCCGGGAACGCCGGCCCGACCACCAAGGTCACGCTGATCACCGGCGACGTCGTCGAGGTGAGCGACGCCGGCGCCGGCAAGAAGGCGGCGACCGTCACCCCGGCGACCGGCCGCGAGCGGGTCACCTTCCACACCATCGAGGTCGACGGCGGCCTCCGGGTGCTGCCGAGTGACGCCGTCCCGTACATCTCCACCGGCGTCCTGGACGCCGACCTGTTCGACGTCGAGGAGCTGATCGCCGACGGGTACGGCGACTCCGCCGCCCAGCAGCTCCCGCTGATCGTCAAGTATGACCAGGGCCTGCGCAGCTCGCAGGAGCTGGCCGGTACGACGGCCAAGCGCGACCTCAGCTCGATCGGCGGCCGGGCCGTCGACGCGGCCAAGAACCAGCTGCCTGAGCTGTGGAAGTCGCTGAAGCCGGCGGTCGGCGCCCGCGCGCTGAACAGTGGCGTGAGCAAGATCTGGCTCGACGGCAAGGTGCGCGCGGTACTGGACAAGAGCGTGCCGCAGATCGGCGCGCCGGCCGCGTGGCAGGCCGGGTACGAGGGCTCCGGCGTCAAGGTCGCCGTACTCGACACCGGCATCGACGCCCAGCACCCGGACCTGGCCGGCAAGGTGCAGGAGGCGCAGGACTTCTCCGGCAGCCCGACCGGTCCGGCCGACCACTTCGGTCACGGCACGCACGTCGCCGCGACCATCGCCGGCACCGGAGCGGGCGCCGGCGGCACTCGGAAGGGCGTCGCGCCGAAGTCCGACCTGCTCGTCGGCAAGGTGCTCGGTGACGACGGTTGGGGCTACGACTCCTGGATCATCGCCGGGATGGAGTGGGCGGCCGCCGAGGGCGCCAAGGTGGTCAACATGAGCCTCGGCGGTGGCCCGACCGACGGCCTCGACCCGCTGAGCCAGGCCGTCAACGACATCACCGCGCAGACCGGCACCCTGTTCGTCGTGTCCGCCGGCAACGACGGCTCCGACGAGTCGGTCGGTACGCCGGGAGCCGCGGCGTCGGCGCTGACCGTGGCCGCCGTGGACCGGAACGACGCGCTGGCGGACTTCTCCAGCCGCGGACCGCGCCTCGGGGACGCCGGTCTCAAGCCGGAGATCTCCGCGCCGGGTGTCGGCATCGTCGCCGCCCGCGCCGCCGGCACCGCCATGGGCGAGCCCGTGGACAACCTCTACACGGCAGCCTCGGGTACGTCGATGGCCGCGCCGCACGTGGCCGGAGCGGCTGCCCTGCTCGCGCAGCAGCACCCGGACTGGACGGCGGTCCAGCTGAAGGACGCGCTGGTCAGCACCTCGAAGTCGCAGGCGGACCAGTCCGTCTACGCGAACGGCGCCGGCCGGGTCGACCTCGCCCGGGCGACGTCGCAGCAGGTCACCGCCAGCGCGGTCGCCGACTTCGGCCTGCAGACGCTGACCGACACGAGCAGCCGGACCATCACCTACCGGAACTCGGGCGACACACCGGTCACCCTCAGCCTGTCCGCCGCGGTGACCAATCTGGACGTCCGCAAGCCGGAGACCGACGCCTTCGGTGTCCCGGCCACTGTCACTGTCCCGGCCAACGGCAGTGTCGACGTCCCGGTGAACCTGGACGCGGTCAAGCTCGACCGCGGCCTGCACAGCGGCCGGATCGTTGCCACTGGCGCCAACGGTGTCGTCGTGCAGACCGCGGTCGGCGCACTCCGGCAGGGCAAGAAGTACAAGATCACCCTGCGCGGCGTCGGCCTGGACGGTCAGCCGTCCCCGGTGCCGGTGGTCTCGCTGTTCGGTGACAACTCCCGGTCCGACGTCCTCGCCTGGATCCCGGACAACGAGAGCATCACCGCCGAGGTCGAGGAGGGCACCTACCTGCTGCACGGGCTGGTCGAGAACTACGACCCGCAGAACGAGCAGGTCAGCCTCTTCACCAACCCGAACATCGTGGTCAGCAAGGACACCGAGGTCGTGATCGACGCCCGCACGGCGGCCCCGATCACGATCGAGACGCCGAAGCCGTCCGAGCAGCAGGCGATCCTGAGCTACTACGTGAACCGGGTCTACGGCAACGGCCGGTCGATCAGCCACGGTGTCATGCACTTCAGCACGGTCAAGCAGGTCAACGTGACCGCGACCAAGCCGGTCCAGGAGGGCACGTTCGAGTTCTCGTCCCGCTGGCAGCTGGTCGCGCCGCTGGTCCAGGCCACGGTCCAGGGTGTCACCGGTCCGCTCGACATCAACCTGCTGCACCGCTCGCCGTCGTACGACGGACAGACGAAGCGGTTGCCGATGGTCTACGCCGACTCCACGCTCCAGGGCGTGAAGGGCGCGCTGGCCGTGATCAACTCCAGTGAGGACGGCTGGGGCAACGGCAGCGAGCAGGACCAGATCGCCGCAGCCGCCAAGGCGGGTGCCGCGGCGGTGATCCTGGTCCGGCCGGCGGACTGGTCGGCGTGGACGGTGTGGCGCCCGATCGGCGACCGGGAGCCGATCCCGGCGATGGTCACCGGGTTCAACGACGGTCAGAAGCTGATCGAGCGGGCCAAGCGCGGCCGCGCCACGATCGACCTCACGCTGACCACCTCCAGCCCGTACCTGTACGACGTCAACCAGGTCTCGAACGGGTTCATCCCGGCGAAGATCACCTACCAGGTGACGCCGGCGAACAGCGCGCGGATCACCACCAAGTACGCCGACAACGGTGGCTTCAACTGGGCCAAGGAGCAGCGCTTCGGGTGGCGGCCGTGGCAGGAGTACGCCTGGAACGACTCGCAGCGGTTCGTCGAGACCCCGAAGGTGCGCGAGGAGTGGGTGACGTCCGGTGACTCGCTCTGGCAGCACCGGGTGCACCACCTCTACACCTGGGACGAGATGAACCCCCTCCGCGGCGGCATGGTCGAGGCCCCGCGCAGCTACCAGGGCGGTCAGTCGTCGGAGACCTGGTTCGGCCCGGTCGTCCGTCCGGCTGCGATTGCCGGGACGCCGTCGACCCGCACCGCTGACCGTTTGTCGCTGCGGATCCCGTCGTTCGTGGACGCCTCTGGGCACTACACGATCGGCGAGACCACGGCGTCGTCCGCGGTGCTGTCCCGCAACGGCGAGGTCATCGCGGAGCTGCCCAACGCCTGGGCGGACGTGATCACCACCAGCGGCGACGCGTCGTACAAGCTCGATCTCTCGACCGAGCGGAACGACACGGAGGGCGAGTGGACCTGGGGTACGCGGACGCAGACCTCGTGGGAGTTCCGGTCCAAGAAGACGGCCGAGGACAGGGCGACGCCGCTGTCGCTGCTGCAGGTCGGCTACACCGTTCCGGTGGACCTGACCGGCCGGGTCGCGACCCGCACCCACACGGTCGGCTTCAACGTCACCGGTGGTGCCCGGTCGACCGCGCTGCAGGCCTGGGCGTCGTACGACGAGGGCAAGAGCTGGAAGAAGCTCGTCGTCGTAGGTGCCCTCGGCCACTACCTGGCCGTGGTCCCGTCCGCGCAGGGCACCGTCTCGCTGAAGGTGCGCGCGACTGACGGCACCGGTGCGGCGGTGACGCAGACCGTCATCCGCGCGTACGGCGTGAAGTAAGCAGGACCGAGCCGGGGCAGCGGGGGCTGCCCCGGCTCAGATCCAGCCGCGTTTGGCCGCTTGGAAGGCCAGCCCGGTCCGGGTGTCCACACCGGCCAGGGCCATCATCCGGTCCAGCCGGCGCTGGACGGTACGGCGGCTGATCCCCAACTGGGATGCGATCGACTTGTCCGGTACGCCGGCCACCAGCAACGACAGCAGGAAGCGTTCGGAGTCGTCGAGGCCCTCGACCTCCCCGGTGGCGTCCGCCTGCATCTTCACGGGCGTCGCCTGCTCCCAATGACTCTCGAAGAGGGCCAGCAGGGCGTCCAGCAACTGACCGCGGCCGATCACCGCGGCCGTCGGTTCGCCGATGCCCACCTCGTCGTCCCGGACCAGCGGGCAGACCGCGGTCGCCCGGTCCACGATCGCCAGCCGGACCGGAAGGCTCGGAAGCGTGCGGGCCTCTTCGCCCCAGCTGATGCCCTCCGCGATGGTGTCGAGCTCACCGGGCGTCTCGAGCAGGGCGCGCTCGTAGATCGCGCGATACCGGACCCCTCGGCTCAGAGCGCCGTACTCCTCGGTGTTCTCGGCGCCCGGCATCGCGAGCGGGTTGGCGCGGCAGAACCAGAGGATCTCCTCGCGAGCCGACTCCTGCAGGTCACGCAGACGCTCGCGGAGCGCGTTGGCCCCGACGATCACCTCGACGAGGTGGTGTGCGTCCCGGCGGCTCGCGCTAGCCCGGAACTCCTCGCTCAACGCGGCCACGGTCTTGCGAGCCGCCTCCAGCGACTCCTGCCGACGGAGCAGCGTCGTACCGAGTGCGACGTCGGGTGGCAGCGGACGGAACACCGGGCCGTCGGCCTGCTGGACCGTGACCAGCCCCTTCGCCTGCAGTCGCTGAAGGACCTCGTCCGCCTCGTGCTGCGGCAGTTCGGCCACCTCGGCGAGCTCCGACGGCCTGGCCACGGACAGCCCGACCAGCAACCGGTACGCCTGCTCCTCGCGGGCGTCCAGCAACGCGCCGTTCTCCATCGTTTGACCCCCTCTCGTGCGCCCACCTAACCAGGCCCGCCGACGCGGGCGCGATCCAACCTCCTGGCACACCCAGGCCACGGCACACCGGTGCCATCACGGACTCGGTCAGCCGGCCTGATCGCCGCGGCCCTGTTAGCCCTCTGGATGCTCCGAGGCGCCGCCCGCGCATCGCAGTCACCCGCCGGCCGCCACCGTGGCAACCCGGCTCTCCGGATCCCGAAGCCCAGCAACCCGGAGCGCGCCCGGCGGTAGCCGCTAGTTCTTGATCTCGAACGACATGCCCTTGTAGGTGCGGGTCGTCGTACTGGGCCGCGCGGAGTCGACCGCGGCGGCCTGGCCGGGTGCGGTCAGCGGCGCGACGCCGAGGTGGGCCGCGGACTGGCCGACGCGGGTCTGGACCCAGTCCTGCATGCCCGGGTTGGCGACCGCGAGGCGGCCGCCGCCCTCCCGAAGGATGCCCGAGGCAACCAGGTGCTGGCGGTCCGCGTCCAGTTCCTGCCAGCGCCCGATCGAGGCGAGGCCACCCTCGCTCGGCAGCGCCATGCCGTGCGGACCGTGTACGGCGACCTTGGCGACCAGGTCCTTCTGCGAGTCGGTGCAGTTGTTCCAGGTGGCCTGGTAGACGTGCCGCGACTGGTCGTTCACCACCACCGTCGCAGTCTTCGCCACGTCGACGGTCACCCCGCCGGACTGTTGGGCGATCGGCAGCGCGGTCTCGGCCAGGCTGCGCAGCCGGGTCGGATCGCCGTTGGCCGACCGGACCAGCCGGTCGATCGCCTCGGCCTGGTACGGGATCCGCGCGTTGTCCAGCGGCTCGGTGAGCGCGGGGCGCAGCTCCGCATCGGTCAGTGGGCCGACCTCGCGAATGTCGAACCGGCTGGTGACACCGGTCGCGATCTTGCCCTCACCCGCGGAGGCGGCCATCAACCGCGTCGCGGACATCTCGCCACCCGCCGCGATCAGGAACACTGGCCGCTTCATCCGCTCCAGATGCTCCGACAGCTGCGTCACCACCGCGAGGTCACGCTCCGAGGCGACATCCAGATTGTCGACGAGCAGCATCACCGGCTCCGGCGGCTTGCGGTTCGCCGCGATCTCACCGAGCTGCTCGGCCAGTTGGGTCAGCGTCTTGCGCAGCTGCGGGTCGTCCCCGGCCTCCCACTGGGTCTTGATCACCGCCTGTGCGAACGGCGACGGCCCGAACCGCCCCTCGACACCGTGCTGGCGACCCTTGCGCTTGGGCGGCGCGAGCTCCTTGGCGATGTTCCCGAGCTCCTTCGCGGCGCCACGCCCGTACTGCTTCTTGATCGTGTCGAGGTTGTCGGTGAGGTAGCGGGACAACCGGTACTCGAGCGGCTCCTCGGGCGAGGCGTCCGCCCGGATCGCGAGCCAGCCCTGTCGCTTGGCCAGCGCCCCGGCGCGGTCGAGCTCCAGGCTCTTGCCCATCCCGGGCGGGCCGGTGAACAGCACCGAGTTGCTTTCCGGAGTGCGCAGGTCCACCGAGATCGGCCGGCCGAAGTGGTCCTGGCGATCCACGGTGTAGGCCGGGTATCGCGGCGTACCGAAGACCTGGCTCACCGGACCAGGGTGCGAACCGTAACCGTCCGTGACACGGGTGGCGTGTGTCCGGCGGGTGAACACTGGCCTGCCGCGGGTTGAACCGGTCTACTCGTGCGACCCGATCGCGCAGCGTTCGGCCAGGTCGCTTGGCTCCGCACTAGACCGCTGTCAGGCTTCCTGGCATGCCCAGCCGGCGTACAAGGGCAACATCCCCTACCGCGTCTACTTCCCCACCTGCAACCGCTTCCAGGCCGGCGTCAGCAAGGCCTTCATCATCCGCGGGACCTAAGTGGTCTACCGGATCAGCCCGATCGAGCAGTGATCCGGGAGAGTTCTTGGCAGCGTGACAGGCCACTGTCACGCTGCCTGCATGTGGGCGAAACGAGTAATGGTGGCGCTCCTCGCAGCGCCAGTGCTGTTGCTCGGACCGGTGCCCACCGCCCATGCCGCACCGGATCCGAGCCTCACGGTCACCGAGGTCACCGTCGACCGCACGTCGGTCGCGGTCTCGGGACTGAACACCGTGCCGATCCTGGTCAGGGTCAAGGGCGTGTACGACTCGACGGAGCCGGGGGATCAGGACCGGACGGTGTACGTCGTCCTGGAACGGACGTCCGGCACCGGACCGCTGCGGTGGATGGTCTCCACCAACCTCGCGCTGCAGCCGGGCACGACCATCCAGAACGCCGTGTGGTCCGGGACGTTGAACGTGCCGTCGACAGCGACCGGGACCTTCAAGGTCACCGGCGTGATGCCGCGCACCTTCGGCGTCTTCAGCGGCGACATGACCGAGCCGACGCCGTTCGACGGTCCGACCGTGACGGTGGCCGGGTACCACCTGCCGAAGGTGACCGCGTCCGTGTCGCCGAAGGTGGTTCCGTTCGGCTCGCCGTACTCGATCCGCTGGGCGGTGACCGACTCCGCGACGGGCAAGCCGTACGGGACGCGGCTCACGGTGCTGCTCGGTGTCGACGCCGAGTGCGCCGAGGTCGGCGGGCTGCTCTTGCGGACCGACGTGAACGGCATCGTGACCAGGTCGTACAAGGCGGCCGACGCCGAATGGGTCAACTGCCTCCGGATCCCGGGCAAGCCGTTCGACATCAGCGGGCTCGGACTCGTGGTCGCGCGACCCGGGATCGTGTCTGCGGTGCCGTCGAAGGCGAGTGCGCCGGTCGGCACGCTCGTACCGGTCAACGGCAGCGTGCTCGGTCCGCCGTACCGGTGTCCGGTGATTCTGCAGCGGCTGTACGGCGCAACGCAGTGGCGCGGAGTCAGTTCCGGAAACGTCCGGCAGAGCGGGCGGTTCACCGTGACCGCGCAGCCGGCGTATCGGGGCCTGATTCCTTACCGCGTGTACTTCCCGACCTGTAACCGCTACCAGGCAGGCCTGAGCAAGGTCTTCTACATCCGAGGGACGTGAGCCGACGGTGATCAGACGAGTGATGGCGGCGCTGTTCGCAGCGCCGCTGGTGGGGCTGTTCCTGACCGTGATGCCGACCGCGCAAGCGGCGCCGACCACGACGATCACAGCTGTCGAGCTCGGCAGACCGACGGTCGCGGTGTCCGGGCTCAATCTCGCGCCGGTGACGGTGACCGTCAGGGCGAAGTACTCCGGAGAACCGAGCGATGCGGGCACGCTCTTCGTCATCCTCGAGCGCCAAGGTGGTACGGCGTGGCCGCGGTATCTGTGGTCGAGCCTCCTACCGCTCAAGTCCGGCACCCCGGCGGACGGGGTTTGGGAGGGGCCGGTGTACGTGCCGTCGACTGCGAACGGGACGTTCAAGGTCACCGGGGTGCAGTTCGGGCAGTACCCGTTCCCCGGGGACTTCAGCGAGCCGACGCCGTACAGCGGTCCCACGCTCGCGGTCAGCGGATACCACCTGCCGAAGATCACAGCCGCGGTGTCGCCGCGGATCGTGCCGCTCGGGTCGCCGTACTCGATCACCTGGGCGGTCACGGACTCCGCGACCGGCAAGCCGTACGGGAGCCGGATCACGGTGCTGCTGGCGATCGACAACGGGTGCGTCGAGGACGCCGGCGGCGACATCGTCCGGACCGGCACGAATGGCCTGGTGACCAAGGCGTACACGGCGGCCGACGCGCAGTGGGTGAACTGCCTGCGGATCACCGGTAAGCCGACCGACATCAAGGGGCTGGGGCTCGGCGTGGCCCGGTCGACGTACGTGACGGCGGCGCCGTCGAAGACGAGTGCTCCGGTCGGGACCGTGGTACCGGTCAACGGTTCGGTCGGCGGGGCGCCGTCCAACTGCAAGGTCTGGCTGCAGCGGCTGTACGGCGCGACGCAGTGGCGATCGGTGAGCTCGAACGCGGTCCGGCTGAGCGGCCGGTTCACAGTCAACGCGCAGCCGGCGTACAAGGGGCTCATCCCGTATCGGGTGTACTTCCCGGCCTGCCAGAACTTCCAGTCCGTGGTGAGCAAGGTGTTCTACATCCGCGGTCTCTGAGACGAGCGTTGCGGCGGCCTGGAACAGGTGAGCTAGCCTGAGTTAGGTAGTCCTAACTTGCTGGCCTGACCGGGCCGCCCGACGTACTCCGAGAGGACCGTGGTCCCGTGACCAGCCCCGCACCTCGCCGCAACCGCGTCTGCAAGCGCGCGGTCGTCCGCCGTACCGAGCGGATCACCCCGCACATGATCCGGGTCGTGTTCGGCTCCGACGACTTCGTGGACAACGGCTTCACCGACCACTACGTGAAGCTGCTGTTCGGCAAGCCGGGCGTCGAGTACCCGGAGCCGCTGGACATGGGTGTGGTCCGGGAGACGTACCCGTCCGAGCATTGGCCGACCATGCGGACCTACACGGTGCGCAGCTGGGACGAGGACAGCCGTGAGCTGACCATCGACTTCGTCTACCACGGCGACGAGGGCGTGGCCGGTCCGTGGGCCGCGGCGGCCCAGCCGGGGGACGTGCTCTGGTTCAACGGCCCGGGTGGCGCTTATGCACCGGACGCTGCGGCTGACTGGCACCTGTTGGTGGGCGACGAGAGCGCGCTGCCGGCGATCGGCGCCGCGGTCGAGCAGCTGCCGCCGGGCGCCCGGGCAACCGTCCTGCTCGAGGTGGAGGACGAATCCGAGGAGCAGAAGTTCAACGGCTCCGGCGACCTGAGCGTCACCTGGTTCCACCGCTCCGGCAGCTCCTCCCCCCGCGGCGACGCCCTGGTCGCGGCCGTCGAGGCGCTCGACTTCGCACCCGGCGACCCCCAGATCTTCGTCCACGGCGAAGCCGGCTTCGTCTTCCGCATCCGCAAGAACCTCTTCACCGACCGCGCCCTCCCCCGCGACCGCGTCTCCCTCTCCGGCTACTGGCGCCTCGGTAAGAACGAAGACGGCTGGCAGGCGGAGAAGGCCGAAACCGCCCGCGAGGAACGAGAAGCGGCCGGCGCCTGACCCGTCCTGGTCAACGGGCTCGGCGGCGGTTGAGGAGGTCTATGAGGGTGGTGGCTTGGTTGGTGGGGAGGACCCAGTCGTCGCCCGAGGCTTGGAGGATGACGGCGGGGCCCTCGGTGACGATGGGTGGGTGGGGTAGCGGGATGGGGAACTTCAGGCGTTCCACGCCGCTGAGGGCGACCTCGAAGACGCCGGTGATGCTGCTCAGCGGATAGGTCTTGCCGAGGTCTTCCACCTTCTGTGAGCGCAGCACCGGACGGCTCTGGATCGTGAAGCTGTCCGCACCGAGCAGCACCGCGGTCAGCTGCAGCCCGCGCAGCCGGAAGATCAGCTCGTACGGCGTGTCCGCAAGCTCAGGTACGACGGGCACCAGCAAAACGCGATCGGCGTACCGGGCCAGCGCAGCACCTGCGACGATCCCCACCAGCAACGCGGGCAGCACCAGGAACACCGGCCACCAAACCCCGACCGCCAACGGGAACAGCGTCACGAACAGCCCGCCGACCCCGCCGAACAGCCCACCGATTCCCGCCCACCACCGCGGCTGGTACCGATGCCGCCGGCGCAGCACCCACCCGAGCACCAACATCCCGACCGGCACCAAACAACCGACCCACACGGCCGGCGACCCCGCCGTACTGATCCAGACCCCGATCCCCAGCAACACCACCGGGATCCCCAAATAGATGCCCGCGACAACCCGCTGCACCCGCCGATCCCGGCGCTCTATCTCGGTCACGAGGAAAACCTAAGCAGACTCGCTAAGAAGGTCCTACTGTGCAGGGCGTGATCGAGATTCCTGCGAAGCTGGTGAAGAACCATGGGGCGCGGTCGCCCGAGTGGCTGGCTGGGTTGCCGGGGGCTGCGGCGGAGTACCTCGATCGGTGGCAGTTGGCGGTCACTGGACCGGCTCTGAACGGTGAGGCCTCGCTGATTCTGCCCGTTGTACGGCGGGATGGCGCCGAGGCGATGCTCAAGCTTCAGCCGGTCAACGACGAGAGCGAGAGTGAGGCACTCGCGCTGCGGACCTGGAGCCGTGACGACGTCGTCGAGGTGCTCGAGGACGACCCCGCGACGTCGACCCTTCTGCTCGAGCGACTCGAGCCGCAGACGCTGGACGACGTACCCGATCACGTCGAGGCCACCCGGATCCTCGCCGAGTTGATGGCCCGCCTGATGACGGTGCAAGCGCCGGCAGGGGTACGGCGGCTCGCTGACGTCGCCGGTCAGATGGTCGAGGACGCGCCCGCCATGATCCCGCTGCTGAGCGACCCGGCCGACCGACAGTTGGTACGGCGCTTCGTCGCCCAGGTGACCGAGTTGCTGCCGGAGTCCGGCAACCGGCTGCTGCACTGGGACCTGCACTACTACAACGTGATGGCGGCGCAGCGGCAGCCGTGGCTCGTGATCGACCCGAAGCCGCTCGCCGGCGACCCGGGGTTCGACGTCTTCCCGGTGCTGTGGAACCGGTGGGAAGACCTGGTCGCGACCGGCGAGCTGGACCAGGCGATCCGGGACCGCTTCGACCTGATGCTCGCGGTGACCGGGATCGACCGCGACCGGGCGCTCGGCTGGACCGCGGGCCGGATCCTGCAGAACGTGCTCTGGGACACCGAGGACGGCGAGACCGCGATCAACCCGGTGCTGCGAACCATCGCCGGTGCCCTGAAGATTTGATTACATAATTACATGACGACTCCGACGCTGTACGAGTGGGCCGGCGGGCACGAGGCCCTGCGCCGCCTGACCGAGGTGTTCTACGACAAGGTGCTGGCCGATCCGCTGCTCGCGCCGGTGTTCGCGCACATGAGCGAGAACCATCGGGAGCACGTGGCGATCTGGCTCGGCGAGGTCTTCCGCGGGCACAGTCGCTACACCGACGAGCTCGGCGGCTACCCGTCGATGCTGAAGCACCATCTCAACCTCGGCCTCACCGAGGAGCAGCGCTCCCGCTGGGCTGCCCTGATCGCAGCCAGCGCCGACCCCGCCGGTCTCCCCGACGACCCCGAGTTCCGGTCCGCGTTCGTCGCGTACGTCGAGTGGGGCACGCGGATCGCCCTCGCCAACTCCCAGCCCGGCGCCACGCCCCCGCCCCAAGCACCCGTGCCGCACTGGGGCTGGGGCGAGGCCCCGCCGTACCAGCCCTAGACCCGGCCGACCCAGTTCCTGACGGGACAGACACCCGTGGGAGTACCGGGGGACTGGGGGTTGGATACAGTCGCGGTTCACGATGAATCCGCTTGCGGGGATGCGAGGGTGAACCTGTGACCGCTCAGCTCGAGTATCCCGAGGTGCAGGACAGCAACGCGCTGTTGTCGATCCAGGGGCTGTGGAAGGTGTTCGGCCCGAAGGCGCAACGGGTGCCGCACCGGCCCGACCTCGCCGCCCTCGACCGCGCCGCCCTCTACGCCAGGACCGGCTGTACGGCGGCCGT
Source organism: Kribbella sp. NPDC050124 (assembly GCF_044460355.1). Lineage (NCBI taxonomy): Bacteria > Bacillati > Actinomycetota > Actinomycetes > Propionibacteriales > Kribbellaceae > Kribbella > Kribbella sp. NPDC050124. The sequence continues at coordinate 693,788 of NZ_JBITJU010000001.1, forward strand.
CCGCAACCTCAGCTTCGACGTGGCACCCGGTGAGGTGTTCGTCGTGATGGGGCTGTCCGGCTCCGGCAAGTCCACCCTGGTCCGCTGTCTCACGCGTTTGATCGAACCGACTGCCGGCAGCCTGATCTTCGAGGGCGAGGACCTGCGCGCGGCCGACGAGAAGCGGCTGCGGACGCTGCGCCGGAGCAAGTTCTCGATGGTGTTCCAGCACTTCGGCCTGCTCCCGCACCGCAAAGTCATCGACAACGTCTCGTACGGCCTGGAGATCCGCGGCGAGAGCAAACCCGATCGCCGCCGGCGCGCCCAGGAGGTGATCGACCTGGTCGGTCTGGCCGGCAACGAGCACCTCTACCCCGAGCAGCTGTCCGGCGGCATGCAGCAGCGCGTCGGTCTGGCTCGCGCGCTCGCCAACGACCCGGACGTGCTGCTGTTCGACGAGCCGTTCTCCGCGCTCGACCCGCTGATCCGGCGGGAGATGCAGAACGAGGTCGTCCGGCTGCACCGCGGAGTCGGCAAGACGATGGTCTTCATCACCCACGACCTGTCCGAGGCGCTCCGGCTGGGCGACCGGATCCTCCTGATGCGGGACGGCGCGGCGGTTCAGCTTGGCACCGGCGACGAGTTGGTCGGCGCGCCTGCTGACGACTACGTGCGCGACTTCGTCCGCGACGTACCGCGGGCCGACGTACTCACCCTGCGCTGGATCGCCCGCGCGCCTCGGCCCGAGGAGCCCCTGGACGGACCCGAGCTCGGCCCGGACGTGCTGGTCCGGGAGGCGACCCGGCTCGTGCTGGAGGCCGACCGCCCGGTCAAGGTGGTCTCGAACGGCACGCTGCTCGGTGTGATCGACGACGAGGAGATCCTCGCCGTCGTCGCGGACGCCTGATGGCCGCCATCACGAGCGACGTCGAGGTCGAGGTACGGCGACCGCGGCGCAGCGTGATCGTCGGCGTCCTGCTCGTCGTCTGGGTCGCGGCGTACTTCCTGCTCCGCGGGATCGACACGCTCGCGCTCGGTGGCCAGGAGACCACCGCGTTCCACCGCTGGCTGACCGATCACCGGGACGACGTCGGCCAGGGGAACGCGGTCTTCGACTCGATCCGGGTGGCCGTCGACCAGTTCGTCGTGCTGCTGCAGAACGTCCTCTCGCAGGCGTCGTACGGGCGGCCGGTGCCCGTCATCGGCTGGCTCGGCGTGGTCGCGGTGTCGGCGTACCTGGCGTGGGCGTTCGGCAACTGGAAGGTCGCGCTGCTGACCGCCGGCGGGCTCGTGTTCGTCGGGCTGCAGGGGCTGTGGCAGGAGAGCATGGACACGCTCGCGCTGACGATCGCGGCCGTGCTGCTGTCCCTGCTGGTCGCGATCCCGCTGGGGATCTGGGCCGGGTTGTCGAATCGCGCCTTCAAGGTCGCGACGCTCGTACTCGACCTGATGCAGACGTTGCCGACGTTCGTCTACCTCGCCCCGCTGACGCTGTTCTTCGCGATCGGTCCGGCCGCGGCCACGATCGCGACCCTGATCTACGCCGCGCCGCCGGCGGTTCGGCTGACCGCGCACGCGATCAGGTCCGTCCCGGCGGAGAGCGTCGAGGCATCCCGGTCGCTCGGGTCCACTCGGGGCCAGACGCTGACCAAGGTGCTGCTGCCGATGTCCCGCAGTACGGTCGTCGTCGGCATCAACCAGACCATCATGGCCGCGCTGTCGATGGTGACCGTGGCCGCGCTGATCGATGCGCCCGGCCTCGGCCAGACCGTCCTGAAGGCCCTGCAGACGCTGGACGTCGGAGTCGCGTTCAACGCCGGCCTGGCGATCGTTGTGCTCGCGATCGTGCTCGACCGGGTCACGACCGCGGCCGGCGACCGGCCGTGGCGTACGGCGAGCATCCGCCGGAAGATCCTGCTCGGCGCGGGAGCGGTCGGTGTGCTGATCGCGGTCTGGTTCTCCCGGACCTACGTGTGGGCCGCCGAGTTCCCGACCTCCGTCAACATCGGCTCGCGGATCGCGGTGGTCACCTCGGACGTGACCACCTGGGTGCAGGACACCTTCGGCGGCTTCACGTACGGCGTCCGGGACGCGGTGACCACCGGATTGCTGAACCCGCTGGAGGCGTTGCTGACCGGCTCACCCTGGTGGCTGGTCGCCGCGGTCGTGGTCGCGCTGGCCGCCGTACTCGGGCGCTGGCGTGGAGCCGTCCCGGCCGCGGTGTGCTCGTTGTTGCTGGTCGCGACCGGGGTCTGGCACGACAGCATGGTCACGCTCGCGTCGACGCTGCTCGCGACGGTCGTGGTGGTCGCGGTCGGGCTCGCGCTCGGTGTGTGGGCCGGACGCAACCACCGGGTCGACACCTGGATCCGGCCGGTGCTGGATGCCGGGCAGACGATGCCGCCGTTCGTGTACCTGGTGCCGTTCCTGGCGCTGTTCGGGACCAGCCGGTTCACCGCGATCGCGGCCGCCGTCGTGTTCGCCATACCGGTCACCACCAAGATCGTTGCTGACGGCATCAGGGCGGTGCCGGTGGCGACCGTGGAGGCGGCCAACTCGGTCGGGTCGAGCAGCTGGCAGGTGATCAGCAAGGTGCAGCTGCCGGTCGCGCGGCGCGCGATCACGCTGGCGGTCAACCAGGGCCTGATCTACGTGCTGTCGATGGTGGTCGTCGGTGGCCTGGTCGGTGCGGGCGCGCTCGGGTACGACGTGGCCGCGGGCTTCGCGCAGAGCGAGCTGTACGGCAAGGGGCTGGCCGCCGGACTGGCTATCGTCCTCCTCGGAGTACTGCTCGACCGCGTGACGCAGGCGGCGGCTCGCCGTACCCACAGTTTCCAAAGTAGAGGAGATAAGCGGTGAAGAAGCTCCGGTACGCCGGCGTTCTGACGGCCGTGGCACTCGCGCTGGCCGGGTGCGGTGGCGAAAAGGTCGGCTCGCAGCAGCCGGCCGCCGACGACGGGAAGGAGTGCGGCACCTTCAACCTGGCCGTCAGCCCGTGGGTCGGGTACGAGGCGAACGCGGCCGTGGTGGCCTACATCGCGACCAAGGACCTCGGCTGCAAGGTGGTGAAGAAGAACCTCAAGGAGGAGATCTCCTGGCAGGGCTTCGGCACCGGCGAGGTCGACGCCGTCCTGGAGAACTGGGGCCACGAGGACCTGAAGAAGAAGTACATCGAGGAGCAGAAGGTCGCGGTCGCGGCCGGCTCCACCGGGGTCAAGGGCGTGATCGGCTGGTACGTGCCGCCGTGGATGGCGCAGCAGCACCCGGACATCACCGACTGGCAGAACCTGAACAAGTACGCCGCCCTGTTCAAGACCTCGGAGTCCGGTGGCAAGGGCCAGTTGCTCGACGGCGACCCGTCATACGTGACCAACGACGAGGCGCTGGTGAAGAACCTGAACCTGAACTACAAGGTGGTGCAGAGCGGCAGCGAGACCGCGCTGATCCAGGCCTTCCGGGACGCGGAGAAGAACAAGAAGCCGCTGCTCGCCTACTTCTACGAGCCGCAGTGGTTCTTCAACGAGATGAAGCTGGTCAAGGTCAACCTGCCCGCGTACAAGGCCGGGTGCGACGCGGAGCCGGCCAAGATCGCCTGCGACTACCCGCCGTACGACCTGGACAAGGTCGTGTCGAAGAAGTTCGCCGACTCGGGCAGCCCGGCGTACGACCTGGTGAAGAACTTCCAGTGGACCAACGACGACCAGAACGCGGTGGCCCGGTCGATCGCGGTCGACAAGCTCACCCCGGACGCAGCCGCCGAGAAGTGGGTCAAGGAGAACCAGTCGAAGGTCGACACCTGGCTCGGGAAGTAACCCGGTGAGCGCACTCCCCAAGCCCCGGCCCTAAGCGGAGCTGGTGCTGCCGCGGAGCCGGGCCTGGATGCGTTCGACGTCGATGCGTTCGGCTGGGGGGAGTGGGGCTCCCACCTTGGCGCGTAGCGCTTCGGCCTCGGCCAGGAGTTGTACGGCGCGGTCGGCATCGTCGGCCGCGCCCGCCAGGCCCTCCAGGGCGAGCGCGATCGCTCGCTCGTCGCCGACCTGCACGGCTGCTTCGTACCCGCGTTGGTGGAGGGCTTGTGCTTTCGTGAATTCGCCGCGCTGTTCGGCGATGAAGCCGAGTTGGGCGAGGACGAAGGCGATCCCCGGGGTGCCGCCGACCTGAGTGAGCCAGTCGAGCCACTTGGTGAAGCGGGCCTCGGCCTCGTCGAGCCTGCCCTGGCGGCGGGCGGACAGTCCGAGGCCGACCTCGGCGTACTCCTCGGCCGACCTGTTGGACTGCGCGACCGCTAGCTGTCGCGCCCGCTCGTGCAGCGCGTCGGCGCGGTCGTAGTCGCCGGTCAGGTAGGCGATCCGGCCCAGCCCCGAGGTCCGGAACGAGACCTCGGTCCACAGTCCGAGCTCCTCCGCCTTCTGCACGCTGTCAGTCAGGTAGCCCTCGGCAGTCGGGTAGTCGCCGCTGACCTCCGCGGCCACGATCAGCGAGTACGTCGACTGCAGCCGGCCCCAGTCATCGCCGAGCTCGTTGAACAGCTCCAGGCTGCGTCGACCGTCCCGCACCATCGCGTCGAGATCGGCGTGCACGATGTTGAGCTGCGCCCGCGTGCTGAGAGCGGCGGCCAGTCCCCAGCGGTCGCCCTGCCTGGTGAACGCGTCGATCGCTTGGTCGATGCGCTGCATCAGTACGGCGGCATCGCCGTACGCCCACTGCGTCGTGGTCAGGAACCACAGTGCGTGCGGATCGTCGCCGGCCAGCGCCAGCGCGTCGTCGGCGGCTGCGGCCAGGTTGGTGCCCTTGGCATCGGTTGCGGTCATCCCGACCTGCCAGACGGTCGCGGTCGCCCGATCCGCCGGATCCTGACCGGGTACGGCGAGTGCCGCCGCGATGGACCGCCTTGCCTCACCCAGTCGGCCGCGCAGGTACCAGTACCAGGCGAGTGCGTTGACGAGCTTGAGCGATGGAGCGACTTCCAGGGCGGTCCGGAAGTTGGCCGCCTCCTGGTCGAGGCGATGAAGCCAGGCGCGTTGCTGTGGACCACGCAACTCGGCGCGTTGGGCCAGCGTGAGGTAGTACTCCGCATGACGCTGCCTGGTCGCCTCGACCTCACCGGCTTCCTCGAGTCGCTCCAAGCTGTAGGCCGCGACGGACTCCAGCAGCCGGTAACGGCCGCCGCTCGCGACCACTAGAGATTTGTCGACAAGGGGCAGCAGCACGTCCTGCTGGCTGACCTCAGCAGCCGCCTCCAGCGAGAAGGTGCCGGCGTGCACGGCCAGCCGGCGCAGCATGGCCCGCTCGTCGTCGTCCAGCAGGTCCCAGCTCCAGTCGATGGTTGCCCGCAGCGTCCGCTGCCGCTCCGGTACGCCGCGACCGCCGGACAGCAGCCGGAACCGGTCGTCCAACCGGTCCGCGAGGCCCTGCACTCCCAGCGCCCGTACGCGCGTCGCCGCAAGCTCCAACGCCAGCGGTATGCCATCCAGCCGCCTGCAGATCGCTCTGACCGCCTCCGAGTCGTCGACCCCAGCGCGCGCTGTGAACAGATCGGCCGCCGCCTGCAGCTCGAGCGGATCGACATCCAGGACACGCTCACCGGGAAGACCCAGCGGCTCCCGGCTGGTCGCGAGGACGCGCAACCTCGGTACACCGCTCAGCAGCCGCTGCACGAGGTCGGCAACGTCCAGGTGCTCGCAGTTGTCGAGAATGAGTAGGACCGGTCTCGCCCCAAGTGACTCGATCAGGCGGGCCAGCAGGTCGTCCGACTCGTCCCGGAGACCTACTGCTGTTGCCAGTGCTTCCAGTACATCGTCCTGCCGGAGCGGAGCGAGCTCCACCAGTCGCGTCTCGCCCAGGTGGGCGCGACCCACCTCCAGGGCAAGGCGGGTCTTGCCGACGCCGCCTGGTCCCACCAAGGTGAGCAGGCGGTGCTGCCGGAGCAGTGCAGTTACGTTCTCGACGGCTGCGGCGCGACCGATCAGGTTGTTGAGCGGAGCGGGAAGTCTGGACGGTTGCAGAGACGGGTCGTGACGCAGGATCGCTGCGTGCAACTCGACCAGCTCCGGTCCGGGGTCGGCGCCGAGCTCGTCCGCGAGTGCTCGGCGCAGGTCGTCGTACGACCGCAGAGCCTCGTCTTGGCGACCCGCCCGGTACAGCGCGCGCATCTGCAGGGCGCGAAGGCGCTCGCGCAACGGGTGGCGACGGATGAGGTGGGTCAGCTCGGGGAGTGGGTCGTCGGTCTGCTCCAGCAGGTCCTCGGTCGTGGACAGCCAGAGCTCTTCGAGACGGTCGCGAGCGGCGCGGGCGAACTCGTGGTCGGGTACGTCGGCGTAGGCGGGCCCGCGCCAGAGGTCGAGTGCCTCCCGGAGCCGGCCGGCGGCGACGAGTTCCTCGAAGATGTTGCTGTCGACAACCTCCGCGGTGAGCGTGTAGCCGGCCGGGCCGTGGGCGACGAGGGCGCGGCTGCCCGGTTCGGCTCGGTCGAGCGCCGTACGGAGCTGGGAGATCCGGGCCTGGAGCGTCCCGGTGGCGTTGCGCGGCGGACGGTCGCCCCAGAGGTCCTCGATCAGACGATCCGCCGTGACGGGCCGGCCGTTGTGGACGAGCAGGTCGAGCAGCAGCGTGCGCACCTTGGTGTCGGGTACGGCGACCGGCGCACCGGCATCCGTCCTGACCACGAGGGGGCCCAGCACGCCGAAGTACATAGCCGTAGTAAACCCGTAGCGGGGTTTCGCACGATCGGCGCATGAGTTCTCGAGAAGCAGTCACAGTGATCGGCCTCGGCGCGATGGGATCCACCATGGCCGAGGTCTTCCGCGCCGCCGGGCACCCGACCACCGTCTGGAACCGGACCGCGGGCAAGGCGGCCAAGCTGGTCGCGGCCGGTGCGGTGGAGGCGGCGACCGCGGCGGAGGCGGTGGCCGCGAGCAACCTGGTGGTGATCAGCCAGGTCGACTACACCGCCATGGACGACTCCCTGGCGGGTGTGGATCTCGCCGGGAAGGTGCTGGTCAACCTCAGTTCGGACAGCCCGGAGCGGCTGCGGTCGGCGAGCCGGTCCGTCGCCGAACGCGGCGGCACGCTGGTGACCGGCGGCATCATGGTCCCGCCGCCGGGCATCGGGCAGCCGGGCGCGTACGTGTTCTACAGCGGTCCCGTCGAGCCGGTCGAGGCGCACCGGGAGACGCTCGAGGTGCTGGGCCGGGCCGACCACATGGGCACCGACCCGGGTCTGGCGATGCTCTACTACCAGGCCATGCTGAACATCTTCTGGAGCACGCTGATCAGCTACTTCTACTCGACGGCGCTGGTCGGTGCAGCCGAGCGGGTCCGCCCGTACGCCGAGACGATGCTGCGCGACCTGGCCGAGGACGGGCCGATGGGCTTCCTGCGGATCCTCACCGCGGAACTCGAGAAGGGTGAGTACCCGGGCGGGGAGAACAACCTGCACATGCAGGCAGTCGGCGCCGAACACGTCGTGCAGGCGTTCGACGAAGTCGGTCTCGACTCGGGTGTGCCGCGCGCCGTCGCGGCCATCTTCGCCCGCGCCGACGCAGCCGGCCACGGCCCGGACGGCCTCAGCTCCCTGATCGAGGTGATCCGCAAACCGTCAGTCTGATGACACGGTCAGCCTGCACCGGCCGTCGTCGCAGGTGCGCTGGAGCCGACCGCGGGAGATCGTCTGGACCAGGCCGATCGCCCAGCACATCGGGCATCCGCGCAACGCGACGACACCGAGCGGCAGAAGCAGCAGGCTGACCATTCCGGTGACGGGCAGGAGCGCGAACGCAGCGATCAGCCCGCCGAAACCGACCGCACCACGGGCCAGATGCCGGACCAGCGACGTACTGGCGAAGTCGGTCATCGCTTGTCTCCCAAGGTCTCCCGGACCGCCGAGCGAGCACGGTGCAGACGTGACTTCATCGCGGCCGTGCTGAGGCCCAGTGCGTCGGCGACCATGGGTCCGCTGTAGCCCTGGACGTCCCGCATGATCAGCACGTGGCGCTGGTCCGGAGGCAAGGCGGCGATCGCCGCCGCCACCTCGGCCGCTTCCAGTTGCCGCAGCACCTCGTCCTCGGCCGACGAGGTGACGGTGTCCCGGGCGAGGGGCTGGTCCCGCACCATCCTGCGGGCGCGGCGCAGGCACTCGTTGCGGACGATCCGGAACATCCACGACGTCAGCGCGCCGGTGGCCCGGAGCATCCCGACCTTGCGGTACAGGATGATCAGGGCCTCCTGCGCTGCGTCCTCGGCGTCCTCCGGCGTGGCGCAGAGGGAGTGGGCGAAGCGCCGTACGGTCGGGTGCGAGCCGGCGACCAACGCCGTGAGCGCGTCGACGTCGCCGTCCTGGGCGGCGACGATCAGCAGGTCGTCGGGCCAGGCCGAGTCAGCCACGGGCCCGCCCGCGACGACGCAGTACGACGAAGCTGCAGGTGCAGAGCAGCACCACTCCGGCAGCGATGGCAACGGCGAGCGTGACGGTCATTCCTACCTCCAGGTCGTGGTCGATACGGGGGTAAGAGGCGGGCCGGCCCCGAAAGGATTCAGGCTGAAGGCCGCTTGAGCTTGTTCACACGGGCCGGGGGCAACTATCACGATCTGCGGGAGCAACGCCGACGACACGCCGGATTTCGGACAAAACCAGGTAGCGTCGGTCCCATGATCATCGTGACAGCTGCACTGAAGGGCGGGGTCGGTAAGACAACCACGTCGGTGTACTTGGCCGCGCTGGCATCTTCCAACCGTCGCACATCCACTCTGGTCGACGCCGATCCGCAGGGCAGCGCTGCCGACTGGGTCGCGGATTCCGAGGACAGTCACCTGACCCGGGTCGAGGTCGAGGAGGCGCCGACCGAGCGTCTGCTGAACAAGGCCCTGGACAAGGTGCCGCCGGAGGGCATCGGCATCGTGGACATGCCGCCGTCCCACGAGCGGTTGCTGAACAAGGCGCTCGAGCGGGCCCGGATCGTGGTGCTGCCGACCCGGATCGGCGGTGTCGAGACGCCTCGGGTGAAGGCGGTGCTGGACCTGGTTCCGGACCACATCCCGGTCGGCCTGGTGATCTGCTCGGCCCGGACGTACACCCGCAGCTACCAGGACGCGATGCAGCAGTACGCCCAGGAAGGCATCCCGGTCTGGGGCACGATCCCGGAGCGGGTGTCGATCACCGCGGGCCCGACCGGCCCGCTCGCGGCCGACGGCCTGGAGTCGTACAAGAAGGTCTGGCGCAAGATCCTGGCCGCCGCCCGCAGTTGACAGCCCGCTGTTGACCGCCCGCGAGGGGTTGGGTCCGTGCATTCGCTCGCGGGCCCGACCCCTCAGCGTTCCGAGCGCTGCAGGGGTGGCTCGCCGCGGACGTACGAGCGGATCACGGTGGCGGCTGCGCCGCGGGCCCAGTCGTCGAAGGTGTGTGAGCGCAGCATCAGCCGGCAGTCCCCGGCAGCGCCGAACGCGTGCTCGGCGAACGCCCGCCGCATCCGCTCCTCGTACAGGTCGTACTCGGCCACACCTTCGCCGGCGATCACCACGAGCTCCGGCCCGACCAGGTTGACCATCGCGGACACGGCCGAACCGATCACCTCACCGGCCCGGTCGAAGGCCTCCCGCGCATGCTCGTCGCCTTCGTGCGCGAGCTTGATCGCCCCGGCCAGGTCCAGGTCCCGCCGCCTAGTTGTCTTCCGGGTCCGGGCCAGGATGGCGTCCGACGAAGCGACCGTCTCCACACAGCCCCGCCGTCCGCAGGTGCAGACCAGGTCGCCGGGAGCCAGCGGAAGGTGGCCGAGCTCACCGGAAACGCCGTACGCCCCGGACACGACCTCGCCGTTGATGTAGAGGCCGCAGCCGATCCCGGACCCGATCGTGACGACCGCGAACGAGTCGGCGTCCACCCCGACCCCGAACCACTGCTCGGCCACGGTCAGCGCGCGGACGTCGTTCGTCACCAGGATCGGCACCTTCAGGCGGCTGCCCAGCAAGTCCGCGACCGAGACGTCCCGCCAGCCCATCAGCGGCGAGTGCCGCACGACGCCGTGCCGCGCATCGACGTCACCGGACACGGCGACACCGATCCCGATCAACGGGCCGGCCTCGACCTCGTCCGACATCAACTCCTTGGCCAGCTCCGCGAGCCGCTCGATCACGCTGTCCGGCTTGGGGTCCTTCAACGGCCGGTGCTTGACGGTCAGGATCCCGGCGGTGAAGTCAGTGGTGACGCCGATCAGGGCAGTGGGCGTGACCTTGATCCCGATCACCGAGACGCTGTTGCGAACCACGGTCAGCGGGCTGACCGGCCGGCCGATGCCGAGCTGGTTGTCCGCCTCGATCGGCGTTGCGGGCTGGTCGGTGACGAACCCGGCCTCGATCAGCGGCGCGACGGCCTTGGTGACCGCCGCCTGGGACAGCCCGGTCCGGCGGGCGATCTCCACGCGCGGGATCGGGCCCTGGGTCAGGATCCTGGTCAGCACCTCGACTCCCGCCGGTGTGGCCAACGGGAGTGATCGATGCGGACGCAGCGGCACGAGAACAACCTACCGGCGAGTCGGGCGCTAGACCTCGATATTTCCCAGGATGGGCGACGTCAGTGCCCACCGAATCGTCCACGTGAGCCCTTCGCCGGCCGCGCGGACGACGGTTGCCTCGGCCAAGGGCAGGTACGGCAGCCGCAGCGGCCACCGCGTCCACCACGGCAACAATCCGACCGCGGCTGCGGTGAGGACGCCGTACGCCGGGCGCGCGACCATCGGCACCGGCGGGTGCACGAGCATGAAGCGGGCAGCCTGACGGGCCTCGGTGGTGCCGCGCAGCTCGGGACGGTACTCGTCGAGTAGGTCGCGTAGCTCGGCCACTGTGGTCGGTGGGTCGACCACACCGAGCTTGCGGGCGACCAGTGCGGCGTCCTCGACGTACAGGTCCTGCTCGGCTGCGTCGAGCGGCTGCACGCCGTACCGCTGGTGGGCGGCGAGGAAGCTGTCCACCTCGGCGACATGCACCCACTTCAGGAGGTGCGGGTCGGACGCCCGGTACTTCACACCGTCCGGACTGGTCCCGCGCACCCGCTCATGCACGCCCTTGACCCGGGCGATCGCCTCCTCGGCGTCCGGGACAGCGCCGTACGTCGTGATGGCCAGGAAGTAGCTGGTACGGCGCAACCGTCCCCACGGATCGCCTCGGTAGCCGGAGTGTGCCGACACAGCCGCCATCGCCAGTGGGTGCAGCGACTGCAGCAGCAACGCCCGGAGCCCACCGGCGAACATCGCGGCATCCCCATGCACCCGGCGGATCGGCCGGTCCGGTTCGAACCAGCGCGGTCCCGGTGTGTTGTGCACCCGGTTCCGCTCAGCGGCCGGGTTCGGCCCGGCCACCTTCGTCATGATCATCCGCGCCAACCCGTCCCTCAACGGGTCAAGCGGTCCTGCGATGGTGCCGGTCATGGGGCCTCCCGGCCTGGACTGAGGAGCGGAGGGAGCGAAGCGACTGGAGTGACGAGGGAAGGCCGGGAGTTCCAGCCCCATGACCCGCCGCGCCGGAGGCGCGGCATCAATACAGCCATGCCCCCAGTGTCACACCACGTCGACAAAGACTGGGTTGGTGTAGAGCCAGGTGTCCAGCCATGGGTCGCCGTCGTTGGTCGGGTGCTGGATCGGGCCCGCCGGGTCGATGCGGCTGCCCAGGTACCCAGGTCCGTTCCGCCTGCCGTCGCTGCCCCGCACCCGTACGTAGTGCGAGTGCTCTGCCTTGCCCAGCGGGATGCGCAGCGTGTAGGTGCCGGACTTCCGTCGTACGTCGACCTGCTCGACCACTCGCGTGTCCGGAGCCTTCCAGCTGTCTCTGGATGCTGCCGGCCCGGTCACGACGCCACGGATCACGTCGACGTGTGCCAGCTTCGGCAGTACGCCGTGGAGGTTCGGCCGGGTCGCACTGGTCACCGTGACGCGTAGCTCCAACCGCTGACCCCGGTGGACCCGCAGGCGCCCGCCGAGCGTCACACCACGCTGCGCTGCGCCGACCGGAGCGAGCCGTACGTCGATGCCGTCCACCAGTTGACCGTGGTCGACCCAGACACGACCGGCCCGCAGTGCGGCCATCACCTCGAGGTAGCCGTACTGCATCACGCCGACGTGGGTGCGGCTGAACTGACCCGGCCAGAAGTCGCTGCCGGGCTGCGGCACACCGGAGTCCGTCGGCGACGGCTTCCAGCCAAGGCTGTCGAAGTTCTCGCCGGGCGGGAACTCCCCGTCCTTCCACGTGTCCCAGATCGTCCGGTGGTTGTCGCTGTTCGACGTGATCGAGAACAGCCGGCCCTCGGCGAGCAGGGAGTCCCACAGCCCACCGACCGTGGCCGTGGCCCAGTCGAAGCCGCCGTACGTGCGGTAGGCGTCGGCTGGGTAGCCCGGGAAGCTGTTGGCGCTCGGCGCGTTGACGTACTCACCCCGCTGGGCGTTGGTGGCGCCCCGGTGGGCCACCCACGCCGGCTCCGCGTCGCCTTGCGAGCCGGGAGCGCCCTCCATGCCGATGCAGACCCCGGTGTCCCGCCAGTCGCGCAGCTCGTACGGCGCGTCGATGCCCAGCCGCAGCGGGTGGTTGGCGAGCACCAGTACGTCGTCGACGTACCCGCTCTGCTTCTGTGCCGCCAGCCATTGCAGTGCTTTGACGGCGTGCTGCTCGTTCGCCGGGTTGCTGGCCGCGCGCCCAGTCAGCTTGCCGTCGTACTCGCGTTCGAACTGCTGGAGCAGGGGCACGTTGTTCGGGCCTGGAGCGACCAGGACGGTACCGTGCTCGGCAGCGGGGATGTACCACTCGAGGCCTTGGAAGATCAGCATCCGCGGATTCTCGGCCCGGGCCTTCAGCACCTCGGCGTTCTCGGCCGCGGCGCCCTTGTCGGCATGGCCGAAGTTGCTGTGCTCGGTGAACGCCATCCAGTCCAGCCCGAACTGCGCGCCCCGCTGCGCCAGTTGGCTGAAGTCGTACTTCGCGTCATGGCTGTAGCGGCTGTGCACATGGTGGTCCCCGACCAGGTAGACCAGGTCGGGGTCATTGCCGGAGTCGGTGCCGGCCGCTGCTTCCGTCGTACCGACGGCTGTCGCGGCGAAGCCTGCTCCCAGCAGCCCGGCGCCGCGGATCAGGTTCCGCCGGGACACCCCCTGCGCGTCCAGTGCCTCTTCAGGCACCTCCGGATCGGCCCACTCCGGCACCTGCTGCTTCGACATGACGCGCAACCTTGCTGGTCATGACAAATGAAGTCAAGGCTTCGGGCGTCCATCGGGTGAACGGTCGGCGTACTCGTGCTCCAGCAGCGAGTAGAGCAACGAGTCACGCCACTCCCCGTTGGTGAAGACGTGGTGCCGGATCCGGCCCTCGTAGCTGAACCCGAGCCGCTTGACGACCGCGATCGAGGCCTCGTTGTCGGGGCCGATCGCCGCGCTGACCCGGTGCTTGCCGAGTGGGCCGAACGCGAACCGCAGCAGCACCCGGGACGCGTCGGTGGCGTAGCCGCGGCCCCAGTGGTCCGCGTGGATCGCGTAGCCGAGGTGCACGGCTTTTACCCCGGTCGGCCCGAGCCGGGCGAAGCCGACCACCTTGTCGTCGTCCCAGCGGGTGACGGCGAGCAGGTAGTCCGGCCGGTTGTCTTGCGCTGCCCGCTCGACGATCGCGGTCAGCGCCTTCTCGGCCTCGGCCCGGTCCCGGCTGTCGAACGACATCCATGACGTGACGCGGTCGTCGCTGACGATGGCCAGGTAGTCCTCGAGATCTGATGTCCGGAACTCGCGCAGGGTGGTGAGGTCTCCGGTCAATGAGTCCATCTGGCAGAAACTACCGGGGGAACGCCTGCATCGGCGTCCGGGTGAACGTCTCGATCTCTTCCTGCAACTCCCGGGCGTCGTCCGCGCGACCGGACTGCCGCAGCGCCTGGTGGACCCGGCGGGCCGAGTGCACCACGCCGTTGATACGGCGCTCGGCCGGCAGACCCAGCACCGGCGCGATCGCGTCCGCGGCGCCGTCGAGTTCACCGCTCACGATCCGGGTGATTGCCATCGCGGCCTGGCTGCCGGCGGCGTCGCCGAACGCCCACTCCGGGTGGTTCTGGTCGTTGTAGGCGTCGACCGCCTGGCGGGAGTACCGCTCGGCCTGGTCGACCTCTCCGGGCAGCCACGCGAGCGCGTCGGCCGCGTAGTACAGCTGGCGGTTGCGGCCGAACGTGCACAGGCCGCCCATGTCGTCCAGGTCGTCGTTGTGCACCGTGTTCCAGGCGTTCTCGGCGCGCTCGAGGGCCGCACGGGTCGCCTCCGGGTTGCCCAGCGCCGCCCAGGCGCGGGCCTCGCTCACTGGCAGCCAGACGCTGGTGGTGCTGTTGGCCTGCTCTGCGTACCCGGCGCCGAGCTGCGCGTACCGGACCGAGTCGTGCGGGTTGCCGGCCCAATAGGAGACCAGCGACTGCAGGCCGCGCACCCAGGCGCGCAGCCCGTGGTGGTCGGCGTTGTCGGCGCAGAGGAACGCGGTCCGCGCTTGGGTCATGGCGGCGTGCGGGTTGCCGAGGTCGTGGGATGCCTTGGACAGCAGACCACCGGTCACACCGCCGAGGAAGTACAGCTGCCGCAGGTGCTCCGGACGTTGCCGGCTCTCCAGCAGGGCGAAGATCAGATCCTGGGTTTCGACCAGTTGGCCGAGGATCTCCGGCAGCGGCCGCTGCGGGTATGCCTTCGCGACGTGGCGCACATCGTCGTACACCTGTTCCATGGCCTCGCTTCCGAGACCGGACTGGGCCGCGAGGGCAAATGCCCTCGCTCGGCTGGCAGCCATGTCGAGAACCTCCATCTCATTACCTGTCGTGATCCGTCCACTCGCGGCAGGTGCCGGCACCACCTGGGCGGCCTGTTCCGGCACGTACGGCGCGAGGAGCTCCTCGACCGGCTTGCCGAACATGCGTTGCAGGGTGCGCCGGGTCTGAGGAGTGGTCCCCGCGCGCTCGCCCGATGCGAGGCGACGCAGGTGCCGCTCGGTGATGGTTCCACCCAGCTCGACGAACTCGGCGACGATCTCGGAGTAGGTCTGGTTCCGGCGCTGGATCAGGTGCGCCAGGACCGTCTTTGGCGCGTACCTACCCGCCATCGTTCCTCCTGTTCACGTCGGTTCAGACGTTGTCTCGACTGATGCTTCACGACAAGGTGCTGTCCCCCAGATGTCCGCGAGAGGTCCGGAAGAGGTCCGGCAAAGGTCCGGTCCAGGTCCTAGAGCGGTCACGTTGGGCTCGTGCACCATTACTGCCATGACAACCAGTAAGTCCAACTGGTTGCAAGGTCTCAGAGTTACGGGGTGAGAGGTAGTGACCATCGCGGAAATGACGTCGAGACAGCACCGCCGAAGGGTGCGGGTCTGGTTCGGCGAGCATGTGATCGCGCAGTACGTCGCGGAGGCGCCGCTGGCGGCTCGCTACGAGCAGGCGATGCGGAGGCGTTTCGCCGGCCTCCGGGTCACCAACGACGTACTCGGTCCACTCGACAGCACCGACTGAAAACCTGAATTTCCGGGTCCTCCTCAGACCCGGTCCGCTGCGTCCTGGAGTCTCCTCACGTCCAGGAGCAGCACCTGGAAGGTCCGGGGCACTCCTCAGTCCCGGGCGAAACCCAAGGTGCGGTCCGGAGCACTCCTCAGCTCCGGACCGCACCGCCCACCGACCCGGCTGGGCCTGGCGGCTGAGTCCCTGTATCGCCGCCGCCCAGCCGTTCCAACCACCTCCTGGCCGACACCTCGGGCCAGGCGGGGAGTGTCCTGGGCGGTAGGACACCGTGTGGCTCGTGACACCTCACCACGAGCCGCCCCCCGAGGTGGCCGGCTCCGCAGTGTGACCGCCGCGCCTGGGCGGTCACACCGCGGAGCCCCTCAGATTGCCGGCCAGTTTCTGCAGTACGCCGATCGTCGCCGCGTACTCCGCGCCGGTGATTCCCGCCGTCACCCGCTCGCGCTGCGCCTGGACCTTGACTCCGAGCCCCTCCAGCGCAGCCCGACCCGCGGCCGTCAGGCTCCCGTCCAGCAGCCAGCCGCGTGCGGTCAGCGGGTCGACGGCGGCGCTCAGCTCGTCCGGGTCGGTCAGGAACGGCGCGAGGGCGACCGCGATCGGCTCCGGTCCGGTGGCCGCGTTCAGCGCCTGCCACTGCCGTCGGGTCAGTCCGTCCGCGGCGAGGAGTTGCTCGAACGACGCCTCCAGCAGGCGGTCCACCTCTTTGAGCCACCACCCGATAGGCTTGTTGTCATCTGACATATACATGTCAATGAACATATATCTCGATCGGGCTGTGGACAAGCTTCGGGGAGTTGCTGTGGACAACCTGGATCCGGTGGCCGTGGTGGAGTCGGCGATGATCGCGGTCCGCCGGCGGCAGACCCGCCGTACCATCGCCGTGCAGTCCGGTGGACCGGACCCGGTCCAGGAGGTCCTCGACGCGCTCGAGGCGGCCGGAGCGGACCCGATCGGCGTCAACGGGGTCGCGACCGCGCTCGGTGTGGACCAGCCGCGGGCCAGCAAGCTGGTCGCCGCCGCGGTCTCGGCAGGCCTGGTACGACGGGAGGCCGACCAAGCGGACGGCCGTCGTACGAACCTGGTGCTGACTGAGGACGGTCGACGGCAGCTGGAGTGGGTGCACGAGTA
Organism: Kribbella sp. NPDC050124; assembly: GCF_044460355.1. Classification (NCBI taxonomy): domain Bacteria; kingdom Bacillati; phylum Actinomycetota; class Actinomycetes; order Propionibacteriales; family Kribbellaceae; genus Kribbella; species Kribbella sp. NPDC050124. Next base: position 710,397 of record NZ_JBITJU010000001.1, read on the forward strand.
CCGGCGGGAGCGGTTCGGTCAGGCGATGGCGGACTGGACGGACGGTGAGCGGCAGACATTCGCGGACCTACTGAGCCGGTTCGTGACCGCGTTGGACGGCTAGATTTCCGCTTCGGGTCCGGTGACGTAGACAGCGAAGGGCACGTCCGGGCGGACGTCGCTCGTGCCCTCGACCAAGCCTTCCGCGGTGATCTCACCGGCGTAGGTCATGCCGAGGCGCTCCATGACCGCGCGCGACGCCAGGTTGTGCTGCTCGGTGAACGCGATCACCTTCGTCGCCTGCAGCGTGCGGAACGCGAACTCCAGCCCCGCACGCCCGATCTCGGTCGCCAGACCGCGGCCGCGTGCCGGCGCTGCGAGTGCCCACCCGAGCTCCAGGCGGTCGGTGGCCCAGTCCGGTCCGACCAGGTTGCTGATGGCTGCTGCGACCGGGCTGTCCGCCGGTATCCGGGATAGGCCACCCCGTCCGGCGAGCGCTCCGCTGTCACGCTCGTACGCCATCCACTTCTGCACACCGTCGGCCTCCCAACGGGCCTGCGCCTTGGTGGCCCGCCGTACGGCGTCCTGCTCGTCAAGCGTCTCGGCGTACCAGTGGGCGACCCACGGGTCGGCGTGCAGCGTGACCAGGTCCGCGGCATGTCCGGGCAGGACCTCGCCTGGGCCGGTCAGCGGTTCGAGGCGGAGGCGGTCGGTGAAGCGGGTGCGGACCACGTGCGCCACGATGTCGCGCAGCCGGCGGTCGCCGTCGGTGCGGTTCACCATCATCAGTTCGAGGTCGTCCGGCCCGACCCAGGCGCCCGCGTCATGCTTGCCCGCTTCGAGCTGCGGCCGGGTCAGGTCGCCGTCGACGGTGACGAGGTAGTCGAGCTCACGCCGTACGCGGCCGTCGTACTCCCACTCCCAGTCGGCCACGGTCCAGACGATGTCCCGGACCTTCCAGCCCGTCTCCTCCTCGACTTCACGCCGCAGCGCCTCCTCCGGCGTCTCCCCGTCCTCCAGATGCCCGCCCACCACATCCCAAATCCCCGGCAACAACCGCCGCCCCACCGCCCGCCGCTGCACATAAACCCGACACTGCTCGTCCCGAATCAACCCACCCACACAGTCCACAGCCCGCATGCCCCCAACCTAGACCGGCCCTCAGTCGGTGGTGGGGTTGGCGAGGGGTTGTTCGGTGATGTGGTTGGGCATGAAGGCGACGGCGACGACGAGCAAGACGGCGGCCGCGGCGGCGCCGTAGTAGACGTCGTGGATGGCGGGGGCGAGGACTTCGCCGGGGAGCGTCTCCAGGTCGGCGTGGCTGTCACCGAGGCGGGCGGCGACTACGCCGTTGGCTACCGCGCCGAAGGCCGCGACACCGACCGCGCTGCCGACCGAGCGGGCGAACATGTTGGCGCCGGTCACCACACCGCGGGTCTGCCAGGCGACCGACGACTGCGCGGCCACCACGGACGGCGACGCGGAGAAGCCGAGACCGAGCCCGATCACGAAGCAGGCCGCCGCAAGGTGCAGTACGGCGCTGCCCGAGTCGACCGTGAGCAGCAACGCGGCTCCCACGACGACGATCAGCGAGCCCATGAGCATCGTCGTACGGAAGCCCACGCGCAGGTAGATCCGCCCGGCGAGTGAGGCCGCGATCGGCCAGCCCAGCGTCATCGCGGCCAACGCGAAGCCGGCGACGAGAGCCGACGTACCCAGCACGCTCTGCGCAAACAGCGGGACATAGGTGGACAAGCCGATCATCAGCACACCGATCAGCAGTGCGGCCGAGTTCGCGGAGTTGAGCACGCGCTGGCCGAGCACCCACAGCGGCAGGACCGGCTCGGCGGCGCGGCGCTCGACCAAGACGAACACGACCAGCAGTACGGCGGCCACCGCCAGGATCGCGATGCTCGCACCCGAGTCCCAATCCCACATCACGCCACCCTCGAGCAGCCCGAGCAGCAGCAGCGAACCGCCGACCGCGAGCAGGATCGCGCCGGGGTAGTCGATCTTGTGGCTGGCCTGCCGGGCGACCTTCTCCTCGAACCGGCGGATCAGCACCCAGGCGGCCGCGAGGCCGAGCGGGATGTTCACGAAGAAGATCCAGCGCCAGGACACGAAGTCGGAGAACACCCCGCCCAGCGTCGGGCCGACGAACGACGAGATCCCCCAGACGCTGGCGATGTAGCCCTGCACCTTGGCCCGCTCGGCGACCGTGTAGATGTCGCCGACGATCGTCATCCCGATCGGCTGGATCGCGCCGGCGCCGAGGCCCTGGATCAGCCGGAACGCGATCAGCGCGGGCATGCTCCAGGCGAACCCGCACAGCACCGAGCCGAGCACGAACAGCCCGACCCCGAGCAGCATGATCGGCTTCCGCCCGCGCAGATCGGCGAGCTTCCCGTAGATCGGCACCGAGACGGCTTGCGCGAGCAGGTAGATCGAGAACAGCCACGGGAACTGGGTGAACCCGCCGAGGTCGTCGACGACGGAGGGTACGGCGGTCGCGAGGATGGTCGCGTCGATCGCCACCAGGCCGATGCTCAGCATCACCGCGAGCAGAATCGGCCCGCGCTCCGACCGAAGCCCGACCCCCGCCGCCCGGTCGATCCCCTCAGTAGTCATGACAAACGCCAACTTACGTCATGAGCAAACCTTTACAGAGCCCCTGACCACCACCTGGACCATCGTTGGAAATCACTGTGGGGCAGGTTCGTCGAGGAAGTAGCCGAGTAGGCAGCTGGTCAGGGTCAGGGCGATCAGGGTGGACAGGGCCAGACGGAGGGAGGAGTGCTCGGCGATGGTGCCCAGGAGTGGGGTTGCTACGCCGCCGATGCTTACTGCCAGGCCGAGGGTCATTCCACCGGCGGTGCCGACTCGGCCGGGTAGGAAGTCCCGGCCGAGGGTGACGTGCAGGGAGAACGGGATCGACAGTGCGATCGCGGTCAGGGTGAGGAAGACGAAGAACAAGGGGCCGGGGACGAAGACCAGGCCTGCGATCGCCGGGACCGCGACGCCGTACGACGTGCGCATCGTGCGGATTCGGCCGTACCGGGTCGCCAATCGGCCGCCGAGCAGTGTGCCGAATGCGCCGGCCGCGAACAGGACGAACAACGCCGCCCCGCCGGTCGTCGTACCGCCGCCGACTCGTTCACCGGCGTACAGCGCGATGAAGGTGCCGAGCCCGACGAACACGATCGACCGGCACACCATGATCACCGACAACCGCAGGAACGACGACCAGTCATCGGTTCCCGGACGGCCCATCCGGCTCGCGGCGACTCGCGACACACCGGACCGAACGGCCAGCGTGGTGATCAGTGCACCAACCAGAGCCGGTACGACGAGCACCGGTGTCAGCGCGAGTCCGCCGACCGCCATGATCGGCGTGACCAGCACCGGGGCGAGCGCGAACCCGACGTTCCCGCCGACCGAGAACCAGCTCATCCCGACATGGCTACCACCACTCACCGCCCGCGCCATCCGAGCCGCCTCCGGGTGATAGGCCGCGACCCCGAGTCCGGACAGCGCGGCCGCCAACCAGCTCAGCAGGTACGAGTCACCGATCCCGAGCAGCGCGATCCCGAGCCCAGCGGTCGTCATGCTGACCGGGATCAGCCAGGTCAGCGGCCGCCGATCGGTCAGCACACCGAACACCGGCTGCACCACCGACGACAGGAGCGTCGCAGCCAGCGTGATCCCCGACACAGCGACGTACCCAAGGCCGCGTTCTGCGACCAGGAACGGAACCAGCGCAGGTACGGCGCCCTGGTAGACGTCCACGCAGGCGTGCCCGATCGCCATCAGCCCGATCGGTCGAAGTCTCCGCACACCATCGATCCTCGGCCGCGGAGCGCCTGTCCGGCTTCCGATAAAATGCCAACCTATGCCGGAAATCCGCCAACGCCGTCCAGCCAACACCGGGTCGCAGGAGATCCCGGCCGGTGGCGGCATCGACCCGCACTGGCACGAGCAGCACCAGATCGTGTACGCCGGGCGCGGCGTCCTCTCGGTGACCACCGACGCCGGCAATTGGATCGCCCCCGCCAACCGAGCCATCTGGGTCCCGGCAGGCACCCTTCACCAACACCGCGCGTACGGCGAGACCGCACTCCACACCGTCGGACTCACGGACAACCCGCTGAACCTGGATGTCCCATCAGCACTGGTCGTCAGTTCGCTGCTCAGAGAGCTGATCCTCGCGCACACAACCCTCGAAACGGATCCCACTGAACAACACCGGTTGTACCTGGTGCTCTTGGATCAGCTGCGGCGTTCACCACAGCGGCCGACCTACCTACCCACTCCACGCGATCCTCGGCTCGCTGCGGTCTGCAAGCTGCTTGAAGTGGACCCGGCCGACAACAGAACGCTCACCGAACTCGGCCGCGAGATCGGCGCCAGTGAACGCACCCTGAGCCGCCTCTGCAAGGCGGACCTAGGCATGACCTTCCCGCAGTGGCGCACTGAGCTCAGACTGCACCTGGCGCTCAGACTGCTCGCAGAGGGCGGCTCGGTGACCCGGGTGGCTCATCAGTGTGGTTGGGCGTCGACCAGTGCGTTCATCGACGCCTTCCGCCGCGCCTTCGGTCACACCCCCGGCACCCGCAGCGCCTGATCCAGGATGCGGCTCCACTGCCGCACGATCCCGCGCCGCCGAGCGCTGTCATCCGTCAGCAGGTCAGCCAGCCCCAGCCCGCGTGCCATGTCCAGCACGCCTTGCACGGTCTCCCGCACCCCAGGAGTCCGCTCACTCACCTCAAGCACTTCCAGCAGCGCCCGGTGCGCCTGCCGTCCGACATGCGCCTCCAGTCCGACGATCTGCTTCCGCAGCGCCTCCTCGGTTGACGCCGCCACCCAGAGGTGCAGTGCAGCCCGGAACAGCGGACCGGTGTAGACGTCAGCGAGCATCGCCACGATCGCCTCGGTCCGCCCCGGCCCACTGGGCAGCGCCGCGGCTTGCGCGCGGATCTCCGCCAGCCGCACCTCGGTCATGTACTCGACCGCCGCCGCGAACAGGTCCGCCCGCGTCGGGAAGTGGTGCTGCGCCGCACCCCGCGAAACCCCGGCCCGCGCCGCGACGACCGACACCGTCGTCGCGGCGTACCCGACCTCGGCCAGTGACTCCACGGCCGCCTCGAGCAGCCGCTGCCGGGTGGCCCGGCTGCGGTCCTGCTGGGGTTCCTTGAGGGCTTCACTCACGGGCGGCCTCGCGGGCCCTGAGCTCACGCCGCAGGATCTTGCCCGAGGCCGCCTTCGGCACCGCCTCGATGAACTCCACCTGCCGGACCTTCTTGTACGGCGCCACCCGCGCGGACACGTACTCGATCACGTCCGCCTCGGTCAGCTGCACTCCCGGCATCGGGACCACGAACGCCTTCGGCACCTCGTTGCCCTCGGCCTGCACCCCGATCACCGCCGCGTCCGCGATCCGGTCGTCGGTCAGCAGCACCGCCTCCAACTCGGCCGGCGGCACCTGGTAGCCGTGGTACTTGATCAGCTCCTTGACCCGGTCGATGACGTACAGGTACCCGCGCCCGTCCATCCGCCCGATGTCACCGGTGTGCAGCCAGCCGTCCGGGTCAATGGTCGCGTCGGTCTCGGCCGGGCGGCCGAGGTACCCCTTCATCACCTGCGGACCGCGGATCCAGATCTCGCCCTCGTCCGCATCGTTGCCGTCAGCACCGACCAGCCGCAGCTCCGTGGACGGGAACAGCTTGCCCACGGCGCCAGGCGGCGGCTCAGGATCGTCCTGCGGCACCGAGTGCGTGCCAGGCGACAACTCGGTCATCCCGTACGCCTGCAGTACGGCGTGCAAGCCGAGCCGCTTCGCGCACGCCTCAGCCAGCTCACCGTCCAGCGGCGCCGCGGCCGACATCAGGTACTTCAGCGCCGACAGGTCGACCCCGTCCACAGCCGGGTGCTTCGCCAGCGCGAGCACCACCGGCGGCGCGACGAACGCCCGCGTGATCTTCTGCTGGTCGAGCGTGGTCAGGAACTGGTCCAGGTCGAACTTCGGCAGTACGACGACCGTCGCGCCGAGCCGGAGCGGGAGGTTCATCAGCACGGTCAGCCCGTAGATGTGGAAGAACGGCAGGATCGCGATGATCCGCTCGTCCTCGTCGAGTTTGATCATCACCTCGGCCTGGGCGATGTTGGTCGCGATGTTCCGGTGCGTCAGCATCACGCCCTTCGCGGCGCCCGTCGTACCACTGGAGTACGGCAGTACGGCGACGTCCTCGGCCGGGTCGATCGTCACCTCCGGCTCGGGGCCGGTCGAAGCGACCAGCTCCATCACCGAGCGGTACCCCGCGGCGCTGTCGCAGACGAAGATCTCGGTCACGTCGGTGCCTTCGACCGCCGCGGTCGCGGCCGGCAGGAACAGCGAAATCGTCACCAGCAACTTCGCCTTGGAGTCGACCAGTTGCTTGTGCAACTCGTCCGCGGTGTAGAGCGCGTTCACCGTCGTCACGGTCGCGCCCGCGCGGGTGGCGCCGTAGAAGACGACCGGGTAGAGGATCGTGTTCGGGCTGTAGAGCGCGATGGTGTCGCCGTGCCTGATGCCCAGCTCGGCGAAACCGGCGGCCACCCGGCGGCTCATCCCGTCCAGCTGCGCGTAGCTGATCTCCTTGCCGGTCACGCCGTCCACGAGGGCCGGCCGGTCGCCGTACTCCCGGGCTGTGCCCAGGACGGCGTCGTGGATCGGGACGTCGAGGATCTCGACGGGTGGGAACTCACTGGTGATGATCATCGGGAATCCTCTCAGTACGACTTGGGTAGACCGAGTGAGTGCTGCGCGACGAAGTTCAGGATCATCTCCCGGCTGACCGGCGCGATCCGGGTCGCGCGGGCGGCCGCGACCAGCGAGGCGACGCCGTACTCCTTGGTCATGCCGTTGCCGCCGAGTGACTGGACCGCCTGGTCGGTGGCCCGGACCGCGACCTCGCCGGCCGCGTACTTCGCCATGTTCGCCGCCTCGCCCGCGCCGAGGTCGTCGCCGGCGTCGTACAAGGCGGCGGCCTTCTGCAGCATCAGCCGCGCCAGCTCGAGCTCGATCTTGATCTGCGCGAGCGGGTGCGCGAGACCCTGGTGTGCGCCGATCGGGGTCTTCCAGACCTGGCGGTCCTTCACGTACGCCGTCGCCTTGCCGAGCGCGTGCCGGGCGATGCCGATGGCGAACGCGGACGCCATGATTCGCTCAGGGTTCAGCCCGGCGAACAGCTGCAGCAGCGCCGCGTCCTCGGCGCCGACCAGCGCCTCCCGCGGCAGCCGTACGTCGTCCAGGAACAGCGCGAACTGCTTGTCCGGGCTGATCAGGTCCATCTCGATCTGGGTGAACTCCACGCCGGGCGCGTCCACCGGGACGATGAACAGGGCCGGCTTGAGCTTCCCGGTCCGGGCGTCCTCGGTCCGGCCGACGACCAGGACCGCCTGCGCGACGTCGAGGCCGGAGATGAACACTTTGCGCCCGCTCAGCGACCAGCCGTCCTCGGTACGGCGTGCCGTCGTGGTGATCTGGTGCGAGTTCGAGCCGGCGTCGGGCTCGGTGATCGCGAACGCCATGATCGTCGTACCGTCGGCCAGGCCCGGCAGCCAGTGTTGCTTCTGTTCGTCGGTGCCGAACCGGGCGATCACCGTGCCGCAGATCGACGGCGAGACGACCATCATCAGCAGCGGGCAGCCCGCGGCGCCGAGCTCCTCCAGCACGATCGACAAGTCGCCCATGCCGCCGCCCCCGCCGCCGTACTCCTCGGGCAGGTTGACGCCGAGATACCCGAGCTTGCCCGCCTCCAGCCACAGCTCGGTGGTGTGCCCGCCGCTGCGCGCCTGCCGGTTGAACCACTCGTAGCCGTACTTCTTGCCCAGCTCACCGACTGCCTTGCGCAGCGCCTGGCGCTCTTCGGACTCGACGTAGCTCATCGGCGTCCTCGCTTCGCTCCGGGCGCCGATGAGGCACGAATCGCACTGTGCTTGTTGATGAACTCGCTTCGCTCGTTCATGCGTCCTCCCCAACCACGGCCAGTACGGCGCCGACCTCGACCTGTTGACCTGCCTCGACCTTGAGCTCACTCACCACGCCGCCCGCCGGACTGGCGATCGTGTGCTCCATCTTCATCGCCTCCAGCCACAGCAGCGGCTGCCCTTGCTCGACCTTGTCGCCCACCTGCACGCCGACCCGGATCACCGTCCCCGGCATCGGCGCCACCAACGACCCCGCCGCCACCTGCCGCGACGGATCTGTGAACCGCTCCACCGGTTCCAGCGCCACACTTCCGAGTGGCGAGTCCACACACACCAACCCGTCGTACGCCGCCACGTCGAAAGCCCGCCGTACGCCGTCAACCTCGAGCACCACGCGCTCCGCGCCGTTCGACACGAGCTGCACGTCGCCCTCCACAACCAACCCGTTCCGAGTCAGCCGATAGGCAACCTCGTGCACCTCTTCCCCAACCCGGTAGCTCTTCCGCTGCGGCTGCGACGCCAAGTTCCGCCACCCACTAGGCACCCGCACCGGCGCACTCCGCTCCGCCGCATCAGCCAAAGCCGCCGCCAACGCCGACACCCGGACGACCTGTGGATCGACCGGCACCCCGATCCCGTGCCGCTCGAAGAACCCCGTGTCGGTGTCTCCCGCCAAGAACGCAGGATGCCGCAGGATCCAGGAGAGCAGGCCGCGGTTCGTCCGCACGCCGTGGATCGTGGCCCGGTCCACCTCGGCTGCGAGCCGCCTCGCCGCCGCCGTCCGGTCGGTCGCCCAGACGACCGCCTTGGCCAGCATCGCGTCGTAGTACGGCGACACCTCCGACCCGCTCACCACCCCCGAGTCCACCCGCACCCGCGGCGCGCTTTTCGGAAGATCGTGGTCGCCAGGTGCAACTTTTGTTCCGGAAAGGCGCTCGGCGCCGACCGCGAACCGGTACAGGCGTCCGGTCTGGGGTTGCCAGTCGCGGGCTGGGTCCTCGGCGTACAACCGGACCTCGATCGCATGACCGACTGTGGGTGGTGGGTCGGCCGGGAGCCGTTCACCGGACGCGACCCCGATCTGCCACCCGACCAGGTCGAGGCCGGTGGTTTCTTCGGTGACGGGGTGTTCTACCTGGAGGCGGGTGTTCATTTCGAGGAAGTAGAAGTTGCCGGTGTTGTCGGCCAGGAACTCGACTGTGCCGGCGCCGACGTAGTTGATCGCGGCGGCTGCCTTGCGGGCGGCGTCGAAGAGGTGCGGGCGCATGGAAGGGATCCGTTCGACCAACGGCGACGGGGCCTCTTCGACGACCTTCTGGTGGCGACGCTGGATCGAGCACTCGCGTTCGCCGACCGCCCAGATTGTGCCGTGCTGGTCGGCCATGATCTGCACCTCGATGTGCCGGCCCGCCGCCAGGTAGCGCTCGCAGAACACCGTCCCGTCCCCGAACGCCGACAACGCCTCCGCCGACGCAGCCTCGATCTCAGCAGGCAGGTCCTCCAGCCGCGACACCACCCGCATTCCGCGCCCACCACCACCCGCCGACGCCTTCACCAGCACCGGCAGGTCGGCAGCCGACACCTCAGCAGGCGTGAGCTCCGCCAGCACCGGCACCCCAGCCGCCGCCATCAGCTTCTTCGCCTCGATCTTCGACCCCATCGACGAGATCGCGTCCACCGGCGGCCCGATCCAGGTCAGCCCCGCGTCGATCACCGCCTGCGCGAACCCGGCGTTCTCGGACAGGAACCCGTAGCCCGGATGCACCGCGTCCGCTCCGGCCCGCAACGCCGCCTCGATGATCAGGTCGCCGCGGAGATACGTGTCACCAGGCGCGTTGCCGGGCAGGTGGACCGCCGCGTCGGCCTCGGCCACATGCGGCGATCCAGCGTCCGCGGTGGAGTGGACCGCGACCATCGACAGGCCGAGTGATCGGGCCGTGCGGAAGATCCGCCGGGCGATCTCGCCCCGGTTGGCAACCAGTACTGACGTGATCATGCGCGTCACATCCTGAAGACGCCGAAGGACGACGTACCTTCGACCGGGGCGGAGTGGATGGCGGACAGGCAGATCCCAAGCACGGTCCGGGTGTCCCGCGGGTCGATCACGCCGTCGTCGTACAACCGCCCGGACAGGAACATCGGCAGCGACTCCGCTTCGATCTGGCCTTCGACGTACGCGCGCATCGCCGCATCGCCGTCCTCGTCGTACGGCTGCCCCTTCGCCGCCGCGGCTGCCCGCGCCACGATCGACAGCACCCCGGCCAACTGCTGCGGTCCCATCACCGCCGACTTCGCCGACGGCCACGCGAACAGGAACCGCGGGTCGAACGCCCGACCGCACATCCCGTAGTGCCCGGCTCCGTACGAGGCACCCATCAGGATCGAGATGTGCGGCACCTTGGAGTTCGACACCGCGTTGATCATCTGGGCGCCGTGCTTGATGATCCCGCGCTGCTCGTACTCCTGGCCGACCATGTAACCGGTCGTGTTGTGGAGGAAGATGAGTGGCGTATCAGAACGGTTCGCCAGCTGGATGAACTGCGCCGCCTTCTGCGACTCCTCGCTGAACAGCACCCCCCGCGCGTTCGCCAGGATCCCGACCGGGTACCCGTGCACCGACGCCCACCCGGTCGCCAGCGACGACCCGTAGAGCGGCTTGAACTCGTCGAACACCGACCCGTCCACCACCCGCGCGATCACGTCCCGCGGATCGAACGGGATCTTCAGGTCATCGGGCACGATCCCGAGCAACTCGTCGGCGTCGAGGAGCGGTTCGTCGTACGACGAAGCCGGCGGCGGACCGAGTTTGCGCCAGTTCAGCCGGGACACGATCTGGCGGCCGAGCCGGATCGCGTCCTGCTCGTCGACCGCGAAGTAGTCGGCCAGTCCGGAGGTGCGCGCGTGCATCGACGCGCCGCCGAGCGACTCGTCGTCCGCGTCCTCGCCGGTCGCCATCTTCACCAGCGGCGGTCCGGCCAGGAAGACCTTCGCGCCACCGTCGACCATCACCACGTAGTCGCTCATGCCGGGGATGTACGCGCCGCCCGCGGTCGAGTTGCCGAACACCAGCGCAATGGTCGGGATCCCCTCGGCCGACAACCGGGTCAGATTGCGGAACATGGCGCCGCCGGGGATGAAGATCTCCTTCTGCGTCGGCAGGTCCGCGCCGCCGGACTCGACCAGGCTGATCACCGGCAACCGGTTCGCGCGGGCGATCTCGTCGGCCCGCAGCGCCTTCTTCAGCGTCCACGGGTTGCTCGCGCCGCCCTTGACGGTCGGGTCGTTCGCGGTGATCAGGCACTCGACGCCTTCGACCACGCCGATCCCGGTGACCAGGCTCGCGCCGACGGTGAAGTCCGAACCCCAGCCGGCCAGCGGCGACAGTTCGAGGAACGCCGTGTCCGGGTCGAGCAGCAACTCGATCCGCTCCCGGGCCAGCAGTTTGCCGCGCTTGTGATGCCGGTCGACGTACTTCTCGCCGCCGCCGGCCAGCGCCTTGGCATGCTCGGCATCCAGCGCCGCGAGCTTCTCCAGCATGGCCTCGCGATGGGTCATGGGGCCTCCCGCCCTGGACTGAGGAGTGGAGGGAGCGAAGCGACCGGAGGGACGAGGGAAGGGCGGGAGTCAAAGCCCCATGACCCGCCGCGCGGCAGCGTGGCAATGTGCACAGTCATGTGTACCCCAGTCGTTTCGCGGCCAGGCCGGTCAGGATCTCGGTGGTGCCGCCGCCGATCGCGAGGATCTTCTGGTCGCGGTACTGGCGCTCGACCTCGGCCTCCCGCAGGTAGCCGAGACCTCCGTGCAGTTGCAGGGCCTGGTCGCAGACCCACTGCCCAGCCTCGACCGCGGTGTTCTTGGCGAAGCACGTCTCGGCGATCACCTCCTCGCCGCGCCCGGCTCGCTCGGCGACCGAGCGCACGTAGACCCGGGCGACATCGATCCGACGGGCCATCTCGGTCAGCGTGTGCTGCACGGTCTGCCGCGAGATCAACGGCCGCCCGAACGTCTCCCGGTTGCGGCACCACTCGACGGTGAGGTCGAGCGCCCGCTGCGCTCCGGCGTACGCCTGCACGGCCAGCGTCAGCCGCTCGGCCACGAAGCCCACCGCAAGCTGCACGAAGCCGGTGCCCTGGGCGCCCACCAGATTCCCGACCGGAACCCGTACGTCGGTGAACGACAGCTCAGCCGTGTCCGAGCACAGCCAGCCCATCTTGTCGAGCTTCCGCGACACCACGAACCCAGGCGTGTTCTTCTCGATCACCAGCAGGCTGATCCCGCGCGCCCCAGGCCCGTCGGTCCGCACCGCAGTCGTGACGAAATCCGCCCGGCACCCCGAGGTGATGTACGTCTTCGCCCCGTTCACAACGAAGTGCTCGCCCTCGCGCCGCGCCGTGGTTCGCAGCGACGCCACGTCCGATCCACCATCGGGCTCGGTGATCGCCAGCGCCCCTATCAACGACCCCTCGAGCGTCGGCCGCACCCACTTGTCGATCTGCTCCTGGTTGCCTGCAGCAACGATGTGCGGTAACGCGATCCCACAGGTCAGCAGCGACGCCACCAGTCCACCGGATCCGCCGGCGTAATGCATCTCCTCGACCACTGCGATCGCATCCAGCAATGAGCCGCCGCCACCGCCGACCGCCTCCGGAAAACCGACCCCGAGCAGCCCGAGCTTCCCCGCCTTCTCGTGCAACTCCCGCGGCAGCTCGCCTGCCCGCTCCCACTCATCAAGGTCAGGCAGGACCTCGGCAGCCATGAACCGGCGTACGGACTCTCGGAAGTCGTTCACAGCAACACCTCCGGTACGTCGACGTACCGGGACCGGAGCCACTCACCGACCGCCTTCGCCTGCGGATCGAAGCGAGCCTGGGACGCGACGCCTTCACCCAGCAGTCCCTCGACGACGAAGTTGACCGCCCACAAGTTGGGCAACACGTACCGCGTGACGGCGAGGCCCCTCGTCTCCGGCAACAGCTCCTGGAACAACTCGACGGTCAACGTGTGTGCGAGCCACCGCCAAGCCTTCTCCTGCCGCACCCAGACGCCGACGTTCGCATCGCCGCCCTTGTCGCCCGACCGCGCACCGGCGATCCGGCCGAGCGGGACCTCCCGGCTTCGCGGCCGACCGCTTGAGGCGAGCTGCGGCAACGGCATCGGCAGCTCGGCGTCCTCGACCGGCGCCAGCGGCTGCGTCTCCGCTGCGGGCTCGACCACCTTCCGCGTCCCATCCGGCAGTACGACGATCTGCTCGACCTCCCGGATGGCGACGTACCCGGCCCGGAAGACGCCGTAGGGCGATCCGTCGCCAGGCGGCGCGGTGACGTGGAAGCCGGGGTAGCTCGCGAGCGCCAACTCGATGGCGGCGCTCGAGAACGCCCGGCCGACGACCTTCGGATCCGGGTCCTTCGCCGCGCAACGGAGGAAGACGCTGGCCTCCTCCTCGGTCTCCGCGTTCGGCTTCTCGGTCCAGGTGAGCGACCAGCGCAGCTCCGCGGGTCGCTTCGGCAGCGCGCGCTCGAGCTGCGCCTTCACCAGCTCGGCCTTCTCCTCCAGTTGCAGCCCGGTCAGCACGAAGTCGACCTCGTTGCGGAACCCGCCGACGCTGTTCAGCGACACCTTGTACGTCGGTGGCGGCGGCTCACCGCGGACACCGCTGAGCCGGACCCGGTCGGGCCCGTCGTCGCTCAGCTCGATCGAGTCGAGGCGAGTGGTGACATCCGGACCGGCGTACCGGGCGCCGGCGATCTCGTACAGCAGTTGGGCCTTGACCGTGTCGATCGTGACCGCGCCGCCGGTGTCATCGTGCTTGGTGATCACGCTGCTGCCGTCGGCGTGGATCTCCGCGATCGGAAACCCGGGGCGGCCGAGATCCCGGATCTCGCCGAAGAACGCGTAGTTCCCGCCGGTCGCCTGGCAGCCGCACTCGATCACGTGCCCGGCCGCGACCGCGCCGGCGAGCTCGTCGTACTGCGTCCGTTTCCAGCCGTGGTGCGCGGCGGCAGGGCCGACGATCACCGAGGCATCGGTGACCCGGCCGGTGACGACGACGTCCGCGCCGGCTTGGAGGGCTTCGGCGATGCCCCAGGCGCCGAGGTAGGCGTTGGCGGTCAGCGGGGTGCCGAGGCCGAGTTCGTCGGCGCGCCCGAGCAGGTCGTCGCCTTCGACGTACGCGATCTTCGGCTGCAGTCCGAGCTTGTCGGCGAGCTCGGCAATGGCCTGTGCGAGTCCCGCGGGGTTGAGGCCGCCGGCGTTGCTGACGATCTTGACGCCGCGATCGAGCGCCTCGCCGAGACCGGTCTCGAGCTGCTTGAGGAAGGTCCGCGCGTACCCGAGCGACGGATCCTTCAACCGGTCCCGGCCGAGAATCAGCATGGTCAGCTCGGCCAGATAGTCCCCGGTCAGCACGTCGAGCGGTCCGCCGGTCAGCATCTCCTGGACCGCGCTGAACCGGTCGCCGTAGAACCCGGACGCGTTCCCGATCCTGATCGGCGCGGTCATCCGAACTGCCCCGCCGTCCGACCCTTGCCCGGCAGTCCGGCGAACGCCTGGATGATGCCGAGCCACTCCTCCGCGTCCGAACCTTCGCTGTGTACGGCGAGATCGTCGCGATGCCGGCGTTGAGTCGCCAGCAGGCAGAAGTCGAGCGCCGGACCGGTGACCCGCTGCTCCGCGTCGTCGGGACCCCAGGTCCAGAGGTCGCCGTCCGGGCCGGTGAGTTCCACGTGGAACGGTTCGGCCGGCGGGGTGCGGTTGTTCAGGAGGTAGGCGAAGTCGCGGGTCCGGATCGCCAGGTGGGCGACGTGCCGTAACCGGTTCGACGGCGGGCGGGTGACGTGCAGCGCGTCGACCACGTCCTGGCCGTGCGCCCACGTCTCCATCAACCGGGCGGTCGCCATCGAGGTCGGACTCATCGGCGGCCCGTACCACGACACCTTCTGGCCGGCCGGGACCTGCTTGAGCGCCTCGGCCAGCTCGGCGCGCGTCTCCCGCCAGTAGGTCAGCAGCTGATCCGGCGGCAGCGCGACCGTCTCGTTCGCCCCCTCGTCGACGTAAGTCGCCGGGCTCGCGGCCGCCTTCTCGAGGGAGACCAGGAAGCCGTCGGGATCGGTAACGGCGAGGTGCGCGGCCTCGTCGGTCCAGGCCAAGTGGGCGATCTGGTGCGCGATCGTCCAGCCCTCGGCCGGTGTCGGCGTCGCCCAGTCCTCGGCCGGCAGGCCACCGACCAGCCGGTCCAGCTCAGCGCTCTCGGCCCACAGGTCGGCCAGCACTTCGTCCAGTTGCACGCTGCACTCCCCGCGGTAGGGATCGTGTGCAGCCGAGCGTTGCACGCCCGGCAAAAAGAATCAAGCGTGCTTGTTTTTCATCTCGGCAGCTCGGGCGGCGTCCACTCGGACCACTGCGCGGTCGCCTTCCGCCAGGCCGCGGGTGGGGCCAGCCGCGCCGCGATCGAGACCGCGAGGTGCGGGAGCAGGCCAGTGTTCGAGGTTCGCTTGAGGGACGCGCGGGCCGCCTCCTTCATCGGCTTCAGGCGCGCGCGGCGCTGCTCGTCGTACCGCTGCAGCGCCTCGGGCAGCTTGTCGGCGGCCAGGGCTGCGGTTAGGACAACGGCATCCTCGATCGCCTGGCAGGCGCCTTGGCCGAGGTCCGGCGACATCGCGTGCGCCGCGTCGCCGAGCAGGACGACGCGGTCCTTCACGTACGTCGGCAGTGGGTCGAGGTCGACGATGTCGTTGTGCAGCACCTGGTCCTCGGGAGTCGCCGCGACCAGCTCCGGGATCGGGCGGTGCCAGTGCCGGACGCGACGCAGGACTTCGGCGCGATCGTCGCCGTACAGCTGGTTCGGCTGGGCGGCGTTGACCATGAGGAACCAGTAGACGCGCTCGTCCGGGAGCGGGAGTACGCCGGTCTGCACCCCACGACCGAGCGTCATCGACTCCTGCACCGGCCACACCGAGCCGGAAGGGGTGACCCCGCGCCAGACCGTCCGATGCTGGAAGACGGGATCGCCGGACCACAGGCTGCGCCGGGTCACGCTGTTCACTCCGTCGGCGGCGATCACCAGGTCCGCGGTGAACTTCTGGCCGTCCGCACAGACCACAGTGCCCTCGGGTGACACCGACACCACCTCGGCGTCGGTGTGTAGCGCCTCGTCGGGCAGTTCTTTGCGCAGTACGTCGTGCAGATCAGCCCGATGAATCGCGAGTACGCCGACATCCTCCGGGTGACTGTGCCGCAGCCAGCGGCCGGACGGCGTCCGGAGGTTGCCGCGCGAGATCGTCGGGATCGACCGGGACTGGATCTCGACGCCCAACGCGTCCAGCGCCCGCTCAGCGTTCGGCCAGACCGTCAGCCCGGCGCCGACCTCGGCGATGATCGGCGCGCGCTCGAGCACGGTCATCGACCAGCCGATCCGCTGCAGTCCCATCGCTGCCGTCAGGCCACCGATCCCGGCTCCGATGACGACCGCGGTTGAAGCTTCTTCACGCGTCCCCATGCTTCGGAGGTTACTTCTTCGCAGGATCGCCGGTGGAAGTGGTCTACCAGGTTCGATGCCAGAAGCAAGGGTTTCGATCGGTGTGGAAGAGCTTTCTGACGACCCGGTGCCGGTGCTACGCAAGACCAATGCATGGTTCGCTGCCCGGGAAGGCCGCCGAGATCCGGGCGTTGCTGCTCAGCTTGATCGACTCACTGCCCGAGGGCGCCGCGCTGCCGGCGGAGCGGGAGCTCGCCGTGCGCTGGAACGTGGCCCGGATGACGCTGCGCCGTGCCGTCGACGAACTGGTGATCGAGGAACTGCTCGTCCGCCGGCACGGCAGCGGGACGTACACGACCCGGCCGAAGGTGGCGAAGTGGCTGGGCATGATCGGCTTCTCCGAGGATGTCCGGCGGCGCGGGATGCGACCGGGCAGCACGATGATCGAGTTCCGCAAGCAGAAGGCCGAGCGGGCCGCCGCGCGCCGGCTGCGGATCCCGGTCGGCGACCCGATCATCACGTTCACGCGGCTCCGGCTCGCCGACGACGTACCGATGGTGGTCGAGCGCACCACGCTGCCGGCTGGGTACGTCCCCGGTCTGCAAGCCGGTGACCTGAACGGCTCGCTCTACGAGCTGCTCGACTCCCGGTACGGCATCGACCACGTCAGCGGCACCTCCCGGATCGAACCCGTCATGCCCGACGCCAAGTCCGCCGGCTGGCTGGGCATCCCGTCGACCCAGCCGTGCCTGGCCGTGCACGGCATCAGCTTCGACCGCCGCGACCGTGTCTTCGAATACACCTCGGCCCTCTACCGCGGCGATCGCTACGCCTTCACCACCGAGCTCCGTACCACCCCTACCCCGCGCTCCACCGCCCAAGGCCTGTAGTTGCCCTCAGCAAGAGTTGTTGTCCCGTCACGATGATTACTCTCGGTGGGCAATGCCTCACTATCGTGGGTGCCGCCATGGATCTCAGCAGCCCGATCAGCACCGTCATCCCGTCGTTGGACGGCCCCGTCTTGCAGGTACTCGCGCGCAGCGAGGGCGGCCTGTCCGGGCGGCAGATCCACAAGCTCGCCGGGACCGGCAGTGTCGCCGGAGTCCGGCTCGTGCTGCAACGACTGGCCGCCACCGGTCTGGTGCACGTCGACGACGTCGGCAACTCGTTGCTCTATCACCTCAATCGCAAGCACCTCGTCGCCCCGGCCGTGGAGTTCCTCGCCGACCTCCGCAGCACTCTCACCAGCCGGCTGGCCGACGAGATCAGCGCCTGGCGGATCCCACCGGTGCACGCCAGCCTGTACGGCGCGATCGCGCGCGGCGACGGTGATCTCGAGAGCGACGTCGACGTACTGCTGATCCGCCCGGACCAGATCGACCAAGGCGACATCCTGTGGGAGGACCAGGCCGCCCGGCTGATGCGGACCGTGGTCGACCTGACCGGGAACCCGGCGCACGTGTTCGAGCTCAGCCGCGCCGAGCTCATCGGTCAGGTGAGCGAGGAGCCGATCCTCAACGACTGGATGCGGCCGAGCATCCCGCTGTCCGGCCTGCCGCTCGAGTCGCTGATCGCCGACTCCGGGCACCTCGCCGTCCGTTAGTCCCCGAGCAGTGGGGCGAGCAGGCGGGCGACCTTGCTGTTGCGACCAGTCAGCTGTTCCTCGGCGTCCGCGACCGTGACCGCCTGCCGGGCCGCGTTGATCCCGAGCCACCGCAGCGGTTCCGGCTCCCACCGGCGGGATCGATGCCCGACCCACGGCAACCGCGTCAGCCCGGTGTCCCGGCGCAGGATCAGATCCGTCAACGTCCGCCCGGCGAGGTTCGTCGTACTCACGCCGTCCCCGACGTACCCACCGGCCCAGGCCAGCCCGCTTCCACGGTCGAGCCCGACCGACGCGCACCAGTCCCGCGCGACACCGACCGGCCCGCCCCACGCATGCGTGAACCGGACGTCATCGAGCCCCTCGAACAGCTCCCGCACAGTCGCCCGCAACGAGGCGAAGACCCGTGGCACTTCGTCGTACGACGGCTTGACCCGGGAGCCAAGGTGGTACGGCGCACCCCGGCCACCGAACGCGATCCGCCCATCGGCCGTCCGCTGCCCATAGATGATCAGGTGCCGCAGATCGCTGAACGTCGGCCGATCGGCCAGCCCGATCCGGGCCCAGGTCGCGTCGTCGAGCGGCTCGGTCGCGACCATCAGCGAGTAGACCGGCAGCAACGTCCGCGCGTGCCCTTCCAACGTCGGCGTGAATCCCTCGGTCGCCCGGACCACGACATCGGCCCGCAGAACGCCGTACGGCGTGACCGCACCGCCCGGCCCGATCCTGGTCACCGGGGTCTGCTCGTGGATCGTCACGCCGAGCCGCTCGACCACGGCGGCGAGCCCGCGCACCAGCTTGCCGGGATGGATGGCGGCGCAGTGCGGGGTGAAGACCGCCCCGAGGACGTTCGTCGCGTGCACCTTCCGGGTCGCCTCCGCGGCGTCGAGGAAGTGCAGGTCACCGGGGCCCCACTCGTGGGCGTCGGCAACCATCGCCTGGGCGCGGGCGAGCTGGGCCGGACTGCGCGCCAGCGCGACCATGCCGCCCTTGTGGTAATCGCAGTCGATGCCCTCGGCACTGCTGACCAGACCGACCTCGTTGACCGTGGCCTGCATCGCCCGGTGCATCTCGATCGCGGCTTCGCGACTCGATCCGGGCAGCGCCGCCAGCTTGCGCGACGAGGCCGGGAAGAACGCGGAACACCAACCACCGTTGCGACCTGACGCCCCGAACCCGGCCGTCTCGGCCTCGAGTACGACGATGCGCAACGTCGGGTCGGCCTTCGCCAGGTAGTACGCGGTCCACAAGCCGGTGTAGCCGGCGCCGACGATCGCCACGTCGGCGTCCCGGTCACCTGCGAGCGTGGATCGCCCGGCGGCGTGCTCCGCGGGCTCCCCGGTGTCCCCCCAAAGGATCAGCGCACACCCCAGGAATAGGTCTGTTTCACCAACTTGAGGTAGACGAACGTCTCGGTCGCCTTGACGCCCTCGATCTGCCGGATCCGCTCGGACAGCACCTGCAGCAGGTGCTGGTCACTCTCGCACAGTACCTCGGCCAGCAGGTCGAACGAGCCGGCCGTGATCACGACGTACTCGACCTCGTCCATCTTCGCGAGCTCGTCCGCGATCGGCTCCAGCGCGCCCTCCGCCTTGATCCCGATCATCGCCTGCCGGTCGAAGCCGAGTTGGAGCGGATCGGTGACCGCGACCACCTGCATCACGCCGGCGTCGGTCAGCCGTTGCACCCGCTGCCGGACCGCCGCCTCGGACAGCCCGACGGCCTTGCCGATGGCAGCGTACGAGCGGCGTCCGTCCCGCTGGAGCTGCTCGATGATCGCCTTCGAGGTGTCGTCCAGCAAGGCCTGGTTCTTGTCCGGGTTCCCCGTTCGCACTGCCACCCGGAGATCCTCTCAGTGTCACGGGGCGTAAGCAAGTCGGCGCAGCGGAATTCGTTGCAAAATGACCGAATCGCTACGGAATCCCTTGTCTAGATCAGTTCGGTTTGACAGTATCGCCCGCGAAGGGTGCCTTCTTGGGGGGTCCGATGAGTCCTCGTCATCAGCGTCTTGTCGGCCGCCGGACCGTGCTGCGGGGGATGTCGTTGTCCGCCCTCGGACTGGCCGGCGGTGGTCTGGCCGGGTGCGGTATCCCGCCCGCCGCGCAGGCCGAAGGGGAGTGCGTCAGTACCGACCTGTCCGCGGAGCAGAAGACGCTGATCTTCTCGAACTGGCCCGGGTACATCGACGAGGACGAGGAGAACAGCAAGGCCACACCGCCGACGCTGGCCGCGTTCCAGAGCGAGACCGGGATCAAGGTCACCTACACCGCCGACGTGAACGACAACGCCGAGTTCTACGGCAAGGTCCGCGACCAGCTCGGCTCCTGCGAGCCGTGCGGCCGCGACCTGTTCGCGCTGACCGACTGGATGGCGGCCCGGATGATCGGGCTGGGCTGGATCCAGAAACTCGACCACGCCAAGATCCCCAACGTCGACGCCAACCTGCTGCAGAAACTCAGGGCGCCGAGCTGGGACCCGAACCGCGACCACAGCGCGCCGTGGCAGAGCGGTCTGACCGGCATCGCCTACAACGCGTCGGTCACCAGCGAAGTGGGCAGCATGGCCGACCTGATCGACCGCGAGGACCTCAAGGGCCGGATCACGATGCTGTCCGAGATGCCCGACACGATGGGCTTCATGCTCCGCCTCACCGGCGCGGACCCGGGCGACTTCAACGACGCGGAGTGGAGCAAGGCGCTCGAGCTGCTCCAGGACACGGTCGCCTCCGGGCAGATCCGCCGCTTCACCGGCAACGACTACGTGCAGGACCTGAACGCCGGCAACATCGCGGCCTGCGAGGCCTGGTCGGGCGACGTGATCGCGATGCAGGCCGACAACCCCGACATCAAGTTCGTGGTGCCGGAAGAAGGCCTCAACCTCTGGTCGGACAACCTGATGGTGCCGAACAAGGCCGACCACAAGGCCAACGCCGAAGCGTTGATGAACTTCTACTACGACCCGGAGATCGCGGCCACGCTGGCGGCCTGGGTGAACTACATCTGCCCGGTCGAGGGCGCGCGGCAGGCGATGGAGGCGATCGACCCCGAGCTGGTCGAGGACCCGCTGATCTTCCCCGACCAGGCCATGCTGGCCAAGACGTTCACCTTCATGCCGCTGGACACGGCCCAGGCGAAGCTCTACGAAACCGACTTCAACCTCGCGATCGGGGGCTGAACTCATCATGACCAGTGATCTCGTTCTCACCGCAATCAGCAAGCAGTACGGCGCTCAGCGAGCCGTCGACCATGTCGAGCTGACCGTCCCGTCCGGCGCGTTCTTCGCGCTGCTCGGACCGTCCGGCTGCGGCAAGACCACAACCCTGCGGATGATCGCCGGCCTGGAGGAACCGACCACCGGCACCATCCAGCTGGGACAGCAGGACATCACCGGGCTGCGCGCGTACAAACGGCCGGTAAACACGGTGTTCCAGAACTATGCGCTGTTCCCGCACCTGAGCATCTTCGAGAACGTCGCCTTCGGGCTGCGCCGCCGCGGCGTCAAGGACGTCAAACCGCAGGTCGAGCAGATGCTCGAGCTGGTCGAGCTCGGTGACTACGGCAAGCGCAAACCGGCGCAGCTGTCCGGTGGCCAGCAGCAACGAGTCGCGCTGGCCCGGGCCCTCATCAACCGGCCGCAGGTGCTGCTGCTGGACGAACCGCTCGGTGCGCTCGACCTCAAACTTCGCCGGCAGATGCAGCTCGAGCTGAAGCGGATCCAGACCGAGGTCGGCATCACCTTCGTGCACGTCACGCACGACCAGGAAGAGGCCATGACGATGGCCGACACGATCGCGGTGATGAACGGCGGCCTGATCGAGCAGCTCGGCACGCCGGCCGAGCTGTACGACCTGCCCGCGACCACGTTCGTGGCGAACTTCCTCGGTCAGTCGAACCTGATCCGGGCCACGATCATCGGTCAGTCCAACGGCAATCTGGTGCTCGACGTGCACGGTCGCAAGGTGACCGTGCCGCTGCCGCGGTGCCGGGTGACCGAGGGTGAGGTCTGGATGGGGATCCGGCCGGAGAAAGTGTTCCTGGCCCCGGCAGGTACGGAGCAGAGCAACGGCGAGAACCAGTTGCGCGGAGGGATCGTAACTGATGTCAGCTACGTCGGCGTGAGCACGCAGTACCTGACCCGCCTGCCCTGGGACCAGGAGCTGACGGTCTTCGAGCAGAACACCGGGGCGCGGGAGGCGCTCGCGGTCGGAGACCAGGTGGACTTGCACTGGCAGCCTTCGCACACCTTCGTGCTGGACGCCAGGCAGGATGCACTCGCGGGAGTCGAGGACCTCGACGACTCGGGCGGTGCGGGGTGAGCGCGGTCGGTCAGTTGGGGGCGACCGCGCCGACTCCGGCGACCAAGCCGCAGCGGTCCGGCCGGCGGCTGACGGCGTACCTGCTGCTGCTTCCGGGCGGACTCTGGTTGCTGCTGTTCTTCGCCGTACCGCTGGTGTCGCTCTCGGCCGCGAGCCTGTACGACCCGAACGGCTCGATCGAGACCGGGTTCGCGATGACCTGGCACTGGCAGAACTTCGTCGACGCGATGGCCGACTACGCCCGCCCGTTCGCCCGGTCGCTCTGGTACGCGCTGCTCACCACGGCGTTCTGCCTGCTGATCGGCTACCCGCTGGCGTACGCGATCGCGCTCAAGTCCGGCCGGTGGAAGAACCTGATGCTGGCGCTGGTGATCGCGCCGTTCTTCACCAGCTTCCTGATCCGGACGCTGTCCTGGAAGCTGCTGCTCAGCGACAACGGGTTCGTGGTCGACTTCCTGCAGATGATCCACATCCTTGGCCCGGACGGGCGGTTGCTGGCGACAACCACGGCTGTGATCACCGGGCTGACGTACAACTTCCTGCCGTTCATGGTGCTGCCGCTGTACGCCAGCCTGGAACGGATCGACCGCCGCTTGATCGAGGCCGGCGGCGACCTGTTCGCGGGGCCGTTCACGACCTTCCGCACGGTCACGCTGCCGCTGTCGATGCCTGGGGTGGTCGCCGGGACCCTGCTGACCTTCATCCCGGCGGCGGGTGACTACATCAACGCTCAGCTGCTCGGTACACCGAAGCAGCGGATGATCGGCAACGACATCCAGCGCCTGTTCGCCGCCGGTGCCTACCCGACCGCCGCCGCGTTGTCGGTGACGCTGATGGCCGCGATCGTCGTACTCGTGCTCTTCTACATCCGGCGCGCCGGAACGGAGGAGCTGGTATGACCAGAGCCGGCCGGTTCGTCGGACGCCACCTGATCATGGTGATCGCGGTGCTCGTCCTGCTGTACCTGTTCGCGCCGATCGCCGTCGTGATCCTGATGTCGTTCAACGCGCCGGAGAACAAGCTGTCGTACACGTTCGACGGCTTCACCTGGGACAACTGGCTGAACCCGTGCGAGCCGCTCGGGCTGTGCGAAGCGGTCAGCGCCAGCCTGCGGATCGGCCTGCTGGCCACCGTCATCGCCACCGCGCTGGGCACGCTGATGGCGTTCGCGATGGTGCGGCACCGGTTCCGCGGCCGGTCCGCGACGAACCTGTTCATCTTCCTGCCGATGGCCTCGCCGGAGATCGTGCTCGGCGCGTCGCTGCTCGCGCTGTTCGTGTCCGGCGGGTTCGGCGGGCAGCTCGGGTTCTGGACGATCCTGATCGCGCACGTGATGTTCTGCCTGTCCTTCGTGGTGGTGACCGTGAAGGCGCGGCTGACCGGGATGGACGCCCGGCTGGAACAGGCCGCGATGGACCTCTACGCGAACGAGTGGCAGACGTTCTGGCGGATCACGTTCCCGGGGGTCTTCCCCGGCATCCTGGCCGCCGCGCTGCTCAGCTTCTCGCTGTCCTTCGACGACTTCATCATCACCAACCTGAACGCCGGCACCACGGTGACGTTCCCGATGTACGTCTGGGGGTCGGCGCAGCGCGACCTCCCACCGCAGATCAACGTCGTCGGTACGGCGATGTTCGTGCTGGCCCTCGTCCTCGTCCTCGGTGGCGAACTGGCCCGCCGGCGAAGGACCGGATGACGTCGGCCCTCAGCGAGGCAGAACCACTGGTCTTCTGGCTCGACGACAAGGCCGCCCCATCGCCGCTGCCTCCGCTTGCCGGTGCCGAGACCGCAGACCTGGCTGTGGTGGGGGGCGGTTACACCGGTCTGTGGACGGCGCTCCGGGCCAAGGAACGCTATCCGGATCTCGACATCGTGCTGCTCGAGGCGTACACCTGCGGGTCCGCGGCCAGTGGACGCAACGGCGGGTTCTGCGATGCCAGTCTGACCCACGGGTTCGCGAACGGGTTGGCCCGTTGGCCGGAGGAGTTGCCCGTCCTCGAACGAGTCGGCCGGGAGAACCTGGAGGCGATCGGCGAGACCATCGCGCGACTCGGGATCGACTGCGACTGGCGCCGTACCGGGGAACTCACAGTCGCCACCGCGCCGCACCACCTGGAGGAACTTGCTTCGGAAGCGGCTGTGCGTGGCGGCGTGACGTTGCTGGACCAGGACGCCGTACGGGCCGAGGTGAACTCACCTACCTACTTGGGTGGTCTTTGGGATGCGTCGGGCACGGCGCTGGTCGAGCCGGCGCGGCTGGCCTGGGGGTTGCGTGAGGCCTGCCTGGAGCTCGGCGTACGCATCTACGAGAACACGCGTGTGCGTCAGTTGCGGTCCGGATTGTTGTCGACGGCAATGGGTTCGGTCCGGGCGGACCGGATCGCGGTGGCCACCAACGCGTTTCCTTCGCTGCTTCGACGACTGCGGCTCTACACGGTGCCCGTCTACGACCTCGTGCTCGTGACCGAACCGCTCTCGCCTGCTCAGCTCGCTACCATCGGCTGGCAACGGCGTCAGGGGGTCGGCGACGCGTCCAACCTCTTCCACTACTACCGCCTCACCCGCGACGACCGCATCCTGTGGGGTGGCTACATTCCCCTGTACTACTACGGCAGCCGCATCAACCCCGCCCTCGAACAACGCGACGACATCCACCTCCTGCTCGCCCAGCACTTCTTCGAGACCTTCCCCCAGTTGGAGGGCCTCCGCTTCACCCACCGTTGGGGCGGCGTCATCGACACCAGCACCCGCTTCTGCGCCTTCTTCGGCACCGCGCTTGGCGGCCGCGTCAGCTACGCCCTCGGCTACACCGGCCTCGGCGTAGCCGCCACCCGCTTCGGCGCCGACGTCATGCTCGACCTCCTATACGCGGAAACCACCGAACGCACCCACCTCCGCATGGTCCGCGAACGCCCCCTCCCCTTCCCACCCGAACCCCTCCGAGCAGCCGCCATCCACCTGACCCGCCACTCCATGTCCCGCGCCGACACCAACGCCGGCCACCGAAACCTCTGGCTCCGCACCCTAGACCGCCTAGGCCTCGGCCTCGACTTCTAACCGCGGCCCGGTCGGCGAGCCGGCTAAAGCGGACCGCCACGCCATCACAATCACCCACCGGCGCCGATCCCGAGCGCGACACCGGCCGCCGACAGCGGAATGTGATGGCCTGGACGTCGCAATCCACGCGGCATCTACAGCTGGGATTCGGCTTTGGTGAGGACGGTGCGGAGGATTTGTTCCATTTCGGTGAAGTGGGGGGTGTCGCAGATCAGGGGTGGGGAGAGTTGGATGACGGGGTCGCCGCGGTCGTCGGCTCGGCAGTAGAGACCGGCGTCGAAGAGGGCCTTGGAGAGGAAGCCGCGGAGCAGGCGTTCGGACTCCTCGTCGTCGAAGGTCTCCTTGGTCGCCCTGTCCTTGACCAGTTCGATGCCGTAGAAGAACCCGTCGCCGCGGACGTCGCCGACCAAGGGCAAATCGAGCAGCTTCTCGAGCGTCGCCCGGAACTCCCCCTCCCGGACCCGGACGTGCTCGTTGATGCCTTCGCGCTCGAAGATGTCCAAATTGGTCAGCGCGACCGCGGCGGATACGGGGTGGCCACCGAAGGTGTAGCCATGGGCGAACGTGGTGTCGCCGTGCAGGAACGGCTCGGCCAGCCGGTCGGTCGCGATCATCGCGCCGAGCGGTGCGTAGCCGGAGGTCAGGCCCTTCGCGCAGGTGATGATGTCGGGCTGGTAGCCGTAGCGTTCGGCGCCGAACATGTGGCCGAGCCGGCCGAAGGCGCAGATCACCTCGTCGCTGACGAGCAGTACGTCGTACTCGTCGCAGATCTCGCGGACCCGGTCGAAGTAGCCGGGCGGCGGCGGGAAGCAGCCGCCGGCGTTCTGGACCGGCTCGAGGAAGACGGCGGCGACGGTGCCGGGGCCCTCGTTCTCGATGGCGACCGCGATCTGGTCGGCGGCCCAGCGGCCGAACGCGGCCGGGTCGTCGCCGTGGATCGGGGCGCGGTAGATGTTGGTGTTCGGGACCCGGAACGTGCTCGGCACCAGCGGCTCGAACGGCGCCTTCAGCTCCGGTAGTCCGGTGATCGACAGCGCGCCGTGTGGGGTGCCGTGGTAGGCGATCGCGCGGCTGATGACCTTGTGCTTACCGGGTTTGCCGGTGAGCTTGAAGTACTGCTTGGCCAGCTTCCAGGCGGACTCGACCGCCTCGCCGCCGCCACTGGTGAAGAAGACCCGGTTCAGGTCGCCGGGCGCGTAGCCGGCGATGCGCTCGGCCAGCTCGATCGACTTCGGGTGGGCGTAGGACCAGAGCGGGAAGAACGCCAGCTCCGCGGCCTGCTTGGCTGCTGCCTCGGCGAGCTCGGTGCGGCCGTGACCCAGCTGGCTGACGAAGAGCCCGGCCAGACCGTCCAGGTACCGCTTGCCGCGGGCGTCGTACACATGCACTCCGTCGCCCCGGACGATCACCGGTACGTCGGCCTGCTGGTAGCTCGACAACCTGGTGAAGTGCATCCACAGGTGGTCGCGCGCCGACTGCTGCAGGTGGGCGAAGCCGGCGTCGTCGAGCATGTCGGACGGCATGTGGGTCCCTTCGTCTCGAGATTTTGCCGTTCCCATATCGTGCCTCCCGCAACGCGCACTGGCAAGTGATTTCGTGCCGAACAACCCGATATGGTGTCGATGTCAGTGGTCGCCTGGGTGATCTGATGCGGAATCCGCAGTCCAGGGAGGTGGTCGGGTGGACACGGTATTCGTCAACGGCGCAGTCTTCGACGGTCATCGGCACCGGCCCGGGCTGTCGGTCGGCGTTCGTTCCGGCCGGATCGTCGCGGTCGGACCGGACCTCAGGAGGCTGATCGGCCCGGAGACCGACGTGGTCGACCTCGAAGGCGGTCTGCTGCTGCCCGGCTTCGTCGACGCGCACGTCCACCCGGTCCAGGGCGGCCTCGAACGCGCCCGCTGCGACCTCTCGCCGGCGTCGGGGCTCCCGTCGTACCTCTCGACGCTCTCGACGTACGCCGGAAGTCACCCGGACGTCCCGTGGATCCTCGGCGGCGGCTGGCACCAGCCGGACTTCACCAACGGAGCGCCCGCCGCGGCCGATCTCGACACCGTGGTCCCGGACCGCCCGGCCTTCCTGGTGAACGCGGACCACCACGGCGCCTGGGTCAACACACATGCAATCAAACTCGCCGGCATCGACGCCCGCACCCCCGACCCGCCCGACGGACGGATCGAACGCGGACCCGACGGCGCGCCGACCGGCACCCTGCACGAGGGCGCGATGGACCTCGTCGGCCGCCTCGTCCCACCCACGACTCACCAAGAGCTCGTCGACGCGCTGACCGACGCGCAGGCGTACCTGCACTCGCTCGGCATCACCGGCTGGCAGGACGCGATCGTCGGCGACTACGCCAACATGAGCGACCCAGGACCGGCGTACGCCGAGCTAGCGGTGACCGGTCAACTGACCGCACGTGTCGTCGGCGCCCTGTGGTGGCAGCGGGACCGTGGTCCCGAGCAGATCCCGGACCTGGTGGTACGGCGACATGCCCTGCACAGCCAACGATTCCGCGCCGGCAGCGTCAAGATCATGCAGGACGGTGTCGCCGAGAACTTCACCGCCCCCATGCTCGAGCCGTACCACGACGGCTGTGGTTGCCGGACCGCCAACGCCGGCCTGTCGTTCGTGGATCCGATCGAGCTGCGGGACAACATCACCAAGCTCGACGCCGAAGGCTTCCAGGTCCACGTGCACGCGATCGGGGACCGCGCGGTCCGGGAGGCTCTGGACGCGTTCGAGGCGGCACTGACCCAGAACGGCGACCGCGACCTGCGGCACCACATCGCCCACCTCCAGGTGGTGCATCCCGACGACATCGCCCGGTTCGCCGAGCTCGGGATCACTGCGAACCTGCAGGCGTTGTGGGCGGTCCGGGATCCGCAGATGGTCGATCTCACGATTCCGTTCCTCGGCCCGGAGCGGTCCGGCTGGCAGTACCCGTTCGGCGACCTGGCCCGGTCGGGAGCCCGGCTCGCGGCCGGTTCGGACTGGCCGGTGTCGAGTCCGGATCCGCTGGCCGCCGTACATGTCGCGGTGAACCGGAGCTCGCCTGGTGACGCGGACCCGTTCCTGCCCGAGCAGGCGCTGGAACTGGCGACCGCGTTGGCGGCGTACACCTCGGGGAGCGCGTGGCTGAACCACGAGGACGACACCGGACGGATCCAGGCCGGCGCGCTGGCGGACCTGGCCGTTCTCGACCGGGATCCGTTCGCCGGGCCGGTCGCGGAGATTGCCGAGGCCCGGGTACGGGCGACCTACGTCGAAGGCGTCTGCGTCTTCGATCGACGAGATGGGGACTGACATGGCTGAGCTCAGGAACTTCGTGGACGGCAAGTCGGTGGGTGCGCTCAGCGGGGCGACGTACGACGTCATCGAGCCGGCGACCGGTGCGGTCTACACGCAGGCGCCACTGTCCGGGCCCGAGGACGTCGATCAGGCGATGACCGCGGCGGCCCGCGCCTTCGAGAGCTGGCGGGACACCACGCCGGCCGAGCGGCAGTTGGCGCTGCTGAAGATCGCCGACGCGATGGAGCAGCGCGCCGACGAGTTCGTGCAGGTGGAGAGCCGGAACACGGGCAAGCCGCTGTCGCTGACCGCGAGCGACGAGGTGCCGCCGTGCGTCGACCAGTTGCGCTTCTTCGCCGGCGCAGCCCGGGTGCTGGAGGGCCGGTCGGCCGGTGAGTACCTGGCCGGGCACACCTCGTGGATCCGGCGGGAGCCGATCGGCGTCGTCGGGCAGGTCACGCCGTGGAACTACCCGCTGATGATGGCGATCTGGAAAATCGCGCCGGCGCTCGCCGCCGGCAACACCGTCGTCCTGAAGCCGAGTGACACCACTCCGGCGTCCACCGCGCTGCTGGCCGAGGTGTGCGGCGAATTCCTGCCGCCGGGTGTGTTCAACGTCGTCTGCGGCGACCGGGACACCGGTAGAGCCCTGGTGGATCACAAGATCCCGCAGTTGGTCGCGATCACCGGATCGGTCCGCGCCGGGATGGAGGTCGCGTCCGCCGCGTCCCGGCAGCTGAAGCGCACGCATCTGGAGTTGGGCGGCAAGGCTCCGGTCGTGGTCTTCGACGACGCCGACCTGGAGAAGGCCGCTCAGGCGATCGCGGACGCGGGCTACTTCAACGCCGGCCAGGACTGCACCGCGGCGACCCGCGTGCTGGCCGGACCGCGCATCCACGACGACTTCGTCGACGCCATCTCCGACCTGGCACGCGACATCAAGACCGGGCAACCCGACGATCCGGACGTCACGTACGGCGCCCTGAACAACGCCAACCAGCTCAGCCGGGTGAGCGGCTTCATCGACCGGCTGCCCGACCACGCGAGCCTCCGCACCGGCGGGCAGGCGCTCGGCGACCGCGGCTACTTCTACGCGCCGACTGTGGTCTCCGGACTGCGCCAGGACGACGAGGCGATCCAGCAGGAGATCTTCGGGCCGGTCGTCACCGTCCAGCAGTTCACCGACGAGGACGAGGCGCTGCGCTGGGCCAACGGCGTCGAGTACGGCCTGGCCTCGTCGGTATTCACCCGCGACCACGGTCGCGCGCTGCGCATGGCCCGCCGCCTCGACTTCGGCTGCGTCTGGATCAACACCCATATCCCGATCGTCGCCGAGATGCCGCACGGCGGCTTCAAACACTCCGGCTACGGCAAAGACCTCTCCATGTACGGCCTCGAGGACTACACGAGGATCAAGCACGTCATGTCCAACATCGAGCCTTAGGCCGTGGCCTAGTGGTCTAAACGAGGTTCTTTACCTGGGTGGCGGGTTCGGGTCAGAGTAGGGCGCGACAACAGGCCAAGAGGAAGACCGGTATGACGAGCGTTGCCATCGACGGTGGGCAGTCCGCCCTCAGACTGCGGGTGCTCCCCACCGGGCAGGTCGGCACCGGGCCGGGCTACGTGCACGGGCCGGACAGCATCCCGCGGTTGCTGGAGGCAATCCGGACCGCCGCAGCCGCTGCAGACCTTGCTGGACCGGTGGACGTCGTCGCGCTGGGGCTGACCGGGTTCCCGCCCGTACGTGAGGTCGCGGAGGGGCTTGCCGCGCAGGTAGCTGAGCTGCTGGACGCTGATGAGGTGCGGCTGACACAGGACATGGTGACGGCGCACGCAGGTGCACTGGTCGATGGGTATGGCGTAGTGGTTGCCGCCGGCACCGGACTGGTCTGCCTGGCCGTCGACCGGGACGGCTCCTGGCACAAGGTCGACGGCCACGGGTACCTGTTCGGCGACGCCGGGAGTGCCTTCGCAATCGGTCGCGCCGGGCTGGTCGCCGTACAGCGGGCCCGGGACGGTCGTGGGCCGACCACCAAGCTTGCGGACACCACGCTGGAGCCGGCGACGCTCTACAGGTCCGCCACGTTGGTGGACGACGTCGCCCGGTTCGCTCCAGAGGTACTGCGTTGTGCTGCCGAAGGCGACCCGGTCGCGACGGACCTCGTCGTACGGGCCGCACGGGACATCGCTGAGACGATCGATGCTGCCGTCGCAACGCTTGCAGGACTCGGTGAGGTCCCAGTGGCTTGTGTCGGCGGGCTGTTCGCCGGTGCGGGCGAGCAACTGCTCGGTCCGGTGCGTGCAGCCGTGCCTAGCCGTGCGCAGCTCGTGCCTGCCGCCGGCACCTCGCTCGACGGCGCCGAGCGCTTGGCGACCAGTCCGCCTGGCCCGTACGCCGACCTCATCGTCGCCCACCGCTCGTGACGGCGCCAAGGCTGCCGCCCGGCAGTCTGGTCGTGTCGTGCCAGTCCATCCCGGGAGACCCGTTCGACTCCGCGGAACTGATGGCCTTGATGGCGCGCGCGGCCGAGTTGGGCGGAGCGGGTGCGATCCGTGCGAACGGTCCCGAGCACGTCGCCGCGATCCGGGCCGTGACGGCGTTGCCGATCATCGGCATCCACAAGGTCGGCGACCCGTCGGGCGTGTTCATCACCCCGACGTTCGAGGCCGCGGCCGGTGTCGTGGCGGCCGGCGCCGACCTGGTCGCGCTGGATGCGACGCTCCGACCACGCCCGGACGGGCAGACGCTGCGCAGTCAGCTCGATCGCATTCACGCCGAGCTGGGTGTACCAATCCTGGCCGACGTGGACACCTTCGAGGCCGGCCTCGCGGCATATCGAGCCGGCGCCGACCTGATCGCGACCACGCTGTCCGGGTACACCGCCGGCAGTACGCCGACCGGACCTGACGTCGACTTGGTCCGACGACTTGCCGCCGCGGTGGATTGCCCCGTCGTCGCCGAGGGCAGGATCAGGACACCCGAAGACGTGCGCGCCGTCTTCGACGCCGGTGCGCATGCCGTCGTAGTCGGCTCCGCGATCACCAACCCCACCCACATCACCGCCCACCTCGCGAGCGCCGTACCGCCGAAGTGGTCTACTCGAACTGACCCCTGACCGTTCGATCCTGGAGACACCCCTCGATTCCTTCTGCCCTTGCGGGCTATCTTGACTGGACCGGAAAGATTTCACCGGCACGACCGCTGGAGCGTGTAGGTAAGTGAGCAAACTCCTCCTGGCCGCGACCTCTCTGGACGTCACGCCACCGCCTGGCCACCGGCTGGACGGCTATGCCGCCCGTACCGCCACGGCGACAGGAGCCGCGGACCCACTGCGCGCCACCCTGATCTGGCTCAGTACGGCGGACGACCCCGGCGTGCTCTGGCTGAGTCTGGACGCCATCGCGGTCGGCAGGGGCCTCGTCGCCGAGCTGTCCGCAGCAGCTGCGTCCGCCGCCGGCATCCCGGCACGGCGCGTCGTGGTGTCTGCCTCCCACACGCACTCCGGTCCGTCGGGGTGGACCGGTGAGATCCACCCGGTCATCCCGGCGGAGCGCGAGCCCGCCCTGTACGAGCCCCTGGTCGCAGCAGTCGCCAACGCATCACTGCCACGCCGACCGGTCACGGCGTCGTGGCGTTCGGTCGAGGTGATCGGCGTCGGCGCGAACCGGCACCGCAAGAACGGTCCGCACGACAACACCGCCGGGGTGCTGGCCCTGCACTCGCTGGAGGGATCGCTGGAGGCGTTGCTGCTCGACTTCGCCTGCCACCCGACGACTTACGGCCCGGAGAACCTGCGGTGGTCGGCAGACTGGCCGGGAGCTGCCCGCGCCGCCCTTGCTCCTGCAGTGGTCGGCTATCTGCAGGGCGCCGCGGGCGATGTCAGTCCACGGTTCACGCGGCGGGGTCGCGGTGCCGAGGAGGTCGCCCGTCTGGGCGGTCTGCTCGCTGCACGTGTCCGTGAGGCGCTCGCTGGTCCTGGACTGGAGCTACCGCAGTCGGCGCCGGCCATCCGCCGTACGACGATCGACCTTCCGGTCCGGCGGGTGCCGCCGGCAGAGGAAGCGGCAGTCACCGTCGCGGCGGCGGAGAGTGCCGTCCGCGGTGGCGCCGACCATCCGTCGATGCGGATCGCGCAGACGCGGCTGGACGGGGCACGCGGCCAGGTGCTGATGGCTACGGCATCGTTGCCAGAGTCGCTGGAGTTGCCGATCAGTGTGGTGACGCTGGGCGAGGTTTGCTGGGTCAACCTGCCGGTCGAGCTGTTCGCCCTGCACGGCGCCTGCCTGCAGGCCGACAGCACGCACCCGATCACCCGAGTCGTCGGCTACACGGACGGGTACTACGGCTACATCGTCGACCCCTCCGCCGCCGAGTCCGGCGCCTACGAAGCCCTCATCACCTTCTTCGACCAACCCACCACCAACTACCTCCTTACCGAAACCGCCGCTTTCATCAACGCCTAGAGCGCCAGTTCCGGTTGGAGTTTCTTGGCGGGCCAGATGCGTTGGTTGCGGGCTGCCAGGGTGGAGGCGGCGAGGGCGGCGAGGAGCCAGCTGGCGAGGACCAGGAGGTCGCGGCCGAGCGATGCGCCGGGACCGCCGTACATCAGGTGCCGTACGCCGTCGATCGCGTAGCTCATCGGGAGCGCGTGGTGGAAGAAGTACAGCGGCTCGGGGATCGTCTGCCACGGGAACGTGCCGCCCGCGCTGACCAGCTGGATCACCATCAGCACCAGGCCAAGGAACTTGCCGACGGCGCCGAACCACGCCGACAGCGCGTGCAGGATCGCGACGAACGTGAACGACGTCAGGATCAGGAAACCGACCGTCAGCCACGGGTGTGCCGCGTCGATCCCGAGTCCGAGTGTCACTGCGGCGAACACCAGCGTCGCCTGGACCGCCCCGAACAGCGCCGGCGGCAGCCACCCGCCAAGGGCGACCCGGAACGGCGACTGGAGTGCAGCCAGCGCACGTGGTGACAACGGCCGGACCAGCAGGAACAGCACGTACGCCCCGATCCAGCAGGCCAGGCAGAGGAAGAACGGGGCCAGTCCGGCGCCGTAGCTGTCGGCCGTGGCCTGCGAGACGTTCTGCAGGGTCACTGGCGCACCAAGCGTTTCCGCGACCGCCTTGCGCTGGTCGGCGGACGGGTTGGGGATCTGCTTGACGCCGTTGGCCAGTCCGGTGTTCAGCTGGGTCGCACCGGTCTTCAGCTGAGTGACTCCGGTCGCCATGCCGTTCACGCCGGTCAGCAACTGCCCCTGCCCGACCACTGCCTGCTTCTCACCGGCCGCGAGCTGCTGCGCACCAGTCTGCAGGCTGGCGAGACCGGTCTTGAGTTGCCCCGCTCCCGTGTCCAGTTGGTGCGCTCCACTTGCCGCCGTACTGATGCCACTGGTCAGTGCCGGGGTCGCCTTGGCCAGAGCAGCAGCGCCGTTGGAGACCTTGCGGGCACCGGTCGCGAGCGTGTTGAGCTGCTTCGACGTCGTCTGAATCTTCGTGTTCGCACGTACGACGGGAGCGCGCAGGTTGGCCGTCTCCGTGAGCACCTGGTTGATCTGGGTCTGGGTGAATCCCTTGGCCTTGAGGCGAGCGGCCAGACTGCCGTCCAGAGTGCCCAGGTCCTTCACGAGCGTGCTGGACGCAGTCGCTACCTGGCGGCCGGCGGTGGCGACCTGCTCGTTGCCGTCGGCGACCTGGTCGGCACCAGTGGCGAGCGCCTTGGTCTGCTTGGGCAGCGTCGCCGTCTTCCGCTTGAGCGTGCCCAGGCCATTGTCGAGCTTGTTGGCGCCGGCGGCCAGCTCGATGGCGCCTTGAGACGCCTGCGCGGTGCCGGTCGCCAGCTTGGTCGCACCGGCGGAGAGCTGCTTCTGTGCGGTGTTGAGCTGGGTCGAACCGGTCTGCAGCTTGCCGGCGCCAGTGGCAGCAGTAGTCAGCGCGCTCTGCAGTTGCGCCGCGCCAGCCGCTGCCTGGCTGACCTGCGTGTGGATCGTGCCGTAGCCGGCCAGCAGTTTGCTTGCCGCGGTCTCGCTCGCCTGCGACGCGACGGTCTTGGTGACCTGCGCGACGACCTGGTTGGCGATGGTGTGCGCGATGTAGTTGTTGGCGTCGTTGGTGAGCAGCTCGAGATTGGCTTGCCGCGGCGTGAACTCGGCGCTGGAAGCGAGGTCCGCGGAGAACGACTTCGGCAGCACCAGGGCGAACTCGTACGTGCCGTCGGACACCCCAGCGGTCGCGTCGGCACGGTCGACCTGATGCCAGTCGAAGCTCTTGGACTTCACCAGCTCGTCGGCCACCTGCGGCCCGACGTCCAGCTTCTCTCCGGTGGCGAGCGTCGTACCCGCGTCCTCCACCACGACCGCAGTCGGGACCTTGTCGAGTCGGCCGTAGGGATCGTGGTTGGCGTAGAGGTAGAGGCCGCCGTACAGCAATGGCACGAGCAGCAAGGCGACCACCGCCAGCTTCGGCAACCGGCCTGCGGTCAGCCGCCGCAGCTCACTCAGTGCCATCCGAACCGCGGTCACGCGTGGGTCTCCTCTACAAGTGGTGCGATGGGGTCGAGCGCCTCGATCTGGACCGGCTCCGGCTGGTCCGTCGAGCCGAGCTGAGCAGCCGGTACGGCGAGCAGCCGGGCCGACGCGTCCGCACAGGTGATGATCACGCCGTACCCGCGGGACGCCAGGTCGCGGCCGACGGCGTACCAGTCGTGTGGATCGCCGCCGTGCCGGTCCGGCATGGTCAGGATGACGACCTGCACGTCAGGCCGCGCCACCGTGAGCTCGGCGAGCAGTCTGGTCCGGGCACCGACCGGGAGGTGCTCGAACCGCTTGCCGGCGTGCTCAGCCGCGTCATGCTCGTCCAGCCAGTCCAGCACTGCCCTGCGACCAGCCTTGCGCCCGGCGATCGCCAATTCCTCACCGACGACCGTCTGCACGGGCAGTGCGTCGTCGGGCTCGGTGATGCCGGGTGCGTCGACCACAGCGATCTGCCGACGAAGCAGTCCGGCGTCCGCCTTGCCGTCCAGCCGCACCTGCCCTGTGTCGGGCTTCAGCCGACCGGAGAGCCCCAGCGAGGCGGCAACGTGACCAGGGCCCGGGTAGCCCGACAGCAGCACCAACTGGTGGTCAGCGACCTTCACCGACGTGGCGTCGAGCATCTGCGCGTGCGGGCCGCGCACGCTGATCCCGGTGGCCTCGAGCTCCATCCATGCTCCCCGTTCAATACGGTTGTGTATTCAATACAGAACTGTATCCTATGGTCATGGAACCGCCCAAGCGCCGCCGTACCAACACCCGGGCCCGCCTGCTCGAAGGCGCCCTCGAGGTCTTCGCCGAGCGTGGATTCCACGGCGCGTCGGTGGAGGACATCTGCGACCGCGCCGGGTTCACCCGCGGCGCGTTCTACTCCAACTTCGGCTCCAAGGACGAGTTGGTCATCGCGCTGTTCCAGGCCACCACGGACCGCCTGATCGAGCAGATCAGCGCGCTCCTCCCCGAGCTCGCGAACGAGCCGGTGACGCTGCTCGACGCCGTACTCGGACTGCTCGACGAAGCCGCGCCGGACCAGCGGCGGTGGCATCTCATCTCCACCGAGTTCACGCTGCACGCGCTGCGCAGCCCGGATGCCGCGCGGGCGCTGAACGAGCAGCGGGAGGCGTTCCGGTCCCGGCTGACCCACCTGGTCGAGGAGATCGCGGAGACCAATGGGCTGGAGTTCAGCGTGCCGCCGGAGCAGTTCGTCCGGCTGGTGATCGCGCTGCACGAGGGAGCCCGGTCACAGAGCCTGCTGGAGCCTCGCAAGGTCCCGGCCGGCTCGCTCGAGCAGACGTTCCTGCCGGTGGTCCTCGAGGCCGTGACGCGTTAGCCGAGGGGTTAGCCGATCTTCACGTCGACCGTGTGGAGGCCCGTCGAGCCGTTCGGCGCCGGTGGTGCGGACGCCTCGACCTGCGGGTTGCCCTTGGCGTCGAACGCCCGTACCTGCAGGACATGGTTGCCGCGCGGCGCGTCCCAGCTCCAGTGCCACTGCCGCCAGGTGTCGATCGACGCGTCCGCCGCCAGCGTCGCTTGTTGCCATGGGCCCCCATCGACGCGGACCTCGACCTTCGACACCCCGACGTGCTGGTCCCAGGCCACTCCGGCGACGGTGACCTGACCCGGTTCCGCCTTCGACCGCGGTACGTCGATCCGCGACGACAACTTGATCGGCCCGAGCTCCGACCACCCGCGTGGCGTCCAGTACGCCTCGAACCGGTCGAACCGGGTCACCTCGATATCCGTCAGCCACTTGGTCGCCGACACGTACCCGTACAGCCCGGGTACGACGATCCGCACCGGGAAGCCGTGCTCGACCGGCAACGGCTCACCGTTCATCGCGAACGCGAGCATCGACTGCCGGTCGTCGAGCAGCGTGCTGAGCGGTGTGCCGGCGGTGAACCCGTCTTTCGACATCGACTGGATTGCGTCGGCGTCCTTGGCCGGCCCGGCCTCCTGCAGCAGGTCCTTGAGGAGTACGCCGGACCACAGCGCGTTGCCGATCAGGTCGCCGCCGACCTCGTTGCTCACACACGTGAGGGTGACCCACTTGTGCACGACCTGGCGCCTGAGTAGGTCGTCGAAGGTCAGTTCCAATTCGCGGTCGACCATGCCGTGGATCCGCAGCTTCCAGTCCGACGGCAGGATCTGCGGCACCGAGAGGGCGGTGTCGATGCGGTAGAAGTCCGCGTTCGAGGTGACCCACGACGTCGCGCCGTCGGCCTGGACGCCAGCCGGCGCATCCAGGGTGGGTGGCTTCGGAAGGTTGAGGCCCTCGCGGGCTTCGGCGACGGCGGCGCGGTTGCCGCCCAGGACCCGCCCGAGGGCGCCGATCGCGGCGGAGCCGATCGCTACGCCGGCCGACAACTGCAGGAAGCCGCGGCGACTGACGCTGTCGTCGGGTGCGTCGAGCAGTGGTTCGAGTCGTCGGGAGAACAGTCTGAGGACGAACAGGGCGGTGATGCCGGCGACCATCGACGGCACGAATCCGGTCTGCCCGCTGTCCGGTCGGGTCGCGGCCGCGACGACTGCCAGGCCGACGAGTACGACGGTGACGAGTGCGCCGGCCCAGTAGCGCCGTACCGCCAGAACGCCGGCGAACGCGGCAAGGACCAGCAGGACGCCCAGGATGCCGACGCGGAGCGCGGTCTTGTCGTTGGTCCCGAACCACGCGATCGCGAGGTCCTTCAACCACGGCGGCACCCGGTCGATGAACGCGGACCCGATCGCCACGACTGGCGTCAGCCGCGTCCCGAGCAACCCTGCAACCACACTCCCCACTGCCAGGCCGGCGAGGGCGGCCAGCACGCCACCGACAGCGCCCCGCCACCAACCAGCGCTCGGGCCGGCGCCATCCCCGCGCGCGCCGTCATCGGGGTCGAGACCGTGCGGCTGGCCGACCGCGTCGTACCCGCGATCTGTGGTTCGGCTGCGCGTGGTCCCCTGGTCGCCTTGGTTCACCTCTCAACGATTACGCGACGGGGCGCCCGACACCAGTCGAGCGCCCCATCCGTTAGTCGCGGGTAATGCAATTCAGTTGGTGTTCAGTTGTCGGGTGGTTCAGATCCGGTCGGGAGTGATCGGCCCCAGGTTCGGCCGGCCGTTCGGCCAGCGGCGAGCGTTGTCGCGGACCCGGCGAAGCTTGCCGAGCACGACGTCCCGCTCGTCGGACAGCTGCGACATCCACAGGCTGTCGATCTCCAGGAGGTGGTCCGGCAGTGCTTCGCGCAGCCGCCGCTTCCCCTCCTCGGTGAGGACGGCGAACGAACCGCGGGCATCGTCGGGACAGGGCTCCCGGCGTACCAGACCGAGGTTCTCGGCGCGGTCGACCAGCCGGGTGATGCCGCCGGTGGTGACGGTCAGCTCCCGGGCGAGGGACGTGAGACGCTGCTTCTCTCCGTGGCTGCGGGCCAGCCGCAGCAACAGTTCGAACATTGCCATTTGCAGACCACTGCGCTTGAGGGAATGGCGCATCAGGTGATCGAGCTCGGCCGCTGCTTCACGCAGCAGGCCGTACGCGGTGATCACGTCGCTTTCCCAGGGTTCGGCGGCGCGAGTGGGTTCTGCATCGGCGAGCGCTAGGGGCGAGCAAAGCGAAGGCGCGATGGTCATGCGCGGACTCTATTAGCTGACTAGGTCACTTCGCTACACGGGGTGACCCTTCGGCTACAGATCGACCCACAACCGCAATGACGCCGAGCGTAACCCCGCTGCCTGTGGATAACTTCCGCGGCGATCGGCCGATTTTTGCCAGCCTTGTTCCGCGAGGTTTCACCACCGGATCGGGGAGCGCGATGAACGAGAAATCACCGTACGGCCGCGGCTTCATCGCCGCCTGCATAGTCGTCGCCGCAGTCCTCCTCTGCGGCGCCCTCCTGCTGATCTCCAGCACCCGCAGTACGACGAACCCCGCAGCCACACCCAACCCGGTCCAGTCCACCTCAGCCGCTCAGACGGATCCTGGTTCGGTTGCTCAGCCTGTTGCGCCTAGCCGGCCCGCAGCACCCGCCAACCAACTCGGCTCCGGCTGCGTGCTTCCGGCCGGTGATCAGGCGATCCCGCTCAAGCCGCCGGCCGTCGACGGCTGGGACGTCAGCCGCCGCGTCGTCGTACCCCGCTCAACCACAGCCGGCCCGGCAAAGACCGACTCCGACGGCTTCCGCCGCTGCTTCGCGCATTCCCCGACCGGCGCCGTCTTCGCCGCCTACAACGTCGTCGCCGCCCTCGCCGACCAACGCCAGTCCATCCCGACCGTCCGCAAACTCATGCTCCCCGGCCCCGACACCCAAGCGTTGATCCACGAGCTCAGCACCGAGAAGCCATCCACGAACTCCACCGCCAGCCAACTCGCCGGCTACCGCGTCCTCGACGCCAACCAGCACCGAGCCACGATCATGCTCGCGATCCCCGTCGAGTCGGCGTACATGAGCCTCACCCTCACCCTCGTCTGGCACGACAACGACTGGCGCCTCCAACCACCCCCACCCGGCGAACCCGTAGGCACCCCCTTCGCCCAACACCAAGACCTCTCCGACTTCGTCCGCTGGACCGGTGTCTGATGTGTGGACCCACTGACGTCACGTGCCACATCACCGACGGCTTCCAGGCCGCAACCAACAACGCCCTCCAGCAGATCAGCGCGAGTATCGGCAAGTCCGCGATGGAGGGCATCGACGCCATCGCGACGTTCTGGATCAAGGAGCCCAGTCCGACTCTGGTGGTGGGCGCGGGAGACGGGTCCCCGCACAACAGCGTGATGGTGGACTTCCTGCAGGGCAACGTCCTGTGGATCTCCGCTGCCGTTTTCACCCTCGCCGTACTGATCGCGGGCATGCGGCTCGCCTGGGAGCAGCGAGCCCAACCGCTCCAGGACCTGCTGAAGGCAGTGTTGACCTTCGTCGCCGTGAGCGCCGCGGGTACGGCGACGATGCAGCTACTGGTCGAGTGGTCGGACGAGGTGTCCTTGAGCATCATCCGCTCGGCACATCCGGATCAGACCACGTTGTCGAGCGCACTCGGCGCGCTGGTGATGCAAGGAAGCCTCGGCATGCTGAGCGGCGACCACGCGGCGAGTCTGATCATGATGTTCGCGGGAGTGGCGGTGATCATGGCGGCGCTGATCCAGGTCGTGCTGATGGTCATCCGTTCGGCCATGCTGATTCTGCTGGCCGGGACGTTCCCGCTCGCCGCCGCAGCAACCAACACCGAGGTGGGCCGGACCTGGTTCAAGAAGTACTGCGCTTGGGCCTTGGCGTTCATCGCGTACAAGCCGGCCGCCGCACTGATCTACGCGGCCGCGATCAAGATGAACGAGGTCGGGGTGGGCCAGTCCTCCAACAGTTTCGTGCAGACCACGACCGGGCTGATGATGCTGTTCC
The DNA here is from genome assembly GCF_044460355.1 of Kribbella sp. NPDC050124. Taxonomy (NCBI): domain Bacteria; kingdom Bacillati; phylum Actinomycetota; class Actinomycetes; order Propionibacteriales; family Kribbellaceae; genus Kribbella; species Kribbella sp. NPDC050124. The sequence goes on from NZ_JBITJU010000001.1 coordinate 750,988, forward strand.
TCGCGATCTTCGCGTTGCCTGCCCTCCTCCGCTTCATGGTCCCGGTGACTGCTGCGGTCGCCGGTGGCAGTGCCGGGATGGGCAGTTCGGTCGCGGACCCGGGCGGCGTGGCTACCGGCGCCCTGAACGTCGGCCGGTCGTTCATGGGCCGTGGATCCAGCAGCTCAGGCGGCGGCGGGTCGGGCGGTGGGTCCGGCGGCGGTGGCGGTGGTGGTGGCGCGTCGGGAGCCGTCGGCGTCGGGGCTGCCGCGAGCGCAGGATTGGTCGCCGCCGGAGCGGTGGTCAACGGTGCACGCAAGGTCGCCGGTGGAGTCGCCGGCGCCGCAGCGCATTCAGCCGGCGAGTCAGGAGGCGGCTCCGTGACACCAACCGCATCCTTCGGGCCGATCGCACGCCGTACCCCTCGCTCCAAACCCACAGCCGCTGCCCACGGACGCACCCCAGAACCAGCCGGCCCTTCGGGCAGCCGCTAGCACAGCGACCCGGCCGCGCGCGGCCGATGACGGTCTGCTGCGCCACTGGCGGGTTGCAACACAGCAGCGGTCAAACAACCCGCCAGTGGCAGCCGCGCTCAGGGTGTCGGAGGCGTGGGAGAGGATGGCGGCATGGCGGATGTGGGGCTGCAGAGGATCGCGTTGATCTCGGATGTGCATGGGAATTTGACCGCGTTGGAGGCGGTGCTGGCGGATATCAAGGGGCGGGGGATCGAGCGCATCTTCAACCTGGGTGACTACGTCGGGAAGGGGCCACGCGGTCAGGAGGTGGTCGATCGGTGCCGGCAGGTGTGTGAGGTGAACATCCTCGGCAACTGGGACGACTTCCTGCCGAACCCCGACCGCGAGCACGACAGCGAAGCGTTGCGCTGGTGGAAGAAGGAGCTGCGCGAGGATCAGTGGACGTGGCTGCGCGGCCTGCCGTTCTGCCACGACTTCCTGTTCAGCGGGCGGCAGATCCGGCTGTTCCATGCGTCGTCGACGAGTGTGCACCGGCGGGTGCGGTTCGACCACGACGAAGCGGAGTACCTCGGCATGTTCGAGAACACCGAGGCCACCGGCGACGGCCCGATCCCGACGGTCGTTGGGTACGCCGACACCCACGACCCGTTCTACGAGGTCGACCTCCACCGCACTTTGTTCAACATCGGCTCGGTCGGCAACAGTCTCGACGACCCAACCCCGGTCTACGTCATCCTCGAAGGCGTCCCGGACACCCGTGATCCGGCCCCGTTCTCGATCCAGTTCGTCCGCGTCCCGTACGACGCCCGCGGCGAGCTCGAGATCGCTCGCGAGCTCGGCATGCCTGAGCTCGACGGCTACGAGGCCGAGATCATCCACGGCCTCTACCGCGGCAACCACTACGCCGGCGAACCCCACACCTACCACCGTCGAGTTCGGAGCTAGAGGCAACTATCCTCAGGGTTGTCCACAGCTGTGGATGGTGTCTCCGCAACTAGATGCCGGAAGCAACTTTGTTGGATCCGCGGGGCTTCGGGCCGTCAGTCGACCAGCAGGGCTTCGGAGCCGACGAGTTGGTAGCCGGCAGCGAGGAAGGTGCGGAACGACGCGGCGTTGCCGGGCGTCACCTGGGCCCAGATGTGCGCGTCTGCTGGGACCAGCGCGCGGGCGGCCCGGGCCAGCCGCCGGCCGTGCCCCTTGCCCCGAGCGCCTTCGGGGACCTCGATCGCGCACTCGAACCGGCCCGCCAACCCGCGGCCCGTGAGCACGAGTCCGCCGTACGCGTCGACGTACACCCGAACGTCGTCCCGGTACCGCCGCGCCCGCTCGACGCGTGGGTGCTCGTGGTCGGTGAGCTCGGTCAGCCCGGCGATCGCGGCGTCACGTCCGGCGCGGTCGGTCAGCGCCGGCACCAGCAACATCCCGTCGATTCCGTTCACCCGGCGGCCGGTCGCTTCCTCAAGCGCCGAGAGGAACGGCGGGTTGGTCGGCGCCGACAGGTCGCCCGGCGGGACCCGCTCGGCGACCCACGCCGGGTCGACGTCCGCGGCGATCACGATGTGCCCGGTGAGCGCGACCACGGCGGCTTCGCGCGGCGAGGGCGCCGGTACGACGGTGACGCCGAGGTCCGGGGCGGGGAAGACGCCGCGTTCGATGCCGCGCAGAATGTCAGCCAGAGTTGTCATCACGAGCCATTGTGGAGGAGACCCCTCCCCGGCTCGACCCATCGACGCGACGGAGGCGACACACATGCGGAAGCCGCAACTGGTGCGAACGGACGGACTGCCCGACCGGGTCACGATCTACGAGGTCGGCCCGCGGGACGGCCTGCAGAACGAGTCGGCGATCGTCGACGTCGCGGTCAAGGCCGAGTTCATCCGCCGGCTGGTCGACGCCGGCCTGACCACGGTCGAGACGACCAGTTTCGTGCACCCGAAGTGGGTTCCCCAGCTCGCCGACGCCGCTGAGCTCCTGGAGGCGCTGCATCTGCCGGACGCCGTCCGGGCGCCGGTCCTGGTGCCGAACGAACGCGGGCTGGACCGCGCGCTGGCCGCGAACGTCCGGGAGATCGCGATCTTCGCGAGTGCCACCGAGACGTTCGCCGCGAAGAACCTGAACTCGACGCTGGACGAGCAGTTCGCGATGTTCACACCGACGATCCAGCGGGCGCTGGCCGAAGGGCTGGCGGTGCGCGGGTACGTGTCGATGTGTTACGGCGACCCGTGGGAGGGCGACGTACCGATCGACCAGGTGGTGAAGGTCGGCGCGCGTCTGGTCGACCTCGGCTGCCACGAGCTCTCCCTGGGCGACACGATCGGCGTCGCGACCCCAGGTCAGGTGACCGCGCTGCTCGCCGCGTTCGCTGCTGCCGGGGTCGGTGTGGACAAGCTGGCCGTCCACTTCCACGACACCTACGGCCAGGCGCTCGCCAACACCCTCACCGCCCTGCGCGAAGGCGTCACCACCGTCGACAGCTCAGCCGGCGGCCTCGGCGGCTGCCCGTACGCCGAAAGCGCCACCGGCAACCTCGCCACCGAAGACCTCCTCTGGCAACTGGACGGCCTCGGCATCCAAACCGGCGTAGACCTGGAGCAACTGGTCCAAACCAGCACCTGGATGGCGACCCAACTAGGCAAACCCTCCCCAAGCCGAGCAGTCCAAGCCCTAGCTCGCTGAGCCCGACCCCTCGCCTGCTGTCCTTCCGCTTCGAGTCTATCGGCGCAGGCGGCGCGCCAGCTGTAGTTATCCACAGACCTGGGATGTGGGTGTGGGCTACGGTCGGGGGGACGGTCGGGGGTTTTATGGGCGTTGACGTGGTGTTCTGGGCGGTGGTGCTGGCGCGGTTCGGGTTGCCGTTGTTGATTCCGCGGTATCCGTTGCCGGCGATCGTGGGATGCCTCGTGCTCGACGGCGTGGATCAAACGATCTTTCAGTCGTTCGGGTTCGATCCGCCGTTCTACCAGAGCTACGACAAGGCGATGGACGTGTTCTACCTGTCGGTGGCGTACCTCGCGAGCCTGCGGAACTGGACCAGTCAGGCGGCGGTCGGGATCAGCCGGTTCCTGTTCTTCTTCCGGCAGGTCGGCGTGGTCGCGTTCGAGTTGTCGGGGCTGCGGTTCCTGCTGCTGTTGTTCCCGAACACGTTCGAGTACTTCTTCATCGCGTACGAGGCGATCCGGACCCGCTGGGACCCGGCGAAGTTCGGGTTCCGGTTCTGGGCGCTGGTCGCGGGCGGCATCTGGGTCTTCGTGAAACTGCCGCAGGAGTACTGGATCCACATCGCGCAACTGGACGTCACCGACCTGATCGCGGACACCAGCTGGTTCGGTCCGTTGCTGCTGGTCGCCGTACTCGTCCTGATTGCGGTGCTGCTCCTGATCGTCCGTCCGCGGCTGCCGCAACCGGACTGGTCGTGGAAGGTCGAGGCCGACCCGCTGCCCGAGGAAATCGACGAGGCGCGTGAGCGGGCGGCGTTCCAGGCCGCGCATCGCAGGGTCTTCGACGGTGCTGCGGTGGAGAAGATCTTCCTGATCGGCCTGATCAGCGTGATCTTCGGCAACGTGCTGCCGGCCGTCCAGGCCAGCAGCCTGGAGATCTTCGTCAGCATCGCGATCTTCGCCGTGATCAACTCGGCGCTCGGCCTGTGGTCGGCCCGGCGGGGCCGGTCGTGGGAGTCCGCGACGATGTCGTTCGCGGTGGTGTTCGCGACGAACGTCGTCCTGGTCACCGTCGGCGACCTGGTGCTGGGCCGGGACGACGAGGGCCTGCCGCTGGTCGACACGCTGTTCTTCATCTTCCTGTTCAGCATCCTGACGATGCTCTACGACCGCTACCGCCCGATCCACGACTACCGCGTGCACGCCGCGGTGACCGCTCGACAGCCGAAGGGAGAGGAATCATGACCGACCTGATCGTCCTCGGATTCCCGAGCCGTGACCTCGCCGAGGAGGCCCGCCGGCGGATCACCGAACTGGAAGCGATCGAGGCCCTCCAGCTCAGCGGCGTCGCGGTTGCCTGCCGCCACGAGAACGGCGAGGTCGAGCTCATCAACCCGCTTCGGCTGACCGCCAACGGAGCCGTCGCGGGCGCAGCCGGCGGCGGGCTGGTCGGTCTGATGCTGCTCATTCCACTGCTGTCGGCAGCGGTCGGCGCCGCGGCGGGCGCGGTCGGCGGCACGGTGTCGGCCGGTATCCTCAACGCCCAGTTCGTCCGTGGCCTCAGGCAGACCCTCGAGCCTGGCCGCGCGGCGCTGCTCCTGGTCGTCCGGAACGTCGTGGACGGCGACAAGGCGATCGAGCAGATCAAACCGCTGTCACCGCAGGTCCTGCGCACCACCTGGTCCGACGAGCAAGAGCGCCGCCTGATCGCCGCTCTAGCCGACCACTCTTAGACCAACGCGCGGCGCGTCAGCGGCAGGCGATCGCGAGTCTGCGTATCCGCCGGCGTCTCGACGAAGAGGACGAGGTCGGGGTGGGCGGCGACCGCCAACTCGGTCACGGTGAAGCGCAACTCCCCCGCGATCGGGTGCCGGAGGTGGCGAGGACGCGGGCTGCACGCGGCAACCTCGTGCCGCAACCAGAGCGCCTCGAACTCGGGACTGAGTTTGCGCAGCCGCTCGAGGTCCGTCTCCCACTCCGGGTCGCCGACATGTTCGCCGTACGACGAGCGCAGCCGGGCCACCAGATACGGCACTTCCTCGTCGTAGTTCAGCAACTGCTCCCGCGCCCGCGGCTCGGTGACTAGGCACCAGAGCAGGTTCCGGTGGATGCAGGGCAGCGTGTGCCAGTCGTGGAAGAGGTCACGGAAGGCCTGGTTCGGCTGGATGATGTCGAACCGGGTGTTCGTGATCACCGCGGGCAACGGATCGAGAGCGCTGAGGATCTCGCCGAACACCGCCTCGTTCGCGCAGACGCTCGCGCGGGGCGGCCGCACCGGAGTCGCCTCGGCCAGCCGGTACAGGTGCTCGCGCTCGATCGAACTGAGCCGCAGAGTCGCCGCCACCGCGTCGAGCACCTGGCCGCTCACGTTGATCGGGCGGCCCTGCTCGAGCCAGGTGTACCAAGTAACCCCGACGCCCGCGAGCTGCGCGAGCTCCTCGCGACGCAGTCCCGGCGTACGGCGTCGCCCGCCGGCGGGCAGCCCGACATCCTCGGGGGCCACCCGGGCGCGACGCGCCTTCAGGAACTCCCCGAGCTCGGCTCGGCGATCACTCACCGACCCATCGTCGCCGCAGCCGCCGACAGTTTCCGAGAAGGGACCCGGGTCAGGGCTCGATCGGACGACGGATGCGGCGCACCAGGCTCTTGTCGGCGTACTCGGCGATCCGCCACGTCGCGAACCCGTCGACCCCGGCGCCGACCGCGCCACCGAGCAGCGGGATCCGGCGGGTGACGGTCAGTGCCATCCGCTTCCCGCTGATCCGGGCGATCAGTTCGGCGACCACCTCGCCGGCGACCTGACGGTCCAGCTCCGGGTCGAACACCGGCGCGGTCGCGATCGCCAGCGGCGACGTCGGCAGGCTCGACTTCTTCAGCCGGTCCAGTACGCCTTCCTCGCCGAGCATGCACGTGATCACCGCGGTGCGAACCCGCGGATCGTCCAGGTCGTATCCGCGCAGGTGCGCGATCGAGGCCACCATCCGTGCCTGCACGATCGCCAGACCGGTCAGGTTTGCCGGCAGCGCGACCGGGAGGGTCACGAGTCCGCCGATGCTGGTCACGAACCCCTGCAGACCGGCCAGCCGGATGTGCTGGTCGATCACCGCGTCGATCGCCAACTGCGCGTCACCACCGGACCTGGCCAGCTTCGCCTCGGCGATCTGCTCGGCCCCCGGGAACCGTTGGTACCCGTCGATCGCGACCTCGAGAATCTGGCGCAGCACACCCGCCGCTGCCTGCGGGGCGAACCGCTGCGCGGCGGGCGCGAGACTGCTGGCGACGAACCTGACCACTCCGGCCACGGGTACTCCTTCCCGCCCTCCCCGCGTCCGAGTCCTGGGCGTGCTTCAACTCTACGTGCCCCCGGGATTGCCGCCACTCGGGAGAAACCCCCGGTGTCCCCCGACCCCGCGGCGGGCGTGCGGGTGGTCCAGGATTGGGGTGTGCCTGTCGAGCCTGCTGCGTCTGTGTGGGACTTTCCGCCGGTGGCGGTTGCCGGGGCGAGTGACATCGTCGCCGGCGGGGCGGATCTGCAGCCCGGGACCGTGCTGGCGGCGTACCGGCGGGGGCTGTTCCCGATGCCCGACCATCGCGGCTCGCTGCTGTGGTGGTCGCCGGTCGACCGCGGGGTCATCGAGGTCGCCGGGTACCAGCCGTCGCGGTCGGTACGGCGGGCCCGGAGCAAGTTCGAGATCCGGGTGAACACCGCGTTCGACCGGGTGATCCGCGCCTGCGCCGACCCGCGTCGCCCCGGGTCCTGGATCGACCGCGGCATCATCGCGTCGTACACCGAGCTGCACCGCCTCGGCTGGGTGCACTCCGTCGAGGCCTGGGACGGCGACGAGTTGGCCGGCGGCCTGTACGGCGTCGCGATCGGCGGACTGTTCGCCGGCGAGTCGATGTTCCACCACAAGACCGACGGCTCCAAGGCCGCCGTGGCCGGGCTGATCGAGCTGCTCGACGACGAGTACGCCGACCAGCGCGTGCTCGACATCCAGTGGGTCACCGACCACCTGGCGACTCTCGGCGCGGTCTCGATTCCGCGCGAGACCTACGTCCGCCGGGTGGCGAACGCCGTGAACCTGCCGCTGCCGAAGGCGTTCAGTTGAGACCGACGAAGGCAGCCATCTGCCGGGTCGTCGAGGCGAAGAACGCGTCCGCCGGATCCATCGTCCCGACCAGCTGACCGAACAGCTCGAAGCTGATCATCCCGAACAGCTGCGTCCACACGATCCCCATCCGCAGCAGCACCGGCGGTGGGACCCCCGGCGCCAACGGCGCGAGCACCTGCACCTGCTCGGCCAGTACGCCGTCCGGCACCGGAGCATCCTCTGGTACCACAAGCAGCCCTTCGCCCTGAGCGCGTTCCAGCAGGCCGAGCAGGACGATCGGGACCCGGCTGGCCGGCTGCACGGTCGTCTGCGGCGCCTTGTAACCGCTGATCGGCGAACCGTAGATCAGCGCGTACTCGTGCGGACTGGCGCGTGCCCAGTCCCGCACCGCCGCGCAGATCGCCAGCCATGCGTCGAGTGGTCGCTCGTAGCCACGGGAGGCCGCGACCTCAGCTGCTTCACCGAGGGCGTCGTACGCGTCGATGATCAGCGCGGTCAGCAGGTCGTCCCGGCTGGGGAAGTAGCGGTAGATCGCCGACGACACCATGCCCAACTCGCGGGAGATGGCGCGCAGCGACAAGTCCGCGGCGCCATCGGTCGCGAGCTGCCGGCGGGCGATCGTCTTGATCTCCTCGGTCAGCTCGGCCCTGGCCCTCTCCCGTGCGGTGCGTCCGGCGTTCATGACAGCAGTCTGCCACAAAACCGAGAGCAGTGCTCTTGACAGTGAGCAGCGCTTCCGTGTTCACTGATCACAACAGAGAGCACCGCTCTCGCAAACCGGAGCACACCAGGAGAGGTACGACGATGCCGCAGTACAACCAGACCTACGACAGCAAGCGCGTGATCACCGCCGCCGAGGGCAGCATGCGGGTCTTCAACCGGATCGTCGCCCGCCTGACCAAGCTCGGCCTGAGCCTGATGGGCAGCCGGGTGCTCTCGGTCCGCGGCCGCAAGACCGGCGACTGGCGGAGCACACCGGTCAACCTGCTGGTCGTCGACGGCCAGCGCTACCTGGTCGCGCCGCGCGGTCACACCCAGTGGGTGCGGAACCTGCGGGCGCACCCCGAGGGCCGGCTCCAGCTCGGCCGCAAGATCGAGACGTTCCGGGCCGAGGAGGTCGCCGACGCCGACAAGACGCCGATGCTGCGCCTGTACCTGAAGAAGTGGGCCTGGGAGGTCGGCACCTTCTTCAGCGGTGACGTCGACAAGAACTCGCCCGACGAGGTCCTGCGCCACATCGCCCCCGGCGTCCCCGTCTTCAAGATCCACGCTCAGTGATAGGCGGCGGCCTGGATCCGGTAGAGCTCGGCGTAGTGCCCGTCCCGCGCCATCAGCTGGTCGTGCGTTCCGGTCTCCACCACCCGGGCGCCGTCCAGAACCACGATCAGATCGGCCATCCGGACGGTCGAGAACCGGTGTGAGACCAGGATCGTGATCCGCCCGTCGGTGCTGTCCTTGGCCGCCGCCGCGTAACGCTCGAACAGGGCATGCTCGGTCTCGGCGTCCAGTGCGGCGGTCGGCTCGTCGAGGACCAGCAGCAACGGCCGGTTGCGCATGAAGCCACGGGCCAGCGCGAGCTTCTGCCACTGACCGAAGCTGATCTCCGCCCCGCTCGGCCAGGTGGCGCCGAGCTGGGTGTCGAGCCCGGCCTCGAGCCGCTCGACGACATCCTCCGCACCGGCCCGGCCGACCGCCGTCGTGACGGCCGGCTCGTCGTCGAGTCGCGGGAGGTCCCCGAGCCCGACGCTGTGGCCGGCCCGGAATTCAAACCGGAAGAAGTCCTGGAACGCACCGGCGACCGCGAGCCGCCACGCTTCCGCCGGAATCCGGTCCAGTGGCTGCCCGTCGACCAGGACCCGCCCGCCGGTCGGCTCGTAGAGCTTGCAGATCAGCTTCACCAGAGTCGACTTGCCGGCGCCGTTCTCGCCGACGACCGCGACCACTCGGCCGGCCGGCAGCAGCAGGTCGACATCCTCCAACGCGGGCCGGGACGCTCCGGCGTATGTGAAGGAGACGTGGTCCAGCCGGATGCCGTCGGTGAGTCGCTCCGGCGCCGGCAGATCCGCGGAGTCGTCGAACGAGGCCGCGTAGTTCTCCAGCCAGACCAACCGCCGGGACCCGTCCAGCCAGATCCCCCGCAGGAACCCGATCTCGCCGACCGTCGCTCCGATGTACGCCGACAACCGCGCACCGGCTGCCAAGATCAGCAGGACGTTGCCGACCGAGCCGTTCGGTCCGGACACGACGAACAGTACGGCGCCGACGTACGCCGCCCCGAAGATGGCCCAAGCGGCCGCATGCCAGGCCGAACTGGTCCACCGGGCGCTTGCGATGGCGCCGTACCACTTCTCCCACTCGCGGCGGCGGTTCACCACGAGGTCCTGGCCGATGCCCACGACCCGGACCTCCTTGCCGGGGGCAGCGGTGGTGGCGGTCTTGAACAGGTGGTCGGCCAGCCGGCTGTGGGCGGCGTACTTCTCCTCGACAGCACGCTCGACGCCCGGTCGCCAACTGGAGCTGACGACCGTCGGCAGGGCGAACACCAGCAGGAGGATCAGCGCCGGATCGATCGACATCAGCAGGGCGACGGTCACCCCAAGTCGCACCAACCAGCCGCAGGTCGAGAACAGTGACATGTACATGTGGTCGAGCACGAACACCTGCTTGCGCAGCACAGACAGCCGGTCCAGAAAGTCGCGTCGTTCCTGGTGCTCGACGGTGGCGACTGACGCCTGCAGCCGGGCGACATGCGCCTCGAGCATGATCGTCACGCGGTCCCGGAACCGCCGGGTGATCCGGGTCGAGACTGTCCGCAGGAACCAGGTCGCCGTGACGGACACCGCCAAACCGCTCGCAGCGAGCAGTACGGCGCGCCGGTCGTTGTCCAGCACGCCGTCCGCAAGGATCTTTAGCCACAACGCGAGCAGTGCGTCCGGCAGCGCGGCAAGCAGCGTCATCGCGAAGGAGAAGACCAGGAGACGGGGCTCGTGCTGGTAGCCGAGCTTGCACAGCCGCCACATCGCCGGCAGCCCCTTGGGCAGGTCGTCGACGTCAGAGCGTGTCATAGCTGACTCCTTCCTCGTCGACCTCCGCGGTGAACCGCTGGGCCTGCAGGTCGAACATCGTCCGGTACCGTCCGCCGAGCTCCATCAGCTCGTCGTGGCTCCCGAGCTCGACGACTCGGCCGTGCTCGAGCACGCAGATCCGGTCGGCGTGCCGGACGGTGGAGAAGCGGTGCGAGATCAGGATCGTGGTGACGTCCCGGGTCGCGGTCAGGATCCGGTCGAAGATCGCCGCCTCACCCCGGACGTCCAGTTGCGCCGTCGGTTCGTCGAGCAGCACCAGCCCGGCACCCTGCCGTACGGCGCACAACGCCCGCGCCAGCGCGACCCGTTGCCACTGACCACCGGACAGGTCGGTGCCGTCGCCGTACCCGGTCGCCAAGCGGGTCTCGAGGTCGGCCAGGTCACCGGCGCCGGCGTCGGCGAGCGCGGCCAGGATGTCCGCGTCCGACGCGCCGCCCGGGGCCACGTTGTCCCGCAACGGAAGCTCGAGCCGGAGGAAGTCCTGGAAGACCGCCGCGACGCGGGTCCGCCACGCATCCACGTCGAGGTCCTGCAGGTCGTTTCCTTCGACTTGGATCGCTCCGGCGTCAGGGTCGTACAACCGGCAGAGCAGCTTGGCCAGGGTGGTCTTGCCGGCGCCGTTCTGGCCGACGACGGCCAGCGACGAGCCTGCTGGCACGGTCAGGTCGAGTCCGTCGAAGACCGGTTCCGCGGAGTGTGGATACCGGAACCTCAGATCCCGGATCTCGATCGCGACCGCGCCTCGCGGATGCGGCATCCGGCGGCCGGACGTCAGTGCGCCGGCCGGCTCCATCGCGGGCCGCAGCCGGCGTACGGCGGCCACCGGCGCCGACGCACCGTCGAGCGCCCAGTTCAGACCGCCGAACGCGATCATGCTGACCCCGACCGCGACCTGAGCGAACGTCACCAGCCGATCGAGCTCCAGCCGGCCGTCGATCGCCGCCGCTCCGAGCGCCCAGAAGACCAGGCCGTTGGCCACGGCCACGATCAGCAGGCTCCAGACCAACGGACGCTCACGCAGTCGCGTGGCGGCGTACTGGAGCTCGAACAGCCGCCGACGCCGATCGGTGAACCGCTCCACGGTCCAGCCGGCCAGACCGAACAGCCGCAGCTCCTTCGCGGCTTCCGGCTCGACGGCCAGTTGGTATGCGTAGTCCGCGTGCCGCTGCGCCGAGCGGACCTCGGCCGTGTTCCGGTCCTTCCAGACACCGCTCTCCCGCAGCAGCCAGTGCGTCGCCGCCCAGGCGACGACGAGCACCAGCGGCGCCCACCAGCTGAATCCGAACAGCACCACCGCGGACGCAAGACCGCCGACGAGCTCGACCAGACTGCCCGCGACGAAGTCGACGTTCAGGTACATCGGCGGACCGGTCTGCCCGCGGTCGAACTCGCGGGCCACGGTCAGGTCCTCGCTGAGGTCCGGATCCTCGAGGTGACCGATCCCAGGCGGTTCCACACAGGCCTTGGCGAGTACGTCGTTCAGCCAAGCGGCCACGCGGCTGCCCAAGTTGGCGCTGACCGCCTGGTGCACCGGAGTGAGCACCTGCAGCAGGACGAACGTGATCCCCATCAGGCTCAACGGCCCGGCCAGGGCGGACCCGTGCTGGACCGCCCCGATCACCCGGCCCATCGAGATCGCGAACACCGCGGGCAGCGCGCCGCGGGCCAGCAGCAGGACCCACCAGAGGGTGGCCAGCACAGGATCGGCCCGGGGCAGAACGGCGAAGAACTGCCATTCGGGGCGACCACGCAGCCGGCTCACCATTTGCTCACCATGACACGCGGCACCGACGGATTTCTTGAACGTTTGCCGGATCCGGGGCGGCTGGCAGGATGGCGGCATGATCACCCCCGAGGAGTTGAACGCGGCCCCGAAGGTTCTGTTGCACGACCATCTGGACGGCGGTCTGCGGCCGGAGACCGTGCTGGAGCTGGCTCGGGAGATCGGGCACCAGGTGCCGCGGAACGACGCCGCGGAGCTGGGGGCGTGGTTCGTCGAGTCGGCGGACTCCGGGTCGCTCGAGCGGTACCTGGAGACGTTCGACCACACCGTCGCGGTGATGCAGAACGCCGCGGCGATCCAGCGGGTGGCCAGTGAGTGTGTGCAGGATCTGGCGGCGGACGGTGTGGTCTACGCGGAGATCCGGTACGCGCCTGAGCAGCACTTGACCGGCGGATTGACGCTGGAGCAGGTGGTGGATGCCGTACGCGAGGGGTTCGAGCACGGCATGGCGACCGCGGAGCGGCCGATCGTCGCGCGGCAGTTGCTCACCGCGATGCGGCACAAGGCCCGGTCGCGGGAGATCGCCGAGCTCGCGGTCGCCTACCGCGACGCCGGAGTGGTCGGGTTCGACATCGCCGGCGCGGAGGCGGGATACCCGCCCACCCGGCACCTGGACGCGTTCGAGTACCTGCAGCGCGAGAACGCGCACTTCACCATCCACGCCGGCGAGGCGTTCGGGCTGCCGTCGATCTGGCAGGCGATCCAGTGGTGCGGCGCGGACCGGCTCGGTCACGGCGTCCGGATCATCGACGACATCAACTACGACCCCGTCGGTGACAAGGCCGAGCTCGGGCGGCTCGCGGCGTACGTCCGGGACCGGCGGATCCCGCTCGAGATGTGCCCGAGCTCGAACCTGCAGACCGGCGCCGCCGAGTCGATCGCCGACCACCCGATCGGCCTGCTCGCCAAGCTCCGCTTCCGGGTCACCGTCAACACCGACAACCGGCTGATGAGCGGTACGTCGATGAGCCGCGAGCTCACCCTGCTCGCCGAAGCCTTCGACTACGACCTCGCCGACTTCCGCTGGTTCGCCATCAACGCGATGAAGTCCGCCTTCATCCCGTTCGACGAACGCCTCACGATCATCGACGACATCATCAAGCCCTGGTACGCCGCAGCCCTAAAGAGCTGACTCGAGATTGCCGATCGCCCGGGCAGTGAGCTCCAGATAACCGGCCGCTTCCGCCTCCGTCAGTCCCTGGACGGCCAGGGCGTTCACCGACCGCGCGGCGGCGACCAGTTCAGGCTGGAGCGCGCGGGCGTGGTCGGTCAGGTAGACGCGAATCCGGCGCCGGTCGTCCGGGTCGGGATCGCATCGGACCAGACCGTCGCGCTGCATGCGCTGCAACGTCTTCGCCATCGTCGCCTGCTCGATCCGCACCCGGTCACACAGCTCCCGTTGCGTCAGCCCGTCTTCCTCGAACAGCACAAGCAACTGCGCGAACTGCCCAGGCACCACGCCGTACGGCGCTATCCGAGCCGCCAGCGTGTGCGCGAGCAGCCGAGCGAGATGGTTGACCTGATAGCCGAGCGACTCCCCGCGAAACAAGCCGTCCGTCACGCCTGGCTCCTCAGCCTGCGAGCCAACCGCCGAACCTTCGGCCACTGCCACATCAGCACCCCGGACGCCGCCAGCAGCGGCAGAATCACCCAACGAACTGCCGCTTCGAGCGCGGCAGCGCCTGGCGCATACACGTACGCGACCACCGCGATCCCGGCGACCAGATGAGCCAGCCGCTGCCGATCGCGAACCTTCTTGCCCCCGCCGGTCCGGCGGGTGGTGATTGCAGTCATGACGACCTCACCTCAATTCCATAGCTTGCTATGAGTTTTGCATAGCAAGCTATCGAATTCAAGGTGTCAGACCGAGCGCTGGTAGGTACGGAAGGCTCGGGTGGAGAGCCAGGCGACGACCAAGGTGAAGACCAGCAGGTAGGCGCTGTGGCGGGCTACCGATGACCAGTCGGGGTTGGCGGAGAGGGCCTCGCGGGCTGCGGTGGCGGCCCAGTCGACGGGGTTGTAGCGGGCGGCGACGTTGAGCCAGTGCGGGGCGACCTCGGGGTCGATCATGATCGAGGACATGAAGGTCAGGGGGAGCGAGACGAACTGGGAGATGCCGATCAGCGCCTCCTGCTGACGGGTCAGCAAGGCCACAGCGTTGGACAGCGAGCCGAAGGCGGTGCCGACGAGGATCGCCGCGCCGACCGTGACCGCGTAGCCGGCAGCGCTCCCGTCGTACCGGGCGCCGGCCGCGATGCCGATCGCGAACACCAGCACGGTCTGGATGAACATCGTGGTCGCGTTGCTGACGAGCTGCCCGGCCATCAGGCCGCCGCGGCTGACCGGCGAGGCGAGCAGCCGGTCCATCACCCCGCGTTCCATGTCCGCGATGAACGTGGTGCCGTTCCAGCCGCTGTTCATCAGCGCGGTCATCATCACGATCCCAGGCGTGAGGAAGGCGATGTACGACGAGTCGCCGAAGCCGGGGATCTCCACCACGCCTTTGAACAACTGCCCGAACAGCAGCAACCAGATCGCCGGCTGGATCAAGGTGAACGCGATCAGCGCCGGCTGCCGGTACTGCGCCCGCAGCCAGCGTCCGGTGATGAACCGGGTGTGCCCGAGAAACGCGACCGTGCTCATCACGCCGCCTCGCCCTCAAGAGAACGGAACGACCGTCCGGTGTACCGCAGGTAGACGTCGTCCAGCGACGGCCGCGACACCGTCACCGCGGTGACCGGAATCGCCTTGTCCTCAAGGGTTCCCAGTACGGCGGGAACGGCCGTCGCCCCGTGGTCGACCCGAAGCCGCAACGTGTTGCCCTCGACAACAATCTCCCCGACTCCCGGCAACTCCCCGAGCAGCGCGCGAACGCTCAGCGAGCTGTCCGGAGCCAGCAGTTCGACGTTCACGGAGTCGCCCCGCAGCTCGGCCTTCAACGCCTCCGGGGTGCCCGAGGCAACGATCTTGCCGTGGTCGACGATCGCCAACCGGTCGGCCAGCCGGTCCGCCTCCTCGAGGTAGTGCGTGGTGAGCAGCACGGTCAGCCCTTCCTGGCCCGACAGCCGCCCGACCTCGTCCCACAGGTCGGCCCGCGCTTCCGGATCGAGTCCGGTCGTCGGCTCATCCAGGAACAACACCCGCGGCCGGTGGACCAGGCCGAGTGCGACATCGAGCTTGCGCTGCATACCGCCGGAGTACGTCTTCACCTGGCGATCGCCCGCGTCGGTCAGGCCGAACCGCGCCATCAGTTCCGCTGCTCGCCGTACCGCTTCCGTACGGGTCAGGCCGTAGATCCGGCCGCCCAGCACGAGGTTCTCGACTCCGGTGGCCTGGGGGTCGGAGCTGGACTTCTGCGGGACGTAGCCGATGGCCCGCCGTACTGCGTCCTGCTCGGTGTTGACGTCGTACCCGGCCACCCGGGCCGTGCCGGAGTCGGCGCGGGAGAGGGTGGTGAGGATCTTGACGGTGGTGGACTTGCCGGCGCCGTTCGGGCCGAGCAAGCCGAGTACGACGCCTTCCGGGACGCTGAAGGTGAGACCGTCGAGCGCGCGCAGCGGTGGGTTCTTGCGGCCGGCTGGGTACGTCTTGACCAGATCGATCGCTTCCAGGGCATGCATGTGACTCCCTTGTGGTGACGGGAGCCGATCCGCAGCTGGCTATCCTGATGGGTGCGCCTTGGGACCAGGTCTTCGGACCGGCTCGAGGAAACTGCGGCCCTCGACCTGTGGTGTTGCCGCACCTCGGTCGGGGGCCGTCCTGCTGACTACTTGGCTTCCGGCGGCATCGCCTGCATCCAGGTGAACTCGGCGCCGAAGTACTTGACGGGGTCTTTCAGTTGGTCGACCGGGCTGATGCCCTCCTCTTCGAAGTTCTTCCAGGCCTGGCGCCAGAACGCCGACCCGTCGAGGGTGTTGCTCCGGATCGCCTCGGTGAGCTCGTGGACGTATGCCGACTCGGCCTCGAGCAGCGCCAGCCGGAACTCCGACTCGACCCAGAAGATGCGCGGCAACTCCATCGACGCCATCTGGTCGTGCGCGGCGGCGACCTGCTCGATCTCCGTGTCGATCGCCTTCACCCGCTGCTCCAGGAGCTCCACCACCCGGTCGGGCGGCAGGCCGGGCAGGTAGGCGAGGCCCGCCTCGAGTGGGTGGAACTCGCGGCTCGGCGTACCGAGCAACTCGGTCAGCCAGTCGCGGAACTCCTCCTGGCCGGCGTCGGTGATCTGGTAGACGGTGCGCTCCGGCCGGTTGCCCTCGCGGATCGTCTCCCGCGCCTCGATGAAACCGTTCTTCTCCAGCGCCGTGACGACGGAGTAGAGCGAGCCGTAGTTGAGCTTGATGCTCTGGTCCTTGCCGCGGGCCCGCAGGATCGTCGAGATCTCGTAGGGGTGCATCGGCCGCTCGGCCAGGCTGCCCAGGATCGCGAACGCGAGCGGGTTGCCGACCTTCCGTCGCGCCATGACTGCCCCCTCGACCTCGATTACTCGAAATCGAGTATCAGGCTCCGGGTATCCGGCGTCAAGTAGTCAGCCAGACCAGGGCGCGGAAGCCGAGGCGGCGGAGCGGTGGGCGGATCGGGGTGTTGGCCAGGGCGCGGTACACCGGTTGTTCGACGTACGTCGTGAGCAGCCAAGCCAGCGCGATCACGCCGGCCACCGCGCCGGCGATTTGCGTCAGACGGCCCGCGCCGATCGCCATCAGGTGGTACGCGATCAGGTAGCCGAGCTCCTGGTTGAGCAGGTAGATCGCGAACGAGATCCGCGCCAGGAACTGGATCGGACGCCGGATCGGCGCGAACACACGCCAGTCCGGTCCCCGAGCGGCCAGCGCCACGAACACGAGCAGGACGCCGATGCCCAACGACGACGGCAGGTCAGCTGTGTGCGCATGTTGAGCGAAGACGGTCGCCACGAGGAGCGCGCCCAGGTGCACCACGTTGATCCGGCGCTGGGCCCAGAGCCAGATCGCAATGCCGATCGCGAACAACTGCAGTCGGTGCAGTCCGAGGCCGTTCCACGCCTGCTGGACCCAGAACGGGCTGTGCACGATCCGGTCGTTCCAATCGAGGATCACCGGCGCCAGGATCATCACCCAGAGCAGTCCGGTGATGCGCCCGGCCGTACCCATGCCGCGCGGCCAGAGCAGTGCAGCGGCGGCGAAGGCGATCAGCTGTAGCGGCAGCGTCCAGTAGGAGCCGTCGATGAGCTGTACCGACGGGTCGAACGAGGCGGCCAGCGTCAGGTTGCCCCACAGGTCATGCGGCGTCGGCAGGAGCCAGTTGTCCGGCCCGATCAGGATCAACGCCGTGTAGGTGACCAGTACGGCGGCCAGGTACGGCGGCAGCACCCGGCAGACCCGGCGCCACAGCCAGCGCGCGGTGGGACCCTTCCGGATCGTCACGCAGACGAAGTACGCGCTGATCACCAGCAGGACGCTGGCGCCGACCTGGAACGGGTACTTGCCCAGCGGCGTACCGAGCTCGGGGTGCAACTCCGGCCCTTGGTACGTCGTGTGGGTGAAGACCACTGCGAGGACGGCGAGAACACGGACGACGTCCCAGCTCAGACGTCGGGAGGTGCTGGCCCGGGACGGGTCCGGCGTTGCCACAGTCGCTCCAACTTCTCTCGGCTCGCCGATCTGTTCGGCCGTTACCCCCCTGTGACACTCGAAGGATCCTAGAAGGCCCGGGTGGGGGCACCGCAAATTCTGTGGGCGGTCTCACGCTCCCCGGAGCATGTCAGAGCGACTTCACGCAGTGCAATCAGAGGGTCAGCACAGCGTAACGATGGTTGTCAGCTGGCGGTGCGGAAGGTACGGCGGTAGTCCTGTGGTGGCACGCCCACCACCCTGCGGAAGTGGTGCCTTAGCAAAGCGGCCGTCCCGAATCCGGACTCGGCGGCGATCTGCTCGATGCCCATTCGGGTCTGCTCGAGCAACGTGCGCGCTCGCAGCACGCGCTGCGTGGTGACCCACTTCAGCGGCGTCGTCCCGGTCTCCGCGACGAACCGCCGAGCGAACGTCCGCTCCGACATCTGCGCCCGCCGGGCCAGCGCCGGCACGGTGTGCTCGATGGTCAGATTGTCGACCATCCAGTCGAGCACCGGCTGCAGGCTCTCGCCCGACGACTCCGGCACCGGTACGTCGACATACTGCCGCTGACCGCCGTCGCGCTGCGGCGGGACGACCATCCGGCGCGCGATCCGGGTGGCGATCGCGCTGCCGAGCTCACGCCGGACCAGGTGCAGGCAGGCGTCGATCCCGGCCGCGGTGCCGGCGCTGGTGATGATGTTGCCGTCGTCGACGAACAAGACGTCGGCGTCCAGCTTGGCCAGCGGGAACGTCTCCTGGAAGAGCTTCTCGTAGCGCCAGTGCGTGGTGCAGGGCCGGCCGTCCAGCAGCCCTGCCTTGCCGAGCACGAAGGCGCCCGAGCAGACCGTCAGCAGGATCGCGCCGCGCGCCTCGGCCCGTCGCAGGGCGTCCAGGATCCGCTCGTCGTACTCCTCCCGCCAGGTCGTCGCCGGGAGCGCGACCAGGTCGGCGTCCTCGAGCTCCTCCAGCCCGTACGGCGCGATCACCGCGGAGTGGCTGCTGCTGCGCAGCGGCTCGCCCGGCCGGGTCGAGCACACCTTGAAGTCGAATGCGGGCACCCCGTCGTCGGTCCGGTCGATCCCGAACACCTCCGACACCACGCCGAACTCGAACATGGCGACGTCCTCCATGAGGACGACAGCGATCTTTTGGAGCATGCCGCCAGTATGGCAGGAATTTGTGGAACTATGTCAATAGTGCCAGTGGTGGCAGGATCTAGTAGGTAGCAAAATCTATGCCATGACCGGAATCCTTCTTCTCGCAGTACTCGCGCTGGCCGTGATCGCGGCTCTGGAGCTCAGCAACAGGCGTCACTCGACCGGTCTCACCACCGGTCCGAACGGCTCCTGGGTGACTGGCGACCGTGACCAGGCCCGGACCAAGCTCGACCTGCTCGCCCTCGGTGGCGCGGCCGAGCCCCTCAACCGCAAGCCCGCTACGACCGCAGGCACCGTGCACAGCATCCGCCGGGCCCGCACCCTTGCCCACCACGGCCGCAACGCGGCCTGACACGACCGCAGACCGCCGGGACCTCACCCGGCGGTCTTGCGCTGCCAGGTGGGAGCGTTCGCGTTGGTAATGGCCCGCAGCACACCTTCCACCGGCCCGTAGCCGTAGCGGTTCATCCAGACGTGGCTCAGCACGACCTGTACGGCGAAGATCGCGACGGCGAACCCCATCGTTTCCAGCGGAGACACCTGCCCGACCAGGCCGAACCCGATGCCGGTGAAGATCAGCATGGTGGCCACTGACTGACCCAGGTAGTTCGACAAGGCCATCTGCCCGGCCGGTGCGAGCACCCGCCGCACGTCCTGCCCCTTGTCTGAGTGCATGATCCGCAGCAGCGTTGCGACGTACGCCGCACAGAGGAACGGTGCGGTGAGCACGCTGGCCAGGACGGAGCCGGTGTCGCCGTTGCCGGCCGCCGCGTACATCATCCCGCCAGTGATGCCGACGACGAATCCGACCAGTTGGATCAGCCGCAGCACAGCCTCTTGGCCGTTGATGTTCGCGAGCAGCCGACGTCGGCCGGCAACCAGGCCGAGCAGGAAGGCGGCGAGCGTCGTCGGGCCCTGCACCGTGAGCAGAGAGAGGCCGTACGTCGGTAGTGCCGCGACGTGCTCGCCGACGATGTCGCCGAACGACCCGCCGAGGTTCGCAGTCGTCTCCTGCGCCGCGGCGACCGCGCCGGCAGGGTCCAGGAACGCCGAGCTGTCCATGAAGAGCACGGCGGCGCCCAGCGTGATGAAGAGGTAGGCGTAGATCGCGCCGACCACGATCAGCGCCGTACGGTCTCGCACCCGCCGCATCGCCAGCAGGATCAGGCCGATCAGCGCGTAGACGCTGAGGATGTCGCCGGTGATCAGGAAGATCCCGTGCAGGGCGCCGATCACGAAGAGACCGCCCAGCCGGCGCATCATCCGCGGCTTGAACGCGGCGCCGGCGCGCTGAGCCGCCTCGACCTGCAACTGGAAGCTGTAGCCGAACAGGAACGAGAACAGCAGGTAGAACTTCATGTCCACGAACGTCGAGGACACCCAGTGCACTGCCTGGTCGAGCCACGACTGGTGTGCCGGATCGTCGGCTACGTGGATCGGGAACCCCGAGGCGGCGAAGGTGATGTTCACGACCAAGATGCCCAGCAGGGCGAATCCACGCAACGCATCGACGTCCTGGATGCGGGTCCGGCTCAGTACCTGGCTCATGACCTCCAGCACACCAGTGCGCTGTACCTCACACAGTCGGCCTGGACCTCCCACCGAGGTGGACTTACCTCCACTAATTGCTGTGACGCGGCCGTGGGCGTGTGGCATGGTCGCGGCTGTGAGCGACTACCGGGACGTGAATCGCGCCAACTGGGACGAGCGGGTGCCGGCGCACGCCGCGTCTCCCGGCTACAACGTGCAGAAGTTCGAGGAGGACCCGCAGTACCTCAGTGAGGTGGTCCGGTTCGACCTGCCCCGGCTCGGCGACATATCCGGGCTGCGTGCGGTGCACCTGCAATGCCACATCGGCACCGACACGGTGTCACTCGCGCGGCTCGGCGCCCGGATGAGCGGGCTGGACTTCTCCGCGCCCGCGATCGCGCATGCGCAGACGCTGGCGGATCGGCTAGGGCTCGAGGCGGACTTCCACGTCGCCGACGTGTACGACGCGGTCGACGTGCTCGGCGCCTCGTCGTACGACCTGGTCTTCACCGGGATCGGCGCGCTGGGCTGGCTGCCGAGCATCACCCGGTGGGCGGAGACGGTCGCCGGACTGCTGAAGCCGGGTGGGCGACTGTTCCTCCGCGAGGGTCACCCGATGCTGTGGGCGCTCGACGCCGAGCCCGGGGACACGAGCCCGGTCCTGAGGTACCCGTACTTCGAGACCGCCGAGCCGATCGTGTGGGACGAGGGCGGGACGTACGTCGAGACCGATGTGGAGTTCTCGCACAACGTCACGCACGAGTGGAACCACGGGCTGTCCGAGATCATCACCGCGATCCAGCGGACCGGTCTGGTCTTCGACTCGCTCGCCGAGCACGACAGCGCGCCCTGGGAAGCCCTGCCCGGGCTGATGACCGCGGACGAGTCCGGCGAGTGGCGGCTGACCGACAACCCGCACCGGCTGCCGGCGACGTACACGCTGCAGGCACACAAACCTGCCTGAGCGCACACTTCTGGCCCGGCTGTGCACGAGCAGCCGGGCCGAAGTCCAGGGTGCTGCTAGTGGGCGCCGCCGCGGCGCTGCTGCACCTTGTGGAACGCTTCCTTGAGCTTGCGCTGGTTCTCAGGCTTGCTGAGCTCGCGCTGCGCGACCTGCGCCAGCTTGGCGACGACCGCACCCTTGACCAACGTCTTCACAAACCCCATCAGGGCCTCCCTACTCTCTTGCTCCACGACGCTACCGTCCCGGGCCAACAAACGCTTGCGGGTTCACCCCACCGATTCCCTGTTCCCACCCTGAACCGGGCAAACTGTCCCCGCGGTAAGGCACACTGGGACGGTGCCAGAGTTGCCGGAGGTCGAGTCGCTGGCGGCGTTCCTGCGCGAGCGCGCCGTCGGCCGGGCGTTCGTGCGCGCCGACATCACCGCGATCAGCGCGCTGAAGACCTACGACCCGCCGATCTCGAGCCTGGTCGGGCTGCTGATCGACGACGTCAAGCGGCACGGGAAGTTCCTCGACATCGAGGCCCAGGGCGTGCACCTGGTCATCCACCTGGCCCGTGCGGGCTGGCTGCGATGGAAGGAGGAGCAGTCGACCACGCTGGTGCGGCCGGGCAAGGGCCCGATCGCGCTGCGGACGGTGTTCGACGACGGCTCCGGCTTCGACCTGACCGAGGCCGGCACCCAGAAGAAGCTCGCGGTGTACGTGGTGCGTGAGCCGGCCGAGGTGCCGGGGATCTCGCGGCTCGGTCCGGATCCGTTCACGCTGTCACTCGACGACTTCGGCGCGATCCTGAAACGCGAGGGCCGGGTGCAGCTGAAGGGTGTGCTGCGGAACCAGTCGGTGATCGCCGGGATCGGCAACGCCTACTCCGACGAGATCCTGCACGTGGCGAAGATGAGCCCGTTCAAACCCGCGTCGAACCTCACCGAGGACGAGCTCGAGCTGCTGTACGACGCGATGCTCGAGACCCTCCAGGACGCGGTCGACCGCTCCGCCGGCCTCGCCGTACAGGACCTGAAGTCGGAGAAGAAGTCCGGCCTGCGTGTGCACGGCCGCAAGGGCCAGAAGTGCCCGGTCTGCGGCGACATCGTCCGCGAGGTCAGCTTCCACGACTCCTCCCTCCAGTACTGCGCCACCTGCCAAACCGGCGGCAAACCCCTGGCCGACCGCCGCCTCTCCAAGCTCCTCAAGTAATCCCATCGCGTTCCCGAGGTCCTGCGTCCCGGCGTCGACCGGCGGCCTGACATGATCGACAGCATGTTCCAGAACCAGGAGATTCCCTCGGTCGTGGTGGCCGAGTTGGACGACGCCCTGCTGGCCGAGGCGTTCGTTTTGGATGTGCGCGAGCCGGACGAGTGGGACCGCGGGCACATCGAGGGGGCGAACCACATCCCGCTCGGTGAGCTGCAGGAGCGCGTGGGCGAGGTGCCGCTGGACCAGAAGGTGCTGTGCGTGTGCGCGGTCGGCGGGCGGTCCGGGATGGCGACCCAGTTCCTGAACCAGCTCGGTCGCGAGGCGATCAACCTGGACGGCGGCATGCACGCCTGGCAGACCTCCGGCCGCCCGGTCAGCACCAACTGACCGAAGCCTCGATCCGTGGGCCCGGCCGCGCTGCGCGGCGCTCGGCGGGCACATCGCGGCGTTGGAGGACGAGGCACGGAGAACCCCACTCCGAGCCTCGTCCTCCGCCTTGCGCTGCACTCCGCCGAGCACCTGCTCGCTGCTGCCCGGGCCCACGGATCGAGGCTTCGCCGAGGAGAAAACCTTCCGGTCGGGCTCTGGAGGCGTTACTTTGTCACCGGTCGGTTGACCGGCGTACACCTGTGCCTCATGTGGCGGTAGAGCGCACCACGTCGGATGGCCGCGTCCGTCCACGTTGGGGAGGCTCCTGTGTCGCTCTTCCGTCCCATCACCGCAGCGATCGGCGTGGGCGGTCTGCTCGCCGGTGTCGTCGTCGCGCCGGCCGCCGCGCAGTCCGCTCCCGGTGGCATCCCCGACGCCGCGATCGCCGGCGACGGGGTGCTCACAACGCGCGCGGACAGCCCGGTCGCGCCGGGCGTGAACTATACGTCGTTCGAGCGGCTCGACCCGAAGGGCTGGCTCCGCGGCGACATCCTCGCGGCCGACCTGGACAAGCACGGGGTGACGGTCGACTACGTCAACACCGGCAAGGTCTCCGGCGGTACGCCGCTCAGTCAGCAGCTGGCCCGGAAGGGTGCGATCGCCGGGGTCAACGGCGACTTCTTCGACATCAACGACACCACCGCGCCGCTGGGTGTCGGCGTCGAGAGCGGCCGGCTCGTCAACGCGCCGGCAGCCGGCCACAACGACACCGCGGTGATCGGCAAGGACGGCCTCGGCCGGATCGCGGAGCTGTTCCTGCAGGGCAGCGCGACCGACGACGACGCCACCAAGCTCGACCTGACCAACCTGAATTCGCCGACCGTCAACTCCGGCGGGATCGGCCTCTACACACCGGAGTGGGGCGACGCGGCCCGCACCAGGACCGTCGACGGTCTGCCGACCGTTCGTGAGGTAATCCTTCGCGACGGCGTGGTCGTCTCGTCCGCCGCCACTCCGGGCACCACTCCGCTGGCCGCGAGCGAGCAGGCGCTGGTCGGCCGCGAAGCCGGCGCGACCGCGCTCGCCGCCTTCGAGGTCGGCGACAAGGTCGAGGTCCAGTACGGCCTGCGCCCGGACGCGGCCGACGTCGCCGTCGGCATCAGCGGCAACTACCAGCTCGCCAAGGACGGCCAGGTCCCGGACAGCGTCCCGGACGCCGACCTGGCGCCGCGGACAGCGATCGGGTTCGACGTGGACGGCAGCCGGATGCTGCTGCTCACCGTCGACGGTCGCGCGACCGGTTCCCGCGGGCTGTCGCTGAAGGAGATGGGCCAGCTGATGATCGGCCTCGGCGCCGACGACGCGCTGAACCTGGACGGCGGCGGCTCGTCGACGATGCTGGCCCGCTCGCCCGGTGAGGCAGCGCCGCAGGTGGTGAACGACCCGTCCGACGGTGGCGAGCGCGTGATCCCGAACGGCCTCGGCCTGCTGCCGGTCAAGGGCTCCGGCAAGCTCACCGGCTACCGCGTCGAAGCCCAGGGCACCTCGGCCGAGGACCCGGACACGGATGTCTCCCGCGGCTCCCGGGTCCTGACCGGTCTCAGCCGCGTCCTCACGGCGACCGGTCACGACGAGACCTACGCGCCAGCCACGGGTACGCCGTACTGGTTCGCCGGGGGCAATGTCCGCGTCGACCAGCAGGGTGTGGCGACCGGGCGGAAGGCCGGCGACGCGATCGTCACCGCGGCCCGCGGCGCGGCGCACGGCCGCATCCAGTTGACCGTCCTCGGCGCACCGACCCGCCTGGCGCCGTCGACGCGGCAAGTGTCGCTGTCCGACTCGACCTCCAAGGGCTTCTTCGAGATCAACGGGTACGACGCCGACGGCTTCGCCACCTGGATCGAGCCACGCGACCTCGAGCTCTCGTACGACGCCACGCTCGTCAACGTGGTTGCCAAGGGCAATGGGTTCGCGGTGCACGCGCTCAGCGACGACGCGGTGTCGACCGTGATCACCGCGAAGGCCGGCACCCTGACCACGCAGCTCAGTGTCACGTCCGGCCTGAGCGGCACGGTGATCGACGAGGTCGACGACCTGTCCCGGTGGGCGGCGAACGCCGTACCGGCTGGTGCGGCGACGGCGTCGCGGTCGGCGGCCGAGGGGCACGACGGCGGGCAGGCGATCGCGCTCGACTACTCGCTCACGGGCACCACGGCGACGCGGGCGGCGTACCTCTCGGTGACGCCGCAGCTGCAACTGCCGGGGCAGCCGCAGAAGCTCGGGGCGTGGGTGTACGGCGACGGCAAGGGCGCGTGGTTGCGGGCGAACGCCTACACCGCGGCGGGTGGATCACCGCAGACGCTGAACATCGCGGCCGCGGTGAACTGGGTCGGCTGGAAGTACGTCGAGGCGGACATCCCGCCGGGCCTGGCGATGCCGTTGCGGTTCTGGCGGATTTACGTCGTCGAGACCGTGCCGACCCGGCAGTACTCGGGCCGGATCATCGTCGACGATCTGACCCTGCGCGGTGCGCCGCCGGTGGACATGCAGCCGCCGGCGAAGGTGGCCGACCCGCTGGTGGTCACCGACGGGACGGTCGCGACCGACGGTCGCTGGCGGTTCGCGGTGATGTCGGACGCGCAGTTCACCGCCGACGACCCGAACTCCGACTTCGTCAAGCAGGCCCGGCGGACGATCCGCGAGGTACTCGCGCAGCACCCGGACTTCCTGGTGATCAACGGCGACTTCGTCGACCGGGGCTTCGCGAACGACATCGCGTTGGCCAAGCAGATCATCGACGAGGAGGTCGCCGGGAAGGTGCCGGTGCACTACGTGCCGGGCAACCACGAGAGCTACGGACCGGGTGATCTGTCCGAGTGGTCCAAGGTGTTCGGGCCGCCGACCAGCACGTTCGATCACAAGGGCACGCGATTCATTCTGCGGGACTCGTCGCTCGGGTCGCTGCGGGCCGGTGGGTTCGCGCAGATCCTCGATCTCCGCGCGCAGCTGGACGACGCGGCCACGAACAAGTCGATCCGCAACGTGGTGGTGATGGCGCACCACCCGATCGACGACCCGTCGCCGACCGCCAACTCGCAGCTGGGCGACCGGAAGGAGGCTCGGATGGTCGTCGACTGGCTGGCCGGCTTCCGGGCGTCGACCGGCAAGGGCGCCGCGTACATGGCCGCCCACGCTGGAACGTTCGCGGCCTCCCGCACCGACGGCGTCCTGCTGCCGCTGACCGGCAACTCCGGCAAGGGCCCGTCGTCCGCACCGGACGACGGCGGCTTCACCGGCTGGGCGATGGTCGGCGTGGACCCCAACGCGCGTACGGCGGCCGCCGGCGAGCGCAACTGGTCAGCGCCGGAGCGGTCCTGGCTGAAGGTCGAGTTCCGGCCGCACGTCGACGCGTTCGAGCTGACCGCGCCGACCTCGTTGCGTCGTGGTGAAACGGCTCCGGCGGGCGCGACCGTCGTACAGGAGAGCCGCCGGGTCCCGGTGGCCTTCCCGGTCTCGGCCGACTGGTGGGGATCGCGGTCCCTGCACATCGGTCCGGCCCGGACCGCGCCGTTCTGGGCGGTGGCGTCGTACGACCCGGCGACCGGCCAGCTGACCGGACTGCGCCCGGGCACGGCTGAGCTGGGCGTCACAGTCAACGGCACCTCCAAGAGCACCACGATCAGCGTGGATTGGTAGCGTCACGGAGTGACTGATGTGACGGTGCCGGAGCGGTTGTCGGCTGGGGATCGGGTGGCGGTGGTCGCTCCGTCCGGACCGGTGCGGGCGGAGCGGCTGGACGTGGGGATCGAGCACCTGAAGGCGTGGGGGCTCGAGGTCGAGGTGTTGCCGTCGGTGCTGGCTGGGCACGAGCGGCTGAACTACCTGGCTGCCGACGACAAGGCACGGGCCGAGGACCTGCGGAACGCGTGGCTGGACCCCAGCTTCGCGGCGGTGTTCTGTGCGCGCGGTGGGTACGGCGTGCAGCGCATGCTCGAGTACGTCGACTTCGACGAGCTGGCCGCCGTACCGAAGTGGTTCATCGGCTTCAGTGACATCACTGCACTGCACGAGCCGCTCAATGCGCGCGGGCTGGTCACCATCCACGGACCGATGGCTGCTGCCGTCGAGCAGCTCGGGTCGGAGTTGGGTCGGCAGCGGTTGCACGACCTGCTGTTCGAGCTGGAGAGCGTCAAGGACCTCTTGGCTCCCGCAGGCGCGCGGACTGTGGTCGGTGGCGTCGCGGAGGGTCCGCTGCGTGGCGGCAACCTGGCGTTGCTCGCGGCAAGCGTCGGTACGCCGACCTACGCGCCACCGACCGGGATTGTCGTCATGGAGGACGTCAGCGAGGACGCGTACCGGGTCGACCGGCTGCTGACCCAGCTGCTGCGGGCCGACTGGTTCGCTGGAGTCACTGGTGTGGTCGTCGGCGACTTCAGCGGTGCCGACGACTCCGGACTGGTCAGCGCAGTGGTCCACGATCGGCTAGAGCCGCTGGGGCTGCCCATGGTGGAGGGTGCTGCGATCGGGCATGAGGACTTGAACCTCGCCGTACCGCTGGGGCTGCCGGTGCGGCTGGACGCGACCGCGGGGACACTGACGCGACTCAGCTGAGGTGTTCGCGGAGGAACGCCAGGGCTTGTGTGTAGCCGTCGATCTTGTTGATCAGCTTGGCCAGGCCGTGGCCCTCGTCGGGGTAGACCAGGAGCTGGCAGGGTACGCCGCGAGCCGTCAGTGCAGCGGTGATCTGCTCGGCCTCTGACAGCGGCACGCGCGGGTCGTTGGCGCCGTGGATGACCAGCAGCGGCGCCCGCAGGTCGTCGACCCGGCTCAACGGACTCGCCGACTCCAGGAACTCCCGGTCGGTCGCGAGGTAGCCGTACTCCCGCTCCCGCGTCGCCCGCCGGTAGTCCGAGGTGTTCTCCAGGAACGTCACCAGCGACGCGATCCCCACGATGTCCACGCCGGCTGCCCACAACGACGGCTGGAAGGCCAACCCGGCCAGCACCATGTAGCCGCCGTACGAGCCACCCCACAGAGCTGCCCGGGACGGGTCGCAGCCGATCGACGGCAGCCAGGCATGGATCGCGGCGAGGTCCTTGACCGAGTCCAACCGCAGCTCGCGATCGTCCAGGGAGTACCAGCGCTTCCCGTACGCCGCCGAGCCCCGGACATTCGGTACGACGACGGTGTGGCCGGCCGCAGCGAGTCCGGAGACCACCGGGACCCAGCCGCGCATGGCCGCGCCCTCGGGACCGCCGTGGACGTGGATGACCGTCGAGCCGAGGTCGGGCCCGGTCGGCCGGTAGACGAAGACCGGGACCTGCTCGCCGTCGAACGACGGCACGCGGTGACTCTCGGGGTGCGTCAGCTCGGCGGGGACCTCAGGTGTCGCCGGTGGCTGCATCGCGATGATCTCGCCGGTCGCCAGGGTGTAGCGGTAGACCGTGGGTGGTTCGATCGGCGACTGATAGGTGATCAAGGCGTACGTGCCGTCGGGAGACCAGACCGGGTCCGGCACCATGACCGCCCGCGCCCCGCAGCCGAGTGGCGGCAGGTCGAGTGGTGCGACCAGCGCGCCGTCCTCCAGCTTGTGCAGCGCCAGCGGCACCAGGCCGTCGTCGATCGTCGCGACGAGCAGATGTTCTCCGTCGGGACAGACCCAGCCGGCCAAGTCGTGCTCGTCGTCGACCAGTAGATCCGACCAGGTCCCGTCGGCGACGTCGTACTGGCGGAGCGCCATCCGGTCCCGGTCGGCATCGCTCGCCACGACGAACCCGGACGAGCCCGGCAGCCAGGACACCACCTTCTGGTCGTTGTGAGCGTCGTACTGCGTCAGCTCGGTGACGGCACGGGTCGTGGTGTCGACGAGCAGCAGCTGCATCGAGTTGGCCGGAGCGCTCGCCAGCGACAGCACGACCCACTTGCCGTCCGGGGACGGGTCGACAGCCATTGCCCAGCCGCCGCCGTCGTATAGCACGGTCTCCTCGCCGGTCGCGAGGTCGTGTGAGACCAGGTCGAAGTCGACGTCGTTGCGGCGGTTGGTGGTGAACAGCACGCGGCCGGCGGTCGCCTGAACCAGGTTGTGCTTGAACGCCGGGTCGTGGACGAGCGGCGTGAGGGTCCGGTCGTCCAGGTCGACGAGGGACAGCTGACCGCGTTCGTCGCCGCCGGTGTCGTGCTGGACAACCACTTGGCGGCTGCCGGGGACGAAGCGCGCGTTCCGGCAGGTCTCGCCCAGGTCGGTGAGCGCCTGCCAAAGGCCGTCGGGCGTCACCTCGTTCACCTCGCGGGTGCCGGTCCCGTCGTACAGGACCAGCAGGCGGCCCTCGTCGTCCACATCGAGGGCCAGAGTGGTGGGCAGCGCGAGCAGCGTCGTCAGCAGCACACCTGCATCCTCACACGACATTCGGTGGGGCAAACCCGGGGTTTGCCCCACCGAATGCTCAGCGGTCGCCGTGCCAGGAGTGCCAGAGCGCTGCGTACGGGCCCTGGGCGCCGACCAACTCGTCGTGACCGCCCAGCTCGACGATCTTGCCGTCCTCGACCACCGCGATCACGTCCGCGTCGTGCGCGGTGTGCAGGCGGTGGGCGATCGCCACCACGGTCCGGCCCTCCAGCACGCCGGCGAGCGACCGCTCGAGGTGACGGGCGGCGCGCGGGTCCATCAGCGAGGTCGCCTCGTCCAGGACCAGCGTGTGCGGGTCGGCCAGCACCAATCGGGCCAGCGCGACCTGCTGGGCCTGTGCAGGCGTCAGTGAGATCCCGCCGGAGCCCACCTCGGTGTCGAGCCCGTTGTCGAAGCCGGCGACCCAGCCGTCGGCGTCGACCGAGCGCAGCGCCGCCCACAGGTCGGCGTCCGACGCGTCCGGTCGTGCCAGTCGCAGGTTGTCGCGGACGCTGCCCACGAACACGTGGTGCTCCTGGTTGACCAGGGCAACGTGGCTCCGGACCTGCTCGGCCGACATCTTGTCGAGGGCCGCACCACCCAAGGTGATGTCACCGACCCGCGGCGAGTAGATGCCGGCCAGCAACCGGCCCAGGGTCGATTTCCCTGCTCCAGAAGGGCCTACGAGCGCAACCCGGGCACCCGGCTGCACGGTCAGCGTGACACCGTGCAGCACGTCCCGGCCTTCCAGATAGCCGAACCGTACGTCGTCTGCAAGCACGGTCCGGCCGTCCGGCTCGCTCTGCGCGCCGGACTTGGCCGCCTCGACCTCACGCACCCCGACCAGCCGTGCCAGTGACACCTGCGCCACCTGGAGCTCGTCGTACCAGCGGATCATCATGTTGACCGGTTCGACCAGCATCTGGATGTACAGCGCGCCCGTGGTGAGCGCGCCGACGGTCAGCCAGCCCTGGATGGCGAAGCCACCACCGATCACCAGCACTGCCGCGAGCGCGACCGTGTGGGTCATGTTGATCACCGGGAACAGGACCATCCGCAGGTAGAGCGTGTACCGCTCCCACGCCACCCACTGGCCGATCCGGGTGTCGCCCAGCTTGATCCGGCGATGGCCCAGCCGGTGCGACTCCACGGTCCGGCCGGCGTCGACGGTCTCGGCCAGCGCCGAGGCCACGGCGGCGTACCCAGCGGCCTCCGACCGGTACGCGGCCGGCGCCCGGCGGAAGTACCAGCGACCGCCGATGATCAGGATCGGCGTCGCGATCACCACGGCCACCGCCAGCTCCGGTGCGGTGACGATCAGCGCGCCGATCAGCAGCGACGCCCAGACGATCGCGATGGTGAGCTGCGGCACGGCGTCGCGCATGGCGTGCGAGAGCCGGTCGATGTCGGTGGTGATCCGGGACAGCAGGTCACCCGTCCCGGCCCGCTCCAGCACACCCGGCGGCAGCCCGACCGCCCGGACCAGGAAGTCCTCGCGCAGGTCGGCGAGCATCTCCTCTCCGAGGACGGCGCCGCGCAGCCGGGTGATCCGCACGAACACCGTCTGTACCGCGAGCGCGATGACGAAGCCGATCACGACGTACGGCAGGTCGACGTCGCGTTCGCCCTGCGAGAGCTTCTCCACCACGTTGCCGAGCAGCCAGGGCCCGACCATGCCGCTCAGCGCCGCCGCCGCGTTCACCAGAGTCAGCCAGGCGAACGCACGGCGGTGCCGGCGGAACAGTGTCTTCAGGTAGGCGCGCACGGTGGCGCTACCTGCTACCGGCAGTCGCGCCGCCTCCTGCGGCGCTGCCGGGTCGTACTCGGGGCGCTTCACGCCATCTCCTCGAGAGTGGTCTCGTCTTCACGGGTGACAACCGCGCGGTAGCGCGGGTTGGTATGCACCAGCTCTTGGTGGGTGCCGATGGCATCGACCCGGCCGTCCGGCACGAACACCACCCGCTCCGCCCGGTCCAGCATCAGCGGGCTGGAGCTGAACACCACGGTGGTCCGGCCGGCTCGCAGCAGCCGCAGGCCGTCGGCGATCCGAGCCTCGGTGTGCGCGTCGACCGCACTGGTCGGCTCGTCCAGCACCAGCACCTGCGGATCGACGTACAGCGAACGGGCCAAGGCCACACGCTGTCGCTGCCCGCCGGACAGGGACCGCCCGCGCTCAGTCAGCACGGCCTGCATCGCGTCCGACTCACCGGCCGGCAGCGTCTGCCGCAGTACGTCGAGAATGTCCGCGCACTGCGCCGCGTCGAGCGCTGTCTCGGGAGACACCGCACCGCTCGCCGGCACGTCGAACAGCTCGCGCACGGTGCCGGACAGCAGCACCGGGTCCTTGTCCTGCACCAGTACGACGGTGCGCGCAGACTCCAGCGGGATGTCGTCCAGTGCGACCCCGTCGAGGAGCACAGACGCCTCGTCGTCCTCGGCGGCTGGGCTGTGTCCACCCAGGCGGTCGGCCAGCCGACCACCTGCGTCCGGGTCACCGCACACGACCGCAGTGAAGCTCCCGGCCGGCACGTGCAGCCCGGAGACCGGGTCGAGCACGTCACCTTCCGGCGACTGGGCCTCGGCGGTGCCCTTGGTCTCGTCGGTCCGCTTCAGCGACAGCACTCGCGCGGCCCGGCGCGCCGACACCTTGGAGAAGATGAACGCGCTCGCCGTCTCCTCGAACGTGTGCAGCGGCACCAGCATGAAGGTGATGAACCCGTACGTCGTGACGAGCTCGCCGACCGTGATGCTGTTCGACAGCACCAGCCGGACACCGAGCCACACGATGATGACCAGGAACAGCCCGAACATCAGCACCTGGAGAGCCGCGATCAGCGACCACATCCGGGCACTGCGGACCGCACTGGCCCGGTACTCCTGCGAGGCCGAGCGGTAGCGGTCCAGGAACAGCTGCTCTCCACCGATGCCACGCAGCACCCGCAGCCCGGCGACCGTGTCGGCGGCCAGCTCGGTGGCGCGACCACCCTTGGCCCGCTGCGCGTCCGCGCGACGCTCGGCGGGACCCATCAGCGGCACGATCGAGAACGCCAGCACCGGTACGGCGATGGCCACGACCAGACCGAGCTGCGGTTCGTAGAGGAGCAGCCCGATCACGACGGCGAAACAGGTCAGCAGCGCGGCCGCGAACCGGCCGAGCACCTCGACGAACCAGCCGATCTTCTCCACGTCGCCGCTGCTCACGGCGACCACCTCACCGGCGGCGATCCGCCGGGTCAGCAGCGAGCCCAGCTCCGCGGCCTTGCGGAACAGCAGTTGCTGCAGGCGCGACGCCGTACTGATCCAGTTGGTCACCACGGCGCGGTGGAAGAAAGAGTCGGCAAAGGCTTTGGCGGTGCCGAAGGCGAGCAGCAGGCCGCCCGCCAGGAGCAGCTTGGGCCAGGACAGGTCGATCACGGCCTGGACGGCCAGGCCGACGGCGACCGGAGCGGCGGCGATACCGCCGAAGTAGAGCAGCCCCCAGAACAGCGCGATGACTTGACCGCGCAGCTGCTGGTGCTCCAGCCAGAGGATGAGTCGGAGGCCGGACCGGGTGTCCGGCACACCCGGGTCGGCGAACGGAATGAGGCGCAGCGACATGACGTCTCACAAGAAGGCATAGGAGGGTTGAAGAAGGCACCTGACCAGGCGAATGGATCAAGCCTAGGCGGGCCCGCCGACAGTCCGTCAAAGGGTTTTCGAGCCGGTAGTACAGTCTTCAAGTACGACGATGGAGAGGGAGCCGGGTGGAGGAACTGACGCGCGGGCGACGGCTGCTGATCCTCGGGATCTGCTGCTTCAGCCTCTTCATCGTCGGGCTGGACTCCACCATCGTGAACCTCGCGCTGCCGACCATCCGGGCCGATCTGGACGCGGACGTCTCGAAGCTGCAGTGGACCGTCGACGCGTACACGCTGGTGCTGGCGAGCCTGCTGATGGTGTCGGGTTCGACCGCGGACCGCATCGGCCGGCGGCGGACGTTCCAGACCGGGCTGGTGGTGTTCGGGATCGGGTCGCTGCTGTGCGGGTTCGCGCCGACCGTCGACCTGCTGATCGTGTTCCGGATGCTGCAGGCGGTCGGCGGGTCGATGCTGAACCCGGTCGCGATGTCGATCATCACCAACACGTTCACCGATCCACGTGAGCGTGCGCAGGCGATCGGGGTCTGGGGCGGGGTGGTCGGGCTTTCGCTGGCCGTCGGACCGGTGGTAGGTGGCGCGCTGGTCGACGCGGCGGGCTGGCCGTCGATCTTCTGGATCAACGTGCCGGTGGCGTTGGTCGCCGTAGTGCTGACTGTTCTGTTCGTGCCGGAGTCGCGAGCCGCGGTGCCGCGGCGGATCGATCCGGTCGGGCAGGTCCTGGTCGTGCTGCTGCTCGGCGGGGTGACGTACGGGATCATCGAGGGGCAGCGGGCCGGGTGGACGTCGCCGCTGATCATCGGGTGCTTCGTGCTGGCGATCGTGTCGCTGGTGTCCCTGGTGGCCTACGAGCGGCGGCGGGAGGAGCCGTTGCTGGAGCCGCGATTCTTCCGGAGCGCCCCGTTCTCGGGTGCGACCTTGATCGCGGTCGCGGGGTTCTCGGCGCTGTCCGGGTTCCTGTTCCTGAACTCCTTGTACTTGCAGTCGGTGCGTGGGTTCTCGGCGCTGCACGCCGGGTTGCTGACGCTGCCGATGGCGGCGATGACCGTCGTGTTCGCTCCGCTGTCGGGCTGGCTGGTCGGGCATCGCGGTCCGCGGCTGCCTCTGGTGGTTGCCGGAAGCATGCTCGGCGCGTCCGGGCTGCTGTTGTCGCGGCTCACCGTGGACACGCCGACGCTGATGTTGCTGGCCGCCTACCTCGTCTTCGGGCTCGGGTTCGGGATGCTGAACGCGCCGATCACGAACGCGGCGGTGTCCGGGATGCCGCGATCCCAGGCCGGTGTCGCGGCCGCGATCGCGTCGACCAGTCGCCAGGTCGGCGTCTCGCTCGGCGTCGCGATCGCCGGGACGGTGTTGACCGCGCGACTGGTGGGTCCGCTCGAGAGCGGGTTCGTCGAGGCGGCTCAGTTGTGCTGGTACATCATCGCCGGCTGCGGGCTGCTCGTGCTGGTGCTCGGCCTGATCACGACCGGCGCGTGGGCCCGCCGTACCGCTGCTTCCGTTGCGGAGGACCTGGTCAGGTCCCGTTGAGGCCGGCCCTGGCGAGGGCCTTCAGGCGTCCTCTCAGGATCTTCTGGCGGCGCTCTTCGTCGGGGAACAGGTCGACGTACGCCGTTCCTTTCGCAGCCAGGAGGTCGTCGTCGAGGCGCCGTACCGTTCCGGCCGGGAAGCGATGGGTCATCGCGGCCTGGACGGCGGAGCTGTCGATGCCGCTGAGCAAGTCGGTCAGTTGCTCCTCGGTGGACACGCCGAGCCGCCCGAGGACGCTGAGGATCCAGGCGTAGTGGTTGGTCTTCGCGTGCGGCGCGTCCGGGTAGCGCCGGGTCAGGTACGTCGTCAGCGTCGCGGTGGTGAGATCGCGCGGCGTCTTGTCCGGCTGGGTCGCGGCCAGCTCGCGGTACAGGCGGTCGATCTCGGTGAACTCGTTGTCCGCGAGCTCCATCAACGCCGCCGCCAGCAGGAACCGCCGGTCGAACTCCGGCTTACGGTCCGGCGGGATGTCCAGCTTGTACCGGATGTCGTGCTCGAACTCGGCCCACGCGTGCTGAACCGCCGTACGGACCTGGATCTCCATCGTCAGGTTCTTCAGTACGGCGTACTCCGGCAGCTCCCGGCGATGCGGGTTCAGCCGGACCAGGTAGTGCTTGCTCGCGTACCCGAACACGCCCTGCGCCCGCGTGTGCGCGCCCATGTCGGTGTGCTCGACGATCTCGAACTCGGCCTCGATCACCTCGCAGACCCGGTCCACCGCCTCGACCAGGAAGGTGATCACCCGGGCCGCGACCAGGTCGGTGATCTGGTTCAGCGGGTCGTCGTACTTGGGCCGGGCCGGGTCGTCCGGGTGCGGTTTCGACGCCTTCGCCAGGAACGACTCCGGGTCCTTCGCCCGCGCCGTCGCGGTCAGGTAGTTGATGCCCTCCTCCTCGCCGATCAACTCGTTGATCAGCGCCTCCAGCTTCCGGGCACCCCCGACGTACTGCTGATGCACCCGCTCGTACAAGCCCGCCGCCTGCCGAGCCCACTCCCCAACCATGGCCCGCACCCTAGTGGTCTTGCCGGGCCTAGGCGCGTCTAGCGCAATCTAGCGTCGGCACTAGAAAGCTGTAGAGATCGCTGATCCGACACGCTCTCCCGGTCGCTAGCGAAATCTAAGGAAAACGCTAGATGCGCCCATACAGTGAAATGCATGGATCCGATCCGGAATCCCTATGCGCCCGGCGCCGGTCAGCGGCCGCCTGAGCTGGCCGGACGCGACACCGAGGTGCGGCAGTTCGAGGTGGTCCTCGAGCGGGTCGCGGCAGGCAGACCGGAGCGGAGCCTGGTGCTCAGCGGGCTCCGGGGTGTGGGTAAGACGGTGTTGCTGAACACCTTGCGGAGCCAGGCCATCAAGCGAGCCTGGGGTACCGGCAAGATCGAGGCCCGGCCGGACCAGAGCATCCGGCTGCCGATCGCGCAGGCGATCCACACCGCGATGCGCGAGCTCGGTCACCGGCACCGCGACGACGAGCGGGTCGACGAGTTCAGCGCCGTACTGAAGGCCTTCGCGTTGCGGACCGGGGCGCAGGACCGGAAAGGGATCCGATGGCACCCTCCGGTCGACGTGGCGGCGGCCAAGGGCCGGGCGGACTCCGGTGACCTGGAGATGGATCTGATCGAGCTGTTCTCCGACGCGGCCGACCTGGCCGGCGACCTGTCGGTCGGCGTCGGGCTGTTCATCGACGAGATGCAGGACATCTCCGCCGACGACCTGTCCGCGCTGTGCGCCGCATGTCACGAGATCTCACAGCAGAGCGCGCCCCTGGTCGTGGTCGGCGCCGGCCTGCCGCATCTGCCCGCCGTACTGTCGGCCAGCAAGTCGTACTCGGAGCGGCTCTTCCGCTACATCCGCGTCGACCGCCTGGCCCGCGAGGCGTGCGACCGCGCGCTGATGATCCCCGCCGAGAGCGAGGGCGTCCAGTACGACGAGGAGGCGCTCGACGAGCTGTACGCCCAGACCGACGGCTACCCGTACTTCGTCCAGGCCTTCGCCCACGCCACCTGGGACCACGCCCCCACCTCCCCGATCACCATCAAGGACGTCGCGGTCGCCGCCCCCGAAGCCTCCGCCGAACTCACCGTCGGCTTCTTCGGCTCCCGCTACGAACGCGCGACCCCAGCCGAACGCGAGTACATGCGCGCCATGGCCGAACTAGGCATCGGCGTCGGCGACGGCTCCGTCCCCACCGCCGAAGTAGCCAGCACCCTCAACCGCAAACCCCAGTCCCTCTCCCCCGCCCGAGACGGCCTCATCAAAAAAGGCCTCGTCTTCTCCGCCGAACGAGGCACCGTAGCCTTCACCGTCCCCCACTTCGGCAAATTCCTCCGAACCCGCACAGCCTGAAAACCACCCCTCGCGTGCTACGCAGCCGCTCCTGCGTCGCGGCCACTACGCCCGCTCCTGATGAGTGTTGGGTCTGTGGCGGTGACGCTAGCCGAGCCTTTCGCCATCGAAGAGGGCCGCGCGGTGGGCGACCGCGGCCGCTTCAGTGCGACGGCTGACACCCAGCTTGGCGAGGATATTCGAGACGTGAACGCCCGCTGTGCTCGGTGAGATGAACAGGGAGGCTGCTATCTGGCTGTTGGTCCGGCCTTCGGTGAGGAGGCGCAGTACGTCGAGCTCGCGAGCGGTGAGGCCGAAGGAGCCGGCCGGCTCGGGCTGAGTCGGTTCCGCCGGGGCCAGGTCGATGCGTCCTCGGCCTGCCAGCAGTTCGATCTCACGGGCAAGATGCGCAGCCCCGAGCTCCGCGGTGAGCGATCCCGCTTCACGAAGCCGTTCGGTGGCGGCCGGCCGGTCGCCGGTCGCCAGCCACGATTCAGCCGCACCGAACAGCGCTTGTGCCAGTTCGTACGGATGCGATCGATCGCGCCATGCCGTCACCGCGAGGTCCCAGGCGAGTGGGTCGGTGCCGTCGATCTCCGCCCCCAAACTGGCCTGATGGGCCGCCTGCAAAGGCCGGTCGGCCGGCAATTTGCCTGCCAGCTCCCGCAGCTGTCCCTTGCGCGTCTCGGCCACCTTCGTCCGCGCCGGATCTCGTCGGCCGAGTAGGGCCTGCTGCACGTGCACGCCGGCGCGCAGTACGGCCCAAGGGTCACCGAACGGATCGAGCAGGTTGGGAAGGGCGTCGGCGAGGATCCGGTCCGCCGCGTCCGGGTCTCCTTGCGCCAGCGCCAGGCGGCAGCGGAATGGGACGGTGAACAGCGGCAGCGTGCCGAGACCATCCTGCCTTGTCAGCAACGACGTCAAGCTGTTGGCGGCTGCTGCCACGTCGCCCTCCGCAAGAGCGATCTCGCCCAGCAGGTTGAGGAGAACTGCGGCCGTCATCGCGGCAGGCTCGTCGGCGAGTGCTTCGTCGATGACCTCTCGTGCCTCGGACCATCGTCCGAGCTCCCAAAGCACTTGAGCGAGGACGCAGGACAGGTCAGCACCTCGGGACCTGGCCTGGCCGACCCGGTACGCCAGTGAGCGGCCCTTCGCGGCGACGACGGCGGTTTGCGCCAGATCGCCCGCACCCAACCGCGTGTACGCCTCACCCAGCAGTGCAGTCAGCAGGTCGTAATGGTCGGAACCGGCTTCGGCGACCCGAGCCGCCTCGCGGAACAGCTCTAGCGCCTGGTCACCGTCACCGGCCGCCCCAGCGATTCTGGCGGCGGCAATGAGGGCGGTGGCCTGGACTGTGCAGAGTCCGTGCTCACGACCCAGCTGAAGTGCTTCGTCGGCGTACCGCTGGGCGCGGTGCGGATCACCGTCCCAGCGGCTGATGCTGACCGCCAGCATGGCCATGGTCTGACCACGAAGCTCAGGCGGGGCGTCGCCCGGCATCACCCGCAGAGCCGCTTCCAGGTCGGCGTCGCCACCGTGTCCGGCGCGACGGTTCAGCAGGCCGCGGGTAGCCAGAACCTGGGCGGCAGGAGCGGCATCGGTCACCAGGTCCAGCTGGTCGAGCGCCGCCGTCGCGTGGGCGATGCCGCGATCGAACGCACCCGTGGCGACGCAGGTCTCGGCCGCGCTGTGCAGTACGGTCGCGTGCGAAACGCCCAGCCGGGTCGCGGGGTCAGGCACCTGATCCCACCAGGCCAGCACGCGTTCCAGCAATTGCAGCTGCTGCTCGTAGGCGAAGGAACGGCCTGCGACGGCGGCGGCCTCCCAGGCGGCGTCCAGGGCCCGTTCGTGATCGGCTGCAGCGCTCCAGTGCATAGCGAGCTCAGCAGCCGCGTGGCCTTCGGGCGCCAGCGACCGATCGTGCTGGATGGCGTCGGCGCAGCGGGCATGCAGTCGGCGACGCTCGCCGGGCAACACCTCCGAGTACACGGCGTCGCGGAACACCAGGTGCCGGAAGGCATATCCGTTCTCCCGTACGACGAGCAGCTGTTGGTCGAGGAGCTCCCTCAGCGCCCTGTCGAGCTCGTCGTCACCCAGCCCGGAGACCGGTGACAGCAGTGCGTGCTGGAACGAGGGACCCGCGACAGCCGCCGCCCGGAGCACACTGCGGCTGGCTTCTGGGAGCCGCGTCATCCCGAGCACCAGCCAATCCCGCAGCGGCGACGGCGTGGCCTCGGTCGGGGCGGCGGCGAGGGCTTCGACGAAGAGCGGGTTGCCGTCGCTGCGGTCGTGGATCCGATCGACCAGGGCGCGGTCGGGCTCGCGCTCGAGGAGACCGGCCAGCTGTCTGCCGACGTCTGCCCGGCTCAACGCCCGCGGTTCGATCAGCCGGCCCCCCGCGCGCCGGGTGATGTCGGCGATCACCGGCCGCAGCGGGTGTGCTGGGCCGAGATCGGTGGATCGATACGTGCAGACGACCAGCAAGCCAGGCTGTTCCACGTTCCGCACCAGGTAGGCGAGCAACTCGACAGTGCCCGGGTCCGCCCAGTGCAGGTCTTCGAGAACGACTACGAGCGGCTTCTGCGCGGCGGCACGCTCGAACAGGGTCAGCACCTCGTCGAACAGCCGGAACCGGCCGAGCAGAGCGTCCTGATCGACCGGCGGCTTGCCGATCTCGGGCAGCCAGCGCGCCAGGCTCAGCTCTCCGGTCGGCAGGAATGCCCGCAGTGCTTCCACACCGAGCTCACGACCGAGACGTCGCAACACCGCGAGGAACGGGGCGAAGGGCAGGCTGTCTCCGCCGAGCTCGAGGCAGTCGCCACTGACGGACCTGGCCTCTGGGGACAGTCCTGCGGTGAACTCGGCGGCCAGCCGGGACTTTCCGATCCCTGCCTCGCCTGCGATGACGACGAAGGTGGCCCCGTCGGCGACAGCGTGCTGGTAGGAGGCCGCCAGGGCGGCTGACTCCGCAACGCGGCCGACGAAGACAGGGCTGACTCCACCGGTGATCACGGCAGTCATGATGCCAGCCGCCCGTAAACACCGGCCGCGGAGAATCTAAAGACCCCGGCCCACCGATCCTGACAGTTCTCCCGATGTCCGGCCTGGCTATCTCGACGAGATTTGTCGTCATGAGAATCAAGACTTTGGCCAACTGCCTCGCACTGGTCGGCGTGCTCGCCGCCTCGACGATCACACCGACCGCCTCCGCGACCACCGGCCGCTGGACCGGGACCTGGTCGACGGCCGCACAGAGCCCGCTGGCCGAGACCTGGCAAGGCAAGAACTGGTCCCTCGACGGCTTCGCTGACGAATCCGTGCGCCAGGTCGTCCGCATCAGCGCCGGCGGATCGAAGGTTCGCATCAGACTGTCGAACCGGTACGGGTCCACTGCGTTGCGATTGGCCGGCGCCACCATCGCCCGGGCCGGCGCAGGTGCCGCGATCGTGCCTGGCACTGTGCGGCCGCTGACCTTCGGGGGCACTCGATCCACAACCGTCCCCGCAGGACAGGACACCGTCAGCGACCCAACCCACCTGCGCGCCAACGCCCTGGATCGCTTGACGATCACCCTGTACTTCGCCACGCCGACCGGGCCGTCGACCTTCCACGAGGCGGCGGCAGCGACGACGTACCGCGCAGCCGGTGATCATCGCTTCGACTCCGAGGGCGGAGCCTTCACCGACAACAGCCACTCTTGGTACTACCTGACCGGCGTGGACGTCTCCGGCGGACGGGCACGATCGGCCGTGATCGCCTTCGGTGACTCGATTACAGATGGGGTCAGTGCGACCAAGGATGCCGACAACCGCTATCCCGATCAGCTTGCCGAGCGGTTGGCGGCGGCCGGACAGCCCATCGGCGTACTGAACTCGGGCATCGCCGGCAACCGCGTCCTCGAAGACACCGACTGCTGCGGCGAAAGCGCGCTGAGCCGGTTCGCCCGGGATCTGGGCGACCACCCCGAAGCCCGCACGGTCATCGTGATGCAGGGCCTCAACGATCTCGGTTTCGACCCGGACGTCACCAGCGCGCAACTGATCGAGGCGCACCGCGAGCTGATCCGGGCCGCCCACCAGCACGGTCGCCGGATCATCGGCGGCACGCTCACGCCGATGAAGGGATCGATGCTCGACAGCCCGCGCGGCGAGACTGTCCGCGACGAGGTCAACCGCTGGATCCGTGACAGCGCGGAGTACGACGCGGTCGTCGACTTCGACGCCGTCCTGACCGACCCGGCCGATCCCGACACCCTTCGCGCCGAGTACGACGCCGGCGACGCCCTGCACCCCAACGACGCCGGCTTCCAGGCGATGGCCGCGGCCATCGACCTCGCCGACCTCTGACCACCGACCACACGCACATCCGCAGAGACAGGAGAACATCATGATTCTGGTCACCGCCGCCACCGCCCCGGTCGGCCGCTCCATCGTCGAACAGCTCACCGCCGCCGGCCGTCCGGTACGAGCGCTGACCCGGGAACCCGCGAAGGCCGGGCTGCCGGAGGCCGCCGAACTCGTCGCAGGCGACCTCAACGACCCGGTGTCCGTGCGGCAGGCGCTGACCGGCGTTTCGACGGTGTTCCTGCTGGCGGTCGTGCCCGGCTTCACGCCGAACTTCCTGGCCGCAGCCAAGGAGGCGGGCGTGCGCCGCATTGTCTTCCAGTCCTCCGCCTCGGTGGATGACCTCGCCGGCACGCAGCCTCACCAGGTCGCCGCCTTCCACCACGACGTCGAGCAGGCGATCCGGAACTCGGGGCTGGAGTTCACCTTCCTGCGGCTGGAACTGTCGGCCGCCAACGCGCTGCAGTGGGCGTTCGACGTACCGGCACAGGTCAAGGCCGGTGACGTGGTCCGCGGTCCGTACGCGGCTGCCGCCGGCGCGCCGATCCATCCGGCCGACTTCGCAGCCATCGCGATCGAGGCCTTGACCGACGATGCGCATGCGGGTCGCACATACACAGTCACAGGCCCCGAATCCCTGACGCATGAGGAGCAGATCACGCTGCTTGGCGAGGCGATCGGACGGCCCCTGCGCTACGAGGAGATGTCGCCGGAAGCGGCCCGCGAGGCCATGGGTCCGTTCGCGCCGGCGGACGTGCTGCTGGACGACTGGGCGCGGCACCTCGACCGACCCGCACCGGTGACCGACACAATCCTGGAGCTCACAGGCCACCCGGGCCGCAGCTTCGCACAGTGGGCGTCGGACCACCGCGCGGACTTCACCGCCTGACTAGCGATGCAGTCGCGTTTCCGCAGGTCACACCGAAGACGGGTTTCGGGCTTCGGTGTGACCGCGCCTGGATCGTCTGGGGCATCCGGGGATGCGCTGCGCGCTCTCCGGCTCTGCTGTTCCTCGTGCCAGCGGATCTCCACATTGGTTTCCTCGGCCCGATCGGCGTGCCTTCGTCTACCCGACCTGCGTCAACGGCCACCCGGCACACGTCGCCGACCCCCTGGCCAACGACCAGGACTGGGCCCTCGCCCACGCCCTGCGATGCCTCAGCTGAGCAGCGCCGCGTTCTGACGCTCGAGTTCCTTGACCGCGCCGCCTGTCCAGCTCGGCGCCAACGACGCGGACATGGAGTCGGGGAAGATCTCCTCCGCACCAGCCTCCACTCCATCGAAGATCGCCTGCGCGACCGACTCCGGTGAAGCCTTCGGTACGTCGAGATCCCGCGACATCTCGGTATCGACCGGACCGGTGAGCACCGCGTGCACCCGCACACCCCGCGAGGCGAAGAGCGCGCGCTGCGCCTGGGTGAGCGAGAACGCGGCCGCCTTCGAGATCGAGTACGCCGGGATGATCGGCAGCGATGCGAGCGCCGCCACGGACAGCACGTTCACGACCGCTCCGCGCGCATCGGTCAACTGCGGCAGGAACGCTCTCGTCACGGCGTGAGTCCCGAACAGATTGACGGCCAGATGCCGCTCGAGCGCCGCACGCTCATCGAGGTCGTCGTACGCCGCCAGGCCCGCGTTGTTGACCAGGACATCGAGGGAGTCGACGCTCTTCGCGGCCGCCTCGATCTCCGCGTCGTCGGTGACGTCCAGACTCAGATAGGTCACGCGAGCGTCCTTGTGGGTGAGTGGTACCCGCGTCCCGGCGTACACGCGTTTTGCGCCACGGCGCAGCGCTTCCTCGACCAGTGCGCGTCCGATGCCTCGGTTGGTGCCTGTGACCAGGACGGTCCGGTTCGCGATGGGTGTCGACATGTCTGTTCTCCGTTCAGCTCTGATGGCTTGCACAGGGGACAGACAGCGTCGACGCCGGAAACTCGTCGCTTGCCGACCGATCAGTTCTGCCACTCGCCGGTGTCAGTAGCGAATGGGTGAGAATCAGGACGGAGGTGGCCCATGCCGGACGAGTTGCTCCAGCGTGCGCGGGAAGGCGACCGGGAGGCGTTCGCGGCGCTGGTCGAGCCGCACCGCGCCGAGTTGCAGTTGCACTGCTACCGGATGCTCGGATCGTTGCAGGACGCGGAGGACGCGGTCCAGGAAACGTTGCTGTCGGCATGGATCGGGCTGGCCGGGTTCGAGGGCCGGTCGTCGGTCCGCACCTGGCTGTACCGCATCGCGACCAACCGCTGCCTCAACGTATTGCGGTCATCCACAAGGCGACCGGTGGCCCCGGTGCCACTCCCGGTTCCGCCTCCGGAGCCGTACCGGTCCGGTGAGGTGCTGTGGCTGCAGCCCTACCCCGACCTTCTGCTCGACGGTCTGCCCGATCAGCTGCCAGGGCCGGAAGCCCGGTACGAGTCCCGTGAAGCGATCTCGCTGGCCTTCGTCACCGCCGTACAACTGCTGCCACCGAACCAGCGCGCCGTGCTGTTGCTGCGTGACGTGCTCGGATACCGCGCGAATGAGACCGCGGACCTTCTCGGCGTCACCGAGGCCGCAGTCAACAGTGCGCTCAGCCGCGCCCGCACCGCGATGGATGCGGCTCCACCCGACCGGACGCGCGGCCCGGAGGACAGTGAGCTGGTCGAGCGCTTCGTCGAAGCGTTCACAAAACAGGATGTCGATGCGCTCGTCGCGTTGATGACCAGCGACGTCTGGGTGCGGATGCCGCCGCTGCCCTTCGAGTACAACGGAACCGAGGACGTGCACCGGTTCTTCAGCGCGCTCGCGGCGCATCGGCGCGAGATCGACACTATGGTGCCGGTGCGCGCGAACGGGCAGCCCGCGTGGGGCGAGTACATTCGCGATCCGGTCACCGGTGGCCGGCACCTGATCGGGGTCCTCGTGATCGGCATCGCCGGCGACCGGATCCACGAGCTCACGCATTTCGAGACAACAGTCGCGTCGTACTTCGGCCTGCCCCGCACGCTCGTGCGGGGCGACCGCTAACCAGCGAGCGGCGGGAGCAAACCGCGCAGGTTGTCCATCAGGTGTTTGTGAATGCTGGTTCCGTAGGAACCGATACTCCCCGAGCGCAGCCTCAACCGCACAAGATGCTTTCATCCGTGCGGGACCTTCGGCCCCGGCGCGGCGGGACCCGGGACTCTGCAGGGCGACGGTCGCGGAGGCCACGATGGCTTCGCCTGCTCGACCTGCAGAGGAGTCCGTCATGCGCCTGCTCAGAACACCCGGCGAGACAGTGGCCGGCCTGCGCCGGTGGCTGTACCGCCACGGACGACCGAACCTGGCCGGTCGGCTGATCAACCGGGCCGATGCCGCGATCTACGGGTCCGGGCTGGTACTGCCGAACCGGCTGGCGGTCCTCGCCGTACCCGGCCGGCGAACTGGCCGGGTGATCACGATGCCGGTGGCGATCGCCGACCACGAGGGCGAGCGCTATCTGGTCTCGATGCTCGGCGAGGACGCCAACTGGGTCCGCAACGTCCGGGCCGCGAGGGGTCACGCGGAGCTGCGGCATGGCCGCTGTGAGCTCGTCCGACTGGAGGAGGTCGAGCCGGGCGCCCGGGCGCCGATCCTGCGCCGCTACATGGCGGTCGCGCCGGGAGCGCGAGCGCATTTCCCACTGGACCGACATGCTCCGCTGGGCGAGTTCAAGCGGATCGCCGCCAACTTCCCGGTCTTCCGCATCGTCACCGAGTAGGCCTCGACAAGGTCCAGCGTCGTTCACCGTGAAGGGTCCAGCGACTCGACCGTTAGGTACAAGCCCCATTTAGTGCGCAGATCCGGACGCC
Organism: Kribbella sp. NPDC050124; assembly: GCF_044460355.1. Classification (NCBI taxonomy): domain Bacteria; kingdom Bacillati; phylum Actinomycetota; class Actinomycetes; order Propionibacteriales; family Kribbellaceae; genus Kribbella; species Kribbella sp. NPDC050124. The sequence continues at coordinate 795,917 of NZ_JBITJU010000001.1, forward strand.
CCGAACGGCGAACCCGCAGGTCAGCACGCTGCCGCACCGCTCTGGCCGGGATCGTGGCCCAAGTCAGGCCAGCCACTGGTGGCCCGGCTTCGCTGGGTCAACACCGCGCCGAGCTCGGCCGACTGAGCCGGGCTGGGTGGAACGGTGCGACCGACGATGACCAGCTCGTCGCCGCGGCACAGGCGGCGATGACCTCGTGGGGTCGCGTGGTCGGCCCCATCACTCCACCGATCAAAACTCACGGGTGGCCTGTGCTTCACCTTTCATCGGGGTGCTGAAGAAGACCTCGTGCACTGTCGCACTCGGGGTCTGATTGTGGGGTGTGCGCGACATGCTGATCGCTAGTGGCCAGGTCTGTTGTGGGATGTCGTCCTCGGTAGGTTCGACCCCCGCCTGCGGGCAGCGTGCAGATGACGTGCCTGCTCGCTATATGGTGCTGCGGCCCCTGAGTCGACCGGAAGGACTGCGATGGCCTGGCACGGCCCGGATGGACGGCAGATCTACTACGAGGACACCGGCCGCGGCGACACCGTGGTGCTCCTGCCGGGCTGGGGCGGCAGCATCACAGATCTCGATCGCTTGCGCCGTGATTTCGCCTCCGGATTTCGTGTGATTGCCGTCGATCTGCCGGGATCCGGGCGGTCCCAGCCCCAGCCTCGGCACTACACCGCGAGCTATTACCTGGACGACGCCCGAGCACTCCTCGGCCTGCTCGACGCACTCGAGGTCGAGGTGGCCCATTTCGTCGGCTTCAGCGACGGCGGCGAGAACGCGCTGCTGATGGCGGCACTCGAACCGGGTCGCGCTTTGTCGGCAGTCACCTGGGGCGCGGCCGGTCAAGTCGTGGCCTCCCCGGACATGCTCGACCGACTAGCGCACCTGGTGGATGAACCGATCGATGCCCTGAAGGCGCTGGCCGCGTACCTGGTCGAGGCGCACGGCGTGCACAACGCCCGGCTCATGGCGGCAAGCTGGGCTCGGGCACTGGGCGCGATCATCGACGCAGGCGGCGATGTCAGTCGATCGCGGGCCAAGCTCATCACCTGCCCAACGCTGCTGATCACAGGGACCTACGATCCGTTCTGCCCTCCTGGCCTGCTCCGAGACATGGCCGACGCCATCCCTCGCGGCGAGTACCGCGAGGCGCCGGGAGCCGGCCACGATGTCCATCTGTCACACCACGGCTGGTTGCTGGCGACCGTTGTCGACTGGCTCGGCGATCACTAGCCCCACAACAGCGGCGACCGGCATGGGCGTCGTGGCCGTCTTGACACCCATAGGGATCGCCGAGACCCACAAGCACGTCCCCGTGCTGAGCTCACCGGCGCTGACTGCCGCCGCAGCTCCTCACCAGCTACCGGCAGAGGCGGACGCTAGCGGTACGGGCGAGCAGCCGTCGATGCCGGGGCCGGGTTGTAGTCGTTCTACTGGGTGAACTTTTCGTGGGCGGCCATTGCTGCGCCGACTATGCCGGCGTTGTTGAGGAGCTGGGCCGGCTTCACCGGGGTGGAGATCTCGAGCAGGGGTACCCATTTGTCGGCGTGCTTGCTGACGCCGCCGCCGACCACGAACAGGTCGGGGGTGAACAGGTTCTCCACGTGCCGAAGGTATCGCTGGACTCGCTTGGCCCACTGTTTGTACGACAGGCCCTCGTTGTCCTTCGCCGCTGAGGAGGCTCTCGTCTCCGCGTCGTACCCGTCCAGCTCGAGGTGACCGAGCTCGGTGTTCGGCACGAGCTGGCCGTCGAGCAGCAGCGCGCTGCCGATACCGGTGCCGAAGGTGAGCAGGATGACCACGCCGTCGACGCCTTTGGCCGCGCCGAACCGGGCCTCGGCGATGCCGGCCGCGTCAGCGTCGTTGAGTACGGTCACGTCGCAGTGGGTGCTGTCGGTGAGGACCTTGTCGACGTCGGTCCCGATCCAGCTCTTGTCGACGTTCGCGGCGCTCTTGGCCACCCCGTTCTTGATGACGGCCGGGAACGTCGCACCCAGGTCGCCGGTCCACCCGGCATCCTTGACCAGCCGGGCCACGACCGCGGCGACGGGCTCCGGGCTGGACGGGTTGGGCGTCAGGTACTTCACCCGCTCCGTGGCCAGGTCGCCCTTCTCCAGGTCGACGATGGCCCCCTTGATCCCGCTGCCGCCGATGTCGACCCCGAAGGCCGTCGACGTCCTCATCCTGGACACCTGATCTCTCCCTTCGCCCGCAGTTGTCGCACCGGGCCCGCCACACATCCTCTCGCCAGCCTGCCACGCCCCTCGGACGCCGTCAGCCTCAGGCTGTGGCCGGGGCGTTGTCGGTGGGTGCTGGTAGATCTGGTGGTCGTTGTCCAGCGAGGCGGAGGGGCTGTGATGCGGGAGCGACCGCGCGTGGTGGTCAGTGTGGGAGCCAGTGTCGACGGGAAGGTCGCGCTCACCCGGGACGCGCTGCTGATGCACCAGCCGAGCTCAGATCTGTGGAGCGCGATGACGCCGCACGCTGCCGATCCGGTGCCGCTCGACATGCTCGATGTGCTCCGGCAGCAGTACGGCTGCAACGCAATCCTGGAGGGCAGCGGCAGCCTGGTCGCCGAGGACGAGATTCCCGAGGAACTGCCCACGTACGACGGTGACACCGCCGACCTCTACCAGCACTACCTCCCACCGGACATCACCGGACAACCGTCCCCGCCGCACAACTGGTTCACCGTCGTCGACAGCCGCGGGAGGGTGCGCTGGACCGAGAGACATGAGAACTGGGACGCGCTGGTCCTGGTGGCGCGGTCGACCCCGGCCGACTATCTCGGCTATCTCCGACGGCAACGGATCTGCTACCTCGTTGTCGGCCAGGAGCGTGTCGACCTGGCCCAAGGGATCGCCTCGATGGGCACCGAGCTCGGCGTCACCTGTGTGCTGTCGGCCGCGGGCGGTGGACTGAATGGGGCTCTGTTGCGGGCAGGCTTGATCGACGAACTCCACCTGACGCTGCTGCCTGCTCTCATCGGCGGGCTCGGCACGCCGTCAGTGATGGACGGGCCGCCGCTTGAAGTAGGTGAGGCTCCGACCCGACTGGAGTTGCTGTCCGTACACACCGATACCGGCGGCTCCGTTCGCCTGCACTACGCCGTGGCCGAGAGCTGACCGCAACCTCCAACCGGCCTGCGCCTTTGGTTCGTTTGTGGTGGACGGGATGGAACTGGGGTTTCGGCAGGTGGTGGGGGGTGGGTAGGGTGAATCGTCATGACCATCCGGCGGAGCGGCCAGCGGGCGGATGCGCCTGCTCGGAAGCGGCGGGGTGGGCGGCACACTCGGAAGAAGTCGTACAAGGCGCAGTGGTTTTCGGTGACTGCTTTGGCGGTGCTGGGGACTGTGGTGGTGATGCACCCGGAATCGGCGAACCGGCGGAGTTTGGCGGCCGAGGTGGTCGCTGGGGTGGCGGCTTCGGCTACTGAGATGCCGGTGAGTGTGGTGACGCCGACTCCGGTGGCGACGCCGACGCAGAAGTTCACCACCCCGCAGCGTCCGGCTCCGACGTTGACGCGGCCGCCGAAGGCGTCGAAGCCGAACTACTCGGTGTCCACCGGGAAGCTCGCCGTCGTGCCGGGGTTCGACAAGGCGACTGGGATTCGCGACAAACTGACCTACCGGGTCGAGATCGAGCAGGGGCTGTCGGTCAACGGCGCCGCGGTCGCGCAGATCATCCACAAGACGCTGACCGACGGGCGTGGGTGGCAGGCGATTCACCCGGTCAGCTTCGAGCGGACCGACAAGGTGGACGCCGATCTGCGGATCATCCTGGCGACGCCGACGCTCACCGACAAGCTGTGTCTGCCGCTCGACACCGGTGGTGAGGTGTCCTGCCGGGTCGAGGACCGGGTCGTGCTGAACGCGAAGCGCTGGATGTACGCGATCCCGGCGTACTCCGGGAACGTCGCGCTCTACCGCAACTACCTGGTCAACCACGAGGTCGGGCACGCGCTCGGCCACGGCCACTCCACCTGCACCAAGGCGAAGACGCCGGCGCCGGTGATGATGCAGCAGACCAAGGGCCTGGCCGGCTGCCTGCCCAACGCCTGGCCGACCATCAAGGCGACCTGACGCTGCAGGACCTGAGCGAAACCCTCGTTCGTGAGAGGCTGGGTGCCGAGGGGAGGCAGCGATGTCGTCACAGGATTTCCCGACGTACGGCCGCGGTGAGCAACCGGAGCAGCCGGCCGAGGAGCACCACTACGCCCCGCCGACGCCGTACGGCGGCAGCAGCTACGGCGCACCGCCTCCCGGCCAGCAGCAGCCAGACGCCTACGCCCAGCCACAGCCCTACGGCTCCCCACCCGGCCAGTACGGCGCCCCGCCGCCACAGGCACCGCCCGGCGCGTACACGCAGCCGCCCAACTACCGCCCCGGCAGCCCCTACGGCACACCGGCGCATCCCCAGCAGCACGAGCTGCCGAAGTACGGCCGGGAGCTGCCGGTCGCACCACGTGATCCGCGCGCGGCTCGCGTCGTACTGCTCGCCACGATCGTCGCTGCCGTCTATGGCCTGCTCGTTCTCTCGGTCCAGCGGGTCGCCCTGCGCGAGATCTCGCAGGCTCCCGGCTCACCGCTGAACCACCCGCTCCGCACGGACGTGATCGACACCATCGGCCAGTTGCTTTTGCTCCTGGTCGGCGTTGCCGCGATCGTGATGTGGATTCGCGACGTACTCGCCCGCCGCAAGGTCGGCCGCGAGATCGAACCGATCGAGCTGGGCGGTCTGCTCCTGGTCGGGGTGTCGCTGGTGCCGATCCTGATCTGGGCGGGGATGGTGTTGTCGACCGGCATGGGCGCCATCGACGACTCGCTGGACCGGCTGCCGACGGCGTACGGCTGGGGCGGGATCGGCCTGCTGATCCTTGCCCTCGGCTTCCTTCTCGGCTACCGCGAGCTGAAGCCGGACGTGTCCAACCCGGTCGTCCAAGGCGCGCCGGCCCGCCCGCCCTGGGAGTGAGCATCCCGATCGTCCTGGTCCCGGGCCTCGGCCTCGGGCCCAAGTCGTACGCGCCCACGGTCGAGTACCTGACCACGCCGTACCGGATCGTCACCCTGCCCGGGTACGGCGAACCCGCCGGACGCGGCGACGACCTTCGACCACAAGCCCTGGGCACGGCGGTCGCCGACAAGATCCGGGAGCGGTCGGTGCTCGTCGGGCACTCAGCCGGCTGCCAGGTCGTCGTCGAGACCGCGGTCGCCTACCCCGAGCTCGTCCACGCCCTGGTCCTGATCGCGCCGACCGGGGACATCCGCGCGGCGAGCTGGCCGGACCTGGTCGCCCGCTGGCTCGGATCGGCCGTCCCGGAGTCACCCCGCCTGATCCCGGCGCTCGCTCCGCAATACGCGCGTACGACGTTGTCCACAATCGCCCGCGCGGTCGAAGCGGCCCGGCACCACGACCTGGCCGGGATCATCACCCGGGTGCAGGCCCCGATCGTGATCGTGCGGTGCCGGCACGACCACCTCTCGCCGGCCGAGTGGACGGACCGACTGGCCGAGCTCACGCACTGTGAGTCCCGCACGCTGCCGACCGGCTCCCACATGCCGGTGCTGACCAACGGTCCCGAGCTGGCCGCTCTCATCCAGCGGGCAGCGGCTGCGCCGACCCAGGCCTGAAGCGCTATCGTTGACGCGGTAGCAAAACCGATGCGGGAGCTCGCACGACGCGCGGGCTGAGAGGGCGACGCGGGGTCGCCGACCGCCTGAACCTGACCGGGTAATGCCGGCGTAGGGAGCGGGTCACCATGACCAGTACTGCTGTTCGTCCTGCCAAGCGGACCGAGGCGCCGCTCGTCCTCACCACGGACGCGCCGCGCACCCTCGGCTTCTTCGACCAGTTCACCCTTTGGGGGAACCTGGGCATCTCGCTGTTCGGCCCGGTGACCGGTGCGCTGGTCGCGGCGTACACGGGCTCGCTGGCCCAAGGTCTGCTCGCGGTCGTGGTCGGCTGCGGGATGGGCGCGCTGGTGCTCGGTGGTGCGGCCGTGTTCGGTTCGCAGACCGGGGCGCCGGCGATGGCCTGCCTGCGCGGTCTGTTCGGGCGGCGCGGTTCGATGGCGCCGACCGTGCTGAACATCGCGCAGAACGTCGGCTGGGCGACGATGGAGATCATCGTCATCTCGCAGGCCGCGGTGGCGGTGACGAGTGAACGCTGGCGGTGGCTGTTCGTCGTACTGGCCGGAGTGATCGCCACGGCGATGGCGGTCCGGCCGCTCGGCAGCGTGAAGCTGCTGCGCAAGTTCATGGTCTGGCTGGTGCTGATCGCGTCGGTCTACCTGTTCGTGCAGGTGCTCAGCAAGCCGGTGCAGGACCTCCCGCAGGACGGCGTCTTCGGCTTCTGGCCGGCTGTCGACCTCGCCGCCGCCGGTGTGGTGTCGTTCGCGCCGCTGGCCGCCGACTACACCCGGCACTCGCGCACCAACAAGGCGGCCTTCGCCGGATCGTCGCTCGGCTACGGGATCGCGGCGATCGCGTACTACGCCCTCGGTGTGTTCGCGGTGGCGACGCTCGGGACCAACAGCACCGACGTGATCACCGCGCTCGTCACGCTGCCGGCTGGTGCGATCGCGCTGCTCGTGCTGCTGGTGGACGAGGTCGACGAGGCCTACGCGAACGTCTACTCGACCACGATGGCAACGCACAACCTGGTCGGCCACATCGACCGGCGCTGGATCTCGATCGCCATCGGCGTGATCGCCACCGGCCTCGCCCTGTTGGTTGACCTGGGCAACTACACGCAGTTCCTCTACCTGATCGGCTCGGTCTTCGTCCCGCTGTTCGCGGTCGCGATCGCCGACTTCTTCGTGGTCAGCAAGATGAACTGGGACGTCTCCGGTACGGCGCGCTTCCGCTGGCAGCCCGCGGTCGCCTGGCTGATCGGCTTCGTCGCCTACCAGCTGGTGAACCCGGGCACGGTGAAGGGCTGGTCGCCGTTCTGGACCGACGTCCAGCAGTGGCTGTTCAACCACCAGCCGGTGCCCACCTGGCTGGGGGCGACGTACACCTCGATCATCGTGTCGATGCTGGCCGCGGTGCTGCTCGGACGGATCGGTCGCCGACCGCTGGACAACTGACCCGGAGTAACCGGGATACTTGCGCAATGCTGAACTCCGCACTGCGCAGCCGGGCCGAGTACGCGGAACTGGGGGCCGACGGACTGGCCGCGCGTACCACGCCCGAGCGGGACGCGGCGACCGTGAAGGCCGTCGAGGAACTGCTCCAGGGCAGGGAGTCGGTGCTCGACCTGTGCTGCGGGTACGGCCGGATCGCGCTGCCGCTGCGCCGGGCCGGGAAGGTGGTGCGAGCGCTGGACATCTCGCCGAACCTGATCGAGGCCGGCCGGGCGAGGGCGGCCGAGGAAGAGCTGCAGGTCGACTGGGCGATCGGCTCGATGACCGACCTGCCGTACAAGTGGGACGCGTTCGACGCGGTGATCTGCCTGTGGACCGCGTTCCACGAGCTGTTCGCCGAGGACGAGCAGGTGTCCACGATCTGCGAGATCTCCCGGGTGCTGAAGCCGGGCGGGCTGGCCATCATCGAGGGCCCGGTCTGGGGTCCGGCGACCGCGGCCGAGATCGCCAACGGGATGCGTCAGGGGCCGGAGCACCGGATCGTCACCACCGAGCACTTCGGCACCAGCAGCGTGCACTTCATCCACGACGAGGCCAGCTACGGGCGCCTGTGCGCGAAAGCCGGAATCGAGGATTACAAGGTCTACAAGCGGGACTGGGGCGGCCGCCGCCGGCTCATCCTGGAGATTCACCAACCCGGTAATGCCTGACGCGTCAGGGATTTACCGCGCCGAGCCCGGAGCCCTTCCAGACAAGGGAAACAAGAAGCAGATCCCCACTCCACACTGGGGATCTGCTCCTTTGTCGGTCGAGTGTAAATGCTTTCTCGCCGACGCGTGAAACGTCAGTTTTTTGCTTCGAGATTCAGCAAGAATCGCTTCGCGTCCAGCCCGCCGGCGTACCCGGTGAGCGCGCCGTTCGCGCCGATCACCCGGTGGCACGGCAGCACGACGCAGACCGGGTTCGCGCCCAGTGCCGTGCCGACCGCGCGGGCCGCCTTCGGCCGATCGATGTCGCCGGCGACCGCGCCGTACGTCGTCGTGCGCCCGTAGCTCGTGTACGACGGTAGGTCGGTCAGCACGAGTCGCTGGAACGGAGTCGCCAGCGCGAGATCCACCTCCAACTCGAACTCGTGCCGTCGTCCGGACAGGTACTCGTCCAGTTGGCGCCGTACGTCGTCCAGTGCCCGGGGCAGCCGCAGTACGCGCGGGGACACGGCCTTCGCGAGGCGGTTGGTCATGGTCTCCTCGTCGCCGAAGGAGCTCGCCACGACGCGGCCGTCGGCGACCGCGAGCAGCATGGTGCCGATCGGGGTGTCGTGCAGGGTGTAGGCGACGTCGGCGGCCGGGAAGACCGGGGGCTTGAGGTCAGGTGCGGTGAGCCGGGCCAGCCGGCTCTCGAGGTCAGTCATCGTTCACTCCGAGTTTGGTGCGCAAGGTCGCGAGCGCGTCGCTGACGAGTCGCCGCGACGCGGCAGGCGTCGTGTCCAGGGCGGCGGCCACGCCGTGGTGGTCCAGATCGCCGACGTACTTGAGCGTGACGGCGAACCGCTGCCGTTCGGGTAGCTGGTTGACGGCGTGCCAGAGGTCGGGGTCCGGCCAGTCCGCGGCCTCCGGGCCGGCGACCGCGATCGGCGGGGCTTCGTCGAGAGGGCTCTGTGGTTTTCGGGCCCGGTGGACGTCGGTGGCGCAGCGGGCCGTGATGGTCAGCAGCCAGCTGCGGAGGTTCTTCGCCGAGGTGAGCCCGGGGTAGGCGGCGAAGGCCTTCTCCCAGGCGCGCTGGGCCACGTCGTCGCCGTCGACCGGCCCGGCCAGCGCGCGCGCCAGCCGTGCCACGTCCTGCCAGTGCGCGTCGACGAGCGCCTGGAACGGCGGCAGCGAGACCTTCTCCGGAGCCATCACGCCAGTAGAACGCATCAGCCCCTGGGGATGTGAGTCCGGATCCCGAGATTGTGCAGTTACTCAGTAGACTTTAGTGCGAAGATTGCTGACATGACGACGACCTTGCTCACCCGCCGTCGCGTCATCGATCTTCTGCGGACGGCGAGCGCCACCTGTCGGTGACCCTGTCACCCGTTGTCCCGGCGGACCCCCGCCGTACGAGGCCTGTCTGAAGCCGCCTCCACACCCCGTCCGGCCGTTGCCGGTCGTCCCTGCCCCGTTCCGAGGGAGAGACATGTCTGTACCTGCCTTGAACCGTCCTGCCCTGGCCGTAGTTCCCGACCGCCTGGAGGAACGGACCGTCGACGCCGACGTCTACCGGTCCGTCTTCCGTCGCCACGCCGCCGGCGTCGTGGTGATCACGGCGGACGCCGGCCACGGGCCGGCCGGATTCACCGCCACCTCACTGGTCTCGGTCAGCCTGCTGCCACCGCTCGTCTCGTTCGCCATCGCCACCAGCGCGTCCAGCTGGCCGACCGTCAGCAAGGCCGACAGCCTGGTGATCAACTTCCTGTCCGCCGACCAGCATTCCATCGCCGGCCGGTTCGCCACCAGTGGCATCGACCGGTTCGCCGAGCCGACCCGCTGGTCCCGGCTGCGCACCGGCGAGCCGGTGCTGGACGAGGCGCCCAGCTTCCTGCGCGCCCAGGTCGAGCACCGGTTCGCCGTCGGCGACCACTACCTGGTCGTCGCCCGCCTGACCACCCACTCCGAACGGCGTGAGCACGATCCGTTGCTGTACCACGACGGCCGCTACGCCACCGCCACCCCTCACTCGAAAGCCGCTGCCCATCATGCCTAGGTTCCGCACGTTCGCCGTACTCACCGCAGCAGCCGCCACCCTCGCACTGGTCGCCGGTTGCGGCGGTGACGCCGAGGCCGGAGGTGGCGGCTCCGCAAAGCTCGCCCTCGACGCCGCGCTGCCGACCACCGTCCCGGACGGCGCCAAGATCGTCGTCGGCGATCCAACCACCCAGAAGGCGCTCGAGCTGTCCGGCCAGATCGACAAGGTGTCGACGTTCGTCCAGTTCGCCAACCTCAGCGGTGGTCCGCAGACCACCGAGGCGTTCCGGGCCAAGGCGCTCGACGTCGGCTCGGTCGCGGAGATCCCGCCGATCCATGCGACCTGGACCGGTCTGCACGTCAAGATCGTCGCCTCCAAGTTCCGCCAGGACGCGCTCGCGCACCCGATCTACCAGCTCGGCATCGCTCCGGGCACGACGGTCAAGACTCTCGAGGACCTGCGCGGCAAGAAGATCGCCTACAGCCCCGGACAGGCGCAGGGCGCGCTCGTCCTCAAGGTGCTGAAGAAGGCCGGGCTGACCAAGGAGGACGTCAAGCTGGTCGAGCTGCCCAGCACCGGTGACGTGTACTCGCAGGCGCTGGCCGGCAAGCAGGTCGAGGTCGCGCCGATCGGCGGTGTCCAGATCAAGCGCTACCTGACCAAGTACGGCAAGGACGGTGCGACCACGATCCAGCACGGGCTGCGCGACGACGCCGGTCACCTGTACGTGGCGACCGAGTCGCTCGAGGACCCGGCCAAGGCGGCCGCGATCCGCGCGTACGTCGCTGCCTGGGGTGTCGCCCAGGAGTGGATCGACAAGCACCCCAAGGAGTGGATCGCGGGGTACTACGTGAAGGACCAGGGCCTGACCGAGGCCGACGGCCAGTGGCTGGTCGAGAACGCCGGTCACCCGGACATCAGCGCCGACTGGAGTGACGCGATCCAGCGTCAGCAGGAGACGATCGAGTTGCTCGCCAAGGAGACCGGCAACCCGGTGATCCAGGCGAAGGACCTGTACGACCTGCGCTTCCAGACCGTCGCCGCCGACGCGATCAAGGGAGCCGCCAAATGAGTGCCACCACGCTGCCCGGCCTGCGCACGAAGGAGGTGACCGGGGCTCCCGTCGTACGACGTCGCCGGCTCGGACCGGGGAAGCAGATCAAGGGCGGTGCCGTCCTCGGACCCATCCTGCTGCTGGTGATCTGGAGCATCGGCTCGGCCACCGGCGCACTGGACCCACGGGTGCTGTCGGCGCCCTGGACCGTGGTCACCACCGCCGGCGACCTGATCGCGGACGGGCGGCTGCAGACGAACCTGTGGACCTCCACCCAGCGGGCGTTCGTCGGTCTCGGCCTCGGCATCGTGCTAGGCGTCGTACTCGCGCTGATCTCCGGTCTTTCCCGGCTCGGCGAGGCGGTCCTGGACGGGCCGATCCAGGTCAAGCGGGCGATCCCGTCGCTGGCCCTGCTGCCGCTGCTGATCCTCTGGCTCGGCATCGGCGAGTCGATGAAGATCGTCACCATCCTGCTCGGCGTCTTCGTGCCGATCTACATCCACACCCACAACGGCCTGCGCACGATCGACGCCCGGTACGTCGAGCTCGCCCAGACGGTCGGGTTGTCGCAGTGGGACTTCATCCGCCGGGTGGTGCTGCCGGGCGCGCTGCCCGGGTTCCTGCTCGGACTGCGGTTCGCCGTCACCGGTGCGTGGCTGTCGCTGGTCGTCGTCGAGCAGATCAACTCCACCAGCGGTATCGGTTACATGATGGAACTGGCCCGCACGTACGGGCAGACCGACATCATCATCGTCGGCCTGGTCCTCTACGGCATCCTCGGCCTGCTGTCCGACGGCACCGTCCGCCTCATCCAAAGAAAGGCCCTCTCATGGCGCCGAACCCTGGACTCCTGACCGCTGCCGTCCAGGTCCGGGACCTGGTACGGCGGTACGACGATCGCGCTGTCCTGGACGGTGTCGACTTGGACATCGCGCCTGGCGAGTTCGTGGCGCTGCTCGGGAAGAGCGGATCCGGCAAGAGCACGCTGCTGCGGGCCCTGGCCGGGCTGGACTCGGGCGTCGACGGGTCCGGTGAGCTCGTCGTACCCACGAACGTGTCCGTGGTCTTCCAGGACTCGCGGTTGTTGCCGTGGGCACGGGTGCTGGACAACGTCGTACTCGGGCTGGGCGCCGCCGACGACCGCGGTCGGGAGAGCCTCGCGGAGGTCGGGCTGTCCGGACGTGAGAAGGCGTGGCCGAACGAGTTGTCCGGCGGTGAGCAGCAGCGGGTCGCGTTGGCGCGGTCGCTGGTGCGCGAGCCGGAGTTGCTGCTCGCGGACGAGCCGTTCGGCGCGCTGGACGCGCTGACCCGGTTGAAGATGCACGTGCTGCTACGGAAGCTGTGCGCTGCGCACCAGCCCGCCGTACTGCTGGTCACGCACGACGTCGACGAAGCGATCGTGCTGGCCGACCGGGTGATCGTGCTCGACGAAGGAAAGATCGTCGCTTCCGAGCAGATCTCGTTGAGCACCCCGCGCAGCCCGTCCGACCCGGGGTTCGCCGCCGTTCGGACCCGACTTCTGGATGCACTGGGGGTTTCGTTGTGAGCAAGCACCTGCACCTGAACGCGTTCCTGATGAGCACCGGGCACCACGAGGCGTCCTGGCGGCTGCCGGAGAGCAACCCGTTCGCGAACACCTCGGTGGCGCACTACCAGCAGCTGGCACAGATCGCCGAGCGCGGGAAGCTCGACTCGATCTTCTTCGCCGACTCACCCGTCCTGTTCGGGGACGTCGGACGCCGTCCGGCGGGCTCGCTGGAGCCGACGGTGCTGCTCACCGCGATCGCCGCCGTGACCTCGCGGATCGGGCTGATCGCCACCGCGTCGACGACGTACAACGAGCCGTTCAACCTGGCCCGGCGGTTCGCCAGCGTGGACCACGTGAGCGGCGGGCGCGCGGGCTGGAACGTGGTCACCACGGCGGGCCCGGAGGCGGCGAAGAACTTCAACCTGGCCGACCAGCCGGCGCACGCCGAGCGGTACGACCGGGCCGCGGAGTTCCTCGAGGTCGCCTACAAGCTGTGGGACTCCTGGCAGGACGACGCCCCGATCGCCGACAAGGAGGCCGGCGTCTGGGCGCTGAACGACCGCGTGGTGCCGATCGACCACGTCGGCCGGCACTTCCAGGTCCGCGGTCCGCTCAACCTGCCGCGGTCGCCGCAAGGGCACCCGCTGATCGTCCAGGCCGGTTCGTCCGAGGACGGGAAGGGGCTGGCCGCCCGGTACGCCGAGGCGGTCTTCACCGCGCAGCAGACGCTGGCGGACGCGCAGGACTTCTACCGCGACCTGAAGGCGCGGACGGCCGCTCTCGGACGGGACCCGGACACGATCAAGATCCTGCCGGGGATCGTGCCGGTGATCGGCGGGACGGTCGAGGAGGCGTCGCGGCTCGAGCGTGAGCTGGACGAGCTGATCCGGCCCGAGTACGCGCGCCTGCAGCTGGCCCGGACGCTGCGGGTCAAGCCGGAAGACCTCCCGTTCGACCAGCAGTTGCCGGCCGACCTGCCGGACGAGGACGAGATCGAGGGCGCGAAGAGCCGCTACACGCTGATCGTCACGCTGGCGCGGCGGGAGAAGCTGACCGTGCGCGAGCTGATCGGCCGGCTGGGCGGAGGCCGCGGCCACCGAACCTTCAGCGGTACGCCGGAACAGGTCGCGGACGCGATCCAGGAGTGGTACGACGCGGACGCGGCCGACGGGTTCAACATCATGCCCGCCGTGCTGCCGTCCGGCCTGACCGCCTTCGTGGACGAGGTCGTCCCGATCCTGCAGCGTCGTGGCCTCTTCCGCACCGAGTACGAAGGCACCACGCTGCGCGAGCACTACGGTCTCGCCCGGCCTGCCGGGCGCAGCACCGCCTCGTTGCAGGAGGCAACCGCCTGAGCCGGCCCGGGTCGGTCCTGTCAGGTGGCAGGGCCGACCCGGACCACCAGCTTTCCGACCGCGGCGCCGTCCTGCATGATGCGGTGCGCCGTGCCGATCTCGTCCATCGCGAACACCCGGTCGATCCGGATCGGAAGCTTGCCGTTGGCCACCAGATCGACGTACCGCTGGAACGCGTCCGCGGGCAGGTCACTGCTCTCCCCGCCGTACGCCGTCAACCGGACGCCGTTGGGCAGGTAGCCGATCGGGTAGAAGTCCGGGATCGTCCAGTGGTCGCTGAGCATGCCAGTGAAGCACACCGTGCCGTGGATCGCGGTCGCCTTCAGCGTGTCTGGCAGGACGTTGGTGCCGATCAGCTCGAGGGCCGCGTTCACCCCGTCCGGCACGATCTCCCGGACCTTCGCGGCAACGTTGCCGTCGTCAACGATCGGGTGGTCGACGCCGAGCTCGCGGAGTACGCCGGTCCGCTGCGGATTGCGGGTCGTCGAGAAGACCGTCAGGCCGTGGTCCTTCGCGATGGCCGCGGCTGCCACTCCGACGGACGACGTACCGCCGCGGATGAGCAGCGTCTGACCGGGCTCGATCGCGAGGCCGGTGTGCAGCGAGCCGTGGGCCGTCTGCAGCATCTCGGGCAACGCGCCGAGCGCGGCCCAGTCCAGGTCGGTGTCGACCGGGATGACTGATGGGGCCGGTACGACGGTGTACTCGGCGTACCCGCCGTCGTGCTCGCGGCCCATCCCGCCCATCATCGCGACCACCTGCTGGCCGGGCTCGAACTCGCCACCGGGAGCCACGTCGACGGTTCCGGTCGCCTCGATGCCGGGGATGATCGGGAACCGGGCGTTGGTCGCAAGGCCGGCGCGAAGGTGGTACTCCGAGCGGTTCAGGCCGAACGCCTCCACCTTGATCCGCACCCAGCCGGGACCGGGGTCCGGCACGGGCACCCGCCGTACCTGCATGTCCTCCGGCTCGCCGGGACCGTCCAGCACCACCGCCCGCATCTCCATGCGCCCATCCTCGCCATTGCGTCAAGCGCCGAGGTTGCCTGGATCCCGGGTGAGCAATCGTTTTCCACCATCGGCGTGCCCGCGTGACTTGGCGACTTGGGCGCGTGACAGAGTTGGATCTATGGGGAGACGCCCAAGCGTGGTGGCCCATCGCGGCGCGAGTGACATCAGTCCCGAGCACACGCTGGCGGCGTACCGCCGGGCGGTCGAGGCCGGGGCGGACGGGCTCGAGTGCGACGTCCGGCTCACCTCCGACGGACACCTGGTCTGCGTGCACGACCGCCGGATCGAGCGCACGTCCAACGGCCGTGGCGTGCTGTCCACGATGAGCCTGGAGGAGCTGGAGGCGTTCGACTGGGGTTCCTGGAAGAACCCGTGGGCCGACCTCGACGAGGACGCCGAGCTGCCGAGTCCCGACGTACGGAAGGTGCTGACGCTGGACACGCTGCTGTCCACCGTCCGCGACGCCGGCCGCCCGGTCGAGCTGGCGATCGAGACCAAGCACCCGACCCGGTACGCCGGTCTGGTCGAGCGCCGCCTGATCGAGGCCCTCGACCGCTACGGCTGGGCGCATCCCAAGGTCGGCACCGAGTCGCCGGTCCGGGTGATGAGCTTCTCGTGGCTGTCCCTGCGCCGGCTGCGCACGATGGCGCCGAGCCTGCGGACCGTCCTGCTGATGGACCGCGTCCCACTCCGCTTCCGCGACGGCTCGCTACCCATCGGAGTCTCCTACGCGGGCCCGAGCCTGGAGATCGTGACCGCGCACCCGGAGTACGTCGACCGCGCCCACAAGCACGGCCACCAGGTCCACGTCTGGACCGTCAACGCGGACGCCGACGTCCGGCACTGCCGTGACATCGGCGTCGACGCGATCATCACCGACCGACCCGAGGCCGCACTGCGGACCCTCGCCGTTCCCCCGACGCCGCCGCTCCCCTCGTACACCTTCCCCCCAAAACGCCGCCCGCGCCCCTGATCGCCGGCACAACTCCCGGGGGCTTGAACACCCTGCCGGGGGCGAGGACGGGTCATTTCCTGTCTCCGGGCCCAATGCACTGTTCAAGGCATCGACGCGGCGACGGAGTGTGACACTCGCCGTGTGATGTGTCGGGTTTGTGTCATGGATTCGCTGGGAAGTAGGTCACTAGGGGTGAGGATCGCGTGGTGCGGCTGGGTAGCGGGGTGAATGCGAAGTGTTATTGCAACGTTCAATTCCGTCGATTTCGTCTCGGTTTCTTGGCTAAAACTGTGATCTTCGCCGGTGGTATGTAACGGAATACACGCTGGTGTTTTCCCAGGCTGGAACGTGGGCAGAAGTGCTAATGGCTGTTCCGATGATGAGGAGACCCTGCTTGTCCTCTGCGACCTTGCCTGCCGACGTGAGCGTGATGGACGTCGTACTGCCGCATGAAGTGTCCGCGGTAGCGGATGCCCGTCGCCGTCTGGCCGCCTACCTCAAGCGCCTCCGGGTCGCCGAAACCGCCCGTGACGACGCCCAGCTCGTCCTCTCCGAACTGCTCTCGAACGCGATCCGCTACGCACCGCCACTGCCCGCCGGTGAGGTCCGCGCGGCCTGGTGGATCGACAAGGCCGGTATCCACGTCGAGGTGACCGACGGTTGCGGTGACACCGAGCCACAGCGGATCAGCGACGCCCACCCCGAGTCGATCGGCGGCCGCGGGCTGGCCATCGTCGACATCCTCACCTCCAGCTGGGACGTCCGCACCACCTCGAGCCACCGCACCGTGCACGCCGTCATCCCCAGCTGACCCTCGTCGGGTCCGGCTCGCCGGGTTCCAGCACGCACCGATCACCTGCGACGGGGCCTGGTGCCCGCACCGCTGGTCGGCCGTGGGTGCAGGTCGGCGGGTTGGCTGTCGGGGGTGCGGGGCTGCAAGACTGCGGGGTATGGGAAAGAAGTCGCGGCAGCGCGCCAAGAACACGACGACCGTCACGCTGGATCCGGCCGACCTGGTCGATGTCGGGCCGCGGGAGCCCTGCCCGTGCGGGTCGGGCAAGCGCTTCAAGCAGTGCCACGGCCGGGAGCGGGCGCAGGCGGCGGACACGTTCGTGGTGCGGCCGTTCGAGGGCCTGCCGGCCGAGTGTGACCTGATCGCGTTCCGGGAGATCGTCCCCTCCGGTACGGCGGAGGTCGTGCTGACCGGCGAGAACGCCGGCAAGGTGGTCAACCTGGTCACCCTGCTGCCGATGGCGATGCCGGGCCTGGTGCGCGACGACGAGTCGATCTGGATCGGCCTGCAGACGCACGCGTCGTCCGGCGACCCGAGCCGCGACCTCGGGCACGCGATCACCGCGGCGCTGACGACCGAGCCGGGCAACCCGATCCAGCTGGGCGACCTGCTGAAGGACGGCCCGCGGCTGCAGGACCTGATCGACACCTCGAAGCCGATCGAGGTGAAGGTGCACGAGGGCTTCGACTTCTGGATCGGCGAGAACGTCGAGGACCCTACCGGTGAGGTCGCCGCCGGCCTGGAGCGGGCGAACGCCGCCGCGGCCCCGACCGTCCGTCTCGAGTCGGTGGACGCGGCGTACTGGACGCAGATCGG
Source organism: Kribbella sp. NPDC050124 (assembly GCF_044460355.1). Taxonomy (NCBI): domain Bacteria; kingdom Bacillati; phylum Actinomycetota; class Actinomycetes; order Propionibacteriales; family Kribbellaceae; genus Kribbella; species Kribbella sp. NPDC050124. The sequence continues at coordinate 813,230 of NZ_JBITJU010000001.1, forward strand.
CGACCGACGCTACCTCCGCTGGGTGATGCCGCACACCGAGGACACCCTGCTGGACGCCCTCGCCCGTTTGCACGCCGCCGGCGCGTCCGCCCTGACCGAGGGCAGCCGCCTCATCGGCTCCTTCCGCGCCCTCGGCGTACTCGCCCCCGTCTGGGAACTCCCCGCCGACACCGAAGCCGCCGACGTCGAAAAGCCCGCCGCCGACTTCGCCGTAGCCCTCGAGAAGGCCCTAGCCACCGAGGCCCCCCTCACCACCGAACAACGCGCCGCCCGAGCCGGCCTCTCCAGCCGCCAACTAACCATCCGCTAACCACCCCCACCGCCCGGGGCCCCCGGCCCACCGCTGGCGGGTTGTGTCACCGATAGCCGGTTGCAACCCGCGAGCGACCACAAACCCCGCCAGCGGCGCAGGAACCCGCCGGCGGCCGGGATGCCGGCCGCCTCAAACCCGCCAGCGGTCGTAAGCCCGCCAGCTGCCAAAGAACCTGCCGACGGTCGTCGGACCTGCCGGGGGTTGCAGCTCGTCGGCGGTGACGAAGCTGCTGGTGGTGCCCACGGGGGAGGCTGGTGCCTGCTACCGAGTGGGGAACGTGGACGGCCCAAGTCCTGCTGACGGGGGAGCAACAGGGCCTGGGCCTAGGCATGAAGAGTACTCAGATTGGACTTCCGCCACAAGCCCCGATTTCACTCCGCGTGTCGTAGGGCTTACCGGGTCAGTCCAGTACCCCCTCCGGCCACGCTCAGCCTGCCGTGAGTGGGGCGCGCAGAACCGGGCAGGACATGCACCGGGGACCACCGCGACCGGAGCCCAGCTCCGACCCCGAGATGCGGATGACCTCGATCCCGGACTCCTCCAGTCGCGCGTTCGTCTCCACCGTCCGCTCGTACGCGATACACACCCGTGGAGCGAGCGCGAGGGTGTTGTTGCCGTCGTCCCACTGCTCACGTTCGGCGGTGACGGGGTCTAGACCAGTGTCGATCCGCCGGAGCGTGTCGATGCCGAGCGCCTTCGCCGCCGCGACCAGGAACGGCTCGGGCTCCGCGACGTGCAACTGGTCCCCGTCCGTGGTGACCGCGTGCGCCCGCATCTCCTCCGCCATGTTGGGATACATGAGTACGGCGTCGACGTCGACCATCGTGCAGACGGTGTCGAGATGCATGGTCGCGCGCTGCTGCGCAATCGGTACGGCGAGCACCGTGTGCACCAGCCCCTTCGCGAAAACGCGCCGCGCCAATCGCTCCACTCCTGCAGGAGTGGTCCGCTCGCCGACCCCGACGGCCAGCACGCCCGGACCGAGCGCGAGAACGTCGCCGCCTTCGACGTGTTCGAGCTGGTGGTCGTACACCTTGCCCGCGCCGGTGAACCGTGGATGGAACCGGTAGATCAGCTCGGTCAACTGGGTCTCGCGAACCCGCGCCGGCATCGCCAGCGAGGTGACCGCGACCGAGTCCCGGATCCAGACACTCGAGTCCCGGGTGAACAGCAGGTTGGGCAGCGGATCGATGAGGAAATCCTCGTGCTCCAGCAAGGACGTGACTAGACCACCTGCGCGAACCTCGTCGTTCCGGACGCCGGCCATCAGCGCCTCGGCCAGGCGCCCCGGATCGAGGTCGCTGAGGGCCGAGCGGAGGTAATCCCGCAGGGTGTCACCGAGCCGGAGGTCCTCGGTGGTGCCGGTGACCGCGACCGAGCGAGCCTCGGGGTCGCTCAGCGCCTCGGTGAGCAGCTCGCCGAGGTAAAGCACCTCGACGTCGCGATCGCGCAACGCCTGGGCGAACGCGTCGTGCTCCTCCTGGGCGCGGCCGACCCAGGGGATGCCGTCGAAGAGCAGCTTGTCGTTGTTCCGCGGAGTGAGCCGGCGCAACTCGTTGCCCGGCCGGTGCAGCATCACTGTCCGAAGCGGCCCGACCTCGCTGTCGACGCCGTACGCCTTGCCGACTCCCTGCGTCTCGGTCATCTGCCTGTCCCTTCTCCGGTCGTCCCAAATCCACGCTACGGCAGCCGCGCCCGGATGCCGCTCAATCTGTCTGATTGTCCGACAATGTGCCTCAACCGCCAAACCTCGGCGGCCCGGCTGCGGACTCTCACCAGAGAAGATGCCGTGATCGGCGCCCCGGCCTCCCGGGTTTTCCACAGGTCGTACGAAAGAACGAGATATCCACAGTCGCCCGGAACTGACGAGGTCGATCGGCTGCGGAGGAACTAGGCTGCGGTGCTGTGTCCGGTCATGACCTGCCTTCCGAGCCCTTCGAGCGCGCCGTCGCCTGTGTGATCCCGGCGAAGGACGAAGCGGAGCGGATCGCGGCCACGGTGGACGCGGTGCACAAGATCATCGGGGTGGACCTGGTCGTGGTCGTCGACGACGGCTCCGCGGACGGTACGGCGGAGGCCGCCGAGCGCGCCGGCGCGGTCGTGGTCCGGCACGAGCGGAACCGGGGGAAGGCGGCGGCAATGGAGACCGGAGCGGCGGCGGTCGCGGAGCGGGACGGCGCGCGAGCGCGGCACCTGCTGTTCCTCGACGCCGACCTGACCGACTCCGCGACCGCGGCGGCGCCGCTGATCGAGCCGGTGCAGACCGGCAAGGCGGACATGACGATCGGCACGCTGCCGGCGCAACTGCGGGCGGACGGTTCCAAAGCGGGCGGGCACGGGTTCGTGGTCCGGCTCGCGCGCGCCGGGATCGAGGAGGCGACCGGCTGGGCGCCGGAGCAACCGCTCTCCGGCCAGCGCTGCCTGACCCGGGTCGCCTTCGACGCCGCCGTACCGCTCGCCGCCGGCTTCGGCGTCGAGACCGCGCTGAGCATCGACCTCGGCCGCAAGGGCTTCCGCATCCTCGAGGTGCCGATCGACGTCAAGCACCGGGCAACCGGCACGGACCTGCGCGGCCAGCTGCACCGCGGCCGGCAGTTCCTGCACGTCCGTCGTGCCCTCGCCGCTCGCAGCGCCCTCCCGGAGACCGGAGGTCCGTCGCTGCGCAGTCTGATCCCGCGGAAGCCCGCGCGATGAGCACCGACACAACTGACCTCAGCGCCGACCCCCGACTCGCCCAGCGGTACGGTCGCGGCGCGGTCGCGCTCTACCTGGCCTGTACGGCGCTCATCGTGGCTGTCGGCCTGCTCGGCCCGTCCGTGGTCGTGCTGACCCTGACCAACCCCCACTCGTGGCTGCCGTCGTACTGGTTCGACAGCAAGCCGAACGACTGGCTCGTCACGATGATGATCTACGTCGCCATCCTGCTCGGCGGGTACGGCGTCTACCTCGCGACCAAGGCTCTCAAGCACGGCTGGGCCCCACGGGTCGACCGCTTGGTTGCCCTAGGCATCGGTACGACGCTGGCCATCACGCTGGTCCCGCCGATGGCCTCCGGCGACGTGCTGATCTACGCGGCGTACGGCCGGATCATGTCGCTCGGCGGCGACCCGTACACGATCTCCCCGGCGGACACGATCCGGCTCGGGTACGACCCGGTGATCGCGGCGACCGAGCGGCCGTGGCAGGGCGCGAAGAGCGTCTACGGCCCGATCGCGACCTGGGTGCAGTGGCTCTCGTCGCTGATCGGCGGCGACTCGGCGCAGCTGACGGTCTGGATGCTGCAGCTGTCCGTCGCGATCAGCCTCATCGTCACCGGTCTGGTGCTGCTCAAGCTGGTCGGTCCCAACCTGCCGAACCGTCGGCGCGTGGTGATGCTCGGGCTGGCCAACCCGTTGATCCTGTGGACGGTTCTCGCCGGTGCGCACAACGACGCGATCGCGGTGATGTTCGCGGTGATCGCGCTGTGGCTGTTCCGGCGGCACGTGTTCTGGGCGGGCATCCTGATCGGCGTCGCGGGCTGCACCAAGCTGTCGATCGGGCTGGTCGGTGTGGCCATGCTGTGGGCGCTGCACAAGGACCGGCGGAAGGCCGCGATCTTCTGCGGCGGCGGTGCGCTGGCGATGGGCGGTCTGTACGCCTTCGTCGGCTTGCAGGCGTTCCAGCAGGCCCGGTCGCAGACGTCGTTCATCTCGACCGGCACGCCGCACAAGGTGCTGCTGAGCTTCTTCACGTTGTTCCTGCCGAACGGGCTGGTCCGGACCGTGCTGGCGATCCTCGCGTGGGTCGGCCTGATCGTGGTCGCGATCCTGCTGTCCCAGGTGTTCCCGAAGTCGCTGGTGCCGCAGTCGCATCCGGACGACCCGACGCCGGCGGCGATCCGGTACACCGCGATCTACGCGATCGCCTGGATCCTGACCGCGATGTACTCGCTGCCCTGGTACGACCTGATCGCCTGGGTCGCGCTGGCAGCGGTCGCGGCGTCGAAGGTGGACGGGCTGATGGTCATCCGGACCACCATGCTCGCGATCGCCTACGTCCCCGGGCGAGATCCGAACGCGCGCCAGGTGGCGGCCAGCCTGTCCGACTCGCTGGAGTGGTTCAGCGCGCGCCTGCGCGACACGATCTGCCCGGCCATCGAGCTCGCGGTCCTGATCGGCCTGATCGTCTGGGCCCGTCGCGGCGGCGCCCAGTGGTGGCCGTACGACTGGCCCCGCCGCAGACAGAAAGCCGTGCCGGAGAAGGCTGAGGCGCACTAGTCTCACCGGATGCAGAAACTGGTGGGGGCAGGCGACTTCGTGCGCCGCGAGCCGAACGACTTCGTGGTGCACCTGAACAACGAGTCGATGACCGTGGGGACCTACTCGATTCCGGCCGGCGGTGTGGACGATCAGTTGCCGCATCGCGAGGACGAGATCTACGTCGTGACGGCCGGCCGGGCGACGTTGGTGACGCCGGGGCTGACCACCCCGGTCGGGCCGGGTGACGTGCTGTTCGTCCCGGCCGACGAGGAGCATGAGTTCACCGACATCACCGAGGGTCTGGCGCTGCTGGTGTTCTTCGCTCCTCCCTACACCGGTCGGCCGTAGCTCGGGCGTTGGGGCTCAGCGCCAGAGCGGTTCGGCGGCGGCGACGGCTCGGGCGAGGACGGCCTTGACCGGCTGCTTCAGCTCGGCCGCGGCTGCCACGACGTCGTCGTACTCGGGCTGCACGTTGACGACCTTGCCGTCGTACCGGGCGATCTTCACGCTGATCCGCTGGCCGTCGACCTCGACCGTGGTGAACTCGCGGTCCGCCGCGTGCTTGCTGATCGGGAACTCGCGGAGTCCGATCGCGGTCGTCTCGGTGAGGATCATGCGGCGGACCGCGTCGGCGTTCACGCCGCTGACCAGGACCGAGAGGGTGTGGGCGGGCCGGCCCTTCTTCATCAGGATCGGGGTCAGCCAGGCGTCGGCCGCCCCGGCCTCGAGCAGGCGGGCGAGCGTCTGCGGCCACAGGCGCGGGTCGAGGTCGTCGACATTGGTCTCGTAGACGAGCTCGGTGGCCGGGCGGTCGGTGGTCTCGCCTACGACGACGCGGACGACGTTCGGCACCTCGACCGGATCGCGGCCGCCGGCGCCGACGCCCGTCCGGGTGATCCGCATCGGCGGGATCATCCCGAACTCGTCGGCCAGCGTCGCGAGCAGCGCGGCTCCGGTCGGCGTGGTCATCTCGTACGGCGCGGTGCCGCCGACGACCGGCGCACCGGCCTCGGAGAGCAGATGCAGTACGGCGGGACCGGGCACCGGAATGCCACCGTGTTGACCGCGCACCTGCCGCCCTCCACCGAGCGCGATCGTCGACACCACCACCCGCTCCAACCCAAGCGACACTGAGGCCGCCGCGACCCCCACGATGTCCGCAATCGCATCCAGCGCACCCACTTCATGAAAGTGCACCGCATCCGGCTCCACCCCATGAGCCGAAGCCTCAGCCCGAGCCAACCGCGCAAACGTATCCAACGCACGCGTCCGGACCGCCTCCACCAGGTCGGCCCGCTCGAGCAACTCCCGCACATCAGCCCACGCCCGAGTCGGCGGATGAGCATGCCCGACCGACTGCTGTCCCCCGGAGGGGTCGAGGTCGGAGGAGTGGGAGGGAACCGAGTCCGCCTCAGCGTGTCCGTGCCCGTGCCCGTGCCCATGGCCGGCTTCGGGGATGGTTTCGGGGTGGGGGGTGCCTTCTACCCGGACGGTGGCTTTGGTGGCGGCTATTTGGTGGCGGGATGTCCGTTCGGTGGTGACCGACAAGGACGGGTCTACGGCCGCGACGGCTGAGTTCACGAACGATGCGTCGGCGCCGGCGTCGAGGAATGCGCCTAGGAGCATGTCGCCGGAGGCGCCGGCGGAGCAGTCGATCCAGGCGATCCTCACGGGTTCTCCTTGGTTTCGCGTGGGGCCGAGCGACGCGCCACGCGGGCCGCGAAGACGCCGGCCCCGAAGCCGTTGTCGATGTTCACCACGGTCACCCCGGGCGCGCACGAGTTGAGCATCCCGAGCAACGCCGCGACACCACCGAACGAAGCGCCGTACCCGACCGACGTCGGTACGGCGACCAGCGGTACGCCGACCAGCCCGCCGATGACACTCGGCAGCGCCCCCTCCATGCCCGCGACCACGATCAAGCAGTCCGCAGCGTCCAACCGCTCCCGGACGCCCATCACCCGGTGCAGCCCGGCCACGCCGACGTCGTTGATCACATCCACTTCGGCCCCGAAGACCCGAGCAGTGGTCACCGCCTCGGCCGCCACCGGCGCGTCCGACGTACCCGCCGCCACGACGGCCACCGTCCCACGCCGTACGGGCGGCTCACCGAGCACCGCCGTACGGCCGACCGGATCGATCACCGCGGTCGGCAGAGCGGCCGCAACGGCCTCCTGCGCCTCCACGGTCAGACGGGTCGCCAGTACGGCGTGAGTCGGGTGAGTGGCATGCAGCGTGCGCAGTAGTTCCACCACCTGGACGGGTGTCTTGCCGGCGCCGTAGACCACCTCGGCATCGCCGGTGCGCTCCAGCCGGTCGGTGTCGAGCCGTGCGTATCCGAGGTCGTGGACGCCCGGCTGTGGACCGGGATCAGGCAAATGTGTCACGTCGTGAATCTACGTTGCTGCTGACACCACCCGGACGTGTGGTCCACCAAGCATCACCAAGCGACCACTCTCCGCAATCACCTGAATACTCAAGTATGACGAGGAATGCTTTAGGCTTCCGTGCGTGTCTTCGTCGTTGGCCGTTGCATTCGCGATCGCCGCATTGTTCGTGGCGGTCCTCGCCCTGGTGTTCGCCATTCAGGCGTTGCGGGCTCAGTCCGGCGCAGTCAGATCGGCCAGGCTGCCCGAAGCCCCCAGCCCTGAACCCGAGCAGCCCCAGCAGCCGGGAGCCAAGCCGGGCACGGTCCGGTCCGAGCTGAAGAAGCTGGGCAAGGACATCGAGGTGACTCGCGGTGAGCTCCGCGAGACGCTGCAGCACCTGGCGGTGGTCCGGTACGACGCTTTCGGTGACACCGGCGGCAAGCTGTCGTGGTCGATGGCCCTGCTGGACGACAACGGCGACGGTGTCGTGCTGACGTCGATCAACAGCCGGACGGACGCCCGTACGTACGCCAAGGAGGTCAGGGCGTTCACCAGCGAGGCGAAGCTCTCCCCTGAAGAGGACGAAGCGATCGAGACCCTCCGCAAGGAAGCCGGCCCGACCGTCGGGAGCTGAGAGGGCGTCTAACGGCGCCTGGGCACCCGGGCGATCAGCGCGCCGGCCTCGATCTCCGCGGTCAGTGAGCGCCCAGGACCGATCGGGTCGCCGTCGAGCTGCCGCTGGACGTCGACCGCCGCGGTGATCTCCACCTTCCGCCCGGTGAACCGCTCCAGGTACATGTCGGTCCGGTTCGTCCGGGTCATCAGCCGCCAGACGACGATCGGCCACTGGGTCACCCGTCGCGGCGCGATCACCACCACGTCGAGCAGCCCGTCGTCCGGACGGGCCTCCGGGAGCAGCGGGATGTTGGCCTGCAGCATGCCGACGTTGCCGACCACGACCGTCCGCACCCGGCGCTCCATCACCAGGTCCTCGTCGAGCTGGATCCGGACCCGGACCGACGGGTGGTTGATGTTCTTCGCCGCCGACACCAGGTACGCCGTCCAGCCGATCTGCCGCTTCAGGTGCGGCGGCGCGTCGGAGATGATCGCCGCGTCCAGCCCGAGCCCGGCCATCACCGCGAACCGGTCGGTGTCCAGTTCGTCACCGTGCACCTTGACCAGGTCGATCCGCCGGTCCCGGCCCTCCAGGATCCGCTCCAGCGCGTCGTCCAGGTCGAGCGGGATGTGCAGGTTCCGGGCCAGCAGGTTGCCGGTGCCCGCCGGGATCACGCCGACCGGGATCCCGGTGTGCGCCAGCGCCGCGCAGACGACCCGCACCGTCCCGTCGCCGCCCGCCACCAGCACCAGGTCCGACTCGTTCTCGATCGCTCGCTTGGCCATCGCGTTCCCGGCATCGTCCTCGCGCGTCTCCAGCCACAGCGGGTCGTCGAACCCGCGGACCGCCAGCGCCCGGGTCACCTTCCGCCGGAACGCCACCCCGTCGCCCACCTTGATCGGGTTCACGATCACCGCGGCCTTCGGCGGGATCGTCGTACCGTCGTCCTCGGACGGGGTACGGCGCCGCCGCCGGCGCAACCCGGGTCGCAGCCCGAACCCGATCGACGTCGCTGTCAGGATCGCCAGCCCGAGCGCCCAGCCGCCGAGCACGTCGGACACGTAGTGCACGTTGAGCGCGACCCGGTCGGCCGAGGCGATCCACACCACCGCGATCGTCGGCAGCATCACCAGCAGGCGAAACCGGCGCCGCCACCCCCGGACCGACGGCAGGACGACGCCCAGCGCGCCGGCCATCACGAACGCGGCGGCGGCGTGGCCGGAGACGAACGACCAGCCCTCGGTATCGACCAGCATCGGGGTCGGCCGGGGACGGTCGAAGATGTGCTTGACCGTGTGCACCAGAGCGAGCTCGGCTCCGGCCGAAACCAGCAGCCAGATCGTGAGCAGCCGGGCCCGGCGGTGCCAGAGGTACGCCGCGACGATCACGATGACCGCCCGCATGCCCCAGGGAAGGAACACGGAGCCGATCACGTGCCAGAAGTCCACCGTGTTCGGGTGGGTGACGCCGTACGCCGCGGCGCGGGCGGACACGGACTGGTCCCAGCGCTCCAGCGGCGCCCAGTGGTTGGCGACCAGGAGGGTGAGCACGACGAACGGCAGCGCACCCAGCACGACCGTGAACGCACGGCCGAGGTGGCTGGGTGGATGGTGGTTCATGGCCCGCTCGGTGCCCCCTCGAGTAACAGTGCGTCAACCACATCATCCCGAATAGACTTCGCCCGCACTGACACGCCCCGATACCCTCGTCGTGTGATTGACGCGAAACTGCTCCGTGAGAACCCCGATGTCGTGCGTGCGGCCCTGACCAAGCGCGGCGAGAGTACGGACCTGGTCGACCAGATCCTGGTCGCCGACAGTGAGCGTCGATCGTCCATCTCCGCGTTCGAGGCTCTGCGGGCCGAGCAGAAGGGGCTCGGCAAGCAGGTCGCCCAGGCCAAGGGCGACGAGCGGGCCGCCCTCCTGGAGCGGACCAAGACCCTGGCCGCCGAGGTGAAGGCCACCGAGGCCACCGCGAGCGACGCCGAGCGCCGCTTCGACGAGCTGGCCCGCGCGCTGCCGAACCTGGTGTCCGACGAGGCGCCGGTCGGCGGCGAGGACGACTACACGGTGGTCGAGGAGATCGGCAAGCCGCGTGACTTCGCGGCCGAGGGCTTCGAGCCGCGCGACCACCTCGAGCTGGGCGAGTTGCTCGGCGCGATCGACATGGAACGCGGCGCGAAGATCTCCGGCTCGCGGTTCTACTTCCTCAAGGGCGCCGGCATGCTGCTGCAGCTCGGCATGCTCCAGCTGGCGATCCAGCAGGCGGTCGAGGCCGGCTTCACCCCGATGATCACGCCGACGCTGGTCAAGCCCGAGGTGATGGGCGGCACCGGCTACCTGTCGGCGCACGACGACGTCTACCGGCTCGCCGACCCGGACCTCTACCTGGTCGGGACGTCGGAGGTCTCGCTGGCCGGCTACCACATGGACGAGATCCTCGACCTGTCGAACGGCCCGATCCGGTACGCCGGCTGGTCGTCCTGCTACCGCAAGGAGGCCGGGTCGCACGGGAAGGACACCCGCGGGATCATCCGCGTCCACCAGTTCGACAAGGTCGAGATGTTCTCCTACTGCAGCCTGGAGGATGCCGCCGCCGAGCATCTGCGGCTGCTCAACTGGGAGAAGGAGATGCTCGACAAGATGGAGCTGTCCTACCGGGTGATCGACACCGCGACCGGTGACCTCGGCATCTCGGCGTACCGGAAGTTCGACTGCGAGGCGTGGGTGCCGACGCAGGGCCGGTACCGGGAGCTGACCTCGACGTCGAACTGCACCGACTTCCAGGCTCGCCGGCTGAACATCCGGCACCGCGACGCCGACGGCAAGACCCGGCCGGTCGCGACGCTGAACGGGACGCTGGCCACCACCCGCTGGATCGTCGCCATCCTGGAGACGCACCAGCTGGCCGACGGCTCGGTCCGGGTGCCGACCGCCCTGCGTCCGTACGTCGGTGGTCGTGAGGTCCTCGAACCGGTCGGCAGATGACGGACACCCCGCGGCCGACGGCCGTTGCCCTGGACATCGACGGCACCCTGCTGGACCACGACGAACTGCTCTCCGAGGCGGTCGTCGATGCAGTACGCCGTACCGCGGCCGAGGTGCCCGTGATCCTGGCCACCGGCCGGGGCTGGCAAACGACCAGGCCGGTCGCCGAGCGGCTCGGCCTGGCCGCCGGGGCGTTGGTTGTCTGTAGCAACGGTGCGCGGACGATGCGGTTCCCGGCCGGCCAGGTGGTGGACGAGCGCACCTTCGACCCGACCACGGTAATCGCGTCCGTGCGCCAGCACGCGCCGAACGCCCGGATGGCGGTCGAGGAGTACGACGGCAGCTACCTGGTCACCGCGCCGTTCCCGGACGGCGACCTCGGGTACGACGCCCAGATCCGGGTGGTCAACGACGACGAGCTCGCGCCGGAACCCGTGACCCGGTTGATCATCCGGGACCCGGAGCAGTCGGAGGCGGACTTCGTCCACCTGGCGGAACGCCTCGGCCTGCACGGGGTCAGCTACTTCGTCGGCTGGACCGCCTGGCTGGACATCGCACCGGAAGGCGTGGACAAGTCGACCGGCCTGAAGGTCGCGCTCGCACAGTACGACCTGGACCGGTCCGGACTGGTCGCGATCGGTGACGGACGCAACGACATCGAGATGCTGACGTACGCCGGTCTCGGCATCGCGATGGGGTCCGCGCCGGACGAGGTGAAGGCCGCCGCCGACGAGGTGACCAAGTCGGTCCAGGACGACGGCGTCGCCGCTGTTCTCAATCGCTGGTTCTGACCCACACCCTCCAGTCCAGTCCACCTCGTCGCGGACGCCAAGCCTTTCGTCCGCAGTCGAATTGCTTGACAGTTGTCAAGGGCAACCGAAAGGCCCGGAATCCCTGCTCTCACAGGGCTTCCGGGCCTTCGCTGTCCGATAGTCCGCTGGCGGGCCGAGTATCGGGTCAGGCGACGCGGCTGCTGCCGGTCCGGCGCTGCTGGCGCTGCTGGTCGACGACCGCGTCGAACGCGTCCAGGACGGCGCCGACCGCGGGCCGCGGACGCGGCGTCTTGACGGCCGGGCTCTGGCCGCGGCGGGCGCGGCGCAGGTGACGCTTCACCGTCGAGAGCGAGCAGCCGAGCCGCATGGCCAGCGACTCCAGGCTGTCGTTCGGGTACTGCGTCCGCAGCCGCAGCACCTCTTCGTGGCTGACCGGCCGGCGGGTCCCGCGGGCCCCGGCGAGCTGGTCGAAGTCATCGGCCTGCACCTCGACGTCGAGCAGGTTGCGCATCGAACGCCGTTGTACAGCAGTGGTTCCGGCGACGAAACCGCTGACGTCGTGCTCGGCGACCGCGCTGTAGAGGCAGTCGGTGAACAGCGGGCACGAAGCGCACAAGGCCTTCGCCTCCCGCACGAGCTGTTCGTACCGCTCGCGCGTGCGCCGGGTGGCGGACGCGGGCGGCGGCTCTTCCATCAGCCGGTGCTGGAAAATATCCGACCGCGCGATGCAGCCGGTCATTGCCCCTTCCGTGGTGGAAGATGTGTCGACAGCGGCTCGGGAACTGCTGCCCCCTGATCCCGCTAGATTGGCGCTGTTGACGGTCATGTGGCTCCCCAAGTATTAGGACCCGTATGAACGAACGGTGAACGACGTTCGGCCACGCGGATCCACTAGCTGATGAACCGGCGAACTGTTGCCGACCCACCGTGTCGTCCCGCACGGGACGCACCGATCCATAACTGTTGACGCCGCTGATGCGGTTTTGGTTGCAGCCAATTCCGCAACAGTTCTTCGACGTTTGTGTGTGCTTCCAGGGTGGGGCTGCATCAGTCGCGCTGATCCAGAACAGGCTCTACGACGCGGTCGAAGCGCCCCCGGTTCCCCGCCAGACCTCCGCATGAAATCATGCGTAAACCGTGCTGCGCAGGGGAACTTGCTGCCTTTGCAGCATCCTGCCGTAACGGTCTGGTGACGTTGTTCAAGGCTCAATCAGATTGGTCAGAAACGTCTGAAACCGCTGGCTGATCGCTTGCGCCGGACCTGCTCGGAGGGGTAATGAACAATCCTCACCAGGCCGGATACGGTGGTCTCGTGACGGCCCCTGACGACCTCCGCCCACCCCGCCTGATCGCGACCGATCTTGACGGAACCTTAGTACGCAGCGACGGAACGATCTCCGATCGCACGCGTTCGGCTGTGCTTGCGGCGCAACGCGCGGGCAGTGTTTTCGTGATGGTCACCGCCCGGCCACCTCGCTGGCTGCACGACCTGGCCGACCTGGTCGGCGAGCACGGTGTCGCGATTGTTGCCAACGGCGCTATTTTGTACGACGTCGTCCGCCGGCAGCCGATCCGGACCCGGCTGATCGACCCGGCGGTCGCGCTCGAGGTCGCGGAGGCGATCCGGGCCGAGATTCCCGAGGTGGAGTTCGCGATCGAGCGCTCCAACCGATACGGGCAGGAGCCGAACTACCTCAACCGCTGGCCGAAACCCGACGACACGTTGGTGGCCGGAATCGACGTCCTGCTGTCCGAACCGGCCGCGAAACTGCTGGTCCGGCACCCGAGTTGGCACTCCGACGAGTTGCTCGCGCGCATCGATCCGTTGGTGGCCGGCCGTGTCACCGCCAGTCACAGCGGCGGGACGAGCCTGGTCGAGATCTCCGCGAGCGGCGTGTCGAAGGCGGCGATGCTGGCCGATTTCGCTGCTACGCAAGGGATCCCGGCTAACGATTCGGTCGCTTTCGGTGACTCGATCAACGACCTGCCGATGCTCGCCTGGGCCGGTACGTCGTACGGCGTGGCCAACGCGCACGCCGAAGTCCTCGCCGTGGTTGACGAAGTGTGCCCCACAAACGACGAGGACGGCGTCGCCGCCGTCCTCGAAGAGTTGTTTCAGCCTTAGCGCCTCGCGCCAGGTGTCCTTCGGCGCTTGCGACGCCCAGGCACGCACCTCGCGGCACTTGCCCAGCGCCCACGATGCTCCGCATCGAGGCCACTGCTCAAGCACCGCGATGCACGCACCTGAACGCCGCAATCGCTCGAACGACACCTGGCGCGAGGCGCTGAATTAAGGCGTTACAGATACATCCCGCCGCTGCCGGGGCCGTCGGTGTTGGCGGCCTGCGGAGAGCCCGGGAAGCCCGCGGGTTCCTCGCCGTGCACCTGCTGGCCGCCGGGGAGCGCGCGGCGCATGCCCTCCAACTGCTGGCGGGCCGCCATCTGCTGGGCGAACAGCGCCGTCTGGATGCCGTGGAACAGGCCTTCCAGCCAGCCGACCAGCTGGGCCTGCGCGATCCGCAGCTCGGCCTCGGTCGGCACGGTGTCGTCGGTGAAGTCGAGGCTGAGGCGTTCCAGCTCCTCGACCAGCTCCGGCGCCAGGCCGCTCTCGAGCTCCTTGATGGAGACCTCGTGGATCGACTTCAGCCGCTGCCGGGAGGCTTCGTCGAGCGGCGCCGACTTCACCTCCTCGAGGAGCTGCCGGATCATGTTCGCGACCCGCATCACCTTGGCCGGCTGCTCGACGAGCTCGGTCACCGACCGGGGCTCGTCCTGCTCGTCGCGGTCGCTGTCGGAGCGCGGCGGCCCCTCGACGGCCATGCCGTCCGGCCCGACGATCAGCACCTTGCCGTCCTCGGTCCGCGCCCCGGCCATCGGAACTTCCTGGCCCTCGCTGCTGCTCTCGGTCATCTGCCCATCCTAGGCTCCCCTACGCGCGGTACGCGGGCGGGCTGTGGACAACCTCGACGCGACTACGAGGAGCGAGCGCGGTGCCGCCGTACTGCGTCCCGGTTGGCGCAGGCGGGGCTGCAGTAGCGCTGCCTGCCGGTGCGGGACAGGTCGGCGTAGACGTTGTCGCAACCCACAGTCGCGCACCGGCCGAGCCGGGTGATCCCGCGGCCTGCAAGGTGCAACGCCGTACCGGTGCTGATCAGGGTCGCGACCAGTCGGCCGACCGGGACCTTGTCCGGCCGGTAGTGCACGTGCCAGCCATCGCCGGCGTGGTTGGTGAGCCGCGGATGCTCGGTGTACTTGGCCAGCATCGCGTTGACCAGGTCGACGCGGGACTGCTCATCCTTGGCGTCCACCACGTCCAGCCACTCATCCAGCGCGACCCGTACGGCGGCCAGGTCGTCGGCGGTCACGTGTCGCTCCCGCACCAGCCGGCTCTCGACCCCGCTCTCCTCGCAGCGCTCGGCCAACTCCTCGGGTGTGGTCGCCGGCCGGGTGACGAGGTTGACGGCCAGCAGGACCGCGTCGGCACCGTAAGGGTTGAGATGCATAATGCCATTACATCACGATGGATTCATGACAACCAGACTCGAAGCCCACCGCCACCGCTGGCAGGTGGCGTCCTCCCATCAGGTCAGTGCAGGCCTGGTCGTCTACCAGCGGTGTGCCTGCGGCCAATGGAGAGTCACAAGCACACCGCCGTACCCGGTTGCCTACCCCGAGCTAGCGCTAGTCGATTCGGCTGACCATCGGTAGTCGTGACCGCGTCATCAGCCAGGCGAGCAACCCGGCGAACAGCGGTACGGCGACCACGATGCCGCCGATCTCCAGCCACGGCACCATGAAGTGCGGTGATCCGAAGGCGGCGTGCGCTGTGTAGCCGTAGAGCGCGCCGACACCCACGCCCAGCACACAACCGAGTTGTCCCAGCACCCACGCTTGCGCGGCTGCCAGGTTCCGCCGCCTTCGCGGTTGGGCACCAATCGCTGCGAGCGTCGCCAGGTCGGCTCGGCCCTCGGCGGCAGACAGCGACACCGAGATTGCGACGCCGAGCAACGTGACCACGGTCGCCGCCGTCAGGATCCCGATCAGGAACGCACGTGCGGGGCTTTGGTACCCGTTCTCGATGGTCAGCAGGTCGTCGCGCCCGAGCAACCGATGCGCTGCGGCGAGTTCGTCGTCGGTCGGCGGACGGCTCAGCTCGTACTCGACGCTGATCGTGTTGATGGTGCCGAGCTTGGCGGCCGCTTCCGGGCTGATGAGCGCGTTGGTCTTCAGCAGCCGGGTCGCCGGCACGCCGCCTGCGTAGACGGCCGGGTGGCGGGCGACCCGCTTGCTGCTGGTGGGGGTGTCGCTAATCAGTTCGACGGTGTCCTTGGTGGTCAGGTCGGCCCTCGGCAGCAGAATCCGCCCGGCGCGCAGCTCCTCGGCCGCGCGCTCGAGACCCGCGAACTTCTCCACGTACGCCGGATCGACCACGAGCACGCTGAATCCTGCCTGGCCGACGGTCGTCTCCGGCGCGCGGGCGATGATCGTCGGCACGTACTCACCGATCGGCTTGACCCCGGGTGCGGTCACGGTGCCGACGCGGAACGTGTGCTGAGTCGGCAGCACTGACGCGATCCGCTGCTCGGTCGAGGCGGAGTACGGCACCGAGCCGGATCCACCGGTGTCGAACGGGACCGTCGCGTTGCCCGGCCGTCCTTCCGGCAGGTAGTCCTTCGCCTCCGCGGCAATCCCGTTCGACGCTGCGAAGGCGAGCGCCGCCGTACCGGCGACAGCCATCATGATCGCCGCCGTGGCCGGACCGGTGCGGTGACGGTGCCGGGCTGCGTCGCGCAGTGCCAGCCGTCCGCTCAGCGGCAGGTGTCCGGCGAGGCTCGAGAGCTTGCCGACCAGGTTGGGCAGCATCCAGACCAGCCCGGCGATCACCGCAGTGATTCCCAGCAAAACAAGGGCAATCGGGCCGGTCGGCGTCACAGTCGCCTGGTAGTCGGCGTCCGACGGCAACATCCGCCTGGCTTCGGCGAGCGCCGATGCAAGCATCGTGCTGCCGATCAGAACCGACGCGACGCCGGCGATCACCATCAGCACGGCAGCCTTGCGGATCTTGGCCCTGCCGATGGTCGCGGCGAACCGTCCGGACAAGGCGGCCAGCGGCGCCTGCCGGCCGGCGCTCACTGCGGGAACGACGGCGGCGGCGAGTCCGGCGAGCACACCGAGCAGGGCGATCACGATCACGCTGACCCACGGGATCTGCCAGGACAGGAACAGCGTCGAGTTCATCCGTTCCCACCAAGGCTTTCCGGCGACCAGTACGACGGCCGCCAGCAGCAGACCCGCGGTCACTCCGACCACACCGGCGAACAGGCCTTGCAGCAGGACGATCCGCCGTACGTCGCGCGCCGTACCGCCGGTTGCCATCACCAGGCCGAGCTCGCGGGTCTGCCGTCGGGCGCCGACCGCGAACGCGGTACCTGCGAGCAGAACGATCTCCAGCACACCCAGGCCGATCGCCAGCGCCATCGCGGCGTACGGGCCGATGTCGCCTGATCCGCCGCCGTACATCTCCGGTGGCGGGTTCACGATATTTGCCCGCGGCAACAAGAACAGGCCGTGGCTGCGCAGCGGCGCGGCAAGAGTGGTCGCATCGACCGCGTCGGGCAGGTCGACCAGGTACTGCACCGAGGTGGTCGGGTCGACGGTGATCAGTGAAGTGTCCGGTGTCGCGAGGACGCTCCGCACGTGCGGCCGGTTCGTCGGCCGAACGATCCCGACAACCTGGTACGACGCTCCGTCCGCGCTACGAACCGTCGCACCGCCGAGGTCGCGGATGCCGAGGTACTTCGCCAACGCCGGCGAGATCGCGACCTCCGACCGCGACGCCGGGAACCGCCCTTCGTCGAGCCTGGTCAGGTCCTTCGCGAGCGGGCTGCTCGCATCACCGGTCAGCACGCTGACCGCGCTGGTCGTCGACGGTCCCTGGATGTCGACGGTGCCGACCTCGACAATTGCCCTCGCCAGCACGCTGCCGATCGGCAGCAACGGCCGCGGGTCGAAGGTCGCCGGCACCCGGACCGGCTTCTCCGCGCCCTGAGCCGGCGCCGGTTCCGACGAGCCCAGCACGTGCGGCATGTCCATCGGCGCGAATCTCCCGTACTGCGAGACGCCCACCTGCGCGTCCGCCTGGCCGATACTCAGCCTGGCCAGCGTCTCCCCCGACGGAGAACTGGTCTTCAGCACCACGCCCATCCAGGTCACGGCGAGCACCGGGAGGCCGATCAGCGCTGCGACCAGGAGCGTCCGGCCGAGCGACCTTCTCGTGGTGCGCCGGGCGATCCGAAGCGGCGGCCCCCAGTCACCCATCAGCGACTCTCCTGCAGCAGGGCGTCGGCCTCGGGCAGCGGACCGGACTGGCCTACCAGCACACCATCGCGCAGGTAGACGACGCGATCCGCCCAGGCGGCGTGCCTGGCGTCATGGGTGACGAGCACACCGGCGATGCCGTGCTGGTCGCAGCGGTCCCGCAAGAGTTGGAGGACTGCCTCGCCGGTGTCGGAGTCCAAGGCGCCGGTGGGCTCGTCGGCGAGCAGGAGCCGGCGTTCGCCGACGATCGCGCGGGCGATAGCAACTCGTTGCCGTTGGCCACCGGACATGTCCTCGGGGAATCGATCGGCGAGCTCACCGATGGCCACCTCCGTCAGCGCTTCCTCGGCGTACTTGCGGGCGACCCGGGTCCGGGTGCCGTCGAGCTCGAGCGGCAGGGCGACGTTCTCGGCCGCGGTCAGCGCGGGGATCAGATTGAAGTCCTGGAAGACGTAGCCGATCCTGCGCCGGCGCAGCGCGGCCACGGCGTTGGGGCTCAGCGTGGTCAGACTGTTGCCGTCGACAAGTACTTCGCCGGCGGTCGGCCGGTCGAGTCCGCCGGCGCACGTGAGCAGAGTGGACTTGCCCGAGCCCGACGGACCCATCACGGCGACGAGCTCACCGGCTTCGACGGACAGGTCGACGCCTCGCAATGCATGCACCGCCTGCTCGCCTTGCCCGTGGGTCCTGGTCAGCTTGCGGATGTCGAGGATCATCGCGTGGCCTCCTCTTCCGGCGCCGGTACGGCGGCCTTCGGAGCCGTGGATGCCTTGCCGCGGTGACGTAGCAGCATGGCTTCGCAGTGGTCGAGCCAGCGGATCTCGGCCTCGGCGGCGAAGATCATCGACTCCAGGACGAGCTGCCAGGAGATCTCGCTGTCCCGGCTGCCGCGCTTCAGCTTGGTCAGCTCCTGCAGCGACTGCATGGTCGCCATCCGCTGCCGCTGGACGACGGCGCTCACATCGATCCCCGGTACGGCGAGGGCCAGCGCGAGCTTGATCGCCAGTTCGTCACGCGGCCGGGACTCGCGGGTGACCGGGGTGTCGAACCAGCCGGCCAGCTCCGCCCGTCCGGCGTCGGTGATCTCGTACATCGACCGGCCGTCGCCCTCCGACGACGCGGCCCGGACGAGTCCGTCCCGCTCGAGGCGGGTGAGTGTCGTGTAGACCTGCCCGATGTTCAACGGCCAGGTGGCTCCGGTCGCGGCCTCGAACTCACCGCGCAGCTGGTAGCCGTACTTCGGGTCCTGGCGGAGCAGGGCCAGCAGTCCATGCTTGATCGACATGGATACTGAGTATGCATACCGAGTATGCCCCGGTCAACGCTTCCCTTCGACGAGCCTTCGGACGAGGCGGTCCGTGGTCGTGTCGACGTCGTACGGGCGACCGGTGCCAGGGGTGAGCTGGTCCAGGACGAGGCCGTCGATGGCGAAGTGCAGCAGGCGGATCTCCTCGGCGCCGCCGGGGAGGCCGGCGTTGGAGTTGAAGGCGACGTCGGCGTCGAAGCCCTGCCGGATGGTGCGGGACAGGATCTCGTGCAGACCCGGTCGGCGGGCGGCCTCGAGCCGAAGTTCCAGCAGGGCAAGGGAAAGCTCGGGCCGGCCGAGCAGCCGCTCGACGATGTAGTGGACGTAGTCGACCATCAGGTCGATTCCCGGCTCGCGCTTGGCCAACGGTTCGAGCACAGCCTCGTCGAGGGCGAGTCGCTCGAAGATTCGCTCGCCGAGTGCGCCGAGTAATGCGTCGCGGGTCCGGAAGTAGTTGGACGCCGTACCCGCTGGAAGTCCCGCCGCGGCGTCGACGGCGCGATGCGTCAGGCCACGCGCGCCGGCTTCCGCGAGGACGGCGAGACCGGCGTCGGCGAGTTGGGTACGGCGTTCGGGGTTCCTCGGCATGTTGACAAGGCTAGCAGAGTTCCACTACAACTGTCGTACACAACAACGACAGCTGTAGTAGTCAGGAGAACGTATGCAACCCGCGTCATTCGGCGCCACCGTGGTCACCGACCGACCGGCGGAGGTCGCCGCCTTCTACCAGCAACACTTCGACCTGCAGATCGCGATCGACCTCGGCTGGTTCGTGACAGTCCGCCGCGGCGAGGCGGACTGGGAGCTCGCGATCTGTCAGCGCGGGCACGCGACCGTGCCGGATGCGGTCAACAAGCTGACCGAGAGCACGAACCTCTTCGGTTTCGTTGTCGAGGACGCCGACGCGGTCGCCCGGGCACTGACCGAGGCGGGCGTGAACCTCGAGACCGAGGTGGTCACCGAGGTCTTCGGGCAGCGGCACTTCTTCGTCCGCGACCCCGAGGGCACCTGGATCGACGTCATCCAACTGGTCGCGCCCGACCCGGACTGGCTGGCCGCCAACTTCCCGGCGTCAGAGGGTTAGCAGCACCTTGCCGGTCTGGGTGGACTGCTCGAGGGTCTCGTGGGCGCGCCGGACCTGGTCGAGGGGGAAGGTGGTGTGGACGATCGGCCGCACCTTCTTCGCCGCGATCAGGGGCCAGACGTGGCCGACCACCTCGGCGAGGATCCGGCCCTTGTCCTCGACCGAGCGGGCGCGCAGCCCGGTGCCGGTGATCGAGCCGCGGCGCGACATCAGCCTGCCGAGGTCCAGCTCGCCCTTCGCCCCGCCCTGCAACCCGATGACGACCAGGCGGCCGTCGTACGCGAGCGTCTTCACGTTGTCGGCCAGGTACTTCGCGCCGATGATGTCGAGGATCACGTCGGCGCCGGCCTTGCCGGTCGCCTCCTTCACCACCGAGGCCCACTCGGCGTCCTTGTAGTTGATCGCCACATCGGCGCCGAGCCGGGTGCAGAACTCCATCTTGTCCGTGCTGCCGACCGTGCACAGCACCCGCGCGCCGTGTGCGACCGCGAGCTGGATCGCCATCGTCCCGATCCCGGATGCGCCGCCGTGTACGAGCAGCGTCTCGCCCTCCTTCAGGTGCGCGGTCATGAACACGTTCGACCAGACCGTCGCGACCACCTCGGGCAGCGCAGCCGCGCTGACCAGGTCGAGCCCGTCCGGCACCGGCATCACCTGCGGCGCCGGTACGACGACCTGCTCGGCGTACCCGCCACCGGCGAGCAGCGCGCAGCACTCGTCACCGACCGACCAGCCCGCGACCTCCGCGCCGACCGCGGAGATGGTGCCGGACACCTCGAGCCCGATCGTCCCGGGAGCACCCGGTGGCGGTGGATAGTGGCCCTGTCGCTGGAGCAGGTCGGCCCGGTTCACGCCCGCGGCGACCACGTCGATGACGACCTCGTCGACAGCCGGCTTCGGGTCGTCGATCTCACCGATCGTCAGAACGTCGATCCCGCCGGCACCCTCACACACGACAGCTCGCATGCAGCACACGGTACCCGCCGGCCCACGACGATCACGGGTCGGCGAGGGGCGGCGTACCTCGACGACCGTGTTCTGCTGACCGCCGGTGCGCGGGATGATCTCGCTGTTCGGGAAGGCTTTTGCGATGGCGTCAACCATCGAGGTCGGACCAGGTGTCGACGTCGCGGCCGGCTCGGGTCGGGGCCGACCAGGTGAGGTCGAGGGTGGCGAGCGTACGGCGTACTGACCTGTTCCGGGGATCGCCGGCTTGCTCGATGGCTTCGGCGAGTTTGGTACGGCGGTACGCGGTGGCGAGGTGTTGTTCGTGGCCTTCCGGGTCCTGCAGTCCGTGGCCGTCGTGGTCGCCGAGGCCGTTGAGCAGGGTGGCGATGTCGGCGTTCGTCACCCACGGCAGGTCGCAGCTGAGGACGACGACCACGGGTGCGGTGCCGTGGGCCAAGCCTGCCGCGATGCCTGCCAGCGGTCCGCCGGAGGGCGGGTCCTCAACGGTCCACGCGACCGGGCGGCACGTCGTACGCTCCGGACCGACCACGACGGTCGCCGTCGCGTCTACCGTTGCCGTCAGCACGCGGTCGAGCAGCGTGACGCCGTCGAGCACCAGCATGGCCTTGTCCACCCCACCGAACCGGGTCGACCCACCTCCGGCCAGAATCAGCGCGTCGTACTCCACGCCACGCAGTCTTCCCCACCGACGCTTTCGGGCACCATGGACCTATGAAGATCGCCGTCGTGCAGACCGCCAGCAGCTACGACAAGGCCGCCAACCGTGAACTGGTGACCAGAGTCGTCGCCGACGCCGCGCGTGAGCGACCGGACCTCGTCGTACTGCCGGAAGCGATCATGTCCGACTTCGCCGTCGAGGGCGGGTCGGTGGCGGAGGCTGCCGAGGCGCTGGACGGGGAGTTCGTCGCGACGCTGCGCAAGAGCGCGGTCGAGCACGGGGTGGCGATCGTGGCCGGGATGTTCGAGCGCAGTTGCGACCAGGATCGTCCGTACAACACGTTGCTGGCCGTCGGCGCGGACGGCTCGCTGCTGGGCGCGTACCGGAAGATCCATCTGTACGACGCCTTCGGCTACAAGGAGTCGGATCAGTTGACGGCGGGTGATGTCGCGCCGGTCGTCGTCTCGATCGGCGGGCTGTCGTTCGGGCTGATGACTTGTTATGACCTGCGCTTCCCGGAGTTGTCCCGTGCGCTCGTGGACGCCGGCGCTCAGGTGCTCGTCGTACCGGCGGCCTGGGTTCGCGGGCCGCTCAAGGAGCACCACTGGACCACGCTGCTGACCGCGCGGGCGTTGGAGAACACCTGCTACGTGGCGGCCGCCGCGCAGAACGGGAAGAAGTACTGCGGCCTCAGCCAGGTCATTGATCCTCAGGGAGTGGTTGTTGCGTCAGCGGGCGAGGCGGATGGCGATGCGTTTGCCGACTTGTCTTTGGAGCGCCTGTCCGAGGTACGGCACCGGAACCCGTCGCTCGAGAACCGGCGCTACACCGTGCAGCCTCGGTGAGTGGACTCACAGTCCGGGCCCGCGCCTGAGCGGTTAGCCTCCAGGGGTGGCCGATGGGTTTGATCTGGATCATCACGGCGATCTCGAGGTCGGCGGCGGGCTGGTCGACCTGGCAGTCAACGTCCGGGTCGGGACGCCGCCGGGCTGGTTGGTCGAGGAGATCGCGGGCAGTCTGAGCGACTTGGCGTCGTACCCGCGGCAAGAGGCTGCGCTGGCAGCGGTCGCCGCTCGGCATGGCGTGACGCCGGATCGGGTGTTGCTGACGGCTGGGGCGGCGGAGGCGTTTGTGCTGGTCGCGCGGGCGTTTCGGCCGCGGCATGCGGTGGTCGTTCATCCGCAGTTCACTGAGCCGGAGGCGGCGTTGCGGTCGGCCGGGCATGTGGTGGACCGGGTGATTTTGCGGGCGGAGGACGGGTTCGTCCTCGATCCACGCGCCGTACCGGCCGATGCGGATCTCGTTGTCATCGGCAATCCGACCAACCCGACCTCTGTGCTGCATCGCGCCGACGACCTGCGCGAGCTGGCTCGACCTGGTCGAGTCCTGGTGGTCGACGAGGCGTTCATGGACGCCGTACCTGGCGAGCCGGAGTCGCTTGCGGGCGCTTCGATTCCGGGGCTGGTGGTGATCCGTAGCCTGACCAAGACGTGGGGGCTCGCGGGGCTGCGGGTCGGGTACGTGCTCGCTGCGCCGGGGCTCGTCGAGCAGTTGGCAGCTGTGCAGCCGCATTGGCCGGTGTCCACTCCTGCGCTGGCCGCAGCGATTGCCTGCAGCAACGAGCACGCTCTCGTCGAGGCTGCTCAGGCTGCAGCTGTCTTGGACCGGGATCGTGCCTATCTGCTGGACGCATTGGGGGACTCTGTCTCGACGTACGGCGTCCCGCGGGGACCTTTCGTACTCGTGCAGGTCCAAGGGGCCGACGTACTGCGGAATGCCTTGCGGGAGCGTGGATACGCGGTCCGGCGGGGGGACACGTTCCCGGGACTCGGGGCCGATTGGCTGCGGATCGCCGTACGGCCGGAGGACGTCACGGACGCGTTCGTGAAGGTGTGGCGCGACCTGCGCGGTCATCGCCGTTCAACCGAGTGGCCGCTGTAACCCGCGAGGGGTTTAGTCCGACTCCCATTTGCGCACAGGATGGTCCCAGGGTGCCTGCTCACGTCCCGGCACTCGCGGCCACTTGCGAAGGGAGCAGCACGATGAGCCTGAACAACGACGACATGACGACCTCGTCCGACGGCGAAGAAGGCCTGGCGGACGGCGGTGCGACCGCGGGTGCGACGGATGGCGGTGCCGACGGCGGCGCCGGCTCGAGCGAGGGGCCGGCAGACGGCGGTGCCAGCCAGGGTGCCACTGATGGTGGTGCGGACGGCGGGGCCGGTGGCTACGGGTCTGGCGGCTCGGGTAGTGAGGGACCCGCGGATGGTGGGGCGACGCCGGGCGGCACTGATGGCGGTGCCGACGGTGGAGCCGGCGGTGAAGGGCCCGCGGACGGTGGCGCCTCGCCTGGTGTCAGCGACGGCGGCGCCGACGGAGGTGCCGACGGAGGTGCCGATGGCGGTGCCGGGGGCGGCTCGGAAGGACCTGCGGACGGTGGCGCCTCGCCTGGTGCCAGCGATGGCGGGGCGGACGGTGGCGCCGACGGTGGGGCCAGCGGGAGCTCCGGAAGTTGGTGAGGACGGTGCCGGGGGCCGGGCTGCTGCCGGACGAGCGCCCGGCTCTCCGGCGCTGCGTAGCAGGTGAGCTGGACGAGTTCGCGCGCTCCTACTGGGGGAAGCGCGCGCTGCTGTCGCACGGTCCGGCCCTGCCCGCGCCGTACGACGACCTGTTCAGTCTGACGGCCGCGGACGAGCTGCTGTCCCGCCGCGGCCTGCGGACGCCGTTCCTGCGGATCGCGAAGAACGGTGCGGTCGTCGGGGACAAGGAGTTCACCGGGTCGGGTGGCGTCGGCGCCGAGATCGCCGACCAGGTGCGCGACGACAAGGTGGCTGCGCTGTTCGCGGACGGGCATACCGTCGTACTGCAGGCGCTGCACCGCACCTGGCCGGCGTTGGTCGACTTCGCCACGCAGCTGACGGTCGACGCGGGTCATCCGGTGCAGATCAACGCGTACATCACTCCTGCCGAGTCGCAGGGGTTCTCGGCGCACTACGACGTACACGATGTCTTCGTGCTGCAGGTGGCGGGCGAGAAGCACTGGGCTGTGCACGAGCCGGTGCACGTGGATCCACTGCGCAACCAACCGTGGACGGACCACTCTGCGGCGGTGGCGGCTGCTGCGCGGGACAAGGCGCCGGTGGTTGACGACGTACTGCGGCCTGGGGATGCGCTGTATGTGCCGCGGGGCTTTCTGCACTCGGCGAAGGCGCTAGGTGGCGTCAGCGTGCACCTGACAGTCGGCCTGCACACCATGACGCGCTACTTGCTCGTGCAGGAGCTGGCCGCACTCGCCGCAGACCAGGCCGCGCTGCGTGCTGCCCTACCGCTCGGCTTCGACCCTGCCGACCCTGAGCAGATCAGCGAGATCCTGCCGGAGGTGGCCGAACTCTTCATCAAGCAGATCCAGTCCGCCCGCCCCGACGACCTGGCAGCCCGACTACGCCGCCGCACCTGGGCCACCACCCGCCCCGCCCCACTACCTCCCCTGGCCCACGCCGCCTCAATCACCTCACTAGCCGTAGGCACCACGGTCCGCCTGAGGCCCGGCCTACGCTGCCGCGTCGTACCAGGCGATCCAGTCATCCTCTACCTACCCGACCGCACCATTACCTTCCCTCCAGCCACCCTCAGCGCCCTCCAAGCCCTATGCAACGGCACCGACCACAAACTAGGCGACCTACCCGCCCTCAACGAACAAGACCAACTAGTCCTAGTACGCCGCCTCCTCACCGAAGCAGTCCTAATCACCACCACCCCCTAGCCACCCCCACTCCCCAAACCACGCACGGCGCGACCCCGCGCATCGCGCGACCCCGCACACGGCGCGACCCCGCGCATCGCGCGACCCCGCGCATCGCGCCGCCCCGCGCATGGCGCCTCCCCGCGCGTGGCGGCGGCCCGGATGCGGCGTCGGCACGGATGCGGCGTCGGCACGGATGTGGCGCCGGCCTGGGTGTGGCGGTGGCTCGGATGCGGCCTTGGATGTGCCTCGTGCCCGACTGTCAGACTCGACGTGGACCGTAGATTGGTTGCAACTGGCAACACCAGCCGGAAGTTGTACAGCTCCGAGGTTGTGACGTGAGGCGGACAGGCATGGTGGCTGAAAGGTACCGACCAGAAACAGGCTGTGCCGCCCTGGCCGACCGCCGCCGCGACCCCCTCCACGCCACCGCCCCACCCGCCACCCAGTGGCTCCTCCTCGAATCCTTTTCCCCCTGGCCCCGCACCGCCCTCACCGCATTGCCGTCCAACCTGGGAACTGAAATCGCACGGCGGTGTGGGGAGTTGGGGATTCGGCCGGTGCTGATTCGGCGGTTCGGGCGGGTTGATCGGGGGGTGCCGCGGAAGTGGGGATTGGTGGACTGCCGGCCTGGGCGGGAGTCGATGCGGTGGGGCGAGTTGCCGTCGGATGAGCACCTGCTGGATGTGCTTGCAGGAACGGATCCGGGTGAGCCCAGCGACGAGCCGATCTACCTGGTGTGTACGCACGGACGGCACGACGCGTGTTGCGCCGTACGCGGGCGACCGGTGGCGGCCGCGTTAACGGCTGCTTACCCCGAACGCACCTGGGAGTGCAGCCACATCGGCGGCGACCGGTTCGCCGCGAACGTCGTCGTCCTACCGCACAGCCTGTTCTACGGCCACGTCTCAGTAGCCCGCGCCGTCGAACTCGCCAAACACCACGACGAAGGCCTGGTCGTGCCTGACCTCCTCCGCGGATCAGGCGCGTTCATTCCTCCCGTCCAAGCAGCCCAGCACTACGCCCGCACTGCCGGCCACTCGCTCGCCGTCAACGAACTCCTCCCAAAAGCCGTCCGCCAACTCCACACCGACCATTGGCAAGTCGACCTCACCACCGGCACCACGCAGCTCAGGATCGAGCTCTCAGTCCACCTCGACACCATCGACGTCCGCCTCACCTGCGCAGGCCGCGCCCCCGCCCAACTCCGCCGCTTCCAACTACACACCCTCACCACCACCTGACCCACCCCACCAACTGACGCGGCCTGGCAATGAGCTGACCTGTGGCCCGCCGGGGGCCGACTGGCGCAGGCCGCCGACTGACGCAGCTGGCAACTGGCGCAGCCTTGCAACCGGGCTGGCCTGCGGTCCGCCCGTGGTCGAAGATGTGGCTACTCGGGGTCGGGGAGGGGGCGGTCGGTTTGGTGGGTGCCGTAGTAGGTGGATTGGCGGGCCATGATTTCGCGCATGGGTGTGCCCCGGGGGACGCCGTACACCGTGCCGGGGAAGTCCAGGTCGCGTTGGATCTGCCAGAGCTCCTCGTGCCGGTCGGGCGAGAAGAGCGTGGCCGGGTTGCCGGCCGCGATCCATCCGATCGGGAGGACCGCGCCGGGTTCCAGGCGCGAGTTCACATGCAGCACGCTGTTGATCCGGAGTTCCGCGCCTGCGCCGGCGACCGAACCAGGGAACAACGCGGCGCCCGTGGCGATGAAGACCTCGTCCTCGACCGTGGCGCCGTTGACATGTGCATGGGGACCTACCAGGACCGCGTCGCCGAGCAGAGCGGGATGGTCGGCCCGGCCGCGCACCAGGGCGTTCTCCATCACCACACTGTTCGCACCGAGACGGACCTCGCCGTTCTCCGCCGTCAGCACTGCACCGTGCAGGACGCGGCTGCCTTCGGCCAGTACGACGGCGCCGCAAAGCACTGCGGATGGTGCGACGTAAGCGGATTCGGGTACGACCGGTCGTCGGCCGCGGTGTTCGAGCAGCATTCCGTGCTGTCCCTTCGCTGAGCATCACCTCGTCCTCGTCAGCTGTACCCGTTTTCGGCGTGCGGATCTCCACTGCCCGGGCCCTCACGAACCCGGGCGGCGGCGTCGCGGGCGGCCGGTCCACATCGGAGGTGGGAGGTTCGGACGCCGGGACGATCCGGGTTGGAGAACCGCGAACGGGGAAACATTAGAACAGATGTTCGATCCGACGCAACGAATCCTGACCCGTCAATTGTCCTGTCGCAGAACATCGGTGACAGTTCCGGTGGTCTTGGTGGCGACACTTCGGTCATCCGCTCAGCCCGTCGACCGTTGCCTATGATCGTCCGGGGCTCTTGCTAGCAACCGCGTTAGGAAGCGCGCTCAGCCGCGATGGTCAGCTTGGATGTCAGGGGAGCGTATGCCGACCCGCTGGTCGCGCCGCACCCGCCGCGTGCCTGTGAGTGACCTTGTTGACCGGCGTGTGATAGCTACCATAGTCAGCGGATCTCGCTCCAGCGGGCGCCGGTCCAAGGTGGCAGGTCGAGCGAGCGGGATGCCCAGCTGAGGCAGATCACGGCGATACGTTGAAAGACCGTGCGGAGCCACTGCGGAGCCTGCGTCTCGTGAGCGGCCCGGCGAGCGCATTGACCGGCGATGTGGGCCGCCCAAGGCCCTCCTTCAGGGAGTACGTCGAACGGATCCGGGCCGCCTTCGAGTGGCAACGTAGCGAGTGCCGAAGCGAGGTCCTGCTGCGGATTCCCACGAATGGCCTGGGCCCAGTCCACCAGCACCACGCGTCGACCGACGAAACACAGATTGTCGCTCCGGACGTCGTTGTGCACCAGCGCATCACCCCCGACTGGGACGTTGCCCTCGGCTTCCATCAGTCCATCCAGCGCAGCGCTGAACCAGGCCTCGCTGCACAGGCCGAGCGCCAGGAAGTCATCCGCCTCGCGCTCGATCAACGGCCACTGCGGTCGGAATCTGTCCCGGGCTGACGGAAGGGATTCCGGCGGGGGCAGCTCACCGACCCGCCGCAGTGCCGCGAACAGGAGATCGAACTGACCGGGCTTCCACGTCACCGGGTCATGGTCGGCCGGCCAATGCGCAGCACGCAGGTCCTCCATCACGAGGACCGGGCGATCGCCGTCCTCGAGCCAGGCCAGCTCCCGGGCGACCAGGTCGCTATCGACAGTGGAGACGATCTCATGCTCTGTACGGAGCCCTTTCGCTCCCTGGTCATCGACTGCAGCCTTCACGAAGGCGCTCGAGCCGTCAGCAAAGCCAACGACGAAGGACGCGGCCGACAGCCCGGTGTGCGGCCGATGCCAGTCAATCGGCTCTTTGCCTAGTGCCGACGCAATCAGCGTGTGCAGCTCCTCCGTCGGAGGCCCGTCCTTTGTCAGAGCCATACTGTGCTTCTCCAAGCCGGTTGGATCTTGACTGCTCCGAGTGCCAGCGCCGGTCGCATACAACGAACGGGATCGTAGTGTCACCGAAGTCCTGACACATCCATGGTCACCGATGTCCTGATGCAGAACCGGCACCGATGTCCTGAGACATCACATCCTGACTCGTCAATCGGCCGCTGGCAGGTTGTGTCACCAGTGGCGTGCTGTAACCCGCCAGCCATCACAAACCCGCAAGTGGCAAGCCGCCGAGCCAGCGGTGGGCTGGCTGCGGTCGGCCCGGCGGGCGGCGGTTCTGGGGGTGGTCGGCTGCGGGCGGCTGACGGGTAGCAGCGCGCCGGAGCCGGCCGCGTGGTGCGGGGCGGTGGGTCGGTGGCTGGGCAGAGGGGTTAGCGGCGTTGGGTGGTGGAGTGGGGGAGGGCGCGGTCGAGGGTGAGGATGGTGGCGGCGGCCAGGAGGGCTAGGGCGGAGAGGGCTAGCCATGGGAACTCGTGGCGGACTTCGAAGAGTTGGGCGAAGAAGGCCGGCGCCAGCACGCTCGCGAAGGTGAACGAGTACTGCCAGTACGACAGGTACTTCCCATGCCCCACCACCGGCGCCACCGCTGCGGCCAGTGCGTTCGAGGTCGCCGCATGCAGTACGTCGGCAAACGCAAAGACCGCCGTCGCCAGGATCAGAGCGGGCACCACGAGTGCGGTCGAGATGTGCAGCAGCGACGCCATCAGCACTCCCCACACCGCCCACGTCACACCGGCGACGATCAACACGTTGGTACGACGCCGGTTCTCGGTGTGCCGCACTACCAGCGTCTGTCCAGTCGCCAGTACGACGGACACCGCCGCCAGCAACACACCGACCAGCCACTTCGGCGCCGGCAGCGCTTCAGAGACGTACACCGGCAGTGCAACACCCATCAGCATCGTGCAGAGCGCCAAGACGGTGTTGGCGCCGATCAGCACCAAGAACGGCTTGTCCTTGCGCAGCAGCGGAGCCGGTCCGGTGTTGTCCTGCACCTGGCGCGTGTGGTGCGAAGGGTGCAGCCGCAGCAGGAGCAGCCCGGCCACGAAGAAGGTGACCGCGTTCAGCGCCATCGCAATGAGGAACGGTGTCTCGCCACCGACCGCCAACAGAGCACCAGCGGCCAATGCGCCAAGGCCGAAGCCGCCTGCCTGCATCATGCCGCCCAGTCCGAACCACCTGTCGCGGTCGCCCTCGTCGGCCACGTCCGACAGCAGGCTGAAGATCGACGACCAGAACACCCGCTGACCGAACGTGGTCACCAGTGCGCACAGAAACAGCAGCCACAGCGACCGCCCGAAGAAGAACCCGGCGAACGCCAACCCTTGCGCGAACTGCGACCCGACGACCAGCGTCCGCGGACCGACGCGGTCGATCACCACACCCACACCGGCCGGTGCAGCGATCGAGAAGAGGGTCGCTACGGTCAGCAGCGTGCCCGCCGTACCCAGTGGGATCTCTGCGACCCGCACGAAGTAGAGCAGCAGCAGCGGTCCGGCGCAGCCGCCACCGAAGGAGTCGATTGCGAGCCCGACGAGCAGCGGTAAGCGGCCGCGGACGTTCGGCAGGCCGAGGGACGTGGCTGTAGGCATGACAGAGTGCTCCGATCGCATCGACTCGGCCCACTCGCAGCGCTGCTACGAGACCACTCCACCAGGGGCTTTCCCCCTGACTACAGTTGGGGCTCTTCGGCCGAAAACAGTAGCAAGTCCCGGCCGAGAGCCTCCAGCCTTTTTCAGTCGGCCACGGGGTCTGCGGCCGGCGCTCGCCGTACCGAGACATGCCTGAGCGGCCGCCACGCGACCACTGTCATCAGCACCATCCCGACGAACGCACCTGCGAACGGCGCGGCCAGTCCGTAGTTCTGAGCCAGTACACCGCCCAGCGCCGAGCCGATCGCCGCACCGCCAACGGATGCCAGCAGGTACACGCTGTTCACCCGCCCCATCAGCGGCTCCGGCGTCGCAAGCTGCCGCGCTGTGGTCGACACGATGCCCCACACCACCGCATGGACACCGAACACGGCCATCGTCGCGCCAGCCACCCACGGACTCCGAGTCAGCGCAAGGATCAGGTGCACCGCCGTCTCGATGACCAGTCCGGCGCGTAGCAGGGTCAGCGAGCCGACGCGCGGCTCCAGCAGGTGGTACGTCGGCATGCCCAGCAGGCCGCCGACCGCACCGACCGACACGAGCAGTCCGAACTGCGTCTCACTCAGCCCGAGTCGCTCCCGCGCGAACAGCACCCACGTCGCAAAGGCCGCACAGAACGTGATGTTCATGACCAGGATCGAGCACGCCAGCGTCCGCACACCCGCGTGCGCCCACAGCCAGCGGACCCCGTCGCGCACTTCACTCCAGAGCGCCGTACCAGACCGCTCCGGAAGCGCTGGACGTACGGCGACCCGCGCGATGAGTGCGGCCGCGGCGGCAAAGGTGACGGCGTTGAACACCAGCGGTACGCCCGAGCCGACTGCGAACAGCAGCGCGCCGAGCGGTGGCCCGCCGAGCAACTGCACCAGCGTGCCGGTGGCGAACAGCCGGGCATTCGCCTTGCCCAGCTGCTCTTTGGGTACGGCGCTCACCAGCAGCGCACCCGATGCGTTGTCGGCTAGCGTCTCCGCCGTACCGAGCAGGAACAGCGCGACGTAGATCGCCCACAGGGGTGAGGCATCGAGCAGTACGGCGACCCCGAGTCCGCCGAGGACGATCGTACGAAAGATGTCGGCGGCAACGATCATCAACCGGCGGTCGAGCCGGTCGACGAGCGCCCCGCTGAACAAGGCGAACAGCAGCCACGGCAGCTGCTGGACGAAGGCGGCCGCGCCGACCGCGGCGGGTTCCCGGGTGATCGAGGCGACGAGCAGCGGGCCGGCGGCAAGCATGGCGCCGTCGCCGAGGTTCGAGATGATCGAGGCCGGCCAGATCTTGCCGAAGTCGGAGCCGAGGGCGGGCGGCAGCAGAGCGGTACGAAGGGATCGCATCCAGATCTCCAGAGGGCATGACGGAACAACCTGACAACCGGCGCCCTCCGGCGCCGGCAGGTGATCCGGTCAGCTGCTGATCAGCGAGCCGACCGGACGGTGCGTGCCATGTCCTCGAACAGCCGAGACATTGCCCTCACCTCCGTCCGCACAACCAGGCGGCCCGTCCGCCTCTCCGCAGACCATACAGTCCACTACCCGCCCCCGCACGCCCGTTCGCCCCGCCCCCGACCGCCGCGCTATCCTCGACGATCGGCGACCACGTCGCCTGGAGGGTTCGCATAGCGGCCGAGTGCGCTGGTCTTGAAAACCGGTATGGCGGGTGACCGTCATCGTGGGTTCGAATCCCACACCCTCCGCCTTCTGAGTCCCGTAACAGGTCTCTGACCAGCTGAAACACCGGCTGGAACGCAGTCCGGCGGTATCTGGCCATGTCCGACAAGCACCAGGCGTCTACGGCCATCTGTGCCCGCATTGTGCCCGCGAACCGAGCTGCGGACCGGGGTCGTTCGTGCCGGGCCAGCCCTACTAGCGCCCTGTGTTTCAGCGCCTTCTCTGGCGCGCCAACACCCGGGTTCGTAGCCGGTGCGGCTGCTGTCCCCGGTGTCGTTCTGCTGCACTGGGCGGCTCAGATTGGTTCGTCGAGTCGTCTCAGCAGATTGGCGAGCAAGATCACGGCGTCCGCCGCAATGCCTGCATCTCGACGGGTGCCTGTCCCTGAGTTGGCTCACGATTCTGGGTGGGTGAGGGGCGCGTAGCGTTGACCTGCGGGTTCGCGGATTTTGATCAGCGGATTTGCGCACTAACGGTGGCCCGTAGAGATGGCTGGTGCCGTATGTGCGGACGGCGAGGACGACTATCACGTGATGGCGAGCGGCTCGCCGTCACGGTGGAGCACCGCTACCAGGTCCTCGAGGAGTCCCGCCAGTTCCCCAGCCCCTATCTCAACGGCGAAGACCATCCCAACGTGCGCAGGATGCCTGAGCAGGTGCTCTTCACGCCAGAACTGCCAGGTGATCTCCAGGCGCTCCCCGTCACGGAATAGGAACGCCTCCACGTTGTCAGTCGTCGGGCCCCAGTCGCCGAAGTGAAACCGCCTGCGCAGCGCATCGTCTTCCTCCTCGCGCCCTGTCCCTGCAATCAGGCGCCGGTGAGCGGCGGCCGCGGACAGACCAGCAAAAGGCAAAGCCCAGCCATGCCCGGCACGCAGCCAGGCAGCAGTCCTCGCTACACTTCTGCGGAACTGCGGGACGAAGGCCATATTGTCGTCACACGTCAGCCACTCGCCGCCAGCCCACAGGTCGACACGACGAAGCGCCGGGCCGGCCCAGTCGCCGACCTCCACGGCCAGCCTCGCCCTGTTACCGAAGCAAGCCGCCACCCGAGCATCCTGGCAGCGTCGTCACCCAGAACACAACGAGATTTACATCAGCCCAGCCAGCCGACTTGCGCACTAACGTGAGCCAAGTCGGGTCTCTGGCGCGCCAACACCCGGGTTCGTAGCCGGTGCGGCTGCTGTCCCCGGTGTCGTTCTGCTGCACTGGGCGGCTCAGATTGGTTCGTCGAGTCGTCTCAGCAGATTGGCGAGCAAGATCACGGCGTCCGCCGCCATGCCTGCATCTCGACGGGTGCCTGTCGGGCTGTGATTCACGCCCTGCGCGAATTCGATCGCTGCCCGCGCTAGTTTGCGCAGATCTGCCTGCCCTGATCCTGGAGCCGCGGCGCCGCTCCCGGCGGCCGCCGTCTGGGCGGCCGTCGGGTGTGGGTACGGCTGGAAAGGGTTCAGGAGTCGTCGCTGAAGGTTCCGCCGAAGATGTCGGAGTTGCCGAAGGTCGCCGGGCAGTCGTTGTTGGGCCCTGGGCGCAGGTCGGTAGAGTGCGTGGCCGGTAGTTCGGCTGCCGCGTCTTGGTCCTCCTTCTCGTCTCCGACAATGGGTTCGGTGGTGCCGGCCAGGACGTCCTCGACGAAGGCCTGACGGTAGGCGTTGATGGCGGGGCAGACGGCTCCGTTGCGCATGTCGTTCCAGACGCCGGAGCCGTAGTCCCTGGTGGCGACGGCGTAGTTGTAGTCGCCGAGGAACTCCGAGGTCAGGCTGTTGGCGCTGGAGGCGCGCCCGTCGCCTACTGCGCCACGCAGCACGGTCGTGAACGCGCCGACGGTGTGGGCAGTGCCGGTGATGTCGGCGTGCCGGACCACGCCCAGCACCCGGCGAGGAGAGGTCGTGTCGTTGCGCCACGGGTCGAGCCAGGCGTTGTAGACCAGCCACGCGTCGGTGCCGTCGGGCGAGATTGCGACCGCCGGGAAGTTGGCTCGGTCGCTGCCCTCGCTGACGACCACCTTGGCCGAGTAGGTGCCGCCGCCGTTGGTCGAGCTCACCAGGAACGCCTTCTCGAGGTTGGTTCCCTGGCTGTCGTCGGACCAGGTGAGCAGGATCTGGTCGGTGGCGTCCGCCCCTGTCGGCGCACCGTTGGCGATGTCGAACGACGGGAAGGTGTTGGTCCGGGCGCCCGCGATGCCGTCGATGGTGAACCGGCCCTGCGCAGGGTCGAACTGCCCGATTCCGCCGAGCCCCGAGACCACGGCCCTGGGTCGCTCGAAGTTCTGGCCACCGTTGAAGGACCGGGCCTGGAAGAAGACGCCCTGGCGGGTGCGGATGTCGGTGCCGACCCACACCACGTAGACCACGCCTTGGCTGTCGGTTCGGATGGCACAGCCCTGCCGTCCGCCGGTCTGGTTGTTGTTGGTCGCTGCGGACAGCTGGCGCGTGGTCCAGGTGTCGCCGCCGTCGGTGGAGCGAGCGAACAGCACCGGTTCGGATCCGGCGGTGCCGCGGAACCCGACGTTGCAGACGTAGGCGTTGCCGAAGTGGGGGCTGCTCTCGGCGTTGTCGGCCCAGACCTGTTCCTTGTCGCTGAACAGGGCCTGGTTCTGCCTGGTCACCACCACCGGGTCCATCCAGGCGTCGTTGTCACCGGCGATGGCGCCGGCCAGGTCATCGGTGCGGGACACCGCGATGGCTGCATCGCCCGGAAAACCGGGATTGCCCGGGAAGTTGGTGGCGATGTTCGCGTAGTACAGCCGCTGCCCGTTGTCCCAGGAGAAGTTGCCGGAGGCGTCGGGAACGGGACCGAAGACCAGCTCCGGGTCGCCGTTGGAAACCATGCCGTTGACGTCGTAGTTGGGCAGTGTGCCGATCGGGCCGTTGGGATCGGGCACGCAGCCGGTGTCGCCGGCCGGGGGCTGGCCAGGCGCGACGTCGGGCGCACCGAGGCAAGACGCTGTGACGCGCGCCGAGAAAGCCGGTGTACGTCGGTTGCGTCCACGTGCGGCCGGAGTCGGTCGAGAACTGGATGCCGGACACGCCCACGCCCGGGGTGAACGGGCAGGTGCGGTCATCGCCGGCGTTACATGCCTCCAGGTCGATGTTGTCGTTGGCTCCCGCCGCGAGAATCGCGGGGTTGACGGGGTTCACGGCCAGACCCGGCTCGTTCTGCTTGTTCTGCGAGAACAGCTGGTCATTACTGCCGACGGTGACTTCCGTCGACCCGCCGGGTGTGATCGGCGCGGCCTGGGCCACCGCCGGGGCAAGTAGTACTGCGACTGCCGCGGCGACCGTCGCGGCGACGTTGATCCTGCGCATGACGCTCCTCAAGTAGATGGATCGCTTCTGCGCGGCGCGCCCGGCTGCCCCGAGCACCGGCCGGGTGGTCGCAAATCCGAGTTTCGTCCGCTCGCGGCACCCCGGCAAGGGGAAGCCGCACCCCGCCCGGCCCCGACGACGGGCGAGTGGCGGTGCGCGCGAAGCAGGACAAGCCGGCCCAAGACTGCGCGAGTGCTCCGCTGTGGGCTGCGTTGCCGGGGTAGTTGGGGGTCTGGCAGTGTGGAGTTATGGGTGGGGCGGGGACCCCGTTTCCCGGGGTGCTGGAGCGGAGGGCCGTTGGCCGGGCCGCTCGCGGTCGGGTGCCGCGCCGCGTGCACGGTCAGTGGGAGCCGTCGCCGGATCGGCCGGATCCGCTCGAGATCCTGCAGGCGCAGGCCGGGACCCGGGAACCGGACCTGGTCCCGGTGCGGTACGGGCGGATGCTGTCGTCGCCGTTCGCGTTCTTCCGTGGCGGCCCGGCGATCATGGCCAACGACCTGTCCGGAACCCCGACCAGCGGCATCACCGTTCAGGCGTGCGGGGACGCCCACCTGGTCAACTTCGGACTGTTCGGAACACCCGAACGCGACCTCGTCTTCGACCTCAACGACTTCGACGAAACCCTGCCCGGACCTTGGGAGTGGGACGTCAAACGCCTGGCGGCCAGTGTTGCCGTCGCCGCCCGGCAGAACGGCTTCACGCTGGATCAGCAGCGGCAAGCGGCTCGCGACACGGTCCGCGAGTACCGGGAAGCCATGCTGGCGTTCGCCGAGTTGGCGACCCTTGACCTGTGGTACCTGCATCTGTCGTCCGCGCAGCTGACCGACATCATCAGGCGCCTGGAAAAGGAGTTCGGGACCACGGCGCCGAAGCTGACGCCCGAGAGGCTGCACAAGGTCTTCGCCAAGGCCAAGGCTCACGACAATCTGCGCGCGTTCGCCAAGCTCTGCGTGCGCAGCGGCGCCGGGGTGCGACTGGCCAGCCACCCGCCCCTACTCGTGCCGGTGCGCGACCTCTACGCCGTCGCTGACGCCGACCGCGTCGCCGACGGCATCCAAGAGGCGGTCGGCAGCTACCGGCACAGTCTCGACGACAACCGCCGGACACTGTTCGACCAGTTCGAGCTCGTCGACGTGGCGCGCAAGGTCGTCGGCGTCGGGAGCGTCGGCACTCGCTGCTTCGTCGTACTGCTCCGCGGCAAAGACGCCAACGACCTGCTGTTCCTCCAGGTCAAGCAAGCCGAGGCCAGCGTCCTGGAGCCGTACGTCGCCGCCAGTGAGTTCCCGCATCACGGCCAGCGTGTGGTCGCCGGGCAACGGCTCCTGCAGGCCCTTCCCGACATCTTCCTGGGCTGGACGACCGGACCTCGCGGTTTCGACTACTACGTGCGCCAACTGTGGGACATGAAAGGCGCGATCGACCCCACCAAACTCACCCCTGGGGGCCTCGGCGTGTAGGGCGGGATGTGCGGCTGGACCCTCGCCCGTGCGCACGGTCGCGGAGGCGATGAGATCGCCATCGCCGGCTACCTCGGAAACGGCGAGGTCTTCGACGAGGCCGTCGCCGACTTCGCCCTGACCTACGCCGACACCAACACCCGCGACCACCGCAGACTCGCCCTCGCGGTCAGCGCCGGCACTGTCCCCATTGCACGCGAGACCTGACGTGTGCTCGGCGCTCAGTCCCTCGCCCGAAAGCACCCGGACGAACGACCGGTCATCTACGGGCTGCAGATCGGCTCATCCCGCGGGGATGAGGCGCTGGGGGTCTGGGGACTCTGTGATGGTTGCGCGGACCGACAGGCGGTCGTCTGCGTACGCTCGTGGGTTGGCGTTGCCCCGGGAAGCGAAGGCTGCGCCGAGGCTTCGAGGGAGGAGCGGTGGCATGACCACGTTCACGGTGTGGAAGTTCGATGATCCGGGCGGCGCCGACCGGGCCGTGCGGGTGCTGCGGGATGCTCAGGCGGACGGGCTGGTGAAGATCCTCGACCACGCGGTGGTCAGTTGGCCGAAGGGGGAGTCCAAGCCGGCGACGCACCAGAGCCACGAGGAGACCTGGCGGGGCACCGGGTGGGGTGCGTTCTGGGGTCTGTTGCTCGGAGCGCTCTTCTTCGTGCCGGTGATCGGTGGCGTCGTCGGCGCCGCGATCGGCGCGATCAGCAAGGCGACCGAGGATGTCGGCATCCGGAAGCAAGATCTCGAGCGGATCCGCACCGAGGTGACCGAGGGGACGTCCGCCCTGTTCGTCGTCACCGAGCACGGGAACCTCGATCGCCTGGGTGAGCGGTTCCACGGCATGGGGAGCAAGCTCATCGAGACCAACCTCACCGAAGCCGAGCGCGCAACCCTGCTGGAGACCTTCGGAACCCGCTGACCCGATCAGGTCGCGGCCTGACACCCTAGGGGCATGGAGCTGAGGGTGCCGGTCGATGGCGGTGAGGTATGGGTCGAGCATGTTGCCGGGCCTGGGATGCCAGTGGTGTTGCTGCACCCGGGGGTCGGCGACTCCCGGGTGTGGGATCCGGTGATGCCCCGGCTGGTGGAACGGCATCGGGTGGTGCGGTACGACGTTCGTGGCTACGGGCGCTCGGCCGCGCCGACGAGCGAGTTCTCGCTGGCCGGGGATCTGGTGAGTGTGCTGGATCAGCTGAGCATCGAGCAGGCCGTGCTGGTCGGGTGCAGCCTGGGTGGAGACACGGCGCTGAGCCTCGCGTTGAGTGATCCCGGGCGGGTGCGCGCGCTGGTGCTGCTGTGTCCGGGGGTGAGTGGGTTTCCGCTGCCGCCGGAGCCTTTGCTCGATGCCGAGGTCGAAGCGCTCGTCGAGGCGCGGGACGTCGACGGGCTGGTGCAGCTGGGGTTGCGGTTGTTCGCGGGTGCCGGCGCCGACGAGGCCGCGGTCGCTCAACTGGAGGCCGCCATGCCCGCGTGGTTCGACCAGGGTGAGTACCTGCGTCCGGACCCGCCTGTGTACGACCGGCTGCACGAGATCCAGGCGCCGTCGGTGGTGATGGTCGGCGACAAGGACCGGCCCATCCTCGCGGCCGTCGCCGGCGCCGCGGCAGCACGTATCCCGGGCTGCGAGTTCATCTGGCTCCCCGGCGCCGACCACCTGCCCAGCCTGCGGTCCCCCGACATCGTCGCCGAGACCATCCTCCGCCAGGCCCTCTGACCTAGTCGCACTGGCGGAGCGGGTTTCGTCGTACGGCGTCACCGTCGACACCAACGCGCTCAGCCGTGTTGGTTGCGTATGGCAACGACAAGCGGACTCGCTCGTCACTTCGCCTTGGCGGCGTGGCGGTGCAGGCGGATTGCGGAGATCAGGAAGAAGATGCAGCCCAGTGTCGCGTACCCGGCGATGGTGGTGACCGACGCCTTCGCGCCGCCGGCCTGCAGGATGAAACTGGTGCCGGCGAGGGTGGAGATTCCGCCGCTGAGGATCATCGCCGACTGGCCACCGAGCCGGTGGCGCAGGATTGCGACGATCACTTGGACGATGCCCGCGGTGATCGCCCAAACGCCCCACACCCGCAGGACATCGGGAATGCCGGAGGTGACGGCGACGGCCAACCCGATCGCGGCGAGCAGACTCACCGCCATGTTGACGTACAGCGGCACTCTCGGACGCGCGGGTCCCGAGGAGCGGAAGTCGATCACGGCCGCGGCTACGTCGAAGAGCGGGTAGATCACCAACAGGGCGATGCTCGCCGGATTGAGCGTCGAAGCGGTCAGGGCGAGCAGACCCGCCCAGATGACGGCGAATCCGAAGCGGGCGTAGTACAGGTTCCGCAGCCCTTGGGTCGTGCTAGCAGCCACGGCGCCGGCAGTGGTGGATGTGGACATCAGGTCCTTCTCTCGACGGTGAAGCGATGGACGATCCCACCGAAGTGGGAGACAGAACGATCGGTACACCTGATCCTGCGCAAAGTCAGTCGGCAATGTCAAGACCGATCGTTCTGTCTGCTAATCTCGACGCAGTACTTCGGGAGAGGACGGCGGATGTCGGAAGCAAGGTCCCGGCTGCTCAGCACGGCTAGTGAGCTCTTCTACGCCGAAGGTCTGCACGCCGTCGGCATCGACCGCGTCATCGCTGCCGCACCGGTGACGCGCGCCACGCTGTACAGGCACTTCCCGAGCAAGGACAACCTCGTCGTCGCCTACCTGACTCAAGCCGACGAGGCGATCCGCGCACGGGTCGATGCCGCACGGACTCAGGACGCATCCCCCGACGACATCCTTCGAGCTGTCAGTCGGTCCATCGTCGACGACATCCAGCGCCCCGGCTTCCGCGGCTGCGCGTTCCTCAACGCCGCCGCCGAGTACCCCGACCCGACTCACCCGGTCCACCAGGCGGTTCTCAAGCACCGGCAGTGGTTTCTGGCCACGATCACCGAACTCTTCTCAGCGACCGGAAAGCCCGACCCGGAACCCGCCGCCCGGCACTTCGTCATGCTGCGAGACGGCGCCATGACCGCCGGCTGCCTGACCGATCCCAAACCCATCAGCGAAACCTTCCTGCGCGGCATCGAAGGCCTCCTCACGTACCGCAGCCAGCTGCAACCGCACGTCTAACGCCGGCTTCATCTGGCTGCACGGCGCGGACTGCCCGGCCTCCGCTGGCCCGACCTGGTGCCCGAGACCCCAACTGGCCTGACTGGTCTCATTTGGCCGGGTAGGAGAGGTGCTGGTGGATCATTTGCCAGCCGGTGGTGGTGTGTTTGAAGACTCGGGTCGAGCGGGATTCGGTGTCGGTGCCGTCGGCCTCGACATGGTCGATGCCGTAGGCGACGGCCAGGTCGCCGGAGGACTCGACGGTGAGGTCGGGGGTGGTGAAGATGATGTCCGACGGGGTGGACGCCAGGCCGGCTTTGCAGACTTCGCGGACGGCGGGTTTGCCGGCGTACTCGCCGTCGATCTCGTAGGAGACGACATCCTCGGCGATGGGTCGCATCAGGGCGTCGAGGTCGAGGGCGCCGGTGTCGGTGGTCCATTGGTGCATGAGGGCGCGGATCTGGTCCGCGGCGACGGCGGGCGGTACGTCGTCGTGCGGGAACGAGTGGTGTTCGTGCGTCACGATCCAGCGGCCGTTCTCGCGGCGGAGCCCGATGGTCAGCCGCAGGCGCAGCGCAGGCTTGGCCTCGAGCTCGTCCGGGGTGCCGCAGCGCAGGAGGGCGAAGGCGAAGGCAACATCCGAGCCCGCCGTGACCTCTAGGGACTCCAGCGCGAACGACGCACCCGAGCGTTGCCACTCGAAGAACCCCGGCCAGGTCTCGCGGTAGGCATCCAGCCCGCGCACTCCGTCGTACGGCGGGGGCACGTCGAACATCACGATGTCCGGCGAGTGGTCGGCGAGCACCGTGGCCAGGTCGCCGGCGTGGACCGCGGTGACCCAGTTCTCGATCAGCGTGCGGACTTCCTGCTCGTTCGTCATCCTCGGGTCCTTTCGAAGGGGGCTGTCACCCCTACAACCCCGGCACGTCGAGGAAACTCATCGCAGGACCTCGTCCGGGAGCCCGAAGGACCCGAAGTCGGCGTCCAGGAAGGACACCACCTCGACGATCTCGGACCCGCGGACGACGATCACGTCCAGCCCGCCCGGCACGAACCGGTCGTGGTCCCACAGGTACGTCCCGAACGCGAGCTGCCCGTTCGCCCGGACCGGCAGGAACCGCCACTTCTCCCGGAGCGGTCCGTCCAGCAGGAACCGCCGGATCTTGGCCCGCCCCGAGAACCACTGCAGCAGCGGCGGCATCGAGTACTTCGCGTCGTCCGCCAGCATCGCCACGATCGCATCGACGTCACCGGCTTCCCAGGCGGTCATATACCGCCGTACGAGGTCCCGCTCAGCGGACTTGCCCAGCTCCCGCAGCGCCTCCTGCTGACTGGGCTGCAACGAGCTGAGCACTGCCCGCGCTCGCTGCAGTGCACTGTTCACTGCAGCAACCGACGTCTCGAGCAGCTCGGCCACCTCACGGGCAGCAAACGCCAGTACGTCGCGCAACAGCAGGACTGCACGCTGTAGCGCGGACAGGTGCTGCAGCGACGCCACGAAGGCCAGCTCCACCGACTCCAGCGCCACCACTCTGGCCTCGGGGCTGAGGCGTGCAGTCCAGTCCAGTCGCTGAGACGGGTACGGCTCGAGCCACTCGGCCTCGAAGGACGCGTTGAGGTCGGTCGGCAGCTCCCGCTTGCCGCGCTTCTCGAGCAGCGTGAGGCACCGGTTCGTCGCGATCTTGTAGAGCCAGGCCCGGATCGAACCGCGGTCCTGGTACTTGCCGAGACCGTTCCAGGCCCGCACGAGGGTCTCCTGGACGGCGTCGTCCGCGTCGGCGTCCGACCCGAGCATCCGGTAACAATGCGCATGCAGCTCTCCACGCCACGGCCCCACCAGCTGTCCGAAGGCGTCTTCATCCCCGCGTCGTGCGGCGTCGAGCAGCTCACGCATTACCTGCACGCTAGCGAGTGATCGGTCCAGCGAGCCAGCGTTGCCGCTGCCTTTCCGTTGTCCACAGCCTCCCGGCACCGCTCCAGGCAGTCCGCGAGCTGCTCGAGCAGCAGCCCCTGCCCAAGCTCCAGCGTGGCCAGTGCAGCAGCCGCATTGAGCAGTACGACGTCCCGCACCGGCCCACGTACACCGTCGACCAGACCGCGCAAGACGCGGGCGTTGTAGGCCGCGTCACCGCCGCGCAGCTCAGCCAACGACACCGGCCGCAACCCGAGCGATCGCGGATCGAACACCACCTC
This sequence comes from Kribbella sp. NPDC050124, assembly GCF_044460355.1. Taxonomy (NCBI): domain Bacteria; kingdom Bacillati; phylum Actinomycetota; class Actinomycetes; order Propionibacteriales; family Kribbellaceae; genus Kribbella; species Kribbella sp. NPDC050124. The sequence continues at coordinate 855,371 of NZ_JBITJU010000001.1, forward strand.
CGACGCACGACCGCCGTACACGACCCAGACGCGTGAGAGCCCGGTAGTGGTCAGCTTGTCCAACCCGTCGTCGCCACGGGCAACCAGTGCGGACCGGCCTTGTGCAGCGAGTGCACCAGCGAGCACCGGGAGCATCTGCGCGTTGGCAACGCCCACTAGCTGGTGCTGCGGGTCGGCCGGGTTCAGCAGCGGTGCGAGCACGTTGAACGCGGTGGGCACCGCCAGCTCACGCCGTACGACGGCCACATGGCGCAGCGCCGGGTTGAAGCGTGGAGCGAACAGATAGGTCAGCCCGACCTCGGCAGTGACCTGCACGGCATCGTCAGGCGACAGGTCGAGTGGCACACCCAAATGCTCGACCAAGTCGGCTGAGCCGCCGGCGGACGAGGAGGCAGCGCGTCCACCGTGCTTGACCACGGTCACACCGGTGGACGCCGCCACGACCGCAGCCATCGTGGAGATGTTCACCGCGCCGGTCCGGTCGCCTCCCGTGCCGACGATGTCGACGAACGGTCCGCGGATCCGCACCGGCGCTGCGTGCGAACGCAGTACCGAGGCCAGACCGCTGATCTCGTCGGCCGTCTCGCCCTTGGCCCGCAAGGCGATCAGGAAGCCGGAGATCTGGGCCGGCGACACGTCACCCAGCACCAGTTGGTCCATCGCCCACGCGGTGTCCGCGGCGGTCAGGTCGGAGCCGGCCAGGAGCGCGGAGATGAGCCCGGACCAGGTCCGGAACGTTGTTGCCATCGGCAATCCTCGGGGGTGCTGGGCCGTCCGCGAGGAGAGAACACAACGGCCGCCTCGCAGGAGACGGCCGGGTGGATACGCGGGAGCAGACCGTCTAGTCGACGGCCCACCAGCTACCCGCGCGCAGGAACATGCGCACGACTATAGCGTCAGGCGACGAGCTCCTCGGCGATGTTCCAGCCCCGGATGTGGTCGACGGTGAAGCTCGGGACCAGGTGCGCGTCGTCGCCCAGGCTGCGGTCGGGGAAGTCGAAGACGGCCAGCATCAGCTGCATCGGGTACGACGGAGCACCCGCGCAGGTGCGGATCGCGGCGCCGTCGACGAAGAACGTCGCCTCGCCGGGGACCCACTGGACGGCGTAGCTGTGGAAGTCGCGCAGGTCGATCGGCAGCGGCACGACCTCGAAGTCCTGCGGCAGGATCGGGTCGCGCAGTTGCTTCAGGCCCATGCCGACCCCGGTGGACCCGCCCGGCACGATCGCGTCACCGAACACCTCCATCACGCAGATCTCCCCGCACCGCTCCGGCTGGTCCTCGAGCCCGACCATCCACAGCGACACCATCGACCGCGGACTGATCTCGGCGCGGGCGCTCAGCTCGACGTACCCGCCGTACGGCGTCCAGCCCCAGAACGGCTCCTGCTCCTCCTGGACCACCAGCCCCTCGCGGTACGGCTGCTGGCCGACTGTGCTCCCGACGGGACCGGCATAGTTGCCGGACTGGATCCCGGATACGCGCAGGTCCGGCTTGTGGTCGCCCTCGCACCACAGTCCCTGGCCGGTGGGGATGCTGAGCGTGATGCAAGAGTCATCCAGGGTGTACGACGCGGCTGACGTCGTACGCGAGCTCCAGTGCGGCAGGTAGTACGGCGACCACACGGACAGGTCCAGCGAGGAGCCGTCGAAGTGGTCCTCGAACACCAAGTCACCACGAGTGGCAGGCATGCCACCATCATGGGCCCTGTCACATCGATGTGGCGCGATCCGTCAGGGAGATGACGGCGTACGACGGGAGACAGTGAGCAGTGGACGACCACGACCAGCTGGCGCGGCAGTTCGAGCAGCACCGGGCGCACCTGCGTGCGGTGGCGTACCGGATGCTCGGCTCCTTGGCCGAGGCCGAGGACGCGGTGCAGGAGGCATGGCTGCGGCTGAGCCGGACCGACGTGAGTGACGTGGGCAATCTGGGCGGCTGGCTGACCACTGTGGTGTCGCGGGTTTGTCTGGACACGCTGCGCAGTCGCAAGTCGCGGCGGGAGGACTTCGTACCGGACCCGATCGTGACGCGGGAGGACACCGGACCGGGGCCGGAGGAGCAGGCGGTCGAGGTCGACGCGATCGGTCTCGCGCTGCTCGTCGTACTCGAGACTCTGACGCCGGCCGAGCGGCTCGCGTTCGTGTTGCACGACATGTTCGGGGTCAGCTTCGACGAGATCGCGCAGATTGTGGACAAGTCGCCCGCCGCGACCAGGCAGCTGGCGAGCCGGGCGCGGCGGCGCGTGCAGGGTGCGCCGGCCGAGGACGGCGACCCGGGCCGCCGCCGGGAGATCGTCGAAGCCTTCCTGGCGGCCTCGCGGGGCGGCGACTTCGAGGCACTGCTCGCGCTGCTCGACCCCGACGTCGTACTGCGCGCCGACGCCGGCGACGCGACCGCCGAGTTCGCCGGCCCGGCCGTCTCCAAGCTCGTCCGCGGCGCCCGTGCCGTCGTCGAGCAGGCCCTCCTTTTCAGCCGCATGGCCCCCTACAACCAGGTGGTCCTCATCAACGGCATGCCAGGCACCATGACGATCGTCAACGGCCGCCTGCTGGGCGTCATGGACCTGGTCGTCACCAACAACAAGATCACCGAAATCAACATCCTCGCCGACCTCCCCCGCCTCGCCGCCCTCCCCGTTCCCGCCTGATCAGCGCGAGCAGCCGCCCGGCCTGCGCTTCAGCCGTGCCGGGCGGGTTCCGGTCGGCGCTGGGTCCTCCCGGCCCGACCAAGGTCAACCAGAAGGCCGCCCAGAGGCAGCGGGCCGAGTGAAACCGAGCCGGATCGACAGCGAACCGGTCGGCAAAGCCGGTCCAGTCGGTCTCTCGGCCGGACAGATGCTCGACCAGGTTGGCGAGCTCGACGGCAAGGTCGCCGCGGCCCGCGTCCTCGAAGTCGACGATGCGGATGCGGGTTCCGTCCCAGAGGTAGTTCTCCAGGTTCGGATCGCCGTGCGCGACAACGGGATCCGGTACGTCGGTCAGCTTGTCGGCAGTCTCCAGCCAGGCCTCGGCGGCGGACCCGATGACCCCTGGGACGTCCCGCTGTACGGCGAGTCCCCGGTGGATCCGGTCGATGAGCGCCGCCAGGTCGATCGGCGGCAGATCATCAGGTGGTATCGACCACAGCGTGCGCAGCGCGTCGCCGAGGGCGTCGAGCCGAGGCCCGTCAACGGTGCCGCTGAGCGGCACACCGGGGACGACGGTCATCGCGATCGACGGCGGCGGGCCGGCCCGGTCGAGTGGGGTCGGGGCGAGATCCGGTGCGTGGCGGTTGATCAGCGCGAGGGCGGCCCACTCGCGCCCGGGCTCGTCACGGGGCCATGACCGGTAGCGCTTGGTCAACACCGAACCTTCGACCTCGACCGCGTGTGTGGGTGCCATCCAGAAAAGTTTGGCCGGGGTGTCAATCCCGGGCCGGCTTCTTCGACGTTCTGGTGAGAGCGGATAGCGAGGGAGTGGGTTGGGATGACGGTTCAGGCGGTTGGGGCGGTTGCTCAAGATGTGGTGGCCGGGCTCCTGGGGGCGGGGTTCAACGGGGGGATTTGGCTGCCGGGGACGGCGGAGTACGACGTTCAGCGGCGGTCTGTGATTCCGACGGTGGACTCGCGGCCGTTGGTGGTTGCGGAGGCTTGCGGGCGGACGGATGTGCAGGCGGCGGTGCGGACGGCTCGGGAGTACGGCGTACCGATCGCGGTGCAGGCGACTGGACACGGAACCCGCGTCCCGGCCGACGGTGGGATCTTGCTGAAGACCACGTCGATGAGCAGTGTGCTCGTCGACCCGGAGCGGCGGATCGCGAAGGTGGGGCCGGGCGCTCGGTGGGGTGCCGTGCTCGACGCCGCGGGGCAGTTCGGCCTCGCGCCGTTGTCGGGCTCGCACCGCGACGTCGGCGTCACCGGGTACACGTTGGGTGGCGGGGTCGGCTGGCTGGCGCGGAAGTACGGGTTCGCGGCCGACAGCGTGATCCGCGCCGAGCTCGTCACCGCTGACGGCCGGTTGATCACCGCGAGTGCCGAGCAGCACCCGGACCTGTTCTGGGCGATCCGCGGCGGCACCGGCAACTTCGGCATCGTCACCTCGCTCGAGTTCCGGCTGTACCCGGTCCGCCAGGTCCACGCCGGCATCGTGTACTTCGGCAACGACCACGCGGCCGCCATCCTGCGCCGCTACCGCGACTGGACCGCCACGATCCCCAACGAGCTGAGCACCGCCGTCGTCCTCACCAAGGACGACGGCGTGGCGATCAAGGTCATGTACGCCGGTCCCGCCGACGTCGCCGAACACCTGCTGAAGTCCCTCTTCGAGGTCGCCGGACCGCGGTTGGCCGGCGAGCTCCGGACGATCGAGTACGGCGACGCCGCGATGGGCGGCACGCCCGCGCGGCACCTCGACTTCCTCGACGAGGACGAGCTGACCGACCACCTGATCGCCACACTGACAAAGCAGGACGCCACAGTGGAGATCCGGCACTGGGGTGGCGCGATGGCACACCCGGGTCCCGGCGCCGGACCGGTCGGGCACCGCGGCGCGTCGTACTCGCTGATCGTCGACCAAGAGCAGCCGCACCTGCCGAGCTCCGGCCGCACGTTCGTGAACTTCCTGGCGAACCCGGCGCAGGCGGAAACCGCCTACGCGGCAGACGACCTCCGCCGGCTGCGCGAGGTGAAGCGGGCCTACGACCCCACCAACCTCTTCCACCTGAACGCCAACATCAAGCCGTGAGACAGAGAGCGACCCCGGCCCTCAGGTTCCGGAGGGCCGGGGTCGCTCGGGGCGTCAGCGGAGGGGCCGACTTCTCAGGCCCTGTCTGCTGATCCCCCGCCTACTGCGCGGCACTCGGCACGGCACCTCGCCGCACTGGCCCGAAGGCCGCGATGCTCCGCATCGAGACCTCCGTTCCAGCACGCCGAGCCACCGCACCGAGCACCTGCTCGCGACGGCGTGGGATCAGCAGACAGGACCTATACCGTGCCTTCGTTTCCGTAGACGGAGACGTGCACGTGGTCCATGTGGTTCGCGGTCGCGCTACCGCGGTCCTCCATCCCGCGCCAGCCCTCGGAGCTGCGCTGGACGGTCCAGATCTGCTGCTGGTAGATCAGCTCGCTGATCCCGAGCTTCGTGTAGTTCGCCTTCAGCCACTCGGCGACCTCCTTGCCCTCCGAGCCGCTGACCATGATGTCGAGCGCGCGGCCGGTGGAGTGCTCGGAGCCGCTGTCACCGGCGCGGAGCCCGCCGTACGACGTGATGTTCGGGAACTTCGCGCAGACGGCCCGGTGCACCCGGATCGCGTCCTGGGTCAGCCCGTCCTCGACACTCGAGCCCGACTTGCAGGCAGCCTGCGAGATCGTGCCCGCGGTGCTCGCGACCGGCTTGGTGGCCGACAGGTACGCCGCCTTGACCCAGCGGGACTTGCCGTCCCGGACGATCTCGGCCCAGATGCCGTCGATCTTGCCGGTCACGGAGACCTTGGTGCCCTTCGGGAGGACGTCGAGCAGCACACCGGTGAGTGGGAGGGACCAGACGTTCAGGTCGGTGGTGGTGTACTTCGAGCCCGTGATCTTCGGCGGCGTCGCCGCCGCGGCGGCGCGGGTCTTGGTCGCGGTCGGCTTCGGGATCGGCGCCTGCTTCTTCAGGTGCTTCGCCGTCGGCGACGCCTTCGGCTTCGGCGTGGCGACCTTGATCGGGGGACGGAGGGCGTCCCGGCTGATGGCTGCCTCGCGCTGCACCTGCAGGGACGAGGTTGCGGTCGGGATGTCGAGCTTGACCTCTTGGTCGGGGAACGCGGCTGCCGAGCCGGTGGCTACCAGGGCCACCGCCGCACCGGGGATCACCACCTTCGCGATACCGGGCTGGATCACCTTCGGGCGCGGTTGACGGTGCCGCGCCTGTCTATGCCGTCCTGCAGCCACTGACCTTCCCAATCTGTCGAGACCAAACCGTTATCGACCGGAGGAGTCAAGCACACATCTCGGCCACGGTTCGAATCGACCCCCGTTCTTAACGCATTACGAACATGGATTTGGGGTACCGGGCGTAATCCGCCCGCTATCCGGAAGTTACCGGTCCGAGATCAAGCGATTGGCGCAATTTCGTGTGGTCGTTTCAGCACAGAGCGTCAATGATCGCCCGCCCGATCCAGGCTTTGTAACGGTCGATCGACCAGCCGCGGTGCAGCACCAGCAGCTCGTAGAGCTCGACCGCGATGTAGGTCCACAGCACGTCGGCGACCTCGTCCACCGTGATGCCGTCGCGCAGTTGACCACTCTCGAGCAGGTGACGGCCGAGCATCGTCATCCCGGTCAGCCGCTCGTCCAGCAGGGTCTGCCAGGTCTCTCGGAGCGTCTCGTCGTGGTGCCTGCCGTCCCGGATCGCGATCTGGACGCGGGCCGACCGCTGCTGCCGTACTGCGAGACCGTCGACGTACAGCTGGATCTTCCGCCGTACGTCGGGTTCGGCCTGGATGGCCTGTGATTCCGGGCGCTCGGCCATCGGGACCGGCTCGTCGTCGCCGGCGATGACGAAGTCGAACACCGCCTTGGCCAGCGCGGCTTTGGTGCCGAAGCCCTTGTAGATGCTCTCGGCCGAGACGCCGGACCGCTGGGCGACCGCGGTGACGGTGGTGGCCTGGAAACCGTCGGCCTCGAACAGGTCCCGGGCCGCGACCACGACGTCCCGCCGCCGTTGCCGGGCCCGCTCGCGCCGGCCGGACGCGTCGTACTGCCTCTTGACTTCCGCCATCACCCGTCCCATGGTTTTAAGTACAGGCTGACTGTATCGAATTTCAGGGGGAAAGATGAACACCGACGTGACCTCAGCGGGGGAGATCGCCACCCGGGCGATCCGGATCATGGCCGACGGGGCGCGGGCCGACTTCGACGCGCTCGTCCATCCGGCCGCGGTCAACTCCGAGGACAGTGTCGAGCCGCCGGCCTGCCGGGTCGGCGGGCCCGAGGGGTACTACCAGATCGCGCTCTGGCTGCGGACCGCGTTCGCCGACCTGGCCTACGAGATCCACCACGTCGTTGCGAACGGCAACCTGGTGGCGATCCACTCGACGATGAGCGGCCGGCACGTCGCGCCGTTCGCGGTCTACACCGAGTCCGGCGAGGTGGACACGGTGTTCCCGCCGACCGGGAAGACCTTCGCCATCACCCAGTCGCACTGGCTCCGGATCGAGGACGGCAAGGTGATCGACCACTGGGCGAACCGCGACGACCTCGGCCAGGCCAAGCAACTCGGCTGGGTCCCGCCGACCCCCGCCTACCTCTTCCGCATGGCCCGCGCCAAGTCCCGCGCCAAGCGGGCCGCGTGACTTTGTGCACGGCGTGAGTACGACGGCCGCCGTCAAGTGCTCGGGTCGTGCACAAAGTGTGATCCAGCTGGCGGCGCAGTCGGGTGCCGGCTGGTTGGATGCGGGGTGTGGACGAGCTGGGTTTCCGGGTCGAGGGCGGGGCGGTGGCCCGGCTGGTGATCGACCGCGTCGAGAAGCGGAACGCGCTGACCCGGGCGATGTGGGAAGCGTTGCCCGGGGTGCTGGCCGAGCTCGCCGCGGACGACGCGGTGAGGGTGCTGCTGGTGACCGGCGCCGGACCGACCTTCTCGGCCGGCGCGGACATCGGCGAGCTGATCTCCGGCGCCGATCCGGCCGATCCGATGGCGGAGCTGCGGGCGTTCAACCTGCGGGCGCAGACGGCGTTGCGGGAGTTCCCGAGGCCGACCGTCGCCGTCGTCCGCGGGCACTGCATCGGCGGCGGGCTGGAGCTCGCGGTGAACTGCGACTTCCGGTTCGCGGCGTACGACGCGACGTTCGGGGTGACCCCGGCCCGGATCGGCGTGGTGTACCCGCCGGATGCGATCAAGGTCCTGCTCGACCTGGTCGGTCCGGCGACGACGAAGTACCTGCTCTTCAGTGGCGAGCTGCTGACCGCGGCACAAGCCGAACTCAAAGGCCTGGTCGACCGGGTGGTCGATCCGGCCGAGCTGGACGCCGAGGTGGCGGCGTTCGCGGCGACCCTGGTGTCGCGGTCGCAGCTGACGATCCGCTCGGCCAAGGAGTCCGTCAATGCGCTGCTCACCGGCGCGGACGCCGATGCTCGAGCGCGACGGCGCTACCAGGAGACGATCGCGACGGGTGAGTTGGCCGAGGGCATCGCGGCGTTCGCCGAACGGCGTGCGCCGCAGTTCCCGTCAGGCGCTGATTAGGGTCCCGCGGAGTTCGACCCGGTCGCCCACGATGGCCGAGATGCGGGCGGCGACGGCTTCGGCGCCGGCGTCGTCGGCCACGTCGATCAGGACGATGCCGGCCACCTGCGGGTCGGCGGGGACGAACGGCCCGGCGGTCGCGGTCTGCTCGTCGTCGCGGATCCGCACGATCCGGCCCTCGCTGGGCAGCTGCAGCTCCTCGGCGCTGACCACCTCGGGCAGGTCGGCCTTCACCTCGGGAATCCGGCGGGCGGCGTCCGCCCCGTAGATCATCACGACGTACTTCATGGGCCTCACCGTAGCGACGAAGGCGGACAGAACCCCGCGGGACAAGGCGCCCGCGGGGTTCTGAGGTTCAGGTCTGTCAGTACCAGTGCCTGCGTCCCCCGACGGCACGGCCGGTGGATCCGAGCAGGAACAGCACGGCCCCGACGAGCAGCACGATGATGCCGAGCGTCCACAGGATCGAGATGTTCAGCACGAGACCCAGGACCAACAGGATCAGTCCGAGGATGAGCATGAAGCCTCCTTGTCGAGGGGCCGCCGGGCGGAGGGTGGCGGCCCACGCGAATCCGGTGCCCACTCCGGCGGCGGTAAACCTCCAACAACTGTTTGACCTCAGTGGGTGGCGACTGCCTGCAGCTCGCGCTCCACCGGGCGCTTGCGGCTCAGCAGGACGGCGCAGCCCGCGAGACCGACGGCAAGGCACGCCCACACCACCCAGAACGCAATCCGGTAGCCGTGTGTCAGCGCGGACGGCGTGGAGCCCGTCGTACTGGCGGCAGCGACCGCGGACAGGGCTGCGATGCCTACTGCGCCGCCGATCTGGAAGCTGGCGCTCTGCAGACCGGACGCGACACCGGAGTCCTCGCCGGCCACGTCACTGAGCGAGGCGATCGACCCTGCCACGGTCCCGGCGCCCAGTCCGGCGCCGAAGATCGTCAGGCCCCAGAAGGCGAGCTCGAAGTACCCGGAGTGGACGGTCAGCTGCGTCATCAGCGTCGTACCGACTCCAGCCACCAGCAGTGCGGCGAGGGCGACCCGGCGCGGTCCCAGTCTGGTGACCAGGTGCTGGCCGATGATCGACGCCACCACAGCGGCTGCGGCGAGTACTGCGGACATCAGTCCGTAGCGCACCGCGGACACACCAAGCGCGAACTGCGCGTACTGCGTGTAGACGTAGTTCAGCCCGAACGCCGCCAGGCCCCAGCTGATCGTGATGAGGTTGCCGCCGACCAGAGCCCGCGACCGGAAGATCCGGAGCGGTACGAGTGGCGCGGCCGACCGCTGCTCCACCAGCACGAACAGCCCGAACAGCAGGCCGGACAAGAGCACCAGCGCGAGCGTCCGGCCGATCGACGAGTGCGGTGCCTCGACGACGGCGTACACGAGCACGATGAGTGCAGCCGTCACCGTGACCGCGCCGGCGACGTCGAACCCACGCCGGCCCGGTCCGCGGCTCTCCTGCAGCAGTGCGGGCGCCAGTACGACGACCAGCAGGCACACCGGCACGTTGATGAAGAAGATCCACTGCCAGCCCAGTCCGTCGGTGACCGGGCCGCCGATGAGCGATCCCGCCGTACCGCCGACTCCACTGGTCGCTCCCCAGATCCCCAGCGCCTTGTTGCGGTCCGGTCCGTCCGGGAAGGTCGTCATCACGATCGCCAACGCACTCGGCAGCAGTACGGCGGCCGACGCGCCTTGCAGCCCACGTGCGAGCACCAGTGCGTCACCACTCCAGGCGAACCCGCACAGCAGCGACGACGCGGCGAACAGCACCAGTCCGGTGATGAACACTCGCCGTCGGCCGAGCAGGTCGGAGATGCGCCCGCCCAGCAGGAGCAGGCCGCCGAACATCAGCGCGTACCCGCTCGGCACCCACTGCACCCCACCGGCCGAGAAGGTCAGCTCACGCTCGATCGACGGGACCGCGACCAGCACGATCGACGCGTCCAGGATGATCATGAACCCGGTCAGGCACAGCAACGCCAGCGCCCACCAGCGCTTCGACTCCGTAACCATCTGACATCTCCAGTACGGCGGGACGCCCCGGCTGGGCGTGCACTCGGCGGAGACGTCGGGGCTGTCCGGACCACATCGACATTTCTGTCGAAAGTCGCCCGGTGGGTACGACGTACCGGGTGAGAGGGGGTCACAGCGGCCTCCGTGAGCGACAGGATGGTGTCTGTGAAGTACGTGCTGCTGATCTACAGCAACCCCGAGAGCTGGGCGAGCCTGTCCGCCGAGCAACGCGAAGGCCTGTCCCGTGCGCACGACGACCTCACCCGTGAGCTCAGTGAGCAGGGTCTGCTGGTCAGTGCCGCCGGGCTGGCCGACCCCATCACCAGCCGGACCGTCTTGGTGCGCGACGACACCACCACGACCACGGACGGACCGTACGCTGAGGCCAAGGAGCACCTGGCCGGGTTCTACCTGGTCGAGTGCGACGACATCGATCAGGCGATCGGCTACGCCGCCCGGATGCCGGACGCGAAGTACGTCGCCGTGGAGGTGCGGCCGGTGATGGACACGTCCGGGCTGGAGATGTGAGCGAGCGCAGCGAGCGAACAATGGGTAGAGCAGCGTTCTCGCTCGCGCCGGAACCGAGCGAAGCGAGGTGAAGGCGTGAGCGACACGGCGGACTTCGAGCTGCTGCTGCGGGAGCAGGCGCCGCAGGTGCTCAGTGCGCTCGTCCGGCATTACGGGCACTTCGACCTGGCCGAGGAGGCCGTCCAGGAGGCGCTGCTCGCGGCCGCTCAGCAGTGGCCGGACGAGGGCGTCCCGGACAACCCCCGTGGCTGGCTGATCCGGGTCGGGTCGCGCCGGCTGACCGATCTGCTGCGCAGCGAGTCGGCCCGGCGCCGGCGCGAGGAGAACGCGGCCCAGCTCGCCGCACCCGAGGAGTTCGTTGCCGCAGGCCCCGACATCGACGATCCGGGCGGCCGGGACGACACGCTGACATTGCTGTTCCTGTGCTGCCATCCAGCCCTGTCGCCGGCGTCGCAGATCGCGCTGACGCTGCGTGCGGTCGGCGGTCTCACCACCGCGCAGATCGCGGCCGCGTTCCTGGTGCCGGAGGCAACGATGGCGCAGCGGATCAGCCGGGCCAAGCGTAGTATCAAGCAGGCGGGCAGCACGTTCGAGCTGCCTCCGGAGGCCGAGCGGGACGAGCGGATGGGCGCCGTACTGCATGTCCTCTACCTGATCTTCAACGAGGGCTACACCGCCTCGTCCGGTACGTCGCTGCACAGTGCAGAGCTCACCACTGAGGCGATCCGGCTCGTGCGCGGCGTACGACGGCTGCTGCCCGACGACGGCGAGGTGGCCGGGTTGCTGGCGTTGATGCTGCTGACGGACGCGCGGCGGCTGGCTCGCACCGGGCCCGACGGTGCTCTGGTCCCGCTGGCCGAGCAGGACCGGTCGAAGTGGAACAAGGCCGCCATTGTCGAGGGCGATGCGCTGGTGACCGATGCTTTGGCGCGTACCCAGCTCGGGCCGTACCAGGTGCAGGCGGCGATCGCTGCTGTGCACGACACCGCCGAGCAGGCTGACGACACGGACTGGCGGCAGATCGTCGCGCTGTACGAGGTGCTCGAGCACATGGTCGACAACCCGATGGTGAAGCTCAACCACGCCGTTGCGGTGGCCATGGCGACCGGTCCGAAGGAGGGTCTCGCCGTACTCGAGCCGTTGGAGTCCGACGACCGGCTGACCGACCACCACCGGTTGGAGGCCGTCCGGGCGCACCTGCTGGAGATGTCGGGTGACCTGGCCGGTGCGCGGGAGAGCTACCTGCTGGCAGCCCGCCGTACGACGAGTGTCCCCGAGCGCAACTACCTGCAGTCGAAAGCGGATCGGCTGGCCTGAGGGCGTCTCTCCTGACTCCCCGCCTACTGCGCGGCACTCGGCACGGCACCTCGCCGCACTGGCCCGAAGGCCACGATGCTCCGCATCGAGACCTCCGTCCCAGCACGCCGATGCACCGCACCGAGCACCTGCTCGCGACGGCGCGGAGTCAGGAGACACGCCCTGGTCGCGATGCACCCACGGGTGTGTCAAGTTGGAGGGGTGGATCTCACCAGGGCCTCGCTCCTCCGCGAGATGCTGACCGGCACCGAGCTCGGCAGCCGTACGACGGACTTCGCCCACGCACTGCGGCGGTTCACCACCCGGACCGGGGGTCTGCTGCTGTTCGGTCCGCCAGAGGAAGAGCCCTGGCACCTGACCGCTCACCTGGACGACGAGCTGCACCGAGCCGGTGTGGAGGACGTCCGGCCGTCGCTCGTCCGCTGGTCACCGCCGCCCGGCGCACCGCCGCACCTCGCGATCGGTCTGGACAGGTTGCGGGACGCAGGCCGTGGCGAGTCACTACTGGTCGTGGCCGAGGAGGACCCGGCGGACACGCTGCTCGAGCGCATCAGCGACGTACGGCGGCGCGGTACGACGATCTTCAGCATCGGCAACGGCGACAAGGAGCTGTCGTCACTCAGCCATGAGTCGCTGGTGCCGGAGCTGCTGGTGCCGGACGGGTTCGGCTGGACCAGTCGGCAGATCGAGCTCGACCACGACGAGCCGCAGGCCGCGGTGACCGACCTGGAGCCCCGGACCACCGAAGGCTTCGAGATGGCCCAGCACCTGGTCAGCCTGGCCGCGGCCGACGAGGAGGCAGGCCTGCCCAGCTGGCGCCGCCGCCTCCGCGCCGCGATCGAACGTCTCGGCGGCGAGCCAGGGTGACTGTCGCTCAGTTGTCCAGGTAGAGCCCCGCCAGCCGCGGCAGGTGGCCGTGCAGGTCGTCCTCGTCGTCGAAGTCGATCTCCTGCCCGGCCGGCAGGTCCGGTGTGTCCGGCGCCTCCGCGTCGACCGCCTTCCAGTACGCCGCCTCGTCGCCGGTCAGGTTCTTGTACGCGTGACTGCCGACGTGCAGCACTCCCTCGCCGTCGAATCCCTCGAAGCCTTCCGGCCGGTCCTCGTCGACCACGTCGGCCAGGGAGTCCGGGTCGGCCAGCGCCGCCTCCCAGACCTCCCGTCCCTGCGCGACCAACCAGCCCCGGAACGAGTCGAACCCGTCCTCCGAGGCCCCCGAGTTGATCAGGTACGCCGCCGCCCACAGGTCCCACCGGTACGACTCGACCTGCAACCGCGCGAGCTCCACTCCGAACCCGGCGATCTCCTCGGCCTCCAGCCCACCCAGCAGCTTGGTCAGCGCGTCCGCTACCCCATCCGGATCCGCCACGGTGTCATCCACCCCACCGCGCGCACCCTCGACCAATCCCCAGAACCCGTCCGTGTCCACCCTCACAGCGTCCCTCCGCGGCCGGGGCCTGTCGAGGTCCCGGCCCGCGCTCAGACGCGTTGGAAGGTGGTGATCAGGATTCCTTCGCCGACGGTGCGGGACTGGGTCAGGCGCCAGGTGGTTTTGCCGGGGGTTTCGCCGAAGAGTTTGCGGCCGGTGCCGAGGATGACGGGGAAGGTCATCAGGTGGAGCTCGTCGACCAGGTCGGCGGCGATCAGGGTCTGGGCGAGCTGGATGCTGCCGGGGACCTGGATCTCGCCTTCGACCTCGGTCTTGAGCTTGGCCACCTCGTCGCGGACGTCGCCGGACAGCACCCGGGTGTTGTTCCACTTCGGGTCCGTCAGGGTGCGGGAGACGACGTACTTGGGCATGGTGTTGTACTTGTCGGCCAGCTCGCCCTCGTAGTTCGGCCAGGCGGCGGCGAAGCCCTCGTAGGTCTTGCGGCCGATCAGCAACGCGTCGGCGCCGAACGCCTCGTCCTCCTTGAACTTCTCCCCGTCCGGCCCGCGGTCGAACTCGAAGCTCCAGTTCTGGTACTTGAAGTCCTCCCCGCCGGGCGCCTGGACGACGCCGTCCAGCGAGCTGAACGTGGTGACCACGATCGTCCCCATCTCACAGCTCCTTCGCGAACTGCCGCAGGACCGGGGCGAGGACCGGCGGCTCGACGTTGTGGTTCTCGCCGGGCACCGGCAGCAACCGGGCGGTCGGCAGCAACTCGGCCACCGCCTCGGGGCCGACCTTCAGGTACGGCGGGGTGTTGTCGCCATGCATCACCAGGACCGGCACGTTCACCGCGGACCAGCGATCCGTCGGCAGCGGATTGCCGGACATCGTGGTGCCCATGATGCGACCGTCGTACGCGATGGTGCCTGCGATCTGCTCGACGCCGGTCCAGATCGGGGTGCCGCGCATCGCGTCGACGAACTCCGGCGGCATCAGCGCCGCCGCGGTCATGAACAGCTCGACCGCGTCACCCGGGCGACCTGCCTCGACGCTGGCTTCGAGTCGCTCGACGTAGTCGGTGGGCAGCGGCGGGCGGGCGTCGTCGACGACCACGGGCGGCTCGAACAGCGCGAGCGCTGCGACCGGCAAGCCGGCAGCGGCCGCGTCCAGCGCCAGCAGGCCACCGGACGACCACCCGAACAGGATCGCCGGCTGTCCGGCATCCTCGATCAGCGCGGCCAGGTCCTCGATCTCCCGCTGGATCGCGTACGGCTTGGTGTCGGTGCTCTCGCCGCGACCGCGCCGGTCGTAGACGTAGACCCGGAACTCGTCGCTGAGCAGCTTGGCCACCTCGGCGTTCGACGGGTTCACCGCCCGATGCGCGGTGGCGCCGTCGATCATGATCAGCGGCCGGCCCTCCCCGATGGCGTCGAAAGCGATCGTGGTGCCGTCGGCGGATTTCACGGTACTCATCTGAGCCCTCCCTGTGTGGTCTCTCGGAACTAGACCGTACAGTACTCATGCGAGAACTGGACTGTCTAGTATGATTTTGGGAAATCTTCGAGGAGGACTCCGTGGACCAACGCCAACGGGCTGCCGTCTGGCAGCCGGACCAGGCCGTCGAGATCGAGGGCGAGGGCCGGACGCCGCGCAAGCGCCGCGCGATCCTGGCCGCCGCGACCGAGGTCTTCCTGCAGCACGGGTACCTGGGCGCCAGCATGGACCTGGTCGCCGCCAAGGCCGGGGTCTCGAAGCAGACCGTCTACAAGCAGTTCGAGAACAAGGAGCGCCTGTTCGCCGAGATCGTCGGCGGCACCAGCGACCAGCTCCTCGACGGCCTGACCAAGGCGTACGCCGAGAAGCTCGACGGAGCCACCGACGCACGAGAAGCGCTCGGCAACCTGGCGCACTACTTCCTGGACAGCCTCACCAACAGCAGCGTGCTCCAGCTACGCCGGCTCGTGATCGCGGAGGCGGATCGTTTCCCGGAGGTCTGCGGGGCCTGGTTCACCAGCGGATTCGAGCGGTCGCTGGAGGCGCTGGGCGTGGCCCTGACCAGCCTGACCGACCGCGGCATGCTTCGCGAGTTGCCCGATCCGACGCTCGCGGCCTACCAGTTCGCCGGCCTGGTCATGTACAAGCCGATGAACCGCGCGATGTTCGCCGGCACCGAGGCCCGGCCGCCCGTCGACGAGTTCGACCAACTCGCCGACCAGGCCACCGAGGTCTTCCTCGCCGCCTACGGGCTAGAGAGTTCCTCGCGTTGACGTGCGGACCACGAGCTCGGGTGTGAACGTGACGCGCTGGTGCTCGTGGTCCGGGTTGGACGACTCGTCGAGGAGTAGCTCGGCGGCCGTGCGGCCGAGCAGCTGCCGCGGCTGACGGACAGAGGTCAGCGGTACGGCGGCCGCCGCAGCGAACTCGATGTCGTCATAACCCACGATGGCGAGATCCTCAGGAACCCGCAGCCCGAGGCTCACGCACTGTTGCAGCAAGCCCAACGCCAGCAGGTCGTTCGCGCAGAAAGCTGCGGTCGGCCGGCGGGACGCGGGCAGGCCGGCAAGTCGTTGCCCTGCGCCCCTACCTTCGGCGACGGTGAGGGCGCCGGTGGTGAGTTCGATCAAGTTTTCCGGGGGTTTGCCGGCCTTCCGGAGTGCGCGGCGGGCGCCGTCGCGACGGTCGATGACCTGGCCGATCGTGTTCGGTCCGCCGACGTACGCGATCCGGTCGTGGCCGAGTTCGAGCAGGTGCGCGATCGCGAGCTCGCCGCCGAGGATGTCGTTCACCGCGACCGAGCAGTGCTCGTTGTCGTCGATCGCGCGGTCCACCACGACGACCGGCGTACCGCGGGCGGGGAGTTTGCGCAGGCGGGACGAGTTCTGGTCGATCGGGGTGATCAGCACGCCCTGCACCCGCTGCTGCTCGAGCAGGTCGAGGTAGTCGGCCTCGCGGTCGGCGTCCTCGTTGCTGTTGCACAGGAACACCGAGAGGCCCGCCGCCCGCGCCGCGTCCTCGACACCCTTCGCGACGTCGGTGAAGAACGGGTTGCCGGCGTCGAGCATCAGGTACGCGAGGATCCGGCTGCTACCGGCCCGGAGTTGGCGGGCCGACTCGTTCCGCACGAAGCCCAGCGACGCCATCGCCGCCTCGACCTTGGCCCGAGTCACCGGACTGACGACCTCGGGCCGGTTCAAAACGTTCGACACGGTCCCCAGGGACACGCCCGCGGCGGCCGCCACGGCCTTCACCCCAGCCGCGTGCTGCTTCGCATTCTGCCGCCGACCGCCGGCCCTCCGGCCGGCTCGGCCGGGCTCGGCCGAAGGTGCAGTGGAGGATGAACCCGCCGAGCGGGATGAACCGGCGGAACCGGACGACGAGCCTGAGCGGGCCCGGCCGGCGGAGCCGGACGAGGTGGTGGAGCGGCGGTCCGCGGTGCGCGAGGCGGGGTCCGGCGCGTTGTCTGCTGCCATGCGCGGCCTCCCGGCGTCAAGGTCCCACGGGGACGGGTTTGAAACGTCTTAGCAGCCGAGAGCGTACCTGTTTTCCGCCCGTTGTCCGCAGTCCCGCGTCCGGGATCGGCCGTCCGGGCCGGACGAGCCCTTGACGCCAAAAGCCCTTCGCCCGTACTTTCGTGCAATCTTCTTGAAACCTTTCAGCAACTCAGCCGCCCCGAGTTGGAGGTGACCATGGCCGGCGCCACGCCGCTGTTGCGGGTCCGCGGGGTGCCGATGTTGTTCGGCGCGGTCGCCAGGCCGGCAGCCTCTGGGTCGTTTCAAAACCGTCGACCGCGACCAAACATCGACCAGTTCAACTTCTGAGAGCGGCCCGTGAATCGCTACTGCTTCTGCCTCCAGGTCAGACCGGACCGTCTGGAGGAGTACGTCGAACGCCACCGCACTGTCTGGCCGGAGATGCAGGCCGCGTTGCGCGAGACCGGGTGGCACAACTACTCGCTGTTCCTCCGCGACGACGGCCTGCTGATCGGGTACGTCGAGGCCGAGGACCTGGCGGCGGCGCAGAAGGCGATGGCGGCGACCGAGGTGAACGCCCGCTGGCAGGCCGAGATGACCGAGTTCTTCACGGGGATCGACGGACGGCCGCCGGACGAGTCGTTCCTGCTGCTCCCCGAGATCTTCCACCTGTCTGCGTTGAATTCTGAAGGGGACTGAGAACCATGACGACCGATGCTGTGAAGACCGCCCTGAGCCGACAGGAGATCGAACTGCCCTCGTGGGCGTTCGGCAACTCGGGCACCCGGTTCAAGGTGTTCAGCCAGCCCGGTGTGCCGCGCTCGCCGGAGGAGAAGATCGCCGACGCCGCCGTGGTGCACAAGTACACCGGTGTGGCCCCGAGCGTGGCGCTGCACATCCCCTGGGACAAGGTGGACGACTACGCGGCGCTGGCGGCGTACGCGAAGGAGCAGGGGGTCCGGCTCGGCGCGATCAACTCGAACGTGTTCCAGGACGACGACTACAAGCTCGGCAGCGTCACCAACCCCGACCCCGCGGTACGGCGGAAGGCGACCGACCACCTGCTCGAGTGTGTCGACATCATGGACGCGACCGGGTCCCGGGACCTCAAGCTGTGGTTCTCCGACGGCACCAACTACCCCGGCCAGGACGACATCCAGGACCGGCAGGACCGGCTGGCCGCGGCGCTGAAGGAGGTGTACGACCGGCTCGGCGACGACCAGCGGATGCTGCTGGAGTACAAGCTGTTCGAGCCGGCCTTCTACACCACGGACGTGCCGGACTGGGGTACGTCGTACGCGCACTGCCTGGAACTGGGGCCGAAGGCAACTGTCTGCATCGACACCGGGCACCACGCGCCGTCGACCAACATCGAGTTCATCGTCGCCTTCCTGCTGCGCGCGAAGAAGCTCGGCGCGTTCGACTTCAACAGCCGGTTCTACGCCGACGACGACCTGATGGTCGGGGCGGCGGACCCGTTCCAGCTGTTCCGGATCATGAACGAGATCGTCCGCGGCGACGCCCTCGACCCGGACCGCGGGATCGCCTTCATGCTCGATCAGTGCCACAACATCGAGGTGAAGATCCCGGCCATCATCCGCTCGGTGATGAACGTCCAGGAGGCCACCGCGAAGGCGCTGCTCGTCGACCGGGACGCGCTCCGGAAGGCGCAGCAGGACGGCGACGTGCTGGAAGCCAACGCCGCGCTGATGGACGCCTACAACACCGACGTCCGCCCGCTGCTCGCCGAGCAGCGCGAGTCGCAGGGCCTGGACCCGAACCCGGTCGCCGCCTACCAGCGCAGCGGCTACTACGAGCAGATCGTGAAGGACCGAGCCGACGGCCAGCAGGCCGGATGGGGAGCCTGAGAACACCATGAGCGACACTGCAGCCGAGCTCGTTGCGAGAAGCAACCGACTGGGTGCCGATCCGCGCAACACCAACTACGCCGGCGGAAACACGTCGGCGAAGGGCACGACGACCGACCCGGTGACCCAGCAGCCGGTCGACCTGGTCTGGGTGAAGGGGTCCGGCGGTGACCTCGGCACGCTGACCGCCGGCGGTCTCGCCGTACTGCGGCTGGACCGCCTGAACTCGCTGGTCGACGTGTACCCGGGCGTCGACCGGGAGGACGAGATGGTCGCCGCGTTCGACTACTGCCTGCACGGCAAGGGTGGTGCGGCGCCTTCGATCGACACCGCGATGCACGGGCTGGTCGACGCTCCACACGTCGATCATCTGCACCCGGACTCCGGGATCGCGCTGGCGACCGCCGCCGACGGCGAGAAGCTGACCGCCGAGTGCTTCGGCGACCGGGTGGTCTGGGTGCCGTGGCGGCGACCCGGGTTCCAGCTCGGTCTCGACATCGCGGCCGTGAAGCGGGAGAACCCGCAGGCGATCGGCTGCATCCTCGGCGGTCACGGCATCACCGCGTGGGGCAACACGTCCGAGGAGTGCGAGGCGAACTCCCTCGACATCATCCGTACGGCGGAACGCTTCCTGGCCGAGCGTGGAAAGCCGGAGCCCTTCGGTGCGGTCGTGCCTGGCTTCGAACCGCTCGACGCAGCCGCACGTCGCGAACGCGCCGCCGCCTTGGCTCCGGTCATCCGCGGTCTCGCGTCGACCGACAAACCGCAGGTCGGCCACTACAACGACTCCGACGTCGTGCTCGAGTTCACCGCCCGGGAGAAGCTGGGCCAACTGGCTGCCCTCGGCACCTCGTGTCCTGACCACTTCCTGCGGACGAAGGTCCGTCCGCTGGTCCTCGACCTTCCGCCGACTGCGCCACTCGAGGACGCGATCATCCGGTTGCGCGAGCTGCATCTGCAGTACCGCGAGGACTACGCGGCGTACTACGACCGGCACGCAGAGCCGGACAGCCCGCCGATGCGGGGCGCGGACCCGGCGATCGTGCTCGTCCCCGGGGTCGGCATGTTCAGCTTCGGCAAGGACAAGCAGACCGCGCGGGTGGCCGGCGAGTTCTACGTGAACGCGATCAACGTGATGCGAGGCGCCGAGGCGGTGTCGACGTACGCGCCGATCGACGAGCGCGAGAAGTTCCGGATCGAGTACTGGGCGCTGGAGGAGGCCAAGCTGCAGCGGATGCCCAAGCCGAAGCCGCTCGCGACCCGGGTGGCCTTCGTCACCGGTGGTGGGTCGGGGATCGGGAAGGCGATCGCGCAGCGGCTGGCCGCCGAGGGCGCCTGTGTCGTGGTGGCCGACCTGGATCTGGCTGCTGCCGAGGCGGTGGCCAAGGAGATCGGGTCGTCCGACGTGGCGGTTGCCGTGGGCGCGGACGTGTCCTCCGGCGAGGCCGTCGATGCGGCGCTGCGGGAGGCCGTGCTGGCGTTCGGCGGTGTCGATCTGATTGTCAACAATGCCGGATTGTCCATCTCCAAGTCGTTGCTGGAGACAACGGACAAGGACTGGGACCTGCAGCACAACGTGATGGCGAAGGGCTCGTTCCTGGTGTCCCGGGCGGCCGCCAAGGTGATGATCGACCAGGGCATCGGCGGCGACATCGTCTACATCTCCAGCAAGAACTCCGTCTTCGCCGGCCCGAACAACGTCGCGTACGGCGCGGCCAAGGCCGACCAGGCGCACCAGGTCCGGCTGCTCGCCGCCGAGCTCGGCGAACACGGGATCCGCGTCAACGGCGTGAACCCCGATGGCGTCGTCCGCGGGTCCGGGATCTTCGCCAAGGGCTGGGGCGCGCAGCGAGCCGCGGTGTACGGCGTACCGGAGTCGGAGCTGGGTGCGTACTACGCGCAGCGCACGCTGCTGAAGCGGGAGGTACTACCGGAGCACGTGGCGGCAGCCGTCTTCGCGCTGACCGGTGGCGAGCTCACCCACACGACCGGTCTGCACGTTCCCGTCGATGCCGGCGTAGCCGCCGCGTTCCTGCGTTAGGAGGGGTGGAATGACCGAGTTGGATGTTCGCCCGGGGCTGGAGCGGATCACGTCGCGCAAGACCAGGATCGGCCTGGTCGCGGGTGGTCTGGGTGCCTACTGGCCGCAGTTCCCCGACCTGCTGCCGCAGTTGCAGGCGTCGGCTCGGCGGGTGTCGTCGCGGTTCGCTGAACTGGACTGCGAGGTCGTCGACGTCGGCTTCATCTCCGACGCCCAGGAAGGCGCTGTGGCGGCCGAGAAACTGCGGGTGGCGGACTGCGATCTGATCGTCGGCTTCCTGACGACGTACATGACCGCGTCGATGCTGGTGCCGATCGCGCAGCGCAGCGGTGCACCAGTGCTGCTGCTCAACCTGCAGCCGACCGAGTCGATGAACCACGCGACCTTCGACACCGGTGCATGGCTCGCGTACTGCGGTGCCTGTCCGCTGCCGGAGATGGCGAACGCCTTCGAGCGCTGCGGGATCGACTTCCGGTCGGTCTCCGGCTACCTCGAGGACGAGCGGGCATGGGCGCGGATCGACCGCTGGATCCGGGCAGCCGGCGTGCGCGCGGCGTTCCGGCACGGCCGGCACGGTCTGCTCGGGCATCTGTACCCGGGCATGATGGACGTGATCACCGACCCGACGCTGGTGTCGTCGCAGCTCGGCGGGCACGTCGAGATCCTGGAGATCGACGACCTCCGGGTCCGGGTCGAGAAGGTGACCGAGGCGGAGACCGCGGCCCGGATGGACCTGGCCCGGGAGATCTTCACGCTCGACGACTCGGTGGTCGAGGAGGACTTCCGGTGGGGTGCGACCGTGTCGGTCGCGCTCGATCGCTTGGTCGAGGACTTTTCCCTTGATTCGCTGGCCTACTACCATCGCGGGCTCGACGGGGAGATGCACGAGCGGGTCGCGGCCGGGATGATCCTCGGCGCCTCGCTGCTGACGGCGCGGGGGATTCCGGCGGCCGGTGAGTACGAGCTGCGGACGTCGCTGGCGATGCTGGTGATGGACCGGCTCGGTGCGGGCGGTTCGTTCACCGAGCTGCAGGCGCTGAACTTCCACGACAACGTGGTCGAGATGGGTCACGACGGGCCGGCGCACCTGGCGATCAGCTCGGACAAGCCGTTGCTGCGTGGGCTCGGGGTGTATCACGGCAAGCGTGGCTGGGGTGTGTCCGTCGAGTTCGACGTGAAGCACGGGCCGGTGACGGCGTGCGGGCTCGGGCAGCGCCGGGACGGCTCGTTCAACTTGATTGCATCCGAGGGCACCGTCGTACCTGGGCCGTTGCTGCAGATCGGGAACACCACGTCGCGGGTCGACTTCGGGTGCGACCCGGGTGAGTGGACCGACGCATGGTCCGGGTCCGGCGTGGCGCACCACTGGGCGCTCGGCACCGGTCACCGGGCCAAGGACCTGGCGGCGGTCGCCGACCTGCTCCACCTCGACCTGACCGTCGTCTCCCCATGAAGCGCGTCGCGGCGGTGGATCTGGGCGCGTCCAGCGGACGCGTCATGCTCGGCTCCGTCGGTGACGGCGTGCTCGAACTGTCGGAGATCCACCGGTTCTGGAACGGCCCGGTGCAGGTCCACAACACCCTGCACTGGGACATCCTCCACCTGTACCGCTCCATGCTCGAAGGCCTCCACCAAGCCGGCCCGGTCGACGCCATCGGCATCGACTCCTGGGCCGTCGATTACGGCCTACTCGACTCCACCGGCCACCTCCTCGCCAACCCCACCCACTACCGCGACACCCGCACCGACGGCGTCCTGGAGAGGGTCCTGGAGAAGGTTTCGGTCGCGGAGTTGTACGAGGTGACGGGCTTGCAGCAGTTGCCGTTCAACACCATCTACCAGTTGGCCGCCGAGGGATTGCTCGAGCAGGCGGACAAGCTGCTGATGATTCCCGATCTGTTGGCCTACTGGCTCACGGGGGAGATCGGGGTCGAGCGGACAAATGCTTCCACCACGCAGTTGTACGACGTGCGGGCGCGGGGGTGGAGTGAGGTGCTCGCTTCGCGGGTCGGTGTATCGATGAAGCTGTTGCCGGACTTGCGGGATCCGGGAGCGGTGATCGGGACCGTGTTGCCGGAGACCGGGCTGGCCGCTGGTACGCCGGTGATCGCAGTCGGATCGCATGACACTGCGTCGTCCGTGGTCGCCGTACCGGCGGCTGACGAGCGGTTCGCGTACATCTCGTCCGGCACGTGGTCGTTGGTGGGGCTGGAGCTGGATGCGCCGGTGCTCTCCGACGAAGCGCGGGCGGCCAACTTCACCAATGAAGGCGGCGTCGACGGGCGGATCCGGTTCCTGAAGAACGTGATGGGGCTGTGGATCCTGCAGGAGTGCCAGCGGATCTGGGGCGACGACGACCTGCCCGGACTACTGCGTGACGCCGCCGGCGTACAGCCCTTCGCCGTACTGATCGACCCGGACGCGCCCGAGTTCCTTGCTCCGGGCAACATGCCGGCCCGGATCGACGAGCACTGCCGGGCCGGCGGGCAGGAGCCGCCGCAGTCGAAGGCAGCCGTTGTCCGTTGCGTGCTCGAGAGTCTCGCGCTGGCCTACCGCCGGACGCTGCGATCGGCGCAGGTGATCGCTGACCGGCCGGTCGACGTACTCCATGTCATCGGTGGCGGCTCGCAGAACGAACTGCTCTGCCAGCTGACCGCCGACGCCTGCGGACTGCCCGTGCTGGCCGGTCCGGTCGAGGCATCCGCCCTCGGCAACGTCCTCGTCCAGGCCCGTGCCTTGGGCGAACCCCTGCCGGACCTGAGCGCCATGCGCGCCCTGGTCCGCACCACCCATCGACTGCGGCGCTACGAGCCGCGGGCAAAACCGGCCGACTGGGACGCCGCCGAGTCCCAGGTGTTCGGAACAAGGTGATTCGTAATGACCGTCCTCCCCCAGGAAATTCGTTCGGTTGCGCGGCGGGTGCCGCCGCGTGAGATCAGCCATGACGACCTGCAACTGCTGCGGCTGCTCGCGACCGGGCTGCCGGTGGACAGCGTGGCCCGCCGGCTCGACCTGTCCGAGCGGACCGTCCGCCGCCGTACCAGGATGATCTGCGACCGCCTCGGCTTCGGCACGGCCATCGAGGCGATCGTCTGGGCCGCCCGCCGCGGCCTGGTCTAGGCACTCACTCGGAGGAGTCCCGGGCGAGGGCCGGTGAGCGATCGGTTGCCTCAGGCACCTATCGCTTCGGGGTGCGTTAGCGGCCGGGGGTGTTCGGGTACCGGGAGTTCCGAACGTCGAGCCGAGGAGGAACGATGGACGGAATGACCGTCCTGTGGATCGTTGTCGCACTGGCGGTGCTGGTGCTCGTGGTGGGCGTGATTGCCGGGACCACGTCGTCCAAGCGCCGGGCCCAACGGGACCAGCAGGAGGCGTACGAGCACGAGCAGCAGGCCAGGACGTCGGCGGCACGCGCGGACAAGCAGCAGGCCGCGGCCGATGAAGTCGAGGCCAGGTCACGCAAGGCGCAGGCGATCGCCGACGAGAAGGCGGCCGAGGCACGCCGGCTCGCAGCCGGCGCCACCGAGCGGCGCGAGGCCGCCGCCGAGGCTCGCACCGATTCCGACGAGCACCACACCCGCGCCCAGCGCCTGCACCCCGGCCAGGACACACCCCATGCAGCCAGTTGGGGTCGGGACGGGCAGCCTACGGACGAGCACTGGGCCGACGGGCAGCACCCGGACGACCCGCGCCGGCAGCCCAAGCCGGAGGAAGAACACCCGAAGCACCTGAGGCACTGACGCACCAGACGCACTGATCCCGCCGGGAGCGCAATGGGGCCGATCACGGCACCCGACCGGAAGCAGGTCGCCCAGGCTCCTCTCGGCGGGATCAGTGCGTCCGGATCAGATCAGGTAGCGGAACTCCGGCGAGCTCGGGTCGATCTGCTCGATCTCCAGCGGCGCTGCCTCCATCCGGGACAGCAGGCCGTCCAGGTCACCGGGCCGGCTGATCTCGATGCCGACCAGCGCCACCCCGGTCTCCCGGTTGTTCCGCTTCACGTACTCGAACAGCGTGATGTCGTCGTCCGGCCCGAGCACCTCGTCCAGGAACGCACGCAGCGCACCGGGCTCCTGCGGGAACGTGACCAGGAAGTAGTGCTTCAGGCCCTCGTACACCAGCGAGCGCTCGAGGATCTCGCCGTACCGGCTGACGTCGTTGTTCCCGCCGGACAGCAGGCAGACCACGGTCTCGCCGGGGCGTACGTCGAGACCGTTGCCCAGGGCTCCCGTCGACAGCGCGCCCGCGGGCTCGGCGATCAGTCCGTCGGTCTGGTACAGCTCGAGCATCTCGCTGCACACCAGGCCTTCCGGCACGGACATCATCTCGACGCCGGCCTTCGCGACCAACGGCAACGTCACGTCGCCGACCCGCCGTACTGCTGCACCGTCCACGAAACTGTCCAGGTGCGGCAGGGTCACCGGCTCACCGGCCTCCAGCGCGGCCGCCATGCTCGCCGCTCCGGCCGGTTCGACGCCGACGATCCGTACGCCGGGATGGCGTTCTGCCAGCCAGGTCGCGACACCCGCGATCAGGCCGCCACCTCCGACCGGCACGACGAGCACGTCAGGCGCATGGCCGAGTTGGTCGACGAGCTCGACCGCGACAGTTCCTTGTCCGGCAACGGTTCTCGGGTCGTCGAACGCGGGCACCATCGTCGCGCCGCTGGCCTCGGCGTCCGCGAGGGCTGCCGCGGCGGCGTCGTCGTACGTGTCGCCGGTGACGATCACCTGGATCTGCTTGCCGCCGAGGCCGGCGATCCGGTCGCGCTTCTGGCGGGGCGTCGTACGCGGCACGTAAACCTTGCCCTGGACACCGAGAATGTGGCACGAGTACGCCAGGCCCTGGCCGTGGTTGCCCGCGCTGGCGCACACGACGCCGGCCGCCTTCTGCTCGTCGCCGAGCTGGGCGATCAGGTTGTAGGCGCCGCGGAGCTTGTAGGACCGGCCGATCTGCAGGTCTTCGCGCTTCAGCCAGACCTGGGCGCCGGTGCGTTCGGACAGCCGGAGGTTGCGTTGCAACGGTGTACGGACAGCGACACCGTCGAGCCGCTTGACCGCTTCATCGACGGCTGCCGCGTCAACTGCTTTCTGGTCTGTGCCACTGATCGATCGAGCGACTGAACTACTGCCCTGCATGAGCTTCCTTCCCGTGCATTTGCACGATCTTCGCCGATTCGCTCGATGCACAAGACAATTCGCGTCCACAGTACGGACGACTCGCTACCTTTGCGCAACAGACCCTTGCCTCAGGCGTGAAACGGCCCTTCACTGGGCAGTCTAGTTTTCATACGCTCACTCGGTGTAACGGCCAGGGTCCTGGACGGGATAAGCCGAGTAAAGCCGGTCACAGTGGACTGGAGGGCACGAATGGAACTGATTCCGTTCAGTCTGTGGGGAGACGCCCTGTGGTGTGGTCAGGAAGTCGTGCGCGAGGCCCCGCACGAGCAGGCGATCCGAAGCCTGTTCCCCGACCCCATCCCAGCGCGAGGAGCAGACCTGGACACCGTCGCGGACCTGGTCCCGGAACCGCGCAACCGTTTCGATCCCCGATCCATCGCCGTACGGGTGCAGGGGAAGGTTGTCGGCTACCTGCCGAGGGACGACGCGCACCGGTACCACCCGGTGCTGTCCGAACTGGTGGCGCAAGGCCTGCGACCGCAGGTGCCGTGCCACTTGTGGGTGAGTGAGTGGGAACCGGCCGACTGGGAGGGCAAGGGCGACCAGGGCACGGAGTTCCACGCGAGTGTCGCGGTGGCCCTCGGGCAACCGCACATGCTGGTTCCGGTGAACCTGCCCCCACCGGGCAGCTTTCACCTGCTGCCGCCCGGCAGCGGCATCGTCGTACCGGGCAGCGAGGTCCATCCCGACGTCCTGGCGCCGTTCTTCCGGGCCGAGGGCGAGTGCTGGGCGTACGGCACGATGCACGCGATCGAGGAGGAGGACGGGATCCAGGACCGGCACCGGATCGTGGTCGAGATCAGGCTCGACGACGAAGCCGTCGGGCGGCTGAGCCCCCGGCTGAGCGCCGAGTTCCTGCCGGCCATCCACTACCTGGCCGACATGCGTGCCGAGACCGCCGCCCGCGTTGCCGTCCGCGGCGACCGCACCGCATCGGAGGTGATCCTGTTCGCGGCTCGGAGTCATGACCTGCCGGCCACCTGGCCGGACGGCCTGACCCGATCCCCAGTCGCGTCCCCCCAATGGCACTACTGGGCTACGAAGGAAGCCAACTAGGCGGCTGCGCAGTACTCACCACGCCCTGTTGGCGGGTACTGCGGAGCTACTTTGTTCCACCATGGACCTGATGCCGGAGATCAGTGCTCTGGTCGAGGCGCGGCTGAGTCAGCACACCTCGCTGTGAAATCAGTTTGCTGAGCGGGGGGCGCTTGGCGTTGGGTGGGGGCGTGGCTGAACTGCGTACCGAGAGGCTGTTGCTGCGGCGATGGCGGGAGTCCGACCTGGAACCGTGGGCGGCGATGAACGCCGACCCGGAGGTTCGGGAGCATCTGGGTCCGGTGATGACGCGGGAGCAGAGCGACGCCTCGGTCGCGCTCTTCCAGGAGGAGTTCGACGCCCGTGGGTACGGCTGGTGGGCAGTCGAGGCGAACGGTGAGTTCATCGGCTTCGCGGGCCTGGACGACGTCGACCCTGAGGTCCCGTTCACCGGCGTCGAGATCGGCTGGCGACTCGCCCGCTCAGCCTGGGGCCACGGCTACGCCACCGAGGCCGCCCGCGCCGTCCTCGACTACGGCTTCGACACCCTGCACCTCCCCGAGATCCTCGCAATCACCACCGCCACCAACCACCGCTCCCAGGCCGTCATGCGCCGCCTAGGCATGACCCACAACCCCACCGACACCTTCGAAGACCCCACCGCCCCCCAAGGTCCCCTCCGCCCCCACGTCCTCTACCGAATCACCCGCTAAAAGTCGCAGAGGTAGAAGAGTTCGGGGTCGGATTCGTCGAGGCCGTGCAGGAGGCCGGTGGCGGACCAGCCGGTGCGTTGCAGGAGTTGCTGCATCGGGAGGTTGGAGACGTTGGTCGAGGTGAACAGCTTCGGGGTGGTGCAGGTGGTCTTCGCGGCGTGGAGGAGGCGTCGGCCGATGCCTTGCCGGCGGGCGTTGGCGTCAACCATCAGCATGGTGACGAAGCCTTGATCGAAGAACGTGTACTCGACGGTGACGTAGCCGACCAGTCGTTGTGACGCGTCCTCGGCAGTCAGGACGAGGCCCTGTTCGCAGCAGCGCCGGATCGCCTCGGCTCGCGCGGCGTCTCCGGCCGCGGCAATCGCATCGATCGCCGCCAGCGCCTTCCAGTCCGTCGCGGCTGCCCGGCGTACCGTCACGTCCATGTCCGGCATCCTGACACGCGGCCCGGCTGGGAAGCGCGCGATTTAGTCCTCCACGCGGAGGAGCTTCTCCAGCAGCGGGGACAGGGTCTTGCGCTCAGCCGCGGTGAGGCGGCGCAGGACCAGGGCGCGCTCGGCCACGGTCGCGGAGATCTCGTCCCGAAGCTCCACACCCGCCGGCGTCAGCTGGAGCAGCTTGACCCGGCGGTCGCTGCCGGGCACGCGGCACACCAGGCCGCGCTCCTCGAGCTGGTCGGCGAGGTTGGTGATGTACGACCGGTCGCACGCCAACCGCTCGGCCAGGTCCCGCATCGGCGCCGGCTTGGTCAGCATCAGTACGGCGCGCGCGAGGTGCACCGGCAGTCCGAGCGATCCGACGACGTCGGCGAAGTCCGACTTCGACTTCGCCGAGATATCGATGAACATCTGTGACAGCCGGCGTGCCTCTTCCACCCGGGTCTCCCGATTCCCCATGCCGTCATGGTACTCATCCCACTCAATAGTTGAGCCAGTCACGCATTGATGTATCGTGGTCCTAATGATTGACTGACTCAACAATGGAGTGACCCTATGAACCCGACGGTGTCGGCCTTCGATCCGGTCCGGATCGGCGGTCTGGAGCTGGCGAACCGGATCGTGATGGCCCCGATGACCCGCAGCCGCGCGTACGGCCCGGGCCAGACGCCGACCGATCTGATGGCGACGTACTACGCCCAACGTGCCGGCGCCGGCCTGATCATCACCGAGGGCACCCAGCCGTCCGTGATCGGCCAGGGCTACCCGGACACGCCCGGTCTGCACTCGGCCGAGCAGGTCGAGGCGTGGCGTCGCGTGACGGACGCCGTACATGCGGAAGGCGGCGTGATCTTCGCGCAGCTCATGCACACCGGGCGGACCGGGGATCCCGAGCTGCTGCCTGGGGATCTGAGCCCGGTCGGGCCGTCGGCGGTCGCTGCTGAGGGGCAGATCTACACGCATGCGGGGATGAAGCCGTTCCCGGTCCCGCGGGAGCTGACCGCGGACGAGATCGCTCAGACTGTGGCCGACTTCGCGGCTGCGGCGCGCAATGCAATCGCGGCCGGTTTTGACGGGGTCGAGTTGCATGGCGCGAACGGGTATCTGATCCACCAGTTCCTTTCGACCAACGCGAACCGCCGTACCGATGGCTGGGGCGGAACGGTCGAGGGCCGGACCCGGTTCGCCCTCGAGGTGGCCGCTGCGGTCGTCGCGGAGGTCGGGGCCGAGCGGGTGGGGATCCGGGTGTCGCCCGGCAATCCTCTGCACGACATCGTCGAGGACGACCCGCACACGACGTACAAGGCGCTGCTCGACGGTCTGGCTGACCTGGGTCTGGTCTACGTGCACCTAATGGAGACCGCGGGCTACCGCGACCTCACCGAGAGCCTGCGCGCGCAGTGGCCGGGGGCGTTCATCCTCAACCCGGCGACGCGCCCCGAGCCGACCGGGCTGGGCGAGCTCGCGCTGATCGAGGACGGCACTGCCGATCTGATCTCGTACGGCGCTCTGTTCTTGGCGAACCCGGATCTGCCGGTCCGCCTGGCTGCCGGTGGTCCGTTCAACAGCCCGGACCGGGCGACGTCGTTCGGCGGCGACCACCGCGGTTACACCGACTACCCCACGTTGAACTGAAGGAGGCGGGACATGTCGTTCACCGACGAAGAGATCGCCTACATGCGTTCCCAGCCGCTGGCGCGGGTCGCCACGGTGTCCGCCGACGGACAGCCTGACGCCGTACCGGTCGGGTTCGAGTACGACGGGACGCACATCTGGATCGGGGGCATCGATCCTGGGAACACACGCCGGGCCCGGAACATCCGGGACGGCAACACCAAGGTCGCGATCATCATCGACGACCTCGCGTCGACCCGGCCGTGGTCGCCTCGGTACCTGCGCATCTACGGCGACGCCGAGCTTGTCGAGCGGCCGGGGCTGCGTGGGCCGGTGCAGGTCATGAAGGTCACCCCGAGGGTCTCGTGGAGCATCAACCTCGACGGCAAGCTCAGCGTCGGCAGCGATCACCGAGGCTCTTTCGCCCCACGCAAAACCATCCACCACGCAGGGGCAATCACCGCGAACAGGAGTCCCCGATGAGTTTCACCACCCGCAACGGCACCCGAGGCGCGCGCCAGCCGAAGGCGAGCCGCCTGATGAAATGGATGAACGACCGCGCCGCGCACCGGATCCGCACCAAGGGCGGCAAGTTCCTGGGGTTCAACGCCTTGGTGCTCACGACCGTCGGCGCGAAGAGCGGGGCTCGGCGGGCCAACCCGGTCGGCTGGTTCCCCACCGGTGACGACGACAGTTGGCTGATCGTCGCGTCCGCGGCCGGCGGACCGAAGAATCCTGCCTGGTACTACAACCTGGCCGCTCACCCCGCGGACGTCACCATCGAGATGGCGGGAGCCAAGGTCCCGGTCATCGCGGAGCAGCTCCACGGGACGGAACGCGATGACGCCTGGCGACGGATCACGGCGGCCGCTCCCCGATTCGCGCAGTACCAGGAGAAGACCGACCGCGAACTCCCCATCATCCGCCTGACCCGCCGATCTTCCTGACGCCTACCGAAAGGCCGCCACGAGGAAGACCGGGAAGCGGTTCATGTCTTGTTTGGGTGAGGCGGGGTCGATGGCTGGTGCGGGTTCGGCAGTGCGGGTGAGGGTGAAGCCGTGCGCGTGGAGAGTGTTGAGGTACGTCGAGAGCGTGCGGTGGTTGGCGCCGACCTGTTGGCGGAGCGTCGACAGGGTGCCGTCGGCTCGCCAGTAGCGCTCGTCGTAGTAGGTGCCGTCGGACGGCCAGGCACCGGAAACGCCTTCTATGCCTGGGAAACAGGGATGCAGGATCGCGAAGGCGAATGTCCCGTCAGGACGCAGCAGCCGACGGACGTTGGCCAGGGCGCCGTCCAGATCGTCGATGTCGGCAATCCCCATGCTGCAGACGGCGGCGTCGTACCCCTCGCCCTGTAAGCGTTGCGGATCGGCCGCGTCTGCTTGGAGGTACTGGATACCTAGCGGCTCTTGCTCCTCGAGCTCACGTGCCTTGCCGAGCATCGCGGCCGAGACGTCGACGCCGACCACGGTGGCGCCGTTGCGGGCGAGGCCGCGGCTGATCCGTCCGTGGCCGCAGGCAACATCCAGCACCCGCTTGCCGGACACGTCACCCAGTAGCTCAAAGAGTGAGGTCGTGACCGGATCACGGAGATCTTCTGTCCAGCCGGAGGCGTAGTAGTCGGCGACTTCGTCGTACCGCGCGATCATGCTTCGACAGTAGCGACGTACGTCCGGCGAAACACGCGTTGCGTGTCTGCTCTCAGCGGAGTTGCGCTGCGTTCGGCCAGCTCATGCGAAGGCACTTCGGGCTGCCGTTGAGCCGTGTGGGGTCTCCGCCGGGTGGAGGGACCGTTGCCGTCTCGACCTGAACGCCTCCGCGGGCGACGTAGAAGTCCTGCGCGCTGGTGTTCTGCTGCAACACCCACAGGTACATCGCGTCGCCGTTCGCCTGCTCCGTGACCGTCTCCGCGGCGCGGGCGATCAACTGAGTGCCGATCCCGGTACGGCGATTGCTGTTGTAGACATGCAGATTGTCGACAAGACTGCCCCACCGTGGGTCGTGATCAAACATCACGTGCACGAACCCAACAAGCTGCCCCTCATCCTCAGCAAGAATCGTGGCGGTCCTGCCCGGCGCAACCAGCCGCTCCGCCCACACCGCCAGCCGCTCACTCTCGACATCCCCATCGAGAAACGAGTCGGCATACGCACCTCGATAGTGCCGCCGCCAACTATCAGCATGCAGCCAAGCAACCTGCCCAGCGTCCTCCACGCTCGCCGAACGAAACCCAAGCGGCATCTGCACTCCTCCGTATCCCCCAAAACCGTACCGAAGGAACCCCAGCAGCAAGCGCTTGTCCACGTCGTGGTCGGCGGCGGCGCTCAAGCCGACCGAGCTCGCCGGCACAGCGGTGCAAGGTGGGTCGCAAGACTGAAACCGCCAGGGCACCGGGCGAACGCGGCTCGGCCGTTCGGGAACATGGAGCATTCCTGAGCCCACCGGCTCCGCAGTTCGCCCGGAAACCCTGCTCGTGGCCAGTCGTCGCACACCTTGTCCACCACGGCGCGGTCGAGGTGCCACACCCGGTCCCCGATCGCATCCAGCAACGATCCGGCCTGGAGGTACTCGCCGAGCGGGTTCCCGGGGTTGAGCGAGACGTGGCTGGAGATCGCCTCGGCCACGAGCTCGGCGGCGTCCTCGTCGACGCCGGCTTCTACCGCGGTGGACCGAGCATTCGCCGAGCCCGTGACCGCGAAGCACTTCGTACGGTTCGCATCGAACAACCCGGTGTCGTGCAGGAGAGAGGCGACGTACAACTGCTCAGAGTTGGGCTCCTCCAGTGGCGCGCCCTGGGCGGCGGCCCGTCGACTGTCCCGAGATGCGAGCGCGGTCGCAAACTGCCAGGTGCGTTCCGAGTGGGCGATCCACCGCTCGTCCATCGTCTCGTCCGCGACCCTACGGGCCGCCTGCGCCCAGGGTGTCGTGGGTGGATCCGGGAGCTGTGGCACCGCGCCTGGTTCTGAACGGTCCAGCAAGGTGAGGAGGCCGTAGCCGACCAGGCCCGAGACGTACGCCGCTTGCTTCTTGAGGCTGTCGTCGAGCAGCGAAGCGAACTCGCGCCAGCCGATGACCTCGACCCCGTCCGACCTCATGGGTCGCCGCCAGCCCATGTTGCCACCCCCTACCGCCAGCCCGGCTGAGAATCGCCCGACCGCCAACTGACGCTACCCGACCACAATGAGCCTCGCCATCCGTCGTACGTGGAGCACCACGTCGGCGCGGCGGGGCGGGTGGTTGCGGAGAGTGGTGGGAAGAATGGGGAGGGTGGCAGAGTGGAGCAGGGGAGTGACGGTCTCGCGGTGGTGGCATGGGGTCATCGCGGC
This sequence comes from Kribbella sp. NPDC050124, assembly GCF_044460355.1. Taxonomy (NCBI): domain Bacteria; kingdom Bacillati; phylum Actinomycetota; class Actinomycetes; order Propionibacteriales; family Kribbellaceae; genus Kribbella; species Kribbella sp. NPDC050124. The sequence continues at coordinate 888,492 of NZ_JBITJU010000001.1, forward strand.
GGTCATTCTCGTCTCGCTGGCCATTCAGTTGGTGCTGATCTCCACCGGCGGCGCCGACGCGAACTCCGGGGAGACCGGTGAGTCGATCGGGGTCGGGACTCGGCTGTGGCGGCTCTTCAGCTTCTTTACGATCGAGAGCAACCTGATCGTCCTGGCCGCCGCCCTGGCGTTGGTACGGCGACCTGACCGGGACGGCTCGGGGTGGCGCGTCGTACGTCTCGACTCGCTTCTCGGCATCGTCATCACCGGTCTGGTGTTCGCCATCGTGCTCGCGCCGCAGGTGCACCTGACCGGCGCGGCATTGGTGGCGACGATCGGCTTCCACTACATCTCGCCGTGGACGACCCTTGCCGCCTGGCTGATCTTCGGGCCTCGGCCCCGCATCACGTGGCGGACTGTCGGGTTCGCGTTCATCTGGCCGTGTGCGTGGCTGATCTACATCTTCGTCCAAGGCGCGTTCACCGACTGGTACCCGTATCCCTTCCTCGACGCCGCCGAGATCGGCCTTGGGTCCGCCGTACGCAACTCCCTCCTCGTCCTCGTGATCGGCGTCGTACTCGCGTTGGCCCTGAAGGCCCTCGACGCCAAGCTCCCGACGACCGACCGCTCGGGTGTGCCTGCTGGAGGTGTCTGAATCCCGGGAACCCGTTCGTCGGAACAGTGTGACGAGTTCGAGAGGAGTCGAGATGCTGGTCGAGGTCAACGGTGTCGAGTTGTGCGTGGAGACGTTCGGGGACCCGGCGGACCCGCCGGTGTTGCTGATCGGCATCACCATGGAGAGCTGGCCGGATGAGCTGTGTGCGGCGCTCGCCGGCCGGTACGTGGTGCGCTACGACCTGCGTGACACCGGCCAGTCCACGTACGTCGACCCGGACAAGCCGACCTACACCCTGCGAGACCTGGTGACCGACGCGTCCGAGTTGTTGACGGCGCTGGAGTTGGGGCGTGCGCACGTGGCCGGGCTGGGGGTCGGCGGGTTCGTCGCGCAGTTGCTCGCACTCGACCACCCCGACCAGGTCGCCTCGCTGACCCTGGTGTCCACCCGCCCGGTCGCACCTGGCCGAGTCGACCGGGACCTGCCCGACCACGACCCGGAGGTGATGAAACAGCTCTTCGGCCGCCCGCAGCCCGACTGGACCGACCGCGACAGCGTGATCGACTACATGACCGGCTCGGCCGCGTTGCTCGGCGGCTCTGCCGGGTTCGACGAACAGGATGCCCGGGCAACGGCGGGCCAGATCTTCGACCGATCCCGCCGTACGGCGAAAGCCCAGCGCGCCAGCCACCTCGGCACAGCGTTCGCCGCCATCGACTGCCGCCCCCGCTGGCGCAACCGCCTCCCCGAGATCACCGCCCCCACCCTGGTCATCCACGGCGACGAAGACCCCTTCTTCCCCCACGGCAACGGCAAAGCCGTAGCCACCGAAATCCCCTCCGCCACCCTCCTGACCCTCCCCGGCACCGGCGCCGGCCTACCCCGCCCAACCTGGCCAACGGTCGGCGAAGCCCTCGCTAACGTGAGCGCATGACTTCTGCGATCCGGCGCATTACTGAGGCCAACCGGGCTAGCTGGAATGCCATCGCTCCGGTGCGGCAGGGGGAGCCCGCTGAGTTCTTCGAGAACGGTGGGCTGGCGTTGGAGGGCTTCGAGCGAGAGCTGACCGGTGACGTGCGGGCCCCGGTGGATCGGTGCTGATCTGCGAACACCATCCGCTCTGGGAGGTTCTCGCCGTACGTGGGCACAACCACTTGGCCGTAGCCGGTGACTACTTCGGCCGCGCCGTACCGCGTGCTGACACCGACGACGCCAAGCGCCCCTTCGGAGCCCGCGGCCAGTCCGAACCCCCGCCGTTCTCAGCCTTCGTCTGGCCGACCAGCGACGTCATCACAGCCCTCACCACCACCGGCCTCCACCTGAACACCTTCTTCGAGGCCGCCTCCCCAGACATCTACCCCGGCCTAGGCCCCACCGCCGCACACCTCCCCGCCTACTACGTGATCAAGGCAACCAAGCCGCAGCCTGGTGAGGTCGAGGTGAAAGCGCGTGGCTGGCAGGCTGGGGTTCGTGATTGATGACTTCGCGAAGGCTCTCCGAGGCCAGGTACCTCGGCGAAGTGTTCGGCCGCCCGTTCCCCGAGCCCCTGCCTCGATGGGACGACGAGTCCCAACGCGGCACCGACATGTGGGCGACCGAGCACGAGACCCGCGCCGAGATCATCGACCGCTACCGCCGAGTCTCGGACCACGCCGACGCAACGATCGACGCCCTGCCCATCGACGCCCCCGGCCACGTCCCCTGGTGGCCGCGACCAGACGTCAAGCTCTTCAACGTGCTGGTCCACCGCATCACCGAAACCAGCCGCCACACCGGGCACGCCGACCTCCTCCGCGAACAACTCGACGCCCCGCCCACAGCAACTATCCTTCCCGTGCGGTACGACGGGCTACGTGTCGTACCCGAGTCCGTCCCAGGGTTCGTAGTACGCGATGAAGTCCCCGGGCTCGATGTTGATGGAGTACTCGCCTTCGAACTGGTCGACCACCCAACCGAAGGTCACCCCGTCGACCACCTTGGTGAACGGCTCGACCTCGATCGGCTCCAGGACGTACTTGCCGAGCTCGGCCAGCCGCGCAGCGACGACCTCGTCCGCACCGGCCGAAGCCGCCTGCCCCGGCGGAAGCCCTTCGGCACGGGCAACCTTGTCGACCCGCACCTCGTCGAACGTGCCGTCGGCCTTCCACAGGTACAGCCCGACATACCCCGACCCTTGATCGAACAGCTCGTCGCTCAGGAAGAACTTCCGCCCATCCTCGGCGGTCCCGGCGTACGGCACGTGATAGTCGTCAGGAACGATCGTGAACCGCGCAGGCGCCTCATCCACAGCCTCTCCTCCCCGCGACGAACACCCAGCCAGTACGGCGACCAGCGAAAGCCCAACCGCCCACACCAGCCCACCCCTCCACCGATTCACGCCGCACAGCCTACGGCCGGGCCGTTGCCGTGAGTCAGTAGTACGGCGCGAGCCGAACGAGGTTGATCAGTCCCAAGACGAGGATCACGGCAGACGCGATGACGAATCCGCGAGACCTGACCACGACCATCGTCGTACCGGCGATGAGGACCGTCGCGATTGCCAGTAACGCGGCAGAGTCGCGCGCGTCGCTCGACACAATCCTGTCGAGCACGGGATCCCCGAGGCCGGCATAGTCATGCGAGGGAAGGAAGAACCCGAACACCACAAGCAACGCCGCAACACCGAGACCGACCGAGCCAACCAGCTCCCTGAACGCGCCGCGTCGGCTGCCAGCGTCATTCGACACAAGCCCACCCTACCGACGACGTTCCCCGCGCCGGAGAAAGCTGAACGCTACCTGGGAGTGAGTCGGGTGCCTGTGGTTGCGCTGATGACTGCTCGGTCTCCGAGCGGCTTGGTCAGGGTGACCAACGCTGGTGTCGACAGCCCAATGGCTCGGCAGGCGCGGCCCGGAGACGCATGACTGTGGGTTCCTCCGACGATCACCAGGTCGTCGAACTCCAGGACGTGAGCTCGAAGGTCGGTGTCGCAAGCTCCGTGACCGAGGTTGAAGGTGAGCGCGCTGCCGTCGATCCTGGTGAGGCTCTGGACCCGGAGGAAGCCTGGCGGCTGCTCGGGCAGACCGGGCGGCGGGACGGGCTCGACCACGGGTTTGAGTACGTCCTCAGGTACGGCGACGGCGACGATCGGCCTGGACAGTCCCTTCGCGGTGAACGACCAGGCGGGCACGATCGCCGTACCGCTGCTCGTCGTCACCTCCGCTGTCCGCAGGGAAGCCCCGGTGATCGTGAGCCTGCACGACACTGCCGGTATGTGCCTGCAGTTGTTGTAAGTGGCTCCGATCGCCGCAGTCAGCGCAGGCCGCGCGTCGAGTACGCTGACCGGCCGGCTCGACCCATCCGCGAACTCGATGCTGGAGCTCCCACCCGATCCGAGCCGAACCCCAGGCGCGAAGCTCACGTGCCCAGCAATCCACGCAATCTTCTGCTCGGTCGTGTCGAACGCGAGGCCGGGCGTCCGCGACGAGTACAGAAACAGCCCTTCGGGAGCCTCCGGGATCCCCGCAGCCCGGACAACCTCCGCCACAACACGCCCCCGCTCAACAAACGCCGCAGTCGAAGGCCCCACCGGAATCGCACCACTTGGCGCAGTCGGCCCGGCGACAGGCGTCGCACTACTCGCTCCACCCACAGGCGCGACCTCGGCCCCACACCCCGCCAACAGCACAACGGCAACTCCCAACCACGCACGCCACCGCACACCGCTCATACCCGAAGGACGCGCCAGCTCCCGCGAACCGTTGCATCGAGGCGGTCAGCTCACCCCGTACGGCGCTCCGTACCGCTCGACAAAGCCTCTCTCGTCTGCCTGCTCGACCACATGCCTAGTTACTGCGGCGGGCTACTACTCGGGTGAAGCCGAGTGTTCGGCCGGCGTCGGTTCGGAGCATCTCGGCTTCCCATTGCGGCGCGCTGCTGTCGCGGTCGCACACCTCGTTCCAGTGCAACCAGTCTCGCCACCCCTCGGGCAGCCGATCAGCGACCTCGACTGTGACGAGCCCGGTCTTCTCCCAGTGCCGGCGCCACCAGTCCGGGCTGTGCCAAGCGCAGAAGTCCCACTTCCAGTACGGCGCGAGGCCCGCAGGCGGAAGCGTCTCGCACTCCTCGGCAAGACCCGGCTGAACGATCCCGATCTGACCACCACGCTTCACGAAGCCGGAGTAGTAGCCGAGATAAAGGTCATCGGTGCCGAAGTAGTGATACGCACCAATGCTGACGAGCGCATCGAAGAACCCCTCGGCAAACGGCAACGAATGCGCTTCGGCATGGACCGGGTGAACCCGACCTTCGACGTCAGCCTCGACAACACGCCGCAAATTCTCGTCAGGCTTGATCCAGAGATCAGTGGCCCACACCTCAACCCCGAACTCCTTGGCCAGAAAGATCGAGCTCAGCGCAGTCCCACATCCCATATCGAGAACCCGCATACCCGGCTCGAGCGACATGACATCGCTCAACGCCTCCGCCTGCCATACAGCATTCGGCCCCATCACCCCATCCACCATCCACCGACCCGAATATCCAGCCGACCGCGGATACCGCTCATTCCTCAACAACACCGCAAGTTCGTCATCATCCATGCAGCCGGAGTCTGGGCGACGCAATGCAACCAGGCAAACGGTTATCCGCCTGCCCCGCCGCATAAGCCGGACTCGTGGCTCTACGCTTCCGACATGGCACCTCCAACGATCTTGTTGCCTGGAGACGTTCTGTGGCGGGTCCGGCATGCCATTCGCTGGAGGTGGCAGAAGCTTCGAGGTCTGACCGGCGAGTTCGACGTACCGGAGAACAGCGGTCGCTGCCATGCGATGACGGAGGCTTGGCAGCGCAATTGGTCCGAGGCCGACCCGATCGGCCATCGGCTGAGAGGACCCTATTGCGAACGCTGGGTCCGGTTCCACAGCCTGCCGGAGTCGAAACGCTACGCCGACTCTCCCGAGGAGTACGCCGAGATCATCCGGCGACACCGCACGGTCTTGGCAGAGTTGCCGGGCGAGAATGCCCCGGAACACTTGGTCGTCATCGCTGAGGACTGGGGGCCACGAGATCTGGCAACCGGTTGGTCCAAGACACACGTCCCCGGCGCGTGGCCATGGCGCCGGGTGGAAGGCGACGAGCCGGATCTCGGCTTGTGCTATCTGTGGGTGCGCACAGGATTGACTGACTCCCAGTTGAATGTGCTCTTGACGGCTGTCGCCGACGACAAAGCTCATGTCGTCCTCGCCGCCCCAGACCTGAGTTGGCTGTTCTGCCCGTACGACGGTGGCGCAGACGTGATCCTCCCCGACGTACCTACCCGGGACGCGATCCGCGATCGCCACACCGACTGGCTCCCAGCCCTTCCATCCGGACTCTGACCCAACCGGAGATGCCTGTGTCTCGGTGATGTTGGCTTGGCGGACGAGCCAGACTATTATCTGATTAGATAAGGTCTAGGGGTGCCAATATGGACAAGGACAGCCTGGCAGTCATTGAAACACTCAACCGCGCCCTCGCCGAGAGTGGGCTGTCTCAGGCTGCGTTCGCCACGGCCCTCGGCACTTCTGCTTCCCGCTTTTCCACCTACCGGACTGGCAGCACCAAGCCGACGGCGCAGTTCTTCCTGCGGGCTGGACGGATTGCTCGTGCCCTCCACGCAGCGCGCGAGTATCGAATCATGACCGCTCCGGCGACGGCGACGGCCATTCGCGAGGCGCATGACGAGGAATGGGCGTGGCGGATGCTGCTTCAGGGCCGCGACCACCTTCGTTTGCTGTTGCGCCGTCGCGATGGCTCGGAAGCTGCTTGGGAGGCAGCGCCCGGCACGACTGGTCACCCAGGCTTCGATACGCTGCTCGCCGTCCTGACTGCACACGAGTTCAGGACAGCAGGCGAAGAACCACCCGGTTGGAGCAAGGTCGAGGCTCTCGCGGATCCGTGGGTTCCCGAGCATCCGTTCCTGGACCGCGACGAGATCATCGAGCAAACGCCGGACTACTTGGCACGAGTCAACATCTTCGTCCCTGCTCGCGACTTGGTGACCGCATGAGCGACCCCCGCAACGAATTCACGGCCGCCGAAATCATCGATCTCCTCTCAGAGCTCGACAAACGACTGAGAACACGTGGCATTTCTGCATCGGTCTTCGTCGTCGGAGGCGCTGCGATTGCAGTGACCTCGGGCGACAACCCTCGCCGTACCGAGGACATTGATGCCATCACGCGCGATGAGGCGGTGGTCGAGGAAGCTCGCGCGATGGCAAGCCAACGCAAGCTCCCCGAAGACTGGCTGAACACCCGCGCAAGCCCGTGGATGCCGCCACTTCCGGAAGGTGCGTTGCAACGCAGCGATACGCCCGGTCTGCACATCACGTACGCCACCGACGAGTTCCTGTTGGCCACCAAGTTGATCGCCCAACGTCGCAAGGACGCCGGCGACATCGTCGCCCTCTCCAGAGGTCTCGGAATGGAGAATGCATCGGCTGAGGACCTCGGGAGGCTGATCTACCGCTACTACACCGATGCGGATTCACTCGAGTTCATTGTCGACGGCAAGGATGTCGATCGCGAGATACACCTGCCGGCAACAAGGGCCGAGCGGCTCTTGGCGAATCATCGGTCTGACTTGCGACGCGCGACACCAACTGATGGTGGCCGGACTTCGGCCGTTGTCGTGACGACCGCCAAACCTCCCGCGAGCGCAGCTAACCGGAACAACCAGCGCACGGAGTCCGTCGATGTAGTACGCCAGCGGCCACCCAGCTCGGGTTCAGCATGTTGGCCCGGTCCGCAGCGGTTGACCGGGCGCGCTATCTCACGTGCGAGAACTCGACCGACACCGGCCGGCGAGTCCGTTAAGGACTCAGCTCGACGAGGCGACCGGGGCGCGCTGGCCGAGCCACTGTTCGGCGTTCCAGGCTTCGAATCGCTCGACTTCTGTGAACCCCAGTTTCGCTGCGAGGCGCATTGAGCTGAGGTTGGCGGTTTGGGTCGTGAGGACTACCGGCTCGCCGGGGAAGACGCCGTCGAACCAGGCGAGTGCAGCCGTGCAGGCCTCGGCGGCGTACCCGAATCCCCATGCTTGCGGCAGGAACAAGTAGCCGAGATCGGCCTTCCCCACGGCAGCCGGGCGATGGTCCGCCGTTGCTCTCCTGAGCAGGATCTGGCCGATCATCGTCCCGTCGAGCTCAACGACGAAACTCCCGGGCCACCGCTGCGGGACGTCTGGCATCTCGCGCTCGAGCTCGTCGCGCGTGCGGGGACCGCCGACGTAGGCGTTCACGTCTGGCGAGGCGAGCAGCTCGATGAACGCCGTACGGTCCCGCGCCTCGGACTCACGGAGCACGAGCCGCTCGGTCTTGATCGGCTCGGGCGGCCACGCCACGGGCCCCAGATCTTCCATCCGCGCACGCTAACAGAGCACTCGTAGGCACCGCTGATCAGTCCCGGCGACCTTTCAGCCGGCGGTTGACGGCACGCTCGACCTCACGGTTTGCCTCGCGTTCGGCGAGGGTGTGCCGCTTGTCCCAGGTCTTCTTGCCGCGGGCCAGGGCGATCTCCACCTTCGCGCGGCCGTCCTTGAAGTACAGGGTCAACGGGACGATCGACAGGCCGCTCTCGTTGACCTTGCGCTCGATCTTGTCGATCTGGGCACGATGCAGCAGCAGCTTCCGCTTGCGGCGTGAGCCGTCGTTGAACCAGCGGGCCTGGGAGTACTGCGGGATGTGCACGCCATGCAGCCAGATCTCCCGATCCTCGACCATCGCAAAACCGCCGACCAGCGACGCCCGCCCAGCACGGAGCGCCTTCACCTCCGGCCCCTGCAACACGATCCCCGCCTCCCACGACTCGCCCAGCTGGTAGTCATGCGCAGCCTTCCGGTTACGCGCAACCACGGGATCGACATTGGGCTTCTTCATACGATGATTCTGCCCCGACCATCCGCCCGACGAGCCAACCGATTCCCGAGTTGGCTCACTGTGACCCCAACCCGCACGCCGGCACCGCTGGGAACTGACGAACGCGAGGCAGCCGGGGGCTGCCAGGAGGGCGACCGATCCTGCGCCCGGCTCGCCAGCGCGGCGACCCTGGCCAGATGGCGCGCCGTGCCACCTCGGCCTGTGATTGGACGTCGATCGGATCGGCGTGCGGAACCAGGCGCAACACAAGACGAGTCGGTGCACACCGACCAGCGCTCCCGCGTGCTAGTTCGGTAGCAGGCCCGCTCACCGCCTGGCCGCGAGCTTGAAACTGATGCCGGCCAGCTGACCCCATCTACACCGGCTGATCCCTTCTGATCGCGTGCGCAGCACGCGCTGGCCGCGATCGGGCACAATGCCCCGGGTGAGCCGTCCCGCATTGACCTCACTGACGTTTGCCAGCACGGACGCATTGACGAGTGTTGCTGACCTGCTAGGTCGCACCCTGGGGCTGGTATTCGAGCCGCGCAGCAGCGACTGGCGCGGAGGCGACTATTTCCTCGCCGGCGACTGGCGTACCGCCTACGCCGAATTGGTCTACGTCCAGCGCAACGATGACCTCGGGGAGCCCGCGGAACCGGAGTATGCGGCCTATCCGACGCTCGTGTACGTCGAGTGCACGCGCCGCGCGGACCACCTGGAACAGGCAGTCGCGATCACCGATCTCGTCTTCGTGCGCCGGGAGGATTGGGACGATCCGCGCGACTCCGCCGCCACGTCTGCCCAGTCCCCATAATGACATCCGAACGGTCGCTGGCGCGGGAGTGGATCCTTGACACGTTTCGGGTCTGAGAGGCCTCTGGCAAGAGCGGGACCCTGGCCTGTGGCGGCCGTTCACCAAGCCACTATCACCCGCGCCTCCGGTCGCTCGACTCGATCGCCCATCGTCGGGTGAAGAATAACCGCCTCGCCGCGGCCGGGTTCGTCTGGGCCTTCGTCACCACCCCAGACCTGGGCCGGCCAAGGATCTGTTCAACGCGCGCCGGGCCGGCGGTGATCGCCACGCCGGCGCCCTGCGCGTCGTGTTGAGTCGGCTCCTCGGCCAACTCTGGCTCTGCCTCCATACCATCAGCCGTACGACGAAACCCGCGTCTTCCCCAACCCACGCCGAGCCGTCCGAGACCGCCGCTTGCGCCTCACCTGACCGGAGGTCTTAGCGACATCTGAACTAGCGCCGTGACCCTGGCGAATCCCCAGAATGCCGCATGGCCGGCAACGAGGATGTACGGATCAAAGACCACATCGACGACCAGCAGCTTGACGACCTGATGGAGCTGTTCGGGTCTGCCTGGTGGATGGCGAACCGAACAGTCGAGGAAACCCAGCGGATCCTTCGCGAGTCCGACGTTGTCTTGGCCTTGGTCGATTCGTCGCACGACCGGATCGTCGGCTTCTGTCGCGCCCTCACCGACTACGTCCACCTCGCGTTGGTGCTCGACGTCGTCATCGCGCCAGAGCACCGTGGCTCAGGCTACGGCGCGGTGCTGATGGACGCCATCGTGCACAACCCCCAGCTTGCACAGGTGCGGAGCATCGAACTGGTCTGCCAGCCAGAGCTCGTCCCCTTCTATCGTCGCTGGGGATTCACCGACCAGGTCGGCAACTCGCTCCTGATGCGCCGATCGACAGATCCGTTGTTGATTCGCTGACCTCGCCAGCCGTGACCGCAGGTGTCAGCAAATGCCGGCGCTATGCGCAGAACGTTCAAGTATTCGGTGGCGCGACCGGCGATCCTGACAGGTGGCGATCAGCCAATCGCCGTTGCGCGAATTGCCGGGTTTAGATGATCTGCTCATTGCGTGCGGACCGGAGCTCTTCAACCGGCTTTGTCGAGGCGTGTCCTCGGGCGGGCTCACTGAGCACGAGTCGGCGGGACCACGGGCTGGTCGAGTGAAGCGCAATAGCGCGTGCAGCCGGGTGGGTGGGAGCGGCTGGCGAGCGGGCGACGTAGGAGCTCGCGTAGCGGTCGCGTGGGTCGACCGCAGGTGGTGAGAGGTGGCGCGCTCGGAGGGATTCGAACCCCCAACCTTCTGATCCGTAGTCAGATGCTCTATCCGTTGAGCTACGAGCGCTGGACAACGTCGAGTAACGATACATGGCGGGGGGCGGTGTAGGCCAATCGGCTCTGGAGGGGGTGTTCGTCGGGTGGGTTGCGGGCGGTGCGGCGGGCGGGTGGGGAGGGTTTTGCGGTCCTACGATCCGGGGCATGGGAATCGAGGACTTGCTGGGTGGGCGCGATCTGGGGGACGTGCAGAAGGCGGTCGGGTTCGTGATGGAGAACTCGGACGACATCGAGAAGGTGCTGAAGCTGGTGCGGGGGCTGCCGGACGATGCGGTGGAGTTCCTCGGGAAGTTGCCGGAGTTGCTGAAGACGATCGGGTCGGGGCTGGCCGAGGCGGGGGAGCAGGCGGCGAAGGCGGCTGGGGCGCTGGTCGGGGACGACGGTGAAGGTGGGGCGCGGAAGGCGCTGGCCGGGAGCGCGACCACGATGACCGCGGCCAAGGACAAGCTGAAGGACGCGGCCGGGATGCTGTCGGGGCTGGCCGGTGAGCTGGACAAGATCCCGGGGATCGGGGACGCGGCGGCGAAGAAGCTGAACGACGGGAGCGGGCAGATCGGCGGGGTCGCGACCGAGATCGAGAGCCTGGCCGGGAACCTGCAGGACCTGTCCGGGATCCTCGCGACCGTTGGCGACGCGCTCAACGGCCTCGGGACGAAGCTGGCCGAGTCGGGCGGCTCGGTGAAGACCCTGCTGGACTGACCGGTTGTGTCACCGCTGGCCTGCTGCAACCCGCCAGAGGTGACATGAACCGCCAGCGGCGAAACCAGAGGAACCGGTTGCAGTCTGCACCCGTCTAACGACGCGTCGTTGATGGGTAAGGGAGGACCTCTGCGTGGCTAAGGTCGCGGGCATGGCGAGTCGACTGGTGCGGGGTACGGCGATCGCGTGCGGAGTCGCTGTGGTCGCGGGGGCGGGGATCGGGTTCGCGCTCGGCGACCCGGTGCAGCCGGAGGACATCCTGCCGGCCCGCACGCTGGCGACCGACGTGTGCGAACGCATCGGCGACGTGTCCGCGATGTTGCCTCAGGCATCCAAGGCCGAAGTCTCGCTGACCCAGGCGGGAACCTCGGTGATCACCTGCGCCGCGCAAGCCGACCCCCGCTCGCAGCGCACCTACGCCGCTGCCCAGGTGAAGCTGACCATCACGCCGTACGGCGGACGCGACTTCGGCGCCGGCCGGCCGCCGCTCGACCCGGCGCAGAACGCCAAGTGGACGTGGGACCGGAGCCCCCTGGACGCCGTCCCCGAGCGGCCGTACCCGACCAAGCTGAGCGCGACCGCGAAAGGCATCGCGGGCCAGTCGTGGTCGGTCCGTGCGGTCGTGCAGCGCGGAGATGTCGTCGTCAACGTGGAGTACACGGCCTACCCGGTCGAGCAGAAGAGCGCAGAGCAGGCGGCGCTGGTGCTGGCGGACCGCGCGATCTGGGAGTCGAAGTGAACAGCACGCCGCAGATCCCCGGCTACGAGTTCGACCAGCAGTTGCTGGCGCATCCGCTGGCGGAGTTGTGGCGCGGCCGCAGCTTCACCGGGATGGAGGTCGTCGCGCTGTTGCTGAGCGAGGTCGGCGCACGTGACGAGGTCGTGCGCGACCGCCTCGTGCAGGCCGGTCGTGGCGCCGCACTCGAGCCCGGGCAGCTGCAAACACCGCTGTGGGCCGCGAACTTCAGCGCCGACCGCCCGTACGCGATCACGCAGCTGGTCCCCGGCCAATCCGGCGCCGAGCGGCTGATCGACCCGCTCGACGGTGTCCTCGGCAACGACGAGGAGTCCCTGCAGGCGGTCCGCTCCCAGCTGAGCGGGTACGGCGCCATCCCGCCGGACGGCCCGCCTCAGCAGGACCAGCCCAAAGAGCCAGAGCACAAAGAGCAGACCCTGCAAAGCGCAATGGAAGCAGCGCTGCAGTCCGCGAAACCACAGCAGTCCAAGGTCGAACTCGCCCGCGAGTACCGGCACAAGATCGGCAGCTGGGTCTACGTCGTTGCCGTCGTCATCGTCCTGCTCGTCTTCACCGTCACGTACTCGGTCGGCTCCACGATCGGCAGTGCGGTCAAGGAAGAGCCGATCGAGGCCGTGCCGGCCGCGGTCACCCCGAGCCCACTCCCGCCGTCGGTCCTGCTCCCCGGCGTGCCGCGGATCACGACCGCGAAGTACAAGCCCGCGACCGGTGCCCCGGGCGTCCTCGGCGCGACGTACCCGGCCGGCGCGGACGTGCAGCCGGTCCTGACTGCCGGCCTCCCGTTCGCCTTCGGCTGGCCGCGTCCGCCGCAGGTCACCTCGCTCGGCGAGTCCGGTACGGCGATCTACCGCCGCGTCCAGACCGCCGCGATGAGGGACCGGCCACGCGGGACGCTCGACGCACGGGTCGCGCTGCACCCGTGCACTGACTTGGCCGCCTGCCTGGCCGACCGGCCCGCGTTCGACAAGGCGTGGACGGCCGCCTTCACGGCGCCCGCGCCGGAGACCGCGAAGGACGCGCGAACCTGGTTCACCGAGCAAGGTGACTCGCAGAAGACGAAGGTGTACGCGCTGACGATGACGCACGCGTTCATCAGCGGCGGTCAGTGGTGGTTGGTCGGTGTGATGGCCACCGGTGTCGCCGGAGAGGAAACGGACGTCCAGCGCATCGTGAACGACATCTGGCGGCAGACCAGCTGATCCGCCGAAAATTCTTCACCGACGGCCCGCGCGATGAGCGCGGGCCGTTCTCATTTTCACAAGGTTCACCGGAAAGCGATTGTCGCGAAAACTTTGTGAGCGGGCTCACATGCTCGTGGTTCTCAGCACGCGTTCGAGTCGCGTACCGTTAGTACCACTTGCACACTGGTATACGTCCACTGGACGCACTGGTATGCGACAGATCACACCGCCAGCCAGCTGGATCGCACCGCCGGAGACCCCGGCGGCCGGAGCCGTACCTCCCCTCAGCGTCGAGGGGCAGGTCGGCCGCCGGGTCCGACAGCCGAGAGGGAATGAGCCGCCGATGACGACCACCGCCAGCCCGACCCATACCGAAGCCGACGCCCCCGCCGACACGGAGCCCCTCAAAGCCGAGGCCTACGACCTGAGTGCTGCCCCGACGACGCACGCCGGACTGCTGGCCTGGGTCGCGGAGGTGGCCGCCCTGACGCAGCCGGACCGGATCCACTGGATGGACGGCTCCGACGAGGAGTACGCGAAGCTCACCGACGAGCTGATCGCGGCCGGCACCATGGTCCGGCTGAACGACGAGAAGAAGCCGAACTCGTTCTGGGCCCGCACCGACCCGTCGGACGTCGCCCGGGTCGAGCAGCGCACGTTCATCTGCTCGGTCAACGAGGATGACGCCGGTCCGACCAACAACTGGATGGACCCGGGCGAGATGAAGGCCCTGATGACCGGGCTGTACCGCGGCTCGATGCGCGGCCGGACGATGTACGTCGTCCCGTTCTGCATGGGCCCGTTGACCGCCGAGAAGCCGATGTTCGGGGTCGAGATCACCGACTCGGCGTACGTGGTCGCGTCGATGCGGATCATGGCCCGCACCGGTTCCGCCGTACTCGAGAAGATGGGCACCGACGCGCCGTACGTGCCCTGCCTGCACTCGGTCGGGGCGCCGCTGGAGCCGGGGCAGCAGGACGTGCCGTGGCCGTGCAACGACGAGAAGTACATCGTGCAGTTCCCCGAGGAGCGGGCGATCTGGTCCTACGGGTCCGGGTACGGCGGCAACTCGCTGCTGGGCAAGAAGTGCTACTCGCTGCGGATCGCGTCCGCGATGGCTCGGGACGAGGGCTGGCTCGCCGAGCACATGCTGATCCTGAAGCTGATCTCGCCGGAGAAGAAAGTCCACTACATCGCGGCCGCGTTCCCGAGCGCCTGCGGCAAGACCAACCTGGCGATGCTCGACCCGACCCTGGAGGGCTGGGAGGTCGAGACGCTCGGCGATGACATCGCCTGGATGCGGTTCGGGGCGGACGGCCGGCTGTACGCGGTGAACCCGGAGTTCGGCCTGTTCGGCGTGGCCCCGGGGACCGGCTGGAAGACGAACCCGAACGCGATGCGGACGATCGAGAAGGGCAACTCGGTCTTCACGAACGTGGCGCTCACCGACGACGGTGACGTCTGGTGGGAGGGCTACTCGCCGACCCCGCCGAACCACCTGACCGACTGGAAGGGCCGGGAGTGGACGCCGGAGTCGGGTGAGCTGTCCAGCCACCCGAACAGCCGGTTCTGCACCCCGATCAAGCAGTGCCCGATCATCGCTGACGAGTACGAGGACCCGAACGGCGTGCCGATCTCGGCGATCATCTTCGGCGGCCGGCGGGCAACCACGGTGCCGCTGGTGACCGAGTCGCGGGACTGGGACCACGGTGTGTTCATGGGCGCGACGCTGTCCTCGGAGACCACCGCGGCGGCGGTCGGCGAGGTGGGCGTCGTACGGCGGGACCCGATGGCGATGCTGCCGTTCCTCGGGTACAACGCGGGCGACTACTTCGACCACTGGCTGACCGTCGGCAAGGAGCACGACGCCTCCAAGCTGCCGCGGATCTTCTACGTGAACTGGTTCCGCAAGGACGAGGCCGGCAAGTTCGTCTGGCCGGGCTTCAGCGAGAACAGCCGGGTGCTGAAGTGGGTGATCGAGCGGATCGAGGGCCAGGCCGACGCGGTCGAGACCCCGATCGGCCGGGTGCCGGCCGCCGGCGCGCTGGACGTGTCCGGTCTCGACCTGACCGACGAGGAGCTGGCGATCGCGCTGAAGGTCGACGCCGACGAGTGGCGCGCCGAGCTCCCGCTGATCGAGGAGTGGTTCGGCAAGCTCGGTGACAAGGTTCCGGCCACGCTGAAGCTCGAGCTCGACAACCTGCGAGCGCGGCTCGGCTGACCCAGACTCCGACCTGCCGATTCGGAAGCCGGCACGTCGGACGGAAAGCGCGGCGCCCTGGCCCACCGGCCGGGGCGCCGCGCTCTTCTGATCACCGGCACGGTCACAGGCGAGGCGCCAGGCGCGGTCACGGGCGCTCGGCGAGGATGCGCCGTACCTCCTCGTCCTCGACCGGCGAGAAGTCGCGGTAGGCCTGGCCGACCGCGGTGTAGTACACCGGCGTCCACGCGCACACCACCTCGTCTGCCACCATGGCCAGTTGCCGGCAGCCTTCCGTGCCACCGACCGGTACGGCGACGATCACGCGGGCCGGCTGCTGTCGCCGTACCGCTGCCACCGCCGCGCGCATGGTCGAGCCGGTCGCCAGGCCGTCGTCGACCAGGATCACCACTTTCCCGCGGACGTCGATCGCCGGGCGGTCGCCGCGGTACTCCAGCTCGCGTCGCCGCAGCTCGCGAGTCTCCTCCTCGAGTACGTCGGCCAGCGCGTGCTCACCGGCTTCGGCCAGGACCGGCTCGTTGCGGACCGTCTGGGTCTCGCCGCCGACGCCCGCGATCGCGCCCATCGCGAGCTCGGGTTGCTGCGGCAGGCCGAGCTTGCGGACGATCAGCACGTCCAGTTTCGCTCCCAGGGCGTCCGCGACCGGCGCCGCCACGGGTACACCACCGCGTGCCAGCCCCAGGACCAGGACTGATCCGGCGACCTCGCCGAGCTCGTCGGCCAGAGCCCGGCCCGCAGCCGCCCGATCCGGGTACGGCCTCATACCCAGCATGATCCCTCGCCAGGGGTGGTCAGGCGTACTTTTGGTGGCATGCGGATTCCTGAGCACGCGCGGACGGTCCTCGAGTCGGACGCCCTTGGGCATCTGGTGACGATCAATCCGGACGGCAGCCCGCAGGTCTCGGTGATCTGGGTGGGGCTCGACGGCGACGAGATCATCGCGGCGCATGTGCCGAACAACCGGAAAGTGAAGAACATCCGGCGCGACGGCCGGGTGGTCCTGTCGATCGAGACCGATCGAATGAACGAGATGGGTCTGACCGAGTACCTGGTGATCACCGGCACCGCCCGGATCACCGAAGGCGGCGCGGTCGAGGTGCTGCGGAAGCTGGCCAAGACCTACATCGGGCCGGACGCCGACTTCCTGCCCGGCGACGACCTGCCGCCTGGCTATGTCACCCACATCACGGTGGACCGACTCAGCGGCGTTGGGCCGTGGGTGGGCTGACCGCTACCCGTGCGCCGGGCTGCGCCGCGGATAGGTTGGCGGCATGAAGATCGGAGTGATGCTGCCTGTCGGCGGTGAGGACGGACCTGGTGGAGCGGTGCCGGGGTGGAAGGACGTCCGGGCGGTGGCCGAGGCCGCCGACCGGACCGGGATGGACTCCGTCTGGCTGGCCGACCATTTCTTCTACAAGGCGCCGGACGGGCAGTTGTTCGGGATGCACGAGGCGTGGACGCTGCTGAGCGCGGTCGCCGCTGTCACCACCCGGGTCGAGCTCGGGAACCTCGTGCTGTGCGCGTCGTTCCGGGATCCGGGGCTGACCGCGAAGATGGCGGCGACCCTCGACGAGGTGTCGGGCGGGCGGCTGGTGCTCGGGGTCGGGGCCGGCTGGCACGATCCGGAGTACGAGGCGTTCGGGCTGCCGACGGACCATCGGGTCGGGCGGTTCGAGGAGTGGCTGGAGATCGTGGCGCGGCTGGTCCGCGGTGAGACGGTCAGCTTCGACGGGACCTACCACCAGGTCCGCGAGGCGGTGCTCGAGCCGCCACCCGCTCGGCCGATCCCGATCCTGGTTGCCGGGCACCGCCCCCGAATGATGCGCCTGACCGCCGAATGGGCCGACGCGTGGAACACGGCGTGGTACGGCGCCCCGACCGAGCAACTCGAAGACCGCCTGACCACCCTGAACAACGCGGCCCACAAGACCGGCCGCACAGTGGCGAAGACGGTCGGCATCATCGTCCGCGACCCCGACCAACCGCCAGTCCCGGACCCGGAGACCCGCGCCTTCGAAGGCACTGTCCAGGAGCTGGGCGAAGCCCTCACGGCATACCAGAACCTAGCCGTAGACCACCTGATCGTCTCCCTCGAGCCAATGACCCCCCGCTCGGTCGAACGCTTGGCCGAAGCCAGGCAGTTGATGAGCAAATAAGTAGAGGGCCGCCAGGTGGCGGCCCTCTCAATTGCTGCGGAGGCGGCGGGATTTGAACCCGCGAAAGGGGGTTACCCTCAACCCGCTTAGCAGGCGGGCGCCATCGACCGGACTAGGCGACGCCTCCTCCGACGGTTCCCGCAGGGGAACTCGACGACGGCCAAGACTATCCGCTCGACCGGGTCCGCAGCAAAGCGGGGCTGCTGCCACTCTGCGTGCCGGAGGTGCCACGTTGGGAGACTAGCCCGGTGCACCTGTAATCTGGCTCGCGTCGACGGGGGTCGCCAGCATCACGTCAACCGAGTGGGTGCCGTGGGCGTCTGAAGTACCGTGGGCCGCTGCACGCGGCCGACGGAGGGCCGCCACGTCGTCGATCAGGGAACGGAGCCATGTCGCGGAGTACTCGCGCTGCCGGACGGAGGTCCGCGCCTCGAGCCAACCGGTCCCGGCACCGCACGCCGCGGGCCCGTACGGCGTCGAAGGCGATCGGACTCACCCTGCTGAGCGCGCTGGTCCCCGGCTCCGGGCTGGTGATGGGCGGCCGCAAGAAGCTGGGCGCGTTCGTGCTGACGATCAGCATCGGCCTGCTGCTGCTCGCGGCGTACGTCGGCCTGACCCGGCGGGACTCGGTCCTCGCGTTCGCGGTCTCGCCCCGCCAACTGCTGATCGCGACGGCAGCCGTGGTCGGTCTCGGCGCCTGCTGGATCTGGATCGTGGTCGCCTCGCACAAGCTGCTCCGCCCGGTGAGCATGACCTACACCGGCCGGCTCGCGGGCTCGATGTTCGTCGGGTTGCTCTGCTTCGCGATCGCCGTACCGACGACTGTTGCGGCGCAGACCGTGATGGCGCAGCGCGACCTGGTCGGCAGCGTGTTCCAATCCGAGGGCGACTCCAAGAGCGCGACCCGGCCGAAGGTGGACAAGAAGGACCCGTGGGCGAAGACCCCCCGGCTGAACCTGCTGCTGCTCGGCGCCGACGACGGCGTCGGCCGGGAAGGAACCCGGACCGACACGGTGATCGTGGCCAGTATCGACACCAAGACCGGTGACACCTCGCTGATCTCGCTCAGCCGGAACTGGATGCGGATGCCGTTCCCGGCGGACTCGCCGCTGCACAAGGTGTACCCGGACGGTTTCTGGGACCCGAACATGGGCAACGTCGAGCAGCCCGAGTACTACCTGGACGCGATGTACGAGAACATCCCGAGGCAGCACCCTGGGATCCTCGGCCAGACCGACAACGAGGGCGCGGACGCGGTGAAGCTGGCCGCCGGCGCCGCGCTCGGCCTGGACATCGACTACTACATGCAGGTCAACCTGGCCGGCTTCCGGCAGATCATCGACGCGGTCGGCGGGATCACCGTCAACGTCAACTACCGGGTGCCGATCGGCGGCGACTACGGCGCCGGACCGGGCTCGAACAGCGAGAGGAAGCCGTCCGGCTACATCGAGCCGGGCCCGGACCAGAAGCTCGACGGCTACCACGCGCTGTGGTTCGCCCGCGGCCGCTACGGTCTGAGCGACCCGTCCCGGCAGGAGCGGCAGCGCTGCACCATCCACGCGCTCGTGAACAGCGTGCAGCCGGCCACCCTGGTGACGAAGTACCAGCAGATCGCGTCGGCCGGCAAGCAGTTGCTCCGCACCGACATCCCGCAGGAGATCCTGCCGGCGTTCATCGAGCTCGGTCTGAAGGTCAAGGGCGCGAACGTCACCAACGTCGACCTGGACAAGAGCAAGAACTTCCCGACCGGCAAGAACCCGGACTACGAGGCGATGCAG
This sequence comes from Kribbella sp. NPDC050124, assembly GCF_044460355.1. Taxonomy (NCBI): domain Bacteria; kingdom Bacillati; phylum Actinomycetota; class Actinomycetes; order Propionibacteriales; family Kribbellaceae; genus Kribbella; species Kribbella sp. NPDC050124. The sequence continues at coordinate 907,898 of NZ_JBITJU010000001.1, forward strand.
GCGCTCGTGCAGAAGGCGATCAACCCGAAGAGCAAGCCGGTTGCCTCCACCCCGTCGACCACCGCGACGAAGAAGCCCTCCAGTGGTACGACGACCACCAAGAAGCCGAAGTCGCCGAAGCCGACCGTCACCCCGGGCGCCACCGAGAACCTGAACGACGCCTGCGCCTACAACCCGAACGAGACCGGCGGCAACTGACAGCAACCGGACATCCGGCCCGCACCGTGGAGTTCGCCGGGAAGCATTGACCGCACGGAACGAGTCACTGGGGGTGACTGTGCGGCGGTGGACGGCAACGGCGATCGGGATCACACTTTTGGCGGCTGCGGCATGCAGCACCGAGCCGGAAGCCGGTGACGCCCCGGCACTACAGAGCAGTACGACGACCATGTCGAGCACCCCCGCCACCGAAACCGACTTCAAGTCCGGGACCGGCTGGGACGCCGCCAACCGGCGGTTCACCGAGGACTGCCAGTACAAGCGGTACGACGCCCGCTTCGACGGATCCTTCGACTGGTCGATCAGCCTGGCCCGCACCCCCTTCGGCAACGCCTCCACCTCGGAGACCGACGCGTTCTAGGTAATGAGAAACTGGCCCGATGCGTACGACGTACCGGATGCGGGCGGGCCGCTTTGTCGGCATCCCGGCCGCTGGGCTGATCCTCCTCGGGGTGGCCGCGATCCTGTGGGCGATCGGGTTGCCGGACGCGGTGGTCGTGGTCTTCCTGGTGCTGGGTGGGATGGTCCTGCTCGGCGGGCTGTCCGTGCTCGCCCGGCCGCCCGTCGTACTGAAGCTGCGGGACGACGGCATCGAGGTGCGCGGTCTACGCACGGCCTGGACCGATGTCACCGCGGTCGGACGCGTAGAGACGACGCACGGTGAGGCGATCGTGCTGCGGACCCAGGAGAAGGAGCACTCGGTCCTGGTCCCGATCGGCTGGCTCGCGCCCGGGCAGACCGAGTCGCTGGAGAACGCGTTGCGGGACCGGCTGAACAAGGCCCACGGGTACACGATCTGGGACGGCACCGCGCCGGACGACGCCGATCCCGCAGAATGAGTCACCCCGATCGTTTGGAGTTCCCGTGCTTTCGTTCGAGATGTCGTCCGAGGAACTGACCGGCTACCAGGGCACCAACCCGCGGCCGGCCGACTTCGACCAGTACTGGGACAAGGCGCTGCTCGAGCTCGACGCGGTCGACCCGGAGACCGAGTTCGTGGACGCGGCGGACTTCCCGCTGACCACGGCGACCGCCCAGCACCTCTACTTCACCGGCACCGGCGGCTACCGCGTGCACGCGAAGGTCGTCCGGCCCGCCGAGCCGACGGGTCCCGCGGTGCTGCTCTTCCACGGGTACGGCGGTGAGCAGCCGAAGTGGGTCGAGTTGCTGCCGTACGCCGCCCGCGGGTTCACCGTGGCCGCGCTGGATGTCCGTGAGCAGGTCGGGTTCCGGACCGAGTCGCAGGCGGCGAACAGCTTCTCCCTGCACAACCACCTGGTGCACGGTCTCGACGACGGGCCGGAGGGGCTGCTGTACCGGCACGTGTTCCTGGACACGCGGCGGCTCGCGCAGATCATCGGCGGGCTGCCCGACGTGGACGAGGCGCGGATCGCGACCACCGGCTGGAGCCAGGGTGGCGGGCTGTCGCTGGTGGCTGCCGCGCTGACGCCGTCGGTCAAGTACACGGCGAGCGTCTACCCGTTCCTCGTCGACTACCAGCGGGCCTGGGAGCTCAATCTCGAGAAGGCGCCGTACGACGAGATCGTCACCTGGTTCAAGAAGCGGGACCCGCGGCACCTGCGGCAGGACGAGGTGTTCACCACCCTCGGCTACATCGACGTCCAGCATCTGGCGTCGCGGATCCGGGGTGAGGTGACGCTGTTCGTCGGTCTCGAGGACCAGATCTGCCCGCCGTCGACGCAGTACGCCGCCTACAACAAGATCACCGCGCCGAAGTCGGTGCGGGTGTACCCGGACTTCGGGCACGACGACCTGCCGGGTGCGCACGACGACATCTACCAGTTGATCGGCGCGAAGCTCTGACCACGCTCACGGTCCTCGGCAACGCCGCGCCGTACCCGCAGCCGGATCGCCCGTGCTCGGGGTATCTGCTCCGGGCAGGCGGCGCTTCGGTGTGGGTAGATGCGGGCCCGGGGTCGCTGGCGGAACTGCTCCGGCATGCCGAGTTGGCCGAGTTGGATGCGGTGTGGTTGTCGCACTTGCACCTCGACCACATCGGGGACTTGCTGAATGCCTACTACGCCTTGGCGTACGGCGAATTGCCGGCTCGGGCTCCACTTCCGGTGTACGCGCCGGCCGGGTTGGCGGATCGGCTGGCCGGGTTCTTCGCCCAACCGGATGCCGGTTTCGTGGCCGACGTACTGGAGTTGCATGCGTTGTCCGACGGGCATCATGTGCAGCTGAAGGAGCTGACGTTGCTCAGCCGATCCGTGGATCACGGTGGCCCTGAGGCCTACGGGTTGCGCGCGACGGCGGACGGTCGGGTGCTGGCGTACTCCGGTGACTGCACGCCTTGCGCGGCGTTGGATGAGCTGGCGGCCGACGCCGACTTGTTGCTGTGCGAGGCCAATGACCCGGTCCCGAACGCGTTCCACCACACGCCCGCGCAGGCAGGCTCGTTGGCCGGGCGGTGCGGGGTCGGGGAGTTGGTGGTGACCCATGTCGGACCGTCGCTGACCCCAGAAGCGGCGAGTGCAGAAGCCGGTGCCGTCCATGCGGAGATAGGTGCCACCTACACCTTCTAAGGTGCGGTCATGCAGTTCTTCGTGTGGGGACGGGATCGGCCGGGCGGCTTCGAGATCAAGGTGCGTTTGAACGAAGTGCACTGGTCGTTCATGGACGGGTACGCCGACCAGCTGATCGCCCGCGGTCCGACGCTGACCGGCCACGACGACGATGCCGAGACGACCGGGAGCCTGCACATCGTCGATCTCCCCGACGAGGCCGCCGTACGGGCGTTCGCCTTCGACGAGCCGTACTACCTCGCCGGTGCCTTCGAACGCATCGACTTGTACCGCTTCCACAACCACACCGGCGCCACCATGTGGGACTTCACCAACGCAGTCCCCGACTACCACCGCTACCTGGTCGTCACCACCGACACGGCCCCGGCCGAGCCGACCGAACACTTCATCCTCCACGGCGAACTCCTCACTCTTGACGAGACGCCGGCTGGCCGGGCGGCGCTGGTAGAAGCCCCAACCCCAGAGGCTGCCGCCAGCGTCCTCTCCGGCGGCGAAGCGCACCCCTGGGAATTCGGCGGCCGCCGCTAGCCGACCTTGTAGCGCAGGTGGGTCGCGTCGCGGCCTTCGAGTGAGCGGACGAGTTGCAGTTCGGCCGGGTTGCCGTCGAAGAGGCGGCGGCCTGCGCCCAGGAGGACCGGGACGAGATGGATCTCCAGCTCGTCGAGCTCGCCCGCGGCGAGCAGCGACTGGGCCGCGCCGGCCCCGTGCACGAGGATGGCGCGATCGCCCGCACCGGCCCGGGCTTCGGCCACGCAGGTCGCGACGTCGGTGTGAAACTTCGCGGTGCCGGGCGGCACGTCGTCCTCGTCGACGTGGTGGGTGAGGATGTGGATCGGCACCCCGTCGTGGTGGTCGCCGTTCCACCGCCCGGCCAGCTCGAACGTACGGCGCCCCGCGATCACCGCCCCGGTCGCCAGCGCCTCCGCGTAGATCTCCCCGTTGATCCCCGGCTCGTTCCGATCGTCCAACCAGTTGAACAACCGCCCCCCACCCCGCCCCAACTCCTGTCCTGCCCGGTCATCCGGCCCAGCGATGAACCCGTCCAGCGACATCGACATGTACAACCGCGTCGGTCCACTCATGCCGTCCACCTCATCGCATCGGCCTTTCAAACCGCTTTCACGTCGGGATCCAGGCGGGCCACCAGGGTGGGACGTTGCCGGGGCAGATGCCGGGGGAGTCGGAGGGGGTGCCTTGCCAGGAGTAGAGGGCGAGGTCGGCGATGGCGATCGCGATCGAGGCGGCGACCAGGGAGAACAGGAAGGTCTTGCCGGCGTAGCGGAAGACGACGTTGAACAGGACCAGGTTCACGATCAGCGCGAGCGGCAGGCCGAGGAACAGCAGGGTCAGGCCGTTGGGGACGCTGCCCGCGACGTCGACCTGACAGGCCTTCCAGGATCGCGAGGTGATCACCACCAGCCCGAACGCCGCCCCACCGCCGACGACCACCGCCAGGAACGCCTCGCCTTTGCTCCCCTTCGCAGCCAATGCCATGAGGATTACCGTAAGTGATACTAGTAGCGCCACCGCAAGGCGCGCACGCGGTCTTCCAAGGACAGCCCACCGAGCGACTCGGCGTCATGCCGCCGTACGGCGAGGAACGGGTCGACGATCGCCTCGCCGAGCGCCTCCCGCAGGACCGCCGACCGCTCGAGCGCGCCGAGGGCATCCTCCAGCGTGAGCGGCAAGCGCCGTACGCCCATCCTCGACAGCTCGGCGTCCGAGTACGTCGCCGGGTCGTGGTCCAGTCCGGCCGGCAGCCTCGCCTTCCGCTCGAGCCCGGTCAACGCGCTCGCGAGTACGGCGGCGGCTGACAGATAAGCGTTGCCCGATGGATCGCCGATCTTGATCTCGCAGTTGGCCGAGTCCGGGCGGCTGGTGATGCTGCCGGGCACGTAGCGCAGCGCGGCCTCGCGGTTCTCCGGGCCCCAGCACGCGTACGCGCCCGCCCAGTTGCCCGGCACCCGGCGATCGGCGCTCACCACACTCGGCGCAAGCACCCCGGTGAGCCCGTCCAACTCGTTCAGCACGCCCGCGATCAGGTGTCGCGCGTGCTCCGACGGACCGCCGTCGTCCCCGAACGGCACGCCGTTCAACGCCGCCGAGAAGTGGATGTGCGCGCCGTTGCCGACGAACCCGGCCACCGTGATCGGCGCGAACGACACGAGCAGGTCGTGCTTGCGCGCCACCCGATGTACGACGAGACGCGCAAGCTGCGACTGGTCGGCCGCCTTCAACGGCGACGCCGGTGGCAACGCCACCTCGACCTGACCCTGCGCGTACTCCGGATGCAGCTGCTCCGCCGGCACCCCGGCCGCGTCGAGTGCTTCGAGGACGTCGACCGCGAAATCCTCCAGCTTGAGCGTCGCGAGGACGCCGTACGCCGGACCGAGCGTGCCGACCTTGGGATCGTCGGGATCGCCGCTGAACACCGTGAACTCCAGCTCGAACCCGAGCTTCACGTCGAGCCCGGCTGCGATCGCCCGCTCCTCCTGCCGGCGCAGGGCCGCACGCTGGCAGATGTCGACCGGCTGGTGGTCCTGCGACAGCTGGTCGGCCGGTGCCCAGTACACGGTTTTGTCCGGACCGAGCGGCGCGGCGGCGGCCAGGTCGGGCATCAGCCGGTTGTCGCCGACCGGTCCGTTCACCAGCGGCGACGAGGTGATCCCGTCGTCGGTGCACATGAGGGCGAACACCGGGGACAGGCCGATCCCGTCGCGGGCCGCCGTACGCAGCCGATGGGCCGGCACCGACTTGGCGCGGGTGAGACCGGCGTTGTCGACGATCGAGGTGATGAGCATCCGCAGACCGCTGTCGAGCAGCGCGTTGACGTGGTCCGCGGGCGGCAGGCTGTCGGTGATGGACACGCTCACCTTGGTACCACGTCAGCGGACGAGCAGACCGTTGGCGACGATCTCGGTGGCCGTGGTGAGCATGGCCCGAAGCTCGCTCGCATCCCGGCGGAGGCTGTCCGGGCGCCAGCCGAGGCTGATCACGCCGTTCCAGGCGGCCCACAGGATCGTCGCGACCTCCTCCGGGTCCACCGAGCGGATCACTCCGGACGCCATCCCCTGCCGGAGCGCCTCGACCAGGCGCCGGTTCTGCTCGTCGACAGCGCGGACCAGGCGCTCCGACAGCTCGTGGCCGGCCTGGTACTGGCCCGGCTGACCCGGGAAGGCGAGCATCCGGAAGTAGTCCGGGTGGTCGAGGTAGAAGTCGAGGTACTGCTCCGCCGCCGCGTACAGCTGCTCGACCGGCGACCGGTCTGCGGTGTACGCGCGATCCATGTAGTGCCGGTCGGCCTCCAGCGCGTGCTCGACCACCGCGGCCTGTAGCCCGGCCTTCGAGCCGAAGTGGTTGTAGATCGACCCGACCGCGACACCGGCCCGCTCGGCGATCTCCTCGACCGTCACGTCGTCAACGGACCGCTCGCTGAAGATCTCCTGGCCGGCCCGGACCAGTGCGTCCATCGTCCGTTGCTTCCGGGGATCCACGGACCCATGCTACGGTCTTGCAATCATTACAAGAACTCCCCGGAGGCTGTGATGCGCGATCCGAGACTGGGTACGACGCACGAGGTCGAGCTGTCCGAGGCGCAGAAGTACGCCGACCAGTTGGGCGCCACGCTGCACACGGTGCCTGATTCATACACGTACGTGTCCGAGGATCAGCCGGAGCTCACGGCCAAGGCGCTGCTCAGCTAGGACGGCCGAGGAGGCGTTCCAGCAGGCTCGGGTCGGTCGGCCACGCGTCGAGCAGAGTGTCGCGCGGGATCGATCGGGCGGCGTATCTCAGCAGCAGGACCACGGCGACGACGTCGTCGAGCGGCCCGATGACCGGGAGGAATTCGGGCAGCAGGTCGATCGGCGACAGCACCCAGAGGACGGCGACGAGCAGGGCGATCTTGGCCCGGCGGGGGACGTCGGGATGCTTGCGGAGCGTCCGGGCGGCGGTCACGCAGGACGGGAGGAACTCGGCGACCTGCCGGAGCAGGCCGTTCGGGAGCCGGTGGGCGAACAGGACCATCAGCAGGCAGCTGAGCGCCCACAGGCCGGCCACGATTCCGGCGATCACCAGCACCTTGACCACGGGTCAACCATAATCGGGCCTATGGACCGCTGGCCGGACGGCAAGTACCGAGTGGGGATCTCGGGCTGGCGGTACGCGCCCTGGCGGAAGGTGTACTACCCCGACGGCCTGCCGCAGCGGGCCGAGCTCGAGTACGCGTCCCGCCGGCTGAACTCGATCGAGCTGAACGGCTCGTTCTACTCGCTCCAGCGCCCGTCCTCCTACCAGCGCTGGTACGACGAGACGCCGGAAGGGTTCGTGTTCTCGGTCAAGGGTCCGCGCTTCGTCACGCACCTGAAGAAGCTGGTCGACGTGGACGCGCCGATGGCGAACTTCTTCGCCTCCGGTGTACTTGCGCTCGGCAACAAACTCGGCCCGGTGCTCTGGCAGCTGCCACCGAACCTCGGGTACCACGCCGACCGGTGCGGACCGTTCTTCGAGTCGCTGCCACGCACTACGGCGGCCGCCGCCGAGGTGGCGAAGGGCCATGACGAGCGGATGGAGGGGCGGGCGTTGCTGGAGTGCTCGGTCGACATCCCGCTCCGGCATGCGATCGAGGTGCGGCACGCCAGCTTTGAGAACAAGGAGTTCGTCGAGCTGTGCCGCGCGTACGACGTCGCGCTGGTCTGCGCGGACACCGCCGGCAAGTGGCCGATGTTCGGTGACGTCACCTCCGACTTCGCCTACGTCCGCCTGCACGGCGCGGAGGAACTCTACGTCAGCGGCTACGACGCCAAGTCCCTCGACCACTGGGCCCGCAAGATCAAAGCCTGGAAACGCGACACCTTCGTCTACTTCGACAACGACGTAAAAGTCCGCGCCCCCTTCGACGCAGAATCCCTCGCCAAGCGGCTGAAGATCACTTCGGGCTAGGCCGAAGCATCACGCGCTTAGCGTGAGCCGCATGACTGAGAACCCCGGAGCTTTGGTGGAGCAGGCGGTCGAGCGCTCGCTCCTGCTGATCGAGTCATGGCTCGCCTGGGACGGGCAGCCGCTGACGTCCGACGACGGCCGGATCTTCACGCCACACAAGGCAGTGCGTCGGATTGCCGACCACATCGTCGACCACCTCGCTGAGGTCGAGGCGTTGCTGGCGGGTGTGCCGACGCAGCCGGACGAGTGGCTCGCGTCGGCGCTCACCAACCAGGCTGATCTGGCGACGTTCACCGCTGAGGACGTGCAGGAAGCCCAGCAGCGGTTGCGGAGGCTCGGCCGGACCTTCGCGCTGCGGTACGCCGCGCTCGATCCGGCCGAGTGGGACAAGGACCGCAGCCCCAACTGGACGCTGCGCCAGATCGCCGAGCACCTGACCGAGTCTGAGTGGTACGCCGAGCAAGTGGGCGACCTCAGAAGAGCCGGGTAGCGACCGGCTCCTCGAGGTCCAGGAGGAACTGCTTCCGCTTGAGTCCTCCGGCGTACCCCGTCAGGGAGCCGTTCTTGCCGAGGACGCGGTGGCAGGGGATGACGATTGAGAGTGGGTTTTGGCCGACTGCCTTGCCTACTGCCTGGGCGGTCTCGCCGAGTCTTGCCGCGATCTCGCCGTACGTCGTGGTCTCGCCGTACTCGAGTTCCGTGAGGGCCGCCCAGACGCGCCGCTGGAAGGCGTCGCCGCGCAGGACGATCGGGAGGTCGAAGCCGGTCCGCTCACCGGCCAGGTACTCGTCGAGCTGACGGGCGGCCTCGGTGATGACCGGGCCGGTCGGCTCGACCTGCTCGCCGAGAGTCGACGGCGCCGGCTTCACCCAGTGGTGCGGGAAGTAGACGCCGGCCAGTGCGTTGCCTGCGGCGACCAGGGTGAGGTCACCGATCCGGGTGCTGACGATCGCGTGCCTGTTCATGCTGATGGAACGCGTCAGCACCCGGATGTGTGAGCCTCAGGAGCCGACGCGCTCCCGGGTCCGGCGGCGGAACTCCCGGCCGACCTGAGTCACGTCGGCATGGTGCAGATCGGTCAGCACCAGCGCTGGCGAACCATCGGCGGGAGCCTGGGCCACCCACTCGCCCCGCGGGTCGATCACGCCCGCCTCGAGCCCGCCGTCCGGGTTGGCCGACACGGCGAAGCTGATCCAGCAGGTGTTGTTGACCGCGCACCCGCGAGCCTGCACCGCCACGTGCTCGTGGTGCGCGACCCCGTTCGTCGCGTACGACACCAGTACGCCGTCAGCGCCGAGCTGGTCGTACTCCGTGAACAGCTCCGGGAACAGCACGTCCAGCCCGAGCGCGAGCCCGAAGCGGAAGCCGTCGACGTCGAAGGTCACCGGCTGCTTGCCGGGGCTGTACATCCAGGTGAGCTTCGTGGTCGACAGCGTGCGTTCGTCGTACCGGGCGGCCACTTTGCCCTGGTCGGAGACGACGTACATGCTGTTGTGCGGACGATCGGGTGCGGGCAGCTGGTGCACCGACGGGATGACGGCCCAGATCCCGAGCTCACCCGCGAGTACGGCGATCCGGTCGAGCTCCTCCTGCAGCACGGTCCAGTCGGCCTTGCTCCAGTCGGACGGGCCGACTTCGTCCGGGCCGAGCTCGGACATCACGTGCTTGCTCGGGAAGCAGATCGCGCCCTCGGTGAAGTGCACGAGGCGGGCGCCGGCCGCCGCTGCCTGCTTCAGGAAGGTGCGGATCTCGGCGCCGCTCTCTCCCGGAGCAGTGCGGCGTTCGTCGGGTCGTCGCGCATCGTCGACTGGACGACGGCGAGACGGAGGGTGTGGTTTTCCGGCATGTCTGGTTCTCCTGTGGGAGTCGGACGGAAGTGCCGGAGGGCAGCCGTGTAGGACTCACCCGTCTTGGCGGCGCGGGCTCGAACCCGGCGCTTGAGGTTCCTGTGCGCTGTCATCTGGCCTTCCACGCACTCGTCCGCGACCCCCCAGCGATCCCGTCCGAGGCGGCTGACCAGGACGTACAGCCCGAGACAGGAAGTCCCTTTGCCTTCTCAGCGAGACCAGGCTGGGGCCGGTCGACGAAGGTGAGGCGCGGGCCGCGCCGGACCCACATGGTTCCGCAGTGGCCGGGCCGTCGTCAAACGTCCACGCCGTACTGCGGACGTCGTACCCCGGCGGCATAAAGTCGGAGGCGGATGAGGTTGTCCTTGGGAGCAGGTCCAGACGACGTTGGGAGCAGAGGGTGAGCATTCGAGTCGGGTACAAGGCGTCGGCGGAGCAGTTCGGGCCGCGGGAGCTGGTGGAGTACTCGGTCCGGGCCGAGGAGCTCGGGCTCGACAGTGTGACCGTCTCGGACCACTTCCTGCCGTGGCGGCACGAGGGCGGCCACGCGCCGTTCGCGCTGGCCTGGCTGGCAGCGGTCGGCGAGCGGACGAACCGGGTGCTGCTGGGGACGTCGGTGCTGACGCCGACGTTCCGGTACAACCCGGCGGTGATCGCGCAGGCGTTCGCCACGATGGGCGAGCTGTACCCGGGCCGGGTGATGCTGGGTGTCGGCACCGGTGAGGCGCTGAACGAGATCGCGGTGTCGGGGATGGAGTGGCCGGAGTTCAAGGAGCGGTTCGCGCGGCTGCGGGAGGCGGTGCAGCTGATCCGCGACCTGTGGACGAAGGACGGCGTCAGCTCCGAGGGTCCGTACTACAAGACCGTCGACGCGTTCATCTACGACCGTCCGGAGACTCCCCTGAAGGTGTACGTCGCCGCCGGTGGACCGCTCGTGGCCAAGTACGCCGGTCGCGCGGGCGACGGGTTCATCGCGACCTCGGGCAAGGGCATGGAGCTTTACACCGAGAAGCTGATCCCTGCCGTCAAGGAAGGCGCGGAGAAGGCCGGGAAGAAGTTCGAGGACCTGGACCGGATGCTCGAGGTCAAGGTCTCCTACGACCGCGACCCCGCTGCCGCGCTGGAGAACACCCGGTTCTGGGCGCCGCTGTCGCTGACGCCGGAGCAGAAGCACAGCGTGACGAGCGCGACCGAGATGGAGCGGCTGGCCGACGAGTTGCCGATCGAGCAGGTCGCGCAGCGCTGGATCGTCGCCTCCGATCCCGAAGAGGTCGTCAAGCAGTTCCAGCCCTACCTCGACGCCGGCTTCAACCACTTCGTCGTCCACGGTCCCGGCAACGACCAGGAACGCTTCCTCACCCAGTTCACGTCAGACGTCCTCCCGCTGCTGCGGAAGCTCGGCTAACGCAGATCCTCCGAGAAGGCCTTGCCGGCTTGGGTGAGCAGGGGGACGGCTCGTTCGACGAGCTCCTCCGTCATCCGGCCGGCGGGCCCGGAGATCGAGATCGCGAGCCGGGACGGCGCATCCGGTACGGCGACCGCGACGCAGCGCACGCCTAGCTCCTGCTCACCTTCGTCGGTGGCGTAGCCCACCTTCTCGGCCTTGTGGAGCTGGGCGGTGAACGCCTCGGGGTCGGTAATGGTGTTGTCGGTGTGCTTCGGCATACCCGTGCGATGCAGTAGCTCGCGGACCTCGGCCTCGGGCAGCTTCGCGAGGATCGCCTTGCCGACGGCCGTGCAGTGCGGCAGCACCCGTCGCCCCACCTCGGTGAACATCCGCATCGAGTGCCGCGACTGGACCTGCGCGAGGTACACGATCTGGTCGCCGTCGAGCATCGCCATGTTCGCCGACTCGCCGAGCTCGTCGACCAGGCGGCTCAGATGCGGGCGGGCCCAGACGCTCAGCATGTTCGACGAGCTCTCGCCGAGCCGGATCAGGCGGGGGCCGAGCACGTACTGCCGGGACGGCTCCTGGCGCAGGTAGCCGAGGTCGACCAGCGTGCGGACCAGCCGGTGGATCGTCGGCAGCGGCAGACCGGACGCCGTTGCCAGCTGGGACAGGCCCATCATCCCGCCCGCGTCGGCCATCGTCTCGAGCAGCCCGAAGGCCCGCTCGATCGACTGCACACTCCCCGACCGGCCCTTGCCCTCGCTCTTCTCCGCCACCACGCACTCCCTTTCCGGATCATGGAAGTTTAGGTCGGGTCTGGTGACCCCGCGCCTACTGCGCGGCACTCGGCACGGCACCTCGCCGCACTGGAGCAAAGACCACGATGAACCACATCGAGGCCTTCACTCCAGCACGCCGATGCACCGCACCGAGCACCTGCTCGCTACGGCGCGGGATCACCAGACCCGACCTAGCGACAGATACCGGACATTGCGGCTTCCGCAAAGTAGATATTAGTATCCGCGATACGGAAACCGTCGTCAAGGTGAACGAGGTGTGCTGTCATGACTCACGTGGACGATCTCGCTGGGGAGTTGGATCGGCTGCTGGCCGCGGCCGACGCGAAGCTGGCCGCGCGGTACCCGGGTGATCGAGGGGTCCGGCAGCCCGTGCACACCGTCTACGTGCCGGCCGATCGGTACGACGCGGGCACCGTCGGTGACTGGGGTTCGCAGGCTCGGGCGGCACTCGGTGACGCGCCAGCCGGTTTGACCGAGGCGCTGGATCTGTCGGCGGACTTGGGGGCCGAGCTGTACGAGCGGGTGCGCGCCAAGCTGGAGCGCGAGCCGATCGAGGATCTGCGGATCGACTTCGAGGACGGCTACGGGACCAGGCCCGACGAGCAGGAAGACGCCGCCGCGGTCGACGCTGCCCGTGCCCTGGCGAAGACCGTGAAAGCCGGGTCGGCGACGCCGTACCACGGGCTGCGGATCAAGTCACTGGAGGCGCCGAGCCGGCGGCGTGGGCTGCGCACTCTGGATCTCTTCGTTCGCGAGCTGGCCGACGCCGACGCGATCACGGACGGCTTTGTGATCACGCAGCCGAAGGTGACGTCGGTCGAGCAGGTCGAGGCGATGGTCGTCGTATTGTCGACAATCGAACGAGCCTACGATCTGACCGCCGGTTCGTTGCCGTTCGAGATCCAGGTCGAGACCCCGCAGGCGATCCTCGGTCCCGACGGCACTGCGCTCATCGCCAGGATGATCAGCGCGGGAGCCGGTCGCGTCACCGGGCTGCACTACGGCACCTACGACTATTCGGCTTCGCTCGGTGTGGCAGCGGCGTACCAGAGCATGGATCACCCGGTCGCCGACCACGCCAAGGACGTGATGCAGCTGGCCGCGGCGGGCACTGGCGTCTTCGTGTCCGACGGGTCGACGAACGTTCTGCCGGTCGGCGATCGCGACGCCGTGCATGCCGCCTGGCGACTGCATTTCGGCCTGATCCGGCGATCGCTTGCCCGCGGCATCTATCAGGGCTGGGACATGCACCCGGCCCAGCTCCCGACTCGGTACGCGGCGACGTACCTCTTCTACCGTGAGGGTCTGGACACGGCCGGCGCTCGCCTGCGCGCGTACGTGACCGGCGGCAACTCCGGCTACCTCGACGAACCCGCGACCGCTGCGGCTCTGGCCGGCTACGTACTGCGTGGACTCGAGTGCGGCGCAGTGGATCCGGCAGAGGTCGACAAGCTGATCGGTGTGGACACCGCGGGCCTGGCGAAGCTCGCCCGGCGACCGGTGCGGTCGTGACCACTCCGGGCTAGCCTCGCGACATGCGACTGGTAGCGGAGTTCACCACCGAGCCCTTCGATGTCGAGGGCCAGCCGCCCGCCCACGCGACCAAGGCACTCGAGGCTGCCCGCGAGGCAGGTCTGGAGTGCGACTTCGGGCCCTTGGGTACGTCGGTCCGCGGCGAAGAGGAACTGTTGCTGCCGGCTGTGAGCCGGGTCCTGGAAGCCGCGTTCGCGAACGGCGCGAGCCAGGTGAGCCTGCAGGTGCGTCAGGACGGTGCCGTCCGGACGCCGCGCGAGGGCAGCGGTGTGAACGCGCTGCTCGCGGAGGTTGCGGCCGAGCTCGGTGGGTCGTTGAGTGGGTTGTCCCGGGGCGACAAGCAGCGGGCCGTGCTGCTGCTCGAGGCCAAGGGAGCATTCGAGTACCGCAAGTCGGCGGAGACCGTGGCCGAGGCTCTCGGCGTCACCCGCTTCACCGTCTACAACTACCTGAACCGGGCCCGCGACTGAGAAATTCAACAAACTGTTGACGCAGCCTCCGATCGCGTGCCACTCTCGTCATACGGAAATTCAGTTTCGTGATTCGAGAAGGTGTGACCTGTGGATCTGCCGGAGTTCAACGCCACGCCGACCGACCGGCTGCGCCCGTTGCTGGCGGCCTGTTGCGACGTCCCGCGCTGGGTCGACGCCGTCCTGGCCGGCCGCCCGTACGGCGACGTCGAGGCGCTGACCGGGACCGCTGACAAGGCCTTGCGTGAGCTCGACGCCGGTGATGTCGACCGGGCTCTCGCCGCGCACCCGCGGATTGGTGACCGCGCCGAGGGCGCCGGCACCGAGGCGGCCTGGTCACGCAACGAGCAGTCCGGGGTCGGCGACGACCCTGATGTCCGCGCTGCGCTGGCGGCGGGCAACCGGGAGTACGAGAAGCGGTTCGGCCGCGTGTTCCTGATCTGCGCGACCGGCCTGTCGGCGCAGCAGATGCTCACCAGCCTGCGCGAGCGGCTGACGCACGACGAGGTCGCCGAGGCTGCCGTCGTCCACGAGGAACTCCGGAAGATCGCACTCCTCCGACTGGCGAAGGTCGTCTCATGAACGAGCGAAGCGAGTTCATCATCAAGCACAGTGCGGTTCGTGCCTCATCCGCGCCCGGAGCGAAGCGAGGACGTGGATGAGCTCTGTCAGCACGCACGTTCTGGACACCGGACTTGGGCTGCCCGCCGAAGGGGTGCCGGTCCGGCTGACCCGGATCGCCGACGGCCAGGTCGCCGTACTCGGAGAAGGGTCGACGAACGCCGACGGGCGGTTCACTGACTTCGAGGCGGGGCTCGAGCCCGGCACGTACCAGCTGTGGTTCGACGTCGACGCCTACGCGGCGAAGTCCGGCCAGGCCATCTTCTTTCCCGAGGTCACCGTGACCTTCACGATCACCGACGAGCGGCACCACCACGTCCCGCTGCTGCTCAGTCCGTTCGCCTATTCCACCTATCGAGGGAGCTGACCCATGGCCATCCACCTGGGCGCCAACCAGTACGGCAAGGCCGAGAGCCGGGTCGTCCGCATCTACCGGGACACGCCGCGGCACCAGATCCGCGACCTGAACGTCTCGTCCGCGCTGCGCGGCACCTTCGAGGACGCGCACACCACCGGCGACCAGCGCGACGTGCTGCCGACGGACACGCAGAAGAACACCGCGTTCGCGTTCGCCAGGGAGAAGGGGATCGGCGCGATCGAGGACTACGCGCTCACCCTCGGCGCGCACTTCATCGACTCCGCCCCGGCCGCCGAGGGCGCCCGGGTCGAGGTCGAGGAGTACACCTGGGAGCGGATCCAGGTCGACGGCCAGGAGCACGACCACTCGTTCGTCCGGGCCGGCAGCGGCGTACGGACGACGGTCGTCAACGTCGACGGTCGCGGCGACCAGCGCAAGTCGTACGTCGTCTCCGGAATCAAGGATCTGGTCGTGCTGAAGTCCACCGGGTCGGAGTTTCACGGCTTCCTGAAGGACAAGTACACAACGCTGCAGGAGACCGACGACCGTATCCTCGCGACGTCGCTGGTCGCCCGCTGGCGCTACGACCACACCGAGGTCGACTGGGACAAGTCGTACGACGAGATCAAGGCGCTGCTGCTGGAGCAGTTCGCGAAGATCCACAGCCTGGCCCTGCAGCAGACGCTGTACGGAATGGGTGAAGCGGTGCTCGAGCGGCACCCGGAGGTCGCGGAGATCAAGTTCTCGGCGCCGAACAAGCACCACTTCGTGGTCGACCTGAGCCCGTTCGGCCTGGAGAACCCGAACGAGGTGTTCATCGCGGCGGACCGCCCGTACGGCCTGATCGAGGCGACCGTGGTCCGGGACGACGCGACCGACGCCGGCTCCGCGTGGCACGCCGTACCGGGCTTCGTGTAGGAACCTCCAACCGCGCGCCGCCGGCCGCGCCGAAGTTCGTGGTCCCTGCCGGTGACGCGCGATCGGGCTGATGGGTTGACTGGGCCGCATGAGCACAACGCGGATCGTCATCGACGGGGCGACGGTGGTCACTCTCGACCGCAGCCGCCGGGAATTCACCGGACATGTGGTTGCTGAGGGCAATCGAATGGTCGCCGTCGGGCCCGGGCCGGCGCCGGCGTACGACGAGGCCCGCGTGGTCGACGGGCGGGGCTGCCTGGTGACTCCGGGGTTCGTCAACACGCACCAGCACCTGTATCAGTGGGTGACTCGTGGCCTGGCTGCTGATGCGACGCTGTTTGGCTGGCTGACCAGGTTGTACCCGGTGTGGGCCGGCATCGACGACGAATCCGTCCACGTCGCCGCCCAGGCAGCGTTGGCCCGGCTTGCGCGGACCGGTTGTACGACTGCGTCCGACCATCACTACGTCTTCCCGCGCGACGGGAAGGACCTGCTCGAGGCGGAGATCCTTGCCGCTTCGCAGGTCGGGATGCGGTTCCACCCGTCGCGGGGATCGATGGACCTCAGTCAGAAGGACGGCGGGCTGCCGCCGGACTCGGTGCTCGAGGACCGCGACGAGATCCTGTCCGCGACCGAGGCCGCGATCAACCGCTGGCACGACCCGAGCCCGGACTCGATGCTGCAGGTTGTCGTCGCGCCTTGCTCGCCGTTCAGCGCCACTGGGGAGCTCATGCGGGAGGCCGCCGTACTCGCGCGTCGTCAGGGTGTGCGGATGCACACTCACCTGGCGGAGACCACCGACGAGTCCGCCTACTGCCGGGAGCACTTCGGGTCCACTCCGTTGGAGTACGCCGCTGAGCTCGGCTGGACCGGGTCGGACGTGTGGTTTGCCCACGGCATCCATTTCTCCGACACCGAGATCGCTTCCTTGGGGGCCTCCGGCACCGGTGTCGCGCACTGCCCGAGCTCCAACGCCCGGCTGGGTGCAGGCATCGCTCGGGCTGCCGATCTCCGCGCTGCGGGCAGTCCGGTCGGCCTAGGAGTAGATGGTGCCGCGAGCAACGAAGCCGGAAGCCTGATCGAAGAGCTGCGTCACGCCTTGCTGTTCGCCCGCGCCCGCGGCGGACCCGAGGCCCTCGACGTCCGCTCCGCGCTGGAAATGGCAACCCTCGACGGCGCCCGCATCCTCGGCCGCGAAAACGAGATCGGCTCCCTAGAGGTAGGCAAACTCGCCGACCTGGCCCTGTGGCGCCTCGACACCCTCGAACACGCCGGCATCGCCGACCCAGTAGCCGCCCTGGTCCTAGGCACCCCACCACCCCTGACCCTCCTCCTGATCAACGGCAAACCCGTCGTCGAACACGACAGAGTCACCACCGTGGACGAGGCAGATCTCGCCATACAGGTAGCAAAGGTCCAGAAACACCTACTCGCCAAGGCCGGCTGAAACCCCTCCAAGCCAGCAACGAGCTTGGTACGGGTGAAGTACGGGCAGCGTGGTGTTCCTGCTGATTCCTATTGTGCTGCGGGAAGGTCCCACAGTGGGCCGGTCCTAGGAGGATTGGAACTAGATGAGGAACATCCTGCGTCGACCTCGCACCGTCGTCGTCGCCACGGCGCTGGCAGGCAGTCTGGTGTTCGGCATTGCCGCAGCAGCTCACGCGGATTTCAACAGCTCCACTGAGCCGACGCCCGCGCCCTCCGTCGCGTCCGCTCCCGCCGCGACGGCAGCGACAGCCGCGGTGGACGCGGAGACCGCGGCGGCCGCGACCTGCTTCAGCACCTATCTGAGCTACGGCAGCCGTGGCACCTGCGTGCGGCTGCTCCAGAAGAATCTGGGCGGGCTCAGCGTGGACGGCGTGTACGGCGCGGGGACGCGGAGCCGCGTCCGGTCATTCCAGGACGATGCCGGTCTGACTGTCGACGGCAAGGTCGGGCCCCAGACCTGGCGGAAGCTGCGGACCTACGGCAAGGCGTTGGCCTGGGTGTCCGGAGTCACCCTGTACATGTGCAAGGCGAGCTCGGAGCGGTTCCGTGTCTCCGTGTGGAACAACTCAGGCAGTTGGGCCGACTGGGCGTACTACATGTGGGACCACGGTTACCCGATCGACGGTGAGGTCATCAGCGACGACCGGATCACCACCCAGTTCAACATCTACGCCGGTTCGTACGACGGCAAGCAGTTCACAGCCTGGGTCGGGAACTACGGCAACGCCCGCCACACCAAGAGCGTCCGCGACATCTCCCGCAACACCCTCCCCGCCTGCGCCTAGCCAGATACCCTCCGACCCGGACGCGGTGAAGTCGGCTGACCGCCTTCGGTCAGCCGACTGGAAGCCCTCGCAGTCAGTTACGCGAACTCCTTCATCTCCCGCTCGCCCCGCTGCTGCCCCACCCACCCCTTTTGCGCGGCTTGTCGCCGCTGGCTGCGGGCTGCCGCCCGCACTCGACTGCCCCTTGTGGCGCCACCCTGCAGGAGGTGCGACGACCGTGGTCACGGGGTAGCAGCTGCTCCGATCGGCCAGCGTTGGGCTGTCCACTGAGCTGGCTACGTGCGTCGCGTCCTCGCCCGGCTGACGCACGCACCCTCTGCGGCTTGTCGCCGCCGGCTTGCGGGCTGTCGCCCGCCTGCGAGCAACCCCGCTCCTGGCGCTGTCTCGTCTGGACACTCACTCAACCGACTGGTCTGTCACCTTGAAGTCGTCTCTGGTCAATGGCCGCATGAGACCCAGAACGGGCGGCGTCACCCTGATCTTCGTCGCCGCACTGTAGATAGCTTCGCGCAGGAATGGATACGCCGTCATCACGCCCAAGCGCGCAATGAACTCGCCTAGCACGTCATCTGGTATTTCGAGGTCTTCCGGGACCTCGTATGTCACGCCAACCGCTGCGACGAGTTTTGCGTCCCAAGTTTCCACAGGCATCTTCAGTCGAAGAAGCAGTTTGCCGTCTCGGCGAGACGCGGTGGCGTTCATCTCCGACGAATGGTGGACCCGTTTACCGCGAGGTTTCGGGTCGGGTGGAACTTTGCGCTCGGCGTGTATCTCGAACGGCAGAACGTCCGTCAATTCTGCAACGGCGATCAGGTCTTCAACGGTGCTGATGCTCGTTTCACTCATACAGTAACTCGGAAGCGCTTGCTCAGGGGAGCTTGGACTTCCTCTGCCTGAAGATCCTCGGCTGGTACAGCTTCCACCCAGGTCACAGTCGCCGAGGCTGTTCTAGTCCGCTGATCGTGCTCAGAATCAAGTCGCAGCCAGTCGAGCAAATCTGCATTGATGCAGATGATGTCTGCTCTGCTCGGGAACTCCCAGTCGTCGGAGTCTTTCCCGTTGTCGCGAAGCCACGAGTTGACCTCGCTCCACAGATACACGCCGCCCGCGACAGGATTGTAGGGAGCCGGGAAAGTGGCGCCCACAGCGCGGTCGCCGCGAATCCAATAGCCGACGGCTTGCGGAGTAACGCCTGCGCGTTCGGCGATGTCTTTCCGTGTCACGAGATCCTCGCGAAGGCGATGCACGGTGACTTCGAGCGAATGCAGGCTAGCAATCAACGAACGAGCGGCCTCGACCGCTGAGTCCGCCTCAATCGTTGCAGTGACGAATTCCGTGCCGTCATGGCTCACCCCAACCATGACATCGAAGTCCGCCGACAATGCCTCATCGACGGTTTCGTCCACGCCGCTGACCTCAAAGGTGAGTTCGAACTCGTTGCTCTGTGTAGCCATCACTGCCCCCTGCCTGTGAGCGATGTTCCGAGCATCATCGAATCAACTCTCGTGAGAAGTATTAGACGGTGGACCTAACGCTGTTGTCAACTTGAAACAGCTAGTTCTTGCGGACTGTTCCGGGGTGGTTGGGGCAGACGGCGAAGTAGCGGAGAAGCTGCCTCGCAGACCGCTCCGGTCTCGGCAGGGTTCCCCCGACCGACGTCCAGCCAAGGCATCCCTCGCCATAGCAGTAGACGTTGAACTTGTGTCCGGCGCGTCGGATCCGCGCGCCCTGCTTCTCAAGAGTCACGAGGGCGTCATAGACGGCGTCCGGGACCTCCCGCCGAACATCACTCGCCGATACCCAGTCTCCTTGGGCCATGCTCCCCCTCGTCCGTGCCAACCGATCACGCATTTCCGTCCAGCCCCCCGACGGCCTGCAGGGGCATGGTGTCACAGGTGGTACTCGCAGTGACGAGTGGCTACGACAAGTGATCGGATCGAGGTCTCAGGCGGTCGGGTATGCAGGTGTCGTCCCCCGCGACCACGGTCCTCTCAACCGGCCGCGAGACGGCGTGACCACGCGGCAGTCGCGTGCGGGCGGTCGCTCGCAGAGTGAGCGGCGGTGAGCTGCGCGAGAGAGTGGGTGGGGCAGGCCGGGCGAGCTCGCGACGTAGGAGCGGGCATAGCCGGCTGCGAGGGTGACGCGGCTGACCGGATGGGCTGTCAGCCGCGTGCAAGTGTTAGTGGTGGAGGAGGTTGCCGTCTATCCAGACTGCGTGGACGTCGGCGGGGGTGCCTAGGGTGAAGAGGCGAGCTAGGGCTTCTTCGGCGTCGTCGGCGTGGGCTACGCCTACTGCTAGGGGAGAGCCGTCGGCGGGGCGGAGGAGTTGGGCGTCGAAGCGTTTGCCGACGCTGAGGTGGCCTACCTCGTCCAGGCCGAGGGCGTCCGCGCCGGCCGCGGTTGCCAGGTGGAGGAGGTGTGCGGCGTTCAGCGGGTGGCCGTGGTCGCCGATCAGCTGCTGGCAGAAGTACGCCTGCAGTCCTTCCTTCAGCAGCGAGAAGCCGGTGCCGGCGCCGACGTCGGAGCCCAGGGCGACGCGGACGCCGTACTGGAGGTGGCGGGACAGTGGGAAGAGTCCGCTGCCGAGCGCGGCGTTGCTGGTTGGGCAGTGCGCGACCGCCGCGCCGCCTTCACCGAGGGTCTTCAACTCGACGTCCGTCGGGTGGACGTTGTGCGCGAGCACGCTCCGCCGATTGACCAGCCCGTGCTTGTCGTACGTGCTGACGTAGTCGCTGCCGCCGAACAGTTCGGCAACGGTCGCGATCTCCGCTTCGTTCTCGTTGACGTGCGAGGTGAACAGCGAGCCGGGGACCTCGTCCAGCACCCGGCGACAGGCGGCGAGGAGCTCGTCCGTGCACGAGAGCGAGAAGCGTGGTGTCACGGCGTACCGGTTGCGGCCGACGCCGTGCCAGCGTTCGGCCAGGGCCAGCGACTCGGCGTAGGCCCGCTCGGGTGTGGTGAGCAGGTCCTCCCGGAGGAGCCGGTCGCTGACGACGAGGCCGCTGGTGATCCGCAGTCCGACCTTGGAAGCGGAGGAGAACAGTACGTCGACAGCGTCCGCGTAATGTGCTCCGAAAACCAACGCGCTCGTGGTCCCGGCCGCCGCAAGCCCGCGGACGAACTCGGCCGCGACCCCCGCCGCGTAGCCGGTGTCGGCCATGCGAGCCTCCTCGGGCAACGCGTAGCGGTCGAGCCACTCCAGCAGCGGCAGGCCGAGACCGCCGACGGCCCGGATCTGCGGGAAGTGCACGTGGGTGTCGACGAACCCGGGCAGCACCAGGCCGCCGCTCAGGTCGACGATGTCCTCGGCCGGGTGCGCCCGCCGTACGTCGCTGAAGGCGCCTCGGGCAACGATCACACCGTCCGTCACCAGCAGCGCGGCGTCTGCGTCGACCCGCAGGCGGCCGCCGGTGAACGGGTTCTCCGGAGTGTCGAGGAACGTGCCTCGGTAGATGGTCATGCTTTCGCCTCACGGGGTGCAGGGTTGCGTTCGGCAACGAACAGGTGGAGCAGCCAGGCCGCGACGCTGACCGCGATGGTGGCCGGTTCCTTGCCGGCCAGATCGGGCCGGCCGATCGGGGTGGTGATCCGGTCGATCGCCGCGGCGGAGTTGCCGTCCTCGGCGAGTTTGCGGCGGAACCGCGCCCACTTCGCGCTGGATCCGATCAGCCCGATCGTGGCCAGGTCGTCCCGGCGGATCGCGGCGTCGCACAGGGCGGCGTCCTCCGCGTGGTCGTGGGTCATGATCAGGACGTGGGTGCCGGCCGGCAGCTCGCCGACGACGAGCTCGGGCAGCACCGGCACGTGGTGGACGTGCAGGTTGGCCACCGCGTCGTCGAGGACGACCATCCGCTCCGTCACCAGCTGGTCGGGCCGCGAGTCGATCAGGTGCAGCTCGATGTCGTGCCGGGCCAGGATCCGCGCCAGTTCGAGACCAACATGCCCGACGCCGAAGATCGCCACCGCCGGGACGACCGGCAGTGGCTCGAGCAGCAGCTTCACCTCACCGCCACAGCACTGAACACCATGCTGGTACGGCGCTTTGTCGGACAACGCGACCTCGATCACCTCAGGCTCCCCGACGCCCGCCGCGATCATCGCCCGGGAACGCTCGACCGCCAGCGCCTCCAGGTTGCCGCCGCCGACGGTCGCCCAGGTCCCGTCCGCGGCGACCACCATCTTGGCGCCCGCCTCGCGCGGGGAATGCCCACGCACGGAGATCAGGGTCACCAGGACGCCGGGCAACCGCTGCTCGCGGAGCCGTTCGACCGCCTTCATCCATTCCATCTCGGCCGTCACACCCCACTCGCAGCGAGCGAGTCGGCCGCGGACCGAGCGCGGTCCAGGGCCCAGTAGACGGCCTCCGGTGTCGCCGGCGAGGCCAGATCGACGCTCACACCAGAAGGCCCGAACGCCGCCGCGGCCTCCCGCAACGCCTCGCGTATCGCGAAGGCCAGCATCAGCGGCGGCTCGCCGACGGCCTTCGAGCCGTAGACCGCGCCTTCCTCATGAGCCTTCTCCAGCAGCTGCACGTTGAACACCTCGGGCATCTCCGAGAAGCTCGGCAGCTTGTAGGTGCTCGCAGCCTGTGTCGCCAGCCGGCCTCGCTGCGGCCCGTCGCTCTCGTCCCAGCGCAGGTCCTCGAGCGTCAGCCATCCAGTGCCCTGGACGAAGCCTCCCTCGATCTGGCCGACGTCGATCAACGGGCTGAGGCTGTCGCCGACGTCGTGGACGATGTCGACCCGGCGCAGCGTGTAGGCGCCGCTGAACCCGTCCACCTCGACCTCGGCCGCGGCAACGCCGTACGCGAAGTACTTGAACGGCTCGCCGCGCATGGCGTTGGCGTCCCAGTGCAGGCCCTCGGTGCGGTAGAAGCCGGCTGCCCAGAGCTGGACGCGCTCGTAGTACGCGCTGCGGACGATCTCCTCCCACGGAACGCTGTCGCCGGTCAGGCTGCTGACCTGACCGTCGATGAAGCGCACGTCATGCGGGCTGATCCCGAGCCGCCCGCCGGCGACCTGCGCGAGGCGGTCGCGGATCTGCTCGCACGCGTTCTTAATCGCCGCGCCGTTGAGGTCCGCGCCGGAGCTGGCCGCGGTGGCCGACGTGTTCGGCACCTTGTCGGTGCGGGTCGGGGCCAACCGGACGCGAGCCAGCGGGAGACCGAGGGTGGTGGCGGCGACCTGCAGCATCTTCGTGTGCAGGCCCTGCCCCATCTCCGTGCCGCCGTGGTTGATCAGCACCGAGCCGTCCTTGTAGACGTGCACGAGTGCGCCGGCCTGGTTGAACGCGGTCAGGTTGAACGAGATGCCGAACTTCACCGGCGTCATCGCCAGCGCTCGCTTCCGATGCGGGTGCTCGGCGTTGAACGCTGCGATCTCCGCCTGCCGCCGTACGACGTCGCCGTTGGACGCGACCTGGCTCCAGCATGACTCCAGTCGGTCGGCGTGCCGCACCGGCTGCCCGTACGGCGTGGTGTCGTTCACCCGGTAGAGATTGCGGCGACGTAGTTCGGTGCCGTCGTACCCGAGCAGCGGCGCGCACCGGCCGAGGATGTTCTCGACGACGATCATGCCCTGCGGGCCGCCGAACCCGCGGAACGCGGTCTGCGACGTCTTGTTCGTCTTGGCGATCCGGCCGTCCACCCGGACGTTCGGGATCCAGTAGGCGTTGTCGACGTGGCACATCGCCCGGGCGAGCACCGGCTCGGACAGGTCCAGGCTCCAGCCGCCGTCCGCGGTCAGGGTCGCGTCGAGAGCGACCAGGTGGCCGTCGTCGTCGAAACCGGCCCGCCACTCGCTGTGGAACCCGTGCCGCTTGCCGGACATCGTCAGGTCCTGCGTGCGGTTGAGGCGCAGCCGCACGGGCCGTCCGGTCAGCGTCGCCCCCAGTGCGGCGATCGCAGCCAACCCGTGCGGCTGCATCTCCTTGCCTCCGAAACCCCCTCCCATCCGGAGACACTGCACGGTCACCTCGTGGCTCGGGACGCCGAGAACGTGGGCGACGATCTCCTGCGTCTCGGACGGGTGCTGCGTGCTGCTCTGAACGAAGATCTGACCGCCTTCGTCGACGTGCGCCAGCGAGCAGTGGGTCTCGAGGTAGAAGTGCTCCTGCCCGGCGAACTCGAACTCGCCGTGGAACACGTGGGCCGCCGCCGCGAGCGCGCCCTCGACGTCACCCCGGGCCAGGTGCCGCCCGGTGCCCTGGAAGCTGCCCGCGGCGATGGCCTCCCGAACGGTCACCAGCGACTCGAGCGGCTCGTAGTCGACCTCGATCGCAGCCGCGCCGAGTCGCGCGGCCTCCAACGTGTCGGCCAGCACCCAGCAGATCGCGTGCCCGTGGAACATCGCCTCGGTCGGGAACAACGGCTCGTCGTGCTTCACGCCGGCGTCGTTCACGCCCGGTACGTCGTCACCCGTGAGCACACGGACCACGCCGGGGACGTCGTACGCCGGTTTCACTCGTAGATCCGTGATCCGGGCATGGGTGTGCGGCGACTGGACCGGCCAGGCGTGCAGGACATCACGGGTCCGCTGCACCAGGTCGTCGGTGTAGAGCGCCTTGCCGGTGACATGCAGCGCGGCGCTCTCGTGCGGTAGCGGCAGACCCACTACGGCCTGCTGCGGACGCTCAGATAGCGAGCTCATGCGCTCACTCCTTCCGCGTAGAACCGGAGCAGCGACTGGCCGAGCATCGCCGAGCGGTACGACGAGCTCGCCCGGTGGTCGTCCATCGGCGTACCCTCGGCCGCCATCACCGCGGCCGCCTCCCGGACGGTCCGCTCGGTCCACGGCTTGCCGATCAACGCCTGCTCGGTCGCCAGCGCCCGCAGCGGGGTCGCGGCGACCCCACCGAGTCCGATCCGGGCCCGCCGTACGACGCCGTCCTCGACGTCGACGGCGTACCCGACGGCGACGCTGGAGATGTCGTCGAAGCGCCGTTTGGCGATCTTGTGGAAAGCAGTCAGCGGCTCAATCGGCAGCGGAATGACGATCGTCCGGATCAGCTCGTCGGCCGCCTTCACGGTCTGCCGGTAGCCGGTGAAGTAGTCCGCGAGCGGTACGACGCGCTCACCCCGACGGGACGACAGCACGAGCGAGGCGTCCAGGGCCAACAGCGCCGGCGGGGTGTCACCGATCGGCGAGCCCGTGCCCAGGTTGCCGCCAATGGTGGCGCCATTGCGGATCAGCCGGGACGCGAACTGCGGGAACATCTGGGCCAGCAGCGGCACGCGGCCGGCCAGCAGCCGCTCGATCTCGCTGAGCGTCAGCGCAGCGCCGAGCCGGATCTCGTCCGGACCGTACGAGAACTCGCGCAGCTCGGTCAGCCGGTCGATCGCGACGACCAGCGGCTTCCGGACACCGCGGATGTTCACCTCCACCCCGACATCGGTCGACCCGGCGAGGATCTGCGCTTTGGGGCTCTCGGCAAGCACTTCGAGCACCTCGGCCAGGTCGGCCGGTCGCAGGAACTCCGCGCCCTCGACCGCGATCGCGGTGGCCACCGGCGGTGGCGGCGGTGCGGACCGGCGGGCTGCCAGCGCGTCGTCCACGGCCGGCTCGCCCAGCGCGTACGCGGCGTCCTTGATCGGGCGGTACCCGGTGCACCGGCACAGGTTGCCGCTCAGCGAGTGCAGGTCGAAACCGTTCGGGCCGTGCTCGTGGTCGCAGTGCCCGTTGGACGTCGTACGCGTGGACCGGTAGAACTCGGCGGCCATGCTGCACACGAAGCCCGGCGTGCAGTAGCCACACTGTGATCCACCACGTACGGCGAGCTCCTGCTGGACCGGATGCAGTTCCTCCGGGGAGCCCAGGCCCTCGGAGGTGATCAGCTCCTGGCCGTCGAGGGCCGCGATCGGCAGCAAGCACGCGTTGATCGCGGTCCACTCGGTCGGGGCGTCGGTGCCGGGCCGGGCGACGAGCACGGAACACGCTCCGCACTCGCCCTCGGCACAGCCCTCCTTCGCCCCGGTCAGGCCCTGGTCACGCAGCCAGTCCAGCACCGAGGTGTGCACGGCGACGTCACCGATTGCGGTCGATTCGCCATTGACCGTGATCGAAGGTGTTTGCGTGGTGGTCGTACTCATCGGCTACTGCTCCAGCGTGTTCTTGCACTATGAATCGGATTGGCGTCCGAGAGGAAGTCGTCGAACCGGTACCCGGCGATCTTGGCGATTTCCAGTAGCGCGGCGGCGTGTTCCTGGTTCTCGCAGTTGCCCAGCCGCTCCCGGCCCTGCTCGAGGATCCGGTCGAACGAGTCCGCGTCCCGGACCGAGATCACCAGCGGGAAGCCGAACCGCTCTCGGTACGCCTCGGTGATCGCGGCCAGTTCGTCCCGCTCCGGCTCGGCCAGGAAGGTCAGGCCGCGGGCGGACTGGTCCCGCAGCGACGCCTCACCGTTCATGCCGTCGGCGACGAACTGCGAACCGAGCTGCGGGTAGGACTCGATCAGCTGGCGCTGCTCCTCGGGCGACCCGGAGAACAGGGCCTCCTGGAACGACCGGCGCAGCGCGTGGGTGTCGGTGAACGGCCGCATCTCCCAGGCCCGCTCGACCATCCAGTGCGGGCCCTGGAACAGGCCGGCGAAGGTCTCGACGAACTCGGAGCGGCTCATCTTGTTGACCTGGTCCAGCCGGACCGAGTCACCCGGCAGCCCGGCCACCGCGGGGCCGAAGTCCTTGCCGATGTGGTGGAAGACGATGTTCAGCAGGATCGCGGTCAGGCTGCCCAGCGTGATGCCGCTGCCGAAGATGATCTCGGCCCAGCCGGGGACCGCCTGGGCGACCTGCGGCTGCGCGGTGACGTACATCGCCAGGCCGACGCTGGTGGCCACGATGACCACGTTGCGGTGGTCGTGGAAGTCGACCTTGGCCAGGGTCTGGAAGCCGACCACGGCCACGGTGGCGAACATCGCCAGGGCGGCGCCGCCCAGCACCGGGTGCGGGATGCCGGCCACGATCGCACCGGCCTTGGGGATCAGGCCGAGCAGGATCATGATCGCGCCGGCTGCCGCGACCACCCAGCGGCTCTTCACCCGGGTCAGCCGGACCAGGCCGACGTTCTCGGCGAAACACGTGTAGGGGAAGGAGTTGAAGACGCCGCCGATCGTGGTGGCCAGGCCGTCCGCGCGCAGCGCGCGGGCGACGTCCTCGCGGCCGATCCGCTTCTCGACGATCTCACCGGTCGCGAAGACGTCACCAGTCGTCTCCACCGCGGTGATCAGCATCACCACGACCATCGAGATGATCGCCGCGATCGAGAACTGCGGCCAGCCGAAGTAGAACGGCGTGGTCACGCCGACCCAGCCGGAGTCGCTGACCGCGCTGAAGTGCGCGTCCCCGAACGCCCAGGCGACCAGCGTTCCCGCGACCAGGCCGACCAGAACGGCGATCGTCGCCATGAAGCCCTTGAAGACCCGCTGGATCAGCACGATCAGGGCCAGCGTGCCGAGCGCGTAGGCCAGGTTCTTGCCGCTGGTCGGGTCCGACGTCGGGCCGGCGCCGCCGGTCGCGTCGCCGGCTGCCACCGGCAGCAGCGCCAGGCCGATGATCGTGATCACCGAGCCGGTCACCACCGGCGGGAAGAACCGGATCAGCCGGCTGAAGAACGGCGCCAGGAAGAACGTCACCAGGCCGGCCACGATCACCGCGCCGTAGATCACCAGCAAGCCTTCGGTCCCGCCGCCCGCGGCCAGGCCGATCGCGATCATCGGCGACACCGCCGTGAACGTCACGCCCTGCAGCAGCGGCAGCCGGACGCCGACCTTCCAGAACCCGACCGACTGGATGATCGAGGCGATACCGCAGGTGAACAGGTCGGCGTTGATCAGGTGGACGAGTTGCTCGGTGCTGAGCCCGATGGAGTTCGCCAGCAGGATCGGTACGATCACGGCGCCGGCGTAGAACGCCAGGACGTGCTGGAAGCCGTAGACGGCGAGCTTGCCGGGCGGCAGCACCTCGTCGACGGGGTGACGGCTGGCGCGGCGGCCGGGTCGCAGGATTGCCTTCATCGGGCACCTTCCTCGAAAGCGGGCTCGGGGGCGCGGCGGCGTTTTGGTGATCTGCACGACAGCATCCGCGCGAGCCCACCCGGTTTGCACCCGGTGAACCTCCGAAGATCACCCGCTCGGGTGGCCCCCGTTTTGTGCGATCACCCAAACCCAGCGGTTCAGAGCGACTTGAGAGCGAGGAACACGTCGACGCGGTCCTCGAGCCGGGACAGATCGCGTCCGGTCAGTTGCTCAACGCGTTCGATCCGGTACCGAACCGTGTTGACATGCAGGTGTAAAGCCTCGGCCGCTCGCGACCACGAGCCGTCGCAGGCGAGGAACTCCTGCAGCGTGGCGAGCAGGTCCGCGTTGGTACGGCGATCGTGCTCCAGCACCGGCCCGAGGACGCGATGGGTGTAGGTACGGCGTACGTCGTCGGGCAACGTGGCGAGCAGCAGGACGTGCGAGGCGACTTCCTCCGACGTGACCACCGATACCGGCGTACTGCCCGATCGAGCGGCCCGATGCGCGAACCTGGCCTCCTCGAGCGCGCCGACCAGCGCGTCGACGCCGGTCTCGCCACTGACCCCGACCGCGAGCCGCACACGCACGAGCCCAGACGAGAGCCGGCCGAACGCCCGGCGCAGCTGATCCGGCAGCCCCGGAACGAACGGCAGCAACGCGACCAGCGCCCCATCACGTCCCGGCGCCACGACCGCCGGACCGACCGTAAGCGCGACATCCTCGAGCAGCGTGATCGCGACCTCGCTCGGCCCGTCGCCCCGGAGGTCCGCCACCGCGACCACCATCGGCAGATCCGAATGCGCACCGGCTTGCCGCAGCCGATTGGCGACCTCGGCATGCGGAGCGCCCGACTCGACCAACGCCAGCGCATCAGCGACCAGCGGCCGCAATGCAAGCCGCCCTTCGTCGCGCCGAGCCCTGTCCAGCGCGGCGATCGCGCACAACTCCTGCACTGCCTCGACATGGTCCCGGGACCACTCCGTGTGGTCGCCCTCGATCACCAAGACCCAAGCGGTCAGCCGATTGCCCAGGCCCGACCCGACCGGGAACAGGCTGTACGACGTACCGAAGGCATTGGCGACTGCAGGAGTCCGGTCCGCAGTGAGGAACCGCCGCGAGAGGACGTCGAGTACTTCCTCGTCCAGGTGACCAGGCCCTGGTACGACGTGCCGGCCGGTCGGCGTGATCACCCGGCAGTCATGCCCGATCTCGGCGGAGATGCGGTCCGCGAGCTCGTCGAGACTCCGACCGGCCGCGATCGACGACAACAGCTGACGTTGCCGGACCAGGCTTGCCGACAACCGTGCACCCGTCTCGAGGGAGCCCGCGGCGGCGACGTACTCGGTGACATCGGCGAACGCGACCTCGGTGGGGACTTCCACGAGGGTCACCTGATGGCGTTGGCAGGCCTCGAGCAGGTCCTCGGGAACTGCCCCGAGCTGCGCCTTCCCAGCCAGGATCGTGGTGGCTCCGCGGCCCGCCATCGAGGAGACGAACGTCTCGCTGTCCACCTCACTCCGGCGCCAGACCAGGCCGGTGAGAACCAGCTCGCCACCGCTCAGGTAGCGGCCGGGTTCGAGCAGGTCGGTGGTGACCAGTCGGCCGACCGGACGGTGGAGTGCGTCGGCGGCCAAGTGCAGCAGGCGAAGCCCGAGCTCGGGCGCG
This sequence comes from Kribbella sp. NPDC050124, assembly GCF_044460355.1. Taxonomy (NCBI): domain Bacteria; kingdom Bacillati; phylum Actinomycetota; class Actinomycetes; order Propionibacteriales; family Kribbellaceae; genus Kribbella; species Kribbella sp. NPDC050124. Next base: position 937,490 of record NZ_JBITJU010000001.1, read on the forward strand.
TCGAGCAGCTCGGACAGCAGCACGGCGCACCTCCTCCGCCTTGTGTGGTTCTCAGAGGAACGTACAACGTCCGGCCGCCCGCCCGGAAACCTTTCCCTTGACGCCGGCGCGCTGGCCCACCTATGGTCATTTCGCAGAACAGAAATCAACTTCCGCAATACGGAAAGTCGAGAATCCCATGACCAACCCGCTGCGCTACACGGTGAACTGCTCGCTGCTGTTCACCGAGCTTCCGCTGCTGGAGCGCCCGGCGGCCGCCCGGCGGGCCGGCTTCGGCGCCGTCGAGTTCTGGTGGCCGTTCGTCGAGGCGGTGCCGACGGACCGGCACGTCGACGCGTTCGTGACCGCGATCCAGGACGCCGGCGTCCAGCTGACCGGCCTGAACTTCTTCGCCGGCGACATGCCCGGCGGCGACCGCGGCCTGGTGTCGTGGCCGAAGCGGTCCGGCGAGTTCCGGGACAACATCGACGTCACCGTCGGCATCGGCGAGCGGCTCGGCTGCCAGGCCTTCAACGCCCTGTACGGCAACCGCGAGGACGGCCACTCCGCGAGCGAGCAGGACGATCTCGCGGTCGAGAACCTCGCGCTCGCGGCACAGGCGGCGGCTCGGATCGACGGCGTCGTACTGGTCGAGCCGGTCAGCGGCGCGGACCGGTACCCGCTGCTGACCGCCGCCGACGCGCTGGCCGTGATCGACCGGGTGCAGGCGCCGAACGTCGGGCTGCTCGCGGACCTCTACCACCTCGCGGTCAACGGCGACGACGTCGACCGCGTGATCGCGGAGCACACCGACCGGATCGCGCACGTGCAGATCGCCGACGCCCCCGGCCGCAACGAGCCCGGCACCGGCACGCTCTCGCTCGACCGGCAGCTCAACGCGCTCGCCGGCAACGGCTACTCGGGCTGGATCGGCCTGGAGTACAAGCCCTCCACCACCACCGTCGACAGCTTCGGCTGGCTGCCGCGCGCCGCCCGCTGACACCTCTTGGGAGATCTCCGACATGACGAACATCGCCTTCATCGGCCTCGGCATCATGGGCAGCCCGATGGCTGTACACCTGGCCGACGCCGGTCACAACGTCGCCGGCCTCGACCGCACCCCCGAGCGCGGCGCTCCGCTGGTCGAGGCCGGCGGCCGGTACGCGACCTCGGTCGCCGACGCGATCAAGGGCGCCGACGTGATCTGCGTGATGGTGCCCGACTCGCCCGACGTCGAGGACGTCCTGGCCGGCGAGGACGGCGTCTTCCAGCACGCCGAGACCGGCTCGCTGATCATCGACTTCTCCAGCATCCGGCCGGACGTCACCCAGCAACTGGCCGAGCAGGCCCGGGCGCTGGGCTTCCGGATCCTGGACGCGCCCGTCTCCGGCGGTGAGGCCGGCGCCAAGAACGCCGCGCTCTCGATCATGGTCGGGGGTGACGCGGACGACTTCGAGGCCGCCAAGCCGCTGTTCGACGTGGTCGGCAAGACCGTCGTCCACGTCGGCCCGAGCGGGTCCGGCCAGACCGTCAAGGCGGCCAACCAGCTGATCGTCGCCGCGAACATCCAGGCGCTGTCCGAGGCCGTCATCTTCCTGGAGGCGTTCGGCGTCGACACCAAGGCGGCCCTGGACGTCCTCGGCGGCGGCCTGGCCGGCTCGTCGGTGCTGAACCAGAAGAAGGAGAACATGCTGGGGCGCTCGTTCCAGCCGGGCTTCCGGATCGACCTGCACCACAAGGACATGGGCATCGTCACCGCGGCCGCTCGCGAGGCGGGTGTCGCCGTACCGCTCGGCTCGCTCGTCGCCCAACTGGTGGCGTCCGCCCGGGCCAACGGCGACGGCGGCCTCGACCACTCCGCGCTGCTGCGTGGCGTGGAGCGCCTGTCCGGAAAGGCTTCGGGCTGATGGCGCGCATGCGCGCGGTCGACGCCGCGGTCCTGATCCTGGAGAAGGAAGGCTCCACCCAGACGTTCGGTCTGCCCGGTGCCGCGATCAATCCCTTCTACAGCGCGATGAAGAAGCACGGCGGGATCAAGCACGTGCTGGCCCGCCACGTCGAGGGCGCCTCGCACATGGCCGAGGGCTACACCCGGGCGCAAGCCGGGAACATCGGAGTGTGCATCGGTACGTCGGGACCCGCCGGCACCGACATGATCACCGGGCTGTACTCGGCCTCCGCCGACTCGATCCCGATCCTGTGCATCACCGGCCAGGCGCCGGTCGCCAAGCTGCACAAGGAAGACTTCCAGGCGGTCGACATCGCCTCGATCGCCAAGCCGGTCGCCAAGTGGGCGGTCACGGTGATGGAGCCGGCTCAGGTGCCGGGCACGTTCCAGAAGGCTTTCCAGCTGATGCGCGAAGGCCGTCCGGGTCCGGTGCTGATCGACCTACCGCTGGATGTCCAGCTGGCCGAGATCGACTTCGACATCGACACCTACGAGCCGCTGCCGGTGGCCAAGCCGGCCGCGACGCGGGCGCAGGCCGAGAAGGCTCTCGCGTTGCTGAACGCCGCGGAGCGGCCGCTGCTCGTGGCCGGTGGCGGGATCATCAACGCGGACGCGTCCGACCTGCTGGTCGAGTTCGCCGAGCTGGTCGGCGTTCCGGTCGTGCCGACGCTGATGGGCTGGGGTTCGATCCCGGACGACCACCGGCTGATGGCCGGGATGGTCGGCCTGCAGACCTCGCACCGGTACGGGAACGCGACGCTGCTCGCCTCGGACCTGGTGTTCGGCATCGGCAACCGGTGGGCCAACCGGCACACCGGGTCGGTCGGGACCTACACCGAGGGCCGGAAGTTCATCCACGTCGACATCGAGCCGACGCAGATCGGCCGGGTGTTCTCGCCGGACTACGGCATCGTCTCGGACGCGCGCGCCGCGCTCGAGGTGTTCGTCGAGGTGGCGCGGGAGTGGGCTGCCGCGGGTCGCCTGGCCGACCGGACCGCGTGGGTTGCGGAGTGTCAGGAACGCCGTACGACGCTGCACCGCAAGACACACTTCGACGTCGTGCCGATCAAGCCGCAGCGGGTCTACGAGGAGATGAACCGGGCCTTCGGGCCGGACACCCGGTACGTGTCGACCATCGGGTTGTCGCAGATCCAGGCCGCCCAGATGCTGCACGTCTACCGGCCGCGGCACTGGATCAACGCCGGCCAGGCGGGACCGCTGGGGTGGACCGTTCCGGCGACGCTGGGGGTCGCGGTCGCGGATCCGGACAGCACTGTGGTCGCGCTGTCGGGTGACTACGACTTCCAGTTCCTGATCGAGGAGCTGGCGGTGGGCGCGCAGTTCAACATCCCGTACGTCCACGTCGTCGTGAACAACTCCTACCTGGGGCTGATCCGGCAGGCGCAGCGCGGGTTCGACATGGACTTCTGCGTGCAACTGTCGTTCGAGAACATCAACAGCCCCGAGGTCAACGGCTACGGCGTCGACCACGTCAAGGTCGCCGAAGGCCTGGGCTGCAAGGCGCTCCGCGTCACCGAGCCCGACGAGATCCTGCCTGCCCTCGAGAAGGCCAAGAAGCTCATGGCCGAGTACCAGGTCCCGGTCGTCGTCGAGGTCATCCTCGAACGCGTCACCAACGTCTCGATGGGCCTGGAGATCGACAACGTCAACGAGTTCGAGGACCTCGCCGAGACCCCCGCGGACGCACCGACCGCCATCGCAGTCCGATGACCCGCGTGGTGGTTGCCTCCGACAAGTTCAAAGGCAGCCTCACCAGCAACCAGGTCGCCACCGCGGTCGGGGAAGGCGTACGCCGTGTCGTCCCCGACGTGACCGTGGACGCGATCCCGGTGGCCGACGGCGGCGACGGCACCCTCGCCGCCGCCGTCGCCGCCGGCTTCGAGTTCGTCCCGGCGACCGCCTCCGGCCCCACCGGCGAGGCCGTCCGCACCGGTTACGTCCGCCGCGGCGAGGTGGCCGTCGTCGAACTCGCCGACGTATCAGGCCTGGTCCGCCTCCCCGGCGGCTCCCCGGCCCCGATCACGGCGACCTCGCGCGGCACCGGTGAGCTGATCGCGGCCGCCATCGACAACGGGTGCACCCGCATCATCCTCGGCATCGGCGGCAGCGCCTCCACAGACGGCGGCACCGGCCTGGTCCGCGCCCTCGGCGCCACCATCAGCGAGGATTCCCTGGATCTGACCGCGCTGCGTCAGCGTATGGCGGGTATCGAGGTCGTCGTCGCCTGCGATGTCGACAATCCGTTGACCGGGCCGACGGGTGCAGCAGCTGTTTACGGGCCGCAGAAGGGGGCCGACTCCGCGCAAATTGCCGAGCTGGACGCGGGGCTGAGCCGATGGGCTGATCTCGTGGCTCGAGAGACCGGGCGGGACCTCCGGGACACCCCGGGTGCGGGGGCTGCCGGGGGTGTCGGCTTCGCGGCCGTTGCCCTGCTTGGCGCGGAGTTGCGGCCCGGGATCGAGCTCATGCTCGACCTGGCCGGCTTCCAGGAGCGACTCGCCGGGGCGGACCTCGTGGTGACCGGGGAAGGGGCGCTCGACGAGCAGACGTTGCATGGGAAGGCGGTTGCGGGGGTGGCCGCGGCAGCTCGCGCGGCGGCGATCCCGGTGGTCGCCGTGTGTGGCACCAATAGGCTCGACCGCCGCAGGCTTGCCGACGCGGGGATCGCGGCGGCTTATTCGCTGACCGACCTCGAGCCCGACGTCCGGCGTTGTATCGCCGAACCGATCCCGTTGCTCCGGCAACTCGGAGAAAGGATCGCGGGCGACCACCTGCAGAGTTCTACGATGACAGCAACCGAGAGGGGCATCGCATGACCTCGCTTGACCTCGTCATCAGGGCTCGCCGCGTGATCACGGCCGCGGGCGAGGCGTCGCATGCGGTCGGTGTGCACGACGGCCGGATCGCCGCGATCGCGCCGTACGACGCCCAACTCGACGCCACGCAGGAGCTGATCCTGGCCGACGACGAGGTGCTGATGCCCGGCCTGGTCGACTCGCACGTGCACGTGAACGACCCGGGTCGCACCGAGTGGGAAGGCTTCACCTCCGCGACCCGAGCGGCCGCCGCCGGCGGGGTCACGACGATCGTCGACATGCCGCTCAACAGCATCCCGCCGACCTGCGACGTACCGGCGCTGGAGCTGAAGCGGAAGACCGCGGCGAGCCAGGCGTACGTCGACGTCGGCTTCTGGGGCGGCGCGATCCCGGGCAACCTCGCCCAGCTGCGTCCCCTGCACGAGGCCGGTGTCTTCGGCTTCAAGTGCTTCCTCCTGCACAGCGGCGTCGACGAGTTCCCGCCACTGAGCCAGGACGAGCTCAGGTCGGCCATGCGCGAAATCGCATCGTTCGGCGGTTTGCTGATCGTGCATGCCGAGGACGCCCACCGGATCGACGACGCCCCGCCACCGGACGGCGCGAGCTACGCCGCCTTTCTCCGGTCCCGCCCGCGCAAGGCGGAGTACGCCGCCGTCGCACAAGTCATCGAGCTTGCTCGCCGTACCGACTGCCGGGTGCACATCCTGCACGTGTCGAGCGCGGACGTCCTGCCGATGATCGCCCGGGCACGGAGCACCGGTGTCCGGATCACCGCCGAGACCTGCCCGCACTACCTGACCTTCAGCGCGGAGGAGATCCCCGACGGCGCCACGCAGTACAAGTGCTGCCCGCCGATCCGGGAAGCCGCGAACCGCGAGTTGCTCTGGGACGGCCTGCGGGACGGCGTGATCGACCTCGTCGTCTCCGACCATTCGCCGTCCACGATCGAGCTCAAACGCCTCGACACCGGGGATTTCGGTGCGGCGTGGGGCGGGATCGCCTCACTCCAGCTCGGACTTTCCGCCGTCTGGACCGGCGCCCGCGGACGCGGCTTCACGCTGGCCGACGTCGCACGCTGGATGTGTCAGGCGCCCGCCGTACCGGACAAAGGCCGGATCGAGACCGGGTACGACGCCGACTTCTGCGTCTTCGCCCCCGACGAGACCTTCGTGGTGGACGCGCGCACCCTGCAGCACAAGAACGCCATCACCCCGTACGACGGACGCCGGCTCGACGGCGTGGTCCGCAGCACTTGGCTGCGCGGCGCCCAAGTCGACATCGACGCCGGCCCCCGCGGCCGGCTGCTCACCCGAGGAGGCCAAGCATGACGCGCTACTACTCCCCGAGCGGCGGGCTGCCTGCGCAGACCAACCTGACCACCGACCGCGCCGTCTTCACCGAGGCGTACGCCGTGCTGCCCCGCGGGACCATGCGCGACATCGTCACCAGCCGGCTGCCGTTCTGGGACGACACGCGGCTGTGGGTGATCGCACGGCCGTTGTCCGGGTTCGCCGAGACGTTCTCGCAGTACATCGTGGAGGTCGCTCCGGGCGGCGGCAGTGACAAACCGGAGACCGACCCGTCCGCCGAGGCGGTCGTGTTCGTTGTCGAAGGCAACGTGACGCTGACGGTCTCCGGTGCGAAGCACGACCTCGGACCGGGCGGGTACGCGTTCCTGCCGCCGGCGGCCGACTGGACGCTGCACAACACCAGCGAGCAGGTCGCGCGGTTCCACCTGGTCCGGAAGGCGTACGAGCGGGTCGACGGGATCGACGTACCCGAGCCGTTCGTCACCAGCGAGGTCGACGTCGAGGGTGTGGAGATGCCGGACACCGAGGGCCGGTGGAAGACGCAGCGGTTCGTCGACCCGGACGACGTACGGCACGACATGCACGTCAACATCGTCAGCTTCGAGCCGGGCGGCGTGATCCCGTTCCCGGAGACGCACGTGATGGAGCACGGCCTGTACGTGCTCGAAGGCAAGGCGGTCTACCTGCTGAACAAGGACTGGGTCGAAGTGCAGGAGGGCGACTTCATGTGGTTGCGCGCCTTCTGCCCACAGGCCTGCTACGCCGGTGGACCCGGGCGCTTCCGCTACCTGCTCTACAAGGACGTCAACCGGCACCCGAAGCTGACGCTCTAGAGACTGATCGTCACCGGGCGCTGCGGCGGGTTGAGGGGGTCGGTGGCGAGGCGGGCATGGCGTTCGACGTCGTACCGGGTGCCGTCGTAGGCGAGGCGCTGGCGCTCGAGACCTTCGTACAGGAAGCCGGCGCCGGCGGCGACGCTGCAGGACGCCGGGTTGTTGGTGCGGTGGCCGAGCTCGAGCCGGTAGAGGCCGGCTTCCTGGTGGGCCCAGTTGGCGAGGGCGCGCAGCGCGTCGCGGGCGATGCCCTGGCCGCGGACCTCGGCGAGCGTCCAGTACCAGGTCCAGCCGACCTGGTGCCGGTCGATGTTGGTCACCGCCACACACCCGATCGGGTGATCCTCGGCGTCCGCCACGGCGTACACGTGCCCGTTGTCCAGATCGGCCACCCGCCCGATCCAGTCCACCGCGGACGCGGTGTCCACGATCCCGCCCTGGTTCACCATCTCGGGATCCTGGTGCGCCGCCGACAACCGCAGCGCGTCCGCCGTTCGCCACCGCCGAAGATCCAGCTGCCCCAGCGCATATCCCATCCAACGAATCTACCGCCGACGCCGTGTATGCAAACCCTTTCCCGGCGCGGCACCCGTCCGCGCGCGGGCCGGACCCGGCCGGGGCAGGATAGGGCGCATGGCATATCTGGATTTCAGGGATCAGGTCGTCGTGGTCACCGGCGCGAGCAGCGGGATCGGCGCCGCGGCGGCGGTCGGGTTCGCCGAAACCGGGGCGACGGTCGCGCTGCACTACCACCGCAACTCCGAGGGCGCGAAGCACACGCTGGGCGCCGTCCAGACAGCCGGCGGTACGGCGACCGTCCACCAGGCGGACCTGGCCGACCCGGTGTCGGCGGGCAAGCTGATTGACGACGTGCTCGCCGAGCACGGCCGGATCGACGTGCTGGTGAACAATGCCGGTGACCTGATCAACCGCTCGCCGGTCAGCGAGGTGCCGGACGAGGAGTTCCACCGGATCCTGGACGTGAACCTGACTTCGGTGTTCGCGCTGTCCCGCCGGATCGTTCCGGTGTTCCGGACCCAGGGCGGCGGAAACATCGTCAACGTCACCTCGATCGCGGGCCGGCACGGCGGTGGCGGCGGGTCGGTCGTTTACGCGACCAGCAAGGGCGCGGTCAGCACCTTCACCCGCGGGCTGGCCAAGGAACTGGCCCCCGAAGGGATCCGGGTCAACGCGATCTCACCCGGCGTGATCAAGACCCCGTTCCACGACCGGCACACCGGCGAGGAGCAGCTGAACGGCATGATCGCCACTATTCCGATGGGCCGCACCGGCACCCCGCACGAGTGCGTCGGCACCATCCTCTTCCTCGCCTCGGACGCGATGAGCTCTTACGTCACCGGCCAGATCATCGAGGTCAACGGCGGCCAACTGATGCCCTAGGCAACCGGCCGCAACAGGGCGTTGTGGTCCAGCACCCCCCGGTGGCCTGCGCCACAGCAGCTGGGTCACCTCTGGGTGGTACCCCGATCGAGCCGCGGACTACCGCGAGTGGTCGGGGTGATGGATTACGGTGTGCGTCCAGCGGCGAGGTTCAGGAGGTCCACGGGGTGGCGGATGTGTTCGCCGGGCGGTTCGAGCTGATCGACCCGATCGGGGTCGGTGGAGCCGGGACGGTGTGGCGGGCCTGGGACCGGCGGCAGGAGCGGTTGTGCGCTGCCAAGATCCTGCGGCAGCGCGACGCCGGTGCGTTGCTGCGCTTCGTCCGTGAGCAGTGCCGCCGGCTGGAGCACCCGAACGTGCTCACGCCGTACGGCTCGGCGTCCGACGACGATTTGGCGTTGCTGGCGATGGATCTCGTCGGTGGTGGGTCGGTGGACAACCTGGTCGCGGACTTCGGGCCGTTGCCGCCGCGGCTGGCTGCCGAGCTGTTGAGTCAGTTGCTCGGGGCGCTCGACAAGATCCACACCGCTGGGGTTCTGCACCGCGACGTGAAGCCCGCGAACCTGCTGCTCGAGACCACGGGCACCGAACGGCCGATGCTTCGGCTGACCGACTTCGGCATCGCGATCGCCCTCGGCGAGCCGAGGCTGACCGTCCACGGCACGGTCGTCGGTACGCCGGGGTACCTGGCACCCGAGGCGCTGGCCGGAGCCGCGCCGTCGCCGAGCCAGGACCTGTACGCCGCCGGCATCACCGCCTGGCAACTACTGACCGGCGCCGAACCTCCCGAACGCGGCACCCTCCCCGCTCGTCCGGCAAACACCTCTGACCCGATCTGGGACGTGGTAGCCGCCCTGACCGACCCCGATCCCAGCAACCGCCCAGCCTCCGCAGCAGAAGCCCTGACCGAGCTCGCCCCGGCTCTGTCCGAGCCCCTCGCCATCCCAGCCCACACCGCCGACGGCGAAACCATCGAGGTCTTCGACCACCTGCCTCCACTCCCGGAAACCTCACCCCGCCCTCGCCCGACTCGCACCCTCCCGGACCCAGCCCCCGAAGATGTGGAGGGCACATCGAACTCCTCCACAAACCCCTCGCGGGCGGGGCGGCGTATCGCTGTTGTTGCCGCGGTGCTGGCGATGGTGGGGGTTGTCGTTGGTGGGGGTGCTGCGTTGGTGGCGGTGTTCGATCCGTTCGGGGATCCGCCGCCGTCGGGTACGTCGCCGCCGCCGGGGGACGGCGCGTCGGAGAGTGCGACGTCCGTCAGCGGGCCGATCACCGGTCCGGACACGATCGGGGTGACACCGGCGGCGCCGGCGAGCCGGTCGGCGGATCCGCAGATCCGGGCCGGGCAACCGTGCGGCTGGCAGGTTGCGGGCTCGGTCGAAACGGCAGCCGACGGCACCCGAGTCGAGTGCCGTCAGCAAGGAACCTCATACCGCTGGGTGAAGATCGGCTAGACCCGCCGGGGGCGGGTGGGGCGGGGTGAGCTGGGTGAAGATCGGCTAGGCCGGCTTAGTTGGGCCAGGTCGGTCCCATTGGGCCGGTCGGGGCCGACGGTCGGCGGTTGCGGAGGATCAGGGCGATCGCCACACCAGCCACCGCGAGCAGCGCCGCGCCGCCGCCGATGGCCCAGGGGAGGAGCGTGCTCGAGTCGGACTCGGTGGTCTTGCCGTCGATCGGGCCGTTGGCAGTGCCTGACGGGCCCTCCGACGACGACGGGGACGTGGTCGGCGTCTCGCTGGACGACGGTTCGGCTGTCGCGCTCGGGGTCGACTCGGGGCTGGTGCTGTACTCGGGACCGCTCACCTTCGTCCCCGCGACGGCGAGGTCGATGGTGATCGGAACGCCGCCCGCGCCGTCGGCCGCGCCGAGCTTGACCATGATGTAGTACCACCCGTCGACGGCCATCTTCCGGATGTCCGCGGCGCCGCCGTCGCGGTTCAGGTACATCACCCGCGTCGTCGCGATCGGCTTCCCGTCGAACGGCAGTGTCTTCGTTTCCCCGGTGTATGCCGTGGTGTCGCTGTCGATCTCGTCGCGGACCGGGTTGTACAGCGAGGTCGCGATGTTCACGGTCTCCCCGTCCGGCACCCCGCCGTACGTGATCCGGTACGCCAGCCCCTGACCCCAGTCCAGCTTGACCCGGTAGAACAGCTGCTCGCCGTAGTACACCGTCTCGCCGTACCGCCCCGGCCCGGCCAGCGTGGTGGCCTCGTTGAACGAGCCGCCCCCGCGCACCCCCTGACCGGCCCCGGCCGGCTGTCCGGCGAACTCGACGAGCGCGGCCTGGGCCGGCTCACCCTTCCCGCCGGTGACCGGCGGCTCCACCCGCACCAGCAGCTCGACCGGGACCCGGTCATTGCCCTTGTTGTCTCGCGTGAGCCGCAGCGTGTACCGGCCGGCTTCGTCGCATGTCCTGCTCTGGCTGGTCCCGTCCGCGAGCTCGTCCCAGCGCAGCACCGTGCTCACGCTGCCGCCGTCCTGCTTGGCCCGGGTGTGCAGTTGCCGCTCGCGCTGGTAGCAGTCGGCCCCACCCGGCCCAGTGATGCGAATGTCCAGTGCCTCGACATCGCGCACGTTGCCGCGCGGGAAGATCGCCGTACCGGCGAAATACAGCGTCTCGCCCTCCCTCAGGTCGACCGCGTAGAAGCGCTCCTCCTGCGAGTCGAGCGTGTCGACGTACTGCCCGGGAGCGACCACCGGCGCCGTGGTCGGGTCGTTGGTCCCCGTGATCGGCTTGCCGATCGGCTCGTAGTGCCGCAGCGCCCGCTCGGTGACCCGGCCGAGTACGCCGGTGAGCGTGCTGGCGTCGTCCGCGTCGTGATACGTACCGCCGGTGGTCTGCGCGATACACGCGAGCTGCGCGCGAGCCGCGGCGCCGACTCGGAAGCCGATGGTGTGCACATGCAGGTCGATGCCCTGCCGGTGCAGCTCCTTCGCCACTTCGCACGGCTGCGGCGGGGCGCAGGTGTCCTCGCCGTCGGAGACCAGCACGATCGAGCGCTGCCCTTCCTTGGGGAGGGCCGCCGCGGCGGTCCGCAGCGACTGGCCGATCGGGGTGTATCCGCGAGCCTGCGCCCGGTTCACCGCGGCCTTCAGCGCGGGCTTGTTCGCCGTACCGACCGGGTGGACCACCTGGACGTCGCGGCAGCCGGCCGCCTTCTCGGATCCGGCCGATCCGGTGCCGGTGCCGTAGACGGTGAGCCCGACCTGAGCCTCGGCCGGCAGCCCGTCGACCATCGTGGAGACAGCACGCTTGGCGGCGTCCATCCGGGTGCCGGTGCCGCCGGCGTCCCGGGCCTTCATCGACCCGGACGAGTCCAGCACGACCATCACCGGCGAGTACGGGTCGGCGGCGGGGGTCGCGGATACATTTGCAGATGGAAATGCGATGGCGAGCCCAACGACGACCAGCAGTGCAGCACGGCGTATCATTGCTACTCCCAGTGTTTGCAGATCGGAACAACGATGACCCTAGTGTTTGCATTTGTGATTTGCAACCGCAAACCTCGGAGGGCAGCATGACCGACTCGCAGACCCGCAACGTGGAGCGGCAGATCGAGTGGTACGGCGAGCCGCTCGGCGACCGGTTCGGCCGGCTGCTCGCGCGGTTGGGCCTGTCCCAGGCGCAACTGGCCGGTGTGCTGGGGCTCTCGGCGCCGATGCTGTCGCAGCTGATGACCGGCCACCGGTCGAAGATCAGCAGCCCCGCGGTGCTCTCCCGGCTGCTGCACCTGGAGGCCATGGTCGCCGACCCCGCCTGGGCCGCGCTCCCGCCGGACGAGCAGTCGCGCCGGCTCGCCGACGTACGGGCGGTCGAACGTTCGACGCTGACCACGGTCACCTCCGAGGTGCAGCCCGCCGCCGGCGCCGCACCGGCCCGTCCGCAGCCGGCGGGGGATCCGGTGACGGTGGTCCAGGACGTACTGCGGGCCGTGGCGTCGGCGGCCGAGCTCGAAGCCGCCGCCCAGATGCTCGAGCAGGAGTATCCCGACCTGGCGGAGGCCCTGAGGGTGCTCGGCACCGGCCGCACCCCGGACGCCCGCGCGTACTACGCCCGGATCCTCGCCGGCCCGGCCTAGCCTTCAGGCCGGATCCGGGCCGGCGGTGATCTTCCGGAACCGCGCAGTTACTGCGAGAGGGTGCGGTAGCGGTGGGCGGACAGCGGCAGGAAGACGGCGATCAGGATGAGCGGAGAGATGATCGCCGCGAGCTCCGCGTGGGTGCCGATCCAGGTGGCCGTCGCCGATGGATCCGGGTTGCCGAACAGGGCCCGGGATGCGGTCGCCGTTGCGGACAGCGGGTTCCACTGGGCGATGGTGCCGAGCCAGTTGGGCATCGTGGAGGTGGCGACGAAGGCGCTGGAGAGGAAGCCGATCGGCCAGACCAGCACCTGCACCACCGTCACGCTCTGCGCGTTCTTCACCGACAGCCCGATGAAGATCCCGACCCACAGCAACGCGAACCGCAGCAACAGCAGCAGCCCGAAGGCTGCCAGCGCAGCCGGTAGTCCTTCATGCCAACGCCAGCCGAGTGCGAGCCCAGCCGCGGCCAGCACGATCAGCGTGACCACCGAGTCGAGCATGTCCGCGATGCACCGGCCCATCACCACGGCGGTCGAGCTCATCGGCAGTGAACGGAACCGGTCGGTCACCCCCTTGTCCTTGTCCGTGGTCACCGCCGTCATCGTGCCCTCGAGCCCGAAGAGCATCGCCAGCGCGAAGATCCCGGGCACCAGCAGCTCGTAGTACGACTCGCCCTCGGGGAAGTCCATCGCCCCGCCGAGCAGGCTGCCGAACATCAGCAGCATCAGCACCGGGAACAACCAGTTGAAGACGATGAGCCCCGGCTGGTTCCGCCAGTGCGTCAGCGTCCGCCGCGCGATCGTCCAGCTGTCGGCCAAGGTCCACCCGAGCGCGGTCATGCTGCCACCTCCGGTCCGGTCAGGTGCAGGAACACTTCGTCCAGCGTCGGTCTGCGCAGCGTGATGTCCTCCGGTTCGATCTTTGCCTCGTGCAATGAATTCGCGATCGTCACCAGCGCCCGGGTGCGGTCCTTGACCGGCACGCTGATCCGTACGTCGGTCACCCGGATCTCCCCGTCCGCCAGCGGCTCGGCCAGCTCGAGCACCCGCGACACCTCCGCCGGGTCCGCCAGGACGAGGTCCAGCCAGTCCGACCCGAGCTGGGTCTTCAGTTCGTCCGGAGTGCCCTCGGCCACCACCTTCCCGGCCTTGAGCATCGAGATCCGGTTCGCCAGCTGATCCGCCTCCTCCAGGTACTGCGTGGTCAGCAGCACCGTCGTCCCGCCGTCGACCAGTTGCCGCACGGCGTTCCACACCTCGATCCGGCCCGCCGGGTCCAGCCCGGTGGTCGGCTCGTCCACGAACAGCACCGACGGCGCCACGATCAGGCTGGCCGCCAGGTCGAGCCGCCGCCGCATCCCACCGGAGTACTTCGTCACCGCCTGCCCGGCCGCCTCGGTCAGGCTGAACCGCTCGAGCAGCTCGTCCGCCCGCCGGACCGCGGTCGCGTGGCCCAGGTGGTTCAGCCGGCCGAACATGACCAGGTTCTGCCGGCCGGTCAGCACCTCGTCGATCGCCGCGTACTGGCCGACGAGCCCGATCCGGCGCCGTACCTCGGCACCTTGCCGGCGGACGTCGTACCCCGCGATCGTCGCCGTACCGGAGTCCATCTCGAGCAGTGTGGACAGGATCCGCACCGCGGTCGTCTTGCCGGCGCCGTTGGGCCCGAGCAGGCCGGTCACGGTGCCGGCGGTGACCTCCAGGTCGAAACCGTTCAGCCCCGCCCCCTCGGTGCCGCCCTTGTAGTTCTTCCGTACGCCGACGGCCTCGATCACACGTTCCGTAGTCACTTCCCACCTCTCGCCGAGTGAATCGTAGGGTGTACCGTACACCGTACGACTCAGGTACGATGCGGTCAACGACGAGCGGTCCACCACAACCGCCAGGCACTTACATCGTTTGGAGTTTCTTCCCTTGAGTCCGAAGAAGACGGCCGCGCCCGATCCGGCGCGCAGTCTGGCGCTGCTGTGGGGCAGTCACACGAAGCCCGGCCGGTCCGGCCTGACCGTGCGCTCGATCGTCGGCACTGCCATCGAGCTGGCCGACGCGCAGGGGCTCGACGCGGTGTCCATGCGGACCGTCGCGGAGCAGTTGAAGGTCGGCACGATGTCGCTTTACACGCACGTCCCGGGCAAGGGTGAGCTGACCGACCTGATGTTCGACAGCGTGTACGGCGACCTGTACGCCGACGTCGACGAGCCGGCCCGGCAGACAGGGGGCTGGCGTGGTGCGCTGGAGTTCATCGCGCAGCGCAACTGGGATGTGCTGGTGAAGCATCCGTGGATCCACGAGGTCCCGACGATGCGGAACGCGCTCGGGCCCAACATCACCTTGAAGTACGAAGCCGAGCTCCGTCCGCTGGACGGGCTCGGCCTGACCGACGTGGAGATGGACTCCGCGTTGACGCTCGTTCTCACCCACGTCCACGGCACCGCTCGCGCCGGTGCGGAGCAACTCCGCACACAGCGCGAGACCGGTCTGTCCGACCAGGAGTGGTGGCGTGAGATTGCACCCACGCTCACCTACGTGATGGCCGGTGCGGCCGACCGGTTTCCCGTGGCCGGCCGCGTCGGCACCTCAGTCGGCGAGCACTTCCAGTCCGTCATCGATCCGGCTCATGCGCTGCAGTTCGGGCTGAGCCGCATCCTGGACGGGATCGAACTGCTGATCGCTAGCCGTTGAGCAGATCCTCGAACGGCGTGGGGTTCTCGTACGGGTCGGCCTGAGCCGGGGTCTCGTGGTGGAGGGCTGCCACCAACTCGGTCGCAGCCTGCGCGATCCGAGTACGGAGCTTCGTCGCACCGCTGCCCCAATCGGTCGAGGCGGCGTACACACCGGTCGCGACCGGGAGCGCCTTCAGGTAGGCGAACAGCGGTCGCAGCGCGAAGTCGAGCACGAGCGAGTGCCGCTCGGTGCCGCCCGTCGCGGCGAGCAGGACCGGCTTGCCGGCCAGCGCCTTGTCGTCGAGCACGTCGAAGAACATCTTGAACAGCCCGCTGTACGACGCGCTGAACGTCGGCGTCACCGCGATCAAGGCGTCGGCGTTGGTGACCGTGTCGAGCACCTTGCCGAGCTCGGCCGTCGGGAAGCCGGTGAGCAGGTTGTTGGTCAGGTCGTGGGCGTGGTCACGCACCTCGATCAACTCGACCCGCGACTCGATCCCGCGACCGGACAGCTCGTCGCGCACCGCGGCGGCCAGTTGGTCGGCGAGCAGCCGGGACGACGACGGTGTCGTCAGCCCGGCCGTCACCACGGCGATCACGCGTTCGCGTTCGGTCATACCGTCGGCTCCTCGATCGTCTCCAGGTCCCGCGCGCGCTCGGCGGCGGCCTTCAGGGAAGCGTGGGTCGGCGCGTCCGGCACGTGCGCCGGCCTCTTCGCGGCGAACTCCTTGCGCAGCACCGGAACGACCTCCTCGCCGAGGATGTCCAGCTGCTCCAGCACGGTCTTCAACGGCAGCCCGGCGTGGTCGACCAGGAACAGCTGCCGCTGGTAGTCACCAAAGTGCTCCCGGAAGGTCAGCGTCCGCTCGATCACTTCCTGCGGGCTCCCGACCGTCAACGGCGTCTCCCGGCTGAAGTCCTCCAGCGACGGGCCGTGCCCGTAGACCGGCGCGTTGTCGAAGTACGGCCGGAACTCCCGGACGGCGTCCTGCGAGTTCTTCCGCATGAAGACCTGGCCGCCCAGCCCGACGATCGCCTGGTCCGCGGCGCCGTGTCCATAGTGCTCGAACCGGCTGCGGTAGAGCTCGATCATCCGCTTGGTGTGCGTGACCGGCCAGAAGATGTTGTTGTGGAAGAACCCGTCACCGTAGTACGCCGCCTGCTCGGCGATCTCGGGCGACCGGATCGACCCGTGCCAGACGAACGGAGGTACGCCGTCCAGCGGTCGAGGGGTCGCCGTGAAGCCCTGCAACGGCGTCCGGAACTTGCCCTCCCAGTCGACCACGTCCTCACGCCACAGCCGGCGCAGGAGCGCGTAGTTCTCCACTGCGAGCCCGATGCCGTTGCGGATGTCCTGGCCGAACCACGGGTACACCGGGCCGGTGTTGCCGCGACCCATCATCAGGTCGACCCGGCCGTCGGCCAGGTGCTGCAGCATCGCGTAGTCCTCAGCGATCTTCACCGGGTCGTTGGTGGTGATCAGGGTGGTCGCGGTGGACAGCACGATCTTCGACGTCTTCGCCGCGATGAACCCGAGTTGCGTGGTGGGGGAGGACGGCACGAACGGCGGGTTGTGGTGCTCACCCTGGGCGAACACGTCCAGGCCCACCTCCTCGGCCTTCAGCGCGATCGCGACCATGGCCTTGATCCGCTCGGCCTCGCTCACCGTGTGACCGGTGGTCGGGTCCTCGGTCACGTCGCCGACGCTGAACACACCGAACTGCATCTGTCCTCCTCCAGGATCTAGTAGTTAACTATTTAACTACTTCTGGCCCGCACAACGCCAATCCATGGTCCGGGCATTCCCCACTCTTGTCAGGCCGGGTCCGTCGCGACGTACCTACTCGGCCAGCGCCCGCCGATCACCGACCTGTACGCCCCCCAGCGTCAGCTCAGACGCGGTGCGGCTTGAGCAACTCGTCGTCACCGGTGAGCGCCGCCGCGATCCGGCGGTGCTTCCCGGCCTCGTCGGCCCGAGACTGCCGCTCGAGCGTCCGCGCCATCATCAGGTGCGCGTAGTACTCGGTCGGCTCCCGCTCGATGACCTCCAGCAGGTGCTCCTCGGCCGGCTTGAGCAAGGCCGCGTGGTAGTAAGCACGGGCAAGCAGCAGCCGCGTGCCGACGTCGTCCGGGGTCTCCTCCACGACGGGCCGCAGGGCGCGAATAGCGCCGCGGTAGTCCCGCTCGTCGAAGTATTGCTGGCCGAGCCCGTAGCTCAACGCACGCAGATCTTCCATCGCGAGAACCTCCTGTCTGGTTGGGGACAAGACAGGAACACCCCGGCCCACGAAGGTATTCCGTGGGCCGGGGCGCGCTGGGTCGGGGTCAGGCTGCGTCGAGCGTGGCGACCTGCTCCGGGGTGAGCTCGAGGTCCAGAGCGGCGTACGAGTCGAGGATCGTCTCGGGCCGGCTGGAGCCGGGGATCGGGATGACGTACGGCGACTTGGCCAGCATCCACGCCAGCGTGACGCGCTGCGGGCTGACGCCGAGCTCGTTCGCGAGCTGGTGGAAGGCGGGGTGCTTGGCGCCGAGCTCACCGGCGTTCGAGATGCCGCCGAGCGGGGACCAGGGCAGGAACGCGATCCCGAGCTGGTCGCAGAACTCGAGCTCGGGCTCGCTGGACCGGAAGGCCGGCGAGAACTGGTTCTGCACCGAGACGAGCCGGCCGCCGAGGATCTCGTTCGCCTGCTGGATCTGCGCCGGGTTCGCGTTCGAGATCCCGGCCATCCGGATCTTGCCCGCGTCGAGCAGGTCGCGGATCGCGCCGACGGACTCCTCGTACGGCGTGTTCGGGTCCGGCCGGTGGAACTGGTACAGCCCGATCGCGTCGACGCCGAGCCGCTTCAGCGACGCATCGGCCGCCTCCTTCAGGTGCTGGGGCGAGCCGTCGAGCGTCCACCGCCCGTCACCCGGCCGCAGGTGCCCGCCCTTGGTCGCGACCAGGACGCCGGAGGTGTCACCGCCGTACGACGCCAGCGCCTTGGCGATCAGGGACTCGTTGTGTCCGACATCGGTCGCGGTCAGGTGGTACGCGTCCGCGGTGTCGATCAGGGTGATGCCGGCGTCGAGCGCGGCGTGGATGGTCGCGATCGACCGAGCCTCGTCCGGTCGGCCCTCGATCGACATCGGCATCGCGCCGAGCCCGATCCCGCTGACCTCCACGTCGCCGATCCGACGCGTCTTCTTCGTCTGAGCTGCCATGCCCTCAAGCCTTGCGCGCCGCCACTCAGACTTCCAACAGGAATCTTCGCAAACACCCAGCACTCCAGTTGCTGAATCTTTGGCGACTTCCCGTCAACGACTGACATTACGGACGAGACATACGTAAGAATATGACGCAAGTCCGCCCTCCCCTGAATGGAGCTTCGCCCGTGCCTCCACCGCCAACACGTCGTACCTTCCTGCAGTTGACCGGGCTCAGTGCCGCGAGCGTCGCGGTGGGCGTCTCCGCACCGGCGAGTTCGGACGCCACCCCTGGGCGTCCGATTCCGTCCGGTGCGTTCGGGCTCGGCGTCGCGTCCGGTGATCCGCGGCCTGATGGGTTCGTGCTGTGGACTCGGCTCGCGCCTACGCCGTTGGCCGCCGACGGGCACGGCGGGATGCGTGCCGAGCACGTGCCGGTGCAGTACGAGGTGGCCGAGGACAGTTCGTTCAAGCGAGTCGTACGGCGTGGGCTCGCGATCGCGACGCCTGAGCTGGCGCACGCCGTCCATCCCGAGGTGCGTGGGCTGCGGCCGGAGCGCGAGTACTTCTACCGCTTCCGTGTCGGCACCGAGGTCAGCCCGGTCGGTCGCACGAAGACACTGCCGGTGCACGGTTCGCGGTTCAGCTTCGCCACCGCGTCGTGCCAGGCCTGGTACCACGGCTACTTCCCGGCGTACCGGGACATCGCGAGCCGGGCGCCGGACGCGGTGTTCTTCCTCGGCGACTACATCTACGAGTACGGCATCGTTGCCGGTGGAAACCTCTGGCGCGAGGGCGTGACGGTTGGTCCCGAGCACGGGGTGGAGATCGAGACGCTCGAGCAGTACCGGCTGCGGTACAGCCTGTTCAAGACCGACCCCGACCTGCAGGCAGCGCACGCGACCGCACCGTGGCTGAACGTCTGGGACGACCACGAGGTGCAGAACAACTACGGCGCGGACAACTCGATCTACGGGATCCCGCCGGAGCTGTTCGTCCATCGCCGCGCGGTCGCCTACCGGGCCTTCTACGAGAACCTGCCGATCGGGCTCGGCAGCCTGCCCGAGGGCCCGGACACCCAGGTCTACCAGCGGTACGACGTCGGGACGCTCGCCCGGATCAACCTGCTCGACAACCGGCAGTACCGCGACCCGGTGCCGGTGGACGAGGCCGACCGGCAGTCCGAGTCCCGCACGATCCTGGGCTCCAAGCAGGAGCAGTGGCTGTACGACGGACTGCGGCGATCTCCCGCGACCTGGAACGTCCTGGCCGGCGGTGTCGTCCTCACCGCGATCACCGACGACCGGATCGAGCAGTGGGACGGCTACCCGGCCAACCGCCGCCGACTGCTCGCGGAACTGCAGCAAGCGGGTAATGCGGTCATGCTGACCGGCGACATTCACCGGCACGTGGCGTCCGAGCTGAAGGCGGACTTCGCGGACCCGGCCTCTCCGACGATCGGCGTCGAGCTGGTGTGCTCGTCGATCGGATCCGACGGCGACGGCGCGGACACCGACCAGTACGCGAAGGACTGGCTTCAGCACCCGTACGTGAAGTTCTACAACGCCCGCCGCGGCTACGTGCACACCACGCTGACCCGGTCCGAGCTGACCGCGGAGTTCGTCAACTTCCCGTACATCGAGGCCGACGCGAACGCCGTACCGCACGTGGTCGCGGCGTTCCGCTCGCCGGTCGACGCGCCCCGTCTGGAGGCCCTGTGATGAACCGTCCGCCCGCCATCACCCATCTGACCGGCAGCGGCCAGCTCGGCACGATCACCCTCGACTGGAAACCGGTGTCGTGGGCAACCGTCGTCGACCACTACGCGGTGTACGTGCTGAAGGACGGCTCCTACGAGCTGGCCGGCAAGACCGTGTACCCGCACTTCGTCCACCGCGGGATGGGATTCACCGGCGTGACCCGGACGTACCGCGTCGTCACGGTCGATGCTGCAGGCAATAGCTCGAAGCCGTCGGCAACAGTTGCCGCGACCAACCTGACCTCGGTCACGATCTCGGGCCTCCCCGTCGCGACTGTCGGGACCTTCGACGGCAAGGGCTCCGAGCTCGCCCTGTCGCCGAACGGCTACGCGAGCTACCCGACCCGGTTCCCGTCGGACGTCGACTACAGGTTCGGTACGTCGACCCCGTCGGCCGACTGGTCGTATTTGCTGCCAGGTCCAGCCGACAAATGGGCTGGGTCGAAGAATCACAAGGCCACACTCCGCTTCGACCTGGCCGCCGTACCGGAGAAGGATCTCGACCTGGCGTTGTGGCTGATCGGCAGCCACGCCAGCCTGGCCGGCACCGCCGTACTGACTGTCAATGGGACCCAGGTCGACCGGCTGACGTTCGCCAATGGCGCCACCAAGGGCTCGACGATTGCCGATAGCACCTATCCGGGATCGCCGCTGAAGCCGTCGTACCTCGAACGGCCGTTGGCCCGGGATCTCTTCAGGCAAGGGCAGAACGTGATCGAGCTGTTCAAGGACAACGGCTCCTGGATCGCGTACGACGCCGTCGGCCTCTTCGCGCGGAAGTGACCCACTGACGGACCCCGGGCGGGCGCGCCCGGGGTCCTCAGCTTGTCAGGATGCGTGCACGTGCGGGTTGCGGTCCTCGACGACGTACGACGCCCGCGTGCTGATCGGCGCGTCGGGCTTGGTGACGTACGGCAGGACGCGGTAGTCGGAGCGCCACTGCTTCTGGTCCACGGTGACCCGGACGTAGCCGCGCTGCGAGTTGAAGAACTTCAGGTGCGGGTTGGCCGCCAGGAACTGCTGCCCCTGGTCGGTCATGTCGGCGCCGTCGCCGCCGCTGGTGATCGACGTACCGACGAACTCGGTGCCGACGGCGGCCGAGTCCGGGTTCGCGTAGTCCCGCTTGAGCTCGAGGGCGTAGTTCTGGTGCCGGTCACCGGTGATGACCACCAGGTTGCGGACGCCGCTGTCCTGCGCCGCGCCGAGCACCTGGTTGCGCTCGGCAACGTACCCGTCCCACGGGTCAAGCCAGACCCGGGTCTCCGGACCCGGCGTCCAGTCGGTCTGACCCATCGGCGCCTGGTTGCCGAGGATCTGCCAGCGGGCGTTCGACCGCTTGAACCCGTCCAGCAGCCAGCCGCGCTGCTTGCCGCCGAGCATCGTGTTGTCGGGGTTGAACCGGTCGTCACAGGTCGACGAGTCGCCGTCGCCGCACGGCTGGTCGGAGCGGTACTGGCGGGTGTCCAGCATGGTGATGTCGGCCAGCCGCCCGTACGGAAGCCGTCGGTGCAGCCGCACCGACGGGCCGGACGGCATCTGGTCGTGCCGCAGCGGCATGTTCTCGTACATCGCCTGGAACGCGGCCGCGCGGCGGGCCCGGAACACGACCGGGTCCTGGTCCGGCTCGGTGTCCGCCTGGGACAGGTCGCCGGCCCAGTTGTTCTCCACCTCGTGGTCGTCGATGGTCTGGACCCACGGGAACTGCGCGTGCGCAGCCTGCAGCGGCGCCTCGGTCTTGTAGAGCGCGTACTGCAGCCGGTAGCGGGCCAGGTCGAACGTCTCACCGTGGAACCGCGGGTCGGTCACGACTCCGCGCCGGTTCGTCCTCACACCGGACTCGTACAGGTAGTCGCCGAGGTGCACGACCAGGTCGAGGTCCTCGTCGGCCATGTGCTGGTAGGCGGTGTAGAAGCCGTCCTGCCAGGCGTTGCAGGAGGCGAACGCGAACCGGAGCTCCCGCGGCGAGGCGAACGGGTGCGGCGTGGTCCGGGTCCGGCCGGTCGGCGAGACCTCGCCGCCGGTGCGGAAGCGGTAGTAGTACACGTGGTCCGGCTGCAGCCCGCGGACCTCGGGGTGCACCGAGTGGCCGAGCTCCGGAGTGGCGACGACGCTCGACCGGCGAACGATGTGCCGGAAGTTCGGGTCCCGGGCGATCTCGTACTCGACCCGGACCGGCTTGGCGGGCATGCCGCCCTTGCCGTCGACGGCGTACGGGTCGGTGGCGAGCCGGGTCCACAGCACGACACCGTCGTACTGCGGATCACCTGAGCCCACGCCGAGCGTGAAGGGGTTGCCGCTGCCGGCTGGGGCGGCGTACGTGGTCGAGGCGTCCCAAGCGCCGGTGCCGAGCAGTACGGCGGCGGAGCCCGCACCACTCAGGCCGAGGAAGCGACGGCGGGAAACTGACATGGAGGATCCTCCTGTGTCGGGCGGGGAGGAGCCCAGCTTTCCGGCGCTTGGTGTCCTGGGAGTTAATGGTCCAATGCGGACTGACGAACGAGTACGACGGGCGCGGCCGGACGACGTGCCGGCGATCGTGGAACTGGTCTACGGCCTGGCCGAGTACGAGCGGGCTCCCGACGAGTGCCGGCTGACCGCCGAACAGTTGCAGACCGCCCTGTTCGGCCCGGAGCCGAAAGTGTTCTGCCACGTCGCCGAGCACGAGGGCGTGGTGGCCGGCTGTGCGATCTGGTTCCTCAGCTTCTCCACCTGGCGCGGCGTCCACGGCATCTACCTGGAAGACCTCTTCGTCCGCCCCGAAACCCGCGGCAGCGGCCTCGGCAAGGCCCTCCTGGTCGCCCTCGCCCAGGAATGCGTCCGCAACGACTACGAACGCCTCGAATGGTCCGTCCTCGACTGGAACACCCCCGCCATCGACTTCTACAAGTCCCTCGGCGCCCTGCCCCAGGACGAATGGACCACCTACCGCCTCACCGACGAGCCGCTCACGCGCCTGGGTTCTTGACCCCGT
Organism: Kribbella sp. NPDC050124; assembly: GCF_044460355.1. Taxonomy (NCBI): domain Bacteria; kingdom Bacillati; phylum Actinomycetota; class Actinomycetes; order Propionibacteriales; family Kribbellaceae; genus Kribbella; species Kribbella sp. NPDC050124. Next base: position 960,461 of record NZ_JBITJU010000001.1, read on the forward strand.
GGTTGCAACTTCCTGCAATTGCGGGGAAAGGGGGAGCGGGATCGCGTCGAGCCGGGCAAGATAGGGCGGCTATCGGTTCGAGTACCGGGTGGGGACATGGGTGGGGAGTTGCGGGTTACGGAGGTGGACGGGATTCCCGTCTACTGGGTGCCTGGTGAGCAGCGGATGCGGGCCGGGTTGTGGTTCCGGGTGGGGCTGGCGGACGAGACGCTGCCCACCCACGGCTGGCTGCATCTGCTCGAACACCTTGCCCTGCACGGGCGGGACACGATCCGTACGCCGGTCAACGGCCACGTCAGCATGCTGCACACCAGCTTCGACGTGGAAGGCGAGCCCGACGACATCGCCGAGTTCCTGCAGCACACGTGCCTGTGGCTGTCGGATCCGGACTTCACCGACCTGGAACACGAGCAGCGCGTCCTCCGAGCCGAAGGCGCCACGCGTGGTGGCGGTGCGGTCGCGTCGCACCTGCTTTGGCGTTACGGAGCGCAAGGACCTGGCCTGGCCGGGTACGACGAGTTTGGGCTGCACACGGCCGACGCGGATCGCCTTCGGGCGCTGGCGGCGGACGCCTACACCCGCGGCAACGCCGTACTGGCTCTCACCGGTCCGCCTCCGGCCGGACTGCGGTTGCCGCTGAACGACGGCACGCGCTGGAAGGCGAGCCGCCCGACGCAATGTGACCAGCCGATGCCGGGTGCATTCCCGGGACCTGAGGGCTCTGTCGCGATGTCGGGTGTCGTGCCGCGTTCGACGGCGGCTGTCGCTTTGGTGCGGGCGCTGCGGCGTGGTCTGGAGGGCGGCTTCCGGCACGGTGCCGGAGTCGGCTACAGCGGTTGGGCGTCGTACGAGCTCGTGGACGCCGAGCACGCGATGGTGACCGCCGGGATGGACATCCTGCCCGAGGCGCGGTCGACCGTCGTCGCCGAGACCACGACCGTCCTGCGCCGGCTGCGGGACCGCGGTCCGGACCCCGCCGAGCTGCGCGACGACCTGGACCAGGAGCTACGACGACTCAAGACCGAGCCGGCCGAGAACTGGCTGCCGTACCTGGCCGCCCGCGAGGTGCTGCTCGGGCGTCCGCCGACGGACCGCGATCAGCTGGCGGCCGAGCTCGATGCCGTGACGGTCGACGAGGTCCGGGAAGCCGCCCGGGCGATGTGGAGCAACCTGCTGTTGTCGGCGGATCCCGAGGCCGCTCGCGATCCCCAGCTGAGCTGGAACGGTGGCCCGCCGCGGGCCAGTGCGCCTTTGGGGCAACAGTTCAAGCACCTCGGTCGACCGGTGGCCAAGGCCGTGCTGACCGTGGGCCGCAGTGGCGCCCACGTCGACACCACCAGGGGCGAGACCTCGGCGTCGTACGACGAACTGGCCGCCGTCGTCGCCTTCCCCGACGGCGGACGGCTGCTGATCCGGCGGGACGGCTACCAGCTTCCGATCGAGCCCGCGCTGTGGAAGAACGGGCAGCAGGCGGTCGCGGCGGTCGACGCCGCGACCGCGGTCGCGCTGCGGGTCCCGATGCCGGCCCGCGAGCCCGACGAGATCCCGCGGAGCTCGGTGACCCGGTGGGACAAGGCGGCGTACTGGCTGAAGCGGCCGACGCTCTGGGTCCTCGCGGCTCTGGTCGGTGCGATCGTGCTGGCGCTGGCGACCGGGATGTCGTTCGGAGACCTGCCACCCGCCACGTTCGCCGTCCTGGTCGTCGGCATCGTGGTGGGCTACCGCGAACACCGCAAGAAGTGAGGTGCTGCCGATGAAGTGGCCACGGAAGACCCCGCCTCCGCCCACGATGGTCCTCGATCCGTGCCTGGGTGATCCCACCGCCCGGCGGCTGTACGACGCACTGGAGAACCGCGAGTGGTCCGCGGCTCGCGCCGTACTGGCCGCTGTCGATCACCCTGACGACCGCGCGTTCTACCTGGATGTCTGCGGAGCCGTCCCCGGCGTACAGGTCTGGATCGGGCACCACACGCCCGACGACAACTTGGCGCAGTTGGTCCGCGGCGCGCACGCCGTGCACTGGGCCTGGGATGCGCGTGGCGGCTACGGCGCGCAGTACACCTCCCGCGATCGGTTCGAGCTCTTCTTCGAGCGACTGCGCCTCGCCGAGTCGTATCTGTACGACGTGATCAGGCGCGACGCCGAGGAGGTGTCGGCATGGGCGTTCCTGATCCGCACGGCGCGCGGACTGCAGTTACCGCTGGAGGACGGCGAGTTCCGTTATCTGGAGGCGACGAAACGCCACCCGAGCCACTGGAAGGCGAACTTCGAGTGGATGCAGACGCTCTGCGGGAAGTGGTTCGGCAGTGACGAGCAGATGCACCGGTTCGCCCGCGACGCCGCGACCCGCAGCCCGGGCGGCAGCATGGTGCACGCCCTCGTCGCGCTTGCCCACCTCGAGATCACTGTCGAGCTGGACGCGAACCAGACGACCGGATACATGACCCAGCCGAACGTCCGGGCCGACCTGCGGACCGCGGCCGAGCTTTCCATCTGGCACCCGGCCGCCGACCTGCGTCCCGGATCGGCCGGTCCGTTGAACATCTTCGCTCTGGCCTTCAGCCTGAGCGCCGATCCGGCGGCTGCGGCCGCTGTCTTCCAACAGTTGGGCGAGCGCCCGACCGAGCAGCCCTGGGGCTATCTCGGCGGCGACCCCGGCCAGCGGTTCCTCGAAGCCCGGGCTCGGGTCACCACCGGCTCCTGATCCGTCAGCGTTCCCGCTTGCGTTGCTGCTTGGTGAGGTACATGGCCTGGTCGGCGATGTGCAGCAGGGTGTCCAGGTCGGTGGTCTCGGGGGTGATCGGGGCGGTGCCGATGCTGGTGGTGACCTCGACGGTGATGTTGGGGAGCGGGCGACTGACGGCGGTCTCGAGGCGACTGATCAGCGCGGCCAGGTCGTCGTCGGCGATGTCCTCGGCCAGGATGGCGAACTCGTCGCCGCCGAGCCGGGCGACGGTGTCACCGTGCCGGACCTCGTTGGCCAGCCGGGCGGCGATCTCGCGCAGCGCCCGATCGCCGGCCTCGTGACCGTAGCTGTCGTTGACCTGCTTGAAGTGGTTCAGGTCGCAGAACAGCAGGGCGCCGCGACGGCCGCTGGCGCGGGTCCGCTCCAGCGCGGCGGCGAACCGGTGCTGCAGCAGGCGACGGTTCGGCAGGCCGGTGAGCGGGTCGTGCGCGGCGTGGTGGCGGAGCTCGCGTTCGGCGTCCTTGCGGGCGGTCACGTCGTCGACCTGGACCAGCAGGATCCGCGGCTGCCCCTCGGCGCCGACGATGGCCGCCGTACCGCCGAGCCAGATGTCGTTGCCGGCGGGCGGCGAGAAGATCCGCTCGAACCGGTACGTGCCATTGCCGGCCGCGACCTTCTCGAGCTCCTCCCGGGACAGCGACGGGTCCTCGTCGCGCAGGAACTCGAGCAACCGGGCGCCGACGAGTTGGTCGGCGGCGTACCCGGTGATCCGGCTGAAGGCGTCGTTCACGCGCAGGATCCGGCCGGCCTCGGGCCCGTCCAGCGCGACCGTCGCCATCCCGTTGCCGGCGCCTTCGAACACCATCCGGAACGTGGTCTCGCTGGCCTCCAGCCGGGCCTTCTCGGCCAGCAGCTGATCGGTCAGCCGGGCCTTGTCGATGGCCAGCCCGGCCTGGGTGGCGAAGATCTCCAGCAGCTCCCGGTGGATCGGCCCGGGCCGGCGATGGTCCTCCGGCAGGTCGACCGCCAGCATCCCGACCAGCTCGCCGACCGGCGAGTACAACGGCGCGAACAGCGCGTCCAGTGGATGCCAGGCGGCCGGGTCGTCGGACACCGGTACGTCGGGCACCCAGCCGATCACCTCGCCCTCCGGCAATCGCTCGTGCGGCACGAACCGCAGCCGCCCCCACTCGTCCGCGATCGCGAACTCGGCGTCGAAGATGTCCGCCGAGCTGATCGTCCCGAGCAGCGCCTCGCGGGCCTCCGGCGACCCGGCGACCGCGATCACCTCGAACTTCCCGTCCGGCTGCCGCAGGTTCAGTACCGCGATCCCGAACCCGAGTCCGGTCACGACGCCGTCGACGACCGCCTGCAGGGTTTCGGCCAGGCTGCGCCCCGCACCCATCCGGGCGCTCACCTCGTACAGGCGCCGAACGGCCGTCAGCCGAACAGTCGGTTCGTTCTGCACGCGACGAGCTTAGGCCGATCTCACCGGACGTGAGCAGTTGTAACCACGGCTGATCCGGTTAAGCGTTTGGCTCAGAACCGGAGATCGGACAATCCGCGGTAGCTGCGTTCGGCGGACTGCCAGGCGTCGGCCGGCTTGTCGTGCTCGACCAGCCACTGCTCGACCCCACCCTCGGCGGCGTACGCGAACATCGCGGCGAAGTCGAGCTTGCCGGCGCCGACGTCCTCCCAGGAGCCGTCCTCGGCCATGTCCTTCACGTGCAGCGCCGGATAACGGCCCGGGTGGTTCCGGAAATAGTGGATCGGGTCCTTGCCGCCGTTGACCACCCAGTACAGGTCGAGCTCGAAGCCGAGCAGCTCGGGGTCGACCTCGAGCAGGATGTCGAACAGTACCTGCCCGTCGACCTCGTCGAAGTCCCGGCCGTGGTTGTGGAAGAGCAGCTTCAGCCCGGCGTCCCGAGCCGCCTTCCCCGCCTCGGTGAACGCGGCGGCCGCCGTCCGGAACCCCTCCACCGAGTGCTGCTCGGAGGGAATCGACGGTACGACGACCCACTGCGCACCCAGCGTCTTGGCGTCGGCCAGCGCGCCGGCCCAGTCGTCGGACATCCGGTCGTACTTCACGTGCTCCAGCACGATCGACAGCCCGGCCTCGTCCGCGAAGGACCGGATCTTGTCCGGTGAGTGACCGAACCGGCCGCTCACGCCCACCGTGCGATACCCGATACCGGCCAGCCGCTTCAGTGTTCCCGGGTAGTCCTCGGCCAGCACATCCCGCATCGTGTACAGGTGCATCCCGATGCCGTCGGCGGGGATAGTCATACAGGCAGCTCCTCGGTCGCTAGATGACGTGCTCCTGATACCGCTCCAGCGCCAGGTCGAAAACCTCCTGACCGGGCGCGTCCCACAGCTTCTGGTTGAAGATCTCGACCTCGATCGGCCCGTCGTACCCGGCCGCGTCACAGGCCTCGCGGAGGCGGCGCAGCTCGATCGAGCCGTCGCCCATCATGCCGCGGCCGAGCAAGGTGTCCTCCGGCAGCGGGACGACCCAGTCGCTCACCTGGTAGGACAGAATCCGCTCGCCGGCCCGCTCGATCTGCCGGTAGAGGTCCGCGTCCCACCACAGGTGGTAGGCGTCCACGATCACCCCGACCTGGGACGCCGGGAACTGCTCGGCCAGGTCGAGAGCTCCGGACAGCGACGACACCACACACCGGTCCGAGCAGAACATCGGGTGCAACGCCTCGACCGCGAGCTTCACGCCGCGTTCCTCGGCGTACGGCGCCAGCTCGGCCAGCCCGTCCCGGACCATCGCGCGGGCCCCGTCGATGTCCCGTGACCCCGGCGGCAGGCCGCCGCTGACGAGCACGAGTACGGAGGTCCCGATCGTCGCCGCCTCGTCGATCGCGCGGCGGTTGTCCTCGATCTTCGCCTTCCGGTCGACCGGGTCCGTCGAGGTGAAGAACCCGCTCCGGCACAGCGACGACACTTTCAGGCCGGCGTCCGCGACCAGCTTGGCGGCCTGATCGACGCCGTACTCCTGGATCGGCTCACGCCACAGGCCGATCCAGGACAGCCCGGCCGTGGCGCTGGCCGCGACGACGTCCTCGAGCGGCCAGTACTTCGTCGTCGCCTGGTTCAGGCTGTAGCGGTTCACGCGTCCACACCACCCACACGCAGCAGCTGCCGGAACCGTGAAACGGCCAGCTCGGGATTCGTCAGTACGCCGGCTTTGTCAGCGAGCCGGAACGTGTCCGCAAGGTGCGGCAACGACCGCCCGGTCTGCAGGCCACCGACCATCGTGAACCCGGGCTGGTGGCCGTTCAGCCAGGCCAGGAAGGCGATTCCAGTCTTGTAGTAGTACGTCGGCGCCGAGAAGATCTGCCGGGACAGCGCGACGGTCGGCTCGAACACCTCGTCGTACCGCTGCAGGTCCCCGTCGTCCAGCGCCTTCAACGCGGCCGCGGCCGCCGGGGCGATGGCTGCGAAGATCCCCAGCAGGGCGTCGCTGTAGGCATCGTCATCGCCTTTGATCAGCGCGGGGTAGTTGAAGTCGTCGCCGGTGTAGAGGCGCACGCCCTCGGGCAGCCGGTTGCGCAGGGCAACTTCACGGGAAGCCTCGAGCAGCGAGACCTTGATGCCGTCGACCTTCGCGGTGTTGTCGCCGATCAGCTCGATCACCACGTCGGCGGCGGTGTCCAGCGAGTCGCTGCCCCAGTAGCCGTCGAGCGCCGGGTCGAACATCGCACCCAGCCAGTGCAGGATCACCGGTCGCGACGACTGGCTCAGCAGTCGGTCGTACACCTTCCGGTAGTCGTCCGGCGAGCTCGCCGCCGCGCACAGCGCCCGGCTGGCCATCAGGATCGGCTGCGCGCCGACCTCCTCGGCGACCGCCAACTGCTCCTCGTAGGCGCCGATCACGGTCTCCAGCGGGTGGTTGCCCGCAGCAAGTTGATCCGTGCCGACCCCGACCGCGATCCGGCCGTTCGGAGCCTCCGCGGCGGACCGCCGGATCAGCTCCTGCGTCGCGGCCCAGTCCAGACCCATCCCGCGTTGCGCGGTGTCCATCGCCTCGGCGACCGACAATCCGAGCGACCAGAGGTGCCGGCGGAACCCCAGCGTGTGCTCCCAGTCGACCACGGCGGGCTGTCCCGGCGAGTTGTCACCCAACGGATCCGCGACGACGTGGGCGGCGGCGAACGCCAGCCGCGACCGCGCCGGCTCGTAGGTGCCTTGGGCAACGGGTTCGCCCACCAGCTGGTAGGACGACAGACCGCCGTCCAGAGGGAGCGTGAGCGAGAGCGTCACGGCTTGCCCTCGAGGTCGAGCGGCGGCACCTCGAGCTTGCGGCCCTCGCGCCACGACTGCAGGCCGAGCTCGGCGAGCTGCACACCCTTGGCGCCCTCGACGAAGTCCCAGGTGAACGGCGCGTCGTCGACCACGTGCCGCAGGAACATCTCCCACTGCACCTTGAAGCCGTTGTCGAACTCCTCGTTGTCCGGCACCTCGGCCCACTGGTCACGGAACTTCTCGGTGGCCGGCAGGTCCGGGTTCCAGACCGGCTTCGGCGTCACCGACCGGTGCTGCGCCCGGCACCGGCGCAGGCCCGCGACCGCGCTGCCCTCGGTCCCGTCCACCTGGAACTCGACCAGCTCGTCGCGGAACACCCGGGTCACCCAGGACGAGTTCATCTGGGCGACGATGCCGCCCTCCAGCTCGAAGACGCCGTACGCCGCGTCGTCCGCGGTGGCGGTGTACTCCTGGCCCTGCTCGTCGTACCGGGTCGGGATGTGGGTCGCGCCCTGGCAGTAGACCGACTTGACCGGGCCGAAGATCTGGTCGAGCACGTACCGCCAGTGGCAGAACATGTCGACGATGATGCCGCCGCCCTCTTCGGACTTGTAGTTCCAGGACGGCCGCTGCGCCTCCTGCCAGTCACCCTCGAACACCCAGTAGCCGAACTCGCCGCGGACCGAGAGGATCTGGCCGAAGAACCCGCCGTCCACCAGCCGCTTCAGCTTCCGCAGGCCGGGCAGCGAGAGCTTGTCCTGGACCACGCCGTTCTTCAGGCCCGAGTCGCGGACCAGCCGGGCCAGGTCGACGGCGGCCTCCAGGCCCTCGGCGATCGGCTTCTCGCAGTAGATCGCCTTGCCGGCCTCGACCGCCGCGCGGACACCCTTCTCGCGCAGTTGGGTGAGCTGGGAGTCGAAGTAGATCTCCACGTCCGGCTCGGCCAGCGCCTCGGCCAGGTCGGTGGTCCAGCGGGTCAGCTCGTACTTCTCCGCGATCCGGCGCAGCTTGAGCTCGTTGCGGCCGACCAGGATCGGCTCGGGGATGATCATGGTGCCGTCGGCGGCCGGGATGCCGCCCTGCGCACGGATCGCCACGATGGAGCGCTCGAGGTGCTGGCGCAGGCCCATCCGGCCGGTGACTCCGTTCATCACGATGCCGATGCGTCTCTCGTTCACAGTCTTGCCTCTCACGAAGTGATGTCGTAAATGTCGAGGCGACCGCACATGCCGTGCCGGCCGAACTCGGTGGGGGCGGGAAGGTCATGGAGCTCTGCGGTCTGCAGGTGCGGCGCGGTACCGGCCTCGAGGGCGTCCAGCGCGGCGCCGGTCTCGTCGGCGAGCCGGCGGGCGCCCTGCTCCCAGCGGCGTCGCCAGTCGGCGAGCTGCGGCTGGACGATCCGGACCGCGGCCGCGTAGAAGTCGTCGAGCGCCGTCGGGCCGTCCGCCTCGACCGACTCGCGCAGTACGGCGAAACCCTCGAGCGCGAGGTCGCGGCGGGCCATCGCGGACGGGGTCCGCGCCTCACCCTCGCCGGTGAGGGCAGTCGCCTTCAGGTACGTCTCGCGGTCGGTCAGGTGCTCGGGCGGTAGCGTGAGTACGGCGTCGCCGGCCTCGGGGAGACCGGAGTTCGACATCAGCGTGAGGATCTGCAGCTCGCCGCCGTTCACCAGCCGGTGGATGGTGCCGGGGTCGAACCAGACCACGGTGCCGGCCTGGAGCGGGGTCTCGGCGAAGCCCTTCGGGGTCAGCGTCTGGACCGCGCCGGCGCCGGCGATCACGTAGTACCCCTCGGAGCAGGCCAGGTGGACGTGGGGCGTGCCACCGACCAGGCCGTCCGGGGCCTCGATGTCGTACACGGACAGCCGCGAGATGCCGATCCCGCCGGGGAGTGCCACCGCAGCACCCGGCTCGAACTCGCACATGCCGAAGCCTCCCTCGCCACGAGCCTTGGAAAGGGCTTTCCAGGCCTTGTGACCGCAACCTTAGGTGGGCTGTCACGACGAGTCAACCTGTAACGGAAAGCGATCTCCGACCGCATCCGGTCACCCGCTCACTGTCACCCTCTGGTTGGCTGACCCACCGGGATGAGGGTTGGCCCACCGGATTCCGGTAGGGGAACCCACACGCTGGTTGGCTGACCCACCGGAGGGGGGTCAGGTGGTGCGGGTCGCGGCGACGGCGGCGGACCAGTGGGTACGGCGGTTCGCTCGGGAGGCGGCGTCGATCGCCGGCTCGAAGGTGCGGGCGGAGCGGCTGTCAGCCCAGCCGGTGGTCTCGCCGAGCGTGGTCCAGGCCAGTTCGGCGGCGCCGAGGGCGCTGACCTCGGCGACGTCGGACGCCTCGACCGGGTGGCCGAGCAGGTCGGCCTGGGTCTGCATCAACAGCCCGGAGACGGTCGCGCCGCCGTCGGCGCGGAGCCGCCCGGGAGTGCCCGGGATAGTGTCGACGATGTCGCAGATCTGGTGCGCGACCGCGTCCACGGACGCCCGCGCGATGTGGGCTCGGGTGGTCGAACTGCTCATCCCGGTCAGCGCGGCACGGGCGTTGCGATCCCAGTGCGGCGCCCCGAGCCCAGCGAACGCCGGCACGAGTACGACGCCGCCCGCATCCGGCACGGTGTCCGCGAGCTCTACGAGTGCACCGACGTCGGGCACGCCGAGCATGCCGGCCGTCCACGCGAGCGCCGCGCCGGACGACACGATGTTCCCTTCGAGCGCGTAGAGCGGCTGATCCGTCAGCCACGCGAGCGTGCAACCGTCGGCGACGAACGCGTCGACCGGCGTCATCACCGACGACCCGGTCCCGTAGGTCGCCTTGATCATCCCGGGCTGCGTGCATCCCTGCCCGTACATCGCGGCGTGCGAGTCGGCCAGTACGGCGACGATCGGGATCCCGTCGGCGAGTCCCGGAACGCCTTTGGTGTGGCCGAATCCGCCGTTCGACGGCCGCACCTCCGGCAGGACCGACCGCGGTACGCCGAAGGCCTCGAGCAACGACGTGGACCAGTCGAGGTCGAGAACGTCGTACAGCAAGGTGCGGGACGCGTTGCCGGCCTCTGTTAGATGCTCTTGGCAACCAGTCAGGCGATGGACCAGCCAGGAGTCGACGGTGCCGACGCGATCGGGTTTCGCGTTCTCGAGCAGCCAGTGCAGCTTGGGGGCGGAGAACATCGCGTCCACCCGCAGACCGGTGCGCTCGCGGACCAGGTCATCGAGCTCAGTTGGCAGCGCGGCGCACCAGGATGTCGTCCTGACGTCCTGCCAACCGATGACGGGCCCGACCGCCTCGCCTGTGTCATTCCACCCGACGACCGACTCACGCTGCGTGGACAAGGCGATCCCGACCACCTCAACCGCGCCGGCCGACGCCAAACACGCCGAGATCGCCGCGAGCACGCTCTGCCACAGCCCCTCGGCGTCCTGCTCCGCCCAGCCCGGCTGCGGCGTCGACAGGCCGACCGGCGCGGACCCGGTCGCCAGCACAGATCCGTCAGCGCCGACGAGCACCGCTTTCGAGTTGGTCGTGCCCTGGTCGACCGCAAGCACAGCAGATCCACCCACGTCGAGCGCCCTTTCGATCGGACAACTTTCAACCGAGGTCTTGACGGGACTCTAGCGCCGTGGTGAAACTCAGGTCGACAGGTTATGCACTACTGAATATCTATTCAAAGTGACGAGTCGAGGAGGTCAGCACAGGTGGCGAAGCCGAGTAGACGCCGGGTGATCATCAACACGGACGCCAAGAACGAGGCGGACGACCAGTTCGCGATCGTGCACGGGCTATTGTCGCCCACCTTCGACATCCGCGGGCTGATCGCCGCGCACTTCGGCACCCGGCGGTCGGACCGGAGCATGGCGGAGTCGCGCGAGGAGATCGACCTGCTGCTGGACCTGATGGACCTGACCGGCCAGGTCCCGGTCGCGGACGGGGCGCCGACCGGGATTCCGGACGAGCAGACCCCACTGGACTCGCCCGGCGCGCAGTTGATCATCGAGGAGTCGAAGCTGGCCTCGAAGGACGACCCGCTGTTCGTGTCGTTCCTCGGCCCGCTGACCGACATGGCCTCCGCGATCCTGCTGGACCCGGAGATCGTGCACCGGGACGTGATCGTGATCTGGATCGGCGGCCGCGGCTACCACGGCTACACGTCGTACCCGGGGATCGAGTTCAACCTGTCCAACGACATCCACGCCGCGAACGTGGTGTTCGGCTCCGGGATGACGGTCTGGCAGGTGCCCAGCGACGTGTACACCAAGGTCTCGGTGAGCTACGCGGAGCTCGACGAGAAGATCGGCGACGCCGGGCCGCTCGGCAAGTACCTGATCGAGCAGTTGCACGAGTGGAACGCCACCTACCACGGCGAGCCGATCGAGTCCCGGTCCCTCGGTGACTCACCCGCGATCGCCCTGATGCTGTACCCCCGCAGCGGGGACATGCGGGTCCGGCCGGCGCCGCGGTTCGGCGTCGACGGCTGGTACCTGCCCGGGACCGACAACCCCATCAGTGTCTGCGAGCAGGTCGACGTCCGGTTCCTGCTGGAGGACATGTTCGCCAAGATCCGCCGCTTTGCCCGCCAAAGGAGCAAGTCATGACAGGCAACACCTTCACCCGCCGTGGATTCCTGGGTCTCACGTCCGCCGCCGCAGCCGGCGTCGGTCTGTCCGCCTGCACCGGGGGTGGTGCGTCGACCAGCGGGAGCGGTGGCGCCACCGGCGCGGCCTCGAACAACCTGCGCCTGTTCACCTACGAGGGTGACGAGACGATCGGCCTGCTGAAGGCCCAGGTCAAGAAGTTCGACGAACAGAACGGTACGACGACGACCGTCGACAGCCTGCCCGGATCGGGCGCGGCCGTGTACCCGGACAAGCTGCGCACCGAGCTGCTCGGCGGGAAGGGCCCGGATGTGTGGCGGATCTGGGGCGGCCAGATCGGGGCGCCGTTCGCGAAGGCCAAGCAGGCGCTCGACCTGGCGCCGTACTACTCCAAGTACGGCTGGGACTCGAAGATCAACACCTCGGCGATCGGCGGGATGACGTTCGACGGCGTGAAGACCGGGGTGCCGTTCGTGTCCCTCGGGATCGGCGCCTGGTACAACAAGTCCCTGTTCGCGAAGGCCGGGGTGAGCGCCCCGCCGACGACGTACGCCGAGCTCGAGGCGATCAACGACAAGCTGGTCGCGGTCGGGGTGACTCCGCTCGGGACCGGGGGCAAGTACGGCTGGCACATCATGCGGCTGTTCGAGTACCTGCTCGAGCACACCGCCGGACCGGAGCTGCACGACAAGCTGCTGACCGGTGCCGAGAGCTGGGACCGGGCCGAGGTGGTCGAGGCGTTCACGCTGTTCAAGAAGTGGCAGGACAAGAAGTGGATGCCGCAGGGCGCGCTCGGTCTCGACCCGGCCGACATCGAACCGGCGTACGTCCAGGGCAAGACGGCGTACACGATCACCGGGCCGTGGACCGAGGCGGCCGCGATCCTGACCGCGAAGAAGAGCCCGGCCGCGTTCGGCAACTTCGAACTGCCCACCGACAAGCAGCCGGCCCGGCACTCGGGCTTCGTCGAGGGCTACATGATCAACGCCAAGACGGGCAACGCCGACAAGGCCGCGGCGCTGATCGACTTCATCGTGAAGCCCGAGACGCAGAAGGCGATGCAGGTCAGCGCCTCGACGGTCAAGGGCGCCGAGCCGGACCCGAAGGCGCTGCCGCTGTCGGCGGAGTGGGCGCAGAAGTACGGGAGCAACCCGTTCTACACGATCCAGGACCAGGCGTTCCCGAAGAAGGAGGCCGACCAGTACTTCAGCGTGCAGAGCGACCTGTTGCAGGGCTCGGTCACGCCGGACGCGGCGGCGAAGAAGATGCAGGAGATCGTCTCCGCCTGGGCGAAGGGCTGAGTAGGGCTCATGGCGACGGTCGCACTCTCCAAGCCTGCTAAGGCCGCGAAGGTCAAACGGGGTGGCAAGTGGTCACCCTGGTTGTTCGCCCTGCCCGCCTTGGTGGTGTACGTCGCGTTCCTGGTGTACCCGGCGTTGTCATCACTGTGGTTCAGCCTGACCGACTGGGACGGCCTGAGCGCGACGTACAGCTTCGTCGGGCTGCAGAACTACGTCGACCTGCCGAAGGACCCAGTCGTGGTCACGGCGGTCCGGAACAACGTGATCTGGACCGTCGTGACGATCGTGGTCCCGACCGTCATCGGGCTCGCGCTGGCGATCGCGCTGAACGGCAAGGTGCACGGCAAGCCGGTCCTGCGGCTGATCTTCTACACGCCCGCCGTGCTGCCGCTGGTCTCGATCGCCTCGATCTGGGGCTGGCTCTACAACCCGCAGTACGGCGCGATCAACTCCTTCCTGCGACTGCTCGGGCTGGACGGGTTGGCGCAGCCGTGGCTCGGGCAGGACTCGACCGCGTTGTGGGCGGTGATGGTGCCGGCCATCTGGTTGCGCACCGGCTTCCCGATGCTGCTCTACCTGGCCGCCCTGCAAGGGATCCCGAACGAGCTCTACGAGGCCGCGACGGTCGACGGCGCGAGCCGTTGGCAACAGTTCTGGCACGTCACGATGCCGAGCCTGCGGCCGGCCCACTACATCGTGCTGGCGTTGTCGCTGATCGACTCGTTCAAGGTCTTCGACATGATCTACGCGATGACGTACGGCGGCCCCGGTACGGCGACGCAGGTGATGGGCACGTGGATGTACGCCAACGTCTTCCAGTACTACCAGGCCGGTTACGGCACCGCGATCGCCGTGGTGATCACCCTGGTGGCGATCGCCGTCGGCATCCCGTACGTCCGGTCCCAGACGAAGGAGGCGTCATGACTGTGCTTTTGGCCGGGCCTCCGGCGCCGGCGTGGTCATGGGGCTGGAACTCCCGGCCTTCCCTCGTCACTCCAGTCGCTTCGCTCCCTCCGCTCCTCAGTCCAGGCCGGGAGGCCCCATGACCTCGATCGCACCGGTCCGGGTGGACGCGCCCGTCGTACCGAAGGAAACCGAGCCGGTCAGTCAGCAGTCGAAGGGCCGTAAGGGCCTGGTCATCACGTTGGTGCTCGTGGTGGTGGCGCTGTTCTGGATCTCGCCGCTGGCGTTGCTGGTGGTCACCGCGGTCCGGCCGCTGGCGGACTTCGTCGGCAACGGGCCGCTGTCCTGGCCGGACCAGTTCACCTGGTCGAACTTCAAGGACGCCTGGGGGATCGGCAACTTCGCCACCACCTACCGCAACAGCGCGCTGCTGGCGCTGATCAAGGTGCCGCTCGGCGTGCTGCTCGCGGCGATGCTCGGGTTCGCGCTGGCCAAGCTGCGGATGAAATTCCGCACCACGGTGATGTTCGCGGTGTTCCTCGGGCTGACCATCCCGATCTACATCACCATCGTGCCGGTCTTCATCATGATGCGCCAAGCCGGTGCGACCGACAGCATCTTCGGGCTGATCGGGCCGTACCTGGCGTTCGGCATCCCGTTCGAGGTGCTGGTGCTGCAGTCGTTCTTCCGGCAGATCCCGGACGAGATCATCGAGGCGGCCAAGGTCGACGGCGCCGGCGACTGGCGGGTGTTCTTCACGATCATCCTGCCGCTGTCCCTGCCCGCCCTGGTCACGGTCGCGATCCTGGACGCGGTGGCGACCTGGAACGAGTTCCTGTTCGCGTTGATCCTGCTGAACTCCGACGCCAACAAGACGATCCCGGTCGGACTGCTCAACTTCCAGGGCCAGTTCGCCAACAACAACACCGGTCTCGCGGCGGGCATCCTGATCGCCGTGGTGCCGATCCTGATCGCGTACACCCTCCTGCAGCGCTGGATCGTCGGCGGCCTCACCGCCGGCTCTCTCAAAGGCTGACCGAAACCGCCCCACACGAAGGAGTAACCACCAATGACTGACATGCCGGTCTTCGGCGCGGGTATCTGGCACTTCGCGACCTACAAGGACCGCTACGCCACCGACGGGTACGGCGACCCCGTCGGACTGCTCGAACAGATCGACCGCGCCGGCGCCGTCGGCGACCTGTCCGTGGTCGACCTGAACTGGCCGTTCGCCGGGTACGACGGGACGCTGGACGAGGTCAAGGACGCGCTGCAGCGCAACAACCTCAAGGCGATCGCGATCACGCCGGAGATCTACACCCGCGACTTCGTCAAGGGATCCTTCACCAACCCCGACCCCGGCGTCCGCAAGCAGGCGCTGGAGCTGATGCACAACGCCACCGAGCAGGCCTTGGACCTGGGCTGCTCGTACGTGAAGCTCTGGCCCGGCCAGGACGGCTGGGACTACCCGTTCCAGGTGGACTACCACGACATCTGGAACCTGGCGCTGGACGGCCTGAAGGAGCTCGTCTCCGCGCACCCGGACATCAACTTCGTGATCGAGTACAAGCCCCGTGAGCCGCGGGTGAAGATCATCTTCCCGAACGTCGCCCGGACGCTGCTCGGAATCGAGAAGATCGGCCTGCCCAACCTCGGCATCCTGCTCGACTTCGGGCACTCGCTGTACGGCCAGGAGACCCCGGCCGACGCCGCCCAGCTGGCGATCGACTACAACCGGCTGTTCGCGATCGACGTGAACGACAACCTGCGTGGCTGGGACGACGACATGGTGGTCGGCTCGGTGCACCTGGTCGAGACGTTCGAGTTCTTCCACACGCTGCGAAAGAACAACTGGGAGGGTGTCTGGCAGCTGGACCAGTTCCCGTTCCGCGAGGACAGTGTCGAGGCGGCCAAGCAGGCGATCCGTTTCCTCAAGGCGGTGCACCACGCGCTCGACGTACTGGACGACGAGGCGTTGGCCGCGGCGCAGGCGTCGCACGACGCGCTGGCCGCCCAGAAGCTGGTCCAGAAGGTGCTGCTGAGCTCGATGGCGGAGATCGTATGAGTCTGACGGTCGAACACACGACGATGCCGGTGCTGGGCAGGCTGCCGATCCACAGCAGCCGGGCCGAGCAGGTGGCGCACATCGCCGAGGCGGCCCGGCAGATCCGGATCCAGGACCTCAAGCTGGTCCACCACGCCGGCGCCGGCCACATCGGCGGCGACTTCTCCGCCATCGACATCCTGGCCACCCTGTACGGCGCGGTGCTCGACATCACGCCGGAGACGGTGGCCGATCCCGAGCGCGACCGGTTCATCCTGAGCAAGGGGCACGTCGCCGGCGCGCTGTACACCACGCTGGCCACCTTCGGGTTCCTGCCGGTCGACGAGCTCGCCACCTTCCTCAAGCCCGAGTCCGCCCTGAACGGGCACCCGAACCGGAACAAGGTCGCCGGGGTCGAGGCGAACACCGGTCCGCTCGGCCACGGGCTGCCGGTCGCGGTCGGGCACGCGCTGTCGGCCAAGCTGGACGTGTCGATGCGCCGGACCTACGTGCTGGTCGGCGACGGCGAGCTGCAGGAGGGCAGCAACTGGGAGGCGATGATGGCGGCCTCGCAGTACCAGCTGGACCGGCTGACCGTGATCGTCGACCGGAACCGGCTGCAGCAGGGCGCCACCACCAAGGAGACCAACGACCTGGATCCGCTGCCGGAGAAGGCGATGGCGTTCGGGTTCGCGGTGGTGGAGGTGAACGGCCATGACCACGGCGAGCTGCTCGACGTGCTGTCCGCCGTACCCTTCCGGCCCGGCAAGCCGACCTTCGTGATCGCCCACACGCACAAGGGGCACCCGATCTCGTTCATGAGCAACAACGTCGCCTGGCACCACCGGGTGCCGGACGCGGCGGAGTTCCGGCAGGCGCTGACCGAGCTGGAAGCTGTTGTTCCCGGATACGCCAAGGAGCAGGCATGACCGTTGTCGACACCACCTCGATCGCGGACCAGCCGCGGTACGACTGCCGGGACGCGTACGTCGAGACGCTTGCCGAGCTCGCGCACGCGGACCACCGGATCGTCGGGGTGGTGAACGACTCGGTCGGGTCCAGCAAGCTGAACAGCTTCCGCAAGGCGTTCCCGGACCGGTTGATCAACGTCGGGATCGCCGAGCAGGACATGGTCGGCGTCGCGTCCGGCCTGGCCAACGGCGGCCGGATCCCGTTCGTCTCGGCCGCGTCCTGCTTTCTGACCGGCCGCGCGCTGGAGCAGATCAAGGCCGACGTCGCCTACTCGAACACGAACGTGAAGCTGTGCGGGATGAGCCCGGGCGTCGCGTACGGCGAACTCGGCCCGACACACCATTCGATCGAGGACATCGCCTGGCTGCGCGCGATCTCCAACATGACCGTGATCGTCCCGGCCGACCCGATCGAGACCGCGGCCGCGCTGCGCTGGGCGGCGGCTTCGGACGGGCCGGTGTTCATCCGGGTCAGCCGGATGAGCGTGCCGAAGGTGTACGCCGACGACTACGAGTTCCGGCTGGGCAAGGCGATCACGGTCCGGGGCGGCGACGACGTGACGCTGATCAGCAACGGGACCGTGCTGTGGCGGGCGCTGGCCGCGGCCGAACAGCTCGCCACCGAAGGGATCTCGGCCCGGGTGCTGTCGATGCCGACGGTGAAACCGCTCGACGTCGAGGCCGTGGTCGCGGCCGCGCGGGAGACGGCCGGCATCGTCACCGCGGAAGAGGCGGTGTCCGGTGGCGGCCTCGGCGGTGCGGTCGCGGAGACCGTCGTACAGCAGCATCCGGCGCGGGTGTCGATCCTCGGGATCCCCGAGTTCGCGCCCACGGGGTCGGCCGGGTACCTGCTGGACCGCTACAGGCTCTCGCCGGAGGGCATCGCGGACTCCGCCCGCCAACTGGTCAAGACAAGTAGCTGACCAGGTCGGCGATCGAGATCATCGCGAAACCGTGAGTGTCGGCGAACGCACGCAGGTCGGGCCCGGTCATCAGGGTGCCGTCGTCGTTCATCAGTTCGCCGATCACGCCGACCGGCGGCAGCCCGGCCAGCCGGACGAGCTCGACGGTGGCCTCGGTGTGACCGGGCCGCTGCCGGACACCACCTTCCACTGCCCGCAGCGGGAGGATGTGACCGGGCCGGATCAGGTCCGTGGGCTGCGCCGCAACGTCGGCCAGCACGCGGACGGTCCGGGCCCGGTCGGCGGCCGAGATGCCGGTACCGATCCCGCTGCTCGCGTCGACCGACACCGTGTACGCGGTCAGCAGACTGTCCTGGTTGTCCGGCACCATCAGCGGCAGCTCGAGCCGGTCGAGGACCTCCGGCGCGGCCGGTGCGCAGACGTAACCGCTGGTGTGCCGGACCAGCAACGCCATCAGTTCGGGGGTCGCCAGGCTCGCGGCGAAGGTCAGGTCGCCCTCGTTCTCGCGGTCCTCGTCGTCGACGACCACGACGGGCCGTCCCAGGGCGATCTCGTCGATCGCGCGCTGGATGGTGTCCAAGTGCGTGGGTGCTGTCGCGGAATGCACGGTCGTTGTCCTCTCGGCCTGGCACTCCGGGGCAACGACAAGCTCCGCGGGCACGTCCGGCCACGACGACGGCAGCGCACCGCGAAGACTGCCACGTGCGTCTTCCCATCCGGACTTTCACCGTCGGTCCCGGAGTTCCACCGGGTCAACCGCAGTTCCTTGCGGAGCTGCGGGTCGCGGACTGTCACCGCCGGCTCGGAATTTCACCGACCCCAGAGCACGTGTGGTCTTGCTGTTCGCCGGTCAGTCTATCCGTCTCAACCACCCTTGGAGTGTCATGTCCATCTCAGTCTGGCGTGAGGTCGAGCTGTCGCTGACCCGCACTCACGACGAGCCGTACGCCGCCGAGGAGTGGGCGGACTTCGAGCACGAGAGCGGTCTCCGGCTGCGGCGTCCTGCGTTCTGGGACGGCGGTGACATCTGGCGGGTCCGCTTCGCCGCGCCGTCACCCGGCCGGTGGACCTGGACGAGTGGCTCGGACAGCGGCGAGCTCGACGTGGAACCGGCCGATCCTGACCAAAACAACCCGTTCTACGCGCACGGCTTCTGGCGGATGTCGCCCGGCGGCCGCAGTCTGGTGCACGCGGACGGCACGCCCGCCATCCTCGCCGGGGACACTGCGTGGGCGCTGCCCTGGCGAGCGACCCCCGAGCAGGTCCGGGAGTACGCCGCCGACCGGCAGGCCAAGGGGTTCAACGCCGTCCTCCTGATGACCGTGCAACCGGACATGCGTGCTGTCGGTCCGCGCGACCGGACCCAGGACGAGGGCTTCGCGGTCGGCTTCGAGGACCTCGCCGACGGACACCTGAACCAGTTGAACGTCGAGTACTTCCAGTACCTCGACGAACTGCTCCGGATCCTGGTCGAGCACGGGCTGGTCCCGGTGCTCCAGCCTGTCTTCCACGGCTTCGGCTGGAAGGGCCTCGACGTCGCCGGCACCGTCGTACCGCCGGCGGAGTACGCCCGCTACTGCCGTTACCTGGTCGCCCGGTACGGCGCTCAACCGGCGATCTACCTGGTCGGCGGGGACGGCTCGGGTCGCGAGCCCCAGATCGCAGCCGGCGGGGCCGAGGTCCACGCGACGGACTGCTACGCCCAGCCGACGGGCATCCACTACCGCCCACACATCCATGCGGACGCCCACCAGGACGCGGACTGGCTGGACTTCCAGTGGTGCCAGACGGGCCACAGCGGTGAACACGTGCCCGAGCGGGTGGCGGACATGTGGCGCAATCAGCCCGTCAAGGCGATCGCGAATGGCGAACCGACGTACGAGAACACCGGGCGGACCGGCGTGGCGACCGGCTGGTGGCAGGGGCACGAGGCGTGGAGCAACCTGTGCGCGGGCGGCACGATGGGCGTCGTCTACGGCGCCGGCAGCCTGTGGCAGTGGAAGCTGCATCCCGACGAGCCGGGGCACTCGGACTACTTCGCTGCGCCGGGCGCGGGCTGGCGGGAGGCGGTCGGCTTCGAGGGGTCGTCGTACCTCGGTCTGCTCACCAAGATCCTGCGTGGACTGCCGACGACCGACATGGAACCGGACTGGACCCGGGTGATCTCCGGCCGGGCGCTGAGCGTGCCGGGGCGGCTGCTGGTCATCTATCGGGAGCACGGCGGCACGGTGCCGGTGTTCGACGACGACGTACCGCTGCCGTACACGATCGTGGACCCGCGCGACGGCTCGGTGGTGGCCACCGGCAAGCGCGACTCGCCGCGGGCCGTCCTCCCCGACGCCGGTGGACAGCCCCGCGTGTACATCTGCCTGGCTGACCTATAGTCGTCGTCTGTTAGGGGGTCTCGACGTGAACAACCGCGCGGTGCGCCAGCCAGGGCTGGACGAGTTGCGGCTGCTGGCGAAGGTGGCCCGGATGTACCACGAGAAGGGCATCCGGCAGCCGAAGATCGCGGCCGAGCTCAACCTGTCCCAGGCGCGGGTCTCGCGGATGCTCAAGCAAGCCGTCGAGGTCGGCATCGTGCACACCGTGGTGACCATGCCGAGCGGGGTGCACAGTGACCTCGAGGACGAGCTCCAGGGCCGGTACGGACTGCGGGACGCGGTCGTCGTCGACACCCTCGGGATGGCGGACGACGTCCTCCCGGCGCTCGGCTCGGGCGCCGCGGCGTACATCGACATGACGCTCACCGGCGGGCACGTCATCGGCATCTCGTCCTGGAGCGAGACGCTGATCAGCGCGGTCGACCGGATGCCGCGCAAGAGCGTGCCGGTCGTGGACCGGGTGGTGCAGATCGTCGGCGGGCTGGGTGACGCGGCGGTGCAGATGCAGGCGACCCGGCTGACGGCCCGGTTCGCCGAGCTGACCGGTGGGATGCCGGTCTACCTGCCCGCCCCGGGCCTGGTCGGGACCCCGGCGGTCCGGCGGGCGATGATGAACGACGTGTCCGTTCGGGACGTTCTGGGCACCTGGGGACAGCTCACCGACGCCCTGGTCGGGATCGGCAGCCTCGAGCCCTCGCCGCTGCTGCAGCGCAGTGGGAACGCGGTCGCGGAGGCCGACCAGGACGAGCTGCGCCGGCTCGGCGCGGTGGGCGACGTCTGTTTCCGGTTCTTCGACGAAGAGGGAAAGCACGTGCGCTCGACGTTCGACCAGCGAGTCATCGGGGTGACCGCCAAGGAGCTTTTGGCGGTGCCGCGCCGGATCGGGGTGGCCGGCGGCGACCGGAAGTTCTCCGCGATCCGGGCGGCCCTGCTCGGCGGCTGGGTCAACATCCTGATCACCGACCTGGCGATGGCCAACCGGCTGCTCGACGCCTGATGGATCGCGAGGAGCAGCAGGACGTCTACCGGACGCTCGACCTGGCCCTGCGGGTCGGCGAGGTGCTGCTGTCCAGCGGCGCCGGTACGGCGGACGCCACCGCGACCATCCTCGGGGTCACCGCGGCCGGCGGGCTGCGCGGCTGCGAGGTCGACATCACCTTCACCTCGATGGCGATCTCGTACCAGGCGGCGCCCGACGTCGCGCCGGAGACCCACATCCGCCTCGTCCGCTACCGCTCGCAGGACTTCTCCCGGCTGACCGATGTCGATCGGCTGGTACGGCGACTCGCCCGGGGCGACGTGACCCGGGACGAGGCGAGTCGTGAGCTGGCGCGGCTGACTTCGGCGGGACCGCCGTACCCGCGCTGGAGCGCCGTATTGGCCTGGGGTGTGATGGCGGGTGGCGCGACGCTGCTGCTCGGTGGCGGCTGGTTGATCACGCTGGTCGCGGTCCTGACCGCGATCGTGATCGACCTGAACAACCGCTGGTTCAACAGGCAGCGGCTGCCCGCGTTCTACCAGCAGGTCGCGGGCGCGTTCGTCGCCACCGCGGTCGCGTTGATCCTGTACGCCGTCCACGCGCCGGTGAAACCGTCACTGGTCGTTGCCGCGGGCATCATCATGCTGCTGGCCGGGATCGCGCTCACCGGTGCCGTCCAGGACGCGATCACCGGGTACTACGTGACCGCGGCGGCTCGAAGTCTCGAGGCGATGCTGCTGACCGGCGGGATCATCGCCGGGGTCAGCCTCGGACTCACGTTGGGGATCAAGCTCGGGCTGCACGTCGGCATCGAGGCGCAGACGATCCAGTTGGCGAATCTGCCGATCATGGTCGGATCCGGCGCGTTGATGGCGCTGGCTTTCGCCTACGCGTCGTACGCGCCGCCACGGGCGCTGCCGCCGGTCGCGATCATCGGGGCGCTCGGGTCACTCGTCTTCACGCTGATGACGCGGGCTTCGTTCGGACCGGCGTGGTCGACGGCGGCTGCGGCTTTCGTGGTCGGTCTCGGGAGCTACTCGCTGGGGCGTCGTACCGGGGTGCCGCCGCTGGTGGTCGTGGTCTCCGGCACCATTCCGCTGCTGCCGGGACTCACCATCTACAAGGGCCTGTACGAGCTGATGGGGCTCGGCAACCTGATCGGCATCGTCAGCCTGGCCACCGCGGTCGCGATCGGGGTCGCGCTCGCGTCCGGGGTGATCCTCGGCGAGTACGTCGCGCAGCCGATCCGCCGCGAGGCCCGGCGACTCGAGGATCGCCTCGCCGGGCCACGCTTGGTCGGACCCCGCCGTCCGATCCGTCGCCGGACCGCATCCCGCCGGTCTCGTCGACGGGCTGCCCAGACTCAGTAGCCGCCTCAGCCGATCTCCTCCAGGACGACGTCGTCCAGTTGCAGCCAGACGTCTTGGCCGCGGCCGAAGAAGCCGCCGTACAGCTGGATCAGGGACTCACGACCGGAGTCGAACTCGACGCTGACCTTCTCGTACGCCGGGTGTGCCCCGCTGGTCTTCTGCGCGATCGTGCTGCCGCGCAGGGTGCGGACGCCGAGCATCGTCTCGGTGTTGTTCTCCGCGGTCCGCATCCAGGCGGACAGGCGGTAGCGGTGATGCGGCCGGACGGCGACGTTCTGCTGCAGCTGGTGAGTGCCGATCGAGTCACGGACGTAGGCGTTGTTGGCGCCGCTGTGGCCGAGGTTCGTCCGGTCGATGCCGCCGCGACCGTTGAGCTGCCAGGGCGACGTCGGCGTACTGCCGGTCTGGTCCTCGAAGCCGGGATCCGTCACCAGGTTGGTGGCCTGACCGTCGTCGGTCAGCTTGGTGCGCATCAGGAACACGTTGTACGGGTCCCACTGCGACATCGTGAAGTACAGGTCCTCACCGGACGACCACGGGTGCATGTAGGTCCCGTAGAGGCCGGGGAAGTCCTTGCCCTTGACAACGACCTTCTCGCCGCTCCACGGACCGGTCAGCGACGTCGACGACCGCAGTACGACGGATGCTCGCGTCTCGTCCAGGTACATCATCAGCCACTTGCCGAGGTGCGCGTTCCACTGCACGGAGACCTCGCTGACCGGGCCGATCGCGATCGGCGCCGCGGCGCTCTCCTGCGGCGACCACGTCCGGCCGTCCCAGTATCGCCAGGCGCTCTTCTGCAGGACCAGCTTCTCCGGAACCCTGGCGATGTGCGCGTTGCCGAAGCGGCCGTTCGGCGTACCAATCATGTAGACAAAGCCCGAGGGGGTGTCGCGGACCAGGGCCACCATCTGGAAGTTGTTGTCCCACGCCTTGGTGTTCTGCCAGCGGGCGTTCGGGTCCTTGGTCCAGGTCTCGCCGTTGTCGTCGGAGTAGGCGAAGCCGGAGTAGTTCGTGAACCAGCTGCCGGCCGGACCCCAGTAGTTGACCGACATGTACTGCACGTACTGCCGCTTGCCTACCGCGATACCGCCGGTCGGGATCACGGTGTGCTCGTCCCGGTCGACCTTCTTGCAGTCCAGGAACTGCTTGGCGTGGCCGGGGTGGTCCTCGGCGGCCGAGTCCAGCGACATCCCGTCGGCCAGGTTGCGGTCCTTGCTGCGGAACAGCAGGTTGCAGCGCCAGTCGATGGTGGCCGGGTCGCCGGCGCCTCCGCCCGGTCCGGTCCAGCCGCTGCCGTAGCTGTCACCGAACGCGGTCAGGATCTCCTCCGAACCGTTGTCCCAGAGGATTCCGAGGTCGGTCGCCTTCAGGGCGAACCGCGCCTCGGTGTCGTTGATCGATCCGGGACCGGTCAGTTTGGCGACGCGTTCGGCGGGCGAGGGCACCGCTGACACCTGGGCTTCGGAGGTCTGGTCGGCCGGCACCAGGGCGGCTCCGATCAGCGCGGGCAGGACGAGTAGCAATCGTTTCCGCATGCGTTGTCTCCTCGGGCGGGGCAGAGCACGATCGTGAGAAATCGATTTCCGACGAACGTAGTCCTTCGTTGTCAACGGGTCAATGGCTGGGTGTGGTTTACTTCCTGCTGGTGCGATTCCAAGGTGTGACGGTCGGGAGCTTCCCGGGCCCGTCGGCTCCGCCGGTGGCGGAGTGACCCGGCGCTGACCGGGGCCACGCGGTGATACCCCGCTTCTAGCTCGGACCCCACGGTGGTCCCTGACCGGAACTCACAGCCGGAGAGCGAAGCATGTTCACAGGAAGAATCGAGCACACCGCGGCGGTCGTCGAGGTCGTCGGCGACGTCCTGCGAGTGAAGTCCGCGATCGCGGTCGCGCCGGGTGGGGCGGTCTGTCTCGACGGCGTCAGGTTCACCGCGGAGCCGGCGGGCGCCGGCGAGGTGCGGGTGAGCGTGACGGACGAGACCAGGCGCCGTACGACGCTGGACCGCGTCTCAGCCGGTACGACGATGAACGTCGAGCTCCCGATCGCCGCGGGCGACCGGATCGACGGGCACCTCGTGCAGGGGCACGTCGAGGGGGTCGGCAAGGTGCTCCGGGTCGCCGCCGAACCGGCCGGCCGCCGGGTCTGGATCAAGCCGCCGGATCGCCTGCTCGCGAAGCTGGTGGCGAAGACCTCGGTCGCGATCGACGGCGTGAGCATCACCGTGGCCGAGGTGCTGAAGGACCGGTTCTCGGTCGTCCTGGTGCCGAACACCCTCGAGAAGACGACGCTCGGCGCGTTGGCCGAAGGCGACCGGGTCAACCTGGAGAGCGATTTGCTCGTCCGGATGGCCCGCGACGGTCAGGGACCCGAGCTGCTGAAGGCGGTCAGTCAGTTGCCGTGGGCGGGTCAGCTCAGTGGAGAGATCGGCGTGCAGAAGGTCGTCGCGCAAATCGCCGCTGGTGGTGGCGTCGTGGTCTGGGACCCGACTGCGGAGAGCGAGGGCGATGTCGTCTTCGCCGGTGAGCGGTTCCGGCCACAGGCGATGACGTTCCTGCTCACGAACGCCTGTGGACACACGACGATCCCGTGTGCGGCCGACGTACTGGAGCGGCTGCAGATCCCGCCAATGCCGGGCGAGGGCGATCGGCAGGGTACGGCGATGCACGTGTCGATCGATCTGGCGTCCGCCGTGGGGACCGGGGTGTCCGCGGTCGAGCGGGCGGCGACGATTCGCCGGCTGGCGGCGCCGGACGCCGTACCGACGGACTTCCTGCGGCCGGGTCACGTGTTCCCGCTCGCGGCGCGACCCGGGTTGCTGGCCGAGCGGCTCGGGCACACCGAGGCGACTGTCGCGCTGTGTCGTGCGGCCGGGCTGGTGCCGGTGGGCGTGTGCTGCGAGGTTATGCGGCCGGACGGCGTGATGGCCGGGCCTACGGACCTCGAGCAGTTCGCGTTGCGCTGGGAGTTGCCGATGATCGACATCCACGACTTGGTCCGGTGGCTGTGATGTTGTACGACGATCCCGTCTTCCTCAGCGGTTACCGGGAGTTGCGGCGCACGGGGCTCGGGCTCAACGACGAGCTCGAGATCCCGGCGATACACGCCGTTCTGCCGCCGGTCGAGGGGCTGAGGGTCGTGGATCTCGGGTGTGGTGAAGGCGGTCTGGCCGTCCGGCTGGCTTCGGGTGGCGCTGACGTAATCGCGGTCGACGCGTCGGAGCAGATGCTGGCGGCGGCTGCTCGGCATCCTCGGGTGCGATACGTCCGGGCGGACCTGGCTGGGTTCGATCTTCCGGCAGGATCGGTGGAGCTGGTGGTGAGCAGCCTGGTCTTGCACTACGTCGAGGACTTCGCGGGGCTGGTCGCTCGGGTCGCGCAGTGGCTGACGCCGGGCGGATCCTTCGTGTTCTCGATCGAGCATCCGGTGGTGACCGCGCCGCTGACCGCGGCCGATTGTGTGGTCGACGACTACGCGGACGAGGGCCCGCGGCAACGGACCTGGTTCGTGGACGGTGTGATCAAGTATCACCGCACGATCGGGACCGTGCTGCGTGCGCTGCGAGAGCAGGGATTCCGCCTGGAAATGGTGGACGAGCCGGTGCCGACCCGGGCGCAGGTCGAGCGCCACCCGCATCTCGCCGTCCATCGGCGTCGGCCGGCCTTACTCCTGGTCGGGGCCGTCCGTTAGAGTTACCGACTGGAAACATCGGCTGATCGCCGGGGTGGCCCGGCGGGCTCGGAGGATCGACGTGGCTTTGGGTAGGACATCCCCGCGGGACCTGCCGTTGTTCGCGGATCTGTCCGGACGCGACATCAGGGACATCTTCCGGGCCGGCGAGGAGGTCTCGGTGCCGGCCGGCTGGTCGCTGATCCTGGAGCAGACCCCGCCGGACGCGGCGTACCTGATCCTGAGCGGCACGGCGGCGGTCCGGGTGAAGGGCGAGGAGATCGCCGAGCTCGGCCCCGGTGACATCGCCGGTGAGGTGGCGGTCCGGAAGAACACGTTGCGGACGGCAACGGTGACGGCGAGGTCGCGGCTGCAGCTGCTGCACTTCACCCGGGAGAAGTTCGACGACCTGACCAACCGGCTGCCCGCGTTCCGGGATGCGATCGACGCCACCATCGCCGAGCGCCGCGGTGGTTCCTGAGCCGGCGACGCCGGTCGATCCGGCGGCCGTCCAGCAGGACTTCGAGCAGGCGCTGCTCGGCGGCGAGCGGAAGTTCACCCGGATCCAGGTGTCGGAGCGGGCCGGGATCTCGATCGGCCGCGCCGAGCGGATGTGGCACGCGCTCGGGTTCGCGACCGTGCCGGACGACGAGGTCGCCTTCACCGACGGCGACGTCGAGGCGTTGCGGCTGGTCGCGGCCCTCGAGGACGACGGTTTCATCGACCCCGAGCTGGAGTCCTCGCTGGCCCGCAAGCTCGGCCAGACCCAGTCCCGGCTGGCGTCCTGGCAGTCCGCGATGTTCCTGGAGTTCCTCGGCAACACGAAGCTGTCCGCCGACGAGGCGATCGAGGTGGCCGGGCTGCTGCTCCCGGCGATGGAGCAGCTGCAGACCTACGTCTGGCGCCGCCACCTGGCCGCGGCGGCGGGCCGGGCGGTGGCCGGATCGGACCAGTTGGCCCGCGGGATCCGCGCGGTCGGGTTCGCCGACATCGTCAGCTACACGCGGCTGGCGCGTCGGCTGAGCGAGGTCGAGCTCGGTCAGCTGATCGAGCGTTTCGAGGGCACGGCCGCGGACGTGGTCGCGCTCAACGGCGGGCGGGTGATCAAGTCGATCGGTGACGAGGTGCTGTTCGTCACCGACACCGCCGCGCAGGGTGCCGCGGTTGCCTTGGCGCTGCAGGACGCCGTCGCCGCTGCGGGGGAACTGCCCGAGCTGCGCATCGGTCTTGCCTACGGCAACATCCTGATCCGGCTCGGCGACGTGTACGGCGAGGTGGTCAACCTGGCCGCCCGCCTCACCTCGGAGTGCAAACCCGGCCGCGTCCTCGCCGATCGCGAGCTGGCCGCGGCGCTGGACGGCCACTCCGACTACCGGTTGCGCCGGCTCCGGCGGGTCTCGGTCCGCGGCTACCACCACTTGGTCCCGTACGCCGTGCAACGTGCTGAGTGAGTCAGAATTGCTGGTGTGCGCGAGATTCTGACGACGGCCGACCTGGCGACGGCGAGTGCCGGCGATCCGCTGATCGTCTGGGCCGGGCAGGGTTTCCGCCCGGGCGTCCGGGCCTGGTACGACGGGGAAGCTGTGGCCGTCGCCGCACCGGATCTCTCCAAGCGCGATCGGTTGGCGGTCGTCGGCCCCGCTGACGAGGTCGCACGGCTCACCGTCGCGGTCTTCGCCGAGGTCGGGACGAGCTTCCGTCCGTTCGGCGACGAGCGGCTGATCCGGGAGCTCGCCGACCGGGTGCCTGGTCTGTCGTTCTCGGCTGCCTTCGGCTGGATGGACACGACTGAGTATTCCGCGGTGACCACCACGGCTGTCTGGCTCGATGGCGACGACGGTATCGAGGCGCTACTCCGTGCGGCCGCGCCAGCGTCGTACGCGTGGCCCGGGCGTTCCGGCGTACGGCGGTGGGCGGCAGTGACCGGTGATCACTGGGAGCTGCTGAGCATCGCGGCGGACGCGTGGAGCGCACCGGAGGTCGGCTTCCTGGCCGGCGTTGCCACCGCACACGTTGCTCGGGGCAAGGGTCTGGCCCGTGAGGTGTGCGGGTTCGTCACGGCCGAGCTGGTGAAGCGGCATGGTCGTGCCGGCCTGATGGTCGACCGGGACAACGCGGCCGCGATCGCGGTCTATCACCGGCTTGGGTACTCGTACCGTCCTGTGGCTGGGGCGGGCTTTCAGTAGGTCCCGTCGTGGCGGGCCGGGTCGCCGGGGGAGAACCGGGCGGCCCAGTCTGTGGCCTCGGCGAAGGTCGGGGTGCCGAGGAGGCCGGCGGCGGCGAGATTCGGTGGTGCGGTCGTCTGTTGCCACTGGTCGGCGCGGAGACCTAAGTATTTGAGGTCAGTCAGCTCGTCCAGCACTTTGTAGTCCTGCGCCACCGCCTTCGAGAGATCCAGCGATTGCAGTGCCGGCAGTGCGCGCAGCGGGCTGAGGTCCATCGGGAGGCGGGTCTGGATCGTCAGGCGTCGTACCGTCGGGTGACCGCTCAGCCTGCTCAGGTCGATCTGGTCGAGGCCGACGAAGAGCTCGTCGATCGGGGTGTCCTGGAGTGGCGCGAGGTCGGCGGTCGCGCAGTTCGTCAGGGCGACGTACCAGAGCACGGGCAGGCCGCGGACCGGCTCGAGATCGACCTGGAAGGCGTTCTTCACCCGCAGATCCTGGATGCCGTCGTGCACACCTTGGAGTGGCGCGGCCTGTCCGTTGACCTCGAGCAGGCTTCGGTCGTCGTCGGTGGCGTTCCAGTGGACGGTGACGACGCCGTTGGATTCGCTGTAGTCGCCGCGGTCCAGCGCTTCGACGTGTAGCCGCAGCAAGGTGGTCACCGAGTCGGCGACGTAGACCGGTCCGGTCTGATGGTCCTTGCCGATCCGGACGACCTGTCCCGGCGAGCCGTGCGGACCAGGGTCCAGGTCGACGGCGAGGAAGTTGCCGAAGGTGTCGCCGGCGAACGGGATCCACGCCGGCCAGTCGCGTGCTCGCCGTACCGCCAGCGCCGGAACGCAATCGAGCTGCGGCGGATTGGACACCTCGGTCGCCCAGTCGCGTGCACTCCACCAGCGCTCGAGGAACGGCTCCGCTACCGACTCGAGGCCGAACCACACGTGGTTGTCGAAGATCCCGGCGCCGCCGTCGCCGTCGATGACGGAGTACAGCGCCACCAGGTCCGGCGGCAGGTCGACGGTCTCGGCCTGCACGGGCTCGGGCAGCTTGCCGAAGAGCTCACCCGGTTGCCGGTCCAGGATCCGCTCGACGTGGGCGACGTACCGGTGCAGGAGCTCGACGGCCTCGCTCGGGTCACCCGCCGGTACGGCGTGCGCGGGCCCGGACTGGAGTTCGCCGGGCTCGACCGGCAGGTCGTCGGGGTCGAGGACGTAGAGGTATCCGGGGTTCAGGTCCTTGAGGGACTCGCTGGTGACGGCTTCGTACTCACCGGAAGCGTGGACGACGAGGTCGAGCAGGACCGAGTCGACCGCATCGACCGCCTCGTGGAGTTGGGTGAGCTGCTTGTGGAGGCGCTCGCCCTCGTCCTCCCGATAAGGCCCGTCGTCGGGCTGGTAGCGGGGACCGCTGCGGTACGTCCAGGTTTCGCCGATCGTCGCGGTCAGTGTCGCCTGCTGCCAGCCTTCCGGTCCGTCCTCGGCGACCGTACGCGCGATCGCGGCGAGGACGTTGGGCGCTTTCATGCGCCGTTGTTCCAGGCGGAGTCGGCGAGGATGGCGCGTTCGTCGTCGGTGGCCGGGCGGGTCCAGAGGACGCCGGGAACCTCGGAGGCCACCATGCGGGCCAGGAGACCGCGCAGGAGATCCATCGGCGGGGTCTGCGGCTGCGCCTGCCGGGCTTGGCTGTAGTGGTCCAGCACGCGCCCCAAGTCCAGCACCAGGTGGTTGGTGTGCCGGCTCTGGTCGGCCTCCATCCGCGAGTAGGTCCTGTCGAAGGCTTCCTCGTTCGACGCGCCGTGCTGCCTCGCGTGCTCCGCCTGGGCGGACATGGCGTCCCGCTCCTCGCGCAGGCTGAGGCCCGTCGCACGGACGACTGCCTCGACCATGCTGTCGCCGTTCCAGGAGCCGCCGGTGACGCGCTGGTCGTTGTGCCGCATCAGCACGTCCATGACGAGGTCGGCGAAGGCCGAGCTGTCCATCCCGTCGACGCCTTCGGCGGGAAACCAGTCCTCCCGCAGGTGCAGCACACCCGGTTGCTCCCGGTCGGCGAGCTCGTCCAGCAGCCGCCCGACCGAGCTCACCGGGTACGACACCGCATCCGGGCCGAGGGCAACGAACCGCTGGGCGAGCAGGTAGAGCGAGATGACGCAGTGCGGCGCGAACAGCATCACCTGCCCGCTGCGCCCGTCGACGGAGATCGGGCCGTCCTTGCTCTTGTGGTACGCCTGCAGGCCGGACATCAGAGCAGTCTCCTGCTCCTCGGTCAGCGCGAACTCCCAGTCCCACTTGCGTTCCACCGCGAACTCTTCGTCCAGCTCGTCGTCAGGGCCGCGCAGTAGCCACCACAGCGCCAGGGCGATGAGCAGGACGACGACAGCAACGATTCCGAGCACGATCCACACAGGGCGTTTCCTCACACACGACGGGCGACAAGGCCGTCACCTTAGTGTGTGGTGAGGTTCACTGTTCAGCGAGTGGGCTGGACGGTCAGGGTCACGCTCGGGCGCGCGGTCGGCGTGGTGCTCGCGCTTGGTGTGGTGCTTGGTGTGGTGCTTGGCGTGATCGTGGTGGCCGGTGCCGGTGGCGGGGAGAACGAGGCCTTGTCGGAGTTCTTGCAGGTCTGCGGCTCCATACTGGACCCGTCGTCGATCATCACCGGCAGCGGGAAGCTGTTGCTGGTGGCGTTGGCGTTGGCGAAGTAGGTCGCGCAGTCCTGCTTCTGCAGGCTGATCGGGGAACCGTTCTGGTCGTACAGCCGGACCGGCACCTGCTTGCCCTGGGCATCGAACGGGTAGATGTTGTCGATCGGCGTGCCGTTCAGGACCAGGCCGACCTGGTACGCCGACGCCGGCGTGCTGCGGTAGTCGTCGTACCCGTTGAGGAAGCCGAACGACGCGCCCATGTAGGCGGCCGCGAGGAAGGCCGGGACCGCGACGGCCGCGACGACGTTGAGCGGTACGACGTACCAGAGCCAGCGCGCGTCCTGCTGGGTCTTGCGGCCGATCCAGATCGACACCGCAGCCCCTGCCAGCGCGCCGACCACCGTGACCGCGCCGGCGCCGAAGAGCGCGAAGAACCCGCCGCCGCCGATCGCTCCGCGGGCGACCCACCAGACCGGTTGGCCGATGGTGACCAGCTCGCGGCGGACGTTCGGTGGGATCTGGTCGACCAGGCCGCGGACGGCCTCGGCGCCCTTCGCGCCGCGGGGTGTCTCGAGCACGATCTGCGGATCGTGGCCGCGGAGGGAGCGCACCCCGAGGTAGGCCGCGGCGAACAGCACGCCGAACCCGAGGACCCCGAAGAACAAGGTCTCTTCGTGCGACCAGGCGAAGATGCCGACGGCAACGAAGAACGGTCCCACGGTGGCTGCGATCAGGCCCCAGCGCAGCGCCTTCCGGCCGGCCTCGCGATCCGCGACCGGCTGGGTGCGGGGCGGGTACCCGGCCGCAGTCCGCAGCTCGTCGGCGTACTCCCGCGGTGTGCCGAGGCGCTCCTGGAGGTCCATGGTGGTCGGCTCGTGCTCGAACTCGGCCGCCACCTCGGTGAGGTGACCGCTGACGTCC
Source organism: Kribbella sp. NPDC050124 (assembly GCF_044460355.1). Taxonomy (NCBI): domain Bacteria; kingdom Bacillati; phylum Actinomycetota; class Actinomycetes; order Propionibacteriales; family Kribbellaceae; genus Kribbella; species Kribbella sp. NPDC050124. The sequence continues at coordinate 992,263 of NZ_JBITJU010000001.1, forward strand.
TCGAGCACGTCCTCCAGCTCACCCGGGGGCAGATCGCTCAGTTCGGCCCGCACCTGAGCCAGGTAGATCGCGACGGCTCCGGTCAGGGTGCTGTTCACGCGGCCTCCTTCTCCGACAGCAGCACCGACATCGTGTCGGCGAAGTGGTTCCAGGTCTTGGTCGACCGGGCCAGCATGTCCAGGCCGGTCTTGTTCAGCCCGTAGTACTTCCGGTGCGGCCCCTCCTCACTGGGCTGCACGTACGACGTCAGCGCCCCGGCCGCGAACAGCCGCCGCAACGTCCCGTACACCGACGCGTCCGCGACATCCTCCAACCCGGCCTGCCGCAGCCGCCGCAACACGTCGTACCCATACCCGTCGGCCTCCCGCAACACCGCGAGCACCGCCAGATCCAGCACACCCTTGAGCAACTGACTCGTATCCACACCAACCTCCCAGTGCTACACCGACCACACTACTACACAATACGCAGTACTCCACAACACAGCACCTGGGCCGAGGTGGTTGCAGTGGACTGTGGTCGCCCCACGCGCCCGCTACGCCCGCTCGTGCCTCGCGTGCTCGCCGGCCGCTCCCACCCACCCGCAGGTCAGCGCGCTACCGCGCGCGTTGGCGGGCTGCCGCCCGCATGCCGACCACACCGTGGTCCCGTGCAGGCGTAGACCCGAAACCCACCGTGCTAGCGGCAGGAAGAGCGGAGCCGTGGTCAGCGCCCGCAGTCCATCGTGGTTGGTCGTCTCTGCGGCGACTCGGCAGTCGCCTCGTGCACCCGCTACGCCGTCGGCTTCTCCGGCGTGCTGTCGTTGCCTGCATTGGTCGGCAGAGGTGGCTGCGAGAGCAGTTCGATGCGGCGGCGGAGTTGGCGTGGGTAGTACAGGCCAAACCACAGCATCAGCGCGGCCGAAAACGCGAAGATCAGAGCCCAGAGCGAACCTGATCGCGCAGCGCCGACGGCGTTGATCGCCATCACCGCGCCGATCGCTGTCCTGATCCTGGGGCCCGGGACCCAAGTGGATGAGTCGAGGTCGTATGAGGCGATCCGAAGTGCCGCAGCGCGGACTTCGGGGTCGGACGGCACCGGTCCCCGCTGGGCAGCGCGCCGCGCGAGCTCCAGTTTCTCGGACGGCAGATCGCCTTCGACCTCCGCGCGTTCTCGTCGCCACCGCGGCTCGGCCCACCACATGCCGATGGCGAGCATGACTCCGCCTAGCGCGGCAAAACCACCCGTCTCCGCCCAGCTGGCCCCACCGGTCTTCAAGGAGAGGCCGGTCGCCACCGCGCCGCTCAGGCCGAACAACACGGATCGGCGCCACCCGGAGAACCTCTGCACGGGCCAATCATGCAGATCGGCGCCTCGGTGCGCCAGATCAGCAATTTCGATCAAGTCGGGTGGGGTGGGGAGGGGGCACAGTGGGGGCATGGTGGATGTGTTCGAGGAGTTCGTGGCGGTGGTGGCTGAGGGGTTGGGGGCGCCGGGCGAGCTGGTGGGCGGGGTGGATCTGGCCGGGCAGGTGCATCTGTCGCGGTTCCACTTCGACCGGGTGATCGGGGCGGTGGCGGGCGAGTCGCCGTACGCGTTCCGGAGGCGGGTTCTGCTCGAGCGGGCGGCGTACCGGCTGCTGGCGGAGGACTCGCCGGTGCTGGATGTTGCGGTCGAGGCCGGGTACGGGTCGCACGAGGCGTTCACCCGGGCGTTTGTGCGGGCTTATGGAATGTCGCCGCGGGAGTGGCGGCGGGAGTCGTCGCGGGTGTTCTTCCTGTCGGCTCCGAGTGGGGTTCATTTTCAGCCGCCGGCGGGTCTGCGCCTGCCGGCCAGGAAAGAGGTGAGAGGTATGGACGTACTGGTCAGGATGGTCGAGCACCACGTCTGGCTGACCGGCGAGATGATCGAGCGCGGCGCCCGCCTGGACGCGGCCACGCTCGACCGGCCGATCGAACTCTCGGTGGAGGGGATCGACGACGCGATCTCGATCCGCTACCTGCTGGACCGCCTGGTCTGGCAGGAGGAGATGTGGCTGGCGTCGGTCGAGGACCGCCCGTTCCAGGTCCCCGAGTGCGGCCGCCAGGTGGTCACCCCGATCCCGGAGCTGCGCGAACGGCACGCCGACGCCGGCTCCCGCTTCGTTGCTCTGGTCAACCAACTGAACGACGAGGGCCGCTTCGACGAGTCCTTCGTCGACACCACCTGCGAACCACCGCGCGTCTTCACGTACGGCGGCATGGTCGCGCACGTACTCACCTTCGCCGCCCACCGCCGATCCCTCCTGATCGGCGCCTTCTACACCGCCGGCATCACCGACCTCGGCTTCGGCGACCCCATGCACCACGTCGCCGAAGGCAGGTAGTCGCTTCGATCACGAGGCGTCCAGCCCGATACTCGCCGGCATTCCGAACGCTGCGACGTGGTGGGCTCCGACGAAGGCGTTGCTCGCCACGATCCGTCCGTTCGCGATCGTGAGTACGTCGACGACCGTTGCGTCGTACCGGTCGCTGCCGGGGTGGCGGAGGTAGCAGATCAGCGCGGGCCGGCCGTTCGCGGCGGACGTGAACGTGCGCCAGTCGAGCGGCCGGCCGAGGAACTCGGCCGCCGCCTCGCGGCCCACGACCGGTGGCTCCGGCGGCATGGTGATGCGGACGTCCTCTGCCAGCAATTCCCGGAAGCTGGCGGGATCCGTCGCGGCGGCGTAGCGCCGCAGGATCTCCTCGTCCGCGCTCGTCAACGCCGGCCTGCGCCAGTCCCGGGGATCGCCTGGCGCATAGTGTCGGATGGTCTTCCGGGCCCGTTGGATCAGGCTGTTCACGGCCGGTACGGCGAGCTCGAGCCCGTCGGCGATCTCCGCCGGAGTCCAGCCGGAGACGTCACGCAGTACGAACGCTGCTCGCTGCCGCGGCGGCAGGTACCTCAGCGCGGCGATCAGCGCGAGCTCGACGGTCTCCCGGGCCACCAGGTCCGACGGTGGGTCCTGGCCCAGCAGCGAGTCGGGGTACGGGCCGATCTCGGTGGACCACTCCATCGGGTCACCGACGGGCAGGGTCCGCCGCTCCGCGGCCTTGCGGTGGTCGAGGTAGACGTTGGTGGCGATCCGGAAGAGCCAGGTCCGGACCGACGCCCGTCCTTCGTACTGCGCACGGGAGCGCCAGCCGCGCAGGAAGGTCTCCTGGACGAGGTCGTCCGCGTCGGCGACGTTCCCGGCCAGGCGGTAGCAGTGCGCGTGCAACGGCCGCCGGTGCGCCTCGAACGTTTCCCGGAACCACACCTCGTCCGCGGTGCTCGCCATCCGCTCGGACCTCCTCCCGCCGGTACGCCGCCGCCGATAGGCCTCGGTACGCCGTCGCCGAAAAGTGCGATGACGATCCGCCGGCTCGCTCGTCCGTATTCATAACACCGGACGAGCACATCTGGAGAGCCCCATGACCGCACTGCCGCCGATCGTCGACCGCGAGACTTGGTGCCGCGACCGCCGTACCCTCCTCGATCGGGAGAAGGCCCACACCCGCGAGGGCGACGCGATCGCGGCGGCACGGCGCCGGCTGCCGATGACCGAGGTCGACGCCTCCGCCACCCTGATCGGGGAGAGCGGCCCGGTGTCCTTCCTGGACGTCTTCGACGGTCGCGACCAGCTGATCGCGTACAAGCACATGTGGCACACCGGCGCGGGGATCGAAGGCCAGTGCTCGGGCTGCACCGCGAGCATCTTCGACGTCCACGACGCCAGCTATCTCAACAACCGGGGCGTGTCCTTCGCCGTCTTCTGCGAGGGGCCGTGGGAGGAGATCGCGCCGTTCCGCGAGTTCATGGGCTACACGTTGCCGTGGTACTCGATGCTCGGTGTCGACGACCACGGCGTCGGATCTGGCCTGATCGACGAACCGGGCAACATCGCCTGCTACCTGCGCGACGGCGATCGCGTCTTCCTCACCAACGAGACCGTCGGCCGGGGCGTCGAAACGATCATGCTGCAGGCCCACCTCCTGGACCTCACGGTCTACGGCCGCCAAGAAGCCTGGGAAGACTCCCCGGCCGACTGGCCCCAACACCCCACCGGCACCTGGTGGACGAAATCCGGCCGCCCCGTCCCCCAATGGACCAGGCCAGGTTCAGCTCGGCTGGGAGTCAGGGGACTGTGAGTACTGCCGGTGCGTCGGGGGTTGTGAGGGCGTGACGGTAGATGGCGGCGACCTCCGCAGCGGGCGTGGAGTGCGGGATGTCCCAGTCCGGCGGAATGCTCTCGGTCACCCATCCCGGCGCCACGACATGCGCCCGGATCCCGTCGGGCAACTCCCGCCGCGCGCCGTGACGAAGGCGGCCAGCGCGGCGTTGACCGCCGTACCTCCGGATCCGCCCTCCAGGTTGGGCGCCGCACCACCTGTCAGCAGTACGACGCCACGCGTCATCAGCCCCGCCGCCACCCGAAGCGCCTCGATCTGCCCGAACAACTTCCCCGCAAAGTCCGCCTGCACCTGCGCCGGCGTCAACTCCCCCAATGCCCGCAACGGCGTCCCAGGCCCCAGACAAATCAACGCCTCAAACGGCACCAACTTGCCCAAAGCAACTTCCACCCCCTCGACCCCACTCAAATCCACCCCAGGCTCCGACGACCGCGACACCCCCACAACCTCATGCCCCTCGGCCCGCAACGCCGCACCAACCGCCCCACCCAAGATCCCCGAAGCCCCAACAATGACAATCCTCATCCTCCATCACTACCACGCGGGAGAAGCTCGTGAACTGGGTCTGTGAGGTCGTCGAGGAGGACGTGCTGGTGTTTGGTGGAGATATCGAGCCGGTAGCGAACACGCTCGGGGCTGCCAGCGTCGAGCCACACATCGTGCGTGAATTCGACGTCGTCCCACAGATTGCGGGCACCGCCTTGGGTGACTGTGCCGCCGGCGAGGCGCGCCCACGACCCGTCTGGGTGAAAGGCGATCGCGGCCGACTCAAGCTGCATCGTCCGTACATCTGGTTGGGTGAGATCGAGCCAGAAGCGGGCGTTGTTGTCCCGGTAGATCGTGGTGTCGTGCGTGTAGTTGCGGGTCGAGCCGGCCGCCCTCGTGGCGGCTTCGATCAGGTCGGCGACCGCGATCTGTTCGGGATGATGGCGTAGCGGCATGAAGTAGGCGGGCGTGGGGAGGAACGCGCCGCTCGCCGTTCCGTCGCCATGCTTGACAACGCGAGCAACTCCGGCGCCAAGTGGGGTGACGACAACGCCGCCGGTCTGGAGCTGTTCCAGCCAGGCGGACGGCATGTAGTCCAGGCGGCAAGTCGCGATGATCCGGTCGTACGGCGCCCGACCAGGGAAGCCGTCGACGCCATCAGTTGCCACTAGCAACGGGTGGTAGCCGGCCGTCGCGAGGTACCGTCGGGCGTCGTCGACTGACTGTGAGTCGATATCGACGCTCACGACTCGTGCGTCACTGAGGCGCTCCGACAGCAAGGCGGCGTTGTATCCGGTGCCGGTCCCGACCTCCAGGACGGTTTCGTCACCGGACAGGTCGAGCGCCTCGAGCATCGCCGCCATCAGACTCGGCGCCGTGGAGGACGAGGTGACGTCGTCTCTTGTCACCAGGTGCGTATCCGAGTAGACCGTGCTCAGCCAGTGGTCTCCGGCGGACGCGTCGACCTTGACTGACCCCACGCTGGTGTTCTGGTAGAACCGCGGAACCAAGAGGTGCCGCGGGACCGCCCGGAACGCCGCTCGCCAAGCCTCATCCGTGATCGCACCCTCCGCCACGAGCGACTCAACCAGTTTGCCCCGCAGCTCCACGGCCTGCTGATCAACCACCTGCTGACTAGACAGACTCATCGGCTGCTGCACTCCAAGAACTCGGCGATCGCCAGTGCGATCGGTTCACGCAGGTGTGGGACGTATGCCCACTGACCGTTGGGATTGGCCTCGATGAACACCCAGCCATCACTTCCGACGCGGAAGTCCAGTGCGGCGAACGTCAGCCGCAGCCTACCCAGCAACTCGAGCGTCGCGGTTCTGATGGCGACGGGACGCTGACCGGCACGTAGCTGACATCCTCGTGATGAGCCCGGATGTCGATCGGCCCATCCGGGTTCGTGGGATGAATTTCGGTGGCGAACACCTGGTCGCCGACCACTGTCATGCGTACGTCGACGCCGTCGACCAACTCCTGGAACAGGTGCGCGGTGACCGCGATACCGGGATCGCTCCAGAGTTCCTCGGCCACCTCGGCGGTGTACAGGACGCCGCTGCCAAGATCGTCGTCGACGGTGATCATCGTGGCCAGCGACTTGGTGATGATCCTGCCGCCGACTTGTATGGCGAACTCGCGTACAGCGAACGGGTCATTCGTCACCAGCGTTTCTGGGGCTCGTAGCCCGCATCTGGCGGCAACGGCAAGCTGATAGGGCTTCATGCGCGCATCGGCCATGGCGCCTGGATGGTTGAGCCACGTCACCTCAGCCAGGCCGGCCAGGACTCCGGACAGGCCGTGGCGGGCCTGCGCCGTGACGAAGTCCCGATCGTGCTTCGCCGTACCGTCTGGGACCCGGAACTCCGATGGACGCCGGTAGTAGACAGCCCGCACGGATCCCAAGTCGATCCCCCGGAAGGCACCGGTCATCGATCCTCGCCAGGACCCCGCTCCGGTCCCGAGGCAGGCTGTCATCCGCATAGCCATGGGGAAGTTGCCGGGGTCGCATCGCACGAACGGTGTGCCACGAACATTGAGCATGCTCAGTACGACGTCGGCGGTCGGATCATCGTCGTGTGTAAGCACCAGGATCCGTGCAGGCTCGTTCACAGCTACTTGTCGTCCGTGGCCCAGTCGACCGTGAGGACGTCCTTGCCGTCGGACTCGAACGACGTCATCGTCGCAGCCATCGGCATCACCTCGCTGGCTGGCAGGCCATCCACCACGCCGACCTGACGTCGCGGACACAGCGTGACTTGTGGCCGACTGAACCGCGGCCGCCCAGGCGAATAGTCCACAAACCGCAGCCCAAACGGTCGCACCACAGACGGTTTGGGCTGCGCGGCACCGCTGCCGCCCGGATCAACCGTGCTGACCGGAAATCGATCGCGATCTCTCCACATACGTTTCTCCCTCTGAATGTTTGCATCTGGCGGACCAGTTGGTGGGCGGGACTGGCGCGGATCCACGAATCGACACGCCGGCCCCGCTGCTCAGGTGGTGGCTCGGCTGCAGAGCACTGGCGCGTGCAGGGCCGCCTCGAGTTGCTTCTGTATCGCGATTGGATGGCCGAAGACCGAGAAGTGCACGAGGCTGGGAACAGCGATCGCAGCGGCCTTGTCGTCGAGGACTGCCGTCACGAGCGCCCTGAGAGCATCGGGTGCGGTCTCCACCCGTTCCATGAAGATCTTGCCGAGCCGATAATCGTTCTTCTCGGCGAACGCCTCGAAACCCGCACGGATCTCGGCTTTCTCGGTGGCTGTCATCAGGAGGTACTCGCGAAAGTACCCGTGCATCACCGGCAGGTCTCTTGCTACGTCCGGGGCGAGTGCGTCCTTGGCCATGCACCCACCATGATGGGTAGCCGTCTGATTACGGAGTGTTCGCCTGTATTCCCCGGGAAGAGGCGACAGGAATACGGACGGCGGGAGACACTGGCTTCATGACGTTCGGCGATCGGGTGCGTGAGTATCGCGACCATCGGGGGTGGTCGTTGGGGGATTTGGCGCGGGCTACGCATTACAGCCGGGGGCATTTGAGCAACGTCGAGAATGGGCGGAAGGCGCCGACGGAAGAGCTTGTGCGGGCGTGTGACAGGGCGCTGCGGGCCAAGGGTGAGTTGATTGGTGCGTTCGAGACTGAGGCCGTTGCTCGGCTGGACATGACGCCATGGGAGACGGCTGAGTTGGTGCAGCGGATGCAGGCGAGTGACACGACCGCTCGGACGCTCGAGACGCTGCATGCGACCGTCGAAGAGTTGTGTTGCCAGTACAACCGGCGTGATGCGTTGGAGCTGCGACGGGAGGCGCACACCTGGCTTCAGCATGTTGCCGAGCTCTTGCATCGGCCGAGCGGGCTGAAGGCGCATCAGGAGTTGTTGGTCGCCGGCGGGTGGCTGGCACTGCTCGCTGGGTGCGTCGAGTACGACCTCGGGTTGCGTTCGGCGGCGGAGGCGACGCGTACGGCGGCTGTCCAGCTCGGCGTCGAGGCGGAGCATCACGAGATCGTCGGATGGGGTCATGAGATGACCGCCTGGTTCGCGCTGACGCAGGGGAGGTTCAGGCAGGCGGTCGACGCGGCGCAGCGGGGACAGGAGGTTGCGAAGTTCTCCAGCGTCCACGTCCAGCTCATCGCCCAGGAGGCGAAGGCCAAGGCGCGGCTCGGCGAGTCGGGTCTCGGGGATCTGCTCGAATCAGGCCGCGCGATGCTGGAGCGCCTCCCGTATCCCGATCGGCCGGACAATCACTTCAAGGTCGATCCGGCGAAGTGGGACTACTACAGCATGGACGTCCACCGGATCGGCGGGGACAACGACCGTGCTCGCACGCACGCTCAGACGGTCATCCGGGACAACATCGCGCCGGACGGTACAGAGCTGAGCCCGATGCGGATCTCGGAGTGCCGGTTGACACTCGGGTTCGTCGCGGGCCGAGAAGGCGACCTCGAACAGGCGGTCGGCCTGGGCCTAGACGGACTCCGGGAGGGTCGGCAAAGCCGGGTCCACCTGATGATGGTCGCCGGCGAACTGGACCAGGAACTCCGGTCGCGCTACCCCACAGAGAGCCAGGTACGCGACCTGAGCGAGGCCCTCCGAGCCGTCTGACGGCGCCCACATGGTCTGCAAGTCGGGGATGCCGCATGAACCGGTGGGCTTGAACAGGCTATTGCGGCTCTGGTGTTGGATGTGTGGGTCGCAGAAGTCCTGCTGTCCCCGTGCAGGTTGGTGCGCCCGCCGCAGCAGCCCTGCCTGTCCCCGCGCGGGGTTCGTGGACTCGCCCCAGCAGTCCTGGAGCCGCTGGCTGGCGGGTTGTTTCACCGCTGCCCTGCTGCAACCCGCCAGCGACCACCACAACCAGCCAGCCGCAACTGGAGCCGCCGGCCCCAGCCGCAGCCGCTGGCCGCGATCGGCACGCGTGTCAGCCGCGGGATGTGAGCTGGATGGGCACCGCATGAACCTCTGGCGGGGCGGCCGGTCAGTCCGGATGCTGGCCGGTGCGGGAGAAGGCGGGGAGAAGGCGGGGGCTTGAACACCGTCTGGTGGGTGCGGACAGGACATAACAGGTCCCCGCCCACCACTTCCTGTCCAAGCCCCCGGTGACTGCCCAACTCCCGGCAACTGTCGAACCCTCCGGCGCCTGTCCCAGCCCCTCGGCGACTGTCGCACCACTGAGGCCGGCATCGGGCAAGGGGGCGGGCGGTTGGACAGGAGGTGTCCCGGGGCTGGGTAGTGCACCTGAGCGTGGCCGTCTGCGGGGTGTACGGCGGGACGCGGTGCACTACCTGTCGAGCTGCACGTTGACCCGACGTGCCCGCATCACCCACACATCCAACACAAGGGCCGTTATTGCTTGTTCAGGGCAACTGGATGGCCTCCAAGGCCACTGTCCATGACCACGGTGGTGGTCCATGGCTCGGCAACCGCGTGAGGTCACGCATGCAGGTGGGCTGTGGTATCCACGGGCCGGCGGGACCACGGGGTAGTCGAAGGCGGGCGGCAGCACGCGCCCTGTGGTGGGTGGGTGCGGTGGCGAGCGGGCGACGTAGGAGCTCGCGTAGCGGCGCGTGGGTTAGTTCTCTTGGTCGTGGAGGTCGGGGCGGTGGGTGGGGGTGGTGATGTCTACCTGGATGGGTTGGGGCTTGGTGGGGGCGGTGAGTTTGCCGGAGGTGACCGGGAGGTTGAGTTTGGAGCCGGCGAGGTCGATGTCGATGGTGGCGCCGGTGTCGTTGGGGGTGGTCCACTCGGTGTCGCTCAAGGTGACGGCGAGGCCGAGGATGCGGCCCTTGGGGATGACTTCGTCCTGGGCGCGGAGGGGGACGGTGACGGTCGACCACTGGCCGGGGGTGAGCGGGGTCGGCTTGCTCAGGGAGTTGCTGTGGGCGGCGTCGATCCAGCCGCGGGAGACGATGCCGTGGTCGCTTTCGGTGGTGAGTTTCTCGACCGTGAAGTAGCAGGCGTCGTCGTACTCGGTGCTCTCGCCTTCACAAGTGCTGTCGTCGGTACGGCGGATGCCGGAGAACCGCTCGGCCTCGCCGTACTCGATCAGCCGGGCAGTGACGGGAGTGGTCGTCGAGTCGGCCTTGATCTTCAGCGTGACCGACGCCGTCCCGCTGATCCGGATCGGCGCCGGGAGGGGTGCGGACAGGAACATCTGCCGGCCGGCGATCACCTGGGACGGGTCGGAGACGATGTCGTCCTCGGTCAGGTCCGGCTCGTCGGTGACGGTGACGGTTCCCTTGCCGGCAGCACCCAGTTTGCCGGCGGACAGCGGGACCGGCATGGTGCGGTTCACGGCCGGCCAGGTCTTGTAGTCGCGCCAGACGTCGGGCGCCGTCTCGATCGACGCCATCGGCTCCTTCATGACGCCGTTCTGCAGGCCCTGGAGCCAGTAGTCGAACCACTTGTGCAGCTCGTCCACCCACTTGTCGCGGCGGAACTCGAACGGGTCGACGTGGTCCTCGAGGCCGAGCCACAGCTTGCGCGGCACCTTATTCTTGGCGAGCGCGGTCCACCACTGCGAGAAGTGGTTGGTCTGGACGTTGTAGTCGCTCAGCCCGTGCGTGATGAAGACCGACGCCTTCACCTTGGACGCGGTCTTCAGATAGTCCCGCTCGGCCCAGAACGACGTGTAGTCGCCGGTCTCGTCGTCGTCGTTGTCCCCGAGGTCAGCCCGTACGGCGTCACACGCGGGCGAATCGTGGCCGACGTACCCACCGAGCCAGGGCATGTAGTCGTCGGAGTACGGCACGCCGCCGGAGCGGGTGTAGTCGTACCAGGACGAGATCGCGGAGATCGGGACGATCGTCTTCAGGCCGTTGACACCGGTCGCGGCGACACCGTTGGCCAGCGTGCCGTCGTACGACTTGCCGATCATGCCGACCGCGCCGCTGGACCAGGTCGCCTCGACGTCCTGCCCGTCCGCGGTGTGCGCGGTGTTGCGGCCGTTCAGCCAGTCGATCACGGCGACGACGGAGTCGATCTCGTCCTTGCCGCCGACGTCGCCGCAGCCGGTCGACCGGCCGGTGCCGACGATGTCGACGCCGACGACGGCGTACCCGCGCGGGACGAAGTAGTTGTCGTAGAACAACGGCATCTTCTGGATGACGCCGTTCTCGTCGTACGTCTTCTTCTCGCTCTCGTTGCCGCGGCCGCAGCAGGAGTAGTACGGCGACGCGTCCATGATGACCGGGATCCGCAGGCCGCTCAGGTCGGTCCCGCGGGGCCGGACGATGTCCACCGCGACGACGTCGTTCTGGCCGTCGGAGTCCGTGTCCAGCTCGGTGTCGACGTAGACGGACTCGCGCAGCGCGTCGGCGTAGTCGTAGACCGGCTGCGTGCTCTTCCGGGCGGCATCGACGTACGGCGGTGTCGCAGGCGTCGGCGCGGGCGCCGCGGCACCGGGCGCACCGGGGTCATCCGGCATCCGTGCTGCGGTGGCGGTACCGGTAACGGACCCCAGGCAGAGCACGGTGGACGAGACCAGGATCGTCACCCTGGCGCGGACGGTCGTCATGGCTGGGAAGGCTAGTCACTCCCGAGGTCCAACGCCAGGTTCTACCGAGATTGGCAGCCACTTCCGTGCAACGCAGAGTAATGGTGGACTGGTTCCGATAAGGTGACGGCCACCACCCAGGGGGAGCGTACGGAAGGGTAGGCCAGTGAATCTGCGAGCACCGGTGACATTGCTGGACGTGGCACAGCGCGCGGGTGTGTCGGTCGCGACCGCTTCTCGCGTGCTCAACGGCGGGGACCGGGTTCCCCGTCCGGAGCTGCAGGAACGGGTCAAGGCCGCCGCGGACGAGCTCGGGTACACGCCGAACGCGCAGGCCCAGGCCCTGGCCAAGTCGTCGACGAACGTGGTCGGCATCCTGGTGCACGACATCGAGGACCCGTACTTCGCGGCGATCGCGAACGGGGTGATGCGGGCGGCCGACGAGCGCGGACTGCTGGTGATGATGGCGAGCACGTTCCGTGACGCGGATCGGGAGATTGCTTATCTTTCCTCGCTGCGTGCCCAGCGGGCCCGGGCCGCGGTGATGATCGGCAGCCGGCGGACCGACCCCGACAGCCTGGCCCGGACGGCGAATGAGGTCGAGACGTTCCTGAACTCCGGCGCCGGCCTGGCGCTGGTCAGCCAGTCCGGGATGCCGGCGCACACCATCGAGCCGGACAACCGGGCCGGCGCGGCGGAGTTGGCCCGGTCGCTGGTCGGCCTCGGCTGGCGGAAGTTCGCCGTACTTGGTGGACCGGACACGCTGGCGACCGCGAAGGACCGGCGAGAGGGTTTCGTCGCCGGGCTGGCGGAGGCCGGGCTGCAGCCGGTCGCGGTCGAGGCCGGCGAGTTCACCCGGGACGGCGGGCACGCCGCCGCCGGGGAGTTGCTGGACCGCAAAGTCGACGTGGACTGCGTGTTCGCGGTGAACGACGTGATGGCGGTCGGTGCGATGTCCGCGCTGCGGGCGCGCGGGGTCGACGTACCGAAGGATCTCGGCGTGGCCGGGTTCGACGACATCGCGACGCTGCGGGATGTGTGGCCGGGGCTGACCACGGTCCGGCTGCCGTTGGAGCAGATGGGCCGCCGGGCGCTCGAGCTCGCCATCGAAGGCGGTGAGGCGACGACCGAGACGTTCAAAGCCGAAGTCGTCCTGCGCGAAAGCACTGCCAGGTCCTGAAAAGCACTGCCAGGTCCTGAAATATGCTCGCAGGGTGACCGTCTCCGAGATTTTCGACGCGTCGGCCTGGAAGCAAGTGGACGGGTTCGACCTGACCGACATCACCTACCACCGCGCGGTCGACGCCGGGGTGGTACGGATCGCGTTCAACCGGCCCGAGGTGCGCAATGCGTTCCGGCCGCACACCGTGGACGAGTTGTACCGGGTGCTCGACCACGCGCGGATGTCGACCGACGTCGGCTGCGTGCTGCTGACCGGCAACGGGCCGTCGCCGCGGGACGGCGGCTGGGCGTTCTGCTCCGGCGGCGATCAGCGGATCCGCGGCAAGGACGGTTACAAGTACGCCGAGGGGACCACCGCCGAGAGCATCGACCCGGCGAAGGCCGGCCGACTGCACATCCTCGAGGTGCAGCGGCTGATCCGCTTCATGTCGAAGGTCGTGATCTGCGTCGTACCGGGCTGGGCAGCCGGTGGCGGGCACAGCCTGCACGTGGTCGCGGACCTGACCCTGGCGTCGGCGGAGCACGCGCGGTTCAAGCAGACCGACGCGGACGTGGCGTCGTTCGACGGCGGGTTCGGGTCGGCGTACCTGGCCCGGCAGGTCGGGCAGAAGTTCGCCCGGGAGATCTTCTTCCTCGGTGACGAGTACAGCGCCGAGGACGCCTACCGGATGGGCATGGTGAACAAAGTGGTGCCGCACGCCGAACTGGAGGCGACGGCGCTGGAGTGGGGCAAGAAGATCTGCGCCAAGTCGCCAACAGCGCAGCGGATGCTCAAGTACGCCTTCAACCTGATCGACGACGGCTTGGTCGGCCAGCAGTTGTTCGCTGGCGAGGCGACCCGCCTGGCCTACGGCACCGACGAGGCCGCCGAGGGGCGCGACTCCTTCCTCGAGAAGCGCCCGGCCGACTGGTCGCCGTACCCGTACGCGTTCTAACGCTGATCGCTGAGCAGTTATCAGAAAATTCTGTGCGAAGTGGTGACAGTTCGCGGTAAGGCGCTTACGGTCGAGCGCTATGGACAACCTCTCCCGTCGTGGGTTGCTCAGTGGCGCCGGTGCGGTTCTCGCTGCCGGTGCGCTGGGCACATCCACTGCCTCCGCCCGCCCGGTCCGTAGCCTCTCCCTGCCGCCGACGAAGCGCTTCGCGCTGGATGGTCCGGGCGGCGAACTCTTCCGCAGCAAGCCGCTGGCCGACGTCACCGTCATGCAGTCGCTCGCGTTCGACGGTCTGAACCAGCGGCTCTACACCGGCCAGTTGCGGTCGGGTACGCCGGGAACGAGTGGCGACCTCACGCTGACCCAGTTGAGCCTGACCGGCGACGTACTCGGGCGGATGTACCTGCTCGGGTTCGGCCACGCCGTGTCGATCGGAGCCGAGTCCGTCGGGCGTACGACGTACCTGTGGACCGAGACCGACGTGGACACGGCCAACGGGCGCGGGCGACAGATCGCACGCTTCCGCTGGCAGAACGGGCTCACGCTGACCAAGGACTCACCCGGTCTGCGGAAGTGGAAGCCCGTTGAAGCCGGCGCCGTGTTCACGCCCTCGGTGGATCAGCGCTACGGGCGGCTCGGCGTGCGCTACTCGTTGCCGGACGGCATGCACATCAACGTGTACTCGCTGGCCGCGGCTCGCGCCGGCAACTTCTCGAACCCGCTCGTGTCCTTCAAGCAGCCGCCGATGACGGCCGGCATCGACTTCCAGGGCTGGGCGCTGCACGGCTCGTACGCCTACCTCTGGGAGGGCGAGGCGTACGCCGGAACGCCCGATCCGGCCCTGGCGACCTCGAAACTCTGGTGCTACGACATGAACTCCGGCCAGGTCGTCGAATCGGTTCGCGTCCTGGACGCCCCGGAGCTCACGCACCGCGAGGCCGAGGGGATCGGTGTCTACACCGACGCTTTCGGACACTCCCGGCTGTGCTTCGGCTTCGCCTCCGGCGTCGCCGGCGACCGCCGCGCCAACATCTTCTACCGAACCCAACTCGTCTGAGACCGGGTCAGATCCGTTGCTTCCTGCAACGGATCTGACAACTTCCTCTTACTGCGCAACGCCGTAGAGGCGGTCGCCGGCGTCGCCGAGCCCAGGGACGATGTAGCCCTTGTCGTTGAGGTGCGAGTCCATGCCGGCGATGACGAGGTTGCACGGTACGGCGAGCTCGGCCAGCTCACGCTCGATCCGCTCGACGCCCTCGGGCGCGGCGAGCAGGCAGATCGCGGTGATGTGGTCGGCGCCGCGGTCCACCAGGAACTGGATCGCCGCGGCGAGCGTGCCACCGGTCGCCAGCATCGGGTCGAGCACATAGCACTGGCGTCCGGACAGGTCCTCCGGCAGCCGCTCGGCGTACGTCGACGCGGTCAGCGTCTCCTCGTTGCGGATCATCCCGAGGAACCCGACCTCCGCGGTCGGCAGCAGCCGGCTCATCCCCTCCAGCATGCCCAGGCCGGCGCGCAGGATCGGGACCACGAGCGGCTTCGGCGAGGTCAGCTTGACGCCCTCCGCCTCGGCGACCGGGGTCTGGACCGAGACCGGCCCGGTGCGGACGTCCCGGGTCGCCTCGTAGGCGAGCAGCGTGACGAGCTCCTCGGTCAGCCGCCGGAAGGTGGGCGAGTCCGTGCGCTCGTCCCGCAACGCGGTGAGCTTGTGGGCGACGAGCGGGTGGTCCACGACGAGGATCTGCATGGCCGGAACGCTACCGTCGGCGATTCGCGGCGGGAAAGCTCGCTCGCTGTCAGACTGAAAAGTGCACCGGATCCGCCCTGCTCGCCCCAACAGGGAGTACGCCGATGACCGAGAGCGCCGGTAAGTCGCCCGAACAGCTCGACCGCCTGCGCCGGCGTGCGGCCTTCCTGCGTGAGCTGGACGAGGCGAAGGCGCTGAGGGACCGGATCGCACCGCGGCGAGCCCGGGTCAGGCAGCTTCGGGAAGCTATGCGCAGAGCGACGTACCATCACTGATCGTCAGGTCTACTGATGACCGGGGCGGTGGGGTGGGAGTGAGTATCTGATACCGCGTCGAAACCCGAAAACCTCCCGTGCGGGGCGCTTCTCTGCGACGATGAACCGGTGTCTGATGCCACGGCAGGGCCGATGACCACCGACCTCGACTTCGCGGTAGCCGCCTACACCGAGGACGGGGTCTGGACCGTCACACCGCTGGTGCTACGCGGTGAAGCCGACCTGTCCACGCTGGTGTCTGCGCTCCGGCGCTACCCGGGCGAGGCCGGCGTGCTGGGGATGATCTCGGTCGACGAGGACTTCTTCGTCCTGCTCCGGGTGATCGGTGGCCGGGCCCGGCTGCTGATCTCCGACGTCACCGCGGCGACCGAGTGGCCGCTGGCCCGGCAGGTGGTCGACGAGCTCGACATCCCGCTGGCCGATGACGACGACGAGCAGGTCCCGGCCGGTGACCTCGCGATCATCGCCGACCTCGGGATGAGCGCGATGGACCTGGGCGCGTTGTGCGACGACGTCGACCTCTACCCGGAGGAGATGCTCGAGGAGATCGCCGAGACACTTGGGTTCGGCAACCAGTTCCACGAGGCGATCGAAGCCATTGGTTAGCCCGGCGGTGCAGCGCGAGTGGGCGCGGCTGATGACGCTCGCGCTGGCGGAAGGCGAGAAGGCGCTGCCCGACGTACCGATCGGGGCGATCGTGGTCGACGCCGACGGCGAGGTGATCGGCCGCGGTCACAACGAGCGCGAGACCACCGGCGACCCGACCGCGCATGCCGAGGTGGTGGCCATCCGGGAGGCCGCCCGGCACATCGGCGAGTGGCGGCTGACCGGCTGCACTCTGGTGGTGACGCTGGAGCCCTGCACGATGTGCGCGGGTGCGATCGTGCTGTCCCGGCTGGACCGGCTGATCTTCGCGGCGTACGACGAGAAGGCGGGCGCGGTGGGGTCGCTGTGGGACGTCGTCCGGGACCGCCGGCTGAACCACCGGCCGGAGGTGATCGGCGGGGTGATGGCCGACGAGGCGGGTGCGCGGCTGCGCGATTTCTTTATCGGGCACAGACCTTGATAAGGTCACCGGCGGTGGCGTGTCCGAGCGGCCGAAGGAGCGCGCCTCGAAAGCGCGTGACGGGCAACCCCCGTCCGAGGGTTCAAATCCCTCCGCCACCGCCAACCACCCTTTAGGGTGGAGCAAGGCCGAAGACCCTGATGCTGTGTGATGCGTCAGGGTTTTCGTCTCTCGGGACCTGAGCGGGAAGGCCCCAACGTGGACGTTTCGGAGCTGGACCGGATTTTGCTCGCCGGGGCGGCGGTGTTGCTGGTCGCGATCGTCGCGATCCGGCTGACCGGGCGGTTCGGGCTTCCGTCGCTGCTCATCTACCTGCTGATGGGGCTGCTGCTCGGCGAGTCGGGGCCGGGCGGGATCCACTTCGAGGACGCCCAGCTCGCGCACGCTCTCGGGTTCGCCGCGCTGGTGGTGATCCTGACCGAGGGCGGTCTGACCACCCGGTGGAACGAAGTACGGCCGGTGATGCCGCTGGGCGTCGTACTGGCGACGCTTGGGGTCGCGGTCAGCGTGGGGGTCGTCGCCTGTGTCGCGCACTACGTCCTCGGGCTGGACTGGCAGACCGCCGTACTGATCGGAGCGGTCACGTCACCGACCGACGCGGCAGCGGTCTTCTCGGTACTGCGCAGAGTCCCGATCAAACCGCGGTTGCGGGGTGCCCTGGAAGCCGAGTCCGGGCTGAACGATGCTCCGACCGTGCTCCTGGTCACCCTGGTCAGCACCGGCGAGGTCGGCGAGAAGGGGCTCGTGTACTTCTCCGGCCTGGTGATCTACGAGCTCGTGGTCGGCGCCCTATTCGGGTTCGTGATCGGCTGGCTCGGCGTCGCCTCGATCCGCCGGGTCGCGCTGGGCTCGGCCGGTCTGTACCCGCTGGCCGTCCTGTCGGTGGCGATCATCTCGTACGCCGGTGGCTCCGTACTGCTGCACGTGTCGGGGTTCGCCTCCGTCTACGTGACCTCGCTGATCCTCGGGCGGGCCGAGTTGCCGCACCGGATGGCGACCCGGTCGTTCGTGGACGGGATCGCCTGGCTGGCCCAGATCGGGCTGTTCGTGATGCTCGGGCTGCTGGCGTCGCCCGACCGGATCGGGTGGGACGACGTCGTGGTCGCGCTGGTGATCGGGGTCACGGTGACGGTGGTCGCGCGGTTCGCCTCGGTCGCCCTGTCGGCGGTGCCGTTCCGGCTGCCGTGGAACGATCAGGCGTTCATCGCCTGGGCGGGGCTGCGCGGGGCCGTCCCGATCGTCCTGGCGACCATTCCACTGGCCGAGGGGGTGCCGCACGCCGACCGGGTGTTCGACGTGGTCTTCGTGCTGGTGCTGCTGTTCACGCTGCTCCAGGGCCCGTCCCTGCCGTGGGTGGCCAAGCGGCTCAAGGTGCTCGACGAGAACGCGTCGTACGAGGTGGACATCGACGTGGCGCCGCTGGAGTCGCTCGGCGCCGACATGCTCCAGGTGCACGTGCCGAGCGAGTCCCGCCTCGCCGGTGTCGAGATCGGCGAACTGCGGCTGCCGGGCGGGGTCTCGGTCTCCCTGGTCATCCGCGGCGACCGCGCCTTCGTCCCCGACCTGCGGACGGTGCTCCGGGCCGGGGACTCACTCCTCGTCGTCGCGCCCAGCCCGCTCCGGGACCAGGCCGTACGGCGGCTCCGCGCAGTCTCCCGCGCCGGCCGTCTGGCCGGCTGGTTCGGCGAACGCGGCCGCGAACCCCGCTGAGGTCAGTTGGGGTTCTGGCCCGACGGGATCGGCTGCGGGGTGTGGATGACCGGGAGGCAGACGGTGGAGTCCGGGGCGACGGTGACCGAGGGTAGGCCCTTGGGTTTGAGGGCGGTGTAACCGGCGCCGACGACCAGGTCGACGGTGTGGTCGGTGCGGCCGTCGCCGATGATCAGGGCCGTCTGCCGGAGCTGGCCGGCCAGTAGGAGCAGCTCGGGGGAGTCGTCGGCCGCGCCGCGGATGGCGACGACGTCGATCTTGTCGCCCTTCGGCTCGTTCGCGATCTTGGCCACGTGGAACCCGCGCTTCCGCAGCACCTCGGCGACCGAGGCCGCCGTACCCGCCTTGGCGCCGCCGTTGTAGACGTTCACCACGACCTGTTTCGGCACCAGCCGGTTGTTCGGCAGCTTCTGCTCGACGCAGGTCGGCTCGGCGCTGCTGTTGATCAGCGAGTTCCAGCCCCACCAGGCGCCGCCGACCAGCACCGCGAGCAGGATCACCATCGTGATCGGCGTCCGCCAGTGGATCCGTGAGTGCGGCCGCGGTTGCGGATGGATCGCGGTCATTGGCTCAACCCCCCGTGAGCAGCCATGGTTCAGTCCACGACCAGGACCCTGGCGTGTAGTACCGAACGCTGCTGCAGCGCGGCCCGGAGGGCACGGTGCAGCCCGTCCTCGAGGAACATCTCACCTTTCCACTCGACCACGTGGGCGAACAGGTCGCCGTAGAAGGTGGAGTCCTCGTCGAGCAGCGCGTTCAGGTCGAGGGTGCCTTTCGTCGTGACGAGCTCGTCCAGCCGCACCTGCCGTGGCGGCAGCGACGACCAGTCTTTCGGCTTGAGCCCGTGGTCCGGGTACGGCCGTTCCTCCCCGACGCGCTTGAAGATCACCCCTCGAAGTCTAGCGGGGGTACAGGTCTTGCGAGAGGTCGTGAATGTCACCGGAACAGTCCGGACTGGCGACTCAACCTTTTGGGCACGATCAGCGTCACAAGGGGCAGGGACAGGTGGGGCGTGTCCGCGCGACCCACGGATTGGGGAGTAAACGCATGCGAATTCTTTCCAAACTCGGAGTCGCGGCCGCCACGATCGCGCTCGTCGCCGCCGGTACGGCGCTGCCGGCCGACGCGCTGACCGTGACCCAGACGAAAGCCGCACAGACCCGGCTGAACCGGCTCGGCTGTACCGCCGGACCGGTCGACGGCATTGTCGGCATGATGACCAAGGCCGCCACGGTCCGCTTCCAGTCCGCGAACAGGCTCACGCAGACGGGCTACTTGAGTGGGACGACGTACTCCCGGCTGATGGCGAGCACGGCCAAGCGGTGTGACGTCCGGCCGGTGCCGGCCCTGTCCGGGAGCGGTCGCCGGCTCGTCATCAGCCAGTCGCAGAACTGGGTCTGGCTGATCGATGCCAGCGGCAAGGTCGTCCGGCAGGGCGGCATGATCGACAACCCGCTGTACCTGAGGGCCGGGACGTACACCACCGGCCCGAAGTGCGGCCGGGCGGGCCGGATCCGGCAGAATACCGACGGCGGGTCGCTGTACCTGAACTACTTCGTCCGGTTCGCCCCGTGCGGCATCGGGTTCCACCAGATCCCGACGTACAAGTCGACTGGCCGGCAGATCCACGCCGACTACCTGCTGGGCACGAACTACAAGGCCTCCCACGGCTGCATCCGGGTATCGGCCTCGATGGCGGCGACGATCTGGTCGTTCACGGCCACGTCCGTCCGCGTCGTGGTGATGCGCTGACGTCCTGCTGTGCCCTCAGGTGTGGATAACTCTCGCGACCACGTCTGAGGGCACTAGCATGCGCAGCGGGTACTTCGTCAACCGGGGAAAGGCACGCTGACATGGCCGAGACAGCCGACGTCGTGGAGACCGTCAAGCAGGGCTACGCGTTCGAAGGGGCCGCGATCGAGCTGGGCGCGCTGCTGGCCGGGGACGAACCCAAGCCGGAGGCGGCGGTCCGGATCCCGCTGTCGATGGTGAACCGGCATGGGCTGGTCGCGGGCGCGACGGGTACCGGGAAGACGAAGACTCTGCAGTTGATGGCCGAGCAGTTGTCCGCCGCGGGGGTCTCAGTCTTTGCCGCCGACATCAAGGGCGACCTTTCGGGCATCTCGCAGCCCGGCCAGGAGAGCGAGAAGCTGCTGGCCCGGACCAAGACGATCGGTCAGGAGTGGACGGCGACCGGGTTCCCGACCGAGTTCTACGCGCTCGGCGGCCAGGGCACCGGCATCCCGATCCGCGCGACCATCACGTCGTTCGGTCCGGTGCTGCTGTCCAAGGTGCTCGGGCTCAACGATGTCCAGGAGTCCTCGCTCGGCCTGATCTTCCACTACGCCGACAAGCAGGGCCTGACCCTGCTCGACCTGAAGGACCTGCGCGCGGTCATCACGCACCTGACCAGCGACGAGGGCAAGGCGGACCTGAAGGAGCTCGGCGGGCTGTCCGCGGCGACCGCCGGGGTGATCCTGCGGGCGCTGATCGGATTCGCCGACCAGGGCGCCGAGGCGTTCTTCGGCGAGCCCGAGTTCGACACCGCCGACCTGATGCGGGAACGCGACGGGAAGGGCGTCATCTCGCTGCTCGAGCTGCCGAACCTGCAGGACCGTCCGGCGCTGTTCTCCACCTTCCTGATGTGGCTGCTGGCCGACCTGTTCGACGACCTGCCCGAGGTCGGCGACGTGGACAAGCCGAAGCTGGTGTTCTTCTTCGACGAGGCGCACCTGCTGTTCAACGACGCGTCGAAGGCGTTCCTGGAGTCGATCGCGCAGACCGTCCGGCTGATCCGGTCGAAGGGTGTCGGCGTCTTCTTCGTCACCCAGACGCCGAAGGACGTGCCGGACGAGGTGCTCGCGCAGCTCGGTTCCCGGGTGCAGCACCAGTTGCGGGCGCACACGCCGAACGACGCGAAGGCGCTGAAGGCGACGGTGTCGACGTTCCCGAGCTCGTTGTACGACCTGGCGGAAGTGCTGACCCAGCTCGGGATCGGCGAGGCGATCGTGACGGTGATGAACGAGAAGGGCGCGCCGACGCCGGTCGCCTGGACCCGGTTGCGGGCGCCGCAGTCGCTGATGGCGCCGGCGACCGCCGAGCAGCTGACCGCCTCGGTGCAGGCGTCGGCGAACAACGCCAAGTACACCGAGGTGATCGACCGCGAGTCGGCGTACGAGAAGCTCGCGGCCAAGGTCCAGGCCGGCGCCGAGGCGGCGGAGGCCGAGAAGCAGGCGCAGGAGCAGGCCAAGCCGGAGCCGAGGCCGCGGGCCCAGAAGGAGGAGAAGTCGATGGTGGAGCAGGTCATCGGCTCGTCCGCCTTCAAGCAGTTCGCCCGCTCGGCCGGCCGCGAAATCGTCCGCGGTCTGTTCGGGGCGGCGCGCCGGCGGCGCTGAGGATTTACCTGTTCTGCAAGGGATTCCAGTCGTTTGATTCGTGATCAAACGACTGAATTCTCAACGAGTGTCCATCGTTTCCACATCGTCATCCACAGCGCGCCGCCGCCGATTGGGACCTGACGCCGACTCGTCGTACGGTGTCACGTGATGGTTGCGCAGAGTAGGCGAGCGATGCGGCAATGGGCGCTGTGGACCCTGACGGTCCCGGCGTTCGCTGTTGTCGTACTCGTCGACCTCGCCGCCGTCGGGTATGCCGTGCAGGCCTTCACCGGTCTGCCGAGTTGGCGCGGTCTCGACGTGGTCTTCGCGCTGACCGTCTCGGCGCTGATCTCGGTCGAGGGCGCGCGCCGGGTGGAGAACCGGCGCCGCCGGGGCGGCGCGCTGCACAAGGACCTGGCGCCGGCCTGGATGATCGCGGCCGCCATCGTGCTCCACCCCGCGCTGGCGATCCTGGTCGCCGTGCTGCTCCGGATCTGGTGGCGGATCCGGGCCGGCAAGTGCATCCCGTACCGCTGGGCCTTCTCGACCGCGGTGCACGTGCTCGCGGTCGGTGCCGCGCACGCCGCGTTCACCGCGGCTCATGACCTGATCGGCGGCGACGGGCTGGGCCTGGTCTTGTCGATGGTCGCGGCCGGGATGACGTACGTCGTCACCGACACCGTGCTGTGCGGTCTGGCGATCTCGCTGATCCTCCCTGGCAGCAGTTGGCGGGAGGCGTTCGGCGGCAAGGACGACCTGTGCACCGACGCGACGGCCGCAACCTTCGGGTGCCTGCTGGCGGCGGCCTGCCTGGTGAGCCCGTGGTTTGCGTTCGTGGCGATTCCGATCACGTTGACCGCGCAGCGGGCGCTGCTGCTCACGCAACTCGAGTCCGAGGTGCAGACCGACCCGAAGACGAGCCTGACCCGCGTCGACTGGTGGCGCCGGCGGACCGAGGAGCTGCTGCGCACCGCGCGAAACCAGAGCGAACCGATGGCGGTCCTGCTGATCGACATCGACCACTTCAAGCAGGTCAACGACCGGCACGGTCACCTGGTCGGCGACGAGGCGCTGCGCGCGGTCGCGACCATCCTGCGCAGCGCGATCCGGGCCAAGGACGTGATCGGCCGGTTCGGCGGCGAGGAGTTCGTGATCGCGCTGCCGGACACCGGGCTCGACGACGCGACCGTGACCGCGGACCGGCTCCGCAACGCGGTCGCCGCGAGCCCGCTGGCCGCGATGTGCGCCGGCGTCCTCGACGACCCGGACCTCGACCCGGACACCTTCCACCTCACCGTCTCGATCGGCGTCGCCGTCTACCCGGCCGACGGCATCACCGTCGACGGCCTGCTGCTGCGCGCCGACCGGGCGATGTACGCCGCCAAGGCCGCAGGCCGCAACCGCGTCCGCCTGGCCGCGGACGTCGTACCCCCGCCCCGTCCCGTGCCGGCTCCGGCCGCCGCTAGCTGATCCGGCAGAACCTTTCGGCCTGGTACGGCGTCCTGAGTGTGAGGGCTGCAGGACGGAGAGGGTATGGCGAGTCCGGGGAGTCGTGACGACGACTTCACCGCCTTTGTGCTGGCCAGGTCCGCGCGGTTGGTGCACTTCGCGCGGATGCTCTGCGGCGACGCCGAACTCGCGCAGGATCTGGTCCAGACGGCGTTGGAGAAGGCCTACCTGCGCTGGGAGCGGATCGAGATGGCCGACCCGTTCTGCTACGTCCGGCAGGCGGTCGTCAACCAGCACCTGTCCTGGGTACGGCGTCGTCCCTGGCGCGAGCAGCCGAGTGGCGACGCGGTGGAGCTCGACCAATACCTGGGTGCGTCGGTCGCCGATCCGGCCGGTGCAGTGGCTCGCCGGGTCGCGATCGGTGCTGCCCTGGCGACTCTGACCCGGCGCGAGCGGGCGGTCGTCGTACTGCGGTATGTCGAGGACCTGACGGAGAAGGAGACGGCGGCCGTCCTCGGGGTCGCGGTCGGCACGGTGAAGAGCGCGAACTCGCGGGCGCTGGAGAAGTTGCGCACGGCTCCGGAACTGAGCGGCCGGTACGTAGGAGAACGAGCATGAACGACGAGCGGAGAGTCACCCCCGAGGACGACCTGCGGGCCGCCCTCGCACCGGACGACACGATCACGCCGCTCGACCCGGCTCGGGTGATCGCGGGCGCACGCCGCCGCCGGAAGGTCCGCGGCCTGGCCACGGCCGGCGTCGCGTCGGTCGCGGTGCTCGCGGTCGCCGCCGGCGGCCTCTTGGCCAGCGACTGGACGCTCGGCACCGCACCCGAGCCCGCGGATCCACCCCTGGTCGTGTCGACCGAGCCGACGCCGACCCCTCGCCCGACACCTTTGCCGCCGACACCGTCGAACCTGACGCCCGGCGCGACCATCACGTCCGGATCAGGTGTGACGACACCGGGGCCGACCGCGTCCGACCCGCCGACCAGTCCGCCGACGCCGCCGACGGTGCCGAGTTGCCTGGTGGCCTCGAACGGCGAGCCGGCGCCCGGGCCGGCCGCCAAGCAGCGCGGCACACTGGGCAACAGCCTGATCGTCGTTGCTGACAGCAACTACTGGATGGCGTGCGACACCACGTTCCGGACGACCCCGTCGGCCCGGCGGCCGGCCAAGCTGCAGAGGCCGGCCGTGCAGGACAACGACGCGTTCGCGGTCGCGAACAACGTCATCGAGACCGCGGCCGGCCAGCGGGACTACTTCTGGGCGGCGGGGATGTTGCCCGCCGGCGTCGCGACCGTGCGGTACAGCTTCGTCGACGGAGCGGTCGTGGATGCCAAGGTCAGCAACGGTTTCTGGATGATGCGGCACGTCTCCACGCTGCCGCCCGGCGCCCACGATCTGGGCGATCGGGTCCGGGTGCAGTTGCTGTCGCCGACCGGCGCCGTACTGAACGACGTCCGGCTGAACTGGGGGACGCAGACCTGCGCCCAGATCAGCCACGGCTGCTGAGGCAGAACCTTTCCGGTCGCTTCGGGCGTCCTTCAGCCCGAACCGACCGGACGAGAGGGCAACGATGATCGAACAGAACCGGAAACGGCGGATGGTCAGGCTGCTGGTGAGCGGACTCGCCGTCGCCGCGGTGGCCGGCGTCGCAATCGCCGGTACGGCGGTGGCGCGCAACCGGGACTCGTCAACAGACACCGCGGCCGCGGGCGGACCGGACACCCCGGCCGTCACGCCGAGCCCAGCCGGCTTGGAGACGCCGTCCCCGACCCCGAGCAACCTCGCATCCCCAGAGCCCACGAATGCCGTGCCGACGCCGAGCCAGATCCCCAGCTCTGTTGGTGTCGCCAAGCCCGCTCCGACGAAGCGGGTCGAGCAAGCGCCGCCGGCCGATCCGGTCGCCGCCTGCAAGAGCTGGCTGAAGCAGGTCGCCACCGATCGTGGCGAACCCGTCCCCGGCGCCAACGCCAAGGTCGTCGCCCAGGTCAACGGCGCCCCCGGCACCGTCCTGATCCTTGCCGACAGCAAGTACTGGGCCGGCTGCGACACCGCCTTCGCCCGGAACGGCAGCGGCGAGGGCTCGATCCGGCAGCCCACGAAGATCGCCAAGCCCGCGCCCGGTGACGCCGAGGCGTTCACGGTCGCGAACAACCTGATCTCGATCAAGGGCAAGCAGTACGAGTACTACTGGGCCGCCGGCCAGCTGCCGTCGAACGTCGCGAAGATCTCCTACACGTTCCCCGACGGCAAGACCACCCAGGCCGTGATCAATGGCACCTACTGGGTGATGCAGCACCAGACTGCGACACCCTGGAAGGAAGGATCAGTCGAAGGCCCCCAGATCCAGGTCATCCTCTGGGCCCCCAACGGCCAGCCCCTCCGCAACTTCCTCCTCACCTGGGGCGAGGACACCTGCGCCCAGATCAGCCACGGCTGCTGAAGGTGGACCTCTGCCACTCACCAAGCATCGGTCGCACGCTCGCTGACCAGGTCAGCGAGCGTGCGACCGTGCTGTTGGGCGACGTTGGTGAGTGGTGGGCGTTCAGCAAGCGCCGAACGTTCCAGCCGACACCCATGCCTTGGCGACGTACATCCCCGGGTGCACCCGGAGCCAGACGTTGCTGGTGCCCTGCGAGCCGGTGACGCTCTGACCGGTCGTCTGGCACTCGACGGTCACCTGGGCGGACTTGCCCGCCATCCCGACGATCGCGCCGGACGAGCTGGCCGCGTTGCGCACGTTGAGGTAGCCGGACGAGATCGACACCGTGCCACGGCCGCCGTCCCCGGTCCACAGGTAGGTCACGTCGACCCACGCGTTGTTCGACAGCGCGAGCGCGTCCCAGAACGTCCCGTCCGCGAGATCGATGCCGGCCGGGTTCGCGACGGTCCGGCCGAACTGGTCCTTCCCGCCGTTGTAGCCGTCCTGGTACGCGGCCTGTGCTTCGGGCTTGCCCTGCGGCAGGTCCTTCCACATCTCGCGGGTGGCGCTCGGGTTCCAGTAGTCGTCCTTGGTGTTCCACGGGCCGACGTCCCACACCGGCTCGAAGGCACACCGCGACGCCGTACAGACCTTGACCGAGTAGGTGCCGGAGCCGTTCGCGGACAGTCCGCGGCGCGACGGCAGGGCGACGAAGTGGTCGCGGTTCACGATCACGTGGCCGTTGGCCGTCGTACCACCGACCAGGCCTTCGCGGGTGGCGAAGACGCGGGACTTCAGCGGCGCGGCCTGGATCGTCATCCGGCTCGGGTCGACCTTGTCGGTCGGCTGGACCGTCACGTCGCCGACCCACGGGCTGCCGCCGGACGGTGGTGCGCTGACGATGATCCGCAGTTGGACCTGGTCACTGGTGCCGGGCAACGCGGTCGGCGTACCCGCCTTCGCCGGGGTCCACTCGGTCCACTTGTCCTTGACCCAGGCCCGTACGTCGACCTCCGCCGACGAACCGTCCGGCGTGCCGGACGTGTAGCCGACGACGACGGCCGACGTGGCCGCGTCGAAGCGGACCGGAGTGAGCTCGGCCAGACCGTTGCGCTGCTTGATCTCGCTGGAGCCGATGGCGGCCGGGGCGTCGCCGAGGATGATCCGGCTGCCCTCGACCTTCACGTTGCTGGATCCGGCCACGGGCTGGGCCGTGACGGCGACCGGGTCGGCGGTGCCGGCGGCGGTGCTGGCGGCGGTGCTTTGCAAGGTGGCGGTGAAGATCGCGAGCGTCGCGGCCAGACCGGCCGTGAGCTGCACACATCGGGTGATACGCATGGGCGGTTACCTCCGGGGCGGTGAAGGTGTTGCTGCGCTTCTCGACCCAATGTGACAAATCAACCTGGCCTCTGTACAGCCCGTCAATAAATTTCTTCGAAGGAGTTGGTGTACGGACAGAACCTGATCGATCACCCAGCGGGTTTGGACCGGTGTGACAAAGGCAGAGGAGATTCGATGACCCGGACCGCGGACGCCGACTTCGAGCGCTTCGTGTTGGCACAGTCGACCCCCTTGCTCCGCTTCGCGGAGATGTTGTGCGGCGATCGGCACACCGCCGAGGACCTGGTGCAGCAGGCGTTGATGCGGTCCTATCCGAAATGGCACCGGCTGGACGGTGACCCGTTGCGCTACGTACGCCGGGTCCTGGTCAACCGGTTCCTCTCCCAGTCCCGGCGGCGCTGGAACAACGAGGTTCCCAGCGACCCGGTGGTCAACGACTGGGACCAGCGAGCGGTGGCGGACTTCGCCGGCGACGTCCAGACCAGGGAGGCCGTGCTCTCGGCGCTCGCGGGTCTGACGGTGCGGGAGAGAGCCGTGGTCGCGCTGCGCTACTCGCAGGATCTCTCCGAGGCCGAGACTGCCGAGCTGCTGGGCATGGCAGCCGGGACCGTGAAGAGCACGGCATCCCGCGCCCTGGCCAAGTTGCGGCTGGCACCCGACCTGATCGAAACAGGAGTTGGAGGACACTGATGAGTGACGAGCAGCGGGTACGCAGCGCTCTCGAGTACGACCTGGAGCCCTGGCAGCCGAACGCGGCCGACCTGATGCGCCGCGGCAAGCGGCTGGCCTGGCTCCGCCGAGGACTGGCCGCGGCGGGCGTCACCGCCTTGGCCGGAACCGTTGCCACGGTGTCCGCCGCGGTCGGCGGTCCCACCGCCGCGAAGAACCTGCTGGCCGGTGACGGCAAGCCGTCCGTCCCGGCTGTGGTTCCGGCCGAGACCCCGACGCCGTCGGTCGACCCGACCTGCCTACCGGCGAAGCCGGCCTTGCCGAAGGTCACCATCTCGGTGCACAAGACGATCGACCCGAACCAGCAGCCCTCGGTCCCGGCGAAGCCGACCCTGCCGTCGGTGAAGCCGTCCCTGCCTGGTACGCCGAGCATCCCGGGCGGCATGCCGACGCCGCCGAACGCCACGCCGTCCCTGCCGTCGAAGCCCACGGACAAGCCGAGCATCCCGGCCATCCCGACCAAGACGCCGGCGCTGCCCGGCACACCGTCGATCCCGACCGGCAAGCCCAGCCTGCCGTCCAAGCCGACCCTGCCGCCTGTGCCGTCGGTGCCGACGACCAAGCCGTCGCTGCCGTCGGTGGCGGTCCCGAGTGAGAAGCCTTCGCTTCCGTCAGCCAAGCCGTCGGTGCCGGGCAAGCCGGTCGCGACGCCGACCCTGCCGGACTGCGTGCAAGGCGTTCCGCCGGAGAAGCCGTCCGTGCCGGCGCCGAAGCCGACGCTGCCGGGCAAGCCCTCGCTGCCGACCCCGAGCACCAAGCCGACCGCGCCGAAGCCGGCTCTGCCGACCGTGACGGTCTCCGGCGGCGTGAAGATCACCGTCGACCCGGGCACGCAGCCGAAGTACCCGACGACCAAGCCGTCCTTCCCCACCACGAAGCCGAGCATCCCCACGGAAACCCCGAGCTTCCCGTCCACGTTCCCCACCGGCCACCCCTCCTCACCCAGCCGGTAGGGCACCCCGGGTGGTCACCGGCGAGTAGGCGAATGCGAGTCCCTACTCGCCGGTGGCCCCATCCGCGAGTTCGCGGACGATGTCGAGATGCCCGGCGTGCCGCGCGTACTCCTGCAACACGTGGAAGAGGATCCAGTTCACCGTCGGCCGTTCCTCGCCGAATCGGCCGCCGGTCGCAGCACGGGTGGCGGGATCCACTCCGGTCATCAGGCGCCGGGTGGACTCGCCACCCGCGTGCAACCGGGCGAGCAGCCCGGCCAACGTCTCGTCGGGCCCGACCGACCACCGGCCTTCCGGGTCGGTACCGGAGTCACCCCACGGCTCGTCGACCTGCTCGGCGGCGAACCCCCAGCGCAGCCAGCGGCGCTCCATGAACACCAGGTGCTTCAGAAGCTCCAGCGGCGTCCAGCCCGAGGGCAGCCGGCTGGACCTCAGCTCGGCTTCGGTCATCCCGGTCAGCTTGGCCTCGATCACCCCGCGGTAGTAGTCGAGGAACCCGAGGTGCAGCTCGATCGTGTCACCGAGCTCTTCCGGCGGCGGCAGCGTCATGCCAGCCCTCGCAGGAAGTCGCCGGTCGGCTCGTCGGCCGGGTAGAACGACTCGATCATCAGCTCCGACACGGTGACGTCGAGTGGCGTGCCGAACGTCGCGATCGTGGTGAGCAGCGACAACTCGTGCCCCTCGTGCCGAAGATTCATCGGTACGACGACCTCGGCCGGCCCGGGGTGGACCGGCTGGTCACCGGCGGCGTATCCGCGCAACTCGTCGTACAGGTCCTGGAGCTCGGGATCCGCCGTACTGGAGACCTGGCGCTGCAGGCTGGCGAGAGCGGCGGCGCGGACCTCGGCCGCGTTGGTCAGCCGACGGGCCATGCCGTCCGGGTGCAGGGTGAGCCGGAGCGCGTTGATCGGAGCCTTGAGCAACTTCTCGTCGACGTCGGTGGTGAAGATCGCGATCCCGGCGTTGTGCTCGACGATGTTCCACCAGCGGTCGACCACGAGCGCCGGGTACGGCTCGTGCGCCTTCAGCAGGCGGCGCAGCGTCGTACGGATCGCGAGCATCGACGGTGAGTGCAGGGACGCCTCGCTGAAGATCGGCGCGAAGCCACCGGCCAGCAGCAGCTGGTTGCGGTCCCGCAGCGGTACGTCGAGTTGCTCGGCCAGCCGGAGCACCATCTCGCGGCTCGGCTTCGACCGCCCGGTCTCGACGAAGCTCACGTGCCGGGTGGACACCTCGACCCGGTTCGCCAGCTCGAGCTGACTCAGCCGGCGGCGCTCCCGCCAACCGCGCAGCAGCTCGCCCACTGGGCGCTGGAACGTCTCCTCGATCGTCACTGCCATGCTCCGACCGTAACCGGTGGGGTGGTCGCCGCCATTACCTCCGGCGTCATCGACCGGGTACGGCGTTCGGCGGCAGGGTTCTGGTCATCAGGAGATACCGACTCAGGAGGACACACCATGAGCACTCTGGCCGACCAGTACTTCGCCATGTGGAACGAGGCCGACGCCGACCGCCGGGCCGCGTTGATCGAGGCGAACTGGGCCGCCGACGGGACGTTCGTCGACCCGAGCTTCGAGGCCACCGGCCACGACGAGCTGAACAAGCTGGTCGGCGGCGTCCAGCAGATGTTCCCGGGTCTGGCCTTCGTCCGGATCGGCGAGATCGACGAGCACCACAACTACCTGCGCTGGACCTGGCACCTGAAGGCCGAGGGTCAGGAGCCGGTCGCCGGCGGCACCGACATCGTGCTGCTGACCCCCGACGGCCGGATCCAGCGCGTGATCGGCTTCCACGACTTCGCCCCCGCGCACTGAACGTCAGAATGTCGAGATCAGGCGGGCGCAGCGGACGGGGTCCTCGGTGAGGCCGGCCGAGAGGCCCCAGAGCCAGTAGTCCACCGCGCGGAAGACGACCCAGTCGCGGGCACGGTCCCGGTCTAGGGCGGCTTCGCGGACGGCGATGTCGAAATGCGCGGCGATGTCGGTCATCTCGTCGAGGCGGGTCCACAGCACCCGGGCGAGGTCGTACGTGATGTCGCCGCGCATCAGGACCGGATCGACCGTCAGCCACTCCTCGCGCGTCCCGGCGAGCACCTGGTCGGAGTGCAGGTCACCGTTGACCGCAACGTTCGACGTGGTCGTGGCGAGCTGAGGCGCGACGGAGAGCGCCTCGCGCAGGATGCCGACGTCGAACGGCCGGCCATGCCGCTCCCACTGGGCTTCCAACTCCGCCGCCCGCCTGGTCACCACCTCCGTGGTGTGCGGCGCGTCGTCCGGCGCCGGCACCGCCAGCCGGCGCATCAACTGCCCGAGTACGGCGACCGCCTCGTCCACCGGCCTGGTCGTCAACGGCGTCGACAACCGCTCCAGCAACATCGCGCCGGCCTCGACGTCAGCGTCGTACAGCAGGACCATGCCCCGCCCGTCCCACCACCGCAGTGCCCCGGCCAACTCCTCGACCTCACGCCCCGGCGGCGACATCCGCAGCACCCGGTCCGCCCCCACCGGCACCACGATCGCGTTCGACCCGTACGCAACCTCCCCACTCACCGCCACCCCCCAAGCCGCAGACTGCCTCTCCACCGCCCCCGGCAACCCAGCCAGCCACTCCTTCCCTTCCCTCCACCACCGCGGCATACCGACAAACCCTTCAGGCACCTCGATCATCTGCCCCAAGCTAGCCCGGGGCAGATCGGTATGCCCCTCAATTAGCCCTGTCCGCCCGGCGGTCGGCGGACCATGATGTGGGGCATGGGCGGAGATGGGTTGGAGTTCGATCCGGGGATTTCGCGACAGGTGGAGGTGGTGTACACCGCGCCGGATGTGGTGGAGCAGCGGCGGGTGGTTCGGGCGGCGCTGGCGTTGCGGCCGGGGGATCGGGTGCTGGACGTGGGGGTCGGGCCCGGGTTGCTCGCGGCGGAGATGGCTCCGGAGGTCGGGCCGGACGGGCGGATCTGTGGGATCGATGTCAGCGACAGCATGCTGGACCTCGCGCGGACCCGGGCCGAGGTGCCCGGCGGACCGCGGATCGAGCTCGAGCCGGGGTCCGCGACGAACATTCCGTACCCGCCGGAAAGCTTCGACGTGGTCGTCTCCACCCAGGTCTTCGAGTACGTCGACGACCTAGCCGGTGCATTGGAAGAGGTACGGCGAGTGCTCCGGCCGGCGGGTCGCGTCGTACTGCTGGACACCGACTGGGACTCGGTGGTGTGGCGGTCGAGTGACGACGCCCGGATGCAGCGGGTGCTGACCGCGTTCGAGGAGCACCTGGCCGATCCACATCTGCCGCGCACGCTGGGCGACGTACTGCAGAAGAGCGGTTTCACGCTCACTCACCTGCAGGTGGTGCCGATGCTGAACGCCGGGTACGACGCGCGCACGCTGAGCGCCGGCCTGATCGACATCATCGCCGAGTTCGTGTCCGGCCGGGCCGGGGTCACCGCGGACGAGGCGCGCGCGTGGGCCGACGACCTGCGGGCGCTCGGGAGCAGCTACTTCTTCAGCCTGAACCGGTACCTGTTCGTCGCGTCCGCACTCTGAACACGTCCGCACTCTGAACAAAAGGTCCGAACTCGGCGGGCGCACCCTGGGATACGCCCGCCGGGGCCGGTCGTTCTCCCGCCCCTCAGTGGGAGAACTCGCGGCTCGGTGAACACCACCCATGCCCGAATGGCACTGACCGAACCGCGGGACGACCTACAGGTACCCCAACCGGGGCGGATCATACCTGTCGGCACGCGGATCTGCGCGGGATCTTCACATTCATCGAACCTTCGGTGCCCAGAAGGACGTTTACCGCGACCCCGGGCCCGCCTACGCTGTACGGCGATTCCGGGGCCGGGGGAGGCCACGGGACGTGACCGGGGGAAGGATGAGGCATGTCGAACCTGTTCGACGACGAGTTGACCGACGACGACCTGGACGAACTGGAGGCGCTCGGCGCCGCGGAGGACGCGGACCTGATCCTCGCGGCGTTCCCGGCCGAGGAGCCGGCCGATGCCTGAGGCAAGGATCGTCTGGCGAGGCACGCAGCTGAACAAGCGGACCGTGGCGATGGTCGAGGCCGCGGAGAAGCTGTACAAGTCGAAGTTCGCGATCCTGCAGGGGTCGTACAACGCCGGTGGCGTGGCCGCGTCGGCCGGCACCCACGACGGCGGCGGCGCGGTCGACATCGACGTCGCCTCGAAGAGCGCGGCGCAGCGCCAGGCAGTGGTCAAGGCGCTCCGGCAGGTCGGGTTCGCGGCCTGGCTGCGGACGCCGGCGCAGGGCAACTGGCCGTATCACGTGCACGCGATCGCGGTCGGTGACAAGGATCTGTCCCGGGGTGCGGCGCACCAGGTCGCGGAGTACCGCCGCAAGCGCAACGGGCTGGCCAACCGGGGCAAGGACGACGGCCCGGCCGGGTACTACGGGATGACCTGGGAGCTCTACCTCAAGGCACACCCGCCGGCCCAGCCGGTGCCCGACTCGACCATCTCGCTCGGCGCGATGGCGCACGCGCGGACGCACGACGTGATGACCGGCGAGTGGGGCGCGGACCGGGCCCGGGTGATCGCCTGGGCGGCGCACCCGAAGGTCGGCGCGATCACGCAGGCGGAGACGGTGCCGCCGAAGGGCGTGCCGTGGCATCTGCACTTCCAGCGGGTGATCCGCAAGGTGCAGCTGCACTTCAAGCTCGAGGTCACCGGCGTCTTCAACTCCGCGGTCGCGGCGGTGATGACGCGCTACGGCTACAAGATCGTCGCCTGACCCGACCAACGGCAAGGCCCCACCGGTAGCAGCCGGTGGGGCCTTGGTTGGTCCACTACCGCCCGAGCATCCTCGGTGCAGCTGTGGAGGTGGAGAGCGGAACCGACGCCGATGCAGGGGTCAAGACGTCAGCTCCGCTTGCCTGTGTGGAGTTATCTCGAGTCGACCGACCAGACCTGCGCCTGGTGGAACTCGAGGTGTTGCCGCATGGCCGCCGGGGTGCCGACCGAGCCGAGGTGGTTCATCGTCGGTACGACGACGGCGCGGACCTCGGTCCGCTTCACCTCCTCGAGCAGTGCGTGGAAGGCTGCGGACTCGGCCGCGTCGCGCTCGGTGTACACGGTGCCGAGGGTGAACCCCTCGGCGCTGGCGAAGGCGGCGAGTGAATCCGTCGCCGCGGCCAGCTCCTCCGCGCAACTGAGCGCGTCGGCCCGGACGTACCCGAGCACCGTCGGCCGGGTGGTCATCGTCCCGGCTCCGCGGTGTGGTCCACCAGCACCGGCTCGCTCGTCACTCGGAGGGAGGCGAACCGCCGCCGCATGGCTTCCTCGTACTGCGCTGCCTGGTCCGCTGTGGCGGTGTGGTCCGCGATCGGGTGAGCGCCGAACCAGACTCGCACGCGGCGGTGCGAGGCGGGGGTCTCGAGCGTCTCGGTCATCAGCGTTCCTTTGGCAGTCTCGGTCGGCGCCCCGGACGGCTTTGTCCGGCGCTGAGAAAAGAACACAACACCCGCAGGTCCCTCCGGAACAGTTCCGAAGGGACCTTTACAGAGCCCTAACGCAGAGTAGGGGAACCCTACGAACCTGCTGGTCAGAGCGGGTGCAGCGGACTGGACTGGACCACTGAAATTGTTCTGTCAAGAATGTTTGCAGGAATTTGCAAATAACGATTCGGCAGCGCTGCTCTTTCGACCAGGACCGAAATATATGACGTCCTGCTAACCGTTTGCGCTCACCTGTTTACGCACCGGTATCGAAACTATGATTCCGAGCACGGCTGCCGCCAATGGAACCACCAGCCCGTTGCGGAATCCCTCGACCGTGAGCTCGTCTGCAGCGGTCAGTACGGCGGCCACGACAGCCAGCCCGAACGCCGCCCCGAACTGGAACGACGTCGTGAGTACGCCGCTCGCCAGCCCCTGCTCGTCCTCCGGCACCCCCTCGGTCGCCGCGATCGTCAACGGCCCGTAGGCGAACGCGAAGGCGAGCCCGAGCAGCAGGAACGCCGGCAGCATGACCGCAAAGTTCGATCCCAGTGGCAGGAACGCCGCGTAGGCGACTGCCGCGAGGATGAAGCCGCCGAACACCACCCGCCCATTGCCGAAGCGATCTACCAACCAGGGCGTGAGCGTCGGCGCGAGCACCGAGTCGATGCCGATCACCATCAACGCCAGCCCGGTCTCCAGCTCGGACCAGCGCAGCAGCTCCTGCAGGTACAGCACAGCCACGAACTGGAACCCGACGAACGAGCCCACGAGCAAGATCGCGCCGAGGTTGGCCCGGATCAGTGCCGAGTTCCGCAGCAGTCCGAGCCGGATCAGCGGAGAGGCGCAGCGCTTCTCGATCGCCACGAAGGCGGCCAGCAGAGCCAGGCCGCCGATACCGGTCGCCAGGGTCTGCGCCGACGACACGTCCGGCGCCCGTACGACGGTTGCCACCACCAGCAACATGGCGCCGGTCAGGGTGAGGGCCCCGGGGATGTCGAAGCTCTGGCGGGGCTGGGTGTTCGGGGCGTCCCGCGGGAGCAGCGCGATTGCCCCGGCCAGGATCGCCGCCGAGACGATCACCGGTGCGAAGAAGACCCAGCGCCAGTCGATCGCGGTGAGCAGGCCGCCGGTAACCATACCCAACGAGAATCCACCGGCGGCGGTACCGGCGTACACGAGCAGGGCTTTGGTGCGTTGCGGTCCCTCGGGGTATGTCGTGGTGATGATGGACAGGCCGGCCGGGGTCATGAAGGCGGCGGCGACGCCGGTGACGAAGCGGGCCAGGATCAGCACCCAGCCCTCGGTGGCGAATCCGCCGAGTCCGCTGAACAGCAGGAACACCCCCAGCCAGCCGACGAACATCCGGCGGCGTCCGAGCAGATCCGCGGCGCGGCCGCCGAGCAGCACGAATCCGCCGTAGCCGAGCGCGTAGGCGCTGACGATCCACTGCAGTTCACCGGTGGCCAGGCCGAGCTCGGCCCGGATGGACGGCAGCGCGACGCCCATCATCGAGACATCGATGCCTTCCAGGAAGATCGCGCCGCAGAGCACGAACAGAACGGCCCAGGCGCGGCCGGTGAGCCGCTCCTGGGTGACGGTTGACGACACGAAAGTCTCCTTCGAGATCATGGTTACCTCTTGTAACTGACCCCATCTTCAGGAACCATCGGGAGTTGTGGAAGAAGGCACTTCAAAGGAACCGAGTTACTCCTGCTGCAATGAGGAGGCGTTCCAGTGGGACACCCGCGAGGACTGTGAGGTCCGGCAGATCCTGGACCGGATCGGCGACAAGTGGTCCCTGCTGGTGATCGCGCTGCTGGACAACGAGTCGATGCGGTTCACCGAGCTGAAGAAGACGATCGACGGGATCAGCCAGCGAATGCTCACCGTGACCCTGCGCCAACTCGAGCGCGACGGTCTGGTCAGCCGGACCGTCTACCCCGTCGTGCCGCCGCGGGTCGACTACGAGCTCACCCCGCTCGGCGTCACCCTGCACGCCACCATCCAGTCCCTGGTCACCTGGACCGAGACCCACCAGTCCGAGATCGCGGCCGCCCGGGCTAGGTACGACGCGTCAGCGGCGCCCGTGTGAAGTTCGCCGGATGACCCGGTACGGCGACCAGCGTCAGAGCTCCCGCAAGTACGGCGAATGCCGCGAGCGCGTTGAGCGTGAGGGGTAGTCCGAGGACCAAGGTCAACGCGGGGGCGGCGAGCGCGCCGATGAGAAGGGCGAGGGAGTCGGCGGCGAAGAAGAGCGCCCCGACGCGACCGAGCATGCCTGTCGGCGCGGTCCGCTGGATGGCCGTTTCCGCCGTGATCAGCAGGATGCTGCCGGGGAGGCCGATCAGTGCCGCGGCGGCGATCGCCCAGGGGACGCTCGGGGAGTTGAAGAGGGCGAAGTAGCCTGCTGCGTTCGCGAGCTGGGTGACGACCAGCAGGTCGCGAATCTTCAGCCAGGTAAGGGCTTTCGTGCTCAGGGCGGCGCCGATCAGGTACCCCGCGCCGAGGCCGGAGATCAAATAGCCGAGCGCGTATCCGGGCGCGTGCAGGCGGTCGACGGTGAACGGGACGAGCAGTGCGGTGAGGCCGGCGTTCGCGGTCAGGAAGACTGTTTGGCCGAGCAGAACTCCACGCAGCGCCCGGTGTCCGGCGACGTACTTGAAACCGGCGAGTGGGCTGTCGAAGCGCTCCGTGGTCGCGTGCCGGCGGGTGTGGACAGTCGCGATGATTGCCGCAGACAACAAGTAGCTGACGATGTCGACGGCCAGGACGAACTCGATCCCGGGCCCGGCCAGCAGGAGAGCGCCGAGCGGTGGGGCGGCGAGCCGGATTGCGCTGCCGGTGAAGGCGTTCAGGGAGTTGGCGGCGGCGAGTTCGTTGCCGGTGCCAACGACTGCGGGGAGCAGTGCCCGGGAGGCGGGACGGAAGACGGTGGTCGCCGTACTCTCGATCAGGATGGCCAGGTAGATCGGCCAGATCCGGCCGGTGTCGGCGAACAGGATGAGCGCGACCGCGGCGGCGCTGACCAGGTCGGCGATCCACATCGCCCGGACCAGGTCGCACCGGTCGAGCAGGACGCCGGCCCACGGCCCGACGAGCAGGGCCGGAAGTGCCTCCAGGGCGAGCGCGAGCCCGGTCGCCACCGGGGATCCGGTCAGGTCGTAGACGTGGAACGGGATCGCGACGATCAGCAGCCAGGTCCCGATCCCGGAGATGCCGTTGCCGATCCACAGCCGGCGGAAGTCGCGGTTCCTCACGATCCGGCAAACTATCCTGACGAGATAGGTCTTGGCAAGAGTGTTCTGTGAGAATAGGCTGGCGGATGTGGAACTGGGTGAAGAACTGCGCGAGCGCCGCAAGGCAGCCGGTCGCACGATCGCGTCGGTCGCGGTCGACGCCGGCTTGTCCGTCCCGTACATCGCCAACCTCGAGAACGGCCGCGGCAACCCGACAGTCTCCGCCCTCGACCGCCTCGCGACCGCTCTCGGCGCCCAGTTGGACGTGCGAATCTCTCCCGGACCGGTGGCGCCGCCCGCCTCGGTTGGCGCGGATCTCCTGGCGGCTTCGCCTCGAGCCGATGGCGTGATTGCGGCGGTCGCAGCCGCGCAGTCCGGGCCCCGTGCGGCGGTCCGAGCCGGGCTGGTCGAGACCCTCGACTCGCTGGCCGCCGTACTCGGTCGTTCGCCGTCGACCGCCGATCTCGACCGTCTCCTCGACCTGCTGCTGCTCGCGGACCGGGGATAACCGGTCGAGTGGTGTGGTGCGCGAGTCGTAAGGTCCGGGTATGGAGATCGGTGCGCGGATTGCCGCGGCTCAGTTGGCCGGATTGTCGAGGTCGAAACGTCAGGTGGTGGCCGGGCCTCTGGTGGGGCTGCTGCACGACAGTGATGCCTGGTACCTGTCCTCGATGCTGGCGGCCGAGCCCGGCAAGCCGTTCGACCCGGACGAGGTCCCGTGGGCGGTCGCGACCATCCGCCAGGCGTTCGCCGCCGAAGGCCGCTGGCTGAGTGCCGAGCTCGTGGACGAGGCCAACCCCGGCCTGGCCGAGGCCCTCGAGGCGCAGGGGATGACGATCGTCTCCCGTCCGCCGCTGCTCGCGGTCGAGCCCGCGGACCTGCAACTTCCTGAGCTGGCGGACGGCGTCACCGTCGAGGTGACCACGACCGACGAGGCTCAGGCCGAGGCGAACACGGTGTCCGCCGACGCGTACGACATGCCCGGCGCCGACTTCGGCCGGCATGGTGACCCGGTCGACGGCGGGACTCTGCTCGTCCGAGTCGACGGTGTGGCCGCCGCGAGTGCCTCCTGGACCGCGATCGCGGACGCCGTCACCGAGGTCGCCGGCGTCGGCACCATCCACACCCACCGCCGCCGTGGTCTCGGCGCGATCGCCACGGCGTACGCGACCCACTACGCCTTCACCCTCGCCGGCGCCACTCTCGCGTGGCTCACCCCCGGCGACGACGGCGCCGACCGCATCTACCGCCGCCTCGGCTACACCCCCACGGCCACCGCCGTCCACCTAGGCGACCCAGGCGGCCATCTCACCGACCTCCGCTGACCCGCTGCGCTTTGAGGCCCTTGGACTTCTGGCCGAGCCCCCGCACGGCAGCTGGAACGGTCCTAAGGTGCGAGCAGGCGGATGACGCTGGTGCGGAGTGCCGCTGCGGCCTTCCTCGTCGGCAGGCGGTTGGCACCCGCTGCCTCGCCTGCTGCGTGCCCGAGGGCGATGAGGGCCGAGACCAGCCACGCGACGGGCAGTTCGCGACTGATCTCACCGGCGCGCTGACCGCGACGGATCAGCCGTTCGAGCCGCTCGGCCACTGGTCCGTGGCGCTCGTCCTGCTCTGCCGACAGCGGTAGGTGCAGGAGCAATGGGTGCTGCTCGAATCCACGCCAGCCCACGTCGAGCAACGCGAGTACCCCGTCCAACGCCGGTCCGTGGTCGAGTTCGAGCGCGTCGATCGCCGCGATGGTCTCGCGGGTGAGCTCGTCGACAACCGCGTTCAGCAGTAGGTCGCGAGACGGGAAGTGCGCGTACACCGTCTGGCGTGTGACTCCTGCCGCCGCTGCGACGCTCTCCATGCTGGCGTCGATCCGCTCGTCCAGCAGCGCGATCGCGGCTGCCAGCACCGCGCCCCGGCTCCGGTCCGCGTCCGCTCTGCGCCGTCTCCGCCGTACCGGCTCTTCCTTTGACACCTTGTCAAGGTTAGCGGAGCGAGTTAGCTTTGACAGTATGTCAGATTTAAGTGCGCGGGAGTACGTCGCCGACTTCTTCGACTCGTTCACCCGGGAGATTGTCGCGGGCGGCGACGCCGGGACAGTCGTGGATCGCTACTACACACCGGAGATCGAGCAGGTCGCCGACGGCGTGACGTTGGACCGGCAGCGGCTGATCGATCACCTGCGACCGGTGCGGAAGAACCTGGTGGCCTGGAAGTACGACGTGCACGAGGCGATGCGATCGGGCGATCGGTTGGCCGCACGGTTCACGGTGCATGCGGAGCTGCGGCGGGGACGGACGATCTCGACCGAGGTGTACCTGTTCGGCGAGGTGGCCCCGGACGGGAGGATCCGACGTACGACGCAAGTGACGCGGGATGTGAGCGAGCGATGAGCACTCAGGAGTTCCGTGTGCTCGGGATGAGTTGCGGGCACTGCGCTCGCTTCGTGACCGAGGAGCTCGAGACGCTGCCCGGGGTCGAGTCAGTGAGCGTCGACCTGCCCACGGAACTGGTCACGGTGGTGAGCGAGCGCGAACTGGAGGCGGCTGCCGTGCGGGCGGCGGTTGAGGCGGCTGGCTACGAGGTTGTCGGTCGGTAGATCAGCAGGATGATGCCGGAGTCGAAGGACTGCGTGTCTGTCAGTTGTAGGGACTGCGGAGAGTCTTCCGGGAAGAGGTGGCGGCCGGTGGCGACGACGGTCGGGTAGACGAAAAGTCTGTACTCGTCGACGAGGTCTGCTGCGATCAGTGCGTGCGTGAGGCTGATGCTGCCGGTGCAGACGATGTCTCGGCCTGGCTCGGTCTTGATCCGTCGTACGTCGTCCAGGTTGCGCAGGACCGTGGTCGGCTGCCAGCCGGGATCCTGCAGCGTGGTTGAGACGACGTACTTGTGCACCTGGTTCAGGTACGCCGTGACGCCGGTCTTGTCGTCGGTCTGCCGGGGCCAGAACTCCCGCATCGACTCGAACGTCAGCCGCCCGGTGAGGAACCCGTCCGCCCGCGCGGCCTGCTCGTTCAGTACGTCGAGCAGGTCCTGACCACCGCCGCCC
The DNA here is from genome assembly GCF_044460355.1 of Kribbella sp. NPDC050124. Classification (NCBI taxonomy): domain Bacteria; kingdom Bacillati; phylum Actinomycetota; class Actinomycetes; order Propionibacteriales; family Kribbellaceae; genus Kribbella; species Kribbella sp. NPDC050124. Next base: position 1,032,831 of record NZ_JBITJU010000001.1, read on the forward strand.
GGGTCGAACCAGTCGCCCGCCTCGATGACGCCGTCCACGGTGATGTTCTGGGTGACGATCAAATCCCGCATCAGCACTCCTCCCTGCAGAGCCGACCGCCACCCGTGGACATCAGCGGACCGTGAAGCCCGCCTTCCGGAATGCATCGGCGAGCGAGGTCTCGTCCATCGGGGTCTCGGGCTGCGCACCGCCACGACCACCCTGACCGCCCGGGCCACGCCCACCACGGCCCTGACCACCGGACCCGCGACCGCCGCCCTGACCGCCGGACCCGCGACCGCCGCCCTGTCCACCGCCCTGTCCGCCGGGCCCGCGACCACCTTGACCGCCGGACCCACGACCGCCCTGTCCGCGACCACCTTGGTTGCCCTGGTTCCCGCCGCGCGCGCCGCGGTCGCCCGGGCGTCCGCCCGCGCCGGCGCCGGGCTCGTCGTCGAGGCGCAGGGTCAGCGAGATCCGGTTCCGCGGGATGTCGACCTCGAGCACCTTCACCTTGACGATGTCACCGGGCTTGACGACCTCGCGCGGGTCCTTGACGAAGTTCTTCGACAGCGCCGACACGTGCGCCAGCCCGTCCTGGTGGACGCCGATGTCGATGAACGCGCCGAACGCGGCCACGTTGGTGACCTGGCCCTCCAGCCGCATCCCCGGCTTGAGGTCGGCGATCTTGTCCACGCCCTCGGCGAACACCGCGGTCTTGAACGCGGGCCGCGGGTCCCGGCCCGGCTTCTCCAGCTCGGCCAGGATGTCGGTCACCGTCGGCAGCCCGAACATGTCGTCGACGAAGTCCGCCGCCTTGAGCCGCTTAAGCTCCGCCGACCCGATCAGCGCCTTCACGTCCGAGCCGGTCGCGTCCAGGATCCGGCGGACCACCGGGTACGCCTCCGGGTGCACGCTGGACGCGTCCAGCGGGTCGTCGCCGTCGGGGATCCGCAGGAAGCCGGCCGCCTGCTCGAACGCCTTCGGGCCGAGCCGCGCCACTTCCTTCAGCGCGGTGCGCGACTTGAACGGCCCGTTGACGTCGCGGTGCTGGACGATGTTGTCGGCCAGCCCCTGTGTGATGCCGGAGACCCGGGTCAGCAGCGGCGCGGACGCGGTGTTGAGGTCGACGCCGACCGCGTTCACACAGTCTTCGACGACCGCGTCGAGCGAGCGGGACAAGGCGTTCTCGGCGAGGTCGTGCTGGTACTGGCCGACGCCGATCGACTTCGGGTCGATCTTCACCAGCTCGGCCAGCGGGTCCTGCAGCCGGCGGGCGATCGAGACCGCGCCGCGCAGCGACACGTCCATCCCGGGCAGCTCCTGGGAGGCGAACGCGGACGCCGAGTACACCGACGCGCCGGCCTCGGAGACGACCGCCTTGGTCAGCTTGAGCTCGGGGTGCTTGGCGATCAGCTCCGCCGCCAGCTTGTCGGTCTCGCGTGACGCCGTCCCGTTGCCGATGGCAATCAGCTCGACGTTGTGCGCGGCGGCCAGCGCGGCCAGCGTGGCGATCGACTTGTCCCACTGGTTCTGCGGGACGTGCGGGTAGATGACGCCGGTGTTGACCACCTTGCCGGTCGCGTCCACCACCGCGACCTTCACGCCGGTGCGGAAGCCCGGGTCCAGGCCCATCGTCGCCCGGGTGCCGGCCGGGGCGGCCAGCAGCAGGTCGCGCAGGTTGGCCGCGAACACCCGGATCGCCTCGTCCTCGGCGACCTGCCGCAGCCGCATCCGCAGGTCGATGCCCAAGTGCACCAGGATCTTCGTCCGCCAGGCCCAGCGGACCGTCTCGACCAGCCACTTGTCCGCCGCGCGGCCCTGGTTCTCGATGCCGTTGGCGCGGGCAACGGTCGTCTCGTACTCGGTCGGCCCGTCAGCCTCGACACCGGCCGGGAGCGGCTCGACGGTCAGCGTGAGCACGTCCTCCTTCTCGCCGCGGAACATGGCCAGGATCCGGTGCGACGGCATCTTGGTGAACGGCTCGTCGAAGTCGAAGTAGTCGGAGAACTTCGCGCCCTCGGTCTCCTTGCCCTCCCGGACCGTCGAGGCGAGCCGGCCCTGCACCCACAGCCGCTCGCGCAGCTCACCGATCAGGTCGGCGTTCTCCGCGAACCGCTCGACCAGGATGGCCCGCGCGCCGTCCAGCGCGGCCTGCGGGTCGGCCACTCCGGCCTCGGTGTTGACGAAGACCGCGGCGGCCGCGAACGGCTCGACGTCCGGGTCGGCGAGCAACCCGTCGGCGAGCGGCTCGAGCCCGGCCTCGCGGGCGATCATCGCCTTGGTACGGCGTTTGGGCTTGAACGGAAGGTAGATGTCCTCGAGCCGCGACTTGGTGTCGGCGGCAATGATCTGCTCCTTCAGCGCGTCGTCCAGCTTGCCCTGGCTCTCGATCGACTCGAGCACCGTCTGCCGGCGCTCCTCCAACTCGCGGAGGTACCGCAGGCGTTCCTCGAGCGTGCGCAGCTGCGCGTCGTCGAGCATCCCGGTGACCTCTTTGCGGTACCGCGCGATGAACGGAACCGTCGACCCCTCGTCGAGCAGCGCCACCGCTGCCCGGACCTGGTTCTCGCCGACCTCCAGCTCACTGGCGATCCGCTGCTCGACCGACTGCACCACCACTGTCCGATTCCCCTCTACCGACTACCTGCCCGGGCGACCCGCACCCGCGTGGCCCATATCCTTCCCCATCCCACCCCCCACTTCGAAACCCGATACCCCACCCTGTGGACATCTTCCGTGCAATGATCACGCCACGGCCTGGGAGGAACACATGGCGCAGTTCGATACGGCGGTACGCCGATGAGCCGGGAGAACGAATCCCGGGGTCGGTGGCCGACGTGGATCGCGCTGCCCGCAGTCGTCCTGATCGTGCTCGGAGTCCTGGTGCTCGTGGACGTCTCGTCCCGGCAGCGGCTGAGCCGCGAGCTGCTCGACTACGGGATCGAGACGGTGGCCGACTCGGTCCAGGTCGAGGTCACCGGAGGCGCGGGCCGTCCGGCGATCGGCGAGGTGCGGGTCGACTTCACGGCCGGCGGAGTGGACCGGATCCGGACCAACCTCGACCACATCCAAGGTGATCGCCAGGGCATGCCGGAAGGTGTGCAGACACCGGCTCCCGGCACTCGCTACGCCCCGCCGCTGCATCTCGTCTACCGCCAGTCCGAGCCCACGAAGGCGCTGGCTCGCGTCGACGCGGAGAAGTGGGTCGCGGACAAGAACACCTCTCGCCTGGGCCTCGGCCTGGTCGGCAGCGGGTTGGCACTCGTCCTGCTGGCCATGCTGTTGCTGACCATCGGCGCCCGCCGCCGCGGCCTGGCCTGGTGGCAGTGGTACGCGGAGACCCACGCCAAACACCGCAAATAGACGACCTCCCCACACATGCGATGTGCGGGGAGGTCGCCGTACCTCGTCAGGCTGCTTCCAGAGCAACTTCCTCGGGAGCAACCTCAACCGGCTGCTTGGCCGGGCGCATCAGGGTGCAGGCGATGACCACCGCGGTGGCCACGATGACGGCTGCGATCGCGAACGACAGGTGGTAGCCGGAGGTCAGTGCGTCCAGCGGAGCCCTGCCCGCCGCGTCCAGCCCGGCGGTGCGGGTGGCGGACAGAGTGGCCAGGACCGCCAGGCCCAGGGCAGCGCCGACCTGCGCGGTGGTGCCGATCAGCCCGGAGGCCAGGCCCGCGTCCTCGGGCTTCACGTCCGCCATCGACAGACCCATCAGGGCTGGGAAGCAGACACCGGCGCCCAGACCCAGCAGCACCAGCACGGGCAGCACGTGGACGAAGTAGTTGCCACCGACCGGCGCCTGGGTGAACAGGGCCAGCCCGGCCACGATCAGCACCAGTCCGGCGATCAGCGGGCGGCGCGGACCGAACCGCATCACCAGCTTGTCCGAGTACCTGACCGACAGCAGGCCCATCACCACGGTCGTCGGCAGGAACGCCAGTCCGATCTCCAGAGCGTCGTACCCGAGCACCCGCTGCAGGTAGAGCGAGCCGAGGAAGAAGATGCCGAACATCCCGGAGCCGGTCAGCGCCTGCACCAGGTTCGCACCGGTCAGGTTGCGGGAGCGGAAGATCCGCAGCGGCACCAGCGGGTTGGCGGCGGTGGCCTCACGGACGATGAACGCGGCCAGCAGGACAACGGTGACCAGGCCGAGCACCAGCGTGCGCGGTGCGGTCCAGCCCTCCTCGGCGGCCGGCTTGACGATGGTGAAGACGCCGACCATCAGAGCGGCGGTGATCAGTACGGCGCCCGGCACGTCGGTCCCGCGACCGAGACCCAGCCCCTTGTCCTTGCCGATCAGACGGACGGCCAGTACGGCGGTCAGCGCGCCGATCGGCAGGTTGACGAAGAAGATCCAGTGCCAGTTGATCGCCTGCGTCAGCACACCGCCCGCGAGCAGGCCGATCGAGCCGCCGGCCGACGCGACGAAGGCGTAGACGCCGATCGCCTTGGCCTGCTCCCGCGGCTCGGGGAACAGCGTCACGATCATGCCCAGGATCACCGCGGACGTCAGCGCGCCGCCGACACCCTGGATGAAACGGGCGATCACCAGCACCTCCTGGGACTGCGCGAGCCCGCACAGCACCGAGGCGGCGGTGAAGACGATCAGTCCGCCGACGAAGACGTTCCGGCGGCCGAGCAGGTCGCCGAGCCGGCCGGCCAGCAGCAGCAGGCCGCCGAAGGCGATCAGGTAGGCGTTCACCACCCAGGCGAGGGAGGAACTGGTGAAGCCGAGGTCGTCCTGGATGGCCGGCAGGGCCACGTTCACCACGGTGACGTCGAGCACGATCATCAACATGCCCGCACACAGCGTGTAGAGCGCCAGCCAGCGCGAGCGGCCGCCCTGCGCGGCCTGCGTCGTCGACAGGGTTTCGGTCGTCGCGTGCATTCCGGTTTCTCTCCTTGGTCCGAAGGGGCCTTACACCTCTACGTCGAACCAGGACCGGTCAGATTGACACGTCCGCCGAAGTTTTTCTGGCCGGCCTCGACATCCAGTACGCGATCAGCGCCGGGACCAGGCCGGATCCGACCACGAACAGGGTCACGACCTGCGACACCAGGGCGAACCAGGTGAACAGCGCGACCACACCGCCGGCGACCGGCAGCGACCGGCGGAGCAGGAACAGGTTCGCGGACCGGAACAGGCTCTTCGTGGTCGTCTCGTCACCGGCTTCGGGGAGTACGGCGAGCGCACTCAGGTAGAGGCCGACGATCATCCCGGTCAGTGGGATCAGCACTGCCAGCGCGAAGATCCGCACCACGCCGTCGCTGTACGCCCAGAACGCCAGGCCGAAGGCGAGCGCGATCCCGCCGAAGTACAGCCCCAGTCCGGTCAGCCAGAACCGCCGGAAGGCCCAGCGGAACTGCTGGAAGAAGTGCCGCAGCAGCGCCGGACGGTCCTGGCTGATCGCGTCCGGGAGCACCCGCTGCATCGCGAACGCGGCCGGGAACAGCGTGACGATGCCGACGCTCAGGACCAGGAAGACCAGTTGCAGCAGGAGCAGGTCGCCGATCATCGTCAGCTTCGCCAGCACGGCGTTGGTCCGGCCCGCGTTTTCCACTGGCTGCCTCCTCGTTCCGCGTGAGCGTGTGTTGATCGTATGATCACGATCAATCACGCGACCATCAGGGGACTGCATGCTTCAACCGGAGCGCCACGAGCTGATCCTGCGGAGCCTGCGGCGGCACGGCCGGCTCCGGGTGGCCGAACTGGCCGCCGAGCTGGGCGTTTCCGCGATCACAGTACGCCGGGACCTCGCCGAGCTGGACTCCGCCGGCCTGCTCCGCCGAGTGCACGGTGGCGCGATCGGGGCCAGCCCGGAGGGTCGGGCCGGCCAGGGCAGTCAGCTCACGATCGGCATCGTGGTCCCGAGCGCGGCGTCGTACTACTCCGACGTGATCCGCGGTGCCGAGGCGATGGCCGACCGGTACGGCGCCCGCCTCGTGCTCGGCGTGTCCGGGTACGACGCCGACAAGGAGCGCGAGCGGATCGACCGGGTGCTCGGGGTCGGGGTGGCCGGGCTGCTGATCAGCACCGCGCTCGGTGACGGCGACGCCGACCGGCTCGGGTCCCGGCTGGACGAGATCGACGTACCGGTGGTGCTGATGGAGCGGGCCTTCGGGTTCCCGCAGGTGGCGCGCGAGTACGACCACGTCCGCACCGACCACGCGTACGGCGCGATGCTCGCGCTGCGGCACTTCGTGAAACTCGGGCATCGGCGGGTCGCGATCAACCTGCAGGCGACGGTGACGGCGCACTGGCTGCGGCGCGGGATCGAGGCAGCCGCGTCCGCGCTGGACGTCGAGCTGTTCCTGTCCCCGGTGGACCTGCCGGCGCACGGGGAGGATCCGGCCGCGGTGGCGCAGCTCGACGCGTTCCTGGCCGAGTGCGAGTCGTTCGGCAGCCGGGCGGTGCTGGTGCACTCCGACGAGCACGGCGCACGGCTCGTCGAGCGGGCGATGGAGCGGGGGCTCCGGGTGCCCGAGGACCTCGCCGTCATCGCGTACAACGACGTGACGGCTGCGCTGGCCGTCGTACCGCTCACTGCTGTCTGCCCGCCGAAGTTCGCGCTCGGCGAGATGGCCTGCGAGCTCCTGTTGCGCAAGCTGCAGGCCGGTCCGGGCCCGGTGCAGCACCTCAGCCTGCTGCCCGACCTGAACATCCGGACGTCCTGTGGGGCGGCGCTCAGCCTGGAACCGGGCATCGCTTTGTTCCGGAACTGATCGATAGTGATCATTCGAGCGTTCAGGTATTGACGAGGAAAGCCCTTTCCCATACTTTCGCTGCACTTGGGCAAAACCCAGGCTTCGGCGGCAGCGAAGGAGCTCCCCTTTGACGTCCTCCCCGTCATGGATGGGGATTCCAACCAACTACGCGGAGGTAGCGTGTTGAGGTTCACGCTTCGGCGAGACCCGTGGTGGCGTCTCTCGGCGTGCCCTGACGGCCCGTCCGGCCGCGATGTTGATGGCGGCGTTCACGTCAGCGTTCGCCCGATGCCCGCAGGCTGCGCACCGGAATACCGATTGGCTCTCTCGGTTCTCCGGTGCACGGTGCCCGCAGGCGCTGCAGGTCTGCGAGGTGAACGCAGGGTTGACCCTCTCGACCCGTGCCGCGGCCTTGTGTTCCAGCCGCTGGACGAGGAGTCCCCAGCCGTTGGCCAGAATGCCGCGGTTGAGTCCGGCTTTGGCGCGGCGCCCGTTCGGCATGGATGCCCCTGGCCGGCTCAGGTCGGGTTTCGGCTTCGGACGGCGAGTCATCTGGGCGATAGGCAGGTCTTCCACCCGGATGATGTCGAAGCGTCGGGCGAGGTCGGTGCTGGTCTTCTCGACCCAGTCCCTGCGGCGATCCCGGGCCAGGGCGTGCAGCTTGGCGATCGCCGCCATCACCCGCCGGCGCCGGTTCGAGCCGCGGCGACACCGGGACAGGCGTTGCTGCAGGTGCTTGAGTCGTCTCTGCTCGCGTTCGGACAGCCTGGGGCAGGTCAGGAGGTCGCCCGTGGACAGGGCGGCCGAGACGGTGATTCCGCGGTCTATGCCGACGACCTCACCAGTGCCGGGTGCAGGGATCGGCTCCGGTCTGACGGCGAACGCGAGGTGCCAGTGGCCCGCCCGGTCGCGGGTGACCCGGTAAGACTTCGCGTCGGGGATCGTGCGGGACAGCCGGAATCGTACCCAGCCGACCTTGGGGACGTTGACCTTGGCCCATTTCCGGTTCAGCTTCAGCATCCGGGACGCCTGGGAGCCGACGATGCGGAACCCGTCGTTCAGTCCAGCTTTGCGCCAGGTCGGCTTCCGGTGGGTTCCGGCGTAGAAGTTCTTGACGGCTTGGTCGAAGTCTCGCAGCGCCTGCTGCTGGACAGTTTGCGACCCTGCGCGCAGCCAGCCGAACACGGCTCGTGCTTCGGTCAATTGACGGCATTGCACAGTGAAGTTCGGTGCGTGGCGCGTGTCGCGGGTCCACGACGACCACTGCTCGAGCGCCAGGTTCCAGACGTACCGGGCATGGCCGCACTGCTCCAGCAACGAAACCTGCTGCGCAGATGTCGGATACATGCGGAACCGGGACATGGAACAGATCCAATCAGTCGGGACCGACAGTCCCTGATCCTCGAAGGGAGGCAGTCGCGGTTCCTCCCCACCCTGAACGACGGGGCCTTGCCGCGACAACTGAGGTGAGACGTATCGCGGGACTTACCTTGCTGGTGACCGCCGTCGCGGTCGTCGTCAGCAGTTGTGGCAACGGGGTGATCGACAAGAGCACGGACGGCGTCCCGCCGGCCGAGGCCACCGGGACGTTACGGGTGCTGATCCCGTCCTTCCCGCCCAGTACCCAGGGCCGGGAGGAGTTCCAGAAGGTCGTCGACGACTTCCAGAAGACCTATCCGAAGATGAAGGTCGAACCGGACTTCGCGACGTACACGAACCTGAACGAGAAGCTGTCCACCTCGATCGCTGCCGGTATCCCGTACGACGTGGTGGTCACCGGTGTCGGCTGGGTGCAGCCGTTCGCCTCGAAGCGGATCTTCGCCGACCTGGGCAAGTACGGCGTCACGCCGGACGTGATCAAGGAGAAGAGCGTCGCCGCGCTGATCCCGGCGGCGACGTACGACAACAAGCTGTACGCCTACCCGCTGCTCGCCGACGCCCGCGCGGTCGCGCTGCGCAAGAGCGCGTTCAAGGAGGCCGGCCTCGACCCGGACAAGCCGCCGACCTCGCTGGCCGAGATCAAGGTGGCGGCCGAGAAGCTGACCAAGCGGGACGCGAACGGGGCGATCACCCGCAGCGGGTTCGACCTCGCCTCGCCGACCGGGTTCCGGCAGTCCTTCACCACCTTCCTGGCCTCGACCGGCACCCCGCTCTACGTCGGCGGCGAGCCGAACTTCGACAACCAGCAGGGCCTGGACACGCTGCTGTGGATCAAGTCGATGATCAACAACGTCCAGCCGTACGGCGAGCGCAGCGCGTCGCAGACGGCGCTGGTGTTCAGCGGCAAGGCCGCGATGGGCATCGTCACCGGCGCGGTCGACTGCTCGGAGAAGGGCATCGGCAAGAAGAACTGCGACGACCTGAAGTTCTTCCGCTTCAACAGCGGCAAGGAGATCGAGTACGTCGGTGGCGACCTGGCGTCGATCGGGTCCCGCAGCCGGCACAAGGACGCGGCCTGGACCTTCATCCAGTCGCTGACCAAGCCCACCACGCTGGACGCGCTGGCCAAGCTGAACCGCAAGATCCCGGCCTACAAGGACGCGAGCAACTCGCCGCAGGCGAAGTCGAACCCGTTGAGCCAGTTCGTCGCCGACGGCCTCGTCTACGCGGTCAACGAGAACGAGGTGCCGTCCAACTGGCTCGAGATGCGTGGCAACTTCGACATCCAGCTCACCCAGGCGGTCCTCGGTCAGAAGGATCCCGCCAAGGTGCTGGCCAACCTGGCAGGGCAGAGCAGATGAGTACAACTCTCGAACGTCCCGCGGTCAGTACTCCGCGGAAGGTCGCACCCGCCAAGGACAGCCGGACGCTGATCCGTGGCCAGGCCCGGGCCGGCTGGCTGCTGCTGTCTCCGGCGCTGCTGCACTCCGGGGTCTTCATCGTGATCCCGGTGATCGCCGTCCTGGTGCTCAGCCTCACCGACTACAGCTTCGGTGACTCGTGGGCCTGGGTCGGGTTCGGCAACTACGCCGACCTGTTCCGCGACGTCGACTTCCAGGCGTCACTGTGGAACACCGTGCTGTACGCGCTCGTGGTGATTCCGGTTTCGATGGCGATCGCGCTCGCTGTGGCGGTCGGGCTGAACCAGAAGATCAAGGCACTCGGCTTCTTCCGGACCGCGTTCTACATCCCGACGGTGACCGCGACGGTCGCGATCGCCACCGTCTGGCTGTGGATCTACAACCCGGGCTCCGGCCTGGCGAACGGGTTCCTCAGCCTGTTCGGCTTCGCGCCGACCCAGTGGTTGTCCGACCCGGCGACCGCGCTGCCCTCGCTGATGGTGATCGGTGTCTGGCAGGGCCTGGGCACGAAGATCATCATCTACCTGGCCGCGCTGCAGGGCGTCTCGCGCGACCTGCTGGAGTCGGCCGAGATCGACGGCGCCAGCCGCTGGCAGAAGTTCGCCAACGTGACCTGGCCGGCGCTCGGCCCGGTGCAGTTCTTCGTCCTGATCACGTCGATCGTCGGCACCTTCCAGGTGTTCGACCTGGTCTACGTGATGACCCAGGGCGGCCCCGGCACCGAGACCCGGGTGCTGGTGCTGGACATCTACCAGAACGCGTTCACGGACCTGAAACTCGGCTACGCGTCCGCCGAGACGGTGATCATGATGATCGTGATCGCCGCCTTCATCGGCGTCGGGCGCCTGCTCCAGAGGGCGGATGCCAATGACTAGCGTGACAGTTTCCGGATCCGCGGCCGGACCCGCGGCCGCGCCGAAGCCGTCGACGATCCGGGTCGGCCGGATCCTGTTGTACGTCGTCCTGACCGTCGGCTCGATCCTGATGATCACGCCGTTCGTCTGGATGGTGCTGACCGCGCTGAAGAGCAACCAGGAGATCATGGACTTCTCCTGGCTGCCGAACGAGCTGCGCTGGCGGAACTTCACCGAGGCGATGGAGACCGCGCCGTTCCTGCGCTACTTCCGCAACAGCCTGTTCATCGCGGTCGGCGAGACGCTGTTCACGCTGGCGGTCTGCACGACGGCCGGGTACGCGCTGGCGAAACTTCCGCTGCGTGGCTCGAAGGCGCTGCTGAACTACTTCATCGTGCTGCTGCTGGTGCCGTTCCAGATCATCCTGGTCCCGCTGTTCCTGATCGTGAAGTCGATCCCGCTGTTCGGCGGCAACAACATCCTCGGCCAGGGCGGGATCGGCTGGCTGAACTCCTGGTGGGGCCTGATCATCCCGCTCGGCGCGGCGCCGCTGTTCACCTTCCTGGCCCGGCAGTTCTTCGTGTCGCTGCCGGACGAGTTGGCCCAGGCGGCCCGGGTCGACGGGCTCGGCGAGTTCGGCATCTTCTGGCGGATCATGACGCCGCTGATCAAGCCGGCCCTGATCACCATCTGCGTGTTCCAGATCGAGGCCGCCTGGAACGGGTTCCTGTGGCCGTTGATGATCACCACGTCGGACTCGATGCGGCCGCTGCAACTCGGGTTGGCGATCTTCGCGCAGAACCCGGACGACATCCAGTGGCCCTACCTGATGGCCGGTACGGCGCTGGCCGCGCTGCCGATGATCGTGTTGTTCGTGTTCGCCCAGAAGCGGTTCATCGAAGGAATGGCGAACGTCGGGATCAAGGGGTAGTTGCCGGGGGCAGAAACCTCGGCCAGGTGCTCACCCCGCCCCGGGTGAGCACCTGCGAGGCCCCCCACAACATGCGGTGGTCCCGAAGAAACACCGGAGCTTCCCACTCGGTCCCCCCGCCGGGTCGCTCACCCATTTATCGGCACAGTGTGGCCGTCGTTACATCATTCGTCCGGATTTCTGGCCGACTTTCCGGAGGATTTCTTCGGGAACTTGCGAAATGGGGCTTTCGTACTACGTTTCGCGTCCGCCGGGCGACCGTGGGTAGGCGAGTCGCCGCCGGGGAACTGTGTTGGTATGCGGATCCGCGTGCTCACCCTGAACGTCCAGCACGACGCCGGCGACCCCCGCCGTACCGGGCTGATCAATGCCGAGCTCCGGCGGCTGGAGCCGGACCTGGTCGCGCTGCAGGAGGTCTCCGATCACCAACTCGGCCAACTGGTCGAGGGCACGGGGCTGGCGCACACGACGCACCAGTCGGAGGTGCTGGTGTCCCGTTGGAGTCATGGTTCGGTGCTCGCGACCCGGTGGCCGCATCGCGTCGTCGACGTGGCCGAGCACCGCGGGTCGGCGGGGTCGGATGTCCATTGGTGGACTCTGGCCGCGGCTGTCGACCTACCCGAGCTGGGTGAGCTGCTGTTCATTCATCCGTCAACCCCGTGGCGGCTCGACCACGCCGCGGCGCGGGAGCAGCAGTTGATCGCGGCGGTCGAGGTGGACGAGCTGCATCGGTTCCAGCTGCCGTCGATCATCGCCGGCGATCTGAACGCGACGCCAAAGTCGGCCGGGGTTCGGTACTTGGTTGGATTGCAGGCACTCGGTGGTCGCAGTACGCACTACAACGACGCCTGGGCGGTCGCCGGCGAAGGCCTCGGCTTCACCTGGACCGTCGCGAACCCGCTGGCAGCCGAGGAGATCGAGCAGCTGATCGGCCAGCCGCGGCACCGGCGCCGGATCGACTACATCTTCGTCGGCTCCGCGCACTCACACCCGGAAGCGCGGGCTCGGGTCATGCATGCCGAGTTGGTAGGCGATGCCCCGATCGACGACGTCTGGCTCAGCGACCACTTCGGCGTACTCGCCGACCTGGAATACGAGCTCACCTGATCGCCGGAATACTCGTCGGCATGCCGATCGTCTTCGTCGACCTGGAAACCACGAGCGTCCGCGAGCCCTGGTTGCCCGGCGGGCGGCAGATCTGGCAACTGGCCGTGATCCGCCGCGAGGACGACGGGCGCGAGACGGCGTACAACCGGTTCGTTCGCCTCGACGAGCTCGACCTGTCGACCTCGACCGAGCAGGCGCTGGAGATCAGCCGCTTCCATCGCCACCCGTCTTTGAACGACTCCGACGAGAACGTCTGCACCGGGCGCGAGGCTGCCGAGCTGATGGTCGAGCTCACTGCTGACCAGCCGCTTTGGGTCGGCGCGGCTCCGTGGATGGACGCGACCGACGTACTCCACCTGATGCACCTCAACGACCTGGTCCCCGCCGACGCCGCCGACGTCCCCTGGGACTTCCGCCTCGTCTGCATCATCAGCCAGCTCATCGCCCGCACCAACGCCGAGCCAACCGCCGACGTCGGCGCTATGTCCGCCACCATCGGAGTCGACCAGTCCGCCTACGCCATCCACGACGCCCTCGCCGACACCTACTACGTCCGCGACGTATACGACACCTTGCGCGCTAGCTGAGGTGGATGTGTACGACGTGACGCACCAGCGGGGTCAGGTCGTCGGTTCCTAGGAGGTCCAGGGCTCGGGTGGCGCGGAGGGTGGCCAGGCCGTGGAGGTTGGTCCAGAGGGCGATCGCCCGGGCTCGGGCGTCGGGGGTGTTGGGGCGGGCATGGGTGACCAGGTCGGCGAAGTGCTCGAAGAGCGGAAGCGACCGGGAGCGGAGGTTGCCACCGGCGCCTTCGAGCAGGTCGTGGCGGAAGAGGAGCTCGAACATGGCGGGGCGTTCGGCGGCGAAATCCAGGTAGTGCTCAGCTGCCTCGATCAGTTGCTCCTCCGGGGTGCCATCCGATGGCTGGAGGCGATCGGCGAGGTCGTCCAGGCCGGTTGACGCGATGGCGGCGAGCAGCGCGTTGTGGGTGGGAAAGTAGCGCCGCGGTGCGCCGTGGGAGACGCCCGTACGGCGGGTGATCGCGCGCAACGTGAGTTCGCCGAGGCCCTCCTCCTCGAGCAGTTCGACGCCGGCCTGGACGAGACGGTCACGCAACGGGATGGTCACGTAGACATTGTCTACTATGCTCAGGAGTAGACACTGTCTACGCCTGGAGGTCCCATGTGGTACTGGCTGTTCAAGTACGTCCTGGCCGGCCCGTTGCTGCGGTTCGTCGGCCGGCCGACGGTCGAAGGCCTCGAGCACATCCCGCGGTCCGGCCCGGTGATCGTGGCCGGCAACCACCTCGCGCTCGCGGACTCGCTGTACCTGTGCCTGCTGGTCCGGCGCCGGATCACGTTCGTCGCGAAGCAGGAGTACTTCGCCGGCGCCGGACTCAAAGGCCGGCTGACCCGCTGGTTCTTCACCGCCGCCGGTCAGGTGCCGATCGACCGGTCCGGCGGGCGCGCCGCACAGAACGCGCTGGCCGCCGCGACCGCGATCCTCGAGTCCGGCGGGATCTGGGGCATCTACCCCGAGGGCTCGCGCTCCCGCGACGGGCGGCTGTACCGCGGCAAGACCGGCGTCATGCGTGTCGCGCTGGCCACCGGCGCTCCCGTCGTACCGGTCGTTGTCACCGGCACCGACCTGGTCAACCCGCCGGACACCCGGCGCTGGCACTTCGGCCACGTGCACCTGAAGATCTGCCCGCCGCTCGACCTCTCGCCGTACGCCGGCCGCCCGGTGAGTCAGCCGGTCGTCCGCCAGGCCACCGACCAGCTGATGCGGGTGCTGCAGAGCCACTCGCGGCAGGAGTACGTCGACACCTACGCCCGCCGCGCCTCGTGAAGGACCCTTTGGCCGGTTAGGATTCTCGGCGTGACTGCCGGGTCGGCCATTCTTGGCCATTCACGAGTCGGGTTCCCGGCTGCGTTCTGAGCGCCGGTGCGGCCGCTCGCGGGCCGCCTTCGTTTCTCCTTGCTGACAAGGTCATTTCCGCATGCCCGAAACCATCGAGAGAAGCGAATCCTGAACGAAATCATCGAGAACTTCCGCGCGAACGCCGGTCAGGCCGACGGCAGGTACCTGCTGCTGACCACCACCGGCGCTCGCTCGGGCAAGCACCACACCGCGATCCTCGGGTACTACCCGGACGGGGACCGCGTCCTCGTCGTCGGCTCGGCCGGCGGCGGTCCGAAGCACCCGGACTGGTACCACAACCTGGTCGCCAACCCCGAGGTCACCGTCGAGACCGGCCTGTTCACCTACCCGGCGACGGCCGTCGTCCTGCGCGACGCCGAACGCGACGAGGTGTTCGCCCGCCTGGTCGAGGCCGAGCCTGGGTGGGGTGAGTACCAACAGCGAACGACCCGGACAATCCCGGTCGTCGCGCTGGTCCAGCCGCCCGGCCCACCCAGCAGCGGTGGGTCGGTTGCCGATTTCCTGAAGAACATCCACACCGTGTTCCGTCGTGAGCTGGCCCTGATCCGCAAAGAGGTCGCCACCTCCGGTACGGCCGGACTCGGCGCCCAGCTCCGGATCAACTGCCTCACGCTCTGCCAAGGCCTGCACAACCACCACACGGGCGAGTCCCTCGGTCTGTTCCCCGCCTTGGCCGAACAGCACCCCGAGTTGGCCGACGTCATCGCCGGACTGCAGTCCGAGCACGACCAGATCGCCGTACTCCTGGAGGAGCTGGAGAAGCAGCTGTCCGATCCATCGCCCGACCTTCTCTCGCAAGTGGATCGGCTGATCGATGCTCTGAACGCCCATCTGGATCATGAGGAGGCCACGCTGCTGGCTTACCTGTAGTGCGCCGATTCGTTCCATGGCAGCGTGGAACGTGTGTACGACGAGGCCGTCGAAGCCGGCCAGGCTGCCCTGTCGCGGGGTGCCTGGCCGGATGCTCGGCTGCGGTTCGAGGAGGCCATCGAGGCTGCGGCGACTGCTGAGGCGTACGAGGGGCTGAGCTGGGCCAACTGGTGGCTGGAGGACGTGTCTGCCTGTCTGGAGGCGCGGGAGCAGGCGTACCGGCTGTACCGGACGGCCGACGATGTACGGGGCGCGGCTCGGATGGCGTTGTGGCTCGGTGACGACCACAACGAGTTCCGCGGTGCCGGTGCGGTGGCTGAGGGATGGTTCAACCGGGCCGCACGGTTGCTGGGCGACCTGGATTGTCCGGAGCGCGGCTGGCTCACTGTGTTCGATGCAAACGCTGCGCTCGGCCGGCACGACACCGGTCGGGCGCGGCAGCTCGCCGCACAGGCGGAAGAGATCGGCCAGCGGCATCGGGCTGTGGATCTGGAGATGTTCAGCCTCGCCACCGAAGGCGTTGCGCTGGTGGCGGAGGGGGCCGTCGAGCAAGGGATGCGGTGCCTCGACGAGGCGACGGCGGCTGCGCTTGGCGGCGAGTACGAGAACCTGGCGCCGGCTGCGTGGACCTGCTGCCGGTTGATGCAGGTGTGTGAAGAGATCCGCGACTACGAGCGCGGCGCGCAGTGGTGCCGGCAGGTGCAGGAGTTCAGTGGGCGGATGGAGGCGCGGTTCGTCCACGGGGTCTGCCGGGCGCATTACGCCGCGATCCTCGGTTGGTACGGGCGCGAGAGCGAGGCGGAGCTCGAGCTGGCGGGTGCACGCAGGACCTGACAGCGAACCGGCCGTACTGGCGGGCTGAGGCGGTCGTACGGCTCGGCGAACTGCGCAGGCGACAAGGGCGGCTGGTGGATGCCGAGGCGCTCTTCAATGACGTCCCGTGGCATCCGTTGGCAAAGCGTGGGCTGGCCGAGCTAAGTCTGGACCGCGGTGACCCGGCAGCGGCGCGGGCTTTGCTGGACCGGGTGCTGCGGCGGCTGCCCGCGGAGGGATCAGTCGATCGCGCGTGGCCGCTCGAGTTGCTCGTGCGGGCGGAGACTGCGCTGGGTGAGGTCGATTCTGCGGGCATGCATCTGGAGGAGTTCCGGTCCATCGCGCTGACTGTCGGGACACGGCCGCTGCGGGCAGCGGCGCGCTTCCTGGAGGGCCTGTACGCGGCTGCGCTCGGCGAACATGAGGCGGCGAACGTCTGCTTCGAGGACGCATGCGAGTTGTACTTGGCGCCGTACGACGCTGACCGGGCTCGGGCGGAGCTGGCTCGGGTGCCGCGCGGTGGGACGCTCACCTCTCGACAGGTGGCGGTACTGCGTTTAGTCGCGGCCGGACTGGGCGACCGGGAGATCGCGGCCAGGCTGGTGATCAGTGAGCACACTGTGCATCGGCATGTGGCCAACATCTATGCGCGGTTGGGCTGCTCGACCCGTGCTCGCGTCGGCTCCTGACCGGGCGTCCGGTCTGGACATCTCGTGGGTCGAGGGTGATGCGGAGGAGCTGCCGTATCCGGACGAGCACTTCGATGTGGTGCTGTCCACCTTCGGCTGCATGTTCGCGCCGCGGCATGAAGTGGTTGCCGACGAGATCGGTCGTGTACTGCGGCCGGGCGGGCGGATGGGGTTGTGCACGTGGACCGCATCCGGCGCGATCGGTGACTTCTTCCGCGTGGTCGGCGGGTACTTCCCGCCGGATCCGGCGTACGTCGATCCGCCGCTGGGCTGGGGCGACGAGGACCACGTGCACGAGCTGTTCGAGGGCACCGGGATCTCACTGCGGTTCGCCCGCGAGGTGTGGCCGATCCGCCATGCTTCGCCGGCGGCGGCCGCTGAGTTCTACGCGACGAAGTTCGGGCCGGTCGTGATGGCGCGCACTGTGCTGGGTGATCGGTGGCCGGAGCTTCGGGATGACCTTGTGCGGCTCTTCGCGTCTTACGACTCGGTGCTGCCCGCCGAGTACCTGGTGATTCAGGGGCGGCGGGCGAGCAGGGCGTAGGCGTTCGGGAGGCGGCCGGACCAGGCGGCCGCGGCGTGTCCGTCCGCGGGTCGCCAGAAGGGTTCGGCGTACTCCTCGAGGGTTTCGAGGCGGAGGCCGGCGGCGGTGATCGCGGTGACGATGTGGCCGAGGTTCCACTGCCATTCGCGTGCGCCGTTGGCCGGGAACGTGTCGTTGATGTGCGACTCGGCGAAGTAGCTGCGGTCCGGGCGGATCCGCGGCTCGTCCTCGTCCCACGTCCACAGCGGCACGGCCGGGTGCGCCTCGTAGACGAACAGGTGACCGCCCGGTCGCAGCACCCGCACGACATCCCGAGCCCACGCGTCGATGTCCCGCATCCAGATCAGCGCACCCTTGCCGGTGTAGACGAGATCCGCACTCCCGTTCTTGACCGGTACGCCGGGCACCTCGGCGACGACGTACCGGCACCTCACGCCCAACTCCACCGCGCGCCGCTGAGCCGCCCCCGCAGCCACCGAGCTGTAGTCCACCCCCACAACCCGCCGCGCCCCCGCGTTGACGAGCGCCACATCATCCAGCCCATGCCCGCTCTGAAAATGCACCACCGTCGGCCGGCGATCGAGCAACGGCCGCAGAATCTCAGCCTCCCGCTCGAACAACCGCGGCTCCCGCCGCGCTTCCTCGAGCAGCTCGTCGTACTCCCGGACGTGCTTCTGAGAAGCCGTCTCCCAAGCCACCCGATTCCCCCGCACGGCCTCGTCCATGCCGCAGAGTCTCCCGCACGACGAGGCCGCGGGTCAGCTGGATTTACTCGTTGTGGAGGACCTTGGCGATGGTGGTGTGGGCGGCGGCGCGGGCTGGGAGGTAGGCGCCCAGGGCGGCTAGGAGGATGCCGGAGAGGACGAAGAGGGCCAGGAGGGAGAGGGGGTAGACGTCGAGCATGAAGGTGGGGATGGAGACCTGGGCGCCGTTGGCCATCGCGGGGACGACCAGGCGGTGGGCGAGGATGCCGAGGGGGATGCCTAGGACTCCGCCGATCGCGCCGAGGGCGGCCATCGAGGTGACGACCATGGTGGTGACCTGGCTTGGGGTCATGCCGATGGACTTGAGCATGCCGAGGTCGCGGCGGCGTTCGCGGGTGTTGAGTACGACGGTGTTGAACACGCCGAGCGCGGCCACCGTCCCGAGCATCAGAGTGAGCAGTACGACGGTCGCCAGCACGATCGCGACGAACGCGCCCGGATCCTGACCGGGCACCTCCTCCAGCCCTGGATCGCCGGCCAGGACAGCCTTGACGTAAGCATCGATGTCAGTGCCCGGCTCGAGTTGGATCTCGTACGTCGTCGCCCGCTGGTCCGGTGCGATCAGCGCCAGCGTCTCCCAGTTGGAGAGCAGTTCTTCGCTCGAGTTGTAGAGCGCCTTGGCAACGATCTTCACCTGCACGCTCTTGCCTTTCGACTGCAGCGTGATCGTGTCGCCGATCGAGAGCCCGTGCTGCCGCAGGAATCGTTCGGACACGGCCACCTGACCCGGTCCGTCGAACCAGTGCCCCTCCAGCACTCGGTAACCCATCTGCTCTGAATCACCCCGGTAGAAGGTGACGCGGAGCTCCTGCTTCGTCCCGGCGAGCCGCATCAGTTTGAGCTCGCTCGGCGCCACATAGGCGGCTCCGGGGGTCGAACGCATCAGCGTCTCGTCCGCCGGATCACTCAGTTTGGCGGCCGGTCGGTTGGGCTCCGCGCCTTCTGGAGCGAGCTGCGGACCGCTCTCCGCCACGCCAGCGAACATCGTCACGTCGACAGCGCCCGCACGACTCGCAGCAGTCTGGTACGACGTCAACGACTTCCCCAGGCCGACAGCCAACGTCACGCTCGTCACCCCGAGTACGACAGCTGCCAGGGTCAGCGCGGTACGCGCAGGACGAGCGAACGGCAGGCCAAGCCCCAGGCTGACGGACCTCGGCAGCCGAGTACCACTCAGCCAGCGCTGCGCCCGCAGCCCCCGGCCGGCCCGGGGCGCACTGCCCGCACTGATCGCCTCAGCGGCCGACAGACCACGAGCTCGCAGCGAAGGCACCAGAGCGGACAGTGCGACAAGCAGTGGTACGCCGATCAGTGCGGCCACGTCCACCCAGATCGGAACGCTCATCCCTTCGGCGCCGTAGTTCTCGAAAGCCCTTGTCAGCAAGGACTCCGCGAGCACATTGCCGAGCACAGTCCCGAGTGCACACCCCACAATCGCCGGAATGGAGATCATCGCGAGATAGACCGCCATCACCTGCGTCGGCGTGAATCCGAGCGCCTTCAGTACGCCGATGTGCTTGAAGCCGGCCACCACCGCACCGCTGACCACGTTGGCCACGATCAGTACGGCGACCGCCAGCCCGAGCCACCCGAACACCATCAAGAACGGAACGAACGTGTTCGGCTCACCGGTCGCGGTTGCCCGCAACGCGAGGTACGACTGGGACCCGAGCAGCGCGCCCGACGGCAGACCCGTTGTCACCGCGGACTGCCCCGCCGAGACCTGCGCGTCGGTCGCGGCCTGCGTGAACCGGTAGAGCATCTGACTGCCGGTCGGCTTCATCGCCGTCATCTGCTCAGGCGTCACCCACGCATCCGCCGACTCGCTCACGCTGTAGGCGAACCCGACCACGGTCACTGTGATCCCGCCGCTCGTCAGCTTCGTCCCCAAGGTCGCGGCGCCGCGTTGGTTGCTGGACTCGATCGGGTTCCGGTTGAGCACGATCTCACCGGGTTTGTCGGCCCAGCGGCCCTCCCACACGTTGAGGCGGTCGACAGCTCCACCAGCGTCCGCACGGCCCACCACGGCCAGCGGGCGTCCGTTCACGTCGAGGTCCACAGTTGCCATAGCGAACGGTCCGGCCGCAGCCTCGACCTGGGACCGCTTGGCGGCGTTGGTGAGCTGATTTTCCGAGACCTTGGTCCGGTCGTACGACGCCACCAGGTGTGCACCACTTTGCCGTGCGTACGCCTGGTCGAAGGGTCCGGTGGAGGCGGCCAGCAACCCCAAAGCGACGACGATCATGGTTGTCGACAATCCGACAACGACGCCGATCACGACCGTCTGGAGCCGGCGGCGCTGTACCGCGGACCGGGAGACCGGCCAGACGGCGCTCACAGCGTCGGCTCCAGACTGCGCTCGCGCGCGACCTGTCCGTCGACGACCTCGATCAGCCGGCTCGCACACCGGGTGGCGAGTTGCTGGTCGTGAGTGACGAGCAGCAAGGTCTGGCCGATCTGGTTGAGGTCGAGCAGGAGGTCCATCACCTGTTCGCCGGCCCGGGTGTCGAGTGCTCCGGTCGGTTCGTCGGCGAGGAGCACGGCTGGTCGGTTCATCAGTGCTCTGGCGACCGCGACCCGCTGCCGCTCGCCGCCGCTGAGTTGGGCCGGGTACGTATTGCGCCGGCCGATGATACCGAGCTCCTCGAAGAGCTCGAGAGCACGCTTGCGGGCGTGCGACGCGGAGGTGCCGGTGAGCTGCGCGGCCAAGGCGACGTTGTCGAGGGCCGAGAGGTCGTCGAGCAGGTTGAAGAACTGGAAGATCATGCCGATCCGCCGGCGCCGGTACAGCGCCAGGCCCTTCTCGTCCAGCGCGCCCAGGTCCTCGCCGTGGACCACGACAGATCCGGAGGTCGGCCGGTCCAGCCCGGCCACCATGCTGAGCAGCGTCGACTTGCCACTGCCGGACGGTCCCATCACCGCGACCGCCTCACCGGCGTGGATCTCCAGCGACACCCCGTCCAGTGCGACGGACTCGCCGTACTCCTTGCGAACCTCGGTGAGCCGCACGACCGCCTGTTCGTTGCCTTCTGCATCCGTCATGCGTTCACGCTAGGACTGCGGGCGGCCGCCGTACGTCAGTCTCCGGAGGTAACGTTCGCGCCGCGTCATCCTGGGGATGTACGGCGTGCGCCCGGCGGATGATGCGGAATCACCGGGCCCTTGGGACAGTGGACCTTGTGATCACGACCTGGCTGCTCGTCATCGCCTGCCTGGCGGCGGTGGCGCTCGCAGTCGCCCTCGTCCGGGCCCGGCGCGCGCACGCCCGGGCGCTCGAGGAACGCGGGTGGCTGCTGGAACGCGAACGGGAGAGCGCGGCTCAGAACGCGGTCGACGCCGAGCGGGCCCGGATCGCCCAGGACCTGCACGACATCGTCAGCCACAACGTGAGCGTGATGGTGATCCAGGCCGGCGCTGCCCGGCACGTGCTGGCCGATCCTGCTGAGGCCGAGGCGGCGCTACTCGCGGTGGAGGCGGCCGGCCGGGACACGATGACCGAGCTCCGGCACCTGCTCGGCCTGCTCGCGCCAGCGGCGGACGGCACGGCCTCGGCCGCCTCGGACGAGTTGTCGCCGCAGCCCAGTCTGAGCCGGCTGAGCCCACTGATCGACCGGATCGCGTTCGCCGGCCTGCCGGTGGAGGTGCGCATCTCGGGTGAGCCGCGGCCGCTGCCCGCCGGCGTCGACGTGACGGCGTACCGGATCATCCAGGAGGCGCTGACCAACGCGCTCAAGCACGGCGACGGTGTGAAGGCAGAGGTGACGGTGCGGTACGCCGACCACGCGCTGCGCGTCGAGGTGCTCAACACGGGACCCAGCGTGCTGTCCGGCGGTCGTGCGCCCAAGGCGGACGGGGAGGGCCGGGGTCTGCTGGGCCTGCGGCAGCGGGTGGCCGTGTACGGCGGGGACCTCGATGCGCGGCGCAGACTCGGCGGTGGGTTCCGGGTGCGCGCGAAGATTCCGCTGGAGCGGCCGTGACGCCGGAGCCTCGGGTCCTGATCGCAGACGATCAGGCGTTGGTGCGGATCGGGTTCCGGATGATCCTGTCCGCACGCGGCATCGAGGTGGTCGGTGAGGCCGCCGACGGACAAGAGGCCGTCGAGTCGGTACGGCGGCTGCGGCCCGACGTCGTACTCATGGACATCCGGATGCCGACAATGGACGGCCTGGAAGCCACTCGCCGGATCCTGGCCGAGTCGCCGGACTGCCGCGTGCTGATGCTGACGACGTTCGACCTGGATCGCTATGTGTACGCCGCTTTGGCCGCAGGGGCCAGCGGGTTCCTGCTGAAGGACGTGACGCCGGAGCACCTGGCGGCAGCGGTCCGTCTGGTCAACACCGGGGACGCGTTGCTCGCGCCGTCGATCACGCGGCGACTGGTGGAGCGGTTCGCGACGGGTGAGCAGGTCCCGGTGCAGCAGCCCGCCGTACACCGGGATCTCGCCGTACTCACTCCACGCGAGCTCGAGGTGCTCACGTTGATGGGGCACGGTTTGTCCAACGCAGAGCTGGCTACCGAACTGACGCTCAGCGAAGCGACGGTGAAGACCCATGTCGCGCGCATCTTCGCGAAGCTGTCGCTACGTGATCGCGCGCAGGCCGTCGTACTTGCCTACGAGACAGGACTGGTTTCTCCGGGGGATCGCTAGCAGGGTGTGTGCATGACATGCATCCTCTGCTCGGCGACTGGGCCGTTCCGACCACGTGGGGCGAAGGGGGGCTACGAGATCCAGGAGTGTGCGGCCTGCGGCCTCGTGCAACTCGTGCCGACGCCTACTCCCGAGACACTGCGTGCGCTGTACGAGGGCTCGTCGTACTTCGACGGGGACGGCGGGTCGGGGTACTCGGAGTACGAGAGTCAGGAGGGCGAGTACCTGGCGACGTTTCGTGAGGACGTCCGGCGGATCGCTGAGTTCGTGCCGTCGGGGCGGGTGCTCGAAGTCGGCTGTGGGTACGGCTATTTCCTGCAATGCGCCGAGGACGCGGGGTACGACGTGTACGGCATCGACCTCTCACCGACCGCGATCAAAGTGGCGTCCGAGCGTTTTCCGGGCCGCGTGTTCTGCGGGACGCTGGAGGAGGTGCCGGAGATCCACGAGCAGCAGTACGACGTCATCTTCGGCTCGCACCTGATCGAGCACGTCACCGAGCCGGGCGCGTTCCTCGAATCAGCCAGCCGACTGTTGAGGCCGGGCGGCGTGATCGTTCTCGTCACGCCGAACATCAAGAGTCTGCTGGCGCGGGTCTCCGGTCGGCGGTGGGTCTCGTTCAAGATCCCCGAGCACGTCAGCTACTACGACCCGACCACGATCGCCGAGCTGCTGCGTCGTACCGGCTTGAGTGTTCTTGCCGTCGATGCTGCCTACCAGTACTACGCGCTTCCCTTCGTCGCGGGCCGTCTCCGCGAGCTTCTGCATCCTGTGTCCCGCTTGATCCCCCGCGTCGAGAACCTTTCGTTGCTCCGCACTCGGCAGGTACGGGTGACCAGTGGTTCGATGCGAGTTCTGGCCACCACTGCAGCAGCCGGGGACGTGCCGCGCGTCTAGAGGGCATGAGACGTCGACTTTGGCTGTGGCTCGTGCCTGCGATCGCCGTGGTGGCCGTTGCGGGAGTCGTGATCGCGGTCGTTGTTGCTGATGGCCGCAATGGCCAAGCCGTTGCCGCGGCCCAGCCGACGTCTACGCCTTCGCTTTCGATCCCGATCGCGACCTCGGACTGGAAGCCGGGCGGCCCGAGGCTGCAGGCGTTGCGTACCGGGGTGGTACGGGCCGGCCCGGACGGTTGCCCGTACCTCACACCGGGAGACCCGAGGTCGACCGGCCGGACGCCACTCGTCTGGCCGGCCGGGTTTACAGCCCGGTACGGCGCCGACGGCAAGGTGGAGGTGCTCGCGCCCGACGGAACCGTGGCTGTGCGGGAAGGCGACCGGCTGTCGGTCGGTGGCGGTCTCCTTCCGCAGCGCGAGCCGAAGCCGTGCACCTCCGGCGCAAGCGACGCCTTTGTAATCATGGACGATCTCGTTCGGTAGAACGACAGGGCTTCTGCTGGTTCACGAACCGGGATCGCAGGGCGAGGTCGTCCATCGTCTCCAGTACGTGGAACCGGTCGACCTCCACCTTCGTCCGTGCCGGCTGGAACGTCGCCACCAGCTCACGAAGCTCGCCGTACGCCGCACCGGTCACGTCCGCGGTCAGCTGCAGGTACCCCGCGAGCAGCGGTCGCTCCACGGCTAGCGCACGTGCGGCCCGCTTATCCGCCGGCTCCACCGGCAGATAGATCCTCCCAGTGTTGAACTGCCCGATCCACGGCCCGCGCACAACGACATCAATCGGCCGGTCGAGCTCCCGCGGCTCGTCGCTCCCATGCACCAAGGTGGCATGCACCCGATCCGCCCTCAGATCGAGCCCCCGCCACCAGACCAGGTCGGACAGGCGTGAATCAGCCGGTGCCGCCAAGAACGCCTCCGGCCGCGGATCCGGCAACGGCACCACCAACGACCGCACCGCCGGCCAAAACTCTCCCGGCCCGACATCCGGCCCCAGCGGACCCCGCACCCGATCCCTCAACAACGGCAACTGCCGCACCCGATACCGCTCATCCAACCGCAACGACCCGTTCGCCCCCCACTCGAACTCCTGCGCGCCAACACCCCCAGCACATCCCCCATCCCAACCTCCCCACCGGCCGAACCTACCCCGACGAGAAACGGTCCGGTCGCCGCCCGTGCGCCGCGGGGGTACGGTCTGCGCATGACACGACCGCGAATGCGGATTGGGGCCGTCACGATCACGGCAGCACCGGCTCCGCACGCCGGGGAGCTGGCCAGGTTCTACGAACGCCTGCTGGGCTGGCGGATCGTTGACGAAGGGCCGAAGGGCGGTTGGGTCCAGCTTCACCCGCCCGAGGGCGAGACAGACAGGACGCTGCTTGGCATCAACATCGAGTCTGACCAGGAGCACGAGCGGCCGGTCTGGCCGAGCAAGCCCGGTGGGCAGAACGCGACGATGCACCTCGACATCGGCGTAGACGACCTCGATGAGGCGGTCTCGTGGGCCCTCGAGGCAGGCGCGAGTCTCGCTGAGGACCAGCCGCAGGAGCACGTGCGGGTCATGCTCGACCCGCACGGCAACCCCTTCTGCTTGTGCCGCTGACCTGGACGACGCTGAACCACAGAGGGCTGGTCGCCGCTGCGACCAGCCCTCTGTTCGTGTCCGTCCAGATCTGCCCACCCTCGTGTTCCAGCCGCTCTTCGGTCGAGTGCTGAAACACGAGGCGCGACGGGTTGAGCGGCGCGCGCAACAATCAACGAGGCGGCGCTGCAGTCTTCGTGCGCGAGCGTTGTTCTCCGTTCAAGGAGCGCGCTCGTTATGACGCCGGCGTGATGAAGACGACAACGGTCCCGAATGCGTGGAAGGTCCCCTCTGGCGACGTATCGGTGAAGTCGAAGGTGCAGCTGACGAGGTCCCCGTGGACGTTGGCCTTGGACCTCACGAGGTGCTGGGTCTCCGTCGGCCCTCCTGGCGGGGTGAACGTGAAGGTCGCGTCCAAGGACTGCACGACATAGACCGCGGTACCTCCCACGAGATGACCAGGCGTGAAGTCCCCATTGCCGTTGACTGCAACTTCGACCGTCTGTCCGTTGTCGCACCTCAGCGGAATGATGTCGCCTTTCGGGTCGGCTGCCGCAGTGGTGGCGATGGCTGTCATCGCGATGATCGCTGTGCCGAACACCGCGCAGATGCGCTTGAACATGTCTGACTCCCCCTCCGGACAGATGCCGCTGGTGATTTCGGAGCCCCCCTCCGACCAGACGGCCTCCTACCGTCGTACGCCGGTGGCCCGGGCGTGTCAACGCAGGCGGGCTGCTGTGGGCCACGCGCAGCCGGAGAGCTTCTCAGAGTCGGCTTGAGGGGCTGTAGAGACCCCGTTGAGACCCTGAACGACCAGAGGGCCGGTCGCACAAGCGACCGGCCCTCTGCCCATGTCCATCACCGTGCGCTGAAACCCGCGCTCTGACCTGCGGTTTCTTACTCCGGGGAGTGGCGGAGGATACGAGATTCGAACTCGTGAGGGGTTGCCCCCAACACGCTTTCCAAGCGTGCGCCCTAGGCCTCTAGGCGAATCCTCCAAGCGGAGAGGATACGCGAGACGGCTCGGGAACCTGAAATCGGGGGCGTGAACCTTGTGGGGGCGCCGCGCGACTGTGTGGGTGGGAGGTGAGCGTGGAGCGGGAGTGGGTGGCGGTGGTGGTGCGGGCTCAGGTGGGTGACCGGGAGGCGGTTGCCGAGCTGGTGCGGGGCTGGCACGAGCCGGTGTGGGGCTACGTACGCCGCATGCTCGCCCGGGACGACGTCGCGGACGACGTGTCGCAGGAGGTCTGGCTGGCCGTCGTACGCGGGCTGCCTCGGCTGAAGGAGCCGGAGCGGTTCGCGGCCTGGCTGTTCACCATTGCCCGCCGCGGCGTGGTCAACCAGCTCCGAGGCCAGTACGCCGACCCAGTGCAACAACCGCCGTACGACGAGCCGGACCCGGCGGATCAGGTGGTCGACAGGGTCGACGTACGGCGGCTGGTCGACCGGGTGCCCGTGGTCGAGCGGGAGGTGCTCGTGCTATTCCACCTGGAGGACCTGAGTCTGGAGGAGTGCGCCGAGGTGCTCGGCGTACCCGTCGGAACGGTGAAGTCTCGCCTGCACCGAGCCCGGCGGATGCTGCGGGAAGGAGCGGAGTCGTGATCTCAGCAGAGCAGACGATCGCCGGCCTGCAGGACGCCCTGTCACTCCGGCGCCGGGTCCGCTCGCTGGTGCAACTGACCGGCGTGGCGGCCGTGGTCACGCTCGTCACGATCCTCTGGTTGACCGAGGACGGCCTGCCGGTCCGGGCGCAGGTCGGATTCGCCGTCATCGTCGTCATCGGATTGCTGACGATGCTCGGAGCGGCGCGCACACTCCGCCGCCGAGGGCACCTCTTTGCCCGGGACCGCGTCATCGCCGGCTGGATCGCGGCTGGTTTCGCCGTCCTGCTCGCGGCCGGGCTGGGGCTCGCCGGCCGCGGCCTGCTCGGCCTGCCGATCGCGCTCGCCGCGCTCGGATTTCTAGCCCTCACCTTGCACGCCAGACGACGATTGGAGCGACGAGGATGAAACCGATCGGTCCCTTGGGGATTGCGCTGCGACGGTTCGGCACGAAGCGGGGAGCAGTGGTGGTCGCGGCGGCGCTGATCCTGCTGCTGGTGGTCGGGTTGCTCATCTAGGGTCGGTGTCAGTGGACGGAGCGCCGGATCCGAACGTCGTACACCCGATGCCCGACGTCGAGCGGGTGGTGCTGCTGAAGGCGGTGGTGAAGTCGCCGCTGATCGAGGTCGGGGACTACTCGTACTATGACGACCCCGAGGATCCGGCCGCGTTCGAGACCAGGAACGTGCTGTACCACTACGGTCCCGAGCGGCTCCGCATCGGCAAGTACGGCGCGCTCGGTGAGGGCACCACGTTCATCATGAACGGCGCCAACCACCGGATGGACGGCCCGTCGACGTTCCCGTTCCCGATCATGGGCGGCGCGTGGGCCGAGCACTT
This sequence comes from Kribbella sp. NPDC050124, assembly GCF_044460355.1. Classification (NCBI taxonomy): domain Bacteria; kingdom Bacillati; phylum Actinomycetota; class Actinomycetes; order Propionibacteriales; family Kribbellaceae; genus Kribbella; species Kribbella sp. NPDC050124. The sequence continues at coordinate 1,060,405 of NZ_JBITJU010000001.1, forward strand.
CGACCTGATCACCGATCTGCCGGGCCGTGGTGACACGGTGGTCGGCAACGACGTGTGGTTCGGGTACCGCAGTCTGGTGATGCCCGGCGTGACGATCGGGGACGGCGCGATCGTTGCATCCGGTGCGGTCGTAGTGGACGACGTACCGCCGTACGGGATCGTCGGCGGGAACCCGGCGAAGCTGATCCGCACCAGGTTCCCGGCGGCCGACGTGGAGCGCTTGCTGCGGATCGCCTGGTGGGACTGGCCCGTCGAGCGGGTCACTGCGAACGTCCGGGCCATCATGTCCGGCAGCATCGAGGAGTTACCCCAGTAGCGTGCTCGCTAGGGCTCGCCACTGCTCTACTGGCTGCGGTCCGGTGACGCCGGTGATCACGTTGATGGCTACGTGGTCGGCGCCGGCGGCCAGGTGCTCGCTCAGCTTCGCCTTGATGTCTGCTGGCGTGCCCCACGCGGCCAGTGCGTCGACCATGTGATCCGGCAGCTCGGCCTGCTCCTTGGCAGTGAACCCCTGCCGCTCGAGCGATGCGGCGTACCCAGGCAGTCGTGGGAAGAAGCTGATCGTGTCCCGCGCGATCGCCCGTGCCCGCTCCGGATCGCTCTCCATAACGACCAGGTGGCTGACTGCGAGCAGCTTGTCGGGGCCGAGCACCTTCCGTGCTTCGGCGGAGTACGACGGCGTGATCAGGAACGGGTATGCGCCGGCCGACCGGTCCCGCGCCAGTCCGAGCATCCGCGGCCCCAGCGCAGCGAGCAGGCGGTGCTCTACCGGTACGGCGTCCAGCGTGTCGAGGTAGGCGTTGAGTCTGGCGATCGGCTTGGGCCCGTGCGCGCCACCGAGGCCCACCGTGAACCGGCCCGGCGCGGACGCCTCCAGCGCGGAGTACGTCGTACTGACGTCGTCGGCGCCGTACTGGTCGACAGAGAGGATGCCGCTGACGAACTTGATCGACGAGGTCGCACCGACCAGGTCGACGACGGTCTGGAGCCCGGGCAGCGGACCGCCGGACAACCAGATCGCGGGGTATCCGAGCTCCTCGGCCGCAGCGGCGGCGGCCAACGACTCGGGGCTGCTGGTCAGGCCCGTGGTGATCCCGAAGGGACCGAATTGATGATTCGTCACCCAACCAGCGTAGGCCGCTCGATTTCGGACCGCACGCGGGCATCACGTACACTTCTGGCTGGTTCCCCGCGTGGCGGTATCTCGCCCAACTCCCCCAGGGCCGGAAGGCAGCAAGGGTAAGTGAGCTCTTCCGGGTGCGCGGGGAATCCTCATGTCTAGGCTGGTGCGCGAGACCCCAGCCCGTGAGGAGCCCGATGAGCGAGGAACGCCGCTACCTGCAGGAACTGATCATCGCCGAGCTCGGCGTCCCAGCGTCGTTCGACCCGGACACCGAGATCGAGCGCCGGGTCGAGTTCCTCGCCGACCAGCTCCGGCGGACCGGCGCGACGATGTACGTGCTGGGCATCAGCGGTGGCGTCGACTCCGGTACGGCGGGACGCCTTTGCCAGCTCGCGGTCGAGCGAGTCCGGGCCGAGGGCGGTCAGGCGACGTTCGTCGCGATGCGGCTCCCGTACGGCGTCCAGGCGGACGAGGCGGACGCACAGCGCTCGCTGGAGTTCATCAAGCCGGACGAGACGCTTGTGGTGGACGTGAAGCCGGCCACCGACGCGATGGTCGAGTCCGTCCGGCATGCAGGTCTCGGTGACCGCGAGGACTTCCACGTCGGCAACATCAAGGCCCGGCAGCGGATGATCGCGCAGTACGTCGTCGCCGGCGCCCGCAGCGGTCTGGTCGTCGGCACGGATCACGCCGCGGAGGCGGTGATGGGCTTCTTCACCAAGTACGGCGACGGCGCCTGCGACCTGACCCCGTTGTCAGGCCTGACCAAGCGCCGGGTCCGCGCGGTCGCCACCCGCCTGGGTGCGTCGGACGAGCTCACCGGCAAGGTCCCGACCGCCGACCTGGAGACCAACAAGCCCGGCCTCCCCGACGAGGTCGTCCTGGGCGTGACGTACGACGAGATCGACGACTTCCTCGAAGGCCACGAGGTCTCCGAGAAGGCCGCCGCCACCATCATCGCCACCCACCGTCGCACCGCCCACAAACGCGCCGTCCCACTGGCGGTCTGATCCTGCCTCAGTCGACCAGCCGGAGTTGACCGACACAGTCGGCCAGGCGCTCCAGCCGGACGGTCGCGATACCGCGGTAGGCGGTCCGCAGGAGTGCCGCGAGCGGTCCTGCCTGCGTGAAGCTGTGTCCGACCAGTCCGGCTTCGCCAATCGTCCAGGTCCCGGTCTCGCGGAAGCCCGGGACCTCCCACCGGAGCTCGATCCGGTCGGGCTCGATTGCCGTGTACTCCAGGCGGCCGCTGAGGCCCGGTCGGACGCGGAGGGTGTACTGCTGTCCCACTGCGGGATGCGGCGGCCCGTCGACGCCGAGGAACGCCTCGTTCCACAAGGGCAGCGCACGGGGGTCGAGAAGTACGGCGCGGATCCGGTTCGGGTCGGCTGGGATGACCAGGGTCGCTCGTTCCATGTCAGCTCTCCTTGGTGTCGGCGGGGCGGCGCCGGGCGAGGGCTTCGCCGGCGGGGAAGGCTGCAGCCAGCGCGCGCAGGGTTTCGATGGTCTGATCGACTGGCTGACCGGCGATGCGGTCGTCGATCGCCTCATGCAGCACGTTCTCCGCAGCGACGATCCGCCGGCTGACCTTGCGTCCTTCCGCGGTGAGGCCGAGGGTCAGATAGCGGCGGTCTGCCGGGTCGGTGTCGCGTTGGACCAGTCCTTGGGCCACCAGCCGTTCGACCAGCCGGCTCGGGCTGTTGCCGGTCTCGCAGACCAGCAGACCGCCGAGCGCGTTGAGGGTCAGCGGGCCGTGGTCCCGCAGTACGCGCAGCACCTCCGCCTGCGAGGGGGTCACTCCGATCGGCCGCAGTTCGGCGGCCAGCAGGCGGTTCCCCTCGCGCTGGATGGCGAGGATCAGGTACCGCAGCTCCTCCGCGGCCCTCATCGTGCGGCAGCCGTCGCCAGCGCCGACGCCGCGGCCGGGTCATGCGCGGCCAGTACGACGAGGCCCGGGTGGGCCGCTCGCAACTCGTTGACCTGGGCAATGGTTTGACGGAGCGCCGACGGGGAGCCGACCCCAGGGATCTCGCCGGCCGCCAGCAGTTCGGCGTCGTAGGTGAGGTCTCCGACCATCAGCAGCGGCGGCGCGTCCGGACGCCGTACCAGCAGGGACTGGGAGCCGGGGGTGTGGCCGGGCGTCGGCAGCAGGACCAGGCTGCCGTCTCCGAACAGATCGTGACCGCTGCCGAACGGCGCGAGGACCGGATCACCGAGGGGCTCCGGCCGGATGAGCTCCCAGCGCAGGCCGGGCAGCTCGATGTGTCGGCGCAGGAAGCCACGGGCGGCCGCCAGCGGCCGGCGCATCGACGTCCACTCAGGCTCGCTGATCACGATGCGCGCGTGCGTCAGCTCGGGCAGTCCGCCGATGTGGTCCTGGTGGAGGTGCGACAGGACTGCGGTGTGAACGTCGCGGATGTCGTACCCGTTCGCCGCGAGCTGCCGCGTCAGCGTCTGCTCCGGCCCGATCTCGAACTTCGCCAGTCGGTCGTAGACCAGACCGTTCAGTCCGCCGGGGAAGTAGTCGGCGTCGGTGACGGACGCGCGGTCCTGGCCGGTGTCGAACAACACCAGGCCCTCGGAGTGCTCCACGACGTACGCATTGATCGGCCGCGGGGCCGTCCACTGGCGCGAGGTCGCCAGCCAGACGTAGGTGTTCTTCTTCGTCGGCCCGACGTGCTCGGGCCGGATCTGAACGGTGCCGGTGCTCACCACGGACACTCGGGAGATGGTCGTCATGGGTAATACATTACACGACATGTATGTCGTGTCATCTGTCTGTCCGGAATGCGTGAAGAGTGCGTGAGAAAGTCCGGATGAGGTCATGGTCAAGGCGTCGTCGCGGCTGGCAGAGTGTCGGCATGAAGGGTCTGATGCAGGACTACCAGCTGTCCCTGGACACCATCTTCCTCCGGGCTGAGCAGTTCTACCCGGACAAGACCGTCTACACCGGCGGTCCGGCGCCGTCGAAACTGACGTACGCCGAGTGGGCCACGCGGACCAGACAACTGGGCGGTGTGCTGGACGCCCTCGGGATCAGCGCGGACGGCCGGGTGGCGACGTTCGCGTGGAACTCGGGGCGCCACCTCGAGCTGTACTTCGGTGCGCCCTGCACCGGCCGGGTCCTGCACACGCTGAACATCAGGCTCTTCCCCGACCAGGTCGTGTACATCGCGAACCACGCCGAGGACGAGGTCGTTTTCGTCGACCGTTCGCTGCTCGGTCTCTTCCTGCCGCTGCTCGACCGGTTGCCGCTGGTCAGGCACGTCGTCGTGATGGACGATCTGCCGGCCGGCGCGCCCGGGGCGGAGGTGCCGGACGATCCACGGTTCCACGACTACGAGGAGTTGCTGGCCGCGGCGGATCCGGTCGAGTTCCACGTCGAGGACGAGAACCAGGCCGCCGCGATGTGCTACACGAGCGGTACGACGGGGCATCCGAAGGGAGTGGTGTATTCACACCGGTCCACCTGGCTGCACTCCATCGGCGTCCTGACCAACGCGGGGATCGGGTTGGCGGAGACGGACACCGTGATGCCGGTCGTGCCGATGTTCCATGCGAACGCGTGGGGTCTCGCGCATGCGGCGCCGATGGCCGGTGCGTCGCTGGTGTTCCCGGGGCCGGACATGAGTCCGCAGGGGATTCTCAAGCTCTTGCAGGAGCAGGAGGTGACGCTGGCTGCGGGTGTGCCGACGATCTGGCAGGGATTGTTGCCGTTGCTGGACGGGGTCGAGTTGCCGAAGCTGCGGCGGGTTCCTTGTGGCGGGTCCGCCGTACCGATGGCGCTGTCCGAGGCGTTCCGGGAGAAGCTCGGCCGGCCGATCCTGCAGGCGTGGGGGATGACCGAAACCAGCCCGGTGGCGACGGCGGCGCACGTGCCGGCTCGGTACGAGGAGCTGGCCGAGGACAAGAAGGCCCGGCTGCGGGCACGGCAAGGTCAACCACTGCCCGGTGTCGAGGTGCGGATCGTCGAGCCCGGGTCGATCACGCCGTTGCCGTGGGACGACGAGGCGACGGGTGAGCTGCAGGTGCGCGGGCCGTGGATCGCGGCGGAGTACTACCGGCCCGATGCGGGTGTCCAGCTCAGCACGGAAGACGGCTGGATGAAGACGGGCGACGTGGCGGCGATCGACCAGTTCGGCTCGGTGCGACTGGTGGACCGCACCAAGGACCTGGTGAAGTCCGGAGGCGAATGGATCAGCTCGGTCGAGCTGGAGAACTTGCTGATGGCTCACCCGGCGGTGAAGGAGGCCGCCGTGATCGGTGTGCCGCACCCGAAGTGGGACGAGCGTCCACTGGCCTGCGTGGTCCTCGCCGAAGGCGAAACCGCCACCGCGGAAGACATCCTGGAGTACCTGCGACCTCGGGTAGCGAAGTGGTGGCTCCCCGACGCTGTCGAGTTCATCGACGAGGTCCCCAAGACCTCCGTCGGCAAGTTCTCCAAGAAGGACCTCCGCACCCGCTTCGCCGACTACCACCTCGACTAAACGGCTGCCTGGTGTCGTGGTCGAGGAGGTCCTCAGGCGATGCGCAACTCCTCCAGTCCGGCGGCGAAGGTCACGCAGGGCTGGTAGTCCAGATCGGTGCGGGCGTTGGAGATGTCGTAGCTGCGGTCGCGCCCCATGACCGCAACCAGCCAGTCGTACAGCGGCGGCGGAGTACGGCGACGCAGCAGTCTCCAGGTCCGGTCCAGAGTCCTGGCGACTGGCGAGGCGACGGCACGCGGAACGCTTCGGGCGCGGCTGACATCCGCGCCCATGGTCTCCAGGAGCGGGGTGAAGAAGGACCGGACCGTCATCGGAGCACCGTCGGTGACGTAGTAGACCCTGCGGTCGTAGCCGCGGCTCAGCGCGGCCGCCGTCGCGGCTGCGAGATTGTCGACGTGGACGAAGTCGATGACGTGCCGTCCGTTGTCGATCCAGGCCCATCGGCCGGCAGCGGCCGCGTTCGCAGCCTCGAGCATGGTCGCCATCCCTTGGCCCCAGATGAATGGCGGACGCAGCGTTATCAGCGTCATTCCGGGGGTGGCGATGTCTGCCAAGGCACGCTCGGTCGCAAGCTTCACCCGGGCGTAGGCGATGATCGGCCGACCGGTCGGCGTCGCCTCGTCGACCACGGCAGGCGTGCCGCCGCGGTCGGTCGACACAGCGGCGGCGCTGATCAGCACGAATCTCTTGACGCCGCCAGCCGCCGCGGCAGTGAACAGGGAAACCGTCGGCCGGTGGTTGTCCCGCTCGAATCCGGCGTCCGGTCCCCAGAACTCCATCCGGGCAGCCGAGTGGATCACCGCTTCGCATCGGTCCAGAACTGCCAACCAGGCCGGCGCCGGTCGCGATGCCGATGCCGATGCCGTGCCGACCGTCGTTCCCGTGTGCGTTTCGCCGGAGTGCGCGCTCAGTTCCGCGAGATCGCCGAGGACGGGCGTCGCTCCGGCTTGCTCCACCCGCCGGGCGGCCTCAGCACTGCGCGCCAGTGCCCACACCACGTTGCCGTCGGCCACCAGACGTGCAATGAGGTGTTGTCCGACGAAGCCGCTGCCGCCGGTGAGAAATATGTCCATGCCAGCTCCCAATGCCATCGATGACGGACGAGTCGATTCGGTGCCGCGGGCGGCAATCGCACCAGGACCGCGACTGAGCTCGATGGTCAGCCTGCGGGCAGCTCCCGGAGAAGCCACAGATCTTCCTGGTACAGCTGGTACCAGCCACGAGAGGCAGGCGCGCGGGAAGATGGCTCTATGAACGAACTCGGTGTCGCGTTGCGAGCCTGGCGAGACCGGCTCGACCCCGGCGCCGTCGGGCTGCCGCACTACTCCCCGCGCCGAGTCGCCGGCTTGCGGCGGGGTGAACTGGCGCAACTAGCGGGCATCTCGGCCGAGTACGTCGTACGGCTCGAACAAGGACGCGCATCGACGCCGTCGGCCCAGGTCTGCTCCGCCCTCGCCCGCGCGCTGCAACTGTCCGACGACGAGCAGGCCCATCTCCTCCGCCTGGCCGGCCATGCCGCGGATCCGGACCGGATCCCACGGTTGGTCCCCACCAGCGTGCACAGGATCGTGGATCAGCTCGCCGACATCCCGGTGGCGGTGTGCGACGCTGCGTGGCAGATGCTGCACTGGAACCCGCTGTTCGCCGCGACCTTCGGCGATCCCACCAGACGAGGCGACGACGAACGCAACGCACTGATCGCCCAGTTCGAGGACCAACCGACCCGAATCCGACAGACGACCGCGGAGCGGATCGCGTTCGAGGAGTCACTGGTCGCCGACCTTCGGGCGACGACGAGCCGGTACCCGGACGACCTCGATCTCAGAGCCTTGGTCTCGCGGCTGAACCGCGGTCCCCGGTTCCGTGGGCTCTGGGCGCTCCGGTCGGTGGGCGACCACCAGGGCGCGCACAAGATCGTCGTCCATCCGGACGTGGGAGACATCGCTGTCGACTCCAACGTGCTCACGACCCAGGGCACGGACCTCCGTCTCGTCGTGGACACGCCACGCGACTCGCACGCCAGGAGCAAACTCGATCTCCTGTCCGCCATCGGCATCCAGGAAATGACCTCGACGAGCTGACAGGCAGCGTAGGGGGCGTCGCGGTCGCCTCGATCAGTCGAAGTCCGCGCCGAAGTGCCGGCGCAGATGGTCAAGGGTCGCGTCGACGAACTCGGTCGGCCAGCCCTCGCCCGTCTGTTTCGCCAAGGCGGTTCCCCGGCGGATGAACTCGCGGCAAAGGTACTGGTTGGCCGCGATGATGTCGGCCGGCTCGGAACCGGCGGCCGGGATCGACTCGAGCGCGGTGCGTTGCTCGTCCGACAGGAGCGCGTTCAACCGCTTGGCTCCACCGGTCCGTCGTACGCCGCGCTCGGCGAGCATCACCGCGATCAGTTGGTCGCGGACCGCGCCGACGCCCTGGTTGCCGACGATTCGCTCGTCCCGGCCGAGCACGGTCACGAGGTTGCCCAGGAAGTAGAAGAAGAGGTTCACGGTCTGCTCGGGCCAGTACGGCGTACCAGGGCGACCGCCTGTCGCCGGCAGGTCGCCGTCGGGGAACAGCGTCCCGTCCCGGTCGAACAGCACCCGGACCCCGTCGTACTGGAAGCGATCGAAGGATCCGATCGGATGACAGAAGAGGTCGACATGCAACCAGTCCGGCGTGATGCCCAGCCCGCCGACCATCCCCGGCACCCGGTCAGCGAGCACGGTCGGTCCGGTCAGCACCCGCAGTACGTCGGGCCAGTGCTCTTCGAACCACGGCAGGCTCTCGTCGGTCACGACGCAGTGCACGTCGACATCGCTGAACCTGTCCGCCTCGCCGGTTCCGTAACTGCCGACCAGGTAGACACCGAGGATGCGATCGTCGTCCGGGAGCACGGCGCGGGCGCGCTCGATGACCTGCTGCTGCCTGTCGTCTCCGATTGTCACCCGCGCCAGCGTACTTACTCGCCGTACAACGGCAGCCCGTTGTAATCCGCCCACCGGAGGTCGACCGGGTCGCCGAACGCGCCGGGTACCTTGCCGAGCCCGCGGATGACTGTTGCGGTCCCGGCGGCCTGGCCGACGGTGTAGAGGTGGCCGGAGCCGGTGGCCTTGTCGATGCCGAGCAGCAGAGTCCCGGACTGCCCGCAGCGGCTGCTGATCAGGGACTCGAAGCCTTGCCAGGTGGAGCTGCGGACGACCTTCACCACCGGGCGCATCGGCGACGTCAACGGGATCCGCACGGTGTAGAGCGCCCTGCCGCGTGTCGTCATCAGCAGGGTGTCGTAGGTGCTAGTCCCCGCTCAAGCCGCGGTCGCAGCGCGTACAGTCGCCCGGTCGACGCCGCGGGGTCCGATGCGACCTGCTGTGAGCTGCTGAGCGCTACGAAGGGGTCCCGGCCACCGCCGATCCGGTCCAGGATCACGTCGTACGGCCGGTCGGTGCCGTCGAAGACCGGGTAGGTCAGCCGGTGCAGCGCCGAGCCGATGACCACGTGGCCGCTCATCACGGCGTAGCCCTGCGCAGCCCATGCCGCCACAACGCCGGGAACGGTCGCCAGGAGCCGGGTCATGTCGCTGTTGAGCCGCACCCGGTCGGGCGAGAAGACACCACGCCCGCGTACGACGTCGTGGACTTTGCTGACTGGCCTCGTACTCGCGAAGAGCTGCGACCTGTGGCTGCCGCTTGCAGTTACTGAACCGGCAGCGAGCTGGAATGCGGCTGCTGAACCGGTCGACGGCCGGCATGCATCCGTCGTACTCGTCGAGCTTGGGACGGCTGTGCCAGCCATAAGCAGCGTGGCGGCTGCGGCGGCGCTGATGATGGCGCGCTGGAGGATGTGCGTCGAATCCTTGTCCTGTCATGGTCCACCCCCGGTTGTTTGTCGTACGAACACGACTCCTGGCCCCGGGGTGAAGTTGCACCCGGCCGGGCGCGGGGAGGATTTGTCGGCGAGCGGCGCTAGGGTTGCGGGCGTGGAAGCACCCCTTGCGCTGTACCGCCGGTATCGCCCGGAGACGTTCGCCGAGGTGATCGGGCAGGACCATGTCACCGCGCCGCTGCGGAACGCGTTGAGCAACAACCGGGTCAACCACGCCTACCTGTTCTCCGGCCCGCGTGGGTGTGGCAAGACCACCAGCGCCCGAATCCTGGCCCGCGCGATCAACTGCGAGAAGGGCCCGATCGCGGAGCCGTGCGGGGTGTGCAAGTCGTGCACCGACCTGGCCCGCGGCGGACCCGGCAGCATCGACGTGATCGAGATCGACGCCGCCTCGCACGGCGGTGTCGACGACGCGCGCGACCTGCGCGAGCGGGCGTTCTTCGCGCCGGTGGAGAGCCGCTACAAGATCTACATCATCGACGAGGCGCACATGGTGACCACGCAGGGCTTCAACGCCCTGCTGAAGCTCGTCGAGGAGCCGCCGCCGCACCTGAAGTTCATCTTCGCCACCACCGAGCCGGACAAGGTAATCGGGACGATCCGGTCCCGGACCCACCACTACCCGTTCCGCCTGGTCCCGCCGAAGGTGCTCGGCGACTACATGGCTTCGCTGTGCGAGTCCGAGGGCGTCGCGATCGAGCCGGCGGCGCTGCCGCTGGTCGTGCGGGCCGGTGCCGGGTCTGTCCGTGACTCGCTGAGTGTGCTCGACCAGCTGATCGGTGGTGCGGGGCCGGACGGCGTCACCTACGAGCTGGCCGTCGCGCTGCTCGGGTTCACGCCGGACTCGCTGCTCGACGCGTGCGTCGACGGGTTCGCGGCGCACGACAGCAAGGCCGTGTTCGAGACGATCGAGAAGGTCATCGAGACCGGTCAGGACCCGAAGCGGTTCGCCGAGGACCTGCTCCGGCGGTTGCGTGATCTCGTCGTGCTGTCCGCCGTACCGAACGCCATCATCTCCGGCCTGATCGAGGCCGCGGAGGACCAGGGTGAGCGGCTGCAGACGCAGGCTGCCGGGATCGGGGCGGCGGAGCTGACGCGGGCGGCGGACATCGTTGCAGCCGGTCTGCTGGAGATGCGCGGGGCGACGGCGCCGCGGCTGCAGCTGGAGCTCATCTGCGCCAAGGTGCTGCTGCCGGGGGCCGACGACTCGACCAACGGCATCCAGGCCCGCCTCGACCGCATGGAGCGCCGCCTCACCATCGGAACACCCGCTGGCGCCCAACCGGCCGACTACGCGCCGGCCCCAGGCCCAGACGCCGCCACCAGCCGAGCCGCAGCCCGAGCCGCCGCCAGCACCGGTGGTACGGCGCCCGCCGGCACAACTGAGCCAGCTGGCGGAGCCGCTGGTGCCGCCCCCGCCGAAGCTGGTGGAGCGAGCGGTGCCGGTGGTCCGGGCGCTGGAGCTGGCGGTGCGGGGACTGAGACGGCCGGTGGGGGTGCGCGGCCAGCTGACAGTGCGCCCGCGGACAGCGGTCGTGGCGGGTCCGGAGATCGTGCTGCGGGCGGTGGCAGTGCTGCAGGTGGCGGTCGGTCTGCAGGCGGTGGTCGGTCTGGTGACGGCGCGGCTGCTGGCGCTGGCGCTCGTACTGGTTCCTGGTCGGACGAGTCGGCTGCGTCTTCGGCAACTGGCGGGGCTGCTTCGTCGCAGTCATCAGGCGCACCATCCAGCCAGACCGGTTCGGCGGCGGCGCAGGCACCGCTAGCTGGTGGCGCCGCGGCGGGAGGTGCGGCTGCGGCGGCTCCGTCTGCGGGGGCTGTGGGGCTGGCGGACATTCGGCGGTTGTGGCCTGAGGTGCTCGAGGCGGTGAAGAGCAAGCGGCGGTTCGCCTGGATCATGCTCAGCCAGAACGCACAGGTCATCGCCATCGACGACCAGACCCTGACCCTCGCCCTGGTGAACTCCGGCGCCCGCGACAGCTTCGCCCGCTCCGGCAGCGACGAGATCCTGCGCCAGGCGATGATCGACACCATCGGCCTCAACCGCCGCGTCGAGGCCGTAGTCGACCCCTCCACCGACCCAGGCGCCGGCGGCCCCACCCACAACACCGGCCCCCACCCTGGCGGCCCCCAAGGCGGCGGCTCAAGCGGCGGCCCCCAGGCCGGTGGTCCGGGCGGCGGGCCCCAGAGCGGCGGTCCGACCGGTGGAACCCACGGCGGTGATCCGGGTGGCGGATCCCCCGGCGCCCCCGGAGGCGAGTCCGCCGGCGGAGCTGCCAGTTCGGGCGCCGGCTGGGGTGACGCTGGCCCTGGCGGCGCAGCCGGTGGTCCCGCGGGCGCAGGCGGTGCGGCCGGCGGTGCCGGGAGCGCGAGTGGAGCGGTGCCGGGCTCGGGTGATCGTGATCCTGGCGGCGCGGCTGGTGGTTCCGCGAGTCGCGCGGCTGGTGGTAGCGGGAACGCGAGCGGAGTGGGGCCGGGTGCGGGCGCTGGCTGGGGTGATGGTGGTTCCGGTGGCGCGGTCGGTGGTTCCGCGGGCGCGAGTGGCGCGGCTGGTGGTAGCGGGAACCTGAGCGGTGCGGGTGGTGCTGCGAACTCGAGTGGTGCTGCTGGTGGTTTTGGGGACGTGAGCGGTGGTGGATCGGGCGCGGCTGCGGCCGGTGGGGCGGCGGTGAGTGGGCCTGCAGGTTCTCGGGCGCGTGCCGATGGCAGCCCTGGTGGGTCTGGTTCGGCGGCAGCGAGCGGGTCCGGTGGCGGCGCTGCGCACGGGCTGGCCGCGGGCCAGGGCGGCGGCGCGTCGGGACGAGGTGCCGCGGGTGGTGCCGGCAGCGATTCGGCGGGAGGTGCGGATCGGGCTGGGAACACCCCGGCCGGGAGCGGATCGACTGGGAGTGGGTCGGCCGGGAGCGGGTCGACTGGCAGTGGGGCGGGCGGGACCGGATCAGCCGGAAGCGGATCGGGCGGGACTGGGTCGGGCGGGGCGGCGCGTTCTGGGCAGTGGGACGAGGGGGTGGGGGCGGCGATTGCTTTGCAGGAGCCGCCGGATGAGTACGACGTACCGCCGGAGCCTGATCCGTGGGAGGACGGTCCCACCCGGCGCCCGACGCCAGAGGCCGGACGGGCGGCCGGAGCGGCGCCGGGTAAGGCGGCTGCGGCGGGGAAACGGCGGGAGCAGGCGGGGAGTAAGCGGCGGGCGGCGGAGGCGGCTGTGGCTGCTGAGCAGGCTCGACGGGCGGCGGCGAAGGCGGTGCCGGAGGTCCGGCTGACGCCTGAGGAGGAAGCCGACGCGATCGGCGAGGACGATGTGGTGCTGGAGGACGACTCCCGCTCGCACACCGACCTCCTGCGCGAAACCCTCGGCGCCCAGATCATCACCGAGGAACCCAATTAGTCCCACCCCACCCCACCGCCGCCCCCATGTGACCATTTCATGGGGCACCCCATCAAATGGCTCCTCCTCAGCTCGAATTTCATCGGAGGAGGAGCAAGCTCAGGGGGTACCCCATCAAATGGCGCGGGGTGGGGATAGGGAGATACGCCCTAGGCCTCGTCGAGGTATGTGATCGCGACGCCGTCCAGCAGGGCGGGGTCGGTGAGGATGTCGAGCGCCGTGACCCGGTCCGCCGCGACCGTGAAGAGTACGGCCGATGTTGGCACATGCTGGGTGAGAGCCACCGCACCGAGCGCGCCGTTGAGCAGCGCCGGTCGAGTGACTTCGGCCAGCCGAGCACAGGTCGCAGCACCCTCGGCCACCGCCCGCGCGCCTTCGACAACACCGGCCGGCCGAAGCGCGCCGTACGTGTGAACTACCACGTCCGGATCCAGCAGCCGGACCAGCGTCTCGAGATCGCCACCCCGAGCCGCAGCCAGGAACGCATCGACGACCGCCCGATCGGCCGCTGCCGGTGCGGACGGCGCACCACGGATCCGGCGCCGGGCCCGGCTGGCCAGCTGCCGGGTAGCGGTCGGAGTGCGGCCGACGACAGGCGCGATGTCGTCGAACGGCACCTCGAACAGATCGTGCAGAACGAATGCCAGCCGCTCCGCCGGCGCAAGAGTCTCCAGGACCTCGACCAACGCGACGCCGATCGAATCCGCCAGCATGGCCTCGGCCTCGGGGTCCGCGTCATCCACAGCGGAAAGCGAAGCGGGCTGGTAGGACGGCAACGGTTCCTCGCGGAGCCTGCCCCGGTCGCGCAGCATGGTGAGGCAGACGCGCCCGACCACCGTCGTCAGCCAGGCGCCGAGATCCTCCACCGTGGACGTGTCGGTGCGATGGAGCCGCAACCAGGTTTCCTGTACGGCGTCGTCGGCCTCAGTCGCCGAGCCGAGGATCCGCTGCGCGACCGCACGCAAATGCTCACGGTGCTTCTCGAATCGAAGCATCAGCACCTGCTCGGCGGGCAGCGGTTCGGGAAACTCGCCTTGGCTCATTGGTCACGTTCCTTCGTCGGTTGAGGGGTCAATGGACTGACCCGTGAGACCGCGCCGATGTGACAGCGGCGCCTTGTACTGCAGGAGGAAGACGACGACGGACCTGCGGATGAAGACCCCGGCACTCGTACTGCCGGACGGGATGAAAGGCATCCAGTACTTGCTCAAGGCCACCAATTCCGGAGGTGTGCCGCAGGAGGCGAAGAAGGCGGGGGAGACGGACGGGCGTCTGGCCGGGCGCGGCACGCGCCGTACCTAACCCCGGCGGAGCGGCCTTGGAGCTGACCGAGGTCGTCACCCGTCGCGCCCAGCGGCAGTTCATCGGGGCACAGTGGATTGTCGGTGGGCGGTGGCAGATTGCGGGGTATGGCGTTTCAAGGGTGGACTGACGCGGCGTACGACGTACTGGTCGATCTCGAAGGGGATCCGGGGCCGGCGCAGTTGGAGACGCATCGGGACGACCTGGAGCGGCATGTCCGTGGGCCGTTGCAGCTGTTGTGCGACGAGCTCAACGAGACGGGCGAGTTCGGGACGTTCTGGCTGAGTGGTCTGTCCGGGCACGCGGCTGGGTGGCAGTCCTCTCGCGCGACGTGGTGGATCGCGCGCCGGATCCGGATCACGTTCACGTTCGACCTCGATGGGTTCGCGCTCGGTGGGGGCTCAGCGAGCCCTGCCGGTGATCAGGTGGCGCTGTTCCGGCAGATGGTGGACGCGGAGCCCAGTGGCGGTGAGCTGGCCGCGGTCGTGAAGCGGCTCGGCCGGAATGGGTACGACGTGACCGGCCCGATCAGCCGCCGCGTGCCGGCCCAGTTCGCACCCGATCACCCCAGAGCCGACCTCCTCCGCCGTCGCGCCGTGTACGCCGAGAAGCCCCTCGACACCACCGACGTCAACCAGATCCGCAAGTCCCTCCGCCCGCTTGTGGAACTGACCACCTGGTACACCGACTACATCGCCCCGTCCGGTTGGGAAGTGCCCTAGTCCACAACCCCGCCCACACGCGCCCGGGGGATTCAGGGAGGGGCTTCCACAGCATCCACAGGGGTGTGGATAACGTTGTTCACAGGGTTGTGGACAACCTGGGGAGACTGGTCGGTTTCTGGTTCGTGGGTGGGGTTGTCCGGGGGACCGGATAGGGTTGAGGCTCGGTAACAGGTAGCGGCTCGACGAGGAGATCGCGGTGTTCGACGGTGGCGGTGCTGGCGGCTTCGACATGTCCGACCTGCTCGCGCAGGCGCAGGCGATGCAGAACCAGCTGATGGAAGCCCAGGCCAACCTGGAGAGCCAGGAGATCGAGGGCTCGGCCGGTGGTGGGCTGGTGACCGCGCTGGTGTCCGGGACCGGTGAGCTGCTCAGCCTGAACATCAAGCCGGAGGCCGTCGATCCGGACGACACCGAGACGCTGGCCGACCTGGTCGTCGCCGCCGTCCGGGACGCCTCGGAGAACGCGAAGCAGATCGCGGCCCAGGCGATGGGCCCGCTGGCCGGCGGGATCCCGGGCTTCGGGTCCGAGGGGCCCGGCTTCGGCGGTGGGTCGTCCGCGCCGGCCGGTTTCACGCTGCCGGGTGCAGCGCCGGGTGGGAGCATCACCGGCGGAGGTCCGACGATCGCCGCAGACACCCCGGATGAGGACGACTCCGGTCCGGACGGCTCAAGAGCAGACGGGCCGAGCGCGAGCGGATCCAGCGCCGCAGACAGCGCGAGTGGCTCCAGCGCGGCGGACAGCACGAGCGGCGTGAGCGCCGGCGAGAGCTCCGGTGCGCCCGGCGCTGGGCCGGGCGCGGGTGCCGGTGGGGTCGGGTTCGTGAACCCGGGTGGCGGGGCCGGGCTTTCCGGTCGGGACTCGGGCTGACGTGTACGAGGGGGCCGTACAGGACCTCATCGACGAGCTCGGCCGGTTGCCCGGCGTCGGTCCGAAGTCCGCACAGCGCATCGCGTTCCACCTGCTCGCTGCCGACGAGACCGACGTGCGACGACTCGCGCACGTGCTCGTGCAGGTGAAGGAGAAGGTCAAGTTCTGCGAGATCTGCGGCAACGTCGCGGAGGACACGCAGTGCCGGATCTGCCGGGACCGGCGCCGCGACCTGAGCCTGATCTGCGTGGTCGAGGAGGCCAAGGACGTGGTCGCGATCGAGCGGACCCGCGAGTTCCGCGGCCGCTACCACGTGCTCGGCGGGGCGATCTCGCCGATCGAGGGGATCGGGCCGGACGAGCTGCGGATCAAGGAGCTGATGCAGCGGCTGGCCAGTGGTGAGGTGACCGAGATCATTCTCGCCACCGACCCGAACCTGGAGGGTGAGGCGACCGCCACCTACCTGAGCCGGTTGCTCCGGCCCATGGGGTTGCGCGTCACCCGTTTGGCTAGTGGACTTCCAGTAGGCGGTGATCTCGAGTACGCCGACGAGGTCACCCTCGGACGGGCGTTTGAAGGGCGACGATCGATCGATGACTGAACCAACCGATATTGCAGAACGCGCGCTGGGCACGGACTCCGAGGACCTCACCGAGTTCGCCGAGCAGATCGCCGACCAGGTGCGAAGCTTCCTGATCTCGGTGCGCGACATCGCGGCGCAGCCGGACGAGGACGGCGTCGACGAGGGGCTCGCCTCGCTGCCGTACCTGCTGCTCGAGGTGAGCCAGTTGCTGCTCGCCGGCGGCCGGCTGGGCGCGTTCGAGGACTTCGTGCCGGAGGAGCGCTTCGAGAGCGACGCCGGCCCGGACCCGGACCTGGACGCGATGCGGGACCGGCTGGCGGTGCTGTTCGAGGGCCTGGACGAGTACGCCGAGGTCTTCGACCCGTACGCCGCCCCGCCCGAGATCACCGTGAACCGGTTGTCCGACGACCTCACCGCGATCGCCACCGACCTGGTGCACGGTCTCGCGCACTATGAGGACGGCCGGATCATCGAGGCGCTGTGGTGGTGGCAGTTCTCCTACGTGTCCACGTGGGGCGCCGCGGCGAGCGCCGTACTGCGGGCCATCCAGTCGCTGATCGCGCACGACCGGCTCGAGCCGGCCCACGACGCCGAGACCGAGGCCACCGACCGCGAGCTCGTCGAGGTCGCCGAAGAAGCCGTCCAGCGCCGCTGACGAGAGTTATCCACAGGCCAGCTCCTGACCGGCCCGCGAGGGGTCCTCAGCAACTACGTTGAGGGCTCCATCCCGGTCAGGAGGCCTGTGTGCAAGAACAATTGGATGTCGGCGCATCCTTCACCACTACCCGGCGACGCCCGGTCGTTGTCGGAGTGATCACCGCGTTGCTCGCCTACGCGCTGCTGCCCCGCGGGTTCTCGTACGACCGGGAGACTCTCGAGGTCGCGCTGTTCCTGAACCTGGTGGGCGTGGTCTGCCTGGTCACAGCGGTGCGCAACTGGCGGCTCGTCCTTCGGCGACCAGCTGAGCTGCGGTTGACGACTGCGGGGCTGACCGTCAAGCGAAGCGGTCGCGAGCTGAGTGTGCCCTGGCACGCGGTCGGCCAGATCCGGATCGACGGGGACCTGCGGCGGCCATGGGTGGTGGCTTGGCTCGATCCCGGCCAGGTGCAGAGTGGCGTGCCGGCAGCGCGGCGGCGGGACGGGGCCTACCTGCTCTTTCCGGTCGGGCACGGGCAGTCGGTGGTGCGGCGCAGTCGGAAGTTGCGTGGGCTCCGAGCGGCGATCATCGGGTACGGGCGGCGGTGGGTCGACGAGCTGGTCTAGGAGCGGTTGGATGGGGCGGTGTCTGTTTATGAGCTGCTGCCGCGGCTGCCCGACCTGCACACCACCAGGCGGGTCAGCCGGGCGCTCGCGGTGCTGGACCTGGTCCTGAACGACCTCGACGACCTGAACCACTTCTCGTTCGACGCGCGGTGGTCGGCGACGGAAGAGGCGGCGTTGATGAGGGACGGGTCGGGGAACGAGTACTCGATCGTGTTCTCGGCGGACGGCGCGTTCGGGTACGGGTTCGACCACGAGTCGCCGATGTCCCTGTACGTGAACGGGATGCGGACCTGGCCGGGATTGGTCGACGGGGTGCCGGAGGTGTTCCACGGCGCTCGGGACGACCGGGCGTTCCGGGATCCGGCGGGTGTGCCGCGGGCGACGGTCGCGTTCTGGCGTACGGCGGACGACAGCGAGTGGCGCTGTGGCCCGGTCGAAGGGGTCGAGAAGGACGGCGCCGACGAGCTGTTCGAGGTGCTCGCGGACGGTCGCCCCGAGGCGTACCTGACGTTCGCCGAGGACTACTACGAGGTGGCCCTCGACCTCGAGCCGGTCCGGCACGTGTACGCACTGATGCCACTCACCGAGTACGTCGTGACGTCGCTCAACCGCGGACGCCGGTTGCAGGACCTCGCCGAAGGGATCGCCGAGATCGGCTACCCGCGCTCCTGAACCCGGGTTAGCCTGACTCCCCGATGACAACGCACCCAGGGGATCCGGCGACGATCGGGTCGTTCGCGATCGAGGCCCGGCTCGGCCGTGGTGCGATGGGTGCGGTGTACCTGGCGCGGTCGCCCGGCGGTCGCTTGGTCGCGGTCAAGGTGGTCCGCGACGAACTCGCCGGCGACGACGGGTTCCGGGCCCGGTTCGCCCGCGAGATCGAGGCTGCTCGCCGGGTCAGTGGCGCGTTCACGGCGGCGGTCGTCGACGCCGATCCGGACGCGGAGCGTCCGTGGCTCGCGACCGAGTACCTGCCGGGACCGACGCTGCAGAAGGCGATCGACACGTCCGGTCCGTTGACGCCCGGCGGGGTTCGCTCACTCGCGGGCGGGCTGGCCGAGGCGCTGGTCGCGATCCACGCGTGTGGGTTGATCCATCGTGATCTCAAGCCGTCGAACATCGTCCTCACCGACAACGGTCCGCGGGTGATCGACTTCGGCATCGCCCGCGCGCTGGAGGACGCGAGCCTGACGGCGACCGGGGTGGTGATCGGTACGCCGGGCTATCTGTCGCCTGAGCAGATCACGGGTTCGGCGATCGCGCCGTCGAGCGACATGTTTGCGCTGGGCGCCGTACTGGTGTTCGCGGCGTCCGGCCGTGGCCCGTTCGCAACCGGCAACCCGGCGTCGCTGCTGCACCGAATCGTCCACGAGCAACCACACATCCCACCGCTACCCGAGCCCCTGCACGATCTCGTACGACGTTGCCTCGCACGAGATCCCGCCCACCGCCCAACCCCACAACAGCTCCTGCACGCCGTCGGCTCCCCGGCGAACACCGCACTACTAACCCCACCCACTCCGACGATCGCGAACCCCACCAAACTCCTCCCGGAGTCGGCCGCATCCACGCAGCCGACGTGGCCGGGGCAAGAGGCGTCGGCGGGGCAGGTGCCGCCGGGGCAGTCCCCAGCCGCGGTGCACCAAGCGGTGCCGGGGCATCAAGCGGCAGGGCAGTCCGCGCCGGTGCAGCACGTGGCGGGGCCGCTCACGCCAGCGCGGACCGGGGCTACCTTCTCGACCACCAGAACGCGACCTGTGGTTATCGCGCTGCTGACCACGCTGCTCGTGCTCGGGTTCTGGCCGCGGCAGAGTGCAGCGCAGGATCCAGCGGCGGCCGTCATCGGGACGACCGTGTCTGCGATCAGTCTGTATTTTGCGGTTCGGAGTTGGCGGTTGGTGGTCCGGCGTCGCGTCGTGCTCCGGCTGACTCCAGAAGGGCTCTCGGTCGAGCGCGGCTACCAGCAAGCCGCCGTGCCCTGGTCTGCCGTGACCCGCCTCCGCCTGGTCGGGGACCTCAAACGACCCTGGCTGATCGCCTGGCTGGACGCCGCGCACCAAAGCACCCTGCCGACCCCACGTCGCCGGCACCACGGCGGCGTCAAGCTCTACCCCGTCGCCCACGAACGCACCGCCAAACACCGCGCCCACCAGCTCAACGAGCTCCAAGCAGCCCTCAACTGGTACGCCGGTCGCCTGCACGACAACTCGTACTAGTCCGGCAGCATCGGCACCGTCAGCCCCTGGTCGCGGCCGAGCAATATCCCGCGGGTGATCGCGTTCGTGCCGAACTTGTCCTTGACCGAGTCCAGCGCCGAGTCGAGCTCGTCGTTCGACGCCTTGTCGAACGGCAGGGCGAGTTGCATGGCCGCCTCGTTCTCCAGGTTGCCGACCGAGATGCCGATCATCGTGATCCCCTGCGCGGTGATCAGCGGCCGGGCCGCCGACAGCAACGCCCGCGCGGTGACTAGGATCGCCCGCGTCTGATCGGTTGCCTGGGGCAAAGTATGCGACCGGGTCGCCCGGCTGAAGTCGTCGAACCGCAGCCGCAGGGTGACCGTCCGCCCGGCCCGCCCCGCCGTCCGCATCCGTCGCGTGACCCGGTCCACCAACCCGGCCAGCACGGCATCCAACGTCGCCGGCGACTTCGGCGACCGACCCAGCGCGCGTTGCGAACCGATCGACCGCCGCCGCCGACCGACCTCGATCGGCCGTGGGTCGCGGTTGTGGGCCAGCGCATGCAGATGCCGCCCCGAGGCCCGCCCGAGCATCGCCACCAGCGCGGCCTCGGGCAGCATCGCGACGTCACCGACCTTGGTCAGCCCGCGGGTCCGCAGCTTCTCCGCAGTCACCTCGCCGACACCCCAGAGCCGCTCGACGTCCAGTGGATGCAGGAACTCCAGCTCCCGCTCCGGCTGCACCTCGAGCAGCCCGTCCGGCTTCGCGACCCCGCTCGCCACCTTGGCCAGGAACTTCGTCCGCGCCACCCCGACCGTGATCGGCAGCCCCACCTGCGACAGCACGTCCGCCCGCAGCCGCTGCGCGATCTCCAGCGGCGTCCCGGAGATCTTCCGCAGCCCACCGACGTCGAGGAACGCCTCGTCGATCGACAGCCCCTCGACCAGCGGCGTGGTGTTCTCGAAGACCTTGAACACGGCCTTGCTGGCTTCGGAGTACGCCGACATCCGCGGGTCGACCACGATCGCGCCGGGGCAGCGGCGCAGCGCCTGTCCACCGTTCATCGCGGTCCGGACGCCGTACGCCTTGGCCTCGTAGCTGCAGGCCAGCACCACGCCGGCGCCGACGATCACCGGGCGGCCGCGCAGGCGCGGGTCGTCCCGCTGCTCGACCGACGCGTAGAAGGCGTCCAGGTCGGCATGCAGGATGCTCGCCGTACCGTTCGACACGAACATATGTTCGCATACCCGCAGGCTGTCCGGATAGGGAGAATTCCCGAGGCGCCGAACCGGTTTGTCAGGACAGAATGCCCGTCATGGACCTGACGGCGTACCGCGATCTCTGGAAGACCCACGGGGTGATGGCGCTGCTGGCGTCGGCCCTGATCGCGCGGATGCCGGTGATGGCGACGATGGTCCCGCTGGCCTACCTGGCCAAAGATGCCGCCGGCAACTTCGGCTGGGCCGGTGTGGTGGCCGGCGCCTACTCCGTCGGTACGGCGCTGGCCAGCGTCGTGTGGTCGCGCAGGGCGGACCGCAAGGGCGCCCGCTGGGTGGTGATCGGTACCGGGATGGCGTGGGGTGTCCTGATGGCCGTGGTCGCCCTGCTGCCGGACAGCTGGTACCGGGCGCTGCCGATCGCCGCCGCCCTGGCCGGGATGTTCGTCGCGCCGGTCACCTCGGCGCTGCGGGCCAGCTGGCCGCGGCTGGTCCAGGGCGCGCGGCTGCGGGCGATCTACGCGCTCGACGCGACCGCGCAGGAGCTTCTGTTCGTCGTCGGCCCCATGCTCGGCGCGGTGATCGTCAGCTTCGCCAGCCCGCGTGCTGGTCTGCTGGCCTGTGCCGTCACGGCCGCCGGGGCCATCTGGTGGTTCGGCCTCAAGCAGCGGCCGGGCACGCATCATGAGGAAAGCGACGAGCCTCGGCCGACTGCTCGGCAGCTCGTGTTCCATCGCTACCGGTTCGGGCTGCTCCTCGCCTTCGCGTGCCTGGTGACGGGCTTCGCATCGATGTCGCTCGGCATCGTCGCGTTCGCCGACGAGCACGGCAACCGGCTGATCGCCGGCGTACTCGAAACGGTCGCCGCGCTCGGCAGCCTGATCGGCGGACTGGTCGGCGGCGCGCTGCCCGGGCGGCGCAACTCGTACGTCTGGCGCCGGATGCTCGCGATGACGGTGCTCGTCACCGGTTGCGTCTTCGCCACGTCGTCCGTGGTCGCGCTCGCGCTGATGCTGTTCGCGGCAGGGTGCCTGATCGCCCCGACCGTCGGGGCGATCTACGAACGGCTCGGCGTGATGACGCCGGCCTCGGCACGGACCGAGATCTTCGGCTGGATGATCAGCGGCGGCATGATCGGCGCCGCGGTCGGTTCGGCCGTCGCCGGCGCCGTGGTCGAGGCCTTCGGCGTCCGCTACGCGTGGGTCCTGATGGCCGTGCTCGCGCTCCTGGCCACGCTGTCGGTGCTCCACGTCCCGCCCCACCGTCCGGCCGAGGCCGACGTGGAAGAGGTCGCGATCGCTGCGTAGTCCACGCGGTAGTTGGCCTCCAGCGCGCCGGAGTCACTCGCACACATCGAGATCAGCCGCAGCGCACGCCGGTCCGGGAACAGAGGCGAGCCGAAGCCGGCCTGGACCGGTTGGATGAGCAGGGACACCTCGTCGAGCAACCGCCACCGCAGCAGCGACCGGACCAGCTTCACGCTGCCCACCACGTGCAGGTCGGCGCCCGGCACGTGCTTCAGTGCGCGCAGCACCCGGTGCGGGTCACCCTGCAACACCTCGGTGTGCGGTCGCGCGATCACCGGCCGGGACGCGATCACCAGCTTGCGCACCCGGTCCAGCGGTACGGCGGCATCGTGGAACCGCGCCACAGACGCGGCGTACTGCTCGAACGTGCTCCGCCCGAGCAACACCGTCTCGGCGCCGGTCACCAGCCGATCAAGACTGGGCTCCGGAAGCCAGTACTCCGGCCGGTCCACGATGCCGTCCTCCGACATCCACAGCCTGGCCACGATATTGCGCATCCACTGCTCCTCTGGGTCTCCTTACTTACCCAGATGCGCCGGCCGACCCGAAGGTTACCGGCGGCCCCGGTGGATCTCGGTCTCCAGGGCGTCGAGTCGGTTGATCCAGAACTTGCGGTACCGGTCCAGCCAGCTGTCGATCTCGCGCAGCGGTCCGGGGTCGACGGCGTACAACCGCCGGGTGCCGTCGATCGTGACGGTGGCGAAGCCGTTGTCGCGCAGCACCTTGAGGTGCTGGGAGACGGCCGGCTGGCTGATCCCGAACTCGTCGCCGATGGTGGCGGCGATACTGCCGGCCGGCAGCTCGCCCTCGGCCAGCAGCTCCAGGATCCGGCGCCGGACCGGGTCGCCGAGGATGTCGAACGCGTGCACGGACCGAGTATTTCAGTGATGACTTATATGAACAAGGCCCGGGGCAGACCGGACGGTTTCCGGCCGCTCCGGAGCGTCGCCGTGGAACCTTCCGGCGCCCCGACGATCGGCCGGACGGTCGGCCCGGCTGCTGGTCAACGGGTAGGCAACGAACGAGTCACGGCTAGAATGAGGCCCGAGACTACGCCTGGTGCAACGCCGCACGGCGTACCGCAACCAGTGGTTTGAGGAGACACACCTGTGGGACGCGTCGTGCACAAGTACGGCGGTTCTTCGGTCGCCGACGCCGAAAGCATCAAGCGCGTGGCCCAACGGATCGTCGCGACGAAGAAGGCCGGGAACGACGTCGTGGTGGTTATTTCGGCCATGGGCGACACCACCGACGAGCTGATGGACCTGGCCCAGCAGGTCTCCCCGCTGCCGCCGCCGCGCGAGCTGGACATGCTGCTCACCTCGGGCGAGCGGATCTCGGCCGCCCTGCTGGCGATGGCGATCGCGAACCTGGGCTACGAAGGCCGCTCGTTCACCGGCTCGCAGGCCGGCGTGATCACCACCTCGGCGCACGGCAACGCGCGCATCATCGACATCACGCCGGGCCGGATCGAGGAGGCCCTCGGCGAGGGCCACATCGCGATCGTGGCCGGGTTCCAGGGCGTCGCCCAGGACACCAAGGACATCACCACGATGGGCCGCGGCGCCTCCGACACCACCGCAGTCGCGCTGGCCGCCGCGCTGGAGGCGGACTACTGCGAGATCTACACCGACGTGGACGGCATCTTCACCGCGGACCCGCGGATCGTGCCGGCCGCGAAGCAGATCCCGAAGATCTCCTACGAGGAGATGCTCGAGATGGCCGCCTGCGGCGCGAAGGTGCTGCACCTGCGCTGCGTGGAGTACGCGCGGCGCTACAACGTCCCTGTCCATGTGCGCTCCTCCTTCTCGCAGAAGGAAGGCACCTGGGTCGTCGATGCGAAGGAACTGAATCAGATGGAACAGGCGATCATCTCCGGCGTGGCCCACGACCGCGGCGAGGCCAAGATCACCGTGGTCGGTGTGCCCGACAAGCCCGGTGAGGCCGCCCGGATCTTCGAGACGGTCGCCGGCGCCGAGACCAACATCGACATGATCGTGCAGAACGTGTCGGCGGTCGCCACCAACCGCACCGACATCTCGTTCACGCTGCCCCGCGCCGACGGCGCCCGGGCGATGTCCGCGCTGGCGCGGATGAAGGACGAGGTCGGCTACGAGCAGCTGCTGTACGACGACCAGATCGGCAAGGTCTCGGTGGTCGGTGTCGGAATGCGCTCGCACCCGGGCGTGTCCGCGAAATTCTTCTCCGCGCTGGCCGACGCCGGCGTGAACATCGAGATGATCTCCACCTCGGAGATCCGGATCTCGGTGGTCGTGGACGAGAACCTGGTGGACGCCGCCGTGACCGCGGCGCACACTGCATTCGACCTGGACGACGAGCACACCCAAGCTGTCGTGTACGGAGGAACTGGACGGTGACCCCTGTGAGCGCTTTGGACAACCAGACCGACGACCGGACGGGCCTGCCCTCGCTGGCGGTGGTCGGCGCCACCGGCGCCGTCGGGACGGTGATGCTGGCCCTGCTCTCCACCCGCGAGAACGTGTGGGGAGAGATCCGGCTGATCGCGTCCGAGCGCTCCGCAGGCAAGAAACTCAAGGTCCGCGGCGAGGAGGTCGAGGTCGTCGCGATCAGCGAGTCCGCCTTCGAGGGCATCGACGTGGCGATGTTCGACGTACCGGACGACGTGTCCGCGCACTGGGCCCCGATCGCGGCTGCCAAGGGCGCCGTCGTGGTGGACAACTCCGGCGCGTTCCGGATGGACGACGACGTGCCGCTGGTGGTGCCCGAGGTGAACGCCGAGGCGGCCCGGAACCGGCCGAAGGGCATCATCTCGAACCCGAACTGCACGACGCTGTCGATGATCGTGGCGATGGGCGCGCTGCACCACCGCTACGAGCTCGAGCAGCTGGTGGTGGCGTCGTACCAGGCTGCCTCCGGCGCCGGGCAGGACGGCATCGACGCGCTCTACGACCAGCTGATGAAGGTGGCCGGCAATCGCGACCTGGGTACCACGCCGGGTGACGTGCGGCGGGTGATCGGCAACGCGCTCGGCCCGTTCCCGGCTCCGCTGGCGCTGAACGTCGTACCGTGGGCCGGCTCGCTGAAGGACGAGGGCTGGTCGTCGGAGGAACTGAAGGTCCGCAACGAGTCGCGCAAGATCCTCGGCCTGCCGAGCCTGAAGGTGTCCGCGACCTGCGTCCGGGTGCCGGTGATCACCACCCACTCGCTGTCGGTCCACGCCCGGTTCGCCCACGAGGTGGACGCCGACGAGGCCCGGGAGGTACTGCGGGACGCGCCGGGGGTGCTGCTGTTCGACAACCCGGCCGAGGGCGAGTTCCCGACCCCGGCCGACGTGGTCGGCACCGACCCGACCTGGGTCGGCCGGATCCGCAAGTCGCTGGACGACCCGAACGCCCTCGAGCTGTTCGTCTGCGGTGACAACCTGCGCAAGGGCGCGGCCCTGAACACCGCTCAGATCGCCGAGGTCGTGGCCAAGGAGTTCACCACCGCGGCGTCCTGAAAACGTTGGAACAAAGGGCTCCCGGCGATCGCCGGGAGCCCTTTGTTGTGCTGGGCAACGGGTTAGAGCCAGTTCTCCCGGGCCGCGTGCAGGGCGAGCTGGAAGCGGGTGCTGGCGCCGGTGCGGTTCATCAGCCGTTCGAGGTAGCGGAAGAAGGTACGGCGGCTGATGCCGAGCGTGCGCGCGATCGTGTCGTCGGCGGCGCCGGTCGCGAGCAGCGCCAGCAGGCGACGCTCGATCGGCTCCAGCCGGTCGTCCTCGGCGCCGACCGAGGCGTGCAGCGGCAGCGCGTTGCGCCAGCACAGCTCGAACATGCCGATCAGCGCGGTGAGCAGGCTGCTCGGCCGGATGATCAGCAGTGACCGGTTCACGTCGGTGTCGCGCACCGACATCGACACGAACGCGATCGAGCCGTCGATGATGGTCAGCTTAGCCGGTACGTCGGGCAGCACCCGGGCCTGCTCACCGGCCTCCACGCACGGCAGGATGTTCTCGGTCAGGTAGCCCGGCACCTCGACCGACTCCGGGGAGTACACCACCCGGTAGGAGACCCCGCGCTTGAGGTGGTCGATCTCCTCCTGGTTCGGGCCGCCGATGTAGTACGGCGGGGAGTCGATGGCCAGGATCTCGCGCTGCGCGCCGCCCTTGATCTGCCGGATCCGCTCCACGATCGCGGCTCCGGTGACGACCTCGATCAGGTGCGTGGTCGACTCGTTGTGCACGGTCCGGCGGAACTCGTCGTACGCGTTCAGGACCTCGATCCGGGCCTGTTTCAGCTCGGACTCCCGGCGCAGCGTCATCGCCTCGAGGCCGGCGTCCGGTGGCACCGGGAGGTAGCGGGAGTGGTCCGAGCCGGACCGCCGGGCCAGGCCGGCCTGGACCAGCCCGCCGAGGGTCGCGTCGATGGTGGCCTCGCGGTCGGGCACCGCGTCGTCCAGTTCGGTGATCGACGACGGGCCGGTCCGCAGCAGGTGCTGGTAGACCTTGATCTCGTCGTCGCTGAGTCCGAGGACGCGTAGGTGGTCGGCACGCTCCGTGTCGGTGGTGCTCACAACCCTTCCCTCCCTTCCGAGTGCTGTCACTGTCCGCTACCGCCCCTCCAGGGTAAAGGGGTCCGGTCAAGGCTACGGCCAGCGCAGTATGCACTGTCCGTGGTGAGGTGTATGCACCCAGCGATATTTGTTGTCCTGTCAGCATTCTTGTGCCGTGTCACCATCTGGCCACCATTTCTGCGCAGTCGTGAGCGAGAATTGAGGTCCAGCAGCCCGGCGACGGACCACCTGAGCGCCGCCGGGCTGCTGTTCCAATTCTGGCCCGAGTTCGCTGTCACGTCAGCGGAGCCCGTTTCGGTTGGGTCTCGATCCCGGCGCATCGGTGCCCTCGCACTTCCGTGCCATCACCGGCTGTGCTGGAGGGTGTACAAACTGTGCATCTCCATCGTGAGGCCGATGAGGAGGAGAGTCCGATGCGACCGGTTCTGCATCCCGCCGCCGCTCGCTTCGGTGCTGCCGTCCCCGGTGTGAGTTCGCACCAGTCCTCCTCCGCCGGCCTTGGGCCTGTCCCCACATCCCCTGCGTGCTGCGCGGCACTCGGCGGCGCACCTCGCCGCACTGGTGCAAAGGCCACAATGCTCCGCATCGAGACCTTCGCCCCAGCACGCCGAGCCACACCACCGAGCACCTGCTCGCGACTGCAGGGGATGTGGGGACAGGCCCATGGTGCGATGACCGCCGCCCTGGTCATCGTGCCCGTCGATCCGGTGTGTGCCAGGCCCGCTTCCGCCCATGGCGGGCAGGCCCCCGGATCCAGGGTGGACCCCAGGGAGGTGCTGAGCGGAGCTCCGTGGATGGTGAGGCTGTCCATGGGGAGCGGGGACACGACGTGCCCCGCCCGGCTCGCCCCGGCCAGGAAGCGCCCCCTGGGGTCCCACCGGTAACAGCAGCCCGCACAGTTCACACGCGCGGTGGGCCACGTCACGCCGGCGCTCCGAACTTCCGGCGTACGGCGGACGTCGTATCTCTGAACACCGTCCCGGCCGCAGCCGAATTGACCGCGATTTTTCGTGCTGTGGAAGGCGTTTTGGCCGTCCGAGGGCGTCAAATGTATATTCCAGATAACGATCGGCGAGGGCGACCACGGCGGAGCCGGAAGTCGGCGCGTCGCTGCCGGGCACGACGTTGGTAGCCGTCTGTACGTCGTTGCTCACTATGGAGGACCACTGTGTCGTCGGTATTGACGCCGATCCGCTACTCTGCTTCCCGGTCTGCGTGGCCCGCCGTCGTACCGGGCGGCAGCCGCCGAGCCCCAGTCGGATACCGGGCAGAGAGAGGCGTCGCCTGAATGAACGCGACTAGCGTCGACGAGGAGTTCAACCCGTCGGTGCACGTGTACGAACCGCACAAGGTCGGCCTGCCGGCGCTGCGTCCTTACTTCAAGGCGCTGTGGCAGCGCCGGGAGTTCGCGGCCGAGATGTCCCGGACGAACATCCGGGCGGCCAACACCAACACCTTCTTCGGTCAGGTGTGGCTGGTCCTGAACCCGCTGCTGCTGGCCGCGGTGTACTACCTGCTGGTCGACATCATCGCCGGCGGTAGCTCGAAGGTGGACGCCTCGGAGCGGTTCGCCCACATGTGCGGCGGGCTGTTCGCCTTCTACTACTTCTCCGGTGCGATGACCGCCGGTGCGGCCAGCGTGGTCGGCGGCGGCAAGCTGCTGATGAACATGTCGTTCCCGCGGATGCTGCTGCCCCTGTCCGCAGTCCGTACGGCGTTCTTCCGCTTCCTGCCGACCCTGATCGTGTACCTGGTCATCCACGTGGTGATGCGGCAACCCCTGAAGTGGGAGATGCTGCTGGCCCCGACGTTCCTGGCCATGCTGACGGTCTTCGCGGCCGGGATGGGCATGATCTTCGCCGCCCTGCAGGTGTACTTCCGCGACACCACCAGCTTCCTGCCGTACTTCGTGCGGATCTGGCTGTACCTGTCCCCGGTGCTCTGGTTCGCCGAGCAGGCGCCGGAGAAGTTCAGGGGCTTCATCCAGTACAACCCGCTGTACTCGCTGATCGGCGGCTGGACCGACCTGCTGGTCCGCGGTGACATCCCGGACAAGATGATGTGGATCGGCGCGGCGTTCTGGGCTGTCGCTGCGTTCGTGATCGGCTCGTTGTTCTTCATGTCGAGGGAGCGTGAGTTCGTTGTCCGTCTCTGAGACCGAGAAGAAGCCGATGCAGAAGACCCCGTCGGGCATGCCGGCCGTCAAGGTGCAGGATGTGTCCATCACCTACCGGACCACGTTCGAGCGGGTGCCCACGTTCAAGAGCGCGATCGTCCGGTTCGGCCGCGGCGAGCGGGCCGTGCGCGAGGTCAAGGCCGTGCAGAACGTGTCCTTCGACGTCGACCACGGCACCACGATCGGCATCATCGGCGCGAACGGCGCCGGCAAGTCGACGCTGATGCGCTCGATCGCCGGCATCCTGCCGCCGACCAGCGGCCGGATCGAGGTGCACGGCCGGGTCTCCACCCTGCTGTCCCTCGGCGTCGGCTTCAACGCGGCGCTGTCCGGCCGCGAGAACGTCGTCCTGGGCGGCCTGGCCGCCGGCCTGAGCCGCAAGGAGATCCAGGCCCGGTACGAGGAGATCGCCGAGTTCGCCGAGCTCGGTGACTTCATGGAGATGCCGATGCGGACGTACTCGTCCGGCATGTTCAGCCGGCTGGCGTTCTCCGTCGCGGTGCACATGGACCCGGACATCCTGCTGATCGACGAGGCGCTGTCCGCCGGTGACGCGAAGTTCAAGACCAAGGCCGCGGCCAAGATGCAGGACCTGGTCACCAACAGCCGGACCATGTTCCTGGTCAGCCACGCGATGAGCAGCGTCCGCGAACTCTGCAACGACTGCATCTGGCTGCACAAGGGCAAGCTGATGATGCGCGGGCAGCCGGACGAGGTGATTGCGGCGTACACCAAGTTCCTGCAGGTCGGCGAAGCGGAATCCGTCTCACTCGAGGACCTCTGACCGATGGCACGCAGCACGGCGCCGGACGTGGGGATCATCACGACCGGTCACGACGTGGCGGACGCGCGCCTGCACAAGATCACCGCGGCCCTGCAGCGCCGGCAGCTCAGTGTCGAGCTCTGGGGCCTGGGTGAGGCCGAGGGCGGGCCGTCCGGCGCGTCCGTGCACGCCGGTCCGCGCGGCAACCTGGTCCAGCGGCTGGCCCGGACCGCGGTGCTGCCGTGGCGGACCAAGGCCAAGGTGGTGATGACGGTCGACCCGGACATGATCCCGGTCACCCGCCTGGTCACCACCGTGCGGCGCCGCAAGATGGTCGCCGACGTGCACGAGGACTACGGCCGGCTGCTCGCCGACCGGGCCTGGGCGAAGGGGCCGGCCGGGCTGCCGGCCCGGCTGATCGTCCGGGCCAGCTCCAAGCTGGCCGCCCGCGCCGACCTGACCGTCGTCGCGGACTCGCACCTCGCTCCGCACGAGGCCAAGCGGCGGCTGGTCGTCCAGAACCTCCCCTACGTCCCGTTCCTGGCCCCGACACCGCCGTCCGGCACGCCGCGGGCCGTGTACGTCGGGGACCTGCGGGCCAGCCGGGGTCTGTTCGACATGGTCGAGACCGTCGCCGCCGCGGCGGACTGGTCACTCGACCTGATCGGCCCGGTCGCACCCTCGGACCGGGACCAGCTCGAAGCCCGGATCGGGCAGCCCGATCTGGCCGGCCGGGTCCGGCTGCACGGGCGCCAGCCACCGGCCGACTCGTGGCGGCTCACCCAGGGCGCCTGGGCCGGCCTGGCCATGCTGCAGCCGACTCCGGCCTTCGTGGAAGCGATGCCGTCCAAGATCTACGAGTACCTCGCCAGCGGCCTTCCCGTGCTGTCCACCCGGCTGCCGCGGCAGTCCAGGGTGATCGAGGAGTCCGGTGGCGGAGTACTGGTGGACTCGGTGCCGGAGGCGGCCGAGACCCTGCGGCGCTGGTCCGCGGATCCCGGCGAGCTGGAGAAACTGCGCGACCACGCGCTGCAGTGGGCGGCCGGCCATCTGCCCACGACCACGCCGTACGACGAACTGGCCGACGCGATTCTCGACTTGCTACGAGGCTGAACTTGCCTGAGAGGAAGGGCATGACCGACCGCCCACATCTGCTGTACGTCGCCTGGGGCTTCCCGCCCTGCCGGGGCGGCGGTGTCTACCGGGCCCTGGCCACGGCCAACCGGTTCGCCGCGCTCGGCTGGAAGGTGACCGTGCTGACGGCCGAACGTGAGACCTTCCACCGGTTCACCGGCGCCGACCTGACCCTCGAGGAGCGGGTCGACCCGTCCGTCGAGGTCGTCCGGGTCCCGTTCGAGTGGCCGATCCTGGAAGCCGACCTGCGCAAGTGGTCCAAGCGCCGCGCCGCGAACCCGAAGCTGTGGAGCAAGTGGCGCACCAAGCAGGACCAGATCCCGTTCCCGGAGACCGGGTACGGGCCGTGGCGCTCGATCATCGAGAAGGCCGCGGAGCGGATCCACGCCGCGCACAAGGTCGACCTGACCGTCGCCACCGCGAACCCGCACGTCGCGTTCACCGCCGCGTACCGGCTGAACCAGAAGCACGGCGTGCCGTACGTGATGGACTACCGCGACGCCTGGCTGCTGGACGTCTTCACCGGTGACCGGCTGCACGAGCCGAACAGCCGGGCGGCCAAGTGGGAGAAGAAGCTGGTCGAGTCCGCGCGCGAGGTCTGGTTCGTGAACGACCCGATCAAGGACTGGCACGAGCAGCTCTACCCGGCGCACGCCGCGAAGATGCACACCGTTGCCAACGGCTTCGACCCGGACCTGGTGCCGGACACCGACGACCGCGGCGCCGTGACGGACCGCCCGCTGGTGTTCGGGTACGTCGGCACGGTGTCGCCGAAGGTGCCGCTGGCCGAGTTCGTCGAGGGCTGGCAGATCGCCCGGTCGTCGTCGGAGGAGCTGGCCGGCGCGAAGGCGAAGATCCACGGCTACCTCGGGTACTACGCCCAGCCGCGCGCCGACATGCTCGCGACCATCAACAACGCCAACGACGACGGGGTCAGCTACGAGGGCCCGGTCGGCAAGGCGGAGATCGCCAAGGCGTACGACGAGTTCGACGTCCAGCTGCTGATGCTGGGCAAGGGCCGGTACGTGACCAGCGGCAAGGTGTTCGAGTACCTCGCGACCGGGTTGCCGATCGTGTCGGTGCACGACCCGGAGAACGCGGCGTCCGACGTGCTGCGCGGGCACCCGTTGTGGTTCCCGGTGGCGGACGTCACCCCGGAGGCGATCGCGGCCGCGCTGACCGAGGCCGCGCACGCTGCCCGGACGGCGGACGAGGGGATCCGGGCCAAGGCGCGCGAGTTCGGCGCGTCCTACCGGCGGGACCTGCAGCTGGACCCGCGGATCGAGTCGCTGGCCGCTGCCGTGAAGGGAGTCCGGGCGTGAAGAACGTCGTACTGCTGAGCACCCGCCGGCTGCCTCCGGCGTACTTCGACACCGTCCGCGAGGACCTCGGTGACCCGAACGTCGTCCTCGACGTCGTCGGCTGGGTCGCGCCGGGCGGCTGGGTGGCCGAGAAGGTCAACTCCTTCACCCTCATCGGTCCCGGCCGCATGCCCGCCGCTCCCGAGCCGGAGCCGGTTGTCGACCCGACGGAAGAAGCCCCCGACGCAGTCATCGCCCCCGAGGCAGTCGCCGAGCCGGAAGCTGTTGTCGGCAACGCCGAAGTCGCTCCGGCCGCAGCTGAGGTCCCTGCCGATGCTGCCCCCACCACTCCGGCGGCTGCGGCGAAGCCGCGGCCGACCGGCGCCAAGCGGGTTGTCAAGGCTGCTGCCTGGCGCTACCGGAAGGCCCGCAAGGTTGCCGGGCGGATGTTGCCTAAGGCAATTAAGACCTCGGCGCCGGTGAAGTTCCTGCGCGGGAACCGGGCCAGCAAGGATCTGGGGAAGACCTACTGGGGCCGGGTGCTGAGTCGCCGGGACGTGATGGCGACGATCGACCAGGCCGACGTCGTGGTCGCCCTGGACGCCGGTGCGATCTGGGCCGGCTGGAACCTCGGCCAGCGGAAGGCGAGCACCCCGGTGGTGCTCGGCATCCCGGCCGCCCGCCGCGAGTTGGACATGCTGAAGGCACCGGCAGGTAATGGGTGATTCGATGACGGTGTCGCGTTCGATCCGCGAGCACCTGCCGGCGCCACTCGCCCGGACCGCGGGAGCGGTCCGGCGGCGCCTGCGCGGCTTGCGGTACTCGTACGCGCAGCTACCGGCGTTCCCGCCGGTGGCGACGACCCCGGTGCGGATGCTGGTCGGCCCGACCAACTCCGCCGGGCAGGGCTATGCCTGGGCACAGGCCGCCAAGACCCTGCCCGAGGTCAGCGCCGTCTCGTTCTCCCTGCACCGCAAGGGGCAGTTCCAGTTCACGACCGACTACGGCGTCCCGCTCGCGTGGTTCGGCCAGCCCCGCTGGCAGCGCGCCCAGGAGCAGTACGTCGGTTCGCACACCCACGTCCTGGTGGAGTCGCTGCGCCCGATCTTCGGCGCGCGCGGCTTCCCGGACGCCGCCGCCGACATCGCCGCGCTGCGTGCCGCCGGCGTCAACGTCGGTCTGCTGTTCCACGGCTCCGACATCCGCCTGCCCAGCCGGCACGCGAAGCGCGAGCGCTGGTCGCCGTTCACCCCGGGCGACGACCTGACCGAGCGCCTGGAGACGCAGGCCCGCCGGCACGCCGAGCTCGTCGAGAGCCTCGGTCTGCCGGTCTTCGTGTCCACGGTCGACCTGCTGGACGACGTACCTGACGCACACTGGTTGCCGGTTGCGATCGACCCGGCGCCGTGGGCGCAGGCGGCGCGTCCGCTGTTCGCCGGCGAGCGTCCGGTCGTCGTACACGTCCCGTCGAACGCGCAACTCAAGGGCACCGACCGGATCGACGCCGTCCTGACCGACCTGCACGACCGCGGGGTCCTGGAGTACCGGCGGATCACCGGCGTACCGCACAGCGGGATGCCGGGCGTGATCGGCGCCGCTGACATCGTTGTAGACCAACTCAGAATGGGTCTGTACGGCGTGGCGGCGGCCGAGGCGCTCGCCGCCGGGCGGATCGTCGTGTCATACGTCGGTGAAAGTGTGCGCCACCGGGTGCGTACTCTGACTGGGCGAGAGGTGCCGATCGTGGAGGCGGATCCCGACACTCTGGGTGATGTTGTCACCGGCCTGATCGCCGATCGTGACGCCGCCGCCGAGCGGGCGGCCGCCGGACCCGCCTTCGTGGCGGAGCTGCACGACGGACGCCGCTCGGCCGAAGCACTCACCAGCTGGCTCAGTTCGAAGGAGATCCTGTGACGTCCCGCATCGCGCCGTCCGCCGACGTCGACGACCGCGCCCAGATCGGCGACGGTTCGTCGGTCTGGCACCTGGCCCAGATCCGCGAGAACGCGGTGCTGGGGAAGAACTGCATCGTCGGCCGCGGCGCCTACGTCGGGACCGGGGTCCGGATGGGCGACAACTGCAAGATCCAGAACTACGCCCTGGTCTACGAGCCGGCCGTGCTCGAGGACGGCGTGTTCATCGGCCCGGCCGTGGTGCTCACCAACGACTACTTCCCGCGCGCGGTCAACCCGGACGGGTCGCCGAAGAGCGGCCACGACTGGGAGCCGGTCGGCGTGACGATGAAGGAAGGCTGCTCGATCGGGGCGCGCAGCGTCTGCGTGGCGCCGGTCACCATCGGCCGCTGGGCCACCGTCGCCGCGGGTGCGGTGGTGACCAAGGACGTGCCAGACTTCGCGCTGGTCGCCGGCGTCCCGGCCCGCCGGATCAAGTGGGTCGGCAAGGCCGGCGTTCCGCTGCTCGCCGTCGGTGACGGCGAGTGGAAGTGCCCGAACACGGGCGAGATGTACATCGAAACCGACGGGCGGCTGCGGCCGGCCGGTGAAGACATGGAGGAGAACTGATGGTGCAGCCGATTCCGGCCGCGAAGCCGATCATCGGGAAGGAGGAGCGCGAAGCCGTCGACCGGGTCATGCAGTCCGGGATGCTGGCCCAGGGCCCCGAGGTGGCGGCGTTCGAGCAGGAGTTCGGCGCAGCGCTGGTCTCCGGCCGTGCGTGCGTCGCGACGAACTCCGGTACGTCGGGTCTCCACCTCGGTCTACTGGCCGCGGGTGTCGGCCCGGGCGACGAGGTCATCGTCCCGTCCTTCACCTTCGCCGCGACCGCGAACAGCGTCGCGCTGACCGGCGCCACCCCGGTGTTCGCCGACGTCGAGCCGACGTACTTCTGCCTGGACCCGGCCGCGGTCGAGGCCGCGATCACCGAGAAGACCAAGGCCGTCATGCCGGTGCACCTGTTCGGTCACCCGGCGAACATGACCGCGCTGCAGGCGATCGGCGACAAGCACGGCATCCAGATCTACGAGGACGCCGCGCAGGCGCACGGTGCGACCTGGAACGGCGCGCAGGTCGGCACCTTCGGCGAGTTCGCGATGTTCAGCCTGTACCCGACCAAGAACATGACCTCGGGTGAGGGCGGCATGAACTCGGTGGCGAACGCCGACATCGAGCGCCGGATGCGGCTGCTGCGCAACCAGGGCATGCTCAAGCAGTACGAGAACGAGCTGGTCGGCCTGAACAACCGGATGACCGATCTGCACGCCGCGATCGGCCGGGTGCAGCTGACCAAGCTGGCCGGCTGGACCAAGCAGCGGCAGGAGAACGCGGCCTTCCTGGACGCGAACCTGCAGGGTGTCGCCGTTCCGGCGGTGGCCGCCGAGGCGACCCACGTGTACCACCAGTACACGATCCGGGTGACCGAGGACCGCGACGGCTTCGCCGACGCGCTGCGCAACGAGCACGGCGTCGGCTGCGGCGTGTACTACCCGATCCCGAACCACCGGCTGCCGTCGTTCCAGCGCGAGCTGGACCTGCCGGAGACCGAGAAGGCCGCGGCCGAGGTGCTCTCGCTGCCGGTCCACCCCTCGCTGTCCGAGGAAGACCTGAACCGGATCGTGGCCGCGGTGAACACCGTGGCGAAGGCTGGTGCGTGAGATGGCGAACCTGCGAGCGGGCCTGATCGGCCTGGGCATGATGGGGCGGCACCACGCCCGTGTCCTCGCGTCCCTGGACGGCGTCGACCTGGTCGCTGTCGCCGACCCGGGCGGTGACAAGTTCAACGTCGCCGCCGGCCGTCCGGTGCACGAGAACATCGAGCAGCTGATCGCCGAGGGCATCGACTACTGCATGGTCGCGGTGCCGACCCAGTACCACGCGGAGATCGCCAAGGCGCTGGCCGAGGCCGGCGTGCACGCGATGATCGAGAAGCCGCTGGCCGGGTCCTCGGCCGAGGCGACCGAGATCGCCAAGGCGTTCGAGGCGGCCGGCGTGATCGGCGCGGTCGGTCACATCGAGCGGTACAACCCGGCGCTGCAGGCGCTGCGGGTGCGGCTGGAGAACGGTGAGCTGGGCGACATCTACCAGATCACCACCCGCCGCCAGGGCCCGTTCCCGGCCCGGATCGCCGACGTCGGCGTGGTGCTCGACCTGGCCACCCACGACATCGACCTGACCGCGTGGGTGACCCAGTCGCCGTTCGTCACGGTGTCCGCCCAGAGCGCGCACAAGTCCGGCCGGCAGTACGAGGACCTGATCGCGGTGACCGGCAAGCTCGAGGACGGCACCGTGACCAGCCACCTGGTCAACTGGCTGTCCCCGATGAAGGAGCGGCTCACCGTCGTCACCGGTGAGAAGGGCGCGTTCATCGCCGACACGCTGCTGGCCGACCTGTCCTTCCACGCCAACGGCACCGTGCAGACCGCCTGGGACGACGTCGCGCACTTCCGCGGGGTCAGCGAGGGCGACATGATCCGGTACGCGATCAGCAAGCCGGAGCCGCTGCGCACCGAGCACGAGGCGTTCCGGGACGCGGTGCTGGGCAAGGAAGCCGACATCGTCACGCTGCAGCAGGGTCTGACCACCGTCCGGGTGGCCGAGGCAGTGATCCAGTCTGCTGGTGAAGACCGCACCATCAAGGTTGCCGGGGAGTCCGCCGAGTCATGAAGGTCCTGAGCGTCGTCGGGGCGCGACCGCAGTTCGTCAAGCTGGCGCCGGTGGCGGAGGCGTTCGCCGCCACCGAGCACCAGCACGTCATCGTGCACACCGGCCAGCACTACGACAAGAACATGTCCGACGTGTTCTTCGCCGACCTGCGGATCCCGGACCCGGACGTGCACCTGGGCGTCGGGTCCGGCAGCCACGGGGTCCAGACCGGCTCGATGCTGTCGGCGATGGACGCCGTACTGGACGAGCACAAGCCGGACTGGGTGCTCGTGTACGGCGACACCAACTCGACGCTGGCCGGGACGCTGTCGGCGGTGAAGATGCACCTGCCGGTGGCGCACCTGGAGGCCGGGCTGCGGTCGTTCAACCGGCGGATGCCGGAGGAGCACAACCGGGTCCTGACCGACCACGCGGCCGACATCCTGCTGGCCCCGACCCAGGTGGCGATGGACCACCTGGCCAACGAGGGCCTGAAGGACCGGGCCCGCCTGGTCGGCGACGTGATGACGGACGTGTGCTTCCGGGTCCGCGACGCGGTGACGGACGACTCGTTCCAGCTGCCCGAGGGCCTGAAGCGCGGTGAGTACGTCGTGTCGACGATCCACCGGGCCGAGAACACCGACGACCCGGCCCGGCTGGCCGCGATCGTCGACGGCCTCGCCGACGCCGGTTATCCGGTGCTACTGCTGGCGCACCCGCGCCTGGTCGCGAAGTGCGCGGAGCACGGCATCAAGCTGGAGCGCCCGGACGGTTCGCTGCACGTCCGGGAGCCGCTGGCGTACCCGGAGATGGTCGCGGCCGTGCTCGGCTCGTCCGGTGTGGTCACCGACTCCGGCGGCCTGCAGAAGGAGGCCTTCCTGCTCGGCCGGGTGTGCACCACGCTGCGCACCGAGACCGAGTGGGTCGAGACCCTGGAGGACGGCTGGAACGTCCTCACGTCCGACGTGAGCAAGCTGCCCGAGCTGGCCGCCCGGCCGGTACCGGCAGCCGACCGCCCCATGCCCTACGGAGACGGGCACGCCGCCGAGCGTGTCGTCACCGCACTCACGGAGTAACTACGTGACCAAAGCCGCCGAAGAACAGAGCCAGCCGCCCACCCCGGGCTCTCCGGGGCCGGCGGCTTCGGCCGTTTCGTCCACCGACACGGTCACGCCGCCGCCGGGTGCTCCGGTCAGTGGTTTCCCGGGTGAGTCCGGGCCGCCGCCGGCCGAGCCCCGCAAGCGGCTGCCACGGGTCGAGTCGCTGACCGGGCTGCGCTGGTGGGCCGCCTTCTTCGTGTTCGCGCACCACATGACCAACCTGGCGCCGCTGCCGATCTACAAGTTCCTGAAGTACGGGACGTCCGGCGTGACGTTCTTCTTCGTGCTGTCCGGTTTCGTGCTGACCTGGTCGGCCCAGCCGGGGACGAAGATCCGCACCTTCTACCGGCGCCGGTTCGCCCGGATCTTCCCGCTGTACTTCCTCACTCTGATCGCGGCGATCTTCGTCTTCTACCGGTTCGACCCGCCGACCGGGATGTCGTGGATCAAGCCGGTCTCGGTCACCGTGCTGGTGCTGTCGGCGTTCCTGCTGCAGGGTTGGTCGAACAACCCGGTCGTGCTGTACGGCGGCAACCCGGCCGGCTGGACGCTTTCGGTCGAGGCGTTCTTCTACGCGTACTTCCCGTTCGTCTGGCGGGCCACGAAGAAACTCAAGGTGGCCGGCGGCCTGATCCTCTGCGTCGCGGTGATCGTCCTTGGCGGGGCCTACCGACTGGCGCTGTTCCACTACCCGGACGTCGTACCGGTGCTGCCGCAGCCGATCCTGCACTCGGTCGCGTTCCTGTTCGGCATCGGCCTGGCGATCGCGCTGCGGACCGGCTGGAAGCCGCGGATCCCGGTCTGGTTCGCCTTCCTGGTCACCTCCGGCGGCCTGTACACGCTGTACTACTCCGGTTTGCACCCGACCCAGGTGCCGTTCGCCACCACCATGGGCCTGTGCCAGAAGGAAGTCCTGACCCTGCTGTATGGCTTCCTGATCTTCGCGGTCGCCGCCCGGGACACCCGCGGTGGCCGGTCCTGGCTGCGCAGCAAGCCGCTGGTCGCGCTCGGCCAGTGGTCGTACGCGTTCTATCTGGTGCACGCCACCATCCTGTACGCGATCAAGGAGTACCACGGCGTGGCCGGGCCGATCGGCTGGTCCAACCTGACCTGGTACGCCGGTGTCCTTGTCCTCTCGATCATCGCCTCGTGGCTGCTCTACAAGTTCGTCGAGCACCCGCTGGAACGGAAGCTCCGAGGCCCCCGATGAAGAATCACTACCTAGTGGAGTTCCTGTGCGTGTCAGTGTTGTTGCCTTAGGCAAGATCGGGCTGCCGTTGGCGGTCCAGTTCGCGGCCAAGGGCCATCAGGTCGTCGGCGTCGACATCAACCCGAAGACGGTCGAGCAGGTGAACGCCGGGCAGGAGCCGTTCCCGGGGGAGGCGCACCTGGCCGAGCTGCTCGCCGAGACCGTGGCCGACGGACGCCTGCGGGCGACCACGGACTACGCCGACGCGATCCCCGGCAGCGACGCCGTCGTACTGGTGGTGCCGCTGTTCGTCGACGAGAAGACCGGCGAGCCGGAGTTCGGCTGGATGGAGAGCGCGACCCGGTCGCTGGCCGAGCACCTGAGCCCGGGCACCCTGGTCAGCTACGAGACCACCCTGCCGGTCGGCACCACCCGGAACCGGTGGAAGCCGCTGCTGGAAGAGGTCTCCGGCCTGACCGAGGGCCAGGACTTCCACCTGGTGTTCTCGCCGGAGCGGGTGCTCACCGGCCGCGTCTTCGCGGACCTGCGCAAGTACCCGAAGCTGGTCGGCGGCCTGTCCGAGGAGGGCGCCAAGCGCGCCACCGCGTTCTACGAGGCGGTGCTCGACTTCGACGACCGCCCGGACCTGGAGCGCGGCAACGGCGTCTGGGACCTGGGGTCGGCCGAGGCAGCCGAGCTGGCGAAGCTGGCCGAGACCACCTACCGCGACGTGAACATCGGGCTGGCCAACCAGTTCGCCCGGTTCGCCGGTGAGCACGGGATCGACGTGCACCAGGTGATCGAGGCGTCGAACTCGCAGCCGTACAGCCACATCCACCGGCCCGGTATCGCGGTCGGCGGCCACTGCATCCCGGTCTACCCGCGGCTCTACCTGTGGACCGACCCGGAGGCCACCGTGGTCCGGGCCGCCCGTGAGGCGAACCTCGGCATGCCCGACTACACCGTCGGCCTGCTCGAGGGCGCGTACGGCGACCTGGCCGGAGCCAAGGTGGTCGTGCTCGGCGCGGCGTACCGTGGTGGTGTCAAGGAGACCGCGTTCTCCGGGGTCTTCCCGGCCGTGGAGGCGCTGAAGGCCCGTGGTGCGGAGGTGTCCGTGCACGACCCGCTGTACACCGACGAGGAGCTCCAGCAGCTCGGCTTCACGCCGTACGCGCTGGGCGCGCCGGTGGACGCGGCCGTCCTGCAGGCGGACCACCCGGAGTACGCGCAGCTGACCCCGGCCGAGCTGCCGGGTGTGCAGGTGCTCGTCGACGGCCGTGACCGCACCGACCCGGCTCGTTGGGCGGGCGTGCGCCGGATCGTGATCGGAAGGTCGGTCAGCCAGTGACACATGCCGGCCTGCGGGTCGTGATGATGGTCGCAAACGACGTCACCAACGACAGTCGGGTCCGCAAGGAGGCCGCAGCACTGGCCGAGACCGGAGCAGAGGTGACTGTGCTCGGGGTCTCGGCCAGCGGCCTGCCGTCGAGGGAGATGCTCGACGGCGCGCTGATCGTCCGGGTGGCGGTTCCGTTCAGCCTCCAGGAGGAGCGGAAGCGGAGCCGCAAGGCCCGCCGGGACTGGCGGCCGCCCTTGGTGGGGTACAAGAACCGGTCGACGTACGTCGCCCGCAGTCAGCGGATCCAGGCCGAGCTGAAGGAGCTGAAGTCCGACTCCGGGCACGCCATCGCGCGGGCGAAGGCGGGGCAGGGCAATCCGCTCAAGTTCAAGGCCGGCGTGGCCACGCGGCTGCTGCGGCGGTCGCGCTGGCAGACGGCGAAGAAGGTCACCTGGGTCCGCAAGGGCGTCGGGAACAAGGCCGACGCGCCGTTCAAGTTCGGCTGGCGTGCGTACGACGGGGTGATCCACCGGCTGCCGTGGCCGGCGCCGTGGCGCAAGCTGCACCCCGAGGCACTGGACCTCGAGATCGCGTTCGGTGATTTGATCGATCGACTCGAGCCGGACGTGGTGCACGCGCACGACATGCACGTGATCGGCGTCGCCACCCGCGCCGCCGGCCGGGCCAAGCTGCGCGGCAAGGACCTGAAGGTCGTCTACGACGCGCACGAGTACGTGGCCGGCCTGTCCCGGTACGGCGCCCGGACCCGGCGCTCGATCGCGGCCTGGGCCAACCACGAGGCCGAGTACATCCGCGACGCGGACCGGGTGATCACGGTCAGCCCGGCGATCGCCCGGACGCTGCAGCAGGACCACGACCTCGATCACGAGCCCGCGGTGATCATGAACACGCCGAACCCGGCGGACGTGTCGGTCGAGGTGTCCGACATCCGCAGCCGGATCGGCCTGCGCCCGGAGGTTCCGCTGCTGGTCTACAGCGGCGGCGTCACCCGGGCCCGTGGGATCGAGACCGCGGTCCAGGCTTTGGTGGACCTGCCGGACGCGCACCTGGCCGTCGTGTGTGTCCCGGGTGTCGCGACGGACGCCGTACGAGAGCTGCAGGCCCAGGCCGCGGCCCTCGAGGTGCAGGACCGGCTGCACTGCCTCGACCCGGTGAAGCCGGACGAGGTGGTCGCCTTCCTGCGGACGGCGGATGTCGGGCTGATCCCGATCCTGCGCTACCCGAGCCACGAGATGGCGCTGCCGAACAAGCTGTTCGAGTACGCCTTCGCCGGACTGCCGGTGGTGGTCAGCGACATGCCGAGCATGAAGGAGTTCGTCGACCGGATCCGGATCGGCGAGGTCTTCGTCGCGGCCGACGCGCACGACCTGGCGTCGAAGGTGCGCACGGTCCTCGGCGACCTCGACACCTACCGCGAGCGCGTCGCCGACCCGGTGTACCAGCAGGAGGTCTCCTGGGCCGGGCAGGCGGACAAGCTGCGCGGCCTGTACGGCGAGCTCGTCGGACAGCAGCTCGAGGTCGTCCAGCCGGGTGGCCGGGCGATCAAGAAGGAGCGCCGGCTGCTGCTCGGTCCGGTCAACAGCGCCGGACAGGCGTGGCTGTGGGCGACCGCGCTCGAGCGTGAGGTGCCGAACCTCAAGGCCGAGTCGCTGACCACGGGCAGCGGCGCGTTCGACTTCCGCGTGCACCGGACCGGCACCTACCGCCAGTACCGGTCGGACCTGCGCTGGCAGCTCGAGCTGACGGCGTACGCCTTGCGCGAGGTGACCCACGTGCTGTTCGAGGCCGGCCGGCCGATGTTCGGGCAGCAACGCGGGCAGATGTGGACGAACGACGTACCGATGCTGGACCAGGCGGGCATCAAGCACGGCCTGGTCTTCCACGGGTCGGAGATCCGCGACCCGGCGCAGCACCGGGCGCGGTACCAGTGGTCGCCGTTCCGGAACGCCGACGACGAGCTGACGACCCGCCTGCAGGCCGCGAACGACCTGATGCGGACGCACCTGGAGGGTTACGAGGGGACGATCTTCGTCACCACGCCGGACCTGCTGGAGTTCGTCGACAACGGCATCTGGTTGCCGCTGACGGTCGACATCGAGGAGTTCGCGTCGACCGCTCCGGTGCTGGAGCGGGAGGTGCCGGTGGTGCTGCACGCGCCGTCGGCCAGCGCGTTGAAGGGGTCGGTGTACGTCGACCCGGTGCTCACGGACCTGGATGCGCGAGGCCTGATCAAGTACCAGCGGGTCCAGGGCGTCCCGCACTCGGAGCTCGCCGAGATGGTGCGCAACGCCGACATCGTGGTCGACCAGCTGCTGCTCGGCTCGTACGGCGTCTTCGCCTGCGAGGCGATGGCGGCCGGCCGGGTCACCGTCGGGCACATCGCGGACCCGGTCCGCGACCTGCTGCCGACCGACCTGCCGATCGCGGAGGCGACCCCGGACAACCTGTCCGAGGTGATCGAGCGGCTGGTCGCCGAGCGCGACACGGCCCGCAAGATCGCCGACGCCGGTCCGGAGTACGTCCGTGAGCTGCACGACGGGCGCAGGTCGGTAGAGGTTCTTTTGCCCTTCCTGGGCGGAAGGTGACATGCGGGTACTGATGATCGCGCAGTCCCCGATCGCCGGGGACTCGCGGATCCTGCGGGAGGCGACCGCTCTGGTCGCGGCCGGTCACGAGATTCACGTGATCGGCCGCGATGTCCCGGACGGCTTCGAGGTCGGCCCGGGGGTGACGGTCGAGTCCGTTTCCCGTTCGGCCGGTCTGCGCGGCAACAACGGCGGTCCCGCAGTCGGGCATGGGCTCAACGGGCCGAAGGTGCTGGTCCAGCGGTTCGGCCGGTGGCTGCTGCTGCCGGAGCACCGGAACCGGACCGAGAAGCAGTGGCGAACCGCGGCGGCCCCTCGAGTGGCCGCCGCGGGGCCGTTCGACGTGGTGCACGCGCACGACTTCAACACGTTGGAGCTTGCTGCCTCGTTTGCTTCGCAGTGGTCGGCGGACCTGGTCTACGACACGCACGAGCTGTGGTTCGACCGGGCGTTGCCTGGGCGGCCAACGCCGTTGTGGCGGGCGCGCGGGCGGCGGTTCGAGGTTTCGCTGGCGTCGAAGGCGCGGTTCGTCATCACGGTGTCGGACGGGATCGCGCGGCGACTGCGCGAACGCGGGCTGGCTGACGTTCGCGTCGTACGGAACACGTTCCCGCGGGCGGACGACGTACCGCCGGCGCCGGATCGGCCGGAAGGTTTGCTGTACGCCGGACGCGTCGGGGCGGGTCGTGATCTGCCGACGGTGGTGGCGGCTGCGCGTCAGCTCGCGCCATTCCGGACGGTGCTGATGGGGTCGGTGGATCCCAACTACCGCTTGGATCTCGGGCCGGTGGAGACCGTTGCCGAGCGCTCGATCGACGAGGTCGACGACACGCTCCGCTCGTACGGCATCTCGCTGGTGACGCTCACCAACACCTGCGAGAACCACCGCCTGGCCCTCCCCAACAAGCTCTTCCACGCCGTCCGCGCCGGCGTCCCGGTCGTCGCCGCCGACCTCCCCGAAATGCGCGCCGTAGTGACCCAGTACAAACTGGGCACCCTCTATACCCCAGGCAACCCAGCCTCCCTGACCACCGCCGTCCGCGACCTGATCGACAACTACCCGACGTACGCCGACGGAGTCCGCTCAGCCGCCACAGACCTCAACTGGGAACGCGACTCCGCCACCCTGGTAGCCGCCTACACCGAACTCCCCGCCCGACCCTGACGCATTTGACTGGCTGACCAGCCGCGTTGGGGGTTTGCCACCCTGGTTCCGGGTGGCAAACCCCGCATTTCGCTGGCCAGCCAGCGAAATGGGTGTCAGCGGGATGCCTCCACCATTTGGCGCATGAGTTCGGCCGGGTCCTTTTCCGGCTCGGGTTGGGCCAGGCGGGTGTAGTGCCCGACGTCGGCCAGCGTCCGCACCACCACCGACGTGTCCGACACCGCTGTGTTGACCTTCGTCTAGGCGTAGCAGCCGGTGTCGAGCGCGTTCCCGTCACCCCAGTACACCGACGTGTTCGGCACGTTCGTGACATTGGTGTAGCGGTTCGCCGTACCGTAGTCCACCAACCGAGCCTTGATGCCTGTGGCAATCTTGTTGCT
Organism: Kribbella sp. NPDC050124; assembly: GCF_044460355.1. NCBI lineage: Bacteria > Bacillati > Actinomycetota > Actinomycetes > Propionibacteriales > Kribbellaceae > Kribbella > Kribbella sp. NPDC050124. Next base: position 1,104,990 of record NZ_JBITJU010000001.1, read on the forward strand.
CTTGACCCGCACCGTCACCTTTCCGGTCCCGGTGACCCGAACAGCCTTCTCCAGCTCGTCGCTCAGGAACACCGCCCGATCCGGCCGGGCAGTCGTCGGGTCGAGTACGACGGTGTCCACCGACGGGTCGTCCGTCCCGGTGAAGCTGACCGGGTCGCTCGACGCCGCGGCGATCGACAGCCCACCGGTCTTGGCGTCTGCCGCCTTGCTCAACTTCAGCGTGGTCTGACGAGCACCGACTGCCGGCCAGCGCGGTACGTCGTACCGCTGCAGCTGGTCCCACCACTCGCCGAAGTGCCGGGTCTTCACGTTCTCGTCGCCGAGACCGTGCACGACGTACACACTGGCGTGCACGTTGCGCGCGTCCAGGTTGTAGTTCCGCGGGTCCCACCACCTGCTGTAGGAGCCTGTGCGAGTGTCGGAGTCCTGCTCGATCTCGTCGGTCAGCTCCACACAGCGCGGTGACGCGTCATTGCTGACGTAGTCGGCGTTGTAGCCGGGCACCCGGTTGTTCAGCCAGTCGATCACGGCCTTGGTGCCGAGGACCTCCAGGTCGGCGCCGACGTCACTGCAGCCGGTCGACCGGAAGGTCCCCGGCATGTCGACGAACGCGACGGCGTACCCGCGCGGCACGTAGGTGGACACCATTCTGTGCACAGATCCCACCCGAGTGGTCACTTCCTGTGCACAGCAGGGGAAATACTTCGCGCCGCAACTTCTCGGCGACCGCGCGCATCGAGTGAGCGAGACGGGTAGACCGAGGGAGAACCGAATATGTGGCAACGGATGCTGGGTGCGAGCTTCGGGGCGGTCCTGGCGCTGGGGCTGGCGTCGCCGGTCGCGCAGGCGACGGGCGCGAGTGCGACTGAAGCCTGTACGGCGGGAGTCGGCGGCGTGACTGCTGCCGGGGGACACACCAGCCGGACCGTCACTGCGACGGCGCCGCCGGCCATCAACACCGGCGGCACGACGGCAGGTGCGTTCACGCCGGGCAAGGTGCGGCTCACGAGTCACTGGGAGAGCTACCCGAAGTCCGGCGCCGGCAGTGTGAACACGGGCTACGTGATCATCGGGGACTCGCTGTACAGCGCCGGCTACGCCACCAACGGGCTCGACGAGCTCGAGGGTCCCGTGCACTACACCCGGATCGGCGGTGGCTGGTCGAAGTTCAGCCTGATCGAATGGGCGACGTACGACACCGTCGAAGCCGGCGACGTGGCGCGGACCGAGTTCTACGCGTTGCGCAACGACGGCGTGCTGTTCCGCTGGCACGTCACCGGGAAGGGGTGGCAGGCCACCGGCTCGTACGCCGGGTTCTCGGCGGTGAAGACGATGGCGGTGATCAGCAAGCGGCCGACGTACGACACCTTCCTGGCGAACACCAAGGGCGGCGCGCTCTACACGATCCGGATCCCGGTGACCTCGCCGATGAAGCCGGTCGTCAAGCAGGTCCGCACCCGCAGCTGGCAGGGCTTCGAGACGCTCGTCGCGAACCGCTGCGGTCAGTACGGCACGGTGCTGCTGGGCATCGACAAGGACACGAAGACGGGCTACCTGTACGCCGTCGGTCACGCGAACGGCACGTCGACCGTCATCAACAGCCTCGGCAAGGTCGAGGGCGGCACGTTCGGTGACCCGGTCGACTTCCGGTGGTCCGGGGTCTCGTACTACGACTACTTGAACGGGGAGTGATCCAGATGGTGCGACGGGCGGTCGGGCTCGCGTGTGGCGCCGTACTCGCGCTGGGGCTGGTGCCGCAGACCGCTGAGGCCTCAAGGGCCTGGGCCAGGTTGCCACCACCTTCCCCGACCCGGTCTACTTCCGCTGGGCACCGCCGGCCCAGTCCGATCCCCTCAACGGGGATCGAGTGGCGAGGAGGGTTTCCAGGGCTGCTTGGGTGGAGGGATTGGTGGGGGTGTAGGTGAGGACGTACTGGGGGTTGTCGCCGGGGACCTGGAGGGATTCGAGGGAGAAGGTGAGCTGGCCGGCGGTGGGGTGGTTGAGGGTCTTCGGGCAGTGGGAGCGGGCGGTGACGTCCTGGGATGTCCAGAAGCGATCGAAGTCGGGGCTGGCGGTGCGGAGCTCGTCGACGAGCGCGGTCAGCTCCGGGTCGGCGGCGTACTCGGCCGAGGTGCGCCGGAGTAGTGCGACGGCGTCTCGCGCGACTGTCTCCCAGTCCGCGTAGAACTCCCGAGCGTGTGGGTCGAGGAAGTAGAGCCGGGCCAGGTTCCGGTTCCGCGGGTCGTCGAAGTCCGCGATCACCGCCGTGGCCCCGCGGTTCCACGCCAGCACGGTGCTCAGCCGATCGACCACGATCGCCGGTACGTCGCGCATCGCCTGGATCATCGCCTCCAGCTCCGGCCGTACGGCGGTCCGCGCCGGCACTGCTGGTGGAGCGGCACACGTCAGCGTCCGCAGGTGATCGCGCTCGGCTGGACTGAGCCGCAACGCATCCGCGACCGCGGTCAGCACCGCCACGGACGGGTTCTCGGCCCGTCCCTGCTCGAGGCGGATGTAGTAGTCGACGCTGACGTTGGCCAGCAGCGCGACCTCTTCGCGACGGAGACCGGAGACTCTCCGATCGCGACCGGGCGGCATCCCGACGTCCGCCGGTCGCAGTCGGGCCCGGCGGGTCTGCAGGAACTCTCCCAGCTGTGGTCGCGCGCTCACCCGACCAGTGTCCCCGGCCCTTCAACGGCCTGGGTGGTACTGCCAGACCTAGGTTGAAGCGACCCTTCTGAGGTGATGCCGACCGCCGGAAGGTGGGCGCATGACAAATACTTCACGCACTGCGCTCGTGACCGGAGCCGCCAGCGGGATCGGCGCCGCCGTCGCCACTCGCCTTGCCGCGGACGGCGCCTCCGTCGCCCTACTCGCCCGGCGCCGCGACCGCCTGGAGAAGGTCGCCGCCCAGATCTCCGAAGCCGGCGGTACTGCGCTCGTCGTGCCGGCCGATGTGACCGACGCAGGGGCGGTTGCCCAGGCAGCTCAGCTAGTCCACGAGCACTTCGGCGACATCGATCTGCTGGTCAACAACGCCGGGGTGATGCAGGTGGTCCCGTTCGGCGACGCGCCGGCCGACGACTGGCGCCGTACCGTCGACGTCAATCTGACCGGCGTACTGACCGTCACCCACGCCTTCCTGCCGGCGTTGAAGCGCTCGGCCGCGACGAGGACGACCGACCTGATCAACGTGTCGTCGCTGGCTGCCGACCGTTTTATGCCAGGGATGGCGACGTACGGGGCTTCGAAGGCCGGCGTGAGCTACCTGTCCCGTGCGCTGCGGCTGGAGCTCGCCGGCGAAGGGATCCGGGTAACCAACGTCGAGCCGGGCATGATCGACGGCACTGAGTTGGCCGACCAATTCCCGGCCGAGCTGCGGAGCATGGTCGATGAGCTCCGGACCAGTCTGCCCGCCGTGCCACCGTCCGAGGTCGCCGAGCTCATCGCGTACGTCGTGAGCCGGCCTCGCGAGGTGAATCTCCCGGAGCTGATCATCCAGCCGTCGAAGGAGGTCTAGCCGCAGTTCACCCGATCGACCTACGGTCGTGCGCATGCTCACGACGCGACGCTCCGTTCTGAAGGCCGGTGCCCTGGGCATCGGGTTGGCTGCGACTCCCGGGCTGTCGTTCGCGGCCCGGCCCCGGCAGACCTACTGGTCGTCAACGGCGCCGAGGCCTGGCCGGCCGACTGTGCGGCCGCGCTGAAGCACTTGCCGCTGGTGGCGAGTTCGCTGGCCTACCTGAAGCCGGTGGAAGCGCCGCGCGCCAAGGAGTTCCGGTCGCGGCTCGAGCTGGTGACCGCAGCGTCTCCGGCTGAGTCCGACGTCAACGGTCTTCCCGATCGTCGCGGCGGTCGGCGTACCGCTGGTGGGTTGCGTCGACCCGAGGCTGCAAGTGCCGGACTACATCCTGGACGTCTGCTCGTCGACGATCGACAAGCCGGAGCTCGCGGTGGAAGCGGCCGAGAACGCGCGGCCGGCCAGCCGTGGCGCTGTCTTCGCAGCAGTCGGCCCGATCGGCGGATCAGCGCGGCGCTCGTACTCCGCCTGGCAGGCAGCCATCACCTGCGGTCGAACGAACGTCAGACAACCAGATGCAGCTTGACCGGGGCGACGCCGACCTCGACGCGCTGACCCCAGCCGATCGCCAGCGTGTCCGACTCCATGCCGTCGCCGAAGACCACGAGGTCCGACTCGGCGGTGATGGTCAGTACGTCCGGTGCCTTCACCAGGCCCTCGGTGTTGTCGGTCCCGGTCGCCGGCGACGGCCAGGCCTCGCGGACGAACCAGCACAGCGTCGGGTCGGTCGGTGACGGCAAGGCCAGCGGACTGCGCCGTTCCTGCCAGGCCGATCGGCACCAGCCGGTCGACCCGGTGCCCGTGCCGACCAGGATCCCGGACGACGACTGCCGCTCCGGCAGGCCGTCCGGCGAGGACAAACGGTAGCGCGCGGACTGATGACTGCGGTGCCCGATGTAGACCTCGTTCAGGGCGATCAGCTGCTGCCCGTCGTCCGTGCTCGCGGCCACCATCGTGCGCTCCACGACGTTCCGCTCATGCAGCAGCTCGGCGATCGCGGCCGGCTCGTGCGGCACGAGTACGCCGGGATTGCGAGCCGGCTCGGGGTTGATCCCGATCACCGGCTGTCCGTCGAGGTACTTCGCCACGTTCGCGACCAGGCCGTCCTGACCGACCGCGATCACCACATCCTCCGGCCCGAACCCGAACCGGTCCAGATCGTTGCGCTCGGCAACAGCGCGCCGCCAGTCCAGCGGGATCGCGGCCGACACCGTCGCGAGCGCGTCCTGCTGAGCCTGGTGCCGGGCGTCGAGCTCGGCCAGGTCCCGGCCGCGGCCGGCCAGGAAGAAGCCGGCCTGCTGACGGGTCCCGTGCCGGGCAACCAGCTCGGTGAGCTCGGTTGCCCGGTGCACCAGCACTGCCCTGGGTGGGAGGCTCATCTCAGGCCCGCTCTCCGGCGGTCAGCTTGGCCAGCAGCGGAGTCAGCAGGTCCGGCGTGAGGTTCAGCGTGCCGATGTCGGGCAGCGAGCCCTGCTTGATCGCCATCGCCAGGATCGTTCCCTGGTCCAGCTCGGCGTACGCGTCCAGCATCGCCTTCTCCGCGGCCGCCTCGGCAGCGCCGATCACCCGCTTGGCATCCGCCTCGGCCTCGCTCAGCGCCCGCTTGCGACCCGCCGCGGCCGTGGTCTCGATCTGGCCGGCTGCTGCTGCCTCGGTCGCCCGGAGCCGCTCGTTCTGACCGCGCTGATTGACCAACTGCTCCTCGCGCCGGGCCAGCTCGATCTGGTTCTGCAGCTCGTTCTCCGCGATCGACCGCTCCCGCTCGACGGCCATCGCGCGGCGCTCGTACGTCGCCTTGTCCGCCGCCTGCTGCACCATCTCCCGGGTGGGCGTCTGCAGCGCCTTCTCGACATCCCGCTCAGCCCGTACGGCGACCACGCGGACGTCCTCGATGCCGATACCGAGACCGGTCAACCGCTGATCCTCGCGCAGCCCCGTGCTCATCGCTCGGCGAAGCCCGGTCATCCCCTCGGACAGCGCCTCGGTCAGGCTCATCCGGGCCAGCAGGTCGAGCGCGGTCTGCTGCGCCAACTCGGTCAGCAGACCGCCGAGCTGCTCCAGCGGGGTCGAGCGCCACAACCCGCTGTCCGGGTCGATGCCGAAGTCCAGCCGGGCAGCGGCCAGCCCGGGGTCGGTGACCCGGTAGGTCACGGTCGCCTGCACGGCCACGTCCTGGAAGTCCTGCGTCCGGCCGTGGAACAGCAGCGGTTGCTCGCGGTCGTCGACCGGGATCTCGCTCAGCGACGAGTTCAGCGCGCGGAACCAGAATGCCTGGCCGGCGCCGTCGTGCACCAGCTTGCCGTTGCGCAGGTGCCGCACGTGGGTGGTCGGGTTGGCCCGCAGGTGGCTGATGAAGCGGAACCGGGTGATGTCTGCCATCTCGTCATCTCTCCTTGTCGTCACCTTGACGATAAGGGTCGGGGTGACTTTTCGTCAAGATGACGATTAGAGTGTGCCGTCATGGAATTCGTACCGCTCGGCGTGGCCGCCGACCTGGTCATCCTGACCGTCCGCGACGGCGCCTTGCAGGTGTTGCTGATCCGGCGGGGGATCGCGCCTTACCGAGGCCGTTGGGCGTTGCCGGGCGGGTTCGTACGCCCGGACGAGGACCTCGAGCGGACTGCCCGCCGCGAGCTCGCCGAGGAGACCGGCCTGTCCTCGGACCGGATCCACCTCGAGCAGGTCGCGACGTACGGCGCTCCGGACCGAGACCCCCGGGGTCGCGTGGTCAGCGTCGCCTACCTGGCGCTCGTGCCCGATCTGCCCGCGCCGGTCGCCGGGACGGACGCGGCGTCGGCGAGCTGGGTCGGTGTCGCCGAGGTGCTGGACGATCCGGGTCGGCTGGCGTTCGACCACCACCGGATCCTCACCGACGGGGTCGAGCGCGCCCGCGCCAAACTCGAGTACTCACCGCTGGCGACCGCGTTCTGCCCACCCGAGTTCACCATCTCCGAGCTCCGCGGCGTCTACGAAGCGGTCTGGGGCACGCCGCTCGACCCCCGCAACTTCCACCGCAAAGTCACCAAGACCCCCGACTTCGTCACCCCCGTCGGCGCCACCACCACCCGAGACGGCGGCCGCCCCGCCCAACTCTTCCACCGCGGCACCGCCACCACCCTCCACCCCCCGATGACGCGCTAGTTGACTTCGAGTGAGGTTGAAGTGCTTTCATCCGGCGCATGAGTTTGAGCGGAGCGCACCTTCTTGTCACCGGGGCCGGTCGTGATACCGGCCGGAAGCTGGCGCTGGCCTTCGCGGCTCGCGGTGCCCACGTGCTCGCCACCGCGCGCACCCGCGAGGCCGCCGAGGAAACCGTCGACCTCATCCACGCGGCAGGTGGCAGCGCGACGGCCGCCGTACTGGATCTGGCCGATCCGGAGTCGATCGAGCAAGTCCAAGTCGACCGGCTCGACGTGCTGGTGAACAACGGTGCCCGCTACCTGGCAGGGGAGCCAGGGCCCGCGGACATCGTCGACACGATGGCCGGGGTCGCGACCGGGACCGTCCTCCTGACCGAGCGGCTACTGCCGTTGCTGAGGGCATCCAAGCGACCTGACATCGTCAACCTCGTGTCCGCGGCCGGGGAGGTCGGACAGCATCGGTCGTCAGCGCACCCGGCGTACTACGCGGCCAAGCACGCACAGGCCGGGTACGGCGAGATCCTGTCGGAGCGACTGCGTCCGGACGGGATCCGGGTCATCTCCCTGTTCCCGCCGGACTTCGTGCAGGACGGCCCGCGCGAGACCGGCGCCGCGCTGACCGCGGACTCGGTGGTCGACTGCGTGCTGTTCGCCGTCGGTCAGGCGCGGGACTGCTTCATCCGAGCGTTCTACTTCGAACAGCTAGATCCTCGGCCGTGATCAGGTCGGTGTGCGTGCCGGGCGAGCCGCAGGCCCACGCCCCGGCGACCGAGCCGGCGTGCGCGGCGTCGTACCAGCTGACGCCGTCGAGGCGGCGCGCCAAGAACGCGGCGACGTAGGCATCACCGGCACCGTTGGTGTCGACGACCGGCCGGTCAGGGAGCTCGACGGCCGGGAGGTGCTCCGGCTCCTCGCCCCGGACGTGCAGGTAGCTGCCGTCGGCGCCGGCCATCGCGACCACCACCTCGGCCCGCCCGTTGTCGAAGATCCACTCGACGGCGTCGTCCGGCAGTGCGCTGGTGGAGACGAACACGATGTCGGCCGCGGTCGCGAAGTCCTTGTGGTAGTCGTTGCGCCCGTCCCAGTCGTGCAGGTCGGTGGAGATCGTGCAGTCGGCGGCGAGCGCGTCGGACAGGGCGTCCCGGGCGAAGTCCATGATCGAGACGTGCACGTGCCTCGCGCGTACGACGTTCGTCCGCCAGAGGTCCGGGTCGACGCGGAGACCGGCCGGCTGGCGGGCGTCGTACAGGGCCACGCGGCGGCCGTCGAGGTCGACCAGGTTTACCGATCGTCGGGTGCCGCTCGGGTGGAGTACGACGTGCAGCGGCATCCGGAGGTCGTCGTACAGCTGCCGGATCCGGCGGCCCTCGGCGTCGTCGCCGATCACGTCCGCGAGACCGGCCTGCAGCCCGAGCAGGTGGCAGCCGAGCGCGACGCCGTGCCCGGTGTGGCCGACATACGTCTCGACCGGCTCGACGTGAATCGTCTCCGTCTCCGGTAGCGGCAACCCCGGCACCCGCACAATCGTGTCGACGCCGACCCCACCGATCACGAACACGTCCAGCTCCATGCCCCCGTCATACCCGAATTCGGAGCGAAGTGTCAGCTGCCTTTAACGCAATGTGGACAATCCGGTGGCGGCCAGGCGAGCCACAGGGCTCGCCTGGCCGCCGGGTTCTACCGGGAGGTCTCGACGAACTGGCGGATCAGCTCGGCCGGGTCCTTCTCGGGCTCGGGATGTGCCTTCTGGCGGGCTGTCACGGTCTCAGCCGGCCCGGGAGTGCGAAGCGTCGACGTCGCGCCGGTCAGCGGCAGAGTGAGTGCCGACCCGGCCGGGTCGAGCGTCAGGGCCCGGCGCGCGTCGGCGTCGTCCGGGTTGCCGGGCTCGACAGTCAGCACGAGACCGATCCGGTGCCCCGCGGCGAACACCGCGTCGTCGGCGTTGAGCTCGAAGGTCAGGTCATACCACACCCCGCGCTGCAGTGGCTCCCGTTGAGTCAGCGACCGGTAGTGACCGATGCTCGCCATCGTGCGGGCCACCACGTTGAGATCGGACTGCGCGGTCGCGATCCCGGTGTCGGCGTAGCAGCCGGTGTCGGTCGCGTTCCCGTCACCCCAGCAGGTCGACGTCGGCTTGTTGAAGTACGACGTGTAGCGCGTGGCCGGACCGTAGTCGACCAGACGCGCCTTGATCGCCGCCGACGGCACGGACGACTGGACGCGTACCTTGACCGTGCCGGTGCCGGACAGGCGCACCGCACTGGTCAGCTCGTTCGTCAGGAACACCGCGCGGTCGGACCGCAGCGTCGTCGGGTCGAGCACGTAGTCGTCATCGGAGTCCTTCCGGTCCGCGAACCCGACGGTGGCCGACCCTGTCACCGCATCCGTCGTCAGCGTGCCCGCTGTCCGTCCGGACGGCGCGGCCAGCGACAGCTTCGTCTGCTGGGTGCCTGCCGCCGGCCAAGTCGCCTCGGTCGCGAACGTGCCGTCCTCTCGCTGGATCGTCGCCATCGGGGTGTCCATGACGCCGTTGTCCAGGCCCTGCAGCCAGTGGTCGAACCACGGGTGCAGCCGCTGCACCCAGGTGTCGCGGTAGCTGAACGAGTCGATGTGGACGTCCTGGTGCAGGAAGATCTTGCGCGGTACGCCGTTCTTCGCGAGCTCGTCCCACCACTCGCCGAAGTGGCGGGTCTTGACGTTCTCGTCGTTCAGCCCGTGGACGACGTACACGCTGGACTTCACGTTCGCGGCGTCGAGTCGGTAGTTCCGCGGGTCCCACCAGGCGCTGTAGTTGCCGTTGACCGAGTCGGACGCGGCCTCGAGCTCCTTGGTGAGTTCCGGACAGCGGGGACTGACGTCGTTGCTGACGTAGTCGTGCAGGAACCCGACGTACTTGCCCCAGAACGGGGTGCCGTAGCTGCGGGTGTAGTCGTACCAGCTGGAGATGGCCGCGATCGGCACGATGGTCTCGAGGCCGTCCACTCCGGTGCTGGCCACCGAGTTGGCGATGGTGCCGTTCCAGGAGACGCCGATCATGCCGGCCTTTCCGGTGGACCAGTCCGCCGTCGCCGGGGCGCCCGCGGGGGTGAAGCCCTTCGCTCGGCCGTTCAGCCAGTCGATGACCGCCTTGCCGCCGGCCACCTCGTAGTCACCGCCGACGTCGTCACAACCGGACGAGCGGAACGTACCGATCAGGTCCACGAACGCGACCGCGTAACCGCGGGGCACGAAGTAGTTGTCCAGCCAGGTGTTGAACACCTGGCGGGTGCCGTTCGCGTCGAAGTAGCTTGCCGGATTCGACGCGTAGTACGGGGAGGCCTGGATGATGACCGGCACGTCGACGCCGGCCTGTGCGGCCTCGCCCGGGCGGATGAGGTCGACCATCACCCGGTCGTTGACGCCGTTCTCGTCGGCGTCCACCGGCACCTCGACAGCGACCCGTTCGCGGATGGCGTTGTCGTACTCGTAGACAGGCGCCGTCTGGGTGCCGGTGACGAACGGCCGGCTGTCGGCGGGCTGGGCCGGCGGCGCTGCACTGGACGTGAGCGGGCCGAGAGCGATCGCGGCGAGAGCTGTGGCCGCTGTGGCGACCGCGATGGTTCGGCGTGGTCGTCGGGACGAGCTGAGCAGCATGGGCGGACTCCTGAGCTTGGCGGACACGCCCCGCGCGGTGGCGCAGGACGTGCCCGAACCCTAAGCCGAGTCCTCGAGCCGCACCAGAGTTGCGGTCACTGCTTGATCGGGGCGCCGGTCTTGGACTGGAGCTCGTCGAAGGTGACGCCGTCGGCGAGCTCGACCAGCTTCAGGCCGTCGTCGGTGACGTCCAGTACGGCGAGGTCGGTGATGATCCGGTTGACCACCCCGCGACCGGTGTACGGCAGGTCGCACTCTTCCAGGATCTTGTGCGAGCCGTCCTTGGCGACGTGCTCCATCAGCACGATCACCTTCTTGGCGCCGTGCACGAGGTCCATCGCGCCGCCCATGCCCTTGACCATCTTGCCGGGGATCATCCAGTTCGACAGGTCACCGGCGGCCGACACCTGCATCGCGCCCAGGATGGCCGCGTCGATCGCGCCGCCGCGGATCATCCCGAACGACAGCGCGGAGTCGAAGAACGAGGCCCCCGGCAACGTCGTGACGGTCTCCTTGCCGGCGTTGATCAGGTCCGGGTCCTCGTCACCCTCGACCGGGTACGGGCCGACGCCGAGGATGCCGTTCTCGGACTGCAGTACGACGGTGACGCCGTCCGGGATGTAGTTCGGCACCAGCGTCGGCAGGCCGATGCCGAGGTTCACGTAGGAGCCGTCCTCGAGCTCCGCGGCGGCGCGGGCGGCCATCTGCTCACGGGTGAGTGGCATCTCAGGCCTCCATCTTCTCGCGCTGGGCCTCGTAGGCCTCGCGGGGTTGCACGGTCCGCTTCTCGATCCGCTTCTCGATGTCCTTGCCGACCGCAACGACCCGCTGGACGTAGACACCGGGCAGGTGGATCTCGTCCGGGTCCAGCTCACCAGGCTGGACCAGCTCCTCGACCTGGGCGATGGTGACCCGGCCGGCCATCGCGGCCAGCGGGTTGAAGTTCCGCGCGCTCCGGTCGAAGACCAGGTTGCCGTGGGTGTCGCCCTTGAGCGCGTGCACCAGCCCGAAGTCGGTGGTGATCGAGTCCTCCAGCACGTACGTCGTACCGTTGATCTCCCGGGTCTCCTTCGGCTGCGACGCCTTCGCGACGGAGCCGTCGGCGTTGTACTTCTGCGGCAGCCCGCCCTCGGCGACCTGGGTGCCGACGCCGGCCAGGGTGAAGAAGGCCGCGATCCCGCAGCCGCCGGCCCGCAGCTTCTCGGCCAGCGTGCCCTGCGGGGTCAGTTCGACCTCGAGCTCACCGGACAGGAACTGCCGGGCGAACTCCTTGTTCTCCCCGACGTACGACGACGTCATCTTGGCGATCCGCTTGTCCGCGAGCAGGATGCCCAGGCCCCAGTCGTCGACACCGCAGTTGTTCGACACCACGCTGAGCCCGGTCACCCCCTTGTCGTGCAGGGCGCTGATCAGCTCCATCGGGTTGCCGCACAGCCCGAAGCCGCCGACCGCGAGGCTCGCGCCGTCGCCGATGTCGTCGACCGCTGCCTGCGGCGAGTCGTACGTCTTGTCCATCCGGCTGCTCCGTTGCAGTGTCGGGGGCTGGGTCGACTCGACTCTAACCAGCCAGCCGTGAGTCCGGCGAGACCCGCCTCCTGTGGTCGCTGCCACAGGTGTGTCGCCGTACCACAGGCGTGTGTGGCCTGGTGCTACGCGGACGCCTCGGAGTTGATCAGCAGGTTCAGCTCGTGCATCGCCTCGTAGCGGGCGTCTTCCAGATCGTCGGAGTCGCGGGACAGCACGACGGCCAGGTGTTCTCTGGCGGTCAGGAGGTCACCACAGCCGCGGGCGACCCGGGCCAGGCCGATGTGGGCGGCGGCAGCGGTTTCCGGCAGCTCGGCGTGCTCAGCCAACGCCAGCGCCCAGCTGAAGTCCTCGCCTGCCGCGTCCAGGTCGCCGTGCCGGCGGTAGAGCTCGCCGCGCTGGCACAGGAGCAGTCCGGACTCGTCGTCCGCCCGGAGCTTCTCGGCCAGCTCCAGAGCCTCGCTGATGACGTCGACAGGGTCGTCCACGATCTCTCTGAGCGCCGTCAGCGCCAAGAACATCCCCCAGCGGTCGTCGAGCATCCGGAAGCGTCCCAGCGCCGTACGGAGCGCCTGAGCGGCGTCGCCTGGAGTGGCGGACGTCAGCCCCGGATAACCGCGGCACAGCTCGACTGCTGCCCTGGTCCAGGCGTCACCGCCCTCGTTGCGCGCCAGGACCTCTTCGACGGCCGCGGTGGACTCGAACGGTCCGAATACCAGCGACCAGAGCAGCACGGTGACGGAGTACCGAAAGGGGCCAGTCGTCGCCTGCACGATCTGCTGGGCCAACTCCAGCTGCTCCTGCTCGGCAGAGCCGGCTCCGTGGAGTACGGCGAGCAGGTACTCCTCGTCCAGTCCGACAGGCACGCTCCGGCCCAGGATGCTCAGCACTCGCTCTGCGGCGGCGGCTGCCTCGTCCTGCAGGCCTTGGGACCACCAGTGACTCGAGTACTCGGCGACAAGCCGCAGCGCGGTACGGGGGTCGCTCTCACAGGCACGCTCGATCGCGCTCACGACCTCGTCGCCGTACCGGTCACCCCCTAGGTCCACGTACCTCATTGTCCCCCTGACCTGTTCACGCCCTGTCACGGGGTCAGAACCGGAGGATGCCCCAGCGGTCCGGACGGTGCATGTCGACCACGTACTGCGGTGACCAGACCCAGAAGCTCAGGTCGTCGCCCTTCACGTACGCGCCGTCGACCACCTCATGCGGCCACTGGCAGCGCATCAGGTTCATCCGCCACTCGTCACCCGGGTTCGGTGGGGTCGCCCGGCCCTCGTTGTACGTGGCCAGGTCGGCCCACGGTACGGCGAGCTCCACCGACCAGCCGGTGTCGGTGTCGGACGGGTCGTTCAGCGTGCCGTCGATGTGGATCGCGGTCCGCAGCCCGGGCAGGTTGGTCGGGTCCACCGGTACGCCGCCGTCGACGTACGGCTTCGGCAGGGTCAGCTCCCAGATCGTGCCGAGCGGGTTGATCTCGAACTCGTAGTAGTTCAGCCCGTCGCCGTCCGGGTCCAGGAACAGCTCGAAGTTGTTCTCCTCGAACAGCTTGGTGTTCTTCTCGGCCATCGTGGACCACACATGCGGTTCCTCGAGCAGACCGCCGACGTAGAGGTACTGGTCGTCGTACATCAGCTTCGCCCGGGTCCGGTACTGCGGGACCGGGCCGTCGCCGGCGATGTCGACGAACGGGGTCGTCCACGGCGCGATGTTCCACGCCGGGTCGGTCAGGGTCCCGTCCAGGGTGGGGGCGACCGGGGTACGCGGGCAGTCGTAGACGGGCAGGTCAGGCATCGGCACGCTCCAGGAGTCGGGCGACGAGGTTGGCGACCAGGAAGGTGATCGCGGTGAGCACCGGGACGACGGCCAGTGTCCACGGTGACGACAAGTTCTCGGTCAGGAACGCCAGTACGACGATCAGCATGAAGGCGACACCGAGGAACGCCACCACGCGCGGGTTGGGCATCGCGAGCCGGCTCAACGCGAGCCCGCCGAGCACCATGGTGACCGCCACGATCAGCACGAGCAGCGGGAGGCCGAGCGCGCCGCAGTTCGTGGTGTCGCGGATCCGCTCGCAGCTGCGCTCACTCACCCACACGAGCGCGATGGTCGCGAACCCGCACAGCAGCCCGACCACGGCGAGGATCAGGGTCGGTGGCAGCGGCGGAGCGTCGTACCGCCCTTCGTCCGCCTCATCCTCCTCAGCGGCCTCCAGCACGGCCTCCAGATCCTCCGGCATCCTGCCGTCGTCCTCCTGGCTCATTGCGGCAGGCTATCGGGATCAGACTGCGCCGAGGGAGTGGGCGATCGCGTCCCGTACGGCGGCGTCCGTGGGCGTCGGCACTCCGCGCTCGGCGGCGAGCTCGGCCAGCGAGACCATCGTGACATCGTGCAGGCCGCAACTCGTGAACGTGTGAAACACCGTCATGTCCGGGTCGACGTTCACCGAGAATCCGTGACTGGTCACCCCACGCCGGATCCGCATCCCGATCGAGCACAACTTCCGGTGGTCCTCGGTCCACACCCCGACCAGGCTGCTCGCCCCCTTCGGCGTGTCCCGCCGTACCAAGGGAAACCCCAGCGACCCGAGTGCCTCGATCAGCCCGTTCTCCACCCAGCGCACGATGTCCACCGGCCCACGGCGCTTCAGATCGATCACCAGGTACCCAACCAACTGCCCCGGCCCGTGGTACGTCGCAAACCCACCCCGATCCACCGCCACCGCCGGAATCCCCGCCGCCTCCGCCGGAAGGTCGTCCAGCACGGTCCGCGGCCCGTAGGTGATCACCGGTGGGTGACTCAACAGGAACAGCCGGTCCTCAGCTGTCCCTTCCACCCGTTCCCCGACCCAGCCACGCATCTCCTTGGCCGCGACCTCGTAGTCCACTTCACCCAGATCGACCCGCTGCATGCCGTCCAGCGTAGGCGGACGGTGGGTGACGAGAGCGGGTCTGGCGCAGGTGAGCGACCGGGTGGATCATCGGAGGTGACCACGTGGCAGCTCAAGGGGGCGATGTCATGGCTGGTCGGTGGATGTGCCGTACCGGAATGTCGAGAAGATTTCGGCGCAGCGTGAGCTGTGTGGCCGTGGCCGCACTGGCCCTACCGCTCCTTGTCGCGTGCGCGTCGGAGAGCGGCACGCCCACGCTCAACTGGTACATCAACCCTGACAACGGTGGACAGGCGAGGCTCGCGGAGAAGTGCGCGCCGGCGGGCGGCCCGTACCAGGTCGACATCCAGACGCTGCCGAACGACGCGTCCCAGCAGCGCGAGCAACTGGTCCGGCGGCTGGCCGCCAAGGACAGCTCGATCGACCTGATGAGCCTGGACCCGCCGTTCGTGGCCGAGTTCGCGAACGCCGGATTCCTGAAGCCGTTCAGCAAGCAGGACGAGGCGACGTTCACCGACGGCGTCCTGGAGGCACCGATCAAGACGGCGTACTGGAACAACCAGCTCGTCGCGGCGCCGTTCTGGGCGAACACCCAACTGCTCTGGTACCGCAAGTCGGCGGCCGCCGCTGCCGGAGTCAACCCGGCGGCGCCGGGCTTCACCTGGGACCAGATGATCAAGGCGGCCGAGGCCGAGCAGAAGGTCATCGCCGTTCAGGCCAACCGGTACGAGGGCTACATGGTCTGGATCAACGCCCTGGTCGTCTCGGCCGGCGGCGAGATCGTCGGCAACGTGCAGGCGGGCAAGAACGCGACGCCGGAGATCGCCTCACCGGCCGGTGACGCGGCGGCCGAGGTCGTCGGCAACCTGGCCCGATCGCCCGCGGCACCGCCGGCGATGTCAACGGCGACCGAGGAAGAGGCGCGCTCGGCCTTCCAGAGCGACCGCGGCGGGTTCATGGTCAACTGGCCGTACGTGTACGGCGCGGCCCAGGCCGACATCAAGGCCGGCGCGACCACGCAGGCCGTCGTCGACGACATCGGCTGGGCCCGGTACCCGCGGGTCGTCGCGGGGACGCCCAGCAAGCCGCCGCTCGGCGGGATCAACCTGGCCATCGGCAACTACACCAAGTACCCCGACCAGGCGCTGGCACTGGTCAAGTGCCTCACCTCGCTGCAAAGCAGCATCCAGTACATGGTCGACGCGGGGAACCCGGCCTCCAAGGCCGCGGCGTACGACGATCCCCAGGTCCGTAAGGCGTTCCCGATGTGGTCGCTGATCCGGGACTCGATCAACGACGCGGGTCCGCGGCCGATCACGCCGTACTACAACGACGTGTCCACCTCGGTCCAGATCACCTGGCATCCGTCCACCGACGTCAACTCTCCGACGACACCGGAGGAGACCTCGACGTTCATGGCCGAGGTTCTGAGCGGAGAACGGCTGCTCTGAGCTGAGCCGAGAATCGTCCCAGGGAGGGGCCGATGACCGTCAACGAACAACGTGGTACGGCGACGCTCCCGGCCACGACGCCGTCGGAGGCGCCGGTGCCGACGCGGATGTCGGACCGCACGCGGCACGAACGACGGCTCGGGTTGTGGCTGTCCGCGCCCGCCTTCATCGTGATGATCGTGGTGACCGCGTATCCACTGGTGTACGCGGTCGTCCTGTCGCTGTACAACTACCGTCTGACCGACCCGGAGGGACGCGATTTCGTCGGCTTGTCGAACTACGGGACCGTGCTGACCGACCCGGTCTGGTGGACCGACTTCCTGACCACCTTCATCATCACCGCGGTCAGCGTCGCGGTCGAACTCGTCCTCGGCTTCGCGTTCGCCTTCGTGATGTACCGGATCCTGCGCGGCCGCTCGCTGGTGCGCACCGGGATCCTGCTCCCGTACGGGATCATCACCGTGGTCTCGGCGTACATCTGGCGGTACGCGTTCCAGCTGGACTCGGGGTTCATCAACCAGTGGTTCGGGCTCGGTGACTTCAACTGGTTCGGCGAGCGCTGGTCCTCGTTGTTCGTCATCATCTTCTCCGAGATCTGGAAGACCACGCCGTTCATCTCGCTGCTGCTGCTCGCCGGGCTGGTCCAGGTGCCGTGGGACCTGCAGGAGGCGGCGTCCGTCGACGGCGCCACCGCGTGGCAGCGGCTCTGGAAGGTGACGCTGCCGAACATGAAGGCGGCCATCATGGTCGCGCTGCTGTTCCGCACGCTGGACGCCTGGCGGATCTTCGACAACCCGTTCATCATGACGGCCGGCGCGAACGATACAGAGACGTTGTCCTTCCTGGCCTACCGGCAGAACGTCACGCTGCTGAACCTCGGCGTGGGCTCGGCCATCTCGGTGCTGCTGTTCTTCACCGTGGTGATCATCGCGTTCATCTTCGTGAAGGGCTTCAGAACCGACCTCTCGCAGGTGAGGGGTGACAAGTGATGAACCGGAACGCGAAGTACTGGTGGACCGGCTGGGGCCTGCTCATCCTGGTCTGGGCACTGTTCCCGATGCTGTGGATGGTGTCGCTGTCGTTCAAGGACCCGGCCACGTTCCGCAGTGCGACGCCGACGTTCTTTCCCGAGGATTGGGTCTGGACGAACTACGACACCGTGTTCAACGACAGCCTGTTCACCAGCGCGCTGCGCAACTCGGTCGGCGTCGCGTTGATCGCGACCCTGCTGTCGGTCATCGTCGCGATGTTCGCGGCGTACGCGATCGCGCGGCTGGAGTTCCCGGGCAAGAAGCTGCTGCTGTCGATGGCGCTGGCGATCGCCATGTTCCCGCAGGCAGCGCTGGTCGGGCCGCTGTTCAACATGTGGCGCAACCTCGGCATCTACGACACCTGGGTCGGCCTGATCATCCCGTATCTCACCTTCGCGCTGCCGCTGTCGATCTGGACCATGTCGGCGTTCTTCCGGCAGATCCCGTGGGAGATGGAGCAGGCCGCCCAGGTGGACGGGGCGACCGCCTGGCAGGCGTTCCGCAAGGTCATCGTGCCGCTGGCCGCGCCCGGTGTGTTCACCACCACGATCCTGACGTTCTTCTTCTGCTGGAACGAGTTCCTGCTCGCGATCTCGCTCACCTCGACCGACCGGGCCCGGACGGTCCCGGCGGCGTTGTCGTTCTTCACCGGCGCCTCGCAGTTCCAGTCGCCGGTCACCGCGATCATGGCGGCCTCGGTGGTCGTCACCATCCCCGTCGTCATCCTGGTGCTGCTGTTCCAGCGCCGGATCGTCGCCGGTCTGACTGCTGGCGCCGTCAAGGGCTGAGCGCCCGGTGCCCGCGCAGGAAGGAGCTGTCCGACTGTGGCAACCATCAGTATGAAGAACATCGTCAAGCGGTACCCGGACGGGTTCCTGGCCGTCGACGACATCAGCATCGAGGTGGCCGACGGGGAGTTCATCATCCTGGTCGGACCGTCCGGCTGCGGTAAGTCGACGCTGCTGCGGATGATCGTCGGCCTGGAGGACATCACCGAAGGGGACATGCTGATCAACGGCGAGCGGGTCAACGAGAAGGCGCCCCGGGACCGGAACCTGGCGATGGTGTTCCAGAACTACGCGCTCTACCCGCACCTGAACGTGTTCGAGAACATCGCGTTCCCGCTCCGGCTGAAGAACATGCCGGACGCCGAGGTGACGGAACGGGTCGAGGACGCCGCCGCGGTGCTCGAGCTGACCGACAACCTGAAGCGCAAGCCGGCCAACCTGTCCGGCGGCCAGCGGCAGCGGGTCGCGATGGGCCGGGCGATCGTCCGCAAGGCCGACGCGTTCCTGTTCGACGAGCCGCTGTCGAACCTGGACGCGAAGCTGCGCGGCCAGATGCGGACCGAGATCTCCCGGATGCAGCGCAGGCTCGGGACCACGACCGTGTACGTCACCCACGACCAGACTGAGGCGATGACGCTCGGGGACCGGATCGCCGTACTGCGCAAGGGCGTCCTGCAGCAGATCGGGACCCCGCACCAGCTGTACGACTCTCCCGCGAACCTCTTCGTCGCCGGGTTCATCGGGTCGCCGCCGATGAACTTCATCCCGGGCCGGGTGAACGACGGCGCCATCGACACCCCGTTCGGTGACATCGCCGTCAGCGACCGGCTCGCTGGGACGGCCGGACACGACCTGGTCATCGTCGGCATTCGCCCGCAGCACTTCGAGGACGCCGCGGTCGTGGATGCCGAGGCCCGGGCCCGCGGAGAAACGTTCACAGCCAACGTGGACGTGACCGAGTGGCTCGGCAACGAGCTCTATGCCTACATCCCTTACGACGCGCCGAAGGATGTCACCCTGCAGCTGAAGGAGCTCCAGCGCGAGCTGGACAGCGAGCAGATGCGCACCCAGCTGGTCGTCGTCCTGGGCGCCCAGAGCAAGATCAAGGACGGCTCTGTGACGGACCTGTGGTTCGACAACGAACTGATCCACGTCTTCGACCCGGCCACCGGGGAGAACCTGACCCGGTACGCCCCCGAACCGGAGCTGGTCGAGTCGAAGCCGCCGTCGACCGAGCAGGTCACGAGTCCGGAGCCGCGAGCCACCGCCGAGCAGACGGAGAACTGAGTGCTCTCGAGCCCAGGCCGGTGACCTGAGCCGCGGAGGACTAGGCGGGAAACGCAAGAGAGGTCCCTCACCGAGGGACCTCTCTCACTTGGTCGGGCTGACAGGATTTGAACCTGCGACCTCTTCGTCCCGAACGAAGCGCGCTACCAAGCTGCGCCACAGCCCGAAGCCTCGGACAGCTTACATGCGCCTAGGGCTGGGACGAAATCGGGTTGATTCGGGGGACCAGAGTGAGCAGCGTGGCCTCCGGTCGGCAGGCGAAACGGACGGGCGCGTACGGCGACGTGCCGAGGCCGGCGGAGACGTGCAGAGCGGCCTGGCGGCCGTTGTGGCCCCACGTGGACAGGCCCTTCACCCGGGAGGTGTCCAGGTCGCAGTTGGTCACCAGAGCGCCGTACAGCGGCACCGACAGCTGGCCGCCGTGGGTGTGGCCGGCCAGGACCAGCGGGTAGCCGTCGCCGACGAAACCGTTCAGGACCCGCTGGTACGGCGCGTGCGTGACGCCGATCGAGAGGTCGGCCGACGGATCGATCTCGCCCGCGACCTCGTCGTACCGGTCGCGCCTGATGTGCGGGTCGTCGGTGCCGGCGAAGTCCAGCCGCAGGCCGTTCACCTTGAGGGTCGCCTTGGCGTTGTTCAGGTCGGTCCAGCCGGCGCCCGTGAAGGCACGGCGCATCTCCTCGTACGGCAGGTCCGGGCCGTGCGGCTTGTGCCGCTGCTTGTGCGCGGGCAGCAGGTACTTGCCCGGGTTCTTGAAGTGCGGCTTCCAGTAGTCGTTGGAGCCGAACACGAACACACCGGGCAGGTCGAGCAGGTCGCCGTACGCGCGAAGCAGCGGCCGGACCGCCCGTTCGTGCGCCAGGTTGTCGCCGGTGTTGACGATCAGGTCGGGCTCGAGCGCGGCCAGGTCGTTGACCCAGTTGATCTTGCGCTCCTGGGTCGGCATCAGGTGCAGGTCGGACAGGTGCAGGACCCGCAGCGGCGCGGTCCCTTCCGGGAGCACCGGGACCGTCACTCTGCGCAGCGTGAACCAGCGCACCTCGATGCCGGCCGCGTACGCGACGCAGGCGGCGCCGACGGCGCCGACGACCGCCGTGGCCTTGAGGGTGGTGGAGGCAAGCCCGCTCAAACTCATTTCACCAGCCTGCCACAATCATGGTCATGTCCAACTCCGGAATGAAGCAGCGGCTGCGCGACGACATGACCGCCGCCCTCAAGGCGCGTGACGAGATCCGCAAGTCCACCCTGCGGATGGCGCTCACCGCGGTCACCAAGGCGGAGGTGGCCGGCAAGGAGGCCCGCGAGCTCACCGACGCCGAGATCGTCGACGTCCTCGGCTCCGAGGCGAAGAAGCGCCGGGAGTCCGTGATCGCCTACCGCGAGGCCGGACGCGCCGAGCTCGCCGACAAGGAGCAGGCCGAGGCGGACATCCTCGCCGAGTACCTCCCCGAGCAGCTCACCGAGGAGGAGATCGTCGCCTTGGTCACCGAAACCATCGCGGCCACCGGCGCCGCCGACCTCGGCCCCCGCGGCATCGGCAAGGTCATGGGCGCCCTCCAACCCAAAGTCAAAGGCAAAGCCGACGGCGCCGTGGTCTCCGCCGAGGTCAAACGCCAACTCGGCGCCTGACGCCGACATGGCAGGCCCGGCCGGCACCAGAGATCCGGTCGCTGGTCGACAGCGCCGCACGCAGCTCGGCGGCTACCTGGCGATCGCGGTCATCGGCCTCGCGCTCGTCCTTCCTCTGCTGATCGGCGAATTGCTCGTCCGGCAGGTGGTCGGAAGCGCCCTGGACGCCCCCTGGGTCCCCTTCGGCGCGGATGCCGAAGGCAAGACGCAGCTGAGCATCCTGGTCGTGCTGTTCGTCGGGGTGCCCTTGCTGCTCGGCGCTCTGGTGATCAGCCGGGCTGTCGGTCGCCGCATCACCGCAGGCAGCTCCAGGGCCCTGCACTCTGTGGCCGCACTGGTCCTCGTACTGCTGCCGTTTCTCCTGTACCGCGCATGACGAAGGGCCTCGTCCGGGTCGGACGAGGCCCTTCGTTCTATCTGCCGCCGCAGTTGGGGTATTTCGGGTTCCATGGGGGGCAGTTGGGGTCGATTGTGGGTGGGTTGTTCGGGGGTTTGGTGGTGGCCGGGGGCTGGGTGGTGGTCGGCGCGGTGGGCTGGTTCTTCTTGCTGCCGTTGGAGATGTAGATGGTCACCTTCGAGCCCTCGGGTGCACCGTCGCGCTGGCGTGGGGTCGTGTAGGCGACGGTGCCGGCGGTCTCCTCCGAGTTGACGGTGCCGGGCGCGATCTCGACCTGGAAGCCCGCCTGGCGGAGCTTGTTGGCGGCGTCCTCGGGGTTCAGGCCGTTGACGAACGGGAGGTCCTTCACGTCACCGCGGACGGTCTTGTCCGACGGCGCGACGAACTTGGTCGTCGGGTACCCCTGCAGCGCCCACTCCATCGCGGTCATCCAGAGCGGTCCGGCGGTGCCGGATCCGGACGCGTCGGTCATCTTCTTGCCGTCGAGCGTCTGGCCGATCAGGTTCTTGTACGGCAGCGAGGCATCGGCGACAACCGAGGCCGCCGACAGTTTGCTCGAGTAACCGGCGTACCAGACCGCCTCGTTGTCGGTGATCGTTCCGGTCTTGCCGGCCAGGTCGCTGTTGCCGAACCTCAGTCGGCCTCCGGTGCCCTCGGGCGCCATCACTGCCTTCAGCACAGCGTTGACGCCGTCGGCCACCTCAGGAGCCAGCGCCTGCTTGCAGTCCGCGCCCGGAGTGCTGACCGCCTTGCCGGTCGGGCCCTTGATCGCGGTGACCACCCACGGGTTGCAGTACATGCCGCGCGCGGCGAAGGCGGCGTACGCGCCGGCCATCTGCAGCGGGGTGACGTAGCCGACGCCCAGGGTCATGGAGATGACCTGGTTGAGCGGAGCGCCGGACTGGGCGTCGTGCAGGCCGAGGGACTGGGCGATCTTCGCGATCGGGCAGAGACCGGTCTGCTGGGACAGCAGCAGGAAGTACGTGTTGGTCGACTTCTGCGCCGCCTGGATCATGGTCGGTTCCGGCACGTTGGTGGTCGAGTTCTTCGGGTTGTAGCTGTCGACCATCGTGGTGCCGTCGCAGGTGCTGAACTTCTTGCCGCCGAGGCTGATCGGGCTGGGCGAGTTGATCTTGTAGTTCAGCGGGAAGCCCTTCTGGATCGCCGCGGCGATCGTGAAGGCCTTCATCGTCGAGCCGTTCTGGAAGCCGCCGTACCCGCCGGACGCCTTGTCGGTGTTGAAGTTGTACGACGTCTGGTTCTTCTTGTTGCCGTACGGCTTGCTCTGCACCATCGCCTTCACCAGGCCGGTGCCTGGCTCGACGATGGTGATCGCCGCGACGGCCTGGTCGGTCGACTTGGAGTGCTCGTTGATCGACTTCTGCGCGGCGGCCTGGATCTTCGGGTCCAGCGAGGTGCGGATGGTCAGACCCGCGGTCTTCAGGAAGTTCGACCGGTCCGCCACGGTCTTGCCGAAGGCCGGGTTCTTCTCCAGCTCGGAGACGACGAACTCGCAGTAGAACGGGAACTTGCCGTTCGCGCAGCCGAGTTTGTTCGAGCTGACCTTGGCCGGGTCGATGACCGGGGTCTTGAGGGCCGCGTTGGCCTGGGCGACCGAGATGACCTTCAGCTCGAGCATCCGCTTGATGACCACGTCGCGGCGGTCCTGGGCGCGCTTCATGTTGTTGGTCGGGTCGTAGCCGGTCGGGTTCTTCACCAGGCCGGCCAGCAGCGCGGCCTGCGGCAGCGTCAGCTGGGACGCGTGCACCCGGAAGTAGTGCTGGGCGGCAGCCTCGATGCCCCAGGCGCCGTCACCGAAGTTGGCCAGGTTCAGGTACTTCTCGAGGATCTCGTTCTTCGAGTACTGCTTCTCGACCGCGATCGCGTACCGCAGCTCGGCGACCTTGCGCTGGTAGGTCTCGGCCGTCGCGGCCGCAACCTCCTCGGGGGTGTTCGCCTTCTCGACCAGGCTCATCTTCACGTACTGCTGGGTGATGCTCGATCCACCCTGCTGCACCGAACCTTCGGACTGGTTCCGCATCAGCGCGCGCAAGGTGCCCTTGAGGTCCAGCGCGCCGTGCACGTAGAAGCGGTCGTCCTCGATCGCGACGATCGCCTTCTGCATGATCGGCGCGACCTGGGTGAGCTTGACCGGCACCCGGTTCTGCTCGGCGAGGGTGGCGATCGGCGACCCGTCGGCGGCCAGGATGGTGCTCTTCTGCTTGAGCGGCACCTCGTCGAACTGCTGCGGCAGGTCCTGCAGCGTGTCGTGGGTCTTCTCGGTGGTGAAGCCGGCGAGACCGGCGAACGGGATGGCCAAACCGGCGGCCAACGCCCCCGACAACACGCTCACCCCGAGGAACAGGACCACCGATTGGACGACTCCCCGGTCGCCCTTCTCCCTGACGCGCATGATCATAGAGACTACGGGATCGGTCTGATGGATTACCGCGGCGAGTGTGACGTCGGTCACGCTCTGCGGCGCGTTCCCACGAAGTTCATCCGAAAGGATGAGGGCCCGGGAACAATGCCCGGGCCCTCGTGCCGTACGGCGATCAGGCGGCGTACTGGTGTGCCTCGACCTCAGCCGGTTCCAGCGCCAGGTCGAGCACCTCGCGGACGTCGCTGACCGGGTGCACTGTCAGCTCCGACAGCACCGACTCCGGCACGTCCTCCAGGTCCGGCTCGTTCCGCTTCGGGATCAGGATCGTGGTCAGCCCGGCCCGGTGTGCGGCGAGCAGCTTCTGCTTCACCCCACCGATCGGGAGCACCCGACCAGTAAGCGACACCTCACCGGTCATCGCGACCTCCGAGCGAACCGGTCGCCCGGACAGCAGCGACGCGAGCGCGGTCGTCATCGTGACACCCGCCGACGGTCCATCCTTCGGTACGGCGCCCGCCGGGACGTGGATGTGAGCGTTCCGCTCGGCCAGGTCGCCGACCGGGAGCCCCAGCTCCGCGCCGTGCGAGCGCAGGTACGACAGGGCGATCTGCGCCGACTCCTTCATCACGTCACCGAGCTGTCCGGTCAACGTGACTCCGGTCGGGCCGGTCTCCTTGTCGGCCAGCGACGCCTCGACGAAGAGCACGTCACCACCCGCACCGGTCACCGCCAACCCGGTCGCCACACCGGGAAGCGCCGTACGCTCGGCCGACTCCGGAGTGAACTTCGGGGAACCCAGGTACCCCTTCAGGTCACCCGAGCCGATCGTCAGCGAGCCCAGGTCGTCGCCCAGGGCAAGCTTTGCGGTCACCTTCCGCAGGACGCGGGCGATCGACCGCTCCAGCTGCCGTACGCCGGCCTCGCGCGTGTACTCGCCGGCCAGCAGCCGCAGCGCCGAGTCGTCGACGGTCACCTCGTCCGTCGTCAGGCCTGCCCGCTCCAGCTGACGCGGGAGCAGGTGGTCACGGGCGATGACGACCTTCTCGTCCTCGGTGTACCCGTCCAGCTGCACCAGCTCCATCCGGTCCAGCAGCGGCGCCGGGATGGAGTCCAGCACGTTCGCCGTGGCCAGGAAGACCACGTCGGACAGGTCCAGCTCGACCTCCAGGTAGTGGTCCCGGAAGGTGTGGTTCTGCGCGGGGTCCAGGACCTCCAGCAGCGCGGCCGTCGGGTCGCCCCGGTAGTCCGCACCCACCTTGTCGATCTCGTCCAGCAGTACGACGGGGTTCATCGAGCCGGCCTCGGTGATGGCCCGGACGATCCGGCCCGGCAGCGCGCCGACGTACGTCCGCCGGTGACCGCGGATCTCGGCCTCGTCCCGGACACCGCCCAGCGCGACCCGGACGAACTTCCGTCCCATCGCACGAGCCACGGACTCGCCCAGCGAGGTCTTACCCACACCAGGAGGACCGACCAGGGCCAGTACGGCGCCACTGCGGCGGCCACCGACCACTCCGAGACCACGGTCCGCGCGGCGACGCCGTACGGCGAGGTACTCGGTGATGCGCTCCTTCACGTCGTCCAGACCGGCGTGGTCCGCGTCCAGCACGGCCCGGGCCTCCCGGATGTCGTAGCTGTCCTCGGTCCGGTCGTTCCACGGCATCTCCAGCACCGTGTCCAGCCAGGTCCGGATCCAGCCGACCTCGGGGGACTGCTCGGCGGTCCGCTCCAGCTTGTCGACCTCGGCGAGCGCAGCCTTGTGCACGTGCTCGGGCAGGTCGGCGGCCTCGACGCGGGCCCGGTAGTCCTCTTCCTCGGACTCGGCCTTGCCGTCCAGCTCGGCCAGCTCCTTGCGGATCGCGGCCATCTGCTGGCGCAGCAGGAACTCCCGCTGCTGCTTCTCCATGCCCTCCTGGACGTCCTTCTGGATCGTCTCGGAGACCTCGAGCTCGGCCAGGTGGTCCTTGACCCAGCCGATCAGCTTCTCCAGCCGCTCGGAGACGTTCGCGTTCTCCACCAGCCAGGACTTCTGCTCGTTGGTCAGGTACGACGCGTAGCCGGCCAGGTCGGACAGCTCCGCCGGGTCGTCCACCTGCTTGATCGAGTCGATGACCTGGTATGCGCCGCGCCGCTGCAGCACAGAGGTCGTCAGGGTCTTGTACTCGCGGGCCAGCTCAGGGGAACGGGCGTCGGTGATCTCGTGCATCACCGTCGCGCCGACCCAGAGCGCGGCACCAGGACCGGCGGTCCCGGCGCCGATGCGGACCCGCTGGGTCCCGCGGATCACGGCCGCCTGGGCGCCGCCCGGCAGCCTGCCGATCTGCTCGATCTCACCGAGCGTCCCGGCCTTGGCATATCTCCCGTCCAGCCGCGGCACCAGCAGGACCTGGTCCTGGCCGGAAGCCTGCGCTGCGTCGATGGCCGCCCGGGCCTCGGTGTCGGCCAGCCGGACCGGCACGACCATTCCCGGCAGGACCACGGCGTCGTCCAGCGGCAGAACAGGAAGATTCAACGTATCGGTCACGCTGTCACACCCTTTTCAAGATTGAGTCTGACTGGCTCAACCATGGGTGTAAGCAAGTAATTCCCGGCGAGAACGGGCGTTCGCTCAGAGTGAAACGCCGGTCAGGCGGTCAGGAGGTCGCCGATCTGGCGTAGACCGGTCAGGTCGTGGATGTCGTCGGCCAGGGCGGGCACCTCGACGGTCGGGATCGAGCGGTGGCCGCGACGGAACCGGTCCGCCTGCTTGTGGTCGCTGACCACCTGCTGCATCTTGTCCGCGTGCAACCGCAGTACGGCGGCTGTCAGCGGCGACTTGTCCGCCTCCTCGAGCCGCTCGGCGGCCGCCAGTGCCCGCTCGGCCGACAGATCCGGCGCATGCGTGGTCGTCACCCGGTTCAGGACGACGCCGGCCAGCGGCATGCTCTCCTCACGCAACCGCTCGGTGAAGTACGACGCCTCCCGCAACGCGTCGTTCTGCGGAGCGGCCACCACCAGGAAGGCCGTGTGCGGCTCCCGCAGCAGCGCCACCGTCTGCTCGGCCCGCTGCCGGAAGCCACCGAACAACGTGTCGAAAGCAGCCACGAAGGTCTGTACGTCGGTCAGCACCTGAGCGCCGAGCACCTTGTTCAGCACCGACATCGCCATGTTGACGCCCGCCGACATCAACCGGAACGGCCCCCGAGCGGGCGCCAGCAGCAACCGCAGGAACCGGCCCTCCAGCAGTGAAGCCAGCCGCTCCGGCGCGTCCAGGAAGTCCAGCGCGGACCGCGACGGCGGCGTGTCCACCACGATCAGGTCCCAGTCACCCGATTGCACGGCCTGCTTGTGCAGCTGGCCGAGCTTCTCCATCGCCATGTACTCCTGCGTCCCCGCGAACGACGACGACAGCGCTTGGTAGAACGGGTTCGCCAGGATCTGCTCGGCCTTCTCCGGAGTTGCGTGAGCGAGCACGACCTCGTCGAAGGTCCGCTTCATGTCCAGCATCATCGCGTCCAGCCGGCCGCCGTTCGTGGCGTTCACCTGGGCGACGGCGCGCGGGGTGTTGTCGAGCTCGGTCAGCCCGAGCGACTGCGCCAGCCGCCGGGCCGGGTCGATCGTCAGTACGACGACCTTCCGCCCGCGCTCCGCGGCCCGTAGACCGAGGGCGGCAGCCGTCGTCGTCTTGCCGACCCCGCCCGCGCCGCAGGTCACGATGATGCGCGTCCCGGGATCGTCGATCAGCGCGTCAAGATCCAACGTGCTCACGCGCGCAACTCCTCGGCCAGGTCGAACAGGGCGCCTTGGTCGATTCCTTCGGGCAGCAGCGGCAACTGGGTGACCTGCTTGCCCAGGGCATCGATCCGGTCGCGGTTCTCGCGTTCCAGCCCGACCCGGACCGCATGGTCGTGCGCCTCCGCGGCCAGCGTCGCGACCATTGCCTTGCTGGAGGACGCACCGGCCGAGCGCAGGCCTTTGCTGAGCTCGGCAGCCGGCAGTTCTTCCTTCACCGCAAGGGCGAGCGCGTCGTCGTCCAGCGGGCTGTTGCGGACCATGTTCACGACGATCGACCCGATCCGCAGGTCGAGCGCCTCCAGTTGCTCGACCGCGTCCAGCGTCTCCTGGACCGGCATCTCCTCGAGCAGCGTGACCAGGTGGATCCGGGTCACGTCCGAGCGCAGCATGCCCATGATCGCGTCCGCCTGGTTCCGGATCGGCCCGACCTTGGCCAGGTCGGCGACCTCGTGGTTCACGTTCAGGAACGGCGCGATCCGGCCGGTCGGCGGTGCGTCCAGCACGACGGCGTCGTACGCGAGCCGCCCGTGCGACTTCCGCCGGGTCGCCTCGTAGACCTTGCCGGTCAGCAGTACGTCGCGCAGCCCCGGCGCGATCGTGGTGACGAAGTCGATCGCGCCCACCTTGTCGAGCGCTTTCCCGGCGCGGCCGAGGTGGTAGTACATGTCGAGGTACTCCAGCAGCGCGGCCTCGGCGTCCACGGCCAGCGCGTACACGTCGCCGCCGCCCGGACCGTGGGCGATCCGGCGTTCGACGTACGGCAGCGGCGGTACGTCGAACAGCTGAGCGATCCCCTGGCGGCCTTCGACCTCGACGAGCAGGACGCGCTTGCCCTGGTCGGCCAGGGAGAGTGCCATGGCAGCCGCAACAGTCGTCTTCCCGGTGCCACCTTTGCCGGTGACCACGTGCAGCCTCGCCATACGGTCCAGGGTAGGGCGTGGCCCAGAACACACCGTTCCTGACCGGGGCGGTGGGGCGGGGCAGGAATCGATACAGTCCCTGTCATGAAGAAGTTCGAGTACTTCACCGCGCCGCTGCTGGTCCACTCGACCAAGGAGATCCTGGACAACTTCGGCCAGGACGGCTGGGAGCTGGTCCAGGTCGTCCAGGGCCCGAACCCGGAGTCCCTGGTCGCCTACCTGAAGCGGGAGATCGAGGACAAATGAGCCACCCCGAGGAGAAGCTCGCCGAGCTCGGCCTGAAGCTGCCCGAGGTGGCCAAGCCGGTCGCCGCCTACGTCCCCGCCGTACGGACCGGGAACCTGGTCTACACGTCCGGCCAGCTGCCGCTGCGCGAGGGCACCCTGATCGCCACCGGCAAGGTCGGCGACGCCGTCACCGCCGAGGTCGCGAGCGAGTGCGCGCAGCAGTGCGCGCTGAACGCGCTGGCCGCGGTCAAGGCCGAGATCGGTGACCTCGCGAACGTGAAGCGGGTCGTCAAGGCGGTCGCGTTCATCGCGTCCACGTCCGACTTCACCGGGCAGCCGCAGGTCGCCAACGGCGCCTCGGAGCTGTTCGGCCAGGTGTTCGGCGAGGCCGGCCAGCACGCCCGGAGCGCGGTCGGCGTTCCGGTGCTGCCGCTCGACGCGCCGGTCGAGGTCGAGCTGATCGTCGAGGTCGCCTGACCTCCGCATGGTCCGCAACCTGAAGTCCGAGTTGCTGTCCGGCGGGATGGCGTCGGCCGCGCTGGAGTTCGCCCGCGAGGGCCGGACGCCCGCCGAGCCGCGTCCGGCCTCGACGGTGATCCTGCTCCGCGACACTGCCGCCGGACCGGAGGTCTACCTCCTCCGGCGGCAGCGGACGATGGCGTTCGCAGCCGGGATGACGGTCTTTCCGGGCGGCCGGGTGGACGCGACCGACTCGACCGTGGCCGACTCGTGGTCCGGTCCGGCGCCGAGGTGGTTTGCCGACCGGCTGGGGTGTGACGAGCAGACGGCGTCGGCGTACGTCGCTGCCGCCGTACGGGAGACGTTCGAGGAGTCGGGGGTGCTGCTGGCCGGTCCGTCCACGTCGTCTGTCGTCGGTGATACGACCGGCGACGACTGGGAGGCAGACCGGGTCGCACTGGAGGCGCGGGAGCTCGGTTTCGCGGACTTCTTGCACCGGCGCGGGCTGGTCCTGCGCGCGGACCTGCTGGGTCCGTGGGCGCACTGGATCACGCCGGAGTTCGAGCCCCGGCGCTACGACACCCGCTTCTTCGTCGCCGCGCTGCCTGCCGGGCAGGTCACCCGCGACGTGACCAGCGAGTCCGACCAGGTCGCCTGGATGCGCCCGGCGGACGCGGTCGCCGCGGTCGAGGCGGGCGACCTGCTGATGCTGCCGCCGACGTACGTGTGCTGCCGCGACCTCACGCCGTACGGCGACGTGGCGGAAATCCTCACCGCCGCCGCCGAACGCGAGATCCGCCCGGTCATGCCGACCATCCGCATCGACGGCGACCAGGCCTACCTGGAGACGACATGACCGAATTCGCGACGCTGGTGCGTGCGGACAACCCGGGCGTGATGACGCTGGACGGGACCAACACGTGGATCCTGCGGGCGCCAGAGGCGGACGAGTCGGTGGTCGTGGATCCTGGCCCGATGCTGGAGGACCACCTGCGGGCTGTGCTCGAGGCGGCCGGCAAGGTGGCCGTCGTACTGCTGACGCACAAGCACCCCGATCACTCGGAGGGTGCTGCGTGGTTCGCGAACCAGGCGGGCTGCGGGGTCCGGGCGGTGGACCCGGCGTTCCGGCTCCCCACCGATCACGCCCACGGCCTGAGTGAAGGTGACGTGATCACGGTCGGCGGTCTCCGCATCGAGGTCCTCCCGACACCCGGCCACACGATGGACTCGGTCTGCTTCTGGCTCCCGCAGGACGGCTCGCTGCTGACCGGCGACACCGTCCTCGGCCGCGGCACCTCGGTGGTCGCCCACCCGGACGGTGCCCTCGGCCCCTACCTGGACTCCCTGGACCGCCTCCTGGCCTTCGCCAACTCGGCCGCCGGCGTCGAGCGCCTGCTCCCCGGCCACGGTCCCGTCATCGACGACCCGACCGACGTCCTCAGCTTCTACATCGACCACCGCCAGGAACGCCTCAACCAGGTCCGAGCGGCGGTCGCGGCCGGCCACACCACACCGGAGGCGGTCGTCGAACACGTCTACTCCGACGTAGACCGCTCCCTCTGGCCCGCCGCCGAACGCTCAGTACGGGCCCAGCTGGACTACCTGAACGCCTAGCGGGCCCGTCGCTGGAGGCGGTCGACGTCCAGGAGTACGACGGAGCGCGGCTCGAGGCGGACCCAGCCGCGGGAGGCGAAGTCGGCGAGGGCCTTGTTGACGGTCTCGCGGGAGGCGCCGACCAGCTGGGCGAGCTCCTCCTGGGTCAGGTCGTGGTGCACGTGGACGCCGTCGTCGGCGGTCCGCCCGAAGCGGCTCGCCAGATCGAGCAGCGCCTTCGCGACCCGGCCCGGTACGTCGGAGAACACCAGGTCGGCCACCACGTCGGAGACCTTGCGCAGCCGGGAGGCCAGCTGAAGCAGCAGGCCGCGAGCCACCTCGGGGCGGCCGGCCAGCCAGCGCAGCAGCTCGTCGTGGGTCAGCGACATCATCGAGGCGTCGGTCACCGCGGTCACGGTCGCGGAGCGCGGACCCGGGTCGAACAGTGACAGCTCGCCGAACATCTGGCCCGGGCCGAGCACGGCGATCAGGTTCTCCCGGCCGTCGGCGGAGGTGCGGCCCAGCTTGACCTTGCCCTCGACCACGACGAACAGCCGGTCACCGGAGTCGCCCTCGTGGAACAGGACCTGGCCGCGGCGCAGCCGGTTCTCGGTCATCGACGCGGCCAGCGCGTCGGCCGCCTCGTCGTCGAGCTGACTGAACAGCGGTGCCTGTCGGAGCACTGCGGCATCCACTTTGGGCCTCCTCGGACCTTCGACCACGGCTTACGGGCGGGGTCCGGCCTCGCCCGGCACCGGGCCGTTACCACCCGGTTGCCCCAAAACCGTAGCCCCTCGGGTGTCGGCCCCGCCACGTAGGCTTGCCTCCATGCCATCCCAGCGTGTCGCGGAGCAGGTCGCCGGAGCCGTCGTCGAGGTGCCGTTGAAGCTGCCCCGCAAGGCCCCGGTCTACCCCGACGAGACCCACACCCAGTTGGTCCGCCGGGCCCGCAAGATGCACAAGGTGCTCACCGAGACGTATCCGGACGCTCACTGCGAGCTGGACTTCACCAACCCGCTCGAGTTGCTGGTGGCCACCATCCTGTCGGCCCAGACCACCGACGTGATGGTGAACAAGGTGACCCCGACCCTGTTCGCGAAATACCCGACCGCCCTGGCGTACGCGGAGGCCGATCGGGAGGAGCTGGAGGCGATCCTGAAGCCGACCGGCTTCTTCCGGGCCAAGACGAACAGCGTGATGAAGCTCGGCCAGGCCCTGGTCGACGACTACGACGGCGTCGTCCCGGGCAAGCTGGAGGAGCTGGTGAAGCTGCCCGGCACCGGCCGGAAGACGGCGAACGTGGTGCTCGGTAACGCCTTCGGGGTCCCCGGGATCACCGTCGACACCCACTTCGGCCGCCTGGTCCGCCGGTTCGGCTGGACCACCGAGGAGGACCCGGTCAAGGTCGAGCACCTGATCGGCGCGCTGTTCCCGAAGAAGGACTGGACGATGCTGTCGCACCGGCTGATCTTCCACGGCCGCCGCCGCTGCCACGCCAAGAAGCCGGCCTGCGGCGCCTGCCCGATCGCCCAGTGGTGCCCGTCGTACGGCGCCGGCCCGACCGACCCCGTGGTCGCCGCGAAACTGGTGAAGGTCCCGGCGTGAGACTCCGTACGACGCTCTGCACGACCAGCTGGCTCGCCGCCGGACTGGTCCTGGCGTCGTGCGGATCCCAGCCGGCCGACAGCTCCCAGCCATCGGCGTCCGGCAGCGCTGCCAAGGTCGCGGCCTGCCCGGCGACACCGTCCAAGCCCCCAGTCAGCAATGGCCTCCCGGACGTCAGCCTGCGGTGCCTCGGCGACGGTCCGGACATCCGTCTCGCCGACCTCCGCGGTCCGCTCGTGGTCAACGTCTGGGCCCAGTGGTGCGGTCCGTGCCGCGACGAAGCGCCGTACCTGGCGGCCCTCGCGAAGAGTGGGAAGGTGCCGATGCTCGGGATCGACTACGCCGACCCGCGGCCCGAGCTCGCGGTGAAGTTCGCGACCGAGGAAGGGCTGGCCTACCCGCATCTGGTCGATCAGGACAAGACGATCCAGCAGGCGCTGCGGATCGGCGGCCCGCCACTGACCGCTTTCGTCGACAAGGACGGCTCTGTCGTCTATGTGCATCGCGGTGTGCTCACCTCGCAGCAGCAGCTCGACCAGCTGGTGCAGGACAAGCTGGGAGTAGCACTGTGACCTTCGAGGATGTGGAGATTCCGGACTGGCTGAAGCCGCTGGCGAAGGCGTCCGAGGAGGTGGACCCGAACCAGCTGTCGAGGTTCCTGCCGCCGGACGATCCGTCGGTGCGCAAGTCCGCCGTCCTGATCTTGCTTGCTGACGGCAAGGACGGGCCGGAGGTGCTGCTCACCGAGCGGGCCTGGACGTTGCGCCGGCACGCCGGGCAGATGGCGTTCCCCGGCGGTGGCGTCGACCCGGAGGACGGGATCGGCGAACCGGGCCTGGTGCGGACCGCGTTGCGCGAGGCCGAGGAGGAGACCGGGCTGGACCCGTCCGGGGTGGTCCCGTTCGCGGTCTGGCCGGCGCTGTGGGTGCCGGTGAGCAACTTCGGAGTGTCACCGGTCCTGGGCTGGTGGCGGGAGCCGTCGCCGGTGGCGGTGGTCGACCCGGCCGAGGTCGCCTCGGTTCACACCGTGTCGGTGCACGCGCTGGCCGACCCGGCGAACCGGATCAGCTGCCTGCACCCGTCCGGCTTCACCGGACCGGCGTTCACCGTCGGTGACCTGTACATCTGGGGTTTCACCGCCGGTCTGCTGGACAAACTGCTCGTCCTGGGTGGCTGGTCGCGCGACTGGGACCCCTCGGTCGTCGTACCGTTGCCCGACCGGCTGGTCGAGGCGGCCTGGCGGAGTGAGGGACGGCGGCCGGAGGACGTCCGGCGGTTGACGGCCATCGAGCACGACCTCGGCCGGTCTGAGGGTGTCCAGTCGGAAGGTGTGGAGTGAGCAAGCTCGACTACGCGCTGCTGATCATCACCGGGCTGGTGGCGATCTCCGGGTACATCGAGGGGTTCGTGCTCGGCGCGTGCGCCACGCTGGGACTGCTCGGTGGCGCCGCGGTCGGCGTCTGGGTCGTGCCGCGGGTGCTGGACAACTTCTCGCCGAGCGTCTCGGTGTCGTTCGCGGCGCTGGTGCTGGTGGTGATCCTGGCCTCGATCGGCCGCACGATAGGCGCCGTACTCGGGTCGAGACTGCGCAACAAGATCTCCTGGACACCGGTGAAGGCGGTCGACGCGCTCGGCGGAGCCGCGCTGGCCGCGGTGTCGGTGCTGATCGTGTCCTGGGTGCTCGGCGTCGCGGTGAGCGGTGCGCGGATCCCGAGCGTGACGTCGGCGGTGCGCGGCTCGCAGGTGCTGGCGAAGGTCGACGAGGTGCTGCCGAACCGTGCCGACCAGGCGTTGCAGGCGTTCAACGACGTGGTCAACACCGATCTGTTCCCGCGGTTCCTCGACCCGTTCGTGCCGGAGCGGATCCGGGAGACGCAGCCGCCGGACGGCGAGATCTCCCGGCAGCCGGCGGTCCGGGCGGCGTACAGCCGGATCGCCAAGGTCACCGGAGTGGCGAACTGCTCGCGCGGTCTCGAGGGCAGCGGGTTCGTCTACGCGCCGCAGCGGGTGATGACGAATGCGCACGTGGTCGCCGGGGTCGGCGCGCCGCAGGTCGAGGTCGACGGGCAGTCGTACGAGGCGTCCGTGGTGGTGTTCGACCCCGAGGTCGACATCGCGGTGCTGTACGTCCCGAAGCTGGACACCAAGCCGCTGCCCTTCGACTTCACCGGCAAGGCGGACGACCCGGCGGTTGTCCTCGGCTACCCGGAGAACGGCCCGTTCGACTCCGAGCCGGCCCGGATCCGGTCCGAGGAGCGCCTCCGCGGCCCGGACATCTACGGCGACCGGACGGTCACCCGGGAGGCGTTCTCGATCTGGGCCTCGGTCCGCCCCGGCAACTCCGGCGGCCCGCTGCTGTCCACCAAGGGCACCGTGTACGGCGTGGTGTTCGCGGCTTCGGTCGAGGACAACCGCACCGGTTACGTGCTCACCGCCGAGCAGGTCTCCGACGACGCACGCGAAGGCGCGACCGCCACCCAGGAAGTTTCCACGAGAACCTGCACCTGACATGCAGCAGAACCGCGCCGCCGCCGCGTTCTAGGGATATGACGGTGACGACGGAGGGGACGTTGTCGTTCGACGAGTTGGTGGTCTCGACCGAGCGGCGGTTGCTGCGCCTCGGCCTGATGCTGACCGGTGGCGTGCACAGTGCCGAGGATCTGGTCCAGACGGTGTTCGCTCGCGCGCACCGCAAGTGGGACCGGATCCAGTCGTTGGACAACCCTGAGGCCTACCTGCGGACGATGGTGGTCAACGAGTTCCTCAGCTGGCGCCGCCTGCTGAAGAACAAGGAGCTGCCGGTCGCCGAGCCGGTCGACCTGCCCTCCACCGAGGACATCGGCGCCCGTCAGGCCCTCCAGGACGCCGCGTGGCGGCTGCTCGCGACATTGCCCCGGCAGCAACGCGCCGTACTGGTCCTGCGGTACTACGAAGACCTGCCGGACGCCGAGATCGCCGCCGTGCTCGGGTGCGCGCCCGGAACGGTCCGGTCCAACGCAGCCCGAGGGCTGGAGACACTGCGGAACACCCTGCCTGCTGAGGAGGAGCGCTGATGGCCAGGCTGACGGACGAAGAGCTCGAGCGCCTGCTCCGGGAAACCTTTGCGGACAAGGAGAACCTGGTCGACAGTTTGCCATCGGCAACCAAAAGCCGACGCCCGCTGGCCCCGATCCTGATGGCCGCGGCGGCGGTGCTCGTCGTCCTGGCCGGGACCTTGTACGGCGTGAGCCGCGACCGCGACGCGGGTCCGGTGGCGACCTCGGACCCGACCGGAACGGCGGAAGCCGGGGCGACCGCGGGTGCCTCCGAGAACGCCCAGGTCTGGGCGGCCGCGATCCTCGCGGGCGCCGAGCAGTACAAGCCGCCGCAGGGCTGGCAGTCGCTGGTCCTGCTGGATGAGGTCGTCATTGCCACCCAGGCGGAACGGTACAGCGCCGGTCGCACCTTCTCCGCGACGGACAAGAGCAAGGTCGTCGACCTGGTCGGCAAGAAGATCACCGTCGCCTGGAGCTCCACCCGGCCGAGCGTGGACACGTGCGCGGACCAGGCGATCGGGGAGGTCATGGTCGGTCGGGTGATCGACAAGGGTGACCACAAGGAGGTCGCGATCAGCATCGAGCGCGGGTGCGGCTACGGCGACTATGTGACCTACCGACTCGAGAAGCAGGGGGCCGCGTGGGTGGTGACCGGCACTGTCGGCCCTGTGCACCAGAAGATCCCGGCGAGCTGCGTCATGTCCGGAAAGACGCCAGCCAGTCCACGACCAACTTGTTGAACAGGTCCGGGACCTCTTCGTGGGGGAAGTGGCCGGCTGGGGTGAGGAACTCGTGCCGGAGCGGGGCCTTGACCAGGTGCGGAGGGGTCACCGCGGTCGGGGACACCGCTGGGTCCTGGGCGCCATGGATCTGGAGCACGGGTACGGCGACCGGCGTACGCATCCGGGCGGAGTACTTACGACCGTCAGGCCGGAGCCGGGAGCGCGCGAACCAGCGGTGGTACTCCAGCGCGCAGTGCGGTGCCGGCCACACCTGCAGGGCGGCGCGATACCGGCGGGAGGCCTCGGGGTCCGGGAACGTGCCACCGGGCGCGGACCAAGCGCGGAGCAGCCGCTCGATGTGGACGCCGTCGTGTGCGAGCAGGCGACGCTCGGGCAGGATCGGCAGCTGGAACCAGGCGGTGTGAGTCAGCGCTTTCGCCTGACCGGACCTGGCCAGCAGCAACGGGTGCGGTGCCGAGACAACCGCGAGTCCGCGGACCTGTCGCGGCGCGAGTACGGCTGCCGACCAGCCGACGAACCCGCCCCAGCCATGGCCGACGACGACGGCGTCCGTGGCCCCGAGGGATCGGATGACACCGGACACGTCCGCGGCCGTGGTGTAGGGGTCGTAACCACGGGGAGTCTTGTCGCTGGCGCCGTACCCGCGCAGGTCCATCGCGACGGCGCGGTACCCGGCCGCTGCGACGGTCGGCAACTGGTGGCGCCACGCCCACCAGAACTCAGGGAAGCCGTGCAGGAACAGCACCAGCGGTCCGTCCGCCGGCCCGCACTCCGCGACGTGGAACCGGGCCCCGTTGGCCGCCACCAGCGAGTGCGACCAGGGCCCATCGACCAGCAGGTCGACGACACCGGCCGGGCTCAGCGCCGCACGCTCTTCGGTTCGATCTGCTCGGTCTCGTCGCCCTTGCCGATCGCCTTGAGGACCTCGACCGACTCCTTCGAGGTCTCGATCGTGCGCTGCGGTCCCTTGGCCTTGCCGAGCGAGCGCTTGCCCAGCAGCACCAGCACCGCGGCGATCAGCAGGTAGACCACGGCGACGATCAGGAAGGCCAGCGCCGGGTGCAGCCCGAGGGCGGTGAGCCCGTACGCCGCGGCGATGGACAGCAGGATGATCGCCAGCAGGGCCAGGAAGGCAGCACCGCCGAACATGCCGGCGCCGGTCCCGGCCGCGACCGCGGTCTTCTTGAGCTCGGTCTTCGCCAGCTCGATCTCACCGCGGACCAGGCTGGACAGATCCTTACTGGCGTTCGCGACGAGCTGCCCGACCGTGGGCTCACTCCCGTTCGGCCCCATCGACATGGCACTCCTTCCGCTCCGTCCCTTGACACTACCGCCGTCCGCCCCGATCTACGGGTACCCCGACCCGGGGAGGTCAGTCGGCGTACTCGCGATTGCGCCGGAAGAGCAACACCGCCGCGATCATGGCGGCCAGCAACGACGCGACCAGTACGGCGGCCTTCGCCCGTTCGACCTGGGCGGCATCGTCGGCGAACGCCAGCTGGGCGATCAGCAGCGCGACGGTGAACCCGATGCCGGCCAGCACCGACACCGCGCCGACGTCCCGCCAGGACAGGTCGGAGTTCAGCTCGGCCCGGGTGAACCGCGCGGTCAGCCAGGACCCGCCGAACACGCCGAGCACCTTGCCGACCAGCAGCCCGGCGACCACCCCGAAGGCGACCGGGTCGGTCAGCATCTCCCGTACAGTGCTGCCACTCAACGTGACGCCCGCCGCGAACAGCGCGAACAGCGGTACGGCGACACCGGCGGACCACGGTCGGAGCCGGTGCTCGATCCGCTCGGCCGGCGCGTGCTCCTCGCCCGGGTCCGCGACCACCCGGGTGACCAGTCCGAGCGCGACCCCGGCGATGGTGGCGTGGATCCCGGACTCGTGCATGAACCACCAGGCCGCGATCGCGATCGGCACGTAGAGGAACGGCGTCCGGATCCGCCGGCGCTGCAACAGATACCAGACACCGATCAGCGCGACCGCGGCGAGCAGCTCGAGCAGGTGGAACCCGTGCGAGAAGAACACCGCGATCACCAGGATCGCGCCGAAGTCGTCGACCACCGCCAGCGTGAGCAGGAACGCCCGCAGGGCGCTCGGCAGCGACGAGCCGACGATCGCCAGGACGGCCAGGGCGAACGCGATGTCCGTTGCCGTCGGCACCGCCCAGCCCTCCGTCTTGCCGTTGTCCGCGCTGAGGTTCACCGCGAGGTAGATGATTGCCGGGAGCACCATTCCGGCCAGGGCCGCGACCACCGGCACGACCGCCTCGCTGAGCCGGGACAGCGTGCCGACCACGAGCTCGCGCTTCAGCTCGACGCCGGCCAGGAAGAAGAACAGCGTGAGCGCACCGTCGGAGGCCCAGGCTTCGACGGTCAGCGGCCCGACCTGTGCATCGCGCAGCTGGTGGTAGGCGTCCTGCCAGGGGGAGTTCGCCCAGACGAGGGCGACGACGGCGGCGGCGAGCAGCAGCAGGCCGCCGGTGGTCTCGGCGCGCAGGGTGTCGGCCAGAATCGCACGCTCGCGTCCCAGGATGCGCGGGAACGCACGCTTCTTCTGCCGGATCCGCGGGGTCTGGCTCATCGTCAGGCGCCCTTCGGTCGGGGTCGTTCGGACTCTTGCCGACCAGGCTTCCCGGCACACCCTCGCCACCCGGGCGGGGCGGCGGTTCCAACTCGCACGATTCTAGCGGTTGGTGTTTGCTCCGGCAGGTCCGTTTGCGGCAGGGTGGTGCCCGGTGCGCCGGGAAGTCTGGTCGGCATGCTCGCTCTCACGCCAGGAGCGGGCCTCGCTGCCGTTGTCCCGGGAGGCGCCGTGCTCTGTCAGAACCCTGTGAGAGACATCACCCGGTCCACCGCTCCCGGCGTACGCTGCAAGCGTGCACGGAGAGCAGATGGCCGAGGACTTCCCGGTGGTCAGCCTGGACGACGAGGCGCGGCAGGCGGTCGAGCTGCTGGCGTCCCGGCGGCTGCCCGGCCTGGTCGTGACCAGGCCCGACGGCAGCCCATACGCCGTACTCCCCGCCTCGCAGGTGGTCCGGTTCCTGGTGCCGAGCTACGTCCAGGACGACCCGTCGCTGGCCCGGGTGATCGACGAGTCGCTGGCCGACCGGGTCGCGGACAAGCTAGCCGGCGTGACGGTGCGCAAGCTGCTGCCGGACGAGCCGT
Organism: Kribbella sp. NPDC050124; assembly: GCF_044460355.1. Lineage (NCBI taxonomy): Bacteria > Bacillati > Actinomycetota > Actinomycetes > Propionibacteriales > Kribbellaceae > Kribbella > Kribbella sp. NPDC050124. The sequence goes on from NZ_JBITJU010000001.1 coordinate 1,144,250, forward strand.
CGGAGATCCCGGTGGTCAACCACGACGACACGATCCTGGAGATCGCCGCGATCATGGCCCGGCTCCGGTGCCCGCTGGTGGTCGTCACCCGCGACCGCGAGATCGTCGGCGCGATCACCGCCTCCCGCCTGCTCGAACTGGCCATCACGCCGCACTGAACCGGGTCGGGGTGGCCGCGTGACGGCCATCGCGATCATCGTCTTCATCGTCGCGTACGTGCTGATCGCGACCGAGTGGACGCACAAGCTACTAGCTGTGCTCGGCGGCGCCGGGGTGCTGCTCGCGCTCGGCGTGACCGACTCCGAGCACGCGTTCTACTCGCACGAGACCGGCGTCGACTGGGACGTGGTCTTCCTGCTCTTCGGCATGATGGTGATCGTCGGCGTGCTGCGCCGTACCGGCGTCTTCGAGTACATCGCGATCTGGGCGGCGAAGCGGGCCAAGGGATCACCGTTGCGCGTGATGGTCCTACTCACGCTGATCACCGCGACCGCGTCGGCGTTCCTCGACAACGTCACCACGGTGCTGCTGATCGCGCCGGTCACGCTGCTGGTCTGCGACCGGCTCGGCATCGACCCGATCCCGTTCCTGATCGCCGAGGTGATGGCGTCCAACATCGGCGGCGCGGCGACGCTGATCGGGGACCCTCCGAACATCATCATCGCCAGCCGGTCCGGGCTGACCTTCAACGACTTCCTGGCGCACATGGCGCCGCTCGTCGTGATCGTGATGATCGTGTTCACGCTGGTGCTGCCGCGGCTGTTCCGCGGCTCGTTCGAGGTCGATCCCGACCGCGTGAACGACGTCCTGCGGCTGAACGAGCGCGAGGCGATCGAGGACCGGGCGCTGCTGATCAAGTGCGGCGTCGTGCTGCTGTTCGTGTTCGCGGGCTTCATCGGTCACTCGGCCCTGCACATCGAGCCGTCGGTCGTCGCGCTGCTCGGCGCCGGCGTCCTGGTGCTGATCTCCAAGGTGCCGACGCGGCACTACATGTCGAGCGTCGAGTGGGAGACGCTGCTGTTCTTCGCCGGGCTGTTCGTGATGGTCGGCGCGCTGGTGAAGACCGGCGTGATCGCGGACCTGGCCGACCGGATCGGCGGGATCACCGGAGGGCGTGCGCTGCTCTCGGTGATGCTGATCCTGGTCGTCAGCGCGGTCCTGTCCGGCGTCATCGACAACATCCCGTACGTCGCCACGATGAGCCCGGTCGTGCTCGAGCTCACCAAGGGCATCGCCGATCCCCGGCATGCCGAGGCGCTGTGGTGGGCGCTCGCGATCGGCGCCGACTTCGGCGGCAACGCGACCGCGATCGGGGCGAGCGCCAACGTCGTCGTGATCGGCCTGGCGCTGCGGGCGGGCCACCCGATCAGCTTCTGGGCGTTCACCCGAAAGGGCGTGGTGATCACCGCGATCACGATCGCCGTCGCCGCGCCGTACCTGTGGATCCGGTACTTCCTGGTTGCCTAAGGCAAGGCTGTCCACGCGCGCGGGTCGGGGCCCTTGGGGACGATGCGGTTCGGGTTGATGGCGTCGTGGGTCAGGTAGTAGTGCCGCTTGATCTGGTCGAAGTCGACGGTCTCGCCGAACCCCGGGCGCTGGTAGAGGCGACGCGCGTACGACCACAGGTGCGGGAACTCGGTCAGCTTGTTGCGGTTGCACTTGAAGTGGCCGTGGTACACCGCGTCGAAGCGGACCAGGGTGGTGAACAGCCGGATGTCGACCTCGGTCAACGTGTCACCGAGCAGGTACTCGCGGTCCGCCAGCCGTTCCTCGAGTACGTCGAGCCGGTGGAACAGGGCGTCGTACGCCGCCTCGTACGCCTCCTGCGTGGTCGCGAAGCCGCAGCGGTAGACGCCGTTGTTCACGTCCCGGTAGATCTCGTCGATCAGCCGGTCCAACTCGGTGCGGTCGTCCGGGATCAGCCCGGGCGCGTCCGGGCGGTGGAACTCGGTCCACTCCGTCGAGAGGTCCAGCGTGATCTGCGGGTAGTCGTTGGTGACCACCAGCCCGGTGACGGTGTCGACGATCGCGGGCACCGTCACGCGGCCGTCGTACGACGGATCGGTGCGAAGGTACGCGTTCGACAGGAACTCGATCCCGAGCACCGGGTCGCGGTCGTCCGGGTCGAGGGTGAACCGCCAGCCGCGCTCGTCCCGGATCGGGTCGACAACCGCCAGGCTGATCGCGTCCTCCAGGCCGAGCAGTTTGCGGACGATCACCGAACGGTGCGCCCACGGACAGGCCAGGCTGACCACCAGCCGATACCGCCCGGCCTCGACCGGCCACCGCCCGTGCTCGTCCGGTCCCTCGCCCGGGCGGGCGCCGGAATCGCGCGTGATCCGGTCGGTGAACCTGTTGCCCTGCCGCTTCCATTCACCGCTCGGTGCGCTTTCCTTCACGAACTGTGCAGGGCTCATGACGTTCAAAGTACCCAGTTCCGGGAATCGCCCACGCAGCCCCGTCACTAGCAGTGTGACGGCGGCGGACGTTACAGTCTGGCTGACAAGGTCGTCCGCGCCAGCGGTGTCGCGGCAGGCCGGCACAACCGAACGATCAGGAGCAACGCCCCGGCTCGCGTCCCCCGGCAACCGGTTTGCCGGGCACATTCCCAGGGATACTGACCTCATGGCCCGCCCAAGGAACAACCCAGGCGACCTCGCCGAACTCCCGACGGAGCTTCGGACCGATCGGCCCAAGGGTGACCAGATCCGCGAGATTCTGGAGAAGCTCACCCGCTCGCTGGCCGTCGGGACCGTGCTGCCGTCCGAGCGCGTCCTCGCCGAGCGCTTCGGCGTGGCCCGGATGACGGTGCGGCAGGAGGTGGACCGGGTCGTCGCCGAGGGACTGGCCGCCCGCCGCCCTGGCGGCGGCACCTTCGTCGCCGAACCGCGACCGTCCCGGATGCTCGCCTCGTCGTTCAGCCAGGACATGATCAACCGCGGCATCAAGCCCGGCGCCAAGGTCCTCGAGCACCGGGTCGGCACCGCCGACGAGGACCTCGCCCGCGAGCTCGAGGAACCGGTCGGCACCCCCGTCCTGCACCTGACCCGCCTCCGCACCGCCGACGGCGAACCGATGGCCGTCGAACGCACCGCCCTGTCACTGCACCGCTACGCCGGCCTCGACGAGGTCGACTTCACCGAGAACTCCCTCTACAAGGAGCTCTCCTCCCGCTGGGGCGTCACTCTCGGCATGGTCTCCGCCTCGATCGTCGCCGCCCCACCGGACCCGGTCGACGCCGAACTCCTCGAGATCGACTCCGCCACCCCCTGCCTGATCATCACCTCAGCCCCCCGCACCGCCTCCGGCGAAGTCATCGAGTTCGGCCGCTCCGTCTACCGCTCCGACCGCTACGACATAACCGTCGCCTACCGAGCCACGTAGTACGTCCTGCGCGGGGCTAGACGTTCAGGCTGCGGAGGACGTTGGGGGAATCGCCGCGGGCGGCTAGTTGGGTGACTATTTCTACGGTCAGGGCTTGGGCTAGGAGGGCGCCGACGAGGGTTGAGGTTGCGCCGGTTCGTTCGGGACTGCCTTCGACTTCGATCAACGCGTCGCCGGGCTCGCCGCAGTTGTCGATGACGACGTCGGCGACCTCGAAGAGTCGCTGGCCACCAGGTGCTCGTGAGCTGACCGTCGTACTGTGCGCCAGCGACGTCAGCGCGATCACCTTCGCCCCCTTCGTCCGCGCCCCGACAGCGAACTCCACCGGTACGGCGTTCCGCCCGGAGTTCGACGCGATCAGTACGACGTCCCCCGCGCCGATGTCATTGGTCTGCAACAGCACATCGGCCATCCCCGGCAACCGCTCCAGCAACGAGCTCTTCAACAACCCCTCGTGCAACATCAGCCCCGGCTCGAGCACCGCCCGTACGTCCGCCAACCCACCCGCTCGCCCGTACAGCTCCTCTGCGATCAAGTGACTGTGCCCGGTCCCGAACACCCAGAACACCCGGGCATCCACCACCAACCCGGCCGCCTGCCTGATCGCATCGATCTGCGTCGACGCCGCCCGATCCGCGATCGCCAACGCCCGCCGCATGAACTCCTCAGCCCCAGTCATACCGCCGAACCTACCGGCGCCGGCCGCTCAAACCATGAAATCCGACTAGACCACTCCGACGGCCGCGCGGTGGTACGTCGGACGGTCGTACTCGTCCACGAGCGCGATCGCGAAGTCGGCGTACGAGGTCAACGCCCCCGGGTCGCCAGGAGCAACGCGATAGGTGCCGGTACGGCGGGGATCGGCGTGGTTGAAGTCGCCGGCGGGGGCGACCGACACCCAGTCGAGCGTGGACGCCGCGAAGGTGTCGAGCGCAGCCTGGTGAGCCAGGAAGAACGGCCGGTACTCCTGTGGATACCCGCCATTGTCCATCAGCGGCACACCGTCCGGACCAGGCAGGATCGACGCCAGACCAACCCAGATCAGCCGCGTCTCCCGGAGACCGTCGACCAACGCCTGCGCCGCCTTCGGGAAGAACACGGCCGGATCGGCGCCCCCGTCGTACACCGCCGCGATGACGGCGTCATGCCCGACGGCAAGCTCCGCGATCCGGCCCGCGTCCGTCACGTCCCCCGCAACCAGGCCGGCCCCGCCCTCCGTCGTACGCGCGACCGGAGTCACCTCATGGCCGCGGCGGCGGGCCTCCTCGACGGCGGCCCGACCGGCTCGCCCGCGGGCGCCGATGACCAGAATCTTGCCCATTGCAACCTCCTTGGTTTCGCTGATGCAGCGACGGTAGGAGGCGGCCTGGTTACCAGTTGGGTACTACGCTCCAGGCATGGAGGCGCTGCGGGCGGACATGTTCGAGGAGATCTGCCCGTCGTCGTTGCTGCCGTTCCGGATCGGTGGGGACAAGTGGGCTGCCCTGGTGATCGCGTGCCTGGAGGACGGTCCGCGCCGGTTCTCCGAGCTGCGTGTGCCGCTGGCCCGGGTGACGCCCAAGGTGCTGACCCAGACCCTGCGCAACCTGGAACGCGACGGCTTCGTACGACGGACGCAGTACGACGAACCGGTACGACGAGTCACGTACGAGCTCACCGACCTCGGCCGCAGCCTGCTCGAGCCGATGCGGCTCATGTGCGACTGGGCGAGCGACCACTGGGACGAGCTCCTCGACGCCCGCGAAGCCTAGAACCGGGCAAAATCGTAGGCCCTGCCAACGGTAGACTGCCGATCGTGGACGAGCAGACGCCGACCGTACTGTTGCAGACTCCCAGCTGGTTGCTGACCCAGAGTGCCGCCCACGCGGGCCGGATCGTGAGCGAGGCCTTCGCGAAGGCCGGCGCCCGCGGATACCACTTCCGCTTACTGGCGACCCTGGTCGAGTTCGGCCCGGCCAGTCAGGCCACTCTCAGCCGGCACACCGGCATCGACCGTAGCGACGTGGTTGCCGCCCTCAACGAGCTCACCGCCGGTGGGTACGTCGACCGCACACCGGACCCCGCCGACGCCCGCCGTAACGTGATCAGCCTCACGGCCGCGGGCCGCCGCCAGCACAAGCGCCTGACGGCCCTGGTCGCACAGGCCCAGGACGAGATCTTCGCCCCGCTCACCCCCACCGACCGGGCCCGCCTGACCACCCTGCTGACCCGCCTCCTGGCGCATCACCAGACCGGCAGCTGAGCCCGCGCAGCCTTCTGAGTACGACGGACGCGGTGCTCGCGGGCGTGGACGCGCCGCTTGGCCGCACGGGAGATCTTCCGCCGGGAATGGTCCGTGGTCTCGGCCGGCTGCTGACCCATCTGCATCGCGTTCACGTCTCTACCGATGCACGGCCGGCTCGATCGGTTCCGTCGTACGGTGGAAAAGTGCCGTTCGGCCGAAAATCCGCTCTGTTGAGCGCAGAACGGGGGCTGCTGGGCGATACGGCGGTTCCGCCCCGCGGGCCGCATTGGTAGAAAGGGGACCGGGCGCTCCAGCGCGCCGAAGCTAGCGAGGAGGAGTCCGCGACGTGACGAATGCAGAGTCACCCCAATCCGAAGCCTTGTCGAACCTGATGCACGAGGAGCGCCGGTTCGACCCGCCCGCCGACCTGGCCGCGAACGCCAACCTCAAGGCCGATGCCTACGAGCAGGCCGCGGCCGACTTCGAGGGGTTCTGGGCCGAGCAGGCCAAGCGGCTGACCTGGGCGGTCGAGCCGACCCAGACGCTGGACTGGAGCAACCCGCCGTTCGCCAAGTGGTACGCCGACGGCAAGCTGAACGCGGCGTACAACTGCGTCGACCGGCACGTCGAGAACGGCCTCGGCGACAAGGTCGCGTACTACTTCGAAGGTGAGCCGGGCGACACCCGCGAGATCACCTACGCCCAGCTCAAGGACGAGGTGAGCAGAGCGGCCAACGCGCTGCTCGAGCTCGGCGTCCAGGCCGGCGACCGGGTCGCGATCTACATGCCGATGATCCCCGAGACCGTGGTCGCGATGCTGGCCTGCGCCCGGGTCGGCGCCCCGCACACCGTCGTGTTCGGCGGCTTCTCCGCGGACGCGCTGAAGGGCCGGATCCAGGACTGCGACGCGCGCGTCGTGATCACCGCCGACGGCGGCTACCGCCGTGGCGCCCCGGCCGCGCTCAAGCCGGCTGTCGACGCGGCGCTCGAGGAGTGCCCCGACGTACGGAACGTCCTGGTGGTCCGCCGTACCGGTCAGGACACCAACATCGTCGAGGGCCGCGACCTGTGGTGGGACGACTTCGTCGGCAAGCAGTCGGCCGAGCACACCCCGGAGGCGTTCGACGCCGAGCACCCGCTGTACGTGATGTACACCTCCGGCACCACGGGCAAGCCGAAGGGCATCCTGCACACCACCGGCGGCTACCTCGTCGGTACGGCGTACTCCCAGTGGGGCGTGTTCGACCTCAAAGCCGACACCGACGTCTACTGGACCGCCGCCGACATCGGCTGGGTCACCGGCCACAGCTACATCGTGTACGGCGCCCTCGCGAACGCGACCACCTCCGTGCTGTACGAAGGCACCCCGGACACGCCGCACCAGGGCCGCTGGTGGGAGATCGTGCAGAAGTACAAGGTGTCGATCCTGTACTGCGCCCCGACCGCGATCCGGACCTTCATGAAGTGGGGCGCGGACATCCCGGCGAAGTTCGACCTGTCCTCGCTGCGCGTCATCGGGTCGGTCGGCGAGCCGATCAACCCGGAAGCGTACGTCTGGTACCGGGAGAACATCGGCGGCAACAACGCGCCGGTCGTCGACACCTGGTGGCAGACCGAGACCGGGATGCACATGATCTCGCCGCTGCCCGGCGTGACCGCGGGCAAGCCCGGCGCCGCGATGAAGGCGATCCCCGGCATCAGCGTCGACGTCGTCGACGATGCGGGCAATTCGGTGCCGGACGGCTCCGGCGGGTACCTCGTGATCACCAAGCCGTGGCCGGCGATGCTGCGCACGCTGTGGGGCGACGACCAGCGGTTCGTCGACACCTACTGGTCCCGCTGGCCGGGCATGTACTTCGCCGGTGACGGGGCGAAGAAGGACGAGGACGGCGACCTGTGGCTGCTCGGCCGGGTCGACGACGTGATGAACGTGTCCGGCCACCGGCTGTCCACCACCGAGATCGAGTCCGCACTCGTCTCGCACCCGAAGGTCGCCGAAGCCGCCGTCGTCGGCGCCTCCGACCCGACCACGGGTCAGGCGATCGCCGCCTTCGTCATCCTCCGCTCGGAGGCCGGCGACGGCGGACCGGACGTCGTCCAGGAACTCCGCAACCACGTCGCCAAGGAAATCGGCCCGATCGCCAAACCCCGCCAGATCATGGTCGTCGCCGAGCTCCCGAAAACCCGCTCCGGCAAAATCATGCGCCGCCTCCTCCGCGACGTCGCCGAAAACCGCGAAGTAGGCGACGTCACCACCCTCGCCGACTCCACCGTCATGGACCTCATCAAATCCAACCTAGCCTCCGGCAAATCCGACGAAGACTGACTCTCGTCCGTAGTCGAGCCCCCGGGAACCGCGAACTGGTCCCCGGGGGCTCGCGTATACACCCCACGCGCACTACGCAGCCGCTCCTCCTTCGCGCCTGCTACACCCGCTCTCACCCACCCGCACTTCAGCCGACTACCGCCGGCCCCAGCGGGCTAAACCTGCCGCCCTCCACCTGCCGTGCTTTCGCTCGGGAACCTGCGGCTGCCGCCCGTGGTGCTCGGACCTGCGGGCGTATCGCCGACGACTTGCGGGCTTGTCGCTCGTAATGTGGCGGGCTGTCGCTTAACCATGCGCGCTGCTTCCTCGCGACCTCCTGGCTAGCGTCGGCGACGCGCGGGCCGCCGCATCGCCCCATCCGACTACCGCGACCGCTTCCGCACCGCCTACGACACCCGCCACGACTGAAGGATCCCCGTCGCGCGCGCCGTGCGACGCGCCCGGCTCAGCGACGCCAGCGACCTCTTGCCCTCCGACATCGCCCGCACCTTCGACGACGTCCCGAATCCCGACGTCCTCCTCGCCCCCGGCGGCAACACCACCCGCCAGATGACCCGCGACGGCGCCCCGATCATCGACTGGATTCGCTCGGCGCACGACACACGACCTACACGACGTCCGCCTTCATAGGTGCCCTGTGGCCCGTGGCAGTTGGTGCCTTGCGTGGGCTGCGGGCGGTCGCATACGACGAGCTCCGCCGGTACGGCGCGGAGCCGAGCGAGCAGCGTGTGGTGTTCCGGGCACGATCGTCACCGATGCCGGCGTATCGGCCGGGATCGACCTGGCGCTGGGGGTTTGTCGCGAAGCTGGCCCGGCCGGGCATCGTGCGGTCCGCTCGGCTCCGGGTCGCGTGCGACGTGCTAGGTAGGTGCGGCGTGGAGCCGAGCGTGCAGTGTGTGGTGTTTCAGGACGGGTCGTCGCCGGTGCTGGAGTGTCGGCTGGGATCGAGTTGGCGTTGGAGGTTGTCGCGAAGCCGATCCGGCCGGGCATCGCGCGGTCTGCTGGGCTCGGGCTCGTGTGCGGTCCGCAACTGCCGTTCGACACCGGCTTGCCGGGCGAGGCGCGGCAGCGCGTGAAGTAGATGGAGGGCATCTGGTTGCGCGCTGGCAGTGGTCTAGGTTGCCGGCCTCGACGCCCGTGGTGCGCCGGGGCTGATCCTGGGGGATCGCTAGGCTGCCGGGCATGACTTTTGTCGTCGCGGTTGTGCATGTGGGGCTGGCGGCGGCTTGGGTGGGTGGGATGGCGTACTCGCTGTTCGTGGTTCGGCCGAAGTTGGTCAAGTTCTTCGGGCCGGACGAGGAAGGGCGTGAGGCGCTGACCACCGTGATTGCCTCGGGCAACCGGTGGAAGGTGGTCGGGCTGATTGCGGCGATCGCGCTGACCGGCGGTTTGCTTCTCGTGCTCGAGCCAGGACAGTGGTGGATCCACGCGGTGAAAGGCGTTCTGCTGCTCGCCGCGAGCGTGATCTTCTGGTACGTCTCCTGGCGTCACTGGCCGCACCGGGTCTTCGCCACCGCCGCCGAACTGCCCGCACTGCAGCGGCGTCTCGTCGTACTGGCCGGAGCCATGCTTGCGCTTATCGGGACCGCCTTCGCGCTCGGAGTCCTTGCCGCGCAGTTGAACAGGTAGCGCGATTCAGGTGCGACTCCGTCAGCGCACCCGGCCGCAGGGATGGGTGCCGCTATGGTCGACGCGGAACCGGAACCCGTGTGGGCTGGTCCACTCGATGGCACCGTCGGGCAGGCGAAGGTTCGTCCAGCCGCCGAAGGTTTTGGCGCGGTGATGGAGTCGACCTTGCGGTATGAGGTTGTCCGTGCTGGTTTGCCCTGATGGACCGGCGCGGTCGTAGGGCACGATGTGGTCTTGGTCCATCCGGGCGGTGGCCTCGGCGCTGCTGTAGGGGAACATGTCCACCGGGTGCCGCAGCCGGACTCTCTCCCGGATCCGGTCCGGGATCTCGTAGCTGTGAACGCTGATCTGATCGTGCAGATCGATGACGGGCTTGACCACGATCTGGTCGTGGCCGAGCAGTTCGCTCAGCTGACTGAGGAGCAGCGGTCCGAGTTCTTCGACACGCAGCACGCCGTTGCGCGAAGCAAGCGTCTTGTCGGTGAGGTGCACATACAGCGTGTGCCGGTTCGATCCGCGTCCGCTGCCGGCACCCAGCCCGTGGCTGTAGGTGTGCTGCTTGATGGCGGCAAGCCGCGCCGGGAGCGAGCCGGCCAGCATCCGCCGGGTGAACAAGTCTTCACCACCGCCGAGGTCATGCGCAACGGGCCCCTCGATGGATGAATGCCGCTCAACCGGCGCACCGTCCGCGCTGCCAGGTTGATCGCCGGGGACCGGGTCGTGGGCGAGATGGCGGGCGACCTCGAGGAGCTTGTGGGCGGCGGCCGGATCGGCGATCCAGCCCACGGCCTTCGCGCGCCGGGCATCGAGGGAATCGGTGTCGCCGAGGGCCTTCAAGGCGCAGGCGAGGTCGTCGACGGTCGCGTCGAACCGGATCACGTCACCGGCGGCGGCGCGGACCCAGAACCGTTTGGTGCCGTGGTCATCCGACGGTCCGACGAAGACGCCACGCTGCCTGGCGGTAGCTTCGGCGTCGGCCTTGGCGCGCTCGGGGTCAGCCTCCCACACTGCCGCCCTCACGATGCTCGCGAGCCTCGATGGAGTGACGGTGTTGACGATCCCGGCAATGCGGCGGTCCACGATCGCGGCCGCCTGCATCGACACCGACAGGCAGGCCTGAGCGACCTTGCGAGCCCGCCAGGGCATCGCGTTCCCGGCCAGCACCGCGGCCCAGATCCGCGGCAGCCGATGCCGTAGTGCCAGCGCCTCGCCGAGGAACGACGCCGCGGCGCCGGATGACATTCGCAACACTGCGCCGAGCTCGACCGGTGCGAACTCGGCTACGCCCGGACACCCCTCGCCGCCGTAGACCCGCAGTCGCTCCCGCCCGGGCAGCGGCTCACTGTCCTCGCCGCCGGCGAGGACTGCGTGGCGGTCGGCGTACGCGAGGGCCACCTCCAGCTTGCGGACCGCAGCACGTTCTTCGGCCAGGTCGAACTCCACCGCCGCGGACAGCAGATCCGCGGTGGTGAGCTCATCCAGGTCGCCTTCGAACATGTGTTCTATTCTATGGACACCAAGCGCTCCATCCAAATCGTCGCGACCCGCAGAAACCCTTATCCACAACGAGAAACATCACATCGAGTCGGCGGTGGAACTGATGCAGCGTGCATGGCGACCTGAGGCGTGGTGCGGCTGCAGGCGATTGTCGAGCGCAAGAAGACGCCGTACTCGCTGATCCCCGGCGGCTACCCGGAACAGGTCCTCGGGCTTAGGAGATCGGAAGGACCTGTGCCAGGATGGCGCTTCCTTCGGAGGAGGTGATCGCGATGGCACAAGAGACTCTGCAACTCCTGGTGGCCATGCACCGGATCGTCCGGCACCTGCGCCGGAGTCGTACCACCACGGTCCTGCACCCGACCCAGTTCCTGGCGCTGATGCTGATCGCCGACGAGCAACCGATCCGGATCGGTGAGATCGCGAGTCGCGTCCCGTGCTCACAGCCGACCGCGACCACCACGGTCGCGGCCCTCGAGGACGCCGGCCTGGTCCGCCGCGAACAGGACCCGGTCGACGGCCGGGCGACCGCGGTGGTGCTCACGAAGGCCGGCGCAGACATGGTCGAGGCCTCCGGACGGCAGGCTGCCGACGAGCTCGGCAAGCTCCTCCGCCGCCTCGACGACGCCGACCGCGACCTGGTCCTCCGGGCCGGCGTCGTCCTCGCCCGCATCGCCGACGACCTCTGACTCAGCGGTTCCGCTCCTCCGCGTCCATCTACCGCAGCCCCGGTACGGCGGACACCGTGTACGGCGGGATGCCCGGAGCCACATCCAGTTGGCTGTTGACCCAGAGCAGCCGACCGCGATCACGCGCGATGGTGGTCGGGGTCGCACCAGGTGCACCCGGCTCCGAGTCGGCGACGATCGTGGCCTTGGTGAGGTCCCGGTCGAGCACGGCCAGCCTCGCGACGTACTTGCCTCCGCCGGCGTTGTAGACGGCGTACAGGCGGCGTCCTTCCAGCAGATAGCCGTCGCCGGACAGCATGCCGTTGCTGACGTCGAGCGTGCTGACCTGCTTCGTCCGAAGGTCGATGCGGTACGTGACGTCCTGGCCCTGTTCGCCGACCAGGAGGGTTCTGCCATCGGTGACGATGCCGTTCAGGAAGTACGGCGTGGGCTGGATCTTGTCGCGGGTCAGCCAGGGCTCGAGCTCACCCAGGCCGTGACGGGTGAGCGGGGCGCGCCAGATCTGGTTGTGGGCCGAGTCGGTGACGTACACGGCGTCGCCGGCGAACGTGAAGTCGTTGAGGAATGAGCCGGCCGCGGCCGCACGTACGGCGAGCAGCTTGCCGTCGGCGTCGTACAGGAAGAGCTTGGAGGTACTCGCGCCGGCGACGAGGACCCGGCCCCAGCGGTCGACGTGGATGCCGGTGGCGGAGGTTCGGCCGTCCTTGCCTGCCGGGAGGAAAAGCTTGAGGCGTGGGTCTCGGGTGCTGCCGCGGTACACGGCGCCAGTGCCGACGCTGGTCACATAGATCGTGCCGTTGCGGGTGACCTCGATGCCTTCGAGCGTCTCGCCGGGGGTTGTGGAGACGACGTACTCCGTCGGGCGTTGGGGTACGGCGTGGGCCGCGGCGGGCTGCGTGGTTGCGGCGAGGGTGAGGACTGTGAGGGCTGCCAAGAGCTTCATCCGGCCAGCCTGCGGTGGCGGTGCTGGCAATCGCGACCGGATTCGGTCAGAACCGAAGAGGTCGGAGTGCTGACCTCGGCCAGGCACAATCGGGAGATGATCCGGATCCATTTCACGGCGGAGGACCTCGGCCGGGTGACCTTTCCCGCCGACCCGGAGCCGCTGTGGGAAGCTGCGCTCGCGGCACGTGCGCTGCGCGGGCGGGCGTTCGGCTCGGGCGGTCGCGCGCTCGGTGATCGGGTCGTCGGCGACTTGGTTGTGCCGCCGGTCGCGCGGCGGTGGCGGCGCGAGGCGGGGCGGCGTCTCCGTCCTTCGATGCGGCCGCTCTTCAAACTGATCGCGCCGGCTGGGCAGTTCCCCGACTTCCTGACGCCTGAGGTGCCGGCGCCCGGTCTCGAACCGGCCGTCGAGATCTTGATGAACACACCGGCGTCCGTCGTCCACGCTGAGCTGGCGCCGTGGCTTCCGCCCGAGGTCGACAAGTTCATGCAGGGCCTGCTCGCGGGGCGGGCCGGATCACGCCGGGCGCTGGGCAACGCCGTACGCGACTTTCATACCGACGTACTCGCGCCATCGTCGAGCGAACTCGAACGGCGGTATGCCGCGGATCTCGCCCTCAGAGCACGCACGATGCTGCACGGCGGGGTCGACGCTTTGCTCGACTCGCTCCACCCCGACATCGAGTGGTCCACTCCGGTCCTGACCACCTACGGCCTTGCCGCCGGCCCAACTGTCGACATCCACCTGAACGGCCGCGGCCTGCAGCTGTATCCGTCACCGTTGACCGCCGAGTGCCTGGCCCTGGATGCTCCCGACCGCCGCCCCGTCCTTGTCTACCCCTGCGCTGACCACCCCGCCGAAGACCTCGCCGACACCGACGCGTTGGCCGACCTCCTGGGCCGGACCCGAGCCACCGTCCTCCGCGCCCTCACCCACTCAGCCACCACCACCCAACTCTCCCGCCGCACCGGCATCTCCCTCCCCTCCACCTCCGACCACACCCGAATTCTCCGCAACGCCGGCCTCATCACCACCCACCGAACCAACGGCACCGCCCTCCACTCCCTGACCCCCACCGCCCACCACCTGTTGACCGGGGCAACCCGGGGCATCGCGGGGCAGATCCCCAAAACAGCAGCCACAACCCTCGACAACCGGTAAAGTTCTTCTTGCTTGCGGACAGAAGAGTCCCCTGAAGTGGACCCGGCAGCTCACCGGACGGTGGACGAGCCGGGTCTCGCGCTTTCTAGAGCTCCCGGACCTGACAGAACGGCGCTACCAGCCGTCGCCAGTGCGCGCCCCCGCGTCCACGCCCAAGCCACCGCGTCAGGTACCCACAGCAGGGGATCGAGCTTCGCCACCATCAGCTCCCAGCGCAGGTCGAAACATCCGTAGCGGTACTTCGCATCGTGCAAGGTCCGGCGGTCGTGCTCATGGGTCGACTCCTCTCGCTCGACAATCAAGCGCTCGGCGTCACCGGCCGAGTTCCGCACAATCGCCTCCAGGCATCTGGCCCGCTCGGCGAGAGTGTCCCGATCCGCCGGGTAGATGTCGACGAGCAGGTGAAAGCCTGCGATCACCTTGAGGATCTGCTTACGCCTGGCATCGGTCTCATGGTTGAAGTGCAGCCGCTCTTGCCCACGCAGCAGCAAACCGCGGAGGGCCTTACGGTGGACCGCGACATCGTCTGACGGGCACCGTGCGGCGGCCATCAGGAATCCTCGGGACTTGGTTTCGTCGACGAACACGTGGATCGGCATTTCCCCGCCCTGTTGAGTGGCAAGGTTCGACCTTTGCACGTGGGTAGGCGGGGCAACTGCTGTAACACCGGGGCATCTCGGGGCAGGTTGGGGCAGATTGCAAAAGCCGCAGACAATGCGTCCGAAGAGCCGCTACGTTTGTGGTGCCTCGGGATAGAAGAATCCCTCGGAAGTTGGCCCGGCAGTCGACCGGACGGGTCGGTGAGCCGGGTCCGCGAGTGTTAGGCACGGAATGGTGCCTGGAAGTGGCCCCGGCAGCTCACCGGACGGTGGACGAGCGGGGGCGGCTAAATGCCGGGCGACAGGAGTCCTTCGGAAGTTGGCCTGGCAGTTCACCGGACGGTGGGTGAGCTGGGGCGGCGGGTGTCAGGGGCAGGAGCTTCTGGGAGTTGGCGCGGTAGTCGTCCGGACGGTTGGTGAGCCGCGTCCGCGCACACAAGCAGGAGCCGCCGGGATGGTTTCTCGGCGGCTCCTGCGCTGGCTAGTTCTGGGTGAGGGTGAAGGTTGTTGTGGGGTTGTGGATGTTGGTGTGGTTGTTGGTGAGGGTCAGGTTGGTGAAGGTGGCGGTGCCTCGGGCGGGGCCTTCGCCTGGTTCGGGGAGTTCGTTGGCCCAGATGCCGTAGCCGGACTTGGCGTCGAAGGCGTCGCCGGATTTCTGGGCGCCCGAGATGCGGGTGTTGGTGAAGACCGTGTCCGCGACCGGGAACAACGGCTGCCCGCCCACGTAGTCGGTCTGGAACATGATTCCGGAGTACGTCGGATCGACGATGTCGAGATCACTCACCCGAATTCCCTGGAAGATCTTCGTGGCCGAGTAGATCCACAATGCGGGGAATGTCTGATTGCCCCAGAAATGCCCGCCCGCGCGTACCAGGCTGACATTCTCGAACCGCGTCGGCGGTGTCGCGCCGAAACCGTTCATCGGAATTCCGAAGTCCAGCGAGGAGATCGTCACCCCCGGATACGTGAGCATGTCCGCGGCGTACAAGTTCCGGAACACGTTGTTCGTCCCGCCGTACACCGCGAACCCGGCCGCCCGCCACGTCAGCGTCGCGGTCAGGTTCTCGAACACGTTGTCGCGGACCTCGCCGCCGCCGGAGTCGGTGGCGTTGAAGAGCGCGAAACTGTCGTCACCGGTCGCCCGGGCGTCGTTGTTGCTGACCAGGTTGCCGGCCGACCCGTTCGTCATGTTGATGCCGTCGGCAAACATGTTCCGGATCCGCGAGTTCCTGATCGTCGAGGAGTCGGTGTTGGCGCCCCAGTACAGGCAGACCATGTGCTCGACCCAGATGTTGTCGATCGTCATGTTCGCGGTGTTGGCGAAGTCGAACACCTTCCCGGGCCCGTCGATCCGGGACGTGTAGTTGCCGAAGTACGCGAACCCGGTGAACGTCGACCCGTTCGCCGAAGCCTCGCTCCGGAATCCCACATCGGTGTTGTCCTGCCCGGACGGCGCGTGGAACCGCGTGTACCAGGGACCGGCCCCGACCACCCGGACCGCCTTGCCGTACACCTGGAATTTCGACGACGTCTGGTAGTCGCCCGGCGGCAGGTACACGCCCTGCAGCGCGCCGTTCTGCCGCACCTGGTCGAGCGCGTTCTGCACGTCCTGATGCGTGAACCCGGTCGGCGTCACGTATCCGGTGCCCGGGTTCGCGACCGGCGCGACCTCCTCGGTGTCGATGAAGTCGAACGTGTACGTCGTACTGTTGGCCGGATCCTTCTGCAGCTTGACCTTCGTCCCCGCGGGGAACGTCGAGTCGAGCATGATGCCGGCCTCGTCGTAGATGTGCCGGGCCGGTCCGGAGCCGGGCGAGTTGTTCGGGCTCGCCTCCGCGCCGTACAGCCAGGCGTACCGCGAGGTCAGCGGCAACGCCTTGTGGAAGCTGCCGTTCACGTACACGTTGACGGTCGAGTTGATCCCACCGCCACCGGCTGAGTCCGGGATGGAGAACCGCGTGACGAGGGTGTTGGTCCGCGCCCGGGTGGTGAACTCGACGAACGAGCCGTTCGAGTTCAACGTGACCGCCCGACGGCCGGAGGCCTCGCCGGCCAGGTCGCCGATGGTCCGGTTCGGCCCGACCACCACCGCGCCGCCACCGACAGAGGCGTCCTCGGCCTCCAGGTGGTCGTACGGCATGTTCGCGCCGCGGCCCACGAAGAACGGCCGCTCGCTGGTGTTGTTCGCCCGCTTCACCGGCAGCTCGTTGGCGTCATCGGCGAGTACGACGCGCACCGAGTACCGCCCGTTGGCCGCCGTCCAGTTGCCGAGAGCAACCGCAGACGTCGTCGCACCGGCGGCGATCGCGCCGTTGTACGACCCGGTCAGCGTCGCCACAACCGTGCTGCCGTTCAGAAGAGTCAGCGTGATCCCGTGCGCACCTGACGCCGACGCCACACTGCCCTGGTTCTTCACCGCGACCGAGAAGGCGACGCTGTTCCCGGCTGACGGGTTGTTCGGCGTCCAGTTGACCGCCGCCGCCACCAGGTCGGAGCTTGCGACTGGAGTGACCACGAGCGGGCCGGAAGCGTTCGCCGTGTTGTTCGCGTCGTTCTGCTCGATGACCGTGTTCGACTCGTCGACCTTCGCGCTCAACGCGTAGCTTCCGGCGTCCCGGGTGCCGATCGAGGCGCTGACCGTGGCCGACGCCCCAGCCGCGAGGGCCCCGACGGCCGCCGTGCCGACCTTGGTCTGGCCTAGGTAGAAGTTCACCTCGGTCGCCGCGGACCCCGCCGTACCGGAGTTGCCGACCGTCGCCCGGACGGTGATCGGGTCGGTCTCGACAGGCGAGGTGGGCGTCCAGGTCACGGTGGACACGGTGAGGTCCGGGTTCGGCGCCGGCACGCCCATCACCTGCAGTTCGGCGACCTGCCCGGCGGGTGCACCGGTGTTGGCAGTGAAGCTCAGCCGTACGTCGGCCACCCGCGCACTGACCGGGATCGTGACACTGTTCCCGCTGCCCGGAGCGAAGTTGTACGACGCACTCGGTACGATCGTCGTGAACGCCGACGACCCCTGCTCCCGGCCGAGGATCGAGAACGTCTGTGTCCGCGCACCCCACACCGGATCCGGGTTCAGCCGGATCACGACCGAGCTGAGATCCGCGTTCGCGCCGAGCTCGGTGGTGAGCGTCGCGGGGTTGGCGTTGCCTTCCCAGTACGTCGTCACGTTGTCGTCGTTGGCGTTGGTCGCGACGAAGGTGTGCACGTACCCGGACGCGGTGATCGGCTTCCCGAGGGCGAGGTTGCTGCCAGGCCCTGAGTTGCCGCCGCGGGTCACCGTGTTGCTGTTCGCCGACTGATTGCCAGCGGCATCTTTCGCTCGGACGAAGTACGAGACCGACACGCTGGCCGGTTGGTTGTCGGTGTAGGTGAGGACGTTGCCGGCCAGGCTGGTCCGCAGTTCGCCGTTCGCGTACACGTCGTACCCGGTGACTCCGACGTTGTCCGTCGAGGCGGTCCAGGTCAGCCGGATCTGGCCGGCGGCGGGCTCGGTGAAGGCCAGGCTGCCCGGGGCGGTGGGAGCCTGGGTGTCGCCGCTCGCCGGTCCGTAGACCTCGAGCTCGGACAGTTGCCCGGCCGGCCAGCCGGTGTTCGCGGTGATCCGGA
Source organism: Kribbella sp. NPDC050124 (assembly GCF_044460355.1). NCBI lineage: Bacteria > Bacillati > Actinomycetota > Actinomycetes > Propionibacteriales > Kribbellaceae > Kribbella > Kribbella sp. NPDC050124. The sequence goes on from NZ_JBITJU010000001.1 coordinate 1,162,311, forward strand.
TCCGGACGTACCGCGTGGTCGCGGTGCCGTAGTCGATCGTCACGGTGTTGCCCGGCGGGTTGAACGCGCGCGCCGCGGACGCGGAGAGGTCGGTGAAGTTCTGCCCGTCGGTGCTGCCCTGGACGGCGAGGGTCTGGGTACGGGCGCCCCAATCCGCGGTCGGCAGCTTGAGCACGACCTGGTTGGTGGCGACCGTCGAGCCGAGGTCCACCTGCACCCACTGCGGGAAGGCGTTGTTGGCGCTCTCCCAGTAGGTGCCCTGGTTGCCGTCGGTCACGTTCGACGCGACGTAGGTCTGGGTGACACTGCTGGCCGACGCGCTCTTGCCGGCGGCGAGGTTGGGTCCGGCCTGTACGGCGGCCGTCGCCGAGTCCGCCGGGGTTGCGCGGACGAGCGGACCGGCCGACAGCGCCAGGCCGGCGGCCAGCGCGGCGGCGAGCAGCCGCCTCGCTGAAAGTCGGGACTGCGGAAGTCTCATGGCCTCTCCTGGGTGGGCGGGTGAGAGTGACCGACGCGCACGTTCAGAACTTGCGTTGAGTTGCTCAGTTCTTGCGCGAGGCTGCCTCATTGTTACGGCACCCCAAACCCAGCGTCAACGGTTCGCGACGCCTGGTCGCCGAAACGAGGTCAGTGGCCGAGCAGCGAGAGGATCTCGGCCTTGGTCGTGGTCCACAGGTCTTCGCCGACCCGGACTGGGTCGGTGTTGGGGTGGTCGATCCCCGGCAGCGTGATCAGCTTGGCCGAGTCACCGAGCCGCTTCGCGCGATCGACGTACCGAGCAGGTCGGTCGAGGCGCCGAAGGCGACCACATTGGCCAGATCCAGGCGCCCGGTGTGGTTCGGGTGCTCCCCGTAGCGGTGTCGTTCGTCAGCGGTTCTGGGGGTGACCGAAGCCGACGGGTGCACACCCTGGCTGTCGGAGCGGCAGCCGGAAAGCAGTGCGGCGGCGGTCGCCGGGATCAACCCGAGGAACCGCCGCCGACTCTGCATTCCCGAAACGCTAGACCCGCCAGGGGTTATCAGTGCTTTGCCGGGCCCTCCGCTCCGGCGCCGGTGAGGGCGCGGACGGACAGCTCGTTGTAGCGGGCTTCGCTGGACCGGTCCTTGCCGAGGTACGTGCCGAGCACCCCGAACAGGAAGCCGAGCGGGATCGAGACGATGCCCGGGTTCGACAGCGGGAACCAGGCGAAGTCCGCATCGGGGATCATCGGCGTCGGCTTGCCCGACACGACCGGCGAGAAGATCACCAGGACGACGGCCGAGATCAGACCGCCGTAGATGCTCCACACCGCGCCGGAGGTGTTGAATCGCTTCCAGAACAGGTTGAACAGCAACGCCGGCAGGTTCGCCGACGCGGCGACCGCGAAGGCGAGTGCGACCAGGAACGCGATGTTCAGCTTCTGCGCCGGAATCGCCAGCCCGATCGCGACCGCTCCGATGACGAGCGCGGCGAACCGGGCCACCCGCAGCTCCTGCTGCTCGGTCGGCTTCTCCTTGGCCATCACGTTCGCGTACAGGTCGTGCGCGAACGACGAGGCCGACGTCAGGGTCAGCCCGGCGACCACCGCGAGGATGGTCGCGAAGGCGACCGCCGCGATCAGGGCGAGCAGGATCGAGCCACCCAGCGAGTCGGCGCCACCGCCGACGGACTCGGCCAGCAGCGGCGACGCCACGTTGCCCTTGGACGTCTCCACCGCGGAGCCCTTGCCGGTGTCGAGCAGCGCCGCCGCGCCGAACCCGAGCGCCAGCGTCATCAGGTAGAACGCGCCGATCAGGCCGATCGCCCACTGCACCGAGCGGCGCGCGGACCGCGAGTCCGGAACGGTGTAGAAGCGGATCAGGATGTGCGGCAGGCCCGCCGTACCGAGGACCAGGGCGAGGCCGAGGGACAGGAAGTCGATCTGGCCGACCAGGTCCTTGCCGTAGAGCAGGCCGGGCTGCAGGAACGCCTCGCCCTTGCCGGAGTTGTCCGCCGCGGCGCCGAGCAGGGAGGAGAGGTTGAAGTCGAACTTCAGCAGCACCAGGAAGGTGATCACGATCGTGCCGGACATCAGCAGCACGGCCTTGACGATCTGCACCCAGGTGGTGCCCTTCATGCCGCCGATCGTCACGTAGAGGATCATCAGCGCGCCGACCAGCACGATCACGCCGGCCTTCAGGCCCTCGCTCTTCACCCCGAGCAGCAGCCCGACGAGCAAGCCCGCGCCGACCATCTGGGCCAGCAGGTAGAAGATCGACACCACGATCGTCGAGGTCGCGGCCGCGGTCCGGACCGGCTTCTGCTTCATCCGGAACGCGAGTTGGTCGGCCATCGTGAACCGGCCCGAGTTCCGCAGCAGCTCGGCGACCAGCAGCAGCGCCACCAGCCAGGCCACCAGGAACCCGATCGAGTAGAGGAAGCCGTCGTACCCGTAGAGGGCGATCGACCCGGAGATGCCGAGGAACGAGGCCGCCGACATGTAGTCACCGGCGACCGCGAAGCCGTTCTGGGCGCCGCTGAAGGACCGCCCGCCGGCGTAGTAGTCGGCGGCGCTCTTGTTCTGCCGGGACGCCCACCAGGTGATGTACAGCGTCACGGCGACCACCGCGGTGAACAGCGAGATGGTCAGTGCCCGGTTGCCCGGCTCGGCGTCGGCGAGCGGGACCAGCAAGGGAATGCTCGAGACGTTCACCGGCGGCGCTCCCTCTTGTACTTGGCGTTCAGCCCGCTGGCGAGCGGATCCAGCTTCCGGTTCGCGAACCGGCCGTACAGGCCGGCGATCACGAACGTGGAGACGAACTGCAGCAGGCCGAAGATCAGCGCGACATTGACATGGCCCACCACCTGCTGGCCCATGAAGTCGCGCGCCCAGTTGTTGCAGGCGACGTAGGCCAGGTACCAGGCCATGAACGCGATGGTCCACGGCACGACGAAGTTCCGGTAGCGCCGCTTCAACTCGGTGAAGTCGGCCGCTTCGTGTACGGCCTCATACGCGCGGGAGTCCCGCTCGCGTACCACATCCTCGTCCATGAGTTCGAGTTCCCCTCGTACTTCGACACAAACACGTGCACGTTAGCCCCTGGTGGCGCATTTGTGACCTACCGCAACCAAAACGTTTTGCGGACTTCAGAGGTGCGGTGCCAGCGGGGCGTCGAGGGTACGGCGGTAGTTCGCCAGGTCACTGGGGCGAGTCCGGTAACAGCCGGTGAAATATGGCATCCGCAGCGGCTCCGGCGGTCGCGCTGTGTTGTCGTAGATGGCGTCGATCTGCTCGAGCACGGACTCGCGGCGAGACTCGGTGAGGACGGCGACCCGGGAGTGGGACAGGGCGAGTTGCCGCAGACCGGCGCGATCCAGGTCCTGCCAGTGCCGGAACCGGGCCGTCTCCACCCCCGCGAACAGGTCCGACTGCAGCAGGATGGGCATCGGGTCGAACTGGTCTCCGCCGAAGTCGTCGCCCATGATCGCGCGGTCCAGCCGCCGGACCCAGGGGACCACCCGGTCGGCGTCGTTCCAGAGCAGGCCGAGGACGCCGTTCGGCCGCAGCACCCGGGCGATCTCGGGCAGGGCGCGGGCGTGGTCGAACCAGTGGAACGCCTGGCCGACGATCACCGCGTCGACCGAGCCGTGCGCGAGCGGGATCGACTCGGCCGCGCCGACCATGGTGTCGATCCCGGGCCGGCGGCGGCAGATCGAGAGCATCTCCTCGGACGGGTCGACCGCGACCACGTCGTGGCCGAGCCCGGCCGCGACCGCGGCCAGCTTCCCGGTGCCGGCGCCGAGATCCAGGATCTGCAGCCGGCCGGGACCGAGGATCCAGGTCAGCGCCTCGGCGGGAAACGTCGGCCGGGCCGCGTCGTACGCGGCCGCGACGGCGCCGAAGGACTTCGCCCGGGCCGCGTCCATGGCCCGGCCGCCGTCGGCGCCGGCGCCGCCGTTCGGCGTGTCCGGGCCGGTCGACGGCGGAGGTGCTGGATCATCGGTGGTCATCACCGTAAATCATGCCGTAGCAGCAGCCTGCTGCGCTGTCACTCGCCGAGCTTCTTCTGCTCGATGTGTGCGTTGAGCGTGGCCAGGTCCGGTTGCGAGTCCAGCAGCGCGACCAGTTCGGCGCAGTTCAGCTTGTCCGCGGCGAAGTCCTCGATCAGGGCGCTGAGCAACTTCCGGTCGTCCTCGGTGTCCAGCGTGAGCCGGTACTGCGCGCCGCCGCCCGCCCAGGGCACGCTCACCAGCCGGATGTCGCCCGGCCGGTTCTGGTGCAGGTACGGCGTGACGTGCTCACGGTCGACCTGGAGCGTCGCCCGCTCGTCCGCCTCGAACAGCCGAGCCGTGGAGAACACCTCGTAGTCCATCCCCCGCGGGTGCGTGCGCTCCAGGCAGTTCGACAGGTAGACGCTCTTGTCGCCCTCGGCCCGGAACCGTTCGACGCCGGAGGCAACGATCTCCGGATCGATCAGCGGGCAGTCCGACGTCACCCGGACCACGCCGTCCAGCCCGTTCTCGCGGGCCGCGCCGGCGAACCGGCCGAGCACGTCGTCCTCGCTGCCCCGGAAGTACGCGATCCCGGCGCGCTCGGCCAGCCGGACGATCGGGTCGTCGTTGGCGTTCGTGGTCGTTGCCACGATCACCGGAAGCCCGGTCCGGCGCAACCGGTCGACGTGGTGCTCGAGGTAGGTCCGGCCGCCGGCCTCGAGCAGCACCTTGGCCGGCAGTCGGGTGCTGGTCGCCCGCGCCTGCGTGACGACGGCAACTTTCACAAATTCCACCGGAACATCTCCCGGATCTCGGCCGGGCAGGCGACGTGGTCGACTCCCAGCTCGGTGTCGGTGAACTCACGGGCGGTCGCGAGTGGGACGAACGGCTGGTCCATGTCGGGCCAGAGCCGCTTGATCCTGGCCTGGCCGCCGAACGAGGGGTGTTCGTTCTCCAGCACCATCGGGTCGCCGTAGACCCCGGGCTGCAGGCCGAGCGAGGCGCCGTACAGGACGGCGGAGCTGAGCCGGTTGGAGGCGACGCGCCGATGTTTGCGGAGCTCGCGCAGTTGTTTGACCAGGAACTTGGCGTCGGTACGGCGCCAGTGCAGCCCCCGGTAGCCGTGCGTGATGACCCGGAACCCGGCGTCCTTGTAGACGTTGCGGATCGCGGGTTTGTCGTACTCGTTCCAGTACAGGCAGACGGTCACCGGCCCAGTCTCGTGCTCGTTGATCGAGGCAACGATCCGGCCGTGGTCGCCGAGCACGTGCTGTCCTTCCCAGCCGTGGAACGGGTAGAAGATGGTGCCCTCGGCCCGTTTCGCCGGGGTCGCCAGCTCGGGGTGCACCTTCAGCAGGTACAGCCAGACCGAGCCGATCACCGAGTAGTTCCGCAGGCCCATCGCGTGGCCGCGCCGCCGGACACTGTCCGACCAGACGTACTTCGGCATCCCCGGCGCGAACGCGGTGCCGTGGGCGAACCCGTCCAGGATGTTCCAGCCGTGCTGGAGGTATCCCCAGATCCGCGGTGGCTTCGCGAGTCCGGCGTACGACGCCATGATGTTGGCGTGACCGTAGAAGTGGTTGGCGTGGTGCATCAGCGCCGTACCTTCCGCAGCACCCGCCGGACCCGGCGGCGGATCACCCGCGCCGGGTTCAGCACCGCGTGGCCGACCCGGTAGGGGAGCGACCGGCGGATCCCGCTGACCGTGCCCTCGAACAGGATCGCCCGCGCACTCGACGCGGCCAGCTCCTCGGACAGCCGTGCGACCGTCGCCAGTTGCTCGGCGCTGCCCAGTGGCCGAACCATCTCGACGGATTCCGGAAGCTCTTCCGGCACAGTGATTCCGGCCATCGAGGCGAGCCGCGCCGTGAGAGCACCCGCATCCCCACCGGCCGGCCATGGTTGCCGGGAGCCGCTTTCCAGCGTACGGCGGGCGAAGCGCGCCAGGTGCCCGACGACGTCGAGCTCCTGCGCTTCCCCGAACAGCCGGTACGACGACCCGTCGAGGATCACGTTGTCCGGGGAGCCGTTGCCACCGGCATTCAGCCAGGCCACGTACTCGGGGATGATCCGGCGCAGCGTCGCCTGATCATCCACGCGCAGGGCGGCGAGCAGGTGCTCCTCGAGCAGCACGCCCGGGCCGGTGGGGACCGTGTCGGTCGGCAGGGCGGCGGGTAGGTCGCCGGTGACGAAGTACCAGGCGGGTGCGAGCTCGACCGCCAGGCCGGCGTCAGCCGCGTCGAGAACGAGCCGATAGGGGTCCATCAGCGTCGGACCGGCGTTGCGCGCGGCAACGGTCCGGGCGGCGGCGACGGCGGCCAGTCCGTCGACCGTGTCGAGGGCGAGCTGGGAGTCGACCAAGGACGGGAACACCGCGTAGGTCTTGGTGACGCCCACGGCAGTCAGTGCTGCCTGCAACGGTTTGAGGCCGGCGGGGGCGCTGTCGGCGATATCGCGTCCCCAGTCCTCGTTGCGCGGGATCGCCGCGGCGATGGCGGGCTGGATCAAACGCTCGACACCGAAGGAGTTCGTGGCTCCGAGGAGCAGGCGACCTTGGGGCGCGAGCCGGTCTGACAGCGCCGTGAGTGCCTTCGCCCAGGCCAGTGTGGCTGTGTCGGGGCCGACGAGCCGTTCCAATCCGTCCAGCGCGACGACGACGTCGTACGTCTCGTCGGTGCTGAAGCGGTCGAGGGAGCCGCAGTGCACGTCACCCTTGGTGTCGGCGAGCAGCTCGGCGATCTCCTCGGCGTCCGGCGCGGACCGGACCAGGACGTCGACGGACGTCACGCGGCCGGCGATACCGGTGATCAGGTCGAGGGCGTGCGGGCCGGCGACCAGCACGGAGTCACCGGGGTGGAGGGCAGCGGTGAGCAGCGCCGCGGCGGCGGGTCCAGCGGCCGCGGGGCGGGCGTCGACCGGGTGCAGATCCGACCAGTTGAGCATCTCACCGCCGACCAAGATCGATCGGGTCACATCGGACACCTTAGTGCCCCACGAGACACTAACGAACCAGCTTCACCAAGGTCTCGATCACCCGGTCGACGTCGGCGTCGGCCAGGTCCGGGAAGAGCGGGAGGGACAGTTCTTCGGCGTAGAACGCCTCGGCGTTCGGGCAGAGGCCGCGACGGTAGCCCTGCTGCGCGAAGACCGGGTGCCAGTAGACAGGAATGTAGTTCACCTGGACACCGATTCCGGCTGCGCGCATGCCCTCGAACACCTCGCGCCGGCGACCGTCGAGGACGCGGACCGGGTAGAGGTGCCACGCGGGGTCCACGCCCTCGCGCTGGACCGGCGTGCGCAACCCGTCCACGTCGCGCAGCGCCTCGTTGTACCGCGCGGTGATCTCGGCGCGTCGCCGTGTGAAATCCGCCAGGCGCCGGAGCTGCGACAGGCCGAGGGCGCTCGCGATGTCGGTGAGCCGGTAGTTCACGCCGTACTCGTGGACCTCCTGGTGCCAAGGTCCTTCGTCGGTGATCTGGAACCGGTCCGGATCACGGACCAGCCCGATGAAGTGGAACTCATGGGCCCGTTGGCCGACCGCCGCGTCTTTGCAGACCACCGCGCCGCCTTCGCCGGTGGTCAGGTTCTTGGTCGGGAAGAAGGACACCGTGGTCACGTCGGCCAGGTCGCCGATCGGACGGCCGTCGGCGGTGCCGCCGATCGAGTGGGCCGCGTCCGCCAGCGTGCGGGCGCCGACGCGATCGGCGATCGACTGCAGGGTCGGGTAGTCCGCGGCCTGACCGGCGTAGTCGACGGCGGCGATCACCTTCGTGCGCTCGGTCACCGCCGCCTCGGTCGCCACAGGGTCGATCAGCGCGGTGTCCGGGTCAACGTCGGCGAAGACGATCGTGGCCCCGAGCATCGCGGCGGTCGATGCTGTCGCCACGAACGTCATCGGCGTCGTGACCACCTCGTCGCCCGGCCCGACGCCCAAGGCGGCGTACGCGATGTGCAGAGCTGCGGTGCCCGACGTACAACTGACGACGCGGTGCCCGCCGGTCAGCTCGGAGACCGCGTTCTCGAACGCGGTGACCGTGGGCCCGGTGGTCAGCCAGTCACCGCGCAGTACGGCGGTGACCGCCGCGATGTCCTCCTCGGAGATGGACTGGCGTCCGTAGGGCAGCATCAGTCACTCTCGAGGATCTTCTGGATCTCGTCGATCGAGTACCACTGGTCGTTGGTGTCGGAGGCGTAGTGGAATCCGTCCGGCACCGGGATCCCGTCCGCCGGCGGCAGGTAGCCCCAGGTGGCCAGGTCGGGCTGCAGCACGAACCGGTTGCCGATCGCGAGCGCGCGCCGGCCCTCCTCCGGGCTGATCATCTCCTCGTGCAACTTCTCGCCCGGGCGCAGCCCGACGTCGTGCATCTTGGCGCCGGGGGCGATCGCCTCGGCCAGGTCGGTGACCTTCATCGACGGGATCCGCGGCACGTACAGCTCGCCGCCGGTCATCAGCTCGAACGAGTCGACCACGAACTCGACCGCCTGCGGCAGCGTGATCAGGAACCGGGTGCAGCGCAGGTCGGTGATCGGCAACGACTCGCCGTCCGCGTGCAGCGCCCTGAACTTCGGGATGATCGAGCCCCGGCTGCCCATCACGTTGCCGTACCGGACCACGCTGAACCGGGTGTCGTACGCCGCCGCGTAGTGGTTGCCGTTGATGAACAGCTTGTCCGCGGTCAGCTTGGTCGCGCCGTACAGGTTGATCGGGCTGGACGCCTTGTCGGTGGACAGCGCGACGACCCGCTTCACCCCGGAGTCGATGGCCGCCTCGATGACGTTCTGCGAGCCGATCACGTTGGTCTGGACGAACTCCCACGGGTTGTACTCACCGCTGTCGACCTGCTTCAGCGCGGCTGCGTGGACGACGTAGTCGACCCGGTGCATGGCCCGCAGCAGGCGGGACCGGTCCCGGACGTCACCGAGGAAGAACCGCAGCCGCGGGTCGTCGCCGAACAGCTGCCGGACCTCCCACTGCTTCAGCTCGTCGCGGCTGAACACGATGATCCGGCGCGGGTTCAGCCGGTCCAGCGCGTGCCCGACGAAGGCCCGGCCGAAGGACCCGGTGCCGCCGGTGACAAGAATGTCGGAGCCGGTGAGGATTGACACGTCGGCGGACCCTTCTGACGGACAGTTCTTACTGCAGCACGCGCAGTGCAGACACGAACAATAGCTGCCCGGTTCCAGCCCTCCTCAATCCCGCGTCTCACCGCGAGGTCAAGAGATCGCTTGATTCGGAGTGATCAAACCGACCCTCGGGAAGTACGTCGTGAACCGCCTGGTGTCGCGGGTGATCAGGCGGTACCGCTGCACTGCCGCGTGCGCGCCGATGTAGAAGTCGGGCAGCGGCGAGATCTTGGCGCCACCCCGCCGCCGGTACGTCACGAAGGCGTGCGCGGCGAGGAAACCGGCGTGGTACGGCAACGGCTCGCGGCGGAAGTCCAGCACCGGGAGCGCGGCGTCGACGTCCTCGATCCGGTCGAACCCGGCGCACACCTCGGCGTAGATGATCGGGTTGATCACCAGCTCGCCTTCGTCGCGCGCCCGGGCGACCGCGGTCGCGGACCAGTCACCCCACTCCCGGTCGTCGGTCAGGATGTCGAGCAGCACGCACGTGTCGACGAGCACGACTCGCTCGGGCTCACTCGCCACGCAGGAGCTCCATCAGCTCCTCGGTGCTCATCTCGGTCGTCGCCCGCCCGCGCATCTCCCGCACCAGCCGCTGACCGCGGGTCTCCGCGTCGGCCACCCGGACGATCCGCAGCCCGTCGTCCGCCTCGATCACTGCCACTTCGTCCCCCTCGTGGAGATGGTGCTTGCGCCGGAGCTCGGCCGGGATGGTCACCTGGCCCTTGCTGTTCAGTCGCATCGTAGCCTCCCACGTAATACGCATCCTACGTATCACAGGATATCCACAAGTGCGGATAGTCACCTGGGGCCGCGTCCGGAAACCGGGTATGCAGCCGATACGGTCGGGGCGTGGAGCGCGTCGGGGTTCGGTGTGATGTGGGGCCGGGGCGGGGGATCGGGCACGTGATGCGCTGCCTGGCGCTGGCGGAGGAGCTCCTGCGGCGCGGGCTCGAGGTGGTGTTCGTCTGCGACGCGCACACCGTGCCGTGGGCCGAGGCGCAGATCGCGGCCCGGGGGATCGCGGTGCAGCCGGCGGCCTGGACGCCGGCGGAGCACACCGAGCTGATCGCGCGACTTCGGCTGGACGCGGTCGTCTTCGACTCCTATGACCTGGACGCGGCCGTGTACTCGGCCGTCCGGGCGACCGGGGTTCCCACCCTCGCCATCGTCGACGGCGACTTCAGGGGCGCCGACGCGGACGTGCTGGTGGACCAGAACCTCGCCGCCGAGCTGGATCGCCCGCGGTTGCCCGCCAACAGCACCCGGCTGGCCGGACTGACCTACGTGATGATCCGCGACGAGATCCTTGCCCTCCGCCCGCTCGAACCACCCGCTCCGCGGCCGGTCGCCGTACCGAAGGTGTTCGCGTTCTTCGGTGGGACGGACGCGTTCGGCGCCGGTCCGTACGTCGTCCAGGCGCTGGCGGCGACCGGCGTACCGTTCGAGGCCACCGTGGTCGCACCGCGGCCGGAGCTGGCGGACCAGATCGGAGCCGTCGAGCTCGGTCCGCAGCAGGGCGTCGACGTCATCGGTCCGACGGATCAGCTGGCTGCGACCGTGCGCGAGGCCGACCTGACCATCAGTGCGTCGGGTACGTCGACCTGGGAGCTCCTGTGTCTCGGTGCGACGGCCGGGCTCGTGTGTGTTGTGGACAACCAGGTGATGGGCTACGAACGTGCCGTCGCCACCGGTACGGCGGCCGGCGTCGGCGTGCTGTCCAACCTGAAGACGGACCCGTCCGCCGCGGCCGCCGTACTCAAGCGTCTCCTCACCGATCCGGCCGAGCGGGCCCGGCTGGCGGCGGCCGGCTGGGAGCTTGTCGACGGCAACGGTCGCATCCGGGTCGCGGACGCGCTGCTGGCGATCACCTGATCTCGTAGATGGTCGCGTCCAAGGTGGCGTGCCGGAGCCGGACGTAGTTGCGCAAGGCCGGGGACACCTTCCCAGCCCGGTTGTCGGCGTACAGCCAGCGGACTCCGACCTTGCGGAGCCGCTCGATCGCCGCCGGGTTGGGGGCGGTGAAGGCGGCGTCGTTGGCGGCGAGCCGCCCGTAGCTGCCGACCAGCCGCCACAGCGCGAACCCGGGCAACGCGATCCCGAGCCCGGTGAACAGCACGAACCGCCCGACCTCGGTGACCGTCGAGTGCTGGAACAGCAGCACGATCGCCAGCCCCAGGACGGCCAGGCCCGCGAGGAGGCCGGAAAGGGAAGGCCCCGCTGTCCGCGGCCCCCGCCGCCTCGCTCTCGCGCGCATGGCGCCACACTAATGTGAAACCTGTCGCGTCACGAATGCGGAGCGTTACCGGGAGTAATGTCCGAGGCATGCGACCCGATGACCCGGTGCTCTCCGTCGTCGTACCGATGTACGACGAGGAGGAGGTGCTGCCGATCTTCTTCGAGCGGATGCGTCCGCTGCTGGACGGCCTCGGGATCTCCTACGAACTGCTCGTCGTCGACGACGGCAGCCGCGACGGGACGGCGACTCTGTTGATGGCAGCGGCGGAAGACTGGCTGCAGCTCCGGGTCGTGCGGCTGCTCCGCAACAGCGGTCACCAGGCCGCGCAGTCCGCGGGGTTCCGCCGGGCGCGCGGCGAGTACGTGGTGACGATCGATGCCGACCTGCAGGACCCGCCGGAGGTGATCGCGGACTTCTTGAAGGCGGCTCGCGACGAGGACGTGGATGTGGTGTACGGCGTCCGGTCGGACCGGTCGAGCGACTCGTGGCCGAAGCGGACCACCGCCCGGCTCTACTACCGGCTGATGTGCCGGCTGGTCGGCAAGCAGATCCCGTTCGACGCCGGCGACTTCCGGTTGGTGTCGCGCCGGGTCGTCGACGCCGTCAACGCGCTGCCTGAGGACGGCCGGGTCTTCCGTCTGGTGATCCCGTGGCTCGGCTTCCCCAGCGCCGAAGTCCCCTACGTCCGGGCTGAGCGGGCCGCAGGGACGACGAAGTACAACCTGTCGAAGATGCTCCGGCTGGCGTTCGACAGCGTGACCGCGTTCTCGGCGGCGCCGCTGCGGCTGGCGACCTGGTTGGGGCTGCTGGGTGGCGCGATGTCGGCGTTGTTCGTGGTCGGTGCGTTGATCATCAAGCTGACCGGCCGCAGCATCCCGGGCTGGACGTCGACCGTGCTAGCGGTGAGCGTGATCGGCGCGATCCAGCTGCTGTGTCTCGGACTGTTGGGTGAGTACGTCGCTCGGCTGTTCCAGTCGAGTCAGCGCCGTCCACAGTTCCTCGTCGGCTACGACAGCCTCGACGACTCGGGTCACCACACCTTCACGGAGGGAAACGACTAAAGGGCATGTCTGCCGACCCCGTGCGTGCTGCGCGGCACTCGTGGGCGCATCTCGCTGCACCGGTGCAAAGGACACGATGCTCCGCATCGAGCCCTTCGCCCCGGCACACCGAGCTACACCCCCGAGCACCTGCTCGCGACTGCACGGGATCGGCAGACATGCCCTAAGCTCCGTGGCCTATGAGTTGGTACGACGCGCTCGAGGCCGGTGAGCTGACCGTACGGCCGTCCGTGGACGCGGCGAAGCGGTTCGGGGTCTCGATCGACCGGATGTCCGTGTCCGCCTCGGCCGGTACGCCGCTCGCCGAGGTGCTGGCTGCCGTCGAGAAGTCGACGGCCGACGTGGTCGTGCTGCGGTACCCGGCCCGGGAGAACACCTGGTTCGCCGCGCTCGCGAACGGGCCACGGCAGGCGCTGCTGGCCGACACCGTCACCTATTGGTCTCTCCCGGTCGGCAAGGGCCGGCGGCCCGCGCCGCTGGCCGGGTTCACGGCGCGGGTGGAGCCGTCGGCCGACGTCGAGCTGCTGGACGACCTGGTCGCGGACATCTTCGGTGACTCGGGCAACCACTACTGCGCCAACCCGGTGTTCGACCGAGGGCTCGCGCTGGCCGGCCGTCAGGAGTGGGCCCGAAGGCGGATCGCCGCGGTGGGTGGCGTCGTACTGCGCGGTCCGGATCGGCGGGTGCTCGCGCTGGGCGCGATCGACCAGCAGCGCTCGTGGACCGAGATCCAGTTGGCGGGCGTCGTACCGGCTGAGCAGGGACGTGGCCGGTACGGTCATCTGCTTGCCGCGGTCGAGGATGCGTGCACGACCCGGCGGCTGGTCGTGTGGACTCAGTCACACCACACCGGCATCCAGCGCGTCTGGGCCCGCTACGGATTCGAGCCCGTGCATAACCTTCTGACCGTTCACCTCGTTGCGGCTACGTAGAGAGTGCCTTGGGGGCACCTACGTAAGCGACCGCCGAGGGGAGTACTACCGGAGTGACGCCGCGGCTGAGCGTGGTGGTGCCCTTCTACAACGTCGGTGAGTATCTCGGCGACTGCCTGGACTCGATCTCCCGGCAGGCCTGGACCGACTTCGAGGCGATCCTGGTGGACGACGGATCCCCGGACGACAGCGCGGTGATCGCGAAGGAATTCTGCGCCCGCGACGCCCGGTTCCGGCTGGTCCAGCAGGAGAACGCCGGCCCGGGTCCGGCCCGGGACACCGGGATCCGGGAGGCGACGGGCGAGTACCTCGCCTTCGTCGACGGTGACGACCTGGTCGCCCGGTACGGGTTCGCGGCGCTGGTCCGGACCCTGGACCGGACCGGCTCGGACTTCGCCGGCGGCAACGCCCGGCGGTTCAGCAACAGCTTCGGCGTCCGGCCGTCCTGGCTGCACCGGCAGCCCTTCGCGCGCGTCCGGCACGCCACCCACGTGTCGGAGTTCTCCGACCTCGTCTTGGACCGGATGCTGTGGAACAAGGTCTACCGCCGCTCGTTCTGGACCGAGTACCGCTACCACTTCCCGGCGATCCGCTACGAGGACTACCCGGTTGCGCTCAAGGCGCACCTGGACGCGGTGACCGTGGACACCATCACCCAGTCGGTCTACTACTGGCGCGAGCGGGAGTCGGGTGAGTCGATCACCCAGCAGAAGTTCCAGCTCGGCAACATCCGCGACCGGGTCGTCTCGGCGGGGATGGTGATGGATCTGGTCGAGGACAGCGTGCCGGTGGTCCGCCGACGGGTGCACGCGCACCTGGCCCAGATCGACCTGCTGACCCTCATGTCCGCGTTCGGGACCGTGCCGGTCGAGGAGGAGCAGCACCTGATCGACCTGTCCCGTGAACTGCTCGACCGTATCGACGACTCTGTCCTGGCCGCCACTCACCGGTACGACCGGATCCAGCACGCGGCGCTCCGGACCGGCGACGTCGACCTGCTCCGGCAGCTCGCGCGCTTCCGCAACGGCGGCGGTCTGCGCGGCGGCGCCCGGGCAGTGGCCCGACCGCGTCGGCCGCGGCAGCTCGACTACAACTACCCGGGCCTGCGCACGGCCGCCGTACCGCAGGACTTGTATCGGGTGTCGGATCGGGACCTGACGCTCGCGACGAGTGTGCGCCAGGTGGCCTGGGTCGACGGCAAGTTGTCGGTGCAGGGTACGGCGGAGATCCGGCACCTGGAGACCGAACGCTCGTCGAGTCTGCAGATCTCGCTGGTCATCGAGGACGTCCCGCATCCGCTCGAGGTACGGCGGTACGACGCTCTGGACCTGCACGGCGACACCACGCTGGTCGGGTTCGAGGTGCTGCTGGACCGTGAGCTGCTCGCGGCTTGCACGGGTACGCCGGCGCACTTCGACGTCCGGATGCAGTCCGGGCGACGGTATCGGCGGGGCGTGCTCGGCGGGCAAGGACCGGGGAGTCCCGGCTGGTCGCCTGGTGCGTGGATCGACGAGACCAGCTGGATTCAGGCCGGACCGGGGAAGGGCGGCTGCTTCGCCGTACGGCGGTTGACGGATCCCTGCCGACTGACCTCGGTCGAGCGGACGCCGGATGCGCTGATCCTGCGCGGGCGATCGTCGTTCGACCAGCCGTCGTTGTTCGTGACCCGGCCGGTGGTCGGCGGCGAGGAAGAGGCGCCGCTGGAGATCGACGGCCGCGACTTCACCGCCCGGCTGTCGATCCCAGATCTGCTGGCGCAGGCGAATCCGGACGACCCGTTCGGGCAGCGGACGACGCGCGTGCTGCGGCTCCGCGGTCCTGACGGGGAGCAGCGGGTGTTGCTGTGGACGGCAGGTGAGTCCGCGGTCTCCCAGGCCACGAACGGCCGGGTGGTGACGCTGACCCGGTCCACCGGCGGCTACGTGAACCTGCACGAGTCGCCGATCCGGACGACCGCGACCCTTGCGGTTGCTGAAGGCAACAGGCTGGTGGTGCGGGGCGTCGACGGTGGCGAGGTCGACTTCGGCTGGCGGCGCTACCTGCCCGACTCCGACGACCACGTGGACGTGGCATGCCGCCGTACCTTGTCCGCCGAGGGATGGTCGGTGGCTGTCGAAGTCGATGCGTTGATCCCGGCCACGGCGGTCAAGGTCTCCGTCGACCCGCTGGCCTCGCTGGCGGACTGGATCCTGTTCGCGACCAGGCCGGACGGCCGGTCGCATGCCGTGCAGTGCGAGCCGTTCCTGTGCAGCCGCTTGCCGCTGACGATCGCGGCCGGCCGGCACACGCTCGCCATACGACCGCATGCCGGCACGCTGCACGTGGAGGTCCGCTGATGCATCACCACAACTACTACTACGGCCAGTCGCACATCCTGTCGCGCTACGCGGGCTTCGACTTCGACCACCCGCCCCGGCTGCGCGGCTACCTGCAGCACGGCTGGAACATCGGCTGCGGCTGGAACCCGGTGCACGAGTTCTACGACGGCGCCTGGCGGTTCACCTGGAGCGACGCGCCACGACGACGTGGCCATGCCCTCGGTCGCCGGAACTACCACAGCATCGGCGCGCCCTTCCTCTACCTGCTCGAGCTGGAGCGGGAGGAGGCCGAGCCGGTCGAGCGCGAGGGCACGCTGTGGTTCCTCTTCCACGGGTGGGAGGGCGGCAAGATCCAGGGCGACCACCAGCGGCTGATCGATGAGATCCGCGAGACCGAGCCCGGCCCGGTCACGTTCTCCTTGTACTACACGGAGTACGAGCGTCCAGAGGTACGGCGGTACTACGAAGACGCCGGCTTCCGGGTGGTGTCGTTCGGGCGGCGCGGGTTCTCCTACGAGGGTACGGACCGGCGCTTCCTGTTCAAGCAGCTGGACGAGCTGCGGCGGCACAAGCGGGTCGCCGCGAACCGATTGTCGACGGCAATCTTCTACGGCGTCGCGGCCGGCTGTGAGCCCGCTGTGTACGGCGATCCGATGGAGATGGAAGGCGAGAACCCGCTGTTCGGCGGGCAGCGCCGGATCGAGCGACTGTGGCCGGAGCTGCTCGGCAAGTCGATCGACCTCGAGGCCGCCCGCGCGACCACCGACCTGGAACTCGGCAAGCCCTGGATGGTCCCGGCCGCCGAGCTGCGAATGCTGTTCGATTGGAGAGAGCGTGTTTGAGAGGGCATCTGGAAACCCTGCGCCTACTGCGCAGCACTCGGCGGGCACCTCGCTGCACTGGAGCGAAGGTCACGATGCTCCGCATCGAGCCCTCCCCTCCAGCACACCGAGGCACTCCGCCGAGCACTTGCTCGCGACGGCGCAGGGTTCCCAGATGCCCTCTGAGGTCCAGGTGGTCCGCGGTGAAATGCAGCCGTGGACCGATCACACGACTGTCCGGCCGGCCCTTGCGGCGCTGCTGGCCGGCGTTCTGCCCGCGAACCGGCGGACCCTGATCCTCGGCCCGCACTCGCCGCTGCTGATCGAGTCGGTCCTGGCGCACTCCGCGGACGTCACGATCGTGGTCCGTTCGGTCTCCGACGCCCAGGAGTTGAGTGAGAGCTTCGGCCCTTGCTTGCAGGTCGTCGCGGGCGCCCTTGACGGCCTGCGGGCCGAGCCCTTCGACGCGATCGTCGCCGCCGACGGCCTCGACCGGGTGCTCGGGTACGACAGCGACGAGCTCAGCTGGACCGACCGCCTGGCCGCCGTCGCCAGCATCGCTTCCCCCTACGCAGTCGTCGTCCTGGGCCTGGAGAACGAGTTCGCTCTGCTCAACTTGCTCGACGGTCGTCCGGCAGATCAGCGCCACGGCGACGACGAGTGGCGCCCGCTGCACGACGACCCGACCCGCCCGGTATCGGTCGAGCAGCTCCAGTCCGCCTTGCCCTGGGATGCGCAGATCTATGCCGACTTCGGTGCCCGGGCGTTCGTGACCGCTGAGGTCGCCGCGGCTGCGCGCCCCGGCGAGCTACCGACTCGGCTTGCAGTCGAGGCGCTGGAAGCGGTCGACATTCCGCTGCTCTCGCCGATCGCCGAAGGTGTCGACTCCGCCGCCCGGGCCGGCCTGCTGGCATCCATGCCGAGCGGGTGGCTCGCGATCTGCGGAACGCGTGCCGCCCACGACCTCTACGTTCAGACCGGCTCGGGAGTGCTCACGGTCGACAAGGCTGAGCGCGGCTGGCAGACCACGGTCACTGGTGACGACAGCGCCGGCTTCGATGCGAGCGTCGTACCGACTGAGGTGCCGGCCGGCGTGACCGTCGAGTCCGTGCTGATCCGGCTGGCTGCGGCTGAGGACGTGCCGGCGTTCCGCAAGCTGGCTGCCCGGCTCGGCGAATGGGCCGGCGAGTCCCGGGTCGTGCTCCGGTGGGACGACGTCGTGATCGACGAGGACACCTTCGCGTACGGCGTTTCGCCCTGGGTGACCGAGGAGCCGACGGACACGGCCGACCTGCTGGCGGCCGCATGGTCCCGCTTCCATGACCGCCTGATCGGTCAGCACCGGCGCCACCCGTGGCCACCGTGGATGGTTGGCGACGACCTGGTCGCCGCGTGGCTGGGCATGTCCGGGATCGAACCGCCGGAGCAGCTCGCCGCGTCCTCGTCGGACACCCCGTCCGAGTCCGTCGACCACGTTGCCCGCGGCAAGGAAATCGCCGCCGCGCTCTCCGAGTCGCTCGAAACCCGTGAGCAGCCGGTGGTCGACGTACGGACCGCGATGGCCGACGCGGAGCGGGCGCGGCACGAGCTGGTCGAGCTGAAGGGGCACGTCTTCGGGCTCGAGCGCACGCTCGGGTTCCGCAACAAAGCGATGAAGACCCGGGAGAACCGGATCCGGGAGTTGCGGACCCAGCTGCAGAAGCTGACCGTGGACCACGACCGCATCCGCGGATCGCGCACGTACGCGGTCTCCCGGGTGATCTTCCACGCGGCTCAGATCCGCCGGCCGCACGTGGTCGCGCGCAAGCTGTCCCGTCGCTGGCGCAGGCGATGACGACGCCGCGGCTGAGTGTGGTGGTGCCGTTCTACAACGTCGGCGCGTACCTCGGCGACTGTCTCGACTCGATCCAGCGCCAGACCTGGACCGACTTCGAGGCGATCCTGGTCGACGACGGCTCACTGGACGACAGCGCGGTGATCGCGAAGGAGTACTGCGCCCGGGACTCCCGGTTCCGGCTGGTCCAGCAGGACAACGCCGGACTCGGACCGGCTCGCAACACCGGCGTCGACCACGCCGTCGGTGAGTACGTCGCCTTCGTCGACAGCGACGACCTGGTCACCCGGCATGGCCTCGGGCTGCTGGTCCGGACGCTCGACCGGACCGGGTCGGACTTCGCCGGCGGCAATGCGCGGCGGTTCAACAACAGCTACGGCGTCCGGCCGTCGTACTTGCACGGGCAGTGCTTCACCCGGGACCGGTTCGCCACGCACGTCTCGGAGACGTCCGAGCTCGTGCTGGACCGGATGGTGTGGAACAAGGTCTACCGGCGATCCTTCTGGACCGAGTACGGGTACCGCTTCCCGGCGATCCGGTACGAGGACTACCCGGTCACGCTCAAGGCGCACCTCGACGCGGTCACCGTCGACACCCTCGCGGCTCCGGTGTACTACTGGCGCGAGCGGGAGTCGGGCGACTCGATCACCCAGCAGAAGTTCCAGCTCGGCAACCTCCGCGACCGGGTCGTCTCGGCTGGCCTGGTGCTGGACATGGTCGCGGATGCGCTCCCGTCGATCCGTCGTGGAGTGCACGCGCACTTCACTCAGATCGACCTGCACGCACTGCTGGCCGCCTTCGCCACTGCGCCCGCGGAGGAAGAGCCGCAGCTCGCCGACCTCGCCCTGCAGATGCTCGATCGGCTGGACGAATCGGTGCTCGACGAAGCGCCGCCGCTCCACCGGATGCAGCACGCGGCGCTCCGGTCCGGCGACCTCGAACTGCTCCATGAACTCACCACGTCGGGCGAGGCGCCCCGGTCGTGGCGTCCGTCGAAGGACGACCTGACCCTGGCGACGAGTGTGCGCGAGGTGCGCTGGGTCGACGGCAAGTTGTCGATCAAGGGCACTGCCGAGATCCGGCACCTGGAGGATCGCGGCTCGTCGAGTCTCCGGATCGCCCTCGTCATCACCGACCGGCACTATCCCTTGCGGGTACGGCGATCTGGCGAGGACTTCGAGGTGGTCCTGGATCAGTCGTTGCTGGCCAAGTGCACGGCCGGTCCGGCGCATTTCGACGTACGTCTTCGAGTCGGCCGGATCCGGCGGCACGGCGTGCTGCGCGGGCAACGGGCCGGCAGCCCGGGGTGGCCGCCCGGTGCGTGGATCGACGAGACCAGCTGGATTCAGCCGGGTCCCGGGAAGGACGGGTGCTTCGCCGTACGGCGGCTGACGGATCCGTGCCGCGTGACCTCGGTCGAGCAGACCCCGGACGCGTTGGTGCTGCACGGGCGGTCGTCGTTCGACGAGCCGTCGTTGTTCGTCACCCGGCCGGTCGCGGGTGGCGAGGCGGAGGTGCCGCTGGAGGTCGACGGGCGCGACTTCACGGCGCGGCTGCCGATCGGGCCGATTCTCGAGGAGACGAATCCGGACGACCCGTTCACCCAGCGGACGACGCGGGCGTTCCGGCTCCGCGGTCCCGCCGGGCAGGACCAGGCGCTGTTGTGGACGGCCGGTGACCGATTGGCTTCCCATGCCGAGGGTGGTCGGGTCGTGATGCTGACCCGCTCGACCG
This sequence comes from Kribbella sp. NPDC050124, assembly GCF_044460355.1. NCBI lineage: Bacteria > Bacillati > Actinomycetota > Actinomycetes > Propionibacteriales > Kribbellaceae > Kribbella > Kribbella sp. NPDC050124. The sequence goes on from NZ_JBITJU010000001.1 coordinate 1,182,328, forward strand.
GTGGGTACGTGAACCTGCACGAGTCGCCGATCCGGACCACGGCGACCGCTGCGGTTGCTGCTGGCAACATGTTGGTGGTGCGCGGTCCGGACTGGGGTGACGTTTCGTTCGCCTGGCGACGGTATCTGGCCGGCTCGGATGACCACGTGGATGTGGCCTGCCGGCGAACCTTCTCGAACGACGGCTGGGCGGCGGTTGTGGACGTCGAGGCGTTGACTGCTGTCAATGACGCGGAGTGGATCCTGTTTGCGACGATGCCGGACGGTTCGTCACACGCCGTACAGTGCGAGCCGTTCCTGTCCAGCCGGCTGCCGTTGACGGTCTCGCGGGGTGCTTACGAGCTCGCCGTACGCCCGCAGGCCGGGACGTTGCACATCCTCGTCAGCGACGCGCGACCAGCAGTTGGTGGGTATCCGGCCAGTCCAGCGGTTCGCCGTCGGGCGTCGTGATCGACGCGACGGGCGCGATGCGGTTGTCCACCACCCAGTCGTTGCGCCACGCCTTCGAGGCCGGGTCGATGGTGAAGCCCGCCTGCTCGGCGACCGTGGACCAGCCGGCGAAGTTCAGCCCGCAGAACTGTTCGTGCGTCTCGCTCAGCCAGTTGTCGACGTAGTCCTTCCGGGTGAGGAAGTCCATCGCATCGGCCAACCGGAGCACGAGCCCGTTGTCGCGTACGGCGTACTCGAAGGGGACCTGCGCGTTGCGCCGGAAGTCGTGGGCGAACTGGAAGAACCTTGCGCGGGTGGAGAGCTTGCCGACGTACGCCGCCGGGTCGTCGAGGGCCTCGAGCTCGGTGACGTCGTCCGGGTTGATACCGTCGCTGTCGTCGAGCCGCAGTACGACGGGACGGTCGGGCTCATCCGGTCCGCAGACGTCGGAGTTGACCCAGACGCCGCCGGGCGCGGTGTGCGCGAAGAGTGCGTCGGCGAACCGCTGGACCGTGTCGGGGCGGGACCCGTCGGCGTACGACCAGATCTCGTGAGTGAGGGCGAGCGTGAGCGTGCTGTGGATCGAGCGGGCCGGGAAGACGGCTGAGCCGAGCATGTTGCGCTGGTAGAAGTAGACGTTCGGGTTGGTGAACAGGCCCTGGTCCTTCTTGTGCACGCACTCGGCGTACAGGTGGCGGGCGACCTCGACGCCGATCAGGTCCGACTCGTGGAACCGCGGATCCGCGTCGACCAGCTGCAGCGTCGCGCCGGTCGCGCAGCCGATGTCGAGGATCCGGCCGGGCTGCACGAAGTCCTTGATCTGCCGCCACTTCCGGTCGGCGGCGGTCTCGAAGGCGTCGGCGTACGTCTTGTAGTCCCGCGTCGTGGTCAGCCCGCCGTCGTCGCCGACCACGGGGTCGTTCACGCAGCGGGCGATGTGCGCGTCCAGGCCGTACCGCTCGAACACGTTCACCGTCGCGGGGTGTGCGAGCTCCCGCCACTGGTCATTGCCGTCGGCAATCATCAGCAGCACGTCCCAGGGTCGCGCGACCCCGGGCGGCTCGACGCCGATCACGTCGTACCCGAGCTGTTCGTACAGCTTGCTCACCTCGGGCGTCGAACACGCAACCACGGTGTTCTCCGGCGTCAACCGCACCAGGTCGTCGGTCCCCGCCCCGATCGCCTTGACCGTCACCTCCGCAAACTCATCCGTCGGCCGCGTGTCCACCACCCCCACCACGACCGACCGAATCCCCTCCACCACACTGAACCGCTCGATCGCCGCCTCACGCCTGGTGAGCCCCACCGGATTCCGCTTCGTCGTGTGGTGATTGGCCGAGGTCACCGCCCAAACCACAGTCCGACCGCGGCCATGCTCCCTGAGAAACTCCCCCTGAAACCGAGTCAACACATGATGCCGCCCCGGAAACAACAAGTACTCGGTCATCTCAGAGGAGGTCCCAGGTGAGGGGGGTGCCGGCGGGGGTGTTGGTGCGGAAGGGGCGGCCGGTGACTTGGGGGAGGAGGTCGGGGGCGAGGCCGCCGGCGGGGCGGACGGAGCGGACGTTGTCGGGGGTGACGAGGTCGCCGGCCTGGACGTCTTTGGTGACGTAGAGGGAGCGGCGGAAGCGCAGGACGTTCTGTTCGGCTTGCTTGGGGCCGATGATCGGCTGGCCGAGGGCGAGTTGGGCGATGCGGGTGTTCTCGACCAGTGATTCGAGTTCGCCCGGCTCGAGGGAGAAGGCGGAGTCGACGCCGCCGTCGACGCGCTTCAGGGTGACGTGCTTCTCGATGACGGTCGCGCCCAGGGCGACGGCCGCGATGGCGGCGCCGATGCCCATGGTGTGGTCGGACAGGCCGACCTGGACGCCGAGCGCGTCGCGGAGGACCGGGATCGCGCGCAGGTTGGACTGCTCCGGTGGCGCCGGGTAGCTCGCCGTACAGGACAGCACGATGATCTGCTCGTTGCCGGTCGAGCGGGCGGCGCGGACCGCGGCGTCGATGTCGGTCAGCGTCGCCGAGCCGGTCGAGATGATGATCGGCTTGCCGGTCTCCGCCATCCCGCGGACCAGCGGCAGGTCGCCGATCTCGTTCGAGGCGACCTTGTATGCCGGGACGTTCAGCTTCTGCAGGAAGTCGATCGCGGTCTGGTCGAACGCCGACGAGAACGCCACCAGGCCGAGTGACGTGGCCAGGTCGAACAGCGGCTCATGCCACTCCCAGGGCGTGTGAGCTTCGGCGTACAGGTCGTACAGCCGGGCGTCGGCCCACAGTTCGTGCTCGGACGGCAGCCGGAAGGCCGGCAGGTCGACGTCGAGCGTCATGGTGTCCGCGGTGTACGTCTGCAGCTTCAGCGCCTGCGCCCCGGACTCGGCCACCGCCCGGACGATGTCCTTGGCCCGCTCGAGATCGCCGTTGTGGTTCCCCGACATCTCCGCGATGACGAACGGCTGGTGGTCCGGCCCGACCTGCACACCGCCGATGTCGATCGTGCTCATTTCGTCCCCTGTCTGCGGTCCTGCTTGCGCAGGCTGATCGGAATCACGGTGAGCTCGCGGCCGTCGGCGTACCGGATCTCCGGCGTTCCCTCGACGAACCGGAACCGGCGGTTCATCTGCCGGACCACGGTGTTGTGCTCCAGCACGTCGCCGGTGAGCAGGTCGACGCCGAGGACGTCGAACGCGTACGACGTCGCCTCGCGCATCAGCTCGATCCACGCAGGTAGCGTCTCGCCGCGCTCCGCCAGTCCGTCGGCGTCGAGGAAGAAGCCCCACGCCGCCGTGGATCCTTCGATGTCGAAGAAGTTCACCACCCCGGCGATCGCACCGGCGCGCTCATAGACCAGCACCCGGCGGCTCGGGTCGACGGAAGCCTTCGCCCACCACGCCGCGTGCTCGTCGGCACCGATCTCGTGCGAGGTGATGCTCACGTCGCGGTTGGCCTGCTGGTTCCGCAGCCGCCGGATCGTGTCGACATCGAATTCAGTGGCGCTGCGCAGCATGCACCTAACCTAGCGCCTCGTCGAGGTGCGTTCGGCACGCCTGGCGGCGCCCCAGACGCCCGCTGGCGGCGTTGTCGTCGTCGCGCAATGCTCCGCATTGCTCTCCTCCTCCGCCTTGCCAGCGACCGACTGGACCACCGCCAGTCGCACCAACGCACCTCGACGAGGCGCAGCGTCTTCTCTGCACGGCCCTTCGTGTGTAAACATCTTTCGAGTTCATCGGCGGAGATGGTCGGAGAGTGACATGAGAGTCTGGCGAGTCATGGGCGTCCTCGGCGTGACGGCAGGGCTGCTGCTGAGCGGTCTGACCGGTACGGCGTCCGCCGTACCCGCACCTGATAACCGGTGCGCGCCCAATGCGTCCACACCGCTCCGGCAGTTCCGGGCGAGCTGGGTGGCGTCGGTGGTGAACATCGACTGGCCGTCGAAGACCGGTCTGACCGCTGCCCAGCAGCAGGCCGAGCTGATCGGCTGGCTCGACGACGCGGTCCGGCAGCGCCACAACGCCGTGATCCTGCAGGTGCGCCCGACCGCGGACGCGTTCTGGCCGTCCACGGTCGAGCCCTGGTCGCAGTACCTGACCGGCAAGCAGGGCGGCAACCCCGGCTACGACCCGTTCGCCTTCGCTGTCGCCGAGGCGCACAAGCGCAACCTCGAGCTGCACGCCTGGTTCAATCCGTACCGGCTGTCGATGGGCACCGACCTCAACGCCCTCGTCCCGACGCACCCGGCGCGGCAGCATCCGGACTGGGTCGTCACGTACGGCGGGAAGCTCTACTACAACCCCGGCATCCCCGCGGCCCGCAAGCTGGTCGAGGATGCGATCATGGACGCGGTCGCGAACTACGACATCGACGGCGTGCACTTCGACGACTACTTCTACCCGTACCCGGTGGCCGGCCAGGTCTTCGACGACGCGGCGACGTACGCACAGTACGGCGCCGGCTTCCCGACGCGGGCCGAGTGGCGGCGGAACAACATCGACCTGCTCGTCCAGGAGATGCAGCAGCGGATCAAGGCCGCCAAGCCGTGGGTGAAGTTCGGCATCTCGCCGTTCGCGGTCTGGCGCAACAAGGGCACCGACCCGGAGGGCTCCGACACGACAGCCGGCGTCCAGACGTACGACGACCTGTCCGCGGACACCCGGCGTTGGGTACGCGAGGAGTGGATCGACTACATCGTCCCGCAGGTCTACTGGGCCGGTGGGTTCGCGCCTGCCGACTACAACAAGATCGTCCCGTGGTGGGCCGAGCAGGTGCGCGGCACCGACGTACACCTCTACATCGGCCACGCCACCTACAAGGTCGGTACGTCGACCCAGTCGCCGGACTGGTCCGACCCGGCCGAGCTGAGTGACCAGCTGGCCTTCAACACCGCGGTCCCCGAGGTCAAGGGCGACATCTACTTCTCCGCCAAGGACGTCCGCGCCGACCGCCTCGGCGCGACCACGCTGCTCAACAACACCTGGTACACCCGCCCGGCGCTCATCCCCACCATGCCCAGCCTGGACTCCCGCGCACCCCTCCCGGTCCACGCAGTCCGCGCCACCCGCACCGCCGACGGTGTCCAGCTCACCTGGCGCCCCACATCACCCGACACCACGTCGTACGCCATCTACCGCCGCGAACTCACCGGCGACCACTGCCCCGACACCGACGCCCGCAACCTGATCGCCACCACCCGCACCGTTGGCTACACAGACCTGAGGGCAACCCCGGGCAAGGCCTACATCTACACAGTCACGGCCCTAGACCGCCTCACCAACCAGAGCATCCCGATCCCAGCCGTGCTCCTCCGGTGACCTGCTAACGGTAGTGTTCAAAGTCGGCTAACGGTAGTGTTTGGGTCCGCCGGGCCAAGTCCGTGTTTGCGCTTGACGACGCGGACCCGGCTCGGCTCGAGCGGGCGGCGTCGCCGGTCCTGGTCGACGAGTGGCAGTTGCATGGCTGCTGGAGCCGGTCGACGCCTGGCTGCCGACTCGCAACAGGCTCAACCGACTGGCCTCGGCTCCCAAGCACCAGTTGGCTGATCCGGCGCTGGCGGCGGCACTGCTTGGTGCGGACGCGTCCGCCTTGCTTGACGGCGCGGTGACGGGGCGGCCCCGGATTCGGGACGGTGTGCTGCTCGGCCAACTGTTCGAGGCGCTGGTGACGCTTGACCTGCGGGTGTACGCGCAGGCTGCGGAGGCATCGGTACGGCACTTGCGAACCAAGAACGGCGATCACGAAGTGGACCTGATCGTCGAGCGGGCCGACCAGCGGGTGCTGGCGGTCGAGGTGAAGTTGGCGCCGTTTGTCAGCGATGCCGACGTGAAACACCTTCTGTGGCTGAGAAACCAGATCGGTGACGACCTGCTGGACGCAATGGTGATCTACACCGGGAGCGAGGCCTACCGGCGTCCGGACGGAATCGCGGTGGTCCCCGCAGCCCTGCTCGGACCCTGAGGTCAGGGGCTTTGGATGGCTGGGGTGGTGGGCTGCGTCGGGAGGGGGCCGGTGGGGAAGGTTGGGGTGGTGCCTGTTGTCGGGAAGGTTTGGCCGGGGAACGCCGGCGTTGGGAAGGTTTGAGTCGGGAAGGTGGGCGACGGGAAGGTCTGGCCCGGGGTGGACGGGGTCTGGGTCGGGAAACCGGTCGGTGTGCCCGTCGGGAAGCTCGGCGAGCCCGTCGGTGACGCGGTTGGCGTGGTCGACGGGAATGGGTTGGCCGACGGTGGTGGGTAGAGCTGGTAGACGCGGACTGTGCCGAGGTGGAAGCGGAGTTCGGTGAGGCGGTCGAGGTTCTTCGGGGGTGCGCCGACGCGGTCGTCCAGCAGGAGCCACTGGACGCCGTACCGGGTCCGCAGGGTCTCCAGTACTTCGCGCGTCGGGTTGGTGAACGCCTCGTCGTTCAGACGTAGCTTCTCCTCGTCCCAGTAGCTGCTCTGCACGCCGTCCGGGTACGTGTCGTCCACTCTGGTCTTATAGGCCCAGCCCTGCACGAGCACGCGGCGTTCGGCGTACCCGGCGATCCAGTACGAGCCGGTCAGGCAGTGTGACGCGCGGGCGCGGTGACAGTGCAGGTTGGTGGCGATCAGGTCGTCCGACCCCGAGTTGCGCCGGATGAACCGCGCCGCCTCGATCCCACCCGGCGCGATCGACTCGTACTCGGTCAACGGCGGCGTGGCGAACTCACGCAACGACACCGCCGTCGGCGACACCGTCGTACCCAGGAGGACCGCGACCGCGACGACAGACCACGTACGACGCGAGCCGCGCAAGATCAGCCCAAAGACGCCGATCCCGAGCACTGCGATCGCCAGAGCCACCGCAAGCCCCTGGCCGAAGCAGCTCTCCGACGTACACGACGACGGCGACCGGTAGCGACCCCAGTAGATCGCGGCGACCCCGATGAGCAGTGCGATCGCGGCAATCCAGTACTGGCGCCGCTCCAGCGACCCGAGCCCCCAGGTGGCGAGCAGCACGCCGTAGATGAACCCAGTGCGTACGAAGAACAGCTGGGCTTGTCCGTCGTCGTACAACAACGCTCCGGCCGCCAGCGCAGCCAGGAAGCCGACGAACAAGAACACCGGCATCGGATCACGCGGCAGCCGCCGTCGGATCAGCAGTGCACCGGCAGCTGGCATCAGCCACCCGATAGCGACCACCGCGGCAATCACAGCGACCGTGGACCCACTGCCGCCCATCCGCTCAGCCATGTAGTCGAACGTCGCACCCGGGTCGAACAACACGCTCGACGAGGCGCCCCGCAGTACGACGAAGAAGGCCAACGCATACGCAGCCGCAACGCCCACTCCAAGGACCAACGCACGCAGATTGAGCCGACCCGCCCGCACGGTCAGATAGACCCACGCTGCGGCGATCCCAGCGGCGTACACCGGCAGTGCGGTCGCCTTCGTCAGGGCAAGTGCAGCAACAAGGACTCCGGCCGCAACGAAGAGTCCAAAGAGCTGTCCACGCGTCTGGCCGGGCTTACGTCGCAGCAGCAACGCAGTGACCGCGATCAGCGGGAGCAACAGCACAGTGGAGAACGCCTGCGGCGGGTTGGTCAGCTGGCCAAGCGAGAACGGGCTCTCGGTGAACAGCCGATCCGAAACGGTCCACGGCCAAGCAGCAAGATCGCCGGCCAGCACAGTGAGCCCAGCCGCGATCGGTCCGGCAACAGCCCGTCCAGTGAGCAGCATGCCGACCGCACCGGCTCCCAGCACAGTCAGCAGGAGCAGCGCGAATGGCACCATGCGGTGCGTGAGTACGTCGAGCGGAACGCTCGTGATCCAGTGCGACGACGCAATGTGGTCGTACGCGGCCCAGTGGCTGGTCACCCACTTGCCGTCGGCGTACGGGACCTTCGGTGGGAAGTGGTGCGTCAGTTCGGCGGCCAGTGCGAGGTTGTGCGGCGCGTCTGAGTTCGGCCGCAACGCACTAGGCCCGTTCAGCGGGATGAGCTGCGACCCGACCCGCACGAACCACGCGGCCGCGACACCGACCGCCACCATGGCGCCCGCAGTCGCCCACCACGGCGTCGGACGCTCAGGCAGCTTCCGGCGAGGCAGCGCGCGAACCATGCCGAACGCCAGCGCAGGCATCAGCAACGCCGCGAACGGCATGCTGAACACCATCCCGAGCGGGTAGAACAAAGCCTCGACGGCGAGTCCGAACGCCGTACCGAGGACGACGTCGGTCGTGAACCACCCCGTACCCCCGGTGAGTCGTCGCCAGAACATCGTGCCGGGTACGACGATGACGAGCAGCAGGTAGCCGAGATAGGCGCCCGGCATCCACGGCGGATGCTCCTGCAACGCGACGAACCAGGCCAGCGGCAACACCGGCAGACTGACCATCGCGGCTACCCGGGCAGCACGCCCGCGCGCCACCCGCCGGCCTCGGACGGTGGGCATGCGCTTCCTCCGCCCGACTCTGATCACCCGCAGAAGTGTATGAGTCACCGGATTCTGGCTTGCAGGGCGGCGAGCCGTTTACCGCACGCAATTTCACCTTTACACTCGGTAATCTCCCAGCTCAGACGGGAGGTCCCATGATCGCCCTCCACATCGCCGGGCTGCCGGTCGAGGAGATCGTGCTCGCGGCGGTTGCCGCCGCGGCGCCGTTGATCGCCCTGATCGGCTGGGAGATCTCCAGCAGGGTCAAACGTTTCAAGGCCTTCGTACGGCGTCGCGCCGCCGATCAGCCGCCGTGAGCCGACAGGCACACCAGCTAGGCTTTGGCCTCATGAGTTCGGTAGCACGCGGCAGGGTCAGGGAGTTGATGGGCGAGGTGATGACGGCGCAGGGAAGGACGTTGCCGGGCGACGACACCGCCGATCTGCGCGAGATCGGCTTCCGGTCGCTGGACTTCTCCGAGCTCGCCCTCCGGGTGGAGGACGAGCTGGGTGACGAGCTGAACTTCGATGCCCCCGGGCTGCGCCGGATCGCCACCGTCGGCGATGTGCTGGACTTCATCGAGCACCTCCAGTCGGCGTGACGACGCGGCGCCGGACCACCGCCCTCATCGGTGACGACAACACGGTTGTCGTCGCCGGCAAGAGCCTGACCTGGCGGACCCTGCACAAGCTTCCGCAACTGCCGTCGCCGGCCGCCGTGCTGGTCGACAACGGTGCGGACGCGCTGGCCGCGCTGCGCCACCACGCCGTGCACGGCACCGAGCTGCTGGTGGCGACACGGTCCCGCGTCGACGAGCGCATGCGCGAGGAGCTGGGTGAGTCCGGTTTCGCCATCGTGCTGCCCGACGGCGACGTGACGCCGGCCAAGCTCAAGCGGATCGAGGAGTCCGGTCGCGCCTGGCTGCTCACCTCGGGCTCGACCGGCCGTCCCAAGCGCATCGGCCACACACTCGAGACCCTCACGACCGTCAACGGCGAGCAGCCGCCCCGCACGTGGCTCCTGCCGTACTCGCCCGGTACCTACGCGTGGTGGCAGGTCGTCACGCTCTCGCTGACCCACGCCGACCAGGGCCTGGTCGTGATCGAGCCCGACGAACTGGAGGACTGGCCGGCGATCGCCGCCGAGCACGGTGTCACCGCCGCTTCGGGTACGCCGACCTTCTGGCGGCAGGCGATCTACCGCGACGCCGATGCGCTGGCCGACGTACCGCTGGAGCAGATCACGCTCGGCGGCGAACCGGTGGACCAGGCGATCCTGGATCAGCTGCGTGAGCTCTTCCCGACGGCCCGGATCTCCTGGATCTACGCGTCCTCCGAGGTCGGGGCATCGATCGTCGTGCACGACGGGCAGGCCGGTTTCCCGCGCGAGTGGCTGGACCGCAAGCCGGATCCGGACCGCCCGATGCTGTCGCTGGACGGCGACGAGCTCGTGATCCGCTCGCCGCACCACGGCGCCGGTCTGGTCGGTGCGGTGCACACCGGGGACCGCGTCGAGTTCGAGGGCGACCGGGTGCTGATCACCGGCCGGATCGACACCGACGAGATCAACGTCGGCGGGTCGAAGGTCTCCGCCGGCATCGTCCGCAACGTGCTGATGAGGCACCCGGGCGTCTCGTGGGCGCGGGTGTTCGCGCGCAAGGCTCCGCTGGTCGGCCGGATGGTCGCCGCCGAAGTGGTGCCTAACCCCGCGCTCGGCCCGATCACCGACGCCGACCTGGTCCAGTGGTGCTCGAGCCGGCTGCCGGACTACGGCGTACCGCGGCGGATCCGGTTCCTCGACGAGATCCCGCAGAAAGAGACGCTCAAGAGTGAAGTCTGAACCCAGCGTGGTCCCGCCCGCGTCGGTCGTCCTGGTGTCCGGTGGTTCCCGCGGCCTCGGGCTGGCGATCGTCACCGACCTGCTCGCCGCCGGGCTGAAGGTGGCCGCGTTCGCCCGGACCGTGACCCCGGAGCTGACCGCGCTCGGCGAGAAGTACCCCGACCACCTGTACTACGGCTCCGTCGACGTCAATGACGCCGCGGCCGGGCAGGAGTTCGTGAAGGCGGTGGAGACGGCCCTCGGCCCGATCGACGGCCTGGTCAACAACGCCGCGATCGGCCAGGACTCGCTGCACGTCCACACCAAGGCCGACCACGTCGCCGAGATCATCCAGACCAACCTGACCTCGCCGCTGATCCTGACCCGCTTCGTGCTGCGCCGGATGCTCGCCAAGGGCCTGAAGGGCCGGATCGTCAACGTCACCTCGATCTGCGGGCAGCGCGGTTACCCCGGCCTCGTCGCGTACTCCGCCACCAAGGGCGGCCTGGACGCGGCGACGCGGTCGCTGGCCCGCGAGCTCGGTGGCCGGGTGCTCGCCAATGCGGTCGCGCCCGGGTTCTTCGCCTCCGAGATGTCCGCCGTGCTCGGCCAGACCCAGCTCGACCAGATCGTCCGCCGGACGCCGACCGGCCACCTGACCGAGCCGGACGACGTCGTACCCGTGGTCCGGATGCTGCTGCTCGACAACACCAACATCAACGGCCAGGTCCTGGTCGTCGACGGCGCCGCCTCGATCTGACGCCGCCGACGGACCAGGTCGTCCCAGGAGCTCTCAGGGCTTGATGTTCTGGTTCCGGTGGAACACGTTGCCCGGATCGTACTTCCGCTTGAGTTCGACCAGGCGCTCGTACTTGGCGTCGCCGTACGACGCCCGCAGCCGAGCCTCGTCGTAGTCCGCCATGCCGTTGATGTAGCTGCCGATGTTGACCGCGTGCGGCTGCAGGGCATCCCAGAATCCCCGCACCCAGGCGATCTCGGCCTCCTGCATCTCCGGCACCGGGGTCTGCGCGATCGCGAACACCGCATACCGGTCGGTCCGCGCGCCGCCGAACGCAGTCGCGTCGTCTGCGACCGCCGAGTACGCGTTGTCGAGCCGGTAGAACAACACGGCCGACAGCGGTGAGGTCTTCTTCGGCACGTGCTCGGTGATGACCTCGATGGCGCCGTCGGTCAGGTCCTCGAGGTAGGTGCCCTTCTCGTAGCAGTAGTGGCCCCAGTCGTTCGCCTCGTCCAGCGACTGCTGCAACGCGACGTACGGCATCGGCGTCGCGAACTCGAACAGCGGCGGCAAGGTGGTGCGGATCCGGTCCAGCACCGCCGCGTGCTCGTCCGGCGTGCCGAACTCGACCACCACCAGGCCGTAGCCGGGCTGGAAGTGGTGGTGCTCCGGCACGAACGGCGCCGGCGGCGCGTTCAGGCAGGCAGGTACGACGGTGAACGTCGGCGGCAGGCCCGGGATCAGCTCCCGCGCCAGCCGGAGCACGTCGGCGCCCTGGTCCAGACCCCAGAACAGCATGCCGTAGTTGACCATCGGCCCGGCCTCGTGCAGCCGGAACTCGAACTCGCTGACCACCCCGAAGTTGCCGCCACCACCCCGGACTGCCCAGAACAGGTCCGGGTTCTCGTCGTCGGCGGCGCGCAGGATGCTGCCGTCCGCGGTGACGATCCGGACCGACACCAGGTTGTCGATGCTGAGCCCGTGCTGCCGGCTCAGCCAGCCCATCCCGCCGCCGAGCGTGAGCCCACCGACCCCGGTGTGGCTGACCATCCCCGCCGGTACGGCGAGACCGTGCGGCTGCGTCGCCGCGTCGAGGTCACGCAGCAGCGCACCGCCGCCGACCCGGGCCCGGCGGGCCTCCACATCGACCGTGACCTGGTTCATCCCGCTCAGGTCGATCATCAGGCCGTCGTCGACCGACGACGCGCCGGACATGCTGTGCGAGCCGCCGCGAACCGCGATCTCCAGTCCCTGCGCGACCCCGAACCGGACGGCGGCCGCGACATCCTCGGCGGACCGCACCTGGGCGATCACCGCCGGGCGCCGGTCGTGCTGTGCGTTCCACAGCCGCCGGGCGTCGTCGTACCCGTCGTCGCCAGGTCCGAGCACGGTCCCTGCCAGGGTCGCGCGCAGTTCGTCGAAGCCGGCTTCCGCAAGCTGAGTCATTGATTCCCCTCCCCGATTGTGCTGCTGTCCGGCCAGGTGCCTGCCTCCCAGGTGACAGCGGCCTTGTGGGCAGATCTTCGCGCCCTGTCTTCAGACAGGCTTAAGAAGGCGCCGGTTTTCCACAAGCGCTGCGCATCGCGTTTGAGTGACAACTTCGTTGAGTGTCAGACTCGACCGCGTGAGTGATGAGGAGATCCTTCGGATGTTGCCGGTCGCGGCATCGATCGTTGCCGTGCGCGACGATCGGGCCGACCAGCAACTGGCCCGCCTGGGCGCGTACGACGAGCGCGACCAGGCGCAGGTGGACCGTTGCCTGCAAGGGTTTCTGACCGGTCTGCTCCGGGCCACCTGGCAGCGCGGCTGGGCTCCGGCCGACCTCGTCCAGCACGGTCGGCGCGAGCTGGACCCGGGCATCGAGCCGTTGCTACTGGCAGCGATCGCCGCGGAACACCAGGAGTATCGCGCCACCACCATCGACCCGCGCTGGCTCGATCAGCTGACGGACCTGAGAGTCTCGCAACCGTTCACCGAGCTGAGCCTTACCGCCTGGGCCGCGGCAGCCCGGGTCGGCCGCTACCTCACCCTCCACCACGCCCTGTCCCTGGCCGGTTTCCTGCAATCACTCCCGGTCCTGGCCCGCCTCTATCCCTTGCCAGGTACGGCGAACCAGAGTCAGAAGCCCGTGGTCCCGGCAAACGGGAAGGTGCTGGCGCGGATCCGGGGACTGCTCGCGAAGGCAGAGGCGACCGAGTTCCCCGACGAGGCCGAGGCGCTGTCCGGCAAGGCGCAGGAGCTGATGGCGAAGTTCTCCCTCGACCGTGCACTGGTCGAGGCGGACCCGGCGGTGGAGATCCCCGACGACTCCGCGGCCCGTCGGATCTGGGTCGAGACGCCGTACGTGTCGGCGAAGGCGCAACTGGTCGGTGCGGTCGCCGCGGCGAACCGATGCCGGACAGTGGTGATCGACGATCTGGCTGTGGTCACCATCGTCGGCGCCGAGCTGGACCTTCAGCTCACCGAGATTCTCAGCACCTCCCTGCTGGTCCAGGCGAATCGGGCAATGCTTGCTGCAGGCAAGCACATTGGCCGGCGTGGTGAGTCCCGGACCAGGTCGTTCCGGCAGTCGTTCCTGATGGCCTACGCGCAGCGGATCGGGGAGCGGTTGCAGGCGACCACGGCCGCGACCCAGGCCGCCGTACCGGAGGAGGATGCGGGCCGGTTGCTGCCAGTGCTGACGAAGCGGGAGGAGCAGGTGGACGCGTTGTTCACCAGGCTGTTCCCGAGGACCACGACCCGCCGGACCAGGATCACCAACGGCGCCGGCTGGGACGCGGGTCTGACCGCCGCCGACCAGGCGCAGCTCGAAGCCCGCCGCCAGGTGCGCCGATGACGATCCCTGGCGTGCTGCGGATCGATCTGGACGTGCAGCCCAACGACGACGGCTGGTTCAAGGAGAACTTCCACGCCGCCAAGCTGGAAGCCGCCGGGATGCCCCGCTTCGAGGCGCGGCAGCACAACGTGCTGTACCTGGCCGAGCCAGGCATCACCCGAGGGATTCACGCCGAGCCCTGGGACAAGTACCTGTCGCCCTCCGCGGGCCGGGTGTTCGCGGCGCTCGTCGACCTGCGCGCCGGCGAGACGTTCGGCCAGGTAGAGACGTTCGAGCTCGACGCCGGGCAGGCGCTCTACGTGCCGCGCGGTGTCGGCAACTCCTTCTGCACGCTGGAGCCGCACACTGTCTACAACTTCCTGGTGAACGAGTACTGGTCGCCGGAGCGGGTCACAGTCGATCTGTTCGACCCGGAGCTCGCGATCGACTGGCCGTTCCCGCGGGAGCGGCTCAGCTACACCGAGCGCGACGCCGCCAACCCGGCGCTGGCCGAGGTCAGGGGGACCCGGGCCTGAGACCACAGAGGACGATGTCCAGCAGCCGGTTGGCCTGCTCGGGTTCCATGTCGCGGCCCATGTTGATCCCGCCGACCAGTCGCATGATGTCCATCAGCTCGAGCTCCGGCCGGACCTCGCCGGCCGCTTTCGCCTTGTCCAGCAGGAGTTGGCCGGCCTCCTGGACGTTCACCTTGCAGGACTGGAAGAACGGCGAGTCCTTGCCCAGCGCAACTGTCAGCTCACTGGCCAGGGACTTCTTGGACAGGCCGTACCCGACGAAGCTGCGCAGCCACGCGGCCAGCGCCTCGAACGGCTCGAGCTCCCGGTCGAAGTCGTACGCCCGGTCGCAGACCGACTGGATCTCGTCGACGTAGACCGCCTCGAGCAGCGCGACCCGGTTCGGGAACCGGCGGTAGAGCGTGCCGATCCCGACACCGGCCCGGCGGGCGATCTCCTCCAGCGAGGTGTCCGTGCCGTGCTCGGCGAACGCCTCCCGGGCGGCGGTCACGAGCAGGTCGTAGTTGCGCGCCGCGTCGGCGCGGGTCGGCCGTGTCGACGGCAACGGTGTCGGCGCCATCCGGCCTCCTCACTGTCCGTAGCGGGCGATCCGCACAAAGTTCACCGAGAATATCGCTTGCGAAAACGGAGGCAGCCTCCGTATTGTATCCGGAGGAGCGCTCCGCTTTCCTCCCTCAACTGTAACCCCTCCGGGGTAAGGAGCAATATGTCGGCAACAACCTCGAGCCCCGCCGGTACCGGCTCGCCCGCGCGGCGGCCGGGGGTGGTCCTCGCAGTCATCCTGATCACCCAGCTGATGGTGATCCTGGACGGCACCGTGGTGAACATCGCGATGCCGAAGATCCAGCAAGCCCTCGACTTCAGTCCGTCCAGCCTGTCCTGGGTGCAGAACGCCTACGCACTCGCGTTCGGCGGTCTGCTCCTGCTCGGCGCCCGCGCCGGCGACCTGCTCGGCCGCCGCCGCGTGTTCGTCACCGGCGTGAGTGTCTTCACACTCGCCTCCCTGCTCGGCGGCCTCGCCCCGAACGCCGAGCTCCTCCTCGCCGCTCGTGTCCTCCAGGGCATCGGTGGTGCGATCGCGGCGCCTGCCGCCCTGACCTTGCTCATGCTCACCTACCGCGAAGGTCCGGAGCGGATGAAGGCGCTCGGCTACTACAGCCTGGTGTCGTCCGGTGGCGGCAGCGTCGGCCTGGTGCTCGGGGGCATGCTGACGGACTGGGTGTCCTGGCGCTGGGGTCTGTTCATCAACGTCCCGATCGGGATCGGCCTCGTCATCGCGGCCCGGCAGGTGCTGACCGAGACCGAGCCGGAGACCGGCCGGTTCGATGTGGCCGGCGCGCTCACCTCGACGCTCGGCATCACCTCGCTCGTCTACGGCTTCATCCGGGTCGCCGAGGTCGGCTGGACGTCGGCCGAGGTGCTGGCCGCCTTCACGGTCGGTGTGGTGCTGCTGGTCGCGTTCGTGCTGATCGAGCGCCGGGTCAGCCACCCGATCGTCCCGCTGCGGCTGTTCCGGTCGGCTGACCGCTCGGCGTCGTACCTGACCATGTTGCTGGTGGTCGGGACGATGTTCGGGATGTTCTTCTTCCTCACGCAGTACCTGCAGGGGGTGCTCGAGCTCAGCCCGCTGGCGGCCGGTCTCGCGTTCCTGCCGCTGACCGGTCTGCTGTTCGCCTCGTCGCGCATCGTGCCGAAGCTGGTCGCCCGGATCGACGGCGGCAAGCTGATGCTGACCGGGTCGGTGCTGGTCACGCTGGGCACGGTGTGGCTGACCCAGCTCGACGCCCGCAGCACCTACCTGGCCGACGTGGTCGGGCCGATGCTGCTGTTCGGTCTGGGCGCCGGGATGATCTTCATCCCGCTGGTCGGCCGGGCCATCTCGGGCGTCGCGCCGGAGGACTCGGGGGCCGCGTCAGGCATGCTGAACGTGGTCCAGCAAGTCGGTGGCGCGCTCGGCCTCGGCATCCTGGTCACCATCTTCGGTACGGCGAGCCGCAACTCGACGTCAGCCGCACCGCGGGAGGTGCTGACCGACGGCGTGCACGCGGCCTTCGTCGGCTCCCTGGTGTACGCCGCGCTGAGCCTGACGGTGATCATCCTCAGCGTTCGCCCGTGGACCTGGTTCCGGCGCGGCCCGGTCGAGCCCGCGCCCGAGCCGGTGATGGTCGACTCGCACATGTGAAAACCCCAGGGGGTACGCCGGATGTCGGCGTACCCCCTGCTCTTGCTCAGATCGGCAGGCCGTAGCTCGTCCACTTGGACGACACCGAGTACCCGAGCCGTTCGTACAGGCCGAGGGCGCCGGTCGGGTTGTCCGCGTCCACGCCGAGGCCGGAGCGCTGGTAGCCGGCCTCGGCCGCCGCGGTCAGCACCTTGGCCAGCGCAGCGCCCGCCAGACCGCGGCCGCGGTAGGCCTTCACCGTCCCGACCTGGCCGATGTACAGCTCCCGGATCCCGGTCGCCTCCGTGTCCGCCTCGTACTCGTACCCGAGCACGTAGGCGGCGATCGTGTCGCCGTCCAGGACGACGTACGACGACTCGCCGCGGAACGCCCGGTTGCCGGTGAACCAGGTCTTCCAGGTTTCCGCGTCGCGCGGCGTCGAGCCCCAGTGGTCCGCGAACACGTCGTTGTGAACCACCCGCAGCGCCTCGTTCATCGCCAGGTCGAACGGCACGATCCGCAGCCCGTCCGCGAGCGCGACCTCGGGCACCGGCTGGTCCAGCGGGCGCTTCATGTCGCAGAAGTACCGGCGCTCCTCGAAGCCGAACTTCTGGAACAGCCGCTCCGCGCCGACGTTCGTGCTGATCCGGCTGCCGGTCACCTCACCCGGCGCCTGCGGGTGCCTGGCCGTATGCAGCTCACCGGCTCGCTTGATCAGCCACGGCATCAGCGCCGAACCGACGCCGCGCCGGCGCCACTCCGGATGGACCGTCCCCTCGGTCCTGACCCGGTCGATCTCGACCAGTCCCTCGGGGGCGTGCAGCTTGCCGTACCCGATCATCCGGCCGCCGGCCCACAATCCGATGGTGTCCAGCGCCGGATCCAGGTGCGGGTCCTCCAGTTCGTCGATCAGGTCCTGGGCGTCGTAGTTCTCCCCCTCCTGGTCGACCGTCTCCTTGGCGGCCAGCAACTCCGCCCACGCGTCGGCGTCACCCTTGTCGATCGGGCGCGTCTCGATCCCCTCCGGCCAGCTCATGGTTCGAAGGTACGGCGCGCCTCGCGATCAGGGCACCCGAATTACCCCAGCCGGTCGGCCAGCCAGCCGATCGCGAGCGGGTAGCGGTACTCGATCCCGCCGTGCGTGCCTTCGAACAGCTCGAAGTGCAGCCGATCGTCCGGGTAACCTGCCCTTCCGGCGGCCCGACGGAACGCGGTCGCGCCGAGGTCGAGGTAGAACTCGTCCTGCCGTCCGGCGTCGATCCACACCGCCCGCAGTGAGCGCAGCGCGTCGGCGTACTGCGGTTCGCGGACCATCTCGACCGGGTCGCGGGACAGCCAGCGCGCCCAGATCTCCGGGATCACCACGCCCAGCTCGTCGAACGGCAGCAGCACCTTGCCATCCGGTTCGGCGGAGTACGCCGACGCGTAGCCGTAGACCTCCATCAGGTGCAGGTCCTCGTCCGTGGTCCGCCCGGTCCGGGTCGCCACGGACTCGAAGAACTTGTCGTAGCTGCCGTCGTACTTGTCCCGCAGCGTGCGTGCGAGCCCGGGGAACTCGGGCTGGTAGCACAGCTCGAACGCCGCGTCGCCGGCATGAGTGGCGAGTGCGCCGAAGACGTCCGGCCGCAGCAAGGGCGTCACCATGGCCACGTACCCGCCGCTGGATTTGCCGGTGATCGCCCGGTGGTCCCGGTCGGCGATGGTCCGGTACGTCGCGTCGACCCAGGGGACGATCTCCTCGCACAGGTACGAGTGGTACTGCCCGGTGCCGGGGGAGTCGAGGCACTGGCTGCCGCCGTACTTCGTCCAGGTGTCGACGAACACGACGATCGCCGGTGGTACGTCGCCGGTCGCGAACAGCGCGTCGAGCAACTCCGGCCAGGGCTGCCGGAACGGCATCCGGTTGAACAGCATCCCGAGGTGACCTGTGTACCCCATCGTCACGTAGATCGACGGGTAGCGCCGGTCGGAGTCGTCGTACCCAGGCGGCAGGTAGACGAGCACCGGCCGCTCATGCGGGTCACCGAGCGGGTTCCCACGCAGCAGCTCGCTCGTGTACGTCGTCTTCTCGAACCGGCCGGCCAGATCCGCGGACCACGGCAGCATGGGCAACCTCCTGAAAGAGTCACATGAGAATCACATGGCGTCCGGGGCCGCTATGCCGAGCAGGCCCAGTCCATCGTGCAACACCTTCCGGGTCGCCGTGCAGAGCGCGATCCGGCTGGCCTTGGTCTCGCCGTCGCTGGTGAGCACCGGGCACAGCTCGTAGAACGCCGACAATGCGGTCGCGACGTCGTACAGATAGGTGCACAGCTGATGCGGCTGCAGCGTCTGGGCCACCTGTACGACGACATCCGCAAAGCCGGTCAGCAGCAGGGCCAGCCGCTCCTCGGCCGGGTCCTTGAGCTCGGTGACCTGGTCGTGGCTCGCGCCGGCCTTGGACAGGAGTCTGGTCAACCGCGCGTGCGCGTACTGCAGGTACGGGCCGGTGTTGCCGGTCATCGCGACCATCCGGTCCAGGTCGAACACGTAGTCGTTGCCCCGGTCGCTGGACAGGTCGGCGTACTTGACCGCTCCGATGCCGACCGCCGTCGCCGTGGCCTGCCGGTCGATGCCCTCCCGGCCCTCGAGCAGGGAGTCCGCCCGCGCCACCGCTTCGTCGAGCAGCGTGGTCAGCTTGACCGTGCCGCCTGCTCTGGTCTTGAAGGGTTTCCCGTTCGGGCCGAGCACGGTGCCGAAGCCGACGTGCTCCGCGGTCGTTGTCGGCGGCAACCAGTCTGCGGTCCGGGCGAGGGTGAAGATCTGCTCGAAGTGCAGGGCTTGCCGGTGGTCGACGACGTACACGATCCGGTCGGCGTGCAGGGTCGAGACCCGGTGCCGGACGGCGGCGAGGTCGGTCGCGCTGTAGCCGAAACCGCCGTCGGACTTCCGCACGATCACGGGCAGCGGCTGCCCGTCCCGGCCCTTGAATCCCGGCAGGAACGCACACAACGCACCGTCGGACTCGGTCAGCAGGCCCTTCTCCAGCAGCTCCTCGACGATCCGCGGCAGGTCGTCGTTGTAGGCGCTCTCGCCGACGACGTCGTCCCGCGCCAGCTCGGAGCCGAGCAGTGCGTAGACCTGGTCGAAGTCGTCCAGCGAGACGTCGACCATCCGCCGCCAGATCGCCCGCGTCTCCGGATCGCCGGACTGCAGCAGGACGACCCGCGCCCGGGACAAGTCCGCGAAGGCGCCGTCGGCATCGAAGTGCTTCCGGCTCCGCTCGTACAGCAGCTGCAAACCCTCCAGATCAAGGGATTCCGCGGCGAGGTCCTCGCTGAGCAGCTGCTCGATCATCATCCCGTACTGCGTGCCCCAGTCGCCGACGTGGTTCTGCCGGATCAGGTCGTAGCCGACGTACTGCAGGACGTTGCAGAGCGCGTCGCCGATCACGGTCGACCGGAGGTGGCCGACGTGCATCTGCTTGGCGACGTTCGGCTGCGAGTAGTCCACGACCACCCGCTGGTTCCTGCGCGCGAAGGTTTGCGGCTCGTTGACCGCCGCGGCGAGTGTGGACTGCTTGAGCGTCAGGTTGATGAAGCCGGGCCCTGCGATGGAAGGCGTTTCGCACAGGTCCGCGACGTCGAGCGCCTCGACCAGGCGTGCGGCGACCTCCCGCGGCGGTTGGCCGAGGGCATTGCCGAGCCGGAGCGCTAGGTTGCTCTGGTAGTGGCCGAACTCGGGCTTGGTCGCCGACCGGAGCTCAGGGTCGAGGTCGCCGTACGACGAGCCGAAGGCAGCCGCGGCGGCGGTGGACAGTCTGGTGGCCAGGACAGGCAGAACAGCGGACATCACAGGTCCTTTGGAGTAGACGCACTGGAACGACGGATGAGGTGTTCAGACAGTGCGTCGTCGTCGCAGGCTGAAGCGCAGGCGCAAGGCGCTCGCGGACTCCAGGCTGATCGACATGTCAGCCATTATGCATGAAAGTGCGCCGACGGCGCCGGGGTGCGCTCCGCGAGCGGCGTGATCGGCGGCACTTCGGTCTCGCCGAGGAACACCCGCCGTACGACGCGCTCCGCCGCGCGACCGTCGTCGTACTCGCAGAACTTCTCCCGGTACAGCTGCCGGTGCTTGGCCGCCTCCGGCGACGCGAACGCGCCGGTCTGCAGGCCGGCCAGCAGCTCCTCGGGCGACCGGGCGACCAGCCCGGGCGGGAACTCGGTGATGTCGAAGTAGGTGCCGCGACGGCCGTCGTAGAAGTTCTTGTCCTCGACCAGCAACACGATCGGCCGGTCCAGGTTCGCGTAGTCGAAGGTGATGGAGGAGTAGTCCGAGATCAGTACGTCGGCCGCCAGCATCAGATCCTCGACCCGCGGATGCCGGGACACGTCGATCACCTTGCCCGAGTGCGCGTCGGGCGCCGCCGACAGCGAGTAGTGCGTCCGCACCAGCACCCGGCCGTGCTCGCCGACCGAGGAGGCCAGCCGGTCCAGGTCGAGGTGGATGCCGGTCCCGCCCAGGTCGACCAGACCGGTCGGCAGCCGCACGGAGTCGACCCCGTCGCGGAACGTCGGCGCGTACAGCACCACGAGGTGCGAGTCGTCGAAGCCGAAGCCGGCCCGGATCGCCCGGACCTCGTCCAGGGTCGCGTTGATCAGCCGGTCGTTCCGCGGGAAGCCGTACTCGAGCTCCTCGAAGTACGCCGGGTAGGTGCGCTCCCAGATCTCCGAGGAGTACCGGTTCGAGGAGATGTTGAAGTCCCAGCGGTCGGTCTGCCGCATCAGCTCGTCGAGGTCGAGGTCCTTGCCGGCCAGCGGGAAGTGCCGCAGGTCGGACCCCATCGTCTTGAGCGGCGTCCCGTGCTGGGTCTGCAGGTGGATCTGCCCCTCCCGCTTCTCCAGCTCCTTCGGCCAGTTCATGTTGCTGACGAAGTACGTCGCCTTGTCGAGCAGCTTCTGGTACGCCGGCGAGCCCGCGACGACGTACTCGACACCCTCCGGGACGACGTGCACGTGGTCGGCGTCGACCACCCAGACGCCTCGCAGTTGTGGCGCCAGCTCGGCTGCCTTCTCGTAGATCGCCCGCGGGTTGCAGGCGTACTGCTTGAACCAGTAGGAGCAGTACGCGGCCAGGTTCGGGTCGAGCTTGCCGCGGTGCCGGAGCTTGGTGACGGTCTTGCGGGGGCTCGGGACCTGCAGCACCTTGGAGCTCAGCTTG
Organism: Kribbella sp. NPDC050124; assembly: GCF_044460355.1. Lineage (NCBI taxonomy): Bacteria > Bacillati > Actinomycetota > Actinomycetes > Propionibacteriales > Kribbellaceae > Kribbella > Kribbella sp. NPDC050124. The sequence continues at coordinate 1,203,901 of NZ_JBITJU010000001.1, forward strand.
AGCGTGGAATAGGTCGCGTAGTCGTCGTGGATGAGCAGCCAGCGCTTGAACCCGCGGCGGGTGCGGTCAGTGCCGTAGCCCTCCGGCTTCCAGCGCTTGGCGAAGGCATGCGCCGCGTGGAAGAAGTCGGCCCGGTCGTCCGGGGCGACCCGCTCCGGCTTCGCGAGTACGGCGAGGATGTGGTCCAGCGACCGGTCGAACGCGAACCGCCGCCAGCCGGCCAGGTCCGGGTCGGACTGGATGAACGCGTGCACCCGGTCGTACTGGTCGAAGATGTCCCATTGCCGGCGGCCGCCGGTGGCGTGGATGTTGCCGCCGGTCCGGTGCTGACGGTAGTGCACGACCACCCGGTCAAGGGTGGCGATCCGCTCGGCGGTCAGCATGGTCGAGTACGTCCACGGTGCGTCCTCGTAGAACCCGGCCGTGAACGCGAACCCGTGCCGGGTCAGGAAGTCCCGCCGGCAGGCCTTGTTCCAGACCACCTCGAGGAAGGTCAGGAAGATCGGCCGCTCGGCCGCGGTGAACACCCCGGCGCCGTGCCCGGCGAAGGCGTCGTGCCGCTGGTTGCGCACGACTCGGCCGTCCCAGAAGATCCGCTCGTAGTCGAACAGCAGGATGTCCGGCCGGTCGGTGGCGTCGATCCGGGCCGCGATCGCCTCCAGCGAGCCCGGCAGGTACAGGTCGTCGGCGTCGAGGAACAGCACGTAGTCCCCGCGGCACTCCTTCAGCCCGGCGTTCCGGGCCAGGCCCAAACCGACGTTCTCGTCCAGGTGCAGCACCCGCACCCGCGGATCGGCCGCCGCGTACTCGTCCAGGATCCGGCCGGAGCCGTCCAGGTCGGCATCGTCCACCCCGATGATCTCGAAGTCGGTGAACGACTGCCGGAGCACCGAGTCCAGGCACGACCGCAACCACGCCCGGGAGGCGTGACAGGGAACCACGATGCTGAACTTGGGGACGGTGCCGAGCGCCATGCCACGTCATCCTAGGGTGCAGTCATGAGTACAGATGTGTTCGAGCCACTGGCTGGTCTGGAAGGGGTCGGCTCCGCGTCGCGGGCGGCCCGGGACGCGGTCGACGTACTGCTCCGGGACCGTGGCCTGCGCAAGGTCGGCTCGGACGTCACCGCCGAGGCGCTGCTGCGCGGCGCCCACGCCTCGGCCGCCCTGGCCGGCAGCCCCGCGACCCTCGACGAGGTACGGCGCGGCGCCGGCGACGGACTGGCGACCGGCGCGGTCCGGATCACCGGCGAGCTGATGCGGCTCGCTCCCCAGCTGGACACCGCGCCGGTGCAGGTCTGGACCAGACTGCACCAGTTGGCCGCCGCCGATCTGGGCCCGGAAGACCAGTTGGGTCATCTGCGGACCAGTCGCGAGCCGGTGCCGGACGACATCCCGGGGCTGCCGCCGGCTCCGGGCGCCGACGAGATGTGGGAGCGGCTGAGCGCCCTGGCCCAGAACCTGACCCGCCCGACCAAGGCGCCCGGTCTCGTGGTCGCGGCGATCGTGCATGCCGAGCTCGCCATCCTGCGCCCCTTCCCGACCGCCAACGGACTGGTTGCACGGGCCGCCGAACGCTGCCTCTTGGTTGCCCGGGGCATCGACCCGGTCGCGGTCACGGTACCCGAGGCCGGTCACTATGAGTTGGCAGGCACCTATCCGTCCGGCCTCGGCGACTACGCAGCGCGAGGGCTGACCGGAGTTCGTGACTGGTTGCTGCGGTCCTGTGAGGTGGTGTCACTCGGTGCCGAGCGCTCGCCGCTGGCCCGGATCGGCTGAGCGCTGCGGACATGCGAACGGCGTTCTCTGATGAGAACGCCGTCGCTGGCACGTCATCCTGGTTACCATGCGTGCACCTGTCTGCCGCCACAGGACGTGGCCTGGGTCGCGCTGCCCGGTTGGGATGGGCTGGTCGCCGCGTGGGTGCCTGGGTTCCGTGCAATCTCTACCGGACCCGAAGGTCCTTTGTGCTTCCTTTGTACTCCTGAAAACCCTTCCTGTGAAGGGCTTACCTGACCTTCATGGAGTTGAGAACAATGAAGCATCCTTCAGCTTCGGGTCCCGGCTCCGGGGGCCTTTCGGCCTCAGCTTTCCGGGGTCCGGGTGCGGCGTCTGGTGGCCAGGAAGAACGCCCAGGCGGCCAGTCCGGCGACCGCCGCGGTGGCCAGGGCGGGTCGCCGTACGTCGCGAAAACGGTTCCGCTCGGCGAGCCCGACCGGCTCGTTGAAGTCGAGCACGGGCCAGCCGCGGGCGGCCGCGATCCGGCGTAGACCCTTGTCCGGGTTGACCGCGAAGGGGTGACCGACCGCAGCCAGCATCGGTTCGTCGGTGACGGAATCCGAATACGCATAGGAGTCTGCCAGGTCGTAGCCCTCGGCCTCGGCCAGCGCCAGGATCGCGGTCGCCTTGTGCGGACCGTACGCGTAGTCCTCGATCTCGCCCGTGTACTTGCCATCGGCAACTACCATCCGGGTGGCGATCACCTTGTCGGCGCCGAGCATCTCGCCGATCGGCTCGACCACCTCGGCGCCGGACGACGACACGATCACCACGTCCCGGCCGGCCGCGTGGTGCTGCTCGATGAGCTCGACCGCCTCCTCGTGGATCATCGGCGTGACGATGTGGTGCAGAGTGTCGGCGACGATCGCCTTCACGGTCTGCACGTCCCAGCCGGTGCACATCGCGGACAGGTACTCGCGCATCCGCTCCATCTGGTCGTGGTCCGCGCCGCCGAGCAGGTACACGAACTGGGCGTAGGCGCTGCGCAGGACGGTGCGGCGGTTGATCAGCCCGCCGGCGTAGAACGGCCGGGAGAAGGCCAGGGTGCTGGATCGGGCGATTATGGTCTTGTCCAGATCGAAGAAGGCGGCCGTTCGGCCCGTCCCGGGGTGCGCCATGGGGTCGAGCATAGGCATCGGGCGAAACGCCGAGGGACCCGGGCTTTTGTGTGGGCCGGTCTCCCGTTAGACTGTTTGACAGTGTGACAGTGACACTGGCCGGAAACGCCTGATCGGGCGGTTTCAGCGCCTGGGAGACACGATCTCAGTTGCAATCGAACTGAGATGTGTGGAACCCGGCCTTGGGGGGTACATACCCCCTGACAGTGGCAGACTGTCGCCTCCTGAACGGCCCCCGGCTCCTCCCCCCGAGCCCGTGGCCGAAGACGGCCCCCGGTCACCCCCCCGCCGGGGGCCGTCGCCTTTCCTCCTCCGGGTTCCGGATGTAAAAGGTTCCTCACTTTTCTGGGCGTGGGAGCGCTTTCACTTTATGTAGGCTCTTGACAATGTAGTTACGCAGTCACAGTTTGTAAGTCATGAAAACGCGTGCACTCCGCCCCCAGGCCGCGATCATCCCCGCCCTGATCACCCTTCTCGCCGCCCTCACGGGCCTGCTTCTGGTCCCGGCGACCGGATCCGCCGCCACCAACCTCGTCACCAACGGAACCTTCGAAACCGGCAACCTGTCCGGCTGGACCTGTGCCGCCGGCGCCACCACGACCTCGGCCCGCACCGGTAGCTACGCGCTCCAGGCCACCCCGACGTCCTCGGACAACGCCCGCTGCAGCCAGTCGATCCCGGTGAAGCCCAGTACGGCGTACACGTTGTCCGCCTGGGTCAAGGGGTCGAACGTCTACCTCGGCTTCGAGGGAGGTACGTCGACCTGGAGCACCAGCACCACGTGGAACCAGTTGACGACCACCTTCACCACCGGCGCCTCCACGACCCGGGTGACGATCTACCTGCACGGTTGGTACGGACTGCCGCCGTACCAGGCCGACGATGTCGTGCTGGACGGTCCGGGTGGTACGCCGGACCCGACCACTCCACCCACTACTCCGCCGACGACACCACCGACGACCCCGCCCACCACGCCGCCCCCGACCAACGGCACCTTGCCCAAGCACGTACTGACCGGCTACTGGCAGAACTTCAACAACGGCGCCACCGTCCAGCGCATCAGCGACGTCAACGCGGCGTACGACCTGATCGCGGTGGCCTTCGCCGACGCCGCGGCCCAGCCCGGCGCCATCACCTTCAACCTGGACTCCGCCGGGCTCGGTGGATACACGGTCGCCCAGTTCAAGGCCGACATCGCCGCCAAGCAAGCGGCCGGGAAGCGGGTCATCCTGTCGGTCGGTGGCCAGAACGGCACCATCTCGGTCGGCAGCGCCGAGGCCGCGACCAACTTCGCCAACAGCGCGCTGACGGTGCTGCGCGAGTACGGCTTCGACGGGATCGACATCGACCTGGAGAACGGGGTCAACGCGCAGTACATGGGCCAGGCGTTGCGCAGCCTGCGCAACTCGTTCGGCAGCGGGCTGATCATCGCGATGGCTCCGCAGACGATCGACATGCAGAGCACGTCGTTCGAGTACTTCAAGCTGGCGCTGGCGATCAAGGACATCCTGACCGTGGTCAACGTCCAGTACTACAACTCCGGCTCGATGAACGGCTGCGACGGGCAGGTGTACTCGCAGGGCACGGTCGACTTCATCACCGCCCAGGCGTGCATCATGCTGCAGAACGGACTCCGGCCCGACCAGGTCGGTCTCGGCCTGCCCGCCTCGTCTCGTGCGGCCGGTAGTGGCTACGTCTCGCCGCAGGTCGTCAACAACGCCCTGGACTGCCTGACCCGGGGCACGAACTGCGGCAACTTCAAGCCGAGCACCACGTGGCCGTCCCTGCGCGGTGCGATGACCTGGTCGACCAACTGGGACGCGCTGAACGGCAGCGCGTTCGCGAACCAGGTCGGCGCACACGTCCACGCGCTGCCCTGACATGCACAGTTATCGACCGGCTCCGGTGCTGGAAGTGCTCGGTGTCTGCTCGGAGGACGAGCAGCTCTACCGGGCGCTTCTGGCCCGGCCGGAGTCCACGACTGTCGACCTCGCCCGTCATACCGGCTGGCCTGCGACGCGCGTCGGCAGGCATCTGCGATCACTGCTGTCCCTCGGCCTGGCCTCGCGCACCCCAGGCCGACCTGCTCGCTACCTGCCGGCTGTGCCGGAGGCCGCGGTCGAGCTGTTGGCACTCAGGAAACAGGCGGCGATCGTCGAGGCTCGGCTTGGGGCCTCGGTGCTCAGTGCGGAGTTCCGGGCGCGGCATGGCGCGTTCACGGTGATCCGCGGGTCCGAGGCGATTGCTCAGCGGTTCTACCAGGCGCAGGCATGTGCGCAGGACGAGGTGCTCGTCCTCAATCGGCCGCCGTACGTCGTCACGCCCGGCCGCGGTGTTTCGTGCCGGGTGATCTACGACATGGCGTCGGTGTCGGAGCCCACCGATCTGGCGGCTGCCCGGTCGGTGGGTTGCCGGATCCTGCGCGACGTACCGCTTGAGTTGGTCCTGGTGGATCGCCGTACCGGGTTGCTGCCGACCAGCGCAGAGGTGGTCGTGGAGGTGGGGCCGTCGAGTCTGCTTGACGGGCTGCTGCGGTTGTTCGAGCTGTTGTGGCAGCAGGCGAGCCCGTTGTCGCCGCCCGCCTCGGAGGGTCCGCTGAGTGGCGAGGACCGGCAGTTGCTGGCGCTCGCTGCGGCTGGGTTGACCGACCAGGCGATCGCCCGGCGTCTTGGAGTGGCGCAGCGGACGGTCGAGCGCCGGATGCAGCGGATCCTCAGGACGCTGGACGCGACCACCCGCTTCCAGGCCGGCCTCCGCGCCGGCCAACGCGGCCTACTCGCCTAATCGGTGACGTCTCTTCCTTCAGTCCGTTACATCGGCGACGGTGGCCTTGAGTGCTTTGACCAAGTCGTCTGCGTTCACGGTGATGCCGACGCCGTGGTCGCCGCCGCCGATGGAGATCGTGCCGGTGATGCGTTCGTCGGCGATCACCGGCCAGGCGTGCGTGCTGCCGAGCGGGGTGATGGTGCCGCGGACGTACCCGGTCACGTCGAACGCTGTGTCCTTGTCGGGCATCGAGATCCGGTTGACCCCGAGCAGCGTGCGAAGCTTCGGCCAGGCGATCCCCCGGTCGCCGGGGACCAGCACGAACCGGTAGTCGTCGTCGGACAGCCGGACCACGATCGTCTTGATCAGGCTGGCCGGCTCGATGCCCCGCGCCGCCGCGGCTTCCTCGAGCGAGTTGACCCGCCCATGTCTGGTCACCTCGTAGCTCAGGCCCAACTGGTCGGCTGCCTCGATCGCTCTGGTCACCCGGCTAGTTTCGCATCTTGCTCGGAATGCTCTTGAGGAGTACGGCCAGCAGGAGCGTGATGAGGAAAAGCACGCCCGCCTCCAGCGCCACGCCACTCCAGCCCCCATGCGTCCACGCAGCCCCGGCCAGACCGCCGAACACCGACGAGCCCAGGTAGAAGGAGAACAGGTAGAGGCTGGCCGCCTGCCCGGTGCCACCGCCACCAGCATGCGCCCGGACCGCCACCCACCCGCTGGCCACACCGTGTACGGCGAAGAAGCCGGCCGTCATCAGTGCGAGCCCGACAACGATCAGCGGCAGCGGTGCGGCTAGAGTGACGGCCACCCCGGCCAACGTGACCAGACAGCCCGCTGGCACGACCGCCCGGCGCCCGTACCGGTCAGCGAGCCACCCCGCCGTCGCCGAACCAGCTGACCCGAGCAGATACACGGTGAACACCAGCCCAGCCGCTCCCGCGCTCAGCTCGTACGGCGCTCCGGAGAGCCGGAACACGGCTCCGTTGTAGACGGCGACGAAGGCGCCGACCGCGGTGGCGGCGATCCCGTAGAGCGCCAGCAATGCCGGATCACGCAGTACTCGGCCTGTCTGGGTCAGCAGCTGCCGCGGGCTGGCCGGGGCCGGCTGGAAGTTCTGGGAGGCGGGCAGCAGCAGCCAGACCACTGCGGCACACAGGACACCGATGACTGCGATGCCACCAGCCGCGAACCGCCAGCCGCCGAGGTCGGCCAACCCGCCTGCGATCAGGCGGCCGGCCATGCCGCCAACCGCCGTACCTGCGATGTAGAGACCGCTGGCGCGGGCGTGGCTGTCTTGGTGCACCTCCTCACGCAGGTAGGCCATGGCGACGGCGGGCAGGCCGGCCATCGCGATGCCCTGGAGACCGCGGAGCGCGAGCAGCGTGTGCCAGGTCGGTGCGACTGCGCAGAGCAGGGCGATGACGGAGGTGGCCGCGACCGACCAACGCATCAGAGTGGTGCGTCCGATCACCTCGGAGGCCGGACCTGCGATCAGCAGCGCGATGCCGAGCCCGAGCGTGGCTAGCGACACCGTGAACGCGCTCTGGCTCGGCGAGACCTTGAAGGCATCGACGAGCTCAGGCAGCAGCGGCTGGGTGCTGTAGAGCAGAGCGAACGTCGCCAGGCCCGCCGCGAACAGGGCGATCGACAGCCGACGGTAGCCGGCCTCGCCTGGTCGATAGCCGGGCTGCGCGGCGACGGAAGTGTGCATGCCTTCGACCGTGCCACGCATTGTGCGATACGTAAAATGTCAATCTCGGCAGTAATCGATACGCTTCTGGTATGCATGTCGAAGACCTTCGCTGGTTCGCCGTCCTGGCGGAGACCGAGCACCTGACCGAGGCAGCCGCCGTACTGGGGACGAGCCAACCCAACCTCTCCCGCTCGCTGCGCCGGGTCGAGAGCGCGTTCGGCGTACAACTCTTCGAGCGTGAACACCGAGGCGTGCGGTTGAACCCATACGGGCGGGTCGTCCTGGAAGCAGCCCAAGCCGGTACGGCGGCGGTCGACAGCGCGCGCCAGCGCATCGACGCGCTGCTCGACCCGGAGTCTGGGACGGTGCGGCTCGGGTTCCTGCACTCGGTCGCGACCAGTCTGGTGCCGGACCTGCTGAAGGCGTTCCGCTCGCAGGCGCCGAGCGTCCGGTTCGCGTTGCGGCAGGAGCCGGCGCACGACATCGTCCAGGACCTGGAGAGTGGTGAGGCGGAGATCGGCATCATCGCGCCGCGGCCGGATCCGGAGCTGTTCGGGTGGCACCTGCTCGAGCAGCAGCGGCTGTGCCTGCACGTCCCGCCCGGTCATCCGCTGGCGTCGCGGCGCCGGGTCGAGTTGGCTGCAGCTGCGGATGAGCAGTTCGTCGGGCTGCGGCCTGGGTTCGGGTTCCGGCGGATCAGTGAGGAGCTGTGCCGGGCGGCCGGCTTCACGCCGCAGTTGGCGTTCGAGGCGACCGACCTCGCGACCATCGACAGTCTGGTCGGTGCCGGACTCGGGGTAGCGGTGTTGCCGTCCGGTGCGGTCCGTGGGAACGAGAGCGGGGCGGTGTCGATCCCGCTCGCCGGGGTGCGGGCGCGCCGGGAGATCGGGATGGCTTGGCGGCTGCGGGCGCAGCTCACGCCGGCTTCCGAGCGGTTCCGCGACTTCGTCCGGTCTCAGCCGGTGCGGTCGACCTGAGCCTCCGGCCGTGACTTTCGTAGCGTTGGTCCAATTTTCCCGGTGTCGACTTGCAGTGAGAGGGCTTTCCACCGCACAGTTTCCTCCGTGAGGAAGCGTCTCAGTTCGATCCGCCCGAGCCGACGCCTGCTGTTCGCAGCCGGCACGGCTGCCGCGGCGTCGACGGTTGCGTCGGCTGCAACGGCATCGGCCGGCGAGCTCGCCTCCACCGGCGCCTACGGGTCGGGGGTGCTGGGCGCGTGGGAGCGGCAGGCCCGCGCCGTCTCCAGCGAGTCGCAGGTCCGCAAGACGCGGGAGACCGACGGCGTCTTCATGTTCGGCGACAGCATCGGGGTCCAGGACGGTCCGTCCCTGGCCAAGCAGCTGGCCGGGCACGGCATTCACATGGCCGTGCACAACTGGGCCGGCCGTCCGGTCACACCGGCTGTCGACGCGCTCGACACCTGGGCCCAGGACTACGGCTTGCCGCATCGCATCCTGATGTCGGTCGGGTCCAACGACATCTTCACCCCGCCCGCGGTGGCCGCTCAGGTGGAGCGGACGATGCAGATCGTCGGTGGCGAGCGGATGGTCTTCTGGGTGAACATCCAGGCCGCCCGGACCGGACACGGTCCCGGCGTCCAGCTCTCCGACCAGCGGAACAGCGCCTGGATCAACCTCCAGCTCGCCGAGGCGCAGCGCCGGCACGAGAACCTCCGCGTGATCCGCTGGGCCGAGCACCTGGCGGCCAAGCCGAACCGCCTCGCCAAGTACCTCCGCGACGGTCTGCACCCGTCGATCCCGCTGGGCCAGAACGCCCGCAACGCCCTGATCGTCGAGGCGCTGAAGTCCGGCTGAGTACGGCGACGTACGGGTGCTCCCCGCACGTCGCCGTACCGCTGTCAGAATCCGGCCGTGATCCGGGTGAACTCCCACTCCGGCTGAGAGATGCCGGAGCAGTTGGAGACCACGCCGCCGCCGGGGCAGGGGCGGTCGCGGTTGACCGACCAGAACGCCAGCCGGCCCAGCCCATTCGACTTGGCCCAGTTGGTGATGTTCTGCCAGGTCGCCGTGGTGGTCATCTCCTGCTGGTCGGACAGGCCGTTCATGCCCGAGATGCCCTGGTGCGCGTAGGCCTGGGCGGTTGTCCAGCCGAAGGCGGCCTTCAGCTTGTTGTTGAGGCCGACCGACGCGTTGACGGTGTCCTGGTAGATGTTCGAGCTGCCGAAGTCGAACGGCATCAGCGTGAAGATGTCGATGTTCGCGCCGAGTGCCGCGGACCGCTCGATCAGCCGGTTGCCCCAGTAGTTCGGGCCGCTGGTCGAGGTGCCGAAGGTGAGGATCGTCTGGATCCCCGGGTTGTTCTGCTTGACGATCTTGAGCGCGTTCAGGATGCGGTCCTGGACCACCTCGCTCTCGAACTCGTCGCTGTTCTCGATGTCGACGTCGATCGCCTTCAGGTTGTAGGCGTTGATCACCTGCTGGTACGCCCCGGCCAGCGCCTCCGGCGTACTGCAGTTCGGGCCGAGCTTGTTACCGCTCCAGCCGCCGATCGACGGCACGATGTCGCCGCCGGCGGCCCGGATCTGCGCGATCGCGTTGGCGTCCGCGCTGCCCTGCAGCGGCCTGCTGCCGTCCCACGCCGGGTTGCAGCCACCGGACGACAGAATGAACGCCATGGTGAACCACCTGATGCCGGTCGCGTTCATGACGGTCGCCGGGCTCGGCGGGTCGCCCCAGCCCATGTAGAGGTACGGCGCCGCCCGCCGGGTGCCGGGGTTGCCGCCACCGGTGGTCGTCGTCACCGAGATGCTGCCGCTCTTCGGCCCCTCGCCCGCACTGTTGGACGCGCTGACCTGGTAGCTGTACGTCGTGTTCGCGGTGAGCCCGGAGTCCGTGTACGAAGTACCGGTCGGCGAACCCACCTTCGTGCCGTTGCGGTACACGTTGTAGCTCGTTGCCCCGCTTGCTGCGGACCAACTGAGGCTGACCGACGACGAGGTCGCCGTACCGGAGAGACCTGACGGTGCTCCGGGTGGCGTGCCGCCACCGCCGCCCGTGCAGGAGCCGCCGTTCAGCCGGCAGGCTGCGAGCCCTGGGAAGTTGCCCGGGCTGCCGTTGAAGCCGAAGGTGACGCTGGCGCCGGGCGCGAGCGGCCCGGCCCAGCTCGGCGGGGTGAAGGTGTGTGTCTGACCGCTGCTGCTCCTGGTCGCGTCCCACGAGCTGGTGATGGTGTAGCCGGACGGGAAGTCGAGTGCGACCGACCAGGTGCTCACTGAGCTCGTGGTGCCGTTGGTGACAGTCACCTTGCCTTCGAAGCCGCTGCCCCAGTCGGACACCTTCGTGAAGGCTGCGGTGACACCTGCCGCATTGGCAGCCGGCGCGGTCAGGAGTGCGAGTACTACTGCAGTGATGGCCGCTAATGCCATCGAGATGCGTTTCATGATGCTCCGATCAGTGGGCGGTACGTGATCAGACCCGGCCCCAGAGTGCGGGGACGTTCGGTGGCTCCCAGCCGGTCAGGGAAGTGTGTCCCTGGATGCACTTGTAGGTGAGGCCGTTGTAGCTCACCAGCGCACCGGTCGCGTACGTCGTGTTCGGCGCCCACGGGGTGGCCGTCGGAGGCGTCGGGGTCGGCGTCGGGGTGGGAGTCGGAGTGGGGGTCGGCGTGGGAGTGGGGGTCGGCGTTGGCGTCGGAGTGGGCGTCGGCGTCGGCGTCGGGGTGGGACCGCTGCAGCCGGGTGTCTCCGCGTTGACGGCGTTCACCACGTGGTTGAAGAGAGTGACGCTCGGGTCGAGGGCCTCGAGGGAGTACATCATCGCGCCGGCCAAGCCCTTGCAGTGCTGGTAGTCCGCCTTGGCCTTGATCGACTGGGCGTTGTCCCCGGTCCAGAAGGTGCCGTTGCGGTAGAACCACGACGCCTTGGTGGTCTCGTCGAAGTACGTCGCCGACGGGTCGTCCACGAACCCGACGAGCTCCTTGTAGAACGAGACACCGGGAACGTTGCCGCTCATCGCGTGACCGTCGGCCGGTCCGGTCGCCGGCTGGTACTTGCCGTTCGCCGTACTCGGAACGCCCTTCCAGCCCCGGTAGTAGAAGGGATATCCGATCGTCAGCTTGTTCGCCGGGAAGCCGCCGGGGATGCCGTACGCCGGGTCGCCGGTGGTCCACGCCTTGATCGCGCCGTCGACCGAGTACTTGGCCGAGCCCGGCGGGATCGGGGTGCTCGGGTCGTCCGGGGCCTGGTAGAGCGGGTCCTGGAAGTTCGTCGGCCCGGTGGCGTCCCAGCCGCCGTGCATGTCGTACGTCATCACGTTGTTGTAGTCGAGGTACTGACCGATCTTGTCGGTCTCGATGGTTGCGATCTTGTCCTGCCCGGCGGGGGTGGCGGCGGTCAGGTAGTAGCGCTTGCCGGTCTGGTTGCCGTAGGCGTTCAGCTGGGACCGGAACTCGGCCAGCAGCAGGGTGAAGTTCTGCTTGTCGGCGGGGCCCCAGTGGTTGCCGACGTGGCCGTTCGGCGAGCCCGGGTACTCCCAGTCGAGGTCGATCCCGTCGAAGATGCCGGCCGCCGAGCCGGGACCGCCGAAGCCGTCGATCACCGGCAGGTCGCCCTTGAGGAACATGTTCACGCAGGAGCTGACGAAGGTCTTGCGCTTGGCGTCGGTCGAGGCGGCGTCGGAGTAGTACTTCGAGTACGTCCAGCCGCCGATCGAGATCAGGATCTTCAGGTTCGGGAAGCGCGCCTTGAGCTTCTTCAGCTGGTTGAAGTTGCCCTGGATCGGCTGGTTCCAGACGTCGCCGACCCCGTCGACGCTGATGTCCGCGCCGTACGACTTGCCGTAGTCGGCGAACGCGTCGCCGGCGCCGTCGCCGGCGTTCGGGTTGTTCTCGTCCTGCGACGCGGCCTTGTTCGCCATGAAGCAGGTGTGGTCGGTCGGGTGGATGTTGGCGAACGCGTAGTTCAGGAAGTCCAGCTTGCCGGCGGCGCCGGTGGTGATCAGGTTCTTCGGGTAGAACGCGTTGGCGTAGATACCCCATTGGGTGAAGTACGCCGTCTTCACCCCACCGCTCGTGGCGGCCGGGGCTTGGGCGGTCTCCGGGCTGGCGAGGGAGACGCCGGCGGCGGTGATCAGGGCGGTGGCGGCGACGGTTGCGGTCGCCGCGAGCATGCGTAGTCGACTCATGGGCGGTCCTCCGGAGCTGGGACGGAAGCGGTCCGGTGAAATTTAGTTAAAGACGCTTCGAAAGGAACCGTAACCGTTCCCGCCGGGTTGGTCGCGGGCTGGCGATGGCGGATTCCCGCTGCTGACGGAAACCCGACAGGCCTTTGTCCACAGGGATCCAGTGCGTTGGCTCGGGGATGCCGCGACGACGGCATCTTCTAGGCATGGACACTTCTTCGATTTCGGTGCTCTTGGCAACTACTGACGAACTGCTGCTCGACGACCTGCTCCGGCTGGCCGCGGCGGCCTCGATCACTCCACTGGTAGAGCACGACCTGCTCGGCCTCCGCCGCAGGTGGCAGACCACCTCGCTGGTGGTGGTCGGCCACGACCTGGCCGAGCCACTCGCCCGAACCCAACCGGTACGGCGATCCGGTGTCGTCGTCGCCGGATTCGCGGGCGGTGACGACGTGTTCCGCTGTGCCTTCGACATCGGCGCGGAGTCGGTGTTCCGGCTACCCACGGACGAGTCCGCCTTGGGCGACAAGCTGGCCGATGCCTTGGATGGCGAGGTCCGCACGGCATTGACGCTTGCGTTCGTGGGCGGTTGCGGGGGAGCAGGGGCGACCACGCTCGCTTCGGCGGTGGCCGTGTTCGGGAACCGGCGCGGCTTCCGGACGATGCTGATCGACGGCGATCCACTCGGTGGCGGCATCGAGCTGGCACTGGGGATCGAGCAGGATGTCGGCGATCGCTGGCCGAAGCTGCTCAACGCGTCCGGCCGGGTCAGTGCTGCTGCGCTGCGATCGGCCTTGCCGTCGGTGAACGGTCTGGCGGTGCTGTCGTGGGATCGGTCCGACGTGACCGTCCTGCCGCCGGAGACGATGAGCTCGGTGCTGAGCGCCGCCCAACGCAGTAGCGATCTGGTGGTCGTCGACCTGCCTCGGCGGGCGGATCCGGCGGTGGAGGAAGGTTTCGTCCGGGCCGGCGCGACGCTGCTCGTCGTACCGTGCGATGTCCGGTCGGTCGCCGCGGCCAACCGACTCGTCGGTCCAATGCGCGATGTTGCTGGTGACCTCCGCGTGGTGGCGCGGGATCCGCGCGTGAACGGGCTGTCTGCTGCCGATGTCGCGGCACACCTGTCATTGCCATTGGCAACGAAGGTTGGCTACGAGCGAGATCTGCCGGCGGCGATGGACCAGGGACGCTTCGATCCGCGTCCGCGTGGACCTCTCGGCCGTGCCGCCGCCGAGATCCTGGATTTGTTCGGCCTCTACGCGACGGCTGCGGCATGAATGCCTCAGCTGTGCTGATCGATCGGGTCCGGGCGACCTTGGCTGTCACCGGCGCGGAGCCGACGCCTGCTCGGGTCGCTGCTGCCCTCCGGGCGGATGGCGGCGTCTACGGCGACGCGATCGTGCTCGCCGTGGTCGCGGCGCTCCGCCGGGAGGCCTTGGGCGCGGGTCCACTCGACGGCCTGCTCTCCGAGCCGGGCATCACCGACATCTTGGTGAACGGTCCCGACGAGGTCTATGCCGACCGCGGCTCCGGCCTCGAACGCGTGCTGATCCGCACTGGCGACGAGCCCGCGATCCGCCGTCTCGCGACCCGGTTGGCTGCGGCTGCGGGACGCCGGCTCGACGACGCCACGCCGTACGTCGACGTACGCCTCTCCGACGGCACTCGCTTCCACGCCGTACTTGCCCCCGTGGCCGCGCCCGGCACCTGCCTGTCCTTGCGAGTCCCGTCCCGGAAGGTGTTCACGCTGGAGGACTTGATCGCCGCGGGTGCGTTGCCGCCGGCGGGCGCGGCCGTTCTGCGTGACTTGGTCGACGCGCGGCTGGCGTTCCTGATCAGCGGTGGCACAGGCACCGGGAAGACGACGCTGCTGAATTCCTTACTGTCGTTGGTGGATCCGTCGGAGCGGCTGGTCCTCGTCGAGGATGCGGGCGAGCTGAGGCCGAACCATCCGCATGTCGTCCGCTTGGAGGCGCGACGGCCGAACGTCGAGGGCAGCGGCGAGATCTCGCTTCGCGACCTGGTCCGTCAGGCGCTACGGATGCGGCCCGATCGTCTCGTGGTCGGCGAGGTCCGCGGAGCCGAGGTGGTCGACCTGTTGAGTGCGTTGAACACAGGTCACGAGGGCGGCTGTGGCACGGTGCACGCCAACTCGGCCACCGACGTACCAGCCCGCCTGGAAGCCCTCGGCGCGCTAGCCGGCCTGTCCCGGGAAGCCATCCACAGCCAGGTCGCGTCCGCCCTGCACGCCATCATCCATCTGACCCGGCCCGCCAACGGCACCCGCCGCATCTCCGAGATCCAAGTCTTCGACCGCCTCCCCACTGGCGAAGTAGTCACCCGTCCAGCCGTCACCTTCCACCCCGACAACACCCTCACCCTCCACCCACCCGCCCACCGCTTCACCACCCTCCAGGCGGCCGCCGCATGACCCCCGCCCTGCTCTCCAGCCTCCTGGTCCTCCTCGCCCTCCACCTGCTCCTTCCGGCCCGTCACCGAGCTTTGCACCGCCTAGCCCCACGCCAACGTCACTCCGCAGCCTCACCACCTGAGCCCACCACCCCAACATCAGCGCCGCCCCCGCAACGCGTGCCCACCTTCGCCACTGCGCGCTCGCGATTGCCCCGCCCATGGCTTCTGGCTCCACTGGCCGCGCTCACCGGCTTGGTCGTCGGCATGCAGTTCCTGGTCTCCGTGGCCGCCTTGGCAGCCGTCACCTGGCTCGTCCACAACCAACGAGCCCAGCACCGCCAACGCACAACCACCGCGACCCGCCGCGCCAACATCATCGAAGCCCTCGACGTACTCGCCGCCGACCTGACCGCCGGTCGCCCACCCATCGACGCCTTGGAAGGGGCCGCAGCCATCTGCCCCGACTTCCAGATCGCCTACGCCGCTGCCAAACTGGGCGGCGACATCCCCGGCGCTCTCGAGCTCGTCGCAGAATCCCCCGGCGCCGAAGGCCTACGCGCCCTCGCTGCCTCCTGGCGAGTCGCCGACGAATCCGGCGCCGCGTTCGCTGCCCTCACCGACCGCCTGGCCCAATCGCTCCGCGCGGACGAGTCGATCCATCGCCAAACCGCCGCCAGCCTCGCCGGTGCCCGCTCCACCGCCCGCATCCTGGCCCTGCTCCCGATCTTCGGCATAGCCCTCGGCTACTCCCTCGGCGCCAACCCCCTCACCTTCCTCACCACCACCCCCACCGGCTGGCTCTGCCTAGTGGCCGGCCTGGCCCTGACCGCCGCCGGCCTCCACTGGACCACCCGCTTAGCCAAACCACCATCCACCTAGCGAGCCCTGACCCCATGAGCACTGTCCTAGCCGCCACAGCCGCAGCCTTCGCGTCCTACCTCCTGCTACCCGCCCAACCAAACCTCCGCCGCCTCACCAATCCACCTCGCCACCCTCGACCCCGCCCACCCCGGCTACACCAACTCGCAGCCGTCCTCGCCGCCGTCGGCCTCCTCTTTCTGTTCGGCTTCCCCTGGGGCATCCCACTCGCCGGTGCCGCCGTCTACCTCGTCCCCAAAGGCCTCGCCCGCCTCGAACCAGCCGCCGCCAAGCAACGCACCGCCCGACTCACCCGCGACCTTCCCTTGGCCGTGGACCTCCTGGCCGCCTGCCTGCGGGCCGGCCGCCCACCCCAGCAAGCCCTCATCACAGTCGCCGCCGCCATCCACGGCCCCCTCGCTGAGCTCCTCACCGAGGTCGCCCACCACCTGGCCCTGGGCGCCGACCCGACAGACGCCTGGTCCCACCTACGCTCCGAACCAGCCTGCGCCCCCTTCGCCCGAGCCATCGACCGCTCACTCCGCTCCGGCGCTCCACTCTCGAAGACCCTCGAACACCTGGCCGACGACACTCGCCAAGCCCACCATCACGCCGCCGATCAACAGGCCCGCGCCATCGAGTCCCGCACTGCCCTACCACTCGGCCTCTGCTTCCTGCCCGCCTTCATCCTGCTCTCCATCGTCCCCACCATCGCCGACGCCTTGGTTCCCTACCTCACGCATCGATAGGGGCACTAGGCAACTAGTTGTCCCCAGGCTGGAAACTCCTGCAAAAAAAGGCCTCCGACAACGGCACCTTGTCAGTGAGTGATCCGGACCAGCCGGACCGCAGACCCGGAGGTACCCAATGTCCAACCCACTGCCGCCGACCACCCACCGTCTCCCCAACGACGTCGAGCACAAGGCTCTCCGCCTTCCCGCAGCGCGCGGCGCGGCGTGCACCGACTCCTCGTCGTCTAGCCGGGCCCTCCGTCGCCGTTCCGAACGTGGAGCAGCCACCGCCGAGTACGCCGTCAGCGTCGTCGCGGTCTGCGGTCTCGGCGGAATCCTCGTCGCCCTGCTGAAGTCCGACGCCATGATGAACGCCCTCAAGGCCCTCATCAACTACGCCCTTCAGTTGGCCGGCGTAGAAGGCGTCCAACTCTGACCAGCGGGTCGGTCGCGGACCCCTCTCCGCGACCGACCCCCCAACCCGAGGACCCCAGATGCCGCCCCAAGAATCCCGCCATCCCAGCCCGATTGGTCACCACACCCGCAGCTGTGCCGAACGCGGTGCAGTGACCGCCGAGGTGGCCATCACCCTTCCCGTCCTGCTCACCGTGCTGATCCTGGGCATCTGGCTGATCGGCACCTCAGGCTCGACATCCAATGCACCGACGCCGCCCGAGACGTAGCGCGGGCAGTAGCGCGCGGCGAATCCGCCGAATCGGCTCAGGAACTGGGGCGCCGCTCAGCACCCAAGAACGCAACCATCACCATCACCCGAACCGCCACAGACATCCACGTCACAGTCACCGCCGGCCCGACCCACGACGGCCCCCTCCTGGCCGCCTTCCCGACGACCCAGGTAACAGCCGAAGCCACCGTTCAATCCGAACCGACCACCGAGGAGTCACCACAATGAGCCCACACCCCAAGCGGGCGATGAGCGACATCCGCCGGATCCTCGACCCAAGGCGACGAGTGAAGTCTGAGCGTGGCAGCGGCAGCCTGCTGACCCTCTTCACCTGCCTGACGCTCGCGACCACCGTGGCGATGGCAATTCTCTGGTCGGCCATCTCCACGGCACGCCATCAACTCGCAGCCGCCGCCGACCTGACCGCACTCAGCGCTGCCCACGCCCTGCCCTCCGGCGCCACTGACCCCTGCGTCGCCGCCCGCCGCATCGCCGCCACCCACGAAGTAGCGCTGGCAGACTGCCGGACATCCGCCGACAGCGTCACGATCCGGGTCACCAAGCCTCTGAACCTGCCGGCCGTCGGCACACCTACGCTCACCGCCCAAGCCCGCGCCGGGCCCGACTGACTCATCGGCCCGGCCGGCTCGCGGCCAAGGCTTCGTGAGGTGGGTTCCAGGCGGTCGCGATCTGGTCGCAATCTGGTAGAGATGGAGCGTTGATCTGGACGAGGTGCGTCGGCCGACTCCATGATCTGGAATCGAAGTCCTGCCCATCCTCCCGGACGCACTTCCCCGGCGCCCGGACGGTCACCCCGGAGGCTCGTTTGCCCGACCGCATCCGGCTGTTGCTGGTCGACGACCAGATCCTCAGTCGAGGCGTACTCAGAACCGGCCTGGAGCGCGAGCGCGACCTCGAGATCGTTGCCGAGCTCAACCGTTCGGACGACGTCGTGGCCGCCGCGAAGCGGCACCGGGCGAACGTCGCGCTGCTCGACACCGCGGGACCGGGGAACGACAGCATCAAGGTCACCACGAAGCTGCGGACGTCGATGCCGGAGTGCCGGGTCGTGATGCTGACGACGTACGGGCGGCCGATCCACTTTCGTCGTGGGCTCGAGGCAGGTGCGAAGGGGATCGCGCTGAAGGGCAGCCCGGCGCCGCAGTTGGCCGATGCGGTACGGCGGGTGCACCTCGGCCTCCGCGTGGTCGACGCCAACCTGGCGGCCGAGAACCTCAGGTACTCCGAGACGCCGCTGAACGACGACGAGACCGACACCCTGCGCGCGGCCCGCGAGGGCGGCTCGGTCGCGTTGATGGCTCGCAAGCTCGAGGTCTCCGAACGCGTCGTCCGGACCCGCCTCTGGTCCGCCATCGGCAAGACCGGCGCCCGCACCCGCTCCGACGCCGTCCAAATAGCCGAACGCAACGGCTGGCTCCTCGACTGACCCCGCTGGTCGCGGCGCCACGTCGAGCTAGAGGAGTTGGTTCAGGAGCCAGGTGGGGCCTTCGGTGATTGCGCCGGTGGGGGCTATCCGGTGGCGGAGGCCTCGGTCGGCGGTGACGACGGTGACCTCGGGGTTGGTGTCGGCGGCGGCTGTCTCGGTGGTGATGGCGACGATGGTGTCGTCGCCGGAGCCTTCGGCCAGGACCACTCGGAGGGTGCCTACGTCGGGAGCGTCGGGGTCGGAGGTGGCTGCGCGGGCGGCGCCTTCGAGGATGACGATGATGTCCGTGGTGTCGTGGAGGCGGTCCTGCAGTGCGGCGAGTTTCACCAGGAGACGGCGGGCGGCGCCGGCGCGGTCGCGCCACCAACCGTCCGGGCGGGAGCCGACCACGTTGGCTGCGTCGACCACGATCACCTGGCGCCGTTGATCGGTCATGCGATCAGTCTGGCAGGAGCACAGCCGGTCAGGAGCGCAGTCTGTCAGGAGCGCAGCCGGTCGGGAAGGCGGCCGGTCGGGAGCACGGTCTGTCAGGAGCACAGCGAGATGAAGCGGCCTTCGTGGGTGACGAGGTAGTGCGGGCCGGGAGTTGCCGGCAGGGATTCGTACTCCGTGCGGACCGGGCGGCGGGTGCCATCCGGGGAGACGAGGACCGTGTTGGGGGCGTCGATGGCAACGAACGAGTCTTCGACGCGGAGGAGGACGGGAGCGGTGTAGGAGGCGGAGATGGCGGTGCGGCCGGCGGACAGGCCGTCGAGGACGGCGCGGGCGAGTTCGTCCGGGCCGGAGGCGGAGGCGTCGACGGCGATCCAGGTGGTGGGGGTGCCGGGCAGGGTGATGGAGGTCGGGTCGTGCCAGTCGCTGCCGCCGATGGGCGTCGTACTGGTCAGGCCCCAGGCTTGCCACCAGGCGATCGGGCCGCCCCAGGTGCGGTCGAGCCAGGTCGAGTGCCAGACCTCGGCGAGCGGTGGATGTTCCGGTAGCGGTTGACGCCAGGAGCAGTCGCCGCCGAGCGGGTGGTTGATCGACAACAGTCCACCGCGCGCGGCGACCTCGGAGACCCACGTCGCGGCGGGACGGCGGAAGTCGATCACGCCGATGTCGCCGAACGCGTTTGCGTGCCCGGACTCGGTGGTCACCTCCTGCCCGGGGATCAACCCGATGCCGAACCGCTTCCCGACCGCAGGCAGTTCGAGGTGATGCGCGACCGTGTTGTGGTCGGTCACCGCCAGCACGTCCAGACCGGCCGCTACGCCGAGCGCGGCCAGATTGGCGACCGGCGTAGACCCGTCGGAGTGCAGTGAATGCGCATGAAAGTCACCGGCCACCCACTTCAACCCAGGGGCCGCCGGCAACGTCCGGCGCGCAGGCCGAGGTGGTACGGCGACAGCAGCCGACGCGTCGGCGTACTCCGCCAAACCAGGCACCGCATCGACCGGACCAGTGACCGCCTCGACGATGAGCTCGGCGCCGTCGACCGGCAGCCGGTGCAGGCCGATGACGACCCACCACGTGCCCGGCTCGAGGTCACCGGCGAGGTATCCGGGGGTCGCCGCGGTCGGCGTGATGGCAAACGTACGGCGTGCGCCGCCGGACCACCCGCGCCAGCCCGCAGTACCCTCGCAACCGAGGTCGATGACGACCCCCTCCAGCGCAGGGACCGTCAACGTGACCAGCAGACCAGGGCAGTCGGCCGGGATGTCGACCGGCAGCGAATGCCACACGGACTCGGCGCGGTCGTCGAGTGTCCAGCGCCGGCGGTACGACGTGACTGCCATCAGCCGACCGTAGCCGGTTGGCGCGCCAACAGATCGCCGGACTCCCGGTCGTACAAGAGCACTCGTGATGCGGAGGCACTGATGACAACCCTGGTGCCAGGCTCGGGCTCGGCTTCCTCCGGGACGGTGACACCGATGAGCGTGCCGTCGCAGTCGACGCTGACCAGGGACTGCGTACCCAGGTTCTCGGCCACGACGACTTCGCCGCGCAAGGACGGACCGCTGACATCGCCAGTGGCGAGAGTGAGGTACTCCGGTCGTACGCCGACAGTCACTTCCGCACCCGATGGTGCGGAGTACGCCGTCGCGGGCAACGATCCGCCCGCCACCAAGACCACGCCGAGTTCGTCGGCTGAGGTGGTCGATGCGACCGTACCCGGGAGCAGGTTCATCGGGGTCGAGCCGATGAAGTTCGCGACGAAGGTGTTGGCCGGGCGGGCGAACACCTCGCGGGGTGAGCCGAGCTGGCGGAGCTTGCCAGACTCCATGACGGCGATGCGGTCGGCCAGGGCCAGTGCTTCGGCTTGGTCGTGGGTGACGAAAACCGTGGTGATGCCGAGGTCGCGCTGAAGCTTCTTCAGGAAGGTACGAGCCTCCAACCGCAGCCGGGCGTCCAGGTTGGACAGCGGCTCGTCCAGCAGCAGCACCTTGCCTTCGGACGCGATCGCGCGAGCTAGTGCGACCCGCTGCTGCTGACCACCCGAGAGTTGGCCCGGCTTGCGTTCCAGGAGCCCTTGCAGCGACAACTCGGCTGCTGTCCGCTCGGCTGTCGCCGTTCGGGTCGACAAAGCAACACGCCGTACCTTCAGCGGGTAGGTGATGTTCTCGGACACGTTCATGTGCGGGAACAGGGCGTAGTCCTGGAAGACCATCGCGACGCCACGCTTGCCGGGCTCGGCGCGGGTCACGTCCGCGGCGTCGATCCGGACCGTGCCCTCGGTCGCATGTTCCAGGCCGGCGATCGTCCGCAGCAGCGTGGTCTTGCCGCACCCGGACGGGCCGAGCAGGGCGAAGAACTCGCCGTCCACCACGTGCAGGTCCAGCCCGTCGACGGCGCGTACGCCGTTCGGGTAGACGGTCGCGAGGCCTTCGATGTCGATGCCCGCCATCAGCTCTTGATCCCTCCATGGAAGCGGAACCCGTACCGCGAGTTCACCAGCAGGTACAGCACGACGACCGGGATCGAGAACAGCAGCGAGAACACCGGCAGCACCTGCAGGTTCACGCTGCCGCCCTCGTCGGTGAGGGTCTGCATCAGCACCGCCCCGGGCTGTAGGTCGATCGACCGGATGAGCAGGAAGGGCACCAGGAAGTTGCCCCAGGAGTTGACGAACGCCCACACCATGATGGTGGCCAGGCCGGGCCGCGCCACCGGTAGTACGACGTCGCGCAGGATCTGGCCCGTGGACGCGCCGAACACCCGGGCCGACTCCTCGTAGGACCGCGGCACCGCGTCCACGAAGTCCTTCAGGATGAAGATTGCCGCCGGCAACAGCCCGCTGGTCATCACCAGCGCCACGCCGAACCGCGAGTCGATCAGCCCGAGCTGGTAGATCATCACGAAGATCGGCACCATCGCGGCTGTCCCAGTGACAACTGACGACAGCAGCAACAGCCCGTACAGCAACGCGTCCCGGCCAGGGACCCGGACCCGCGACAACGCATAGCTGGCCAACGCGGCGAATGCGGTCACCGCCACCGCTGTGGTCACGCAGATGACGAGCGAGTTCACCATCGAGTGCATCGCGTACGGGTGGTCGAGCGTCTTGCGGACGTTGGCCAGCGTCCAGTCCGGCCAGCCCACACCGAGACCCGGCGAGGCGTCGAACGGCGCCGACGCAATCCACAGCATGGGTACGGCGAAGAACAGCATGATCGCGCAGATCAGCACGTAGAACCCGATCCGCCGTACGACGTAGGCAGGAGTCCTCACGAGCGCCTCCTCAGCAGCCGCAGGTAAATCAGCGAGACCAGCAGGTTCGCGATCAGCAGCAGGAACGAGATGGCCGAGGAGTAGCCGAGCTCACCGCCCTGCAGCGCCACGTTGTAGATGTAGACCGGCACCGTCTCGGACTCGTGGTTCGGCCCGCCCTTGGTGAGCAGGAACGGCGAGAAGTCGTTCGCCGTCCACAGCGAGATCAACAGCGTGTTGGTGAGCACGTGCCCCCGGATGTGCGGGAACACCACGTCGCGCAGCGTCTGCCATCCCGACGCCCCGACCATCCGCGCCGACTCGAGTTGCGACGGCGGCACCGCCTGCAGCGCGGACGAGTAGAGCATCATCGAGAACGCCGTACCGCGCCAGGTGTTGAAGATCACCAGGCACGCCATCGGGTAGTCGATCAGCCAGGCGGTCCCGGGTGTGCCGAGCAGACCGTTCAGCGTGCCGCCGTCCCGGTCGAAGAACGCCACCCACAGGTACGCGACCACCGTCGAGGGCAGGATCCAGGCCAGCAGGACCAGCGCTTCGACGGTCCGGCGGACGACGGGACGCGTACGGCGCATCACCCAGGCCAGCGTGAAGCCGAGGATGTTCTGGCCGATGATCGCGGAGCCGAGGACGAACAGCATCGTCAGCCACAGGGCGTTGTGGAAGAGCGCGTCGTTCAGGGCCTTGGTGTAGTTGGACAGGCCGACGATCGACGGTGACACCGCCTCGACACCGGTCAGCCGGTAGTTGGTGATGCCGATGTAGATCGTCCAGAACGCCGGGAAGACCAGGAACGCGCCGATCAGCAGCAGCGCCGGCGCGACGAAGCCGAGCGCGCGCCCGACACCGAGTCCGGCGACGTCCGCCGCCGGACTCCGTAGCCGTGTGCTCATCAGTTGCCGGCGACCTTGTCCTTGCTGCCGGCCGCCGCCTCGACCGCCTTCTGGTAGGCCTTCGCGGCGGCGTCGGAGGTCTTGCCGCCGACCACGTCCGCGGTCGCCTGCTGCAGGGCGGCCGAGATCTTCGGGTACTCCGCCACGCCCGGCCGGTACTGCGTGATCGGCAGCACCTTGGTGGACACGAAGTTCAGCATCGGGTCACTGGCCAGCACCTCGTTGTTGACGTCGGTGCGCTGGGTGATCTTGGCCGCGCCGTTCAGCGACTCCTTCACCATCTCGGCGGAGTTCATGAACTGCAGCAGCTCCCACGCCTGCTGCGGGAACTTGGTGTTCGGGTTGATCACGGTCGCGCCGCCACCGGACATCGAGACGAAGTCCTGGCCGTTGACGCCGCCGCCCGGCCGGGCAGCCGGGATCAGCGCGTAGCCGACGGCGGTGTCGCGGTCGGCCATCTTGGCCACGCCCTCCTTGGGCTCGACCACGCTGCGCCAGAAGTAGTCGCCCTCCAGCAGGATGCCGATCTTGTTCGCGGCGAACTGCGCGAACGACTTGTCCCGGCCCTTGGCCTCGCGCTGCAGCACTGGGTCGCCCAGACCGGTGGTGTAGATCTGGTGGTAGAAGTCGAGCACCTGGCGCAGCTTCGGGGTGTCGCCCAGCCACTTGCCGTCGGGGTAGACGGTCGTGCCGGTGCCGACCAGCAGCGGCAGCACGCCCTGCATGGAGGTCGCCTCGCCCATCGCCGTACCGGCGTTGAGCTGGATCGGGGTGACCCCGGGCAGCTTCTTCAGCGCCTGGCCGGCCGAGATGATGTCGTCCCACGACTTCGGCTGCCAGTCGGCCGGAAGGCCGGCCTGCTGGAACAGCTTCTTGTTGAAGTACAGCACCCGGCCGTCGGTGCCGCCGGGGACGCCGTACCGCTTGCCGTCGAAGCTGCCGAGCTGCTGGACCGCCTCCGGGATCTGCTTCCAGCCGTCCCAGTCGTCCACCTTGCCGGCGTCGCCGACGGTGTCGGCGAGCGGCTTGATGTAGCCCGCCTGGGCGAACTCGCCGACCCAGATGCCGTCGATCTGGACCAGGTCCGGACCGGACTTGTTCGACAGGTCCAGCGACAGCTTCTGCTTGTAGACCTCGTCGTCGGAGCCGTCACCCTGGAACTTGACCGTGACGTCGACGCCCTTGCCCTTCTGCTCGGCGACGAACTTCGGGATCAGCACGTCGGAGATGAAGGTCGCGCCGGCACTGCTCTTGCCGCCCTTGACCGAGTTCGAGCCGATCGTCAGCTCGACCTTCTTGGCTTCGGCGTTGCGGCCGGTGTCCTGCTCGCCGCCGCTGTCGGACGAGCCGAGACAACCGGTCAGCAGGGCCAGCGCGGCGGCGCCCAGGACTGCGGTACTGGACAACCGCGTGAGTGATCGCATCAAGGGTCTCCTTGCGAGGTCGGTGCAGCGAGTGCCGGTCAAACATTGGCATCCGCGAGCGACTATGTGAAGACTTTTTCCCAACCCGGGGTAAACGTTGTCAGATGCCGTGAGCAACTGTGTCAAGTTCGGATCCCGCTCGACGGATTGCGGAAGTGTTGAAGGATGCTCAAGGTTCCGTGGCAGCTGGTAGTTGATTAGATACATACTGTGACATCAGGAGGTACGGTCTTGCCGATCGGTTCAGCGGATCGGAGGTGAAAGACATGCTGTTGCACGGACTGGCTTGCCTTCTCGACGACCTGTACTGGCACTGCCGCCACCACTGCTGGTGGTGATCGGCCCGGCCGGCTGGTGACGGCCACGGACAACGGGGGAGGCCGGTGATCCCGACGCGAGGCTCCCGCTGACGCGCAAGCAGCGGGGATCCAGAGCGCCGGACCCGAGCACCGGTTCCGAACCGAAGAGCTCACCAGACCCACAACTGAAGGAGTGTCGATCACACCGAAGGAGTGAGAAAACAGCCGGCCCCGACATCGTCGGGGCCGGCTGTCCTCTGTGTGGCTGAGGATCCTCCTCGGGTCAGCGCTGAGCCAGCTGCATCATCTGCTTCGGCAGCTCGGTCATCTGCGCCGGGATCGCCGTCTTCGGGCGAACCAGCTCGAGCAGGCTGGATGCGGCGTTCGCGATCGGCAGCGGCAGGGCCAGGCCCAGGGCCGCGAGCAGCGCGTTCACGAGTGCCAGGACCGCACCCAGGATGTCCAGGCCTGGCAGCGGCAGCGCGCTCCAGCCCTGGACCGGTGTGCCGGACGCGGCCATGCTGCCGGTCGGCTGTGCCTGCTTGGCCTTCCCCTTGCCCAGCAGAGAGGTGAGGGCGAGACCGCTGGCGGCGTTCACGAACGTGCCGGCGCTCTCGTCGTGGCTCCACTTCTGTCCGTCGCCGGCCCGGCACGGCAGCACCAGCAGTGGCGCCGAGGCCGGAACCTTGGCCAGGTCCGCACCGCTGTCCAGGCAGGCGCCGGTCTTGGCAAGGGCGCCACCGACGCTCTTGCTCATCGCGACCTGCAGCTGGCCGGACTCGGTGTGGATCCACTCCTGGGTCTTGCCTTCCTTGCCCGGCGCGCAGGCCATCATGACCGCCATCGGGACCTTGGCGGCCGCGACGAAGGTCAGGCAGTAGCGCGTGTCGGAGCGGGTGGCGATCTGCTTGGCGACGCCCACCTCGACGCCCGGAGGCGCCGACTCGCGCGGCGAGACGTTCGCGGCCTGCGCCGGGACGGCGGTGGCCAGCGCGACGCTGACGGCAAGCACCGTCACGCCGGTACGGCTCAACAGCTTACGGATGATCAAGACAACCTCCAGAGGTCGTGCCCGGAAGGCGACAGTGACTCAACGCGACGTTGACGCCACAACCAGTAAGGCACAGGAGGCTGACGGGTGGTTATGGGCAGACCTGGGAACTTGATGCCATTGGCAACTAATTGCCAGCTCGGAGTCGTTGCGCACGGCATCGAAACCTGGCTGCGGGCTCGCCGTGCGGCGGCCGAGTGGCGGCTGTGAGTCGATCGAGATCTTACGGCAACCTGTGGATATTCGAGGGGCTCAGGCCGCTATTTGGTGCCGTTGGCAACGGAGTTGTCAGTGGGGCTGTTTGGTCTGGCCGGGGTCGATGGTGGTGGGTTCCTCGGAGGTCGGGCGCTCTTCGGTGGCCGTACGCTCCGCGGCGGCCGCAGGCTCCGCGGTCGGCGCCTCGTCGCGGTCGGTGGTGAGCTCCGGCCGGCTTTCCGGGGTGTCACTCTCGGTGACCTGGGCGCGGAGGTCGCGCATCTCCTTGCGGCGCCGGTAGCCGCGGCCGAGTCCCTTCTTCGTCAGCCACAGCCCGAAGATCAGGGTTGCCCCAGCGAGCGCGCCGAGCACGAACACGGTGGCGACCGAGACGCCGAAGTCGACGCCGAAGACCTCCATCGTGGTGGAGGCGCCGGACGTCACCAGGACGCCGAGGCCGAACAGGACGGCGAGGACGATCAGGACGATTCCGAGGACGGCCATGGCGAGCTGCCTCTCCGCCAGCCGGGCTGGCTGTTCAGGCCTCACTGCTGAGTAGTGCGGTGAGCAGCGCTACCGCGCCGCTCTTGTCGAGTGGGTTGTTCTGGTTCCCACACTTCGGCGACTGTACGCAGGACGGACACCCATCCATACATTCACAGTGTGCAATCGCCTCACGTGTCGCGGTCAACCACTCGCGCGCAGCGGCATAGCCGTGTTCGGCGAACCCGGCTCCGCCCGGGTGGCCGTCGTACACGAAGACGGTGAGGCAGCCGGTGTCGGCGTGCCGGGCGGTCGAGACGCCGCCGATGTCCCAGCGGTCGCAGGTGGCGAACAACGGCAGCAGCCCGATCGACGCGTGCTCGGCGGCGTGCGCCGCGCCGGGTACGTCGTACAGCCCGAGTGCGGCCACCGTCGTGTCCGGCATCGTCCACCAGACCGCCTTGGTCCGCAGTGTTCGCTCGGGGAGGTCGAGTGGCTGTTCGTCGAGTACGTCGCCAGTCGCGATCAGCTTGCGCTGGAACGACACCACCTGGCTGGTCACCTGGACCCAGCCACGCGACAGCTCCGCCGTCCCCCAGGAGCAGGTCTCCTCGGTCGCCAGGATGCTGATCTCCGTCACGTCCCGGGCGAAGGTGGTGTAGTCGGGGGCGGCCGGCTCCACGACGGCGGCGTACCCCTCGAGGTCGAGGGTCTTGACCAGGTACGACTCGCCGGCGTGCACGTAGACGGCGCCCTCGTGGACCGACGCGTGCGCCGAGCCGCCGTCGACCGTGCCGAGCAGGCGGCCGGTCTGGTCTTCCACGATCTGCACCGTCTTGCCGCCGGCCGAGCGGATGTCGATCGCGTCCACCGCCCGCTCCCGCCGCGTCCAGAACCAGCCGTGCGGACGCTCCCGGAGCAGGCCCTGCCGCACGAGCTGCGCGATGACCGACGGCGTCGTGCTGCCGAAGATCTCGTGGTCCGCGGCGGTCAGCGGGAGCTCCTGGGCGGCAGCGCAGAGCTGAGGGCCGAGGACGTACGGGTTCTCCGGGTTGAAGACCGTTGCCTCGACGGGGCGACCGAAGATCGCGGCCGGGTGTCGCACCAAGTAGGTGTCGAGTGGGTCGTCGCGTGCGACCAGCAAGGCCAGGGCGTCCCCACCGGCGCGACCAGCGCGTCCTGCCTGCTGCCAGAGCGACGCGCGGGTGCCAGGCCAGCCGGACAGCAGTACGGCGTCCAGGCCGGCGATGTCGATGCCTAGCTCGAGCGCATTGGTGGCCGCGACTCCGGTGAGCTCACCGCTCTGCAGCATGCCCTCGAGTCGGCGGCGCTCCTCCGGCAGGTAGCCGGCCCGGTACGCCGACACCTGGTCGGTCAGCCCGGGATCGACCTCGGCGAGGTTCTCCCGGGCGGTCATGGCGACCTGCTCGGCGCCACGCCTCGACCTGACAAACGCCACTGTCCGGACTCCGGTGACGACGAGATCGGTCAGCAGGTCGGCCACCTCGGCTGTGGCGGAGCGCCGTACCGGAGCGCCGTTCTCGCCGCGCAGGGTGGTCATCGGCGGCTCCCACAGGCCGAAGGCGACGCCGCCACGCGGAGAGCCGTCGTCCACCACCTCCACCATCGGCAGGCCGGTCAGCCGTTCACCGGACACGGCAGGCTCGGCCACAGTGGCCGATGCGCAGACGAAGATCGGATGAGCGCCGTACTGCGCGCAGACCCGGCGCAGCCGCCGCAGCACGCCGGCCACGTGCGCGCCGAACACGCCCCGGTAGTGGTGACACTCGTCGACGACGACGTACTGCAGGCAGCCCAGGAAGCGGGCCCAGCGTTGGTGGTTCGGCAAGACTGAGCGGTGCAGCATGTCCGGGTTGCTCAGTACATACGTCGCGTGGTCGCGGGCCCAGTCGCGCTCGGTGCGCTCCGAGTCGCCGTCCAGCGTCGTCGCGCGCAGGCCGGGCACCGAGTACGACGAAACCGCGCGGAGCTGGTCGTGCGCCAGGGCCTTGGTGGGGGACAAGTACAGAACAGAGGCCGTCCGTCGGTGGGGTGAGGCAGCCTGCGCGATGCTCAGCGTGGCGAAGGCGGGCAGCAGATAGCCGAGCGACTTCCCCGACGCCGTCCCGGTTGCGACCACGACATGCTTACCCGCGTACGCCGCTTCGGCTGTGGCGACTTGGTGGGTCCAGGGCGCTGTGATGCCGGCGTCCGCGAGTTGGCTGAGCACCTCCGGCGGCGCCCACCGCGGCCAGGCGCACGTCTGCCCGACGCGCGGCGGCACGGACTCGACATGGGTGAGCCGGTCGTCACGCCCCATGGCAAGGCGCTTCAGCACGCTCGTCGCCTCACCACCCACCCGCATGACTCTGAGCTTAGTAACGCCCTCGGACAGTGGTGTTGCGGACCAGCCCGACTTGTGCTGCTACCGGTGCACACGGCATTTTGGGCAGGGAGATCGACTTCGGGTGTAACGAGATGAAAGAGTTTTCGGTAGCGGCCCTACTCACGGTCCGTACATGGTTGAATGCAGCAGTTCACGGGATCGGAGGCCGAAGTGGATCTGTCGCTCAACACGCGCGCCGAGGGCGGGCGTACCGTCATCGAGGTGGCGGGGGAGATCGACGTCTACACCGCACCGAAGCTCCGCGAGAAGATCGCCGCGCTCGTCGACGAAGGTGTCCACCACCTGGTGATCGACCTGGAACGCGTGGAGTTCCTGGACTCCACCGGTCTCGGCGTTCTGGTCGGCGGACTGAAACGGGTGCGCACCCACGACGGATCCCTGTCCCTGGTCTGCACCCAGGAACGGCTGCTCAAGATCTTCCGGATCACAGGCCTGACGAAGGTCTTCGACATCCACCCGGACGTCGCTTCGGCGATCTGAAGTATGCGAAAAGGTATCCTCAGCACTACGAAGAGTGAGGTTGTTGCCTGACATCGCGGGTATGGCGTAGACCACCCTGTCGTCAGGTCTGGTCGGATACCCGTTAGAGTGACCCACCGCGCCAGTCATTGGCGCTGTGTCGTATTTTCCCAACCCTTCGGTTGCGGCAAACGGGGGCCGTCAAGCCCGGAAGGGTTGCCTACAAGGAGGACGGATGTCCGCGCTGCTTGCACAAGCGGTGGATCTTTCGTCGAGCAACACCACACTGGTGATCGTCGTCGGAGTGATCGCGGTCCTCGCGGTCGCCATTGCGATGGTCTTCCGGGGCCAGGTGCTTGCCGCGAACGATGGCACCGAGAACATGAAGACGATCGCAGCTGCGGTCCAGGAAGGCGCCTCGGCCTACCTGAACCGGCAGTTCCGGACGTTGTCGATCTTCGCCGTGGTGGCGTTCCTGCTGCTGTTCCTGCTGCCTGCGCACAGTGACGGCGACAACGAGACCACGCTGAAGATCTTCCGGTCCGTCTTCTTCCTGATCGGTGCGGGCTTCTCCGCCCTGATCGGCTACCTGGGCATGTGGCTCGCGACGCGCGCCAACGTCCGGGTCGCCGCCGCGGCGCGCGACGAGGGTCGCGATCCCGCGATGCGCGTAGCGTTCCGGACCGGTGGCACCGTCGGTATGGCGACCGTGGGCTTCGGCCTGTTCGGCGCCGCGCTCGTCGTCCTGCTGTTCAAGGGTGACGCCCCGACCGTGCTCGAGGGCTTCGGTTTCGGCGCCGCGATGCTCGCCATGTTCATGCGTGTCGGCGGCGGTATCTTCACCAAGGCCGCCGACGTCGGCGCGGACCTGGTCGGCAAGGTCGAGCAGAACATCCCCGAGGACGACCCGCGCAACGCCGCCACGATCGCCGACAACGTCGGTGACAACGTGGGTGACTGCGCCGGTATGGCGGCCGACCTGTTCGAGTCGTACGCCGTGATGCTGGTGGCATCGCTGATCCTGGGCAAGGCCGCCTTCGGCGAGCAGGGCCTGATCTTCCCGCTGATCGTGCCGGCCATCGGCGCCATCACCGCGGTCATCGGTGTCTTCCTGACCCGCCCGCGCACCGGCGAGAACGGCCTGCGGACGATCAACCGGGCGTTCTACATCTCCGCGGTCATCTCCGCGGTGCTCTGTACGGTGGCCGCGTTCGTCTACCTCCCGAGCAACTTCAGGGACCTGACCGGCGCCACCGAGGCGATCGCCGCCCACGACGGCGACCCGCGCCTGATCGCCACCGTCTCGGTGCTGATCGGCATCGTGCTGGCCGCCATCATCCTGGCGCTGACCGGATACTTCACCGGCACCGAGGACAAGCCGGTCAAGGACGTCGGCAAGACCTCGCTGACCGGCGCCGCGACCGTCATCCTGTCCGGTATCTCGGTCGGCTTCGAATCCGCCGTCTACACCGCGCTGGTGATCGCGGCCGCCGTGTACGGCGCCTTCCTGGTCGGCGGCTCCGGCGTCGTCGCTCTGTTCGCGATCGCACTGGCCGGTTGTGGTCTGCTGACCACCGTCGGTGTCATCGTCGCGATGGACACCTTCGGCCCGGTCTCCGACAACGCCCAGGGCATCGCCGAGATGTCCGGTGACGTGGATGGCGAGGCGGCCCAGATCCTGACCGAGCTGGACGCTGTCGGCAACACCACCAAGGCGATCACCAAGGGCATCGCGATCGCCACCGCCGTCCTGGCCGCGACCGCGCTGTTCGGCTCCTACACGGACTCGATCTACGCGGTGCTGGACGACGCCGGCGACCGGGCGTTCAACGCGGACGCGCTGGTCTTCGACCCGTCCACCCTGGTCGGCCTGATCATCGGCGCGGCCGTGGTGTTCATGTTCTCCGGTCTCGCGATCAACGCCGTCGGCCGGGCCGCCGGCGCGGTCGTCTACGAGGTCCGTCGCCAGTTCCGCGACATCCCCGGGATCATGGAGGGCACCGGCAAGCCGGAGTACGGCAAGGTCGTCGACATCTGCACCCGCGACTCGCTGCGTGAGCTGGCCACCCCGGGTCTGCTCGCGATCACCGCTCCGATCGCCGTCGGCTTCGGCCTCGGCGCCTCGGCGCTGGCCGGATACCTGGCCGGCGCGATCGCGTCCGGCACCCTGATGGCGGTCTTCCTGGCCAACTCCGGTGGCGCCTGGGACAACGCCAAGAAGCTTGTCGAGGACGGCAACCACGGTGGCAAGGGTTCGCCCGCGCACGAGGCTACCGTCATCGGTGACACCGTCGGTGACCCGTTCAAGGACACCGCCGGCCCGGCCATCAACCCGCTGATCAAGGTGATGAACCTGGTCTCGGTGCTGATCGCCCCGGCCGTCGTGGGCATGTCGACGATCGGCGAGGACACCAACACCCCGCTGCGGATCGGCATCGCCGTCGCCGCGGTGGTGATCCTGGCCGCGGCCGTGATCGTCTCCAAGCGCCGGGAGTCGGTCATCGCCGACACCCCCGCCGAGGTGAACGCCGCCGCCTGATCCAGGCAAGCAGCGCAACGGCCCGCCGGTCATCCGGCGGGCCGTTTCGCATGGACCCAGACAGTCGACCGCTTTACTGTCGTCGGTAGGTGCCGACGTTTGAGCGCAGGGAGGTGGGGGTGCCTCGTCTGCCGGCGATGCTGCTGCTTCTCGTCGTTGCGGGCCTGCTGGGTACGGCGCAGCCGGCGAACGCAACGACGACGCAAGAGGACGTCACCTACCTCAATGCCGCCCACCAGACCCATCTGACGATCATTCAGGCCGCCCAGGCGGCCAAGACCCAGGGAAAGACCCGGTGCGTGCAACAGGTCGGCGCCCTGATGGAACGTGACCACCGCAGGCTGGCCGCGCAGGACCTCGAGGCCGCCAGCCAACTCGGCGTCGGGCTGGTCACCATCCCCTCGCAGGCCCAGCGTCAGCAGCTCGACGCCCTCCAGGCCAAGGCCGGGACGTCCGGGTACGACGCCGCCTGGCTGGAGTTGCAACGCCAACAGCACCAGCAGCTCCTGACGCTGATCTCAACCGAGCTGAAGAACGGCAGCGAGCAGGCCGTCCTGTCAGTGGCCAAGGGCGCCCAGCCCGTGGTCCAGATGCATCTGCGCATGGTGTCTCCGACCTGCCGCGTCATTTCCGGTTCCCCGATGGTGCCCACTGGCGATGGCGGCCAGGTGGCCGACGCCCAACGGACCCGCTCGCTGACCGCACTGGCGTTGCTCGGCCTCGGCGTACTCCTCCTCGCCGGCAAGGCGGCTCCTGTACGTCGGCGATTCTTCGGCGTCGTGGCGCTGGGAACCGGGCTCTTCATGGTGTTCGGAGGGCAGCCCGGTAACACCGGCGAGGTTCCGAAGGCCGGAACCACTGCGGCGGAACGGGAAGCGGCCATTCCACCGGTGCGCCTGTCGCTGCCCGGCTTCCTGGACGCGTCGGTGACCCCGGTCGCGACCGGTGGCGACGGTCTGCTGCAGATGCCGAAGTCGCCGGTCGACGTGGGCTGGTGGGCTGCGGGCGCCGCGCCGGGCGCGTCCGGCGGCACCGTGCTGCTCGCCGGGCACGTGGACTCCGCGCGCCACGGACGTGCGGTTTTCGCTGCGCTGTCGCAGGTGCCGGTCGGTGCCAAGGTCTCGGTGACGTCCGGGGATGGCGACGTACACCGGTATCGCATTGTGGCTCGCCGTACCTATCGCCAACAGGACCTGCCCGCCGACCTCTTCCACGGTGCTGCGAAGCCGCGACTGGCGCTCGTCACCTGCATTGGCAGCTACAACCCGGCGACCCGGCGCTACAGCCACAATCTCGTTGTGTACGGCGTTCCGGTGGATTGACGCGATTTTCGCGCTAAACCACACCATGCCGTCATTCGGTGGCGACTTCCATTTTTCGCATGGTTATCCGGAAGTACCGCCGTCCGTCGACTTTCGGCTGATGCGGCGGGTGGGGTCGATGGGGGATCGTCGGGGTCGTGGTCAGGGCTTTAACCGATGGCAGCGCGAACCGGCCGGACGGCAGAATCAACCCACGGGTGGACACACCGGATCCGCCCCGGGTCCGATGATCCGGCCCGGTCGGACCTCGATACTGATCTGGACACCACCGCCCGACGAAGTGCTGCACTGGCGCGTCACCGAACGAGGAGTACGGCGATGATCGAGGCAATCGGCCTCACCAAGCGATACGGCGCAACCGTTGCCGTAGACAACCTGTCTTTCGAGGTGAAACCGGGAAAGGTGACCGGCTTCCTCGGCCCGAACGGGGCCGGCAAGTCCACCACCATGCGGATGATCCTCGGCCTGGACACCCCGACCTCCGGCGACGTCCGGATCGACGGCCAGCGCTACCGCGACCTGCACCAGCCGCTGACCAAGATCGGCGCGCTGCTGGACGCCAAGTGGGTGCACCCGAACCGGTCCGCCCGGTCCCACCTGGCCTGGATGGCCGCCTCCAACAGGCTGCCGAAGGCGAGTGTCGACAAGGCGCTGGAGATGGTCGGCCTGACCTCGGTCGCGAACAAGCGGGCCGGCGCCTACTCGCTGGGTATGTCGCAGCGGCTCGGGATCGCCGGCGCACTGCTCGGTGACCCGGAGGTGCTGCTGTTCGACGAGCCGGTCAACGGCCTCGACCCCGAGGGCATCCTCTGGATCCGGAACTTCATGCAGCGGCTGGCCGCCGAGGGCCGGACCGTGCTGGTCTCCAGCCACCTGCTGTCCGAGATGGCGCAGACCGCCGAGGAACTGATCGTCATCGGCCGCGGCAAGCTGATCGCGCAGAGCTCCACCCAGGAGTTCGTCGACCGCGCCAGCGGCACCACTGTCAAGGTGCGGACCCCGCAGCTGGACCAGCTGGCCGGTGTCCTGCACCAGCAGCAGCTGGTCACCCGGATCGAGGACGTCGAGAAGGAAGGCAAGGTGTTGTTCGTCGAGGGCGACCTGACCACCGACCAGGTCGGTGAGGCGGCCGCCGCGCACGGCATCGTGCTGCACGAGCTCACCCTGCAGCGCGGCTCGCTGGAGCAGGCGTTCATGCAGATGACCGGCGACTCGGTCCAGTACCACGCACACGACGAGCTCGCCCACGTCGGCGACGTGAACCTCGACGCGCCGTCGAGCGTCGAGGTCGTCTCGGGTCCGAAGGAGGACAACTGACATGTCGCTGATCACCGTCGAGCGGATCAAGCTCTTCTCCACCCGCTCACCGTGGTGGTGCATGATCGTCGCGGCCGTGCTGTCGATCGGCCTGGCCGCGCTGGGGACCGGTTTGGCCCCCGACGATGCCGAGGTGACTCCGGCGATGTCGCAGTTCGGCGTCAACCTGGGGCAGATGGTCATCATCGTGATGGCAGCGCTGGCCGTCACCACCGAATACCGGTTCGGCACCATCCGGACCAGCTTCCAAGCCGTCCCGCAGCGCACGGCCTTGCTGTTGAACAAGACCGTCGTGGTCGCCACGCTGGCCGCCGTCGTCGGTCTGGTCGCTTCCGTCGGCTCCTGGGGGATCGGTTATCTCTTGGCCGGTGGGAGCGCCGACATGGCGATCGACACGTCGGGCGAGTACCGGCTGATCTTCGGTCAGGGCCTGGTCTACGGGATCGCGGCGATCTTCGCGATCGCGGTCGGCATCTTGATCCGGCAAAGCGCGGGCGCGATCGCCATCCTGCTCGTATGGCCGCTGCTGGTCGAGAACCTGGTGGTGCTCATCCCGAA
Organism: Kribbella sp. NPDC050124; assembly: GCF_044460355.1. Classification (NCBI taxonomy): domain Bacteria; kingdom Bacillati; phylum Actinomycetota; class Actinomycetes; order Propionibacteriales; family Kribbellaceae; genus Kribbella; species Kribbella sp. NPDC050124. Next base: position 1,239,182 of record NZ_JBITJU010000001.1, read on the forward strand.
GGTCGGAGACGACCTGCAGAAGTGGGCGCCGTTCACGAATGCGAACCAGTTCATCAACGGCGGCCAGGACATGGGTTCGGCCGGCGCCGAAGCCGCAGGTCCCACCACCGCGCTGTCGCCATGGTGGGCGCTGGCCTACTTCGCCGCCTGGGGTATCGGCCTGCTGATCATCGCCCTCGTCACCGCAAGCAAGCGCGACGCCTGAGAATCGTCGTCCCCGGCCCTGGTTGAGGGGCCCTGGCCGGGGACGCGAGGGCCCGGCCGGGCTGAGGGGTCCTGGCCGCTACGGCCCGTGGCACATCCGGGAGACCGGATGGACCACGGGCCGTTCCCCGTTCTGGAACCGGGCGGCGGGCTGGCGGGTTGTGGTGGAAAGCGTTTAGCCTGCCGCGCATGACCGACTGGGCGCGGGTGCGCGCCGACGGCTTCGCCGTCCCGACCGATCGTCCGCTCACCGATCTCGTCGCCGAGCTCTCCGGCCTGCTGCGCTCACCCGACCCGGTGCTGCGCGACGTCCAGGCCTACCCCACGCTCGCCACCTGGATCGGTCGCGGGGACCTCTCCACCGACCAGCTCCGCGGCCTCGGCGACGAGATGGTCACCCGGTTCGCCGACCCCGAGGTGCAGGCCCGCACGTTCGCACCGCTGATCCTTCGTGCGATCGTCTCGGCGGGCGTGTTCGAGGCGACCTGGGTGCCGCCGTTCGAGCGCTGGTACGTCGCCGAGGAGGACCTGCGCGGGTACGACGACAAGCTCGGCTGGCTGCACGCCGTTGCCCACGGCGCCGACCTGCTGGGCACACTCGGCCTGCACTCGGCGGTCGAGCCGGTCCAGATGCTCCGGCTCGGTATCGGCCGGCTGCTGACGCCGACGCCGTACGTGGTGCGCGACATGGAGGACGACCGCCTCGGCTACGCCCTCGCCGCCACGCTGACCCGCTCCGACCTCACCGAGACCGACGCCACCGAGTGGCTCGACCCGGCCATCCGGGTGCTCTCGAACCCGCCTGCCGAGGGGATCACCCCGGAGGTCACCAACACGATCCGCACGCTGCGGGCGACGTACCTGCTGATCGACCACGGTGTGCGGTTGCCCGGCGCCACTACGCTCACTCGCATCCCGCACCAGGACCAGGTCAAGACAAAGCTGGCCGACGTCGTCCGGATCGTCACGCCGTACTACCTCTGAGCGTCAGACCGTCGGTGGGCGGCACATCCGACTTTCGGTTGGGGTTTCCCTGAAGTGTCCCTGGACCACGGCGTGCCGCGGTCCAGGGCACGGTACAGGTGGTATCCGGTGGAAGCCGAACCCCTGTCGTGGGATCGTCTGTGCTGGCAGCGCCGTGGACCCCTCCCATGGTGGTGCCAACGCCACTACCGCAGTAGTGCAAACACCATCGGATCTGGTCCGTGGCGACGTTAGCTTTCTGGCTGACGAAAGCCGTTGGGGGCAGCAGTTCAGAGAGGGCGCGTGGAGTCATGGTTGCGACATACCTGAAGAAATGGGTCGGCAGCCGGATCTTGAACAGGACCACCCGCAAGGGTGGTCTCGACCTGTCCAAGATGCGGATGTTCCCGAGTTCGGTCTCGATGCCGCTGCGCCGCCACGGCGTGGACCCGGTGCCCGCCCTGCGGCAGGTGCGCGAGACCGAGCCGGTGCACAAACTGGCCCATCTGTTCGGGCTCAACGTCTGGGTGGTGAGCGGGCACGCCGAGGCGAAGGCGGTGCTGGCCGACACCACGAACTTCAGCAACGACATCCGGCCGCTGGTCGGCTCCGACCCGAACAAGCCGTCCGAGGGCATCGGCGGTCTCGGGTTCACCGACCCGCCGGACCACACCCGGCTGCGCAAGCTGCTGACCCCGGAGTTCACCAAGCGCCGGCTGGCCCGGCTGGAGCCGGCGATCGAGAAGATCGTCAACGACCAGCTCGACCTGATGGAGGCCAAGGGCCCGGTAGTCGACATCGTGGCGGACTTCGCCTTCAACGTGCCGTTCCTGCTGATCGCCGACCTGCTCGGCGTCGAGGAGTCCGACCGCGACCGGTTTCGGGCGCTCGGTCCGGCCCGGTTCGACTTGTCCGGCGGCGGGATCGGGGTGTTCGGGTCGGCGAGCGAGTCGCGGGACTTCCTGTTCGAGATCGTCGGCAAGCAGCGGGCCGAGCCCGGTGACGGGCTGATCGGGTCGATCATCCGCGAGCACGGCGACGCCATCGACGACATCGAGCTCGGCGGACTGGCCGACGGGGTGTTCCTCGGCGGGTACGAGACGTCGGCGAGCATGCTTGCGCTCGGCACGCTGGTGCTGCTCCGCGACCCGTCGAACTTCGAGCGGATCCGGAACGAGCCGGGCGCGGTCGACGTGATCGTCGAGGAGCTGCTGCGGTACCTGACGGTTGTCCAGGTCGCCTTCCCGCGGTTCGCGCGGCACGATCAGGAGTTGTTCGGGCAGCAGGTGAAGAAGGGCGACCTGGTCGCGGTCTCGCTGTCCGGGGCTGACCGGGACAAGCAGGTCTTCGGAACCGACGCCGAGGACTTCTACCCCCGCCGTACCGTCTCCTCCGCGCACCTTGCCTTCGGCCACGGCATGCACCGCTGCGTCGGCGCCGAACTGGCCCGCATGGAGCTCCGGGCCGCCTTCACAGCCCTCGCACACCGCTTCCCCGACCTGTCCCTGGCGGTCCCCGAAGAACAACTCCGCTTCCGCGACTTCTCCATCGTGTACGGCGTCGAAGCCCTCCCCGTCCAACTCCACGCCAACACCACGGAACAGGTCGCCGGGTAGTCCCCCTACGCGGCGGACCCGAGCGGGTTGGTCAGGGGGCGGGGTGGTTGCGGCGGGTTCTCAGGGTCTCGAACTTGTCGGCCAGGGAGGGGGAGTGGGTGCGGAGGCGGGAGAGGTCGCCTTGGGATTCGAAGAGTTGGGTCAGGAGGACGGCTCGTCCTTGGTCGAGGAGTTCTACGGCTCGGGCGTGGAGGGTGTCGGCCTCCGGGGTGCCGTTGGATGCTTGGAGGGCGGAGGCGGCTGCGTCGGCGCCGAGAGAGCTGAGTTGGCGTAGGCCGTGTTCCTGGTCGGAGCGGTCCAGGAAGCGGGGCGCGACGTACGGGAGTTGTTCGAGCGCGGTCGTGTAGCCGTCGAGCGCTTCGGTCCAGTCCTCGGCCCCGGCGGCGAGCGCTCCCCAATCAGCGGCGGCCTGCGTTCTGAGGAACGGCGGTGCCGACGAGGATCCCGCCGTCGACTGGTAGGCGGTCAGGGCCTTGCTGAAGTCCGCTGGATCGGCCGTCCGCCGGAACCGCTGCAGCCAGCATCCCCCGAGGTTGAACCCGGCGGCTATCCGGAACTGCGCCCCGGCTGCCGGGGCCGCGATCGCCTCCTGGTGCGCGACGATCGCGGCATCGAGGTCAGCCAGTACGCCGTCACGCTCGAAGCGACTCAACAAGGCGCGGCCCAGGTTGGACTGGAACATCGGCAGCCGGTTGTTGTCCGGCCGCGACTCCTGAACCGCTCGCTGGAGGACCGACACCATCTCGTCGAGGACCGCCGGCTCACGAGTCCGCTCGTACTGCGTGGCCAGGGCCAGACCGAGGTTGCTCAGGTGACCGGGGTCCACGCCGTCGTGCTCGGCTCCGACCTGTACCGACTGCCGCAGCTCAGCCAGAGCGGCCTCCAGCTCACCCGGGTCATTGGTGCGCAGATGACGTGCCCACCGCGCGTTGCCCAGTTGGTTGAGCACGGCCGCACGCAGGTCAGGGGCCCCTGCATGTTCGTTTGCGGACTGCAGGAGGTCGATGGCGTCGTTGAGGCTCGCCAAGTGCTCGGTCTGCTCGTAGCGGAGCCGCAGGGCGAAGCCGACCGCGTTCTGGGCTCGCGCGAGCTGGTCCGGGTCGGTGAGAGCGTCGACGGCTTGCAGACCCGCCGTGATCGACCGGTCCAGATCGGCCCGCTCGCCGGTGGCCTCGAACCTGAGCCGCAATGCGGAGCAGAGGTCGGTGAGGGCAGTCGGGTCGACCGCCATCCCGAGCTCGCACGCCTCGATGATCCGGTCGAGCTCGGCGTCGTCGGTGGTGTGGCCGAGGGAGCGCAGCAGCCGCCAGTGACCGTCGAAAGCGTGCAGCCTGGCGAGATCGGTGTGCAGGTGCGAGTTCTCCGGGTGCGACTCCGGGAGCTGCGCGAGACAGTCGCGGACGAGCTCGATGGCCTCGCCGGTCAGCGCGATCGTGTCATCGCCGACCGGACCGTGGACCAGCGCCGCGGCCAGCGACCGGACCACGGCCGGGTAGGTCGGCTCGGTCGTAGCCATGGCCCGCTGTGCGCTGCGGCCCTCCGCTACGGCCTCGGTGAGGACCGCAGGATCGCCGGTGAGTTCGTGCTGCTTCAGCAGCGCCATGACGACGATCGCCCGGCGCATCGGGTACTCCGGGTCCGACGGCGCGGAGATCTCGACGACCCGACGGGCGATGGTCACCGCTTCCGCCGCGAGCTCCGGGCTGTCCGCCGCGGCCCGGAGGATGTCGGCGAGGGCCATCAGCCGGCGCACGTGGTCCGGGTCCGCGGGATCGGTGGCGTCGGCGGCTTGTCGCAGTACGGCGACAGCCTCGGTCATCGCGGCGTGGTCGCCGGTGAGCAGGTGCCGGGTGCGCAGCGCCGTACCGAGCACCTGGAGGGTTCTGCTCTCGCCGTCCGTGGCGGCCGCGCGGCGGGCGAGGTCGACGGCCCGATTCGCGGCTTCGGCATCGTTGCTTGTCGTGGCTCGGTGGATCAGCGAGAGTGCGAGGCTGCGCTGCGGCCAGGGGTTCGCGGGCTCCAAGGACAGTGCCCACTCCGCTGTCGCCACAGCGTCGTCGAGCATTTCGAGTCGGGCGGTGCGCTCGTAGGCCAGCTGGATCAGGTCGGCGAGGAAGGCGGCGTACGACGCCTGGTTCGTGGTCGCGAGCTGAGCCGAGCACCGTTGGACGTGGATGGCGTACAACAGGAAGTCGAGCGCGTTGCTCGCCTCATAGGCGCTGAGGAGTTGGCTGGCGTGCTCGTAGAGCGCCGGCGCGGCCCCGGCGAGCTGCCCGCCGTGGTCGTTCTCGGTCGCGACCGTGAAGTGCTCGACCGCGGTGGCGAGATCGGCCGGGTCGCCGAGATGGCGGTAGCGGGTCCAGCAGAAGCTGCCGACGTTGAAGCGGAACGTGACTGCGGCCGGTGCTCCTGCGGGCACCATGTTCAGTGCGCTCGTCATCAGCTCGATCGCCCGGTCCAGGAGCGCGAGCTCGCCGGTCTGCTGGTACTGCTCGAACAGCGCAATCGCCTCGTCGGACACCGCCGCGGTGCTCTCCCTGGCCTGGACGACCTCTCGCACCCGATCCGGTACGGCGTTCGGCTGAGCGAACACGATCGGCTCGAGCAGGCCGACCGCGGTCCGGAACGTGTCCTGGTCGGTCGACCCCGAGGCGAGGAACCGGCACCAGAACAGCATCCCGGCGGCGTGCCGGCCTTCCAGGTTCTCGGCGAACCCCGGTGTCTCGAACAGGCCGGCCACTTCCGCATCGGCGTCGGGGCCGAACACTGTCCGCGCGCGCGGATCCTGTTTGAAGTGCTCGACCCGGCCGTAGAGCGACTCGATCAGTTCGCGGGACATGAGTCCACCGCCTCGACGGACGTGAGCTTGTTCAGCTCGACGGAGATCTCTCCGGCCTGGGTCTGGAGGGTCATCCGGCCGGACTCGATCCGGAGCACCGAGCCGCACACGGTCCGGCTGTCGGTCGTGATCTCCACCTTGGGCCGGTTGCGGGCCGGGCCGTACCAGGTGCTTGCGACGGCAGCCACGAGTAGCGCTGCGCAGGCCAGGCTCAGTCCGATCCCGCGGCGCAATGCCCGCGCTGCGGCCTGAGCCTCGCGGTGCTCGGCGATCGGAAGGGGCGCGAGCGCGGCGACGGGGACGACCGCTGGGCGCCCGTTGGAGGCTCGGAGCAGGTAGAGCGCGGCGGCTGCTCCTGCGAGTAGGGCGAGGAGCAGGAGTACGCCGACGATCGCAGCTGCTGCCGGGGTCAGTTCGGTGATGTCGGACCGTCCCTTGATCAGGCTGAACCCGACCAAGGCGATGAGGAGGCCGGCCAGGCCGTTGCGCCACTGGGTGGCGGCTGCACGGACTCTCGCGAGTTCGGTACGACGCATGAGGTCGACCTGCTGTGCGCGGAGCAGGTCAGCTGTCGTGGCCGCGCGGCCTGGCGCCGGCCGACCTGGTCCCGGCCGGCTCACGAGCCGGCCGGGAGGTTGAAGATCCAGTACGCGCCGCAGCCGACGCGACCGTCCGGCCGTCCTGGGTGCGCCTCCGTGCAGGTGCAGATGACCGGCACAGCGTGGTGGCCGTTCCGCTCGGCGCGCTCCGTGGTCGGCGCGCTCCGGAAGATGCCGTCGACCAAGGGCACTTCGATTGCCGCCTGACACCGTGGGCAGACCCCGCCGAGCAGGGACATGCCGACGTCGAAGTTCTCGATCACGAACGTCTCGGCGGCCTTCTCGGCGTACCCAGGTTCGCTCACCTCGCGATACGGCACCGGTCCGCCGGGGCGAACGTCGTTCATCGTCAGGGTCTCCTTGGTCGTCACGGTCCGAGGTGCACGAAGGGCGTCCACACGCTCGGACTCGCCGGGTGCTGGTCGCGTAGTCGCCGTACGACGCGATGCAGCGCCGCCGCGGCCCCGTCGGCGCCAACCTGTCCGTCGGAGCAGAGCTCGGTGTAGACGCTCTCGACCACGTCAGCCGCGGTCGGGTCGTACACGGACCAGAGGGTCGCGACGACCTGGCGGTAGCCGGCGTAGTGGAGCGCCGCGGCCAGGGTGATCACTTCGTCGGCGAGGTCCAGTCCACCGGTCGCGGTCTTGCAGGCGGACAGGAACGCGAACTCGCCCAGATCCGTGCGATTGCTGATGCTCTGCACGGTCAGCGTGCCGTCGTACAGCAGGAGTCCGCCGTTCGATGGATCCGTGAGGTCCTGGTGGCCGTGACAGCTGAAGTGAGCCCAGTGGTGCCGGCCGAGCTCCTCACGGACCCGGGTGGTGGTGGCGTCCGCGCCGTACAGGACCGTGCTCCGGTCGCCAGGGAACAGCCTGGCCAGCAGGTCGGCCTCGCGGTCGACGTTGGGGAGCGGGGTCTGGCCGGGTGCGTCCGGTACGGCGACGACGAGGAGCTCCGGCCGTGGTGCCGGGCTCCTGCTGTTAGTTGCCTCGTGCAACGCTCGGAGGGTCGGTGTGTACGACGGGATGACGCGGTCGAGCACCGACTCCTTCGCGCCGTGCCGGCCTGCGGCGTGCAGTGGCAGGGCGGTGAGCAGGCCGGTCGGGCACCACCACAGTCGCGGCCATGCGTCGTCCGGTGGGGTCTGAGTGAAGCCGAGGTGGGTCAGCACGGGGTCGGAAATCGCTGCCCATAGCCAGTCGAGTACCTCGGTGACGACGGTTTCCATCAGGAGCCGCTCGGTGTGCAGGCGCTGCGCGGCCGCGTGGAACTCCTGGAACGCGGCCGGCGACTGGTCGCCCTCGCGGAAGCGGCGCTGCGCCTCGTAGGTCTCCTGCTCGGCGAGTTGGAAGCGATGCACTGCCTCTAGGTAGCGCGCGGCCCACTCGGTGGTGCGTTGCTGTGAGGCCTCGGGTAGTTCGAGGGGCGGTAGCACTCCGCCTTCTGTGACGATCAGCGCGTCTGAGCGCCATTGGCTGACGTTCACCATCACGACCGGTCCGCCGGTCGCAGCCAGTCGGAGTGCATCTAGTCGCGGCGGCTTCAGGAAGTCCGCGAACCCGTCGAGTGCCCGGATCTCCGCGAGCACGTCGTTCCACTCCTGATCGAGCGCCATCCGCTCACCGGCACGCCGGGACTCCGCAGCCGGCCTGTCATGCCTCATCGCTAAGCCCCCAGAAACCCTCGGCGATCGAACGTTCACTCTAAGGCGCGAACCGGTCCACCGCCACGCCAAAGGACACCGCCGCGCGGCGACAGCCTTCGCCTGCTCCAGGGTCAAGGCAAATCGAACGGAACGAGCCTGGATAGAGTCCCATCGTGACTGGTTGGCCGGTGCCGGATGAGGTCGGGGAGATTCTTCGGGTGTTGCCGGAGAAGTGGCATGCGCAGTTCCTGGATGAGTACGACGGCGCCGGTGGCGAGGTCTTGAGGCTGTGGCGGCTGCGGGCGGTCGCGTACTCGAGTCCGCGGTACGACGAGGCGCTCGAGGCAGCTCGCGAGGGGCGGGATGAGGAGTTCATCCCGGCCGAACAGGTGATCCCGGGCTGGCCTGACGGACGCTGAGTCCTGTCGCGTTCGTCGGGGCGCTTTGGACGACGACATCCCGTCGGCACCACCTGCTTTCAAACAAAGCGTGGGTAACTGATTCGTGGCACTAGGTGGTCTGTGGCGGGTTCGGGTCGTGACAGATGTGGGGGTGGGTGGTCACAATGGGCGGTCCGGCCCGATGTGCGGGTGTGGAGAGGGAAAGGCCGCCGGCGGGGTTATGGGTAGTGGCGAGATGGCGACTGGGGGCGCGCTGACCGCCCGGATCGCCGCCGCGATGACGTTGGCTCAGACGGGTGGGCATGCGACCGCGGCCGCTGAGATCGAGGCGGTCCGCGCGGAGCTTGGTGGTGTGCCGAGTTACCAGCTGGCCGCCGCCGAGTACGTTCGCGGCGTCGCTGCTCATCACGCGAGTGACGCCGACGAGGCCATCAAGGCTGTCGACGACTGCATTGCGGTCGCGAAGGCGATCGACGAGCCGGGGTGGGAAGCGAACGCGCTGCCGATCCGGATCATCAACCTGGCCCGCAGCGGTCGCGGCGGGGACACCGTGAAGGATCTGGTCGCCGCCGAACACGCCCTCAAGAGGACCCGAGACGACGGCCTGACTGCCTGGGCGCACACCGGCCTCGGCTACGCGTACGACGTACTACGCCTTTACGAACTCTGCATTCCGCATTACGAGCTCGCCACCCGGCTCGACGCGGACGTCTTCGAGCTGGCCGAGTCCTTGGCGATCGATCGGCTGAATCTGGCCGAGACGTATCTGCGGTGGGCGCACGAGCTCGAGCGGCTGGGTGATCCGTCGTGCCAGCGGGAGATCCAGGAGCGGCGGGCGTCGGCGGCGTACTGGGCGCGGGCGGCGGAGCGGGTGATCGTCGACGGCGAGGGCCAGGAGTTCTGGCGGTTGAGTGCCCGGTTGTGGCTGGCGGCGGCTGCGACGGACGAGGATCCGGCGCAGGCGGTTGCCGAGCTGAAGGAGTGCCGGGACGAGATCAGCAAGCTGGGTGAGACCGAGCGGCTGGCGATCGCGGGCACCTACCTGGCCAGGGCTCTCGAGGCCGACGGTAAGCATGACGAGGCGAAGGCAGCGGCCGATCGGGCTGCGGACGACCTTATTCCGTTGGCGGATCCGGCGACCCACGTGCTGGTGCTGCAGACCAGGGCGGAGCTCGCGGCGAGTACGGGCGGGCCGGGAGCCGTTGCAGGGTTGGCGTATGCACGTTCGGTTGCGCGTGGCTGGTGGAAGGAGCGGCAGCGAGCGCTGAACGCCGTACGGCATGCGCTTGCCACGCATGACCTGTCGCAGCGGCACGACGCCGAGTGGCATGCGGCGCGGCAGGATCCGCTGACCGGGATCGGAAACCGCCGGGCGCTGGACGAGCGGCTGACCGCGGCCCGCGACTCGGGCCGGGCGGTGACGGTGCTGGCGATCGATGTCGACGACCTGAAGGTTGTCAACGACACGTACGGGCACGCCTGCGGGGACGAATTGCTGCAGGTTGTGGCAAATCTCCTGGTAGAACAGGCGCGAGCGACCGATGCCGTGATTCGATCGGGAGGCGACGAGTTCATCGTGGTGCTGGACCAGCCGGACGCCAAGGGTGGCGCCCAGTTGGCGCTGCGGATCCGTACGGCGGCCGCGGCGATCGCGGCGTCGACCGCGAAGCCTTGGCTCGGTCGGCTGGGGTTGAGCATCGGGTACGCCGCGACGGCCGAAGGAGTCGCGGTCGATCAGCTGATCGCCACCGCGGACCGCCGGCTGTACGACGACAAGCGCCGTAGGCGGTGAGGCGACAGGGGGTTGTGAGGTGCGCGACACGTCGGGGGTGACCGCGCGGATCGCGACGGCGATGACGCGGGCCCAGTCCGGCAATCCGGCCGAGGCGGCGATCGAGCTGCACCGGTTGCTGGCCGAGCTGGGGTCCGAGCCGAGCCCGGAGCGGGCCGCCGCCGAGTACGTGCGGGCCGTCGCGGCGCACCACGCCACCGACGCCGGCGAGGCGCTGGACGCGGTCGACGCCTGTATCCGGGTGGCCCGCGCGATCGACGAGCCCGGCTGGGAGGCGAACGCGATCGCGATCCGGATCATCACCCTGATCCGCACCGGCGAGGGCGGTGACTCGGTCGCCGACCTGGTCGCGGCCGAGAACGCGCTGTCCCGGACCCGCGACCTCGGTCTGGCCGGCTGGGCGCACACCGGCCTCGGGTACGCCTACGACCTGCTGCGCCTGTACGAGCTGTGCATCCCGCACTTCGAGCTTGCGGCCGAAGGGGACCACGACCCGCTCGGTCTGCCCGAGGCGCCGACGATCAACCGGCTCAACCTGGCCGAGTCGAATCTGCGGTGGGCGCACGAGCTCGAGCGCCTGGGCGACACGTCGTACGACGACGAGATCGGCGAACGCCGGCGGGATGCGCACCGGTGGGCGGCTGAGGCGGTCAAGGTGATCGTCCGGGACGACCTGCTCGGGTATTGGCCGATCGCCGGGCGGATGTGGCTGGCCGCGAGCGACGACGACACCGACGCAGTCGAGGCAGTGGCGATCCTCAAGGACTGCCGTGACCAGCTGGCGAAGCTGGGCGACCTGGAGCTCGCGGCGATCGCGGGCACCTACCTGGCCAAGGCGTACGCAACAGCGGGCAGGCTGGAGGACGCTGCAGAGGCCGCACAGCGGGCTGGTAGCGACCTGCCGCCGACATCGGATCCACCGGTCGAGGCGCTGGTCCGCCACACCGCTGTGCAGATCGTGGCGGACTCCGGGGACCTCGGGGCGGTCACTGGGCTGCAGTACGCGCGTGCGATCACCAGAGGCTGGTGGGCCGAGCGGTTGCGCGGTCTGTACGCCGTACGCTCCGCTCTGGCCAACCACGAGCTCTCGATCCGGCATGACGCGGAGTGGCGGGCGGCCCGTGAGGATCCGCTGACCGGCGTCGGCAACCGCAGAGCACTCGACGAGCGCATGTCGGTCGCGCGCGCCGCCAACCGTTCGGTGGCGGTGATCGCCATCGATGTGGACAACCTCAAGGTGATCAACGACAGCTACGGGCACGCCTGCGGTGACGACGTACTGCGACTCGTCGGGCAGCTGCTGACCGAGCAGTGCCGTTCCGAGGATGTGGTGGCGCGAGCCGGTGGAGACGAGTTCGTCGTCGTACTGGACAAGCCCGACGAGCGTGGTGCGCGGGAGCTGGTGGAGCGGATCAAGGTCGCGGCGGACCGGGTCGCGGTGTCGGCGGCGGAGCCGTGGTTCGGCATGCTGCGGCTGAGCGTCGGTCAGGCGAGCAGCACCGACGGTACGGCGGTCGCGGACCTGCTCAGCGAGGCCGACCGGCGAATGTACGCCGACAAGCGCCGACGCCGGACTTAGTAGTCCAGGAACCCTTCCACCACAAGGCGTCTGACCTGTGGGAGGTACTCCCGAAGGACATTCTCCAGCGGCTGCTCCAACAAGTCCGCCAGCGCCGCCAGGATCTGCCCCACGCTCAAGTCCCCGTCACACGCACCGACGAACCCAGCCAGCACGGTGTCCGCCTGCTCCGCCCGCCGCATGCCGCGCTGCCGTCGCAGCACGATCGACGCCGGGTCCTCGGCGCCCGGCTGCCCACTCGTCTCCTGGATGACGTCATCCGCGACCACCAAGTGCTGCCCGGTCAGGTCGTCCGGCAAACCCTCCGACCGTTCGAACCGGCGCAGCACGTGCGGACCGATCGGCCGCTCGATCTCGTACGGCCACTCCTCGGCGTCGAGTGACCCGGCCACGTTGTGCAAGGTGATCCAGCCCATGCCGATCGCCTCGACATCCTGGTCGTCCAGCCAGCGCAGCCAAGCGTCGTACCGGGCCGTGTACTCCGGGGACCCGTGCAGCCCCGCGTCCCGCAGCCACAGCTCGACGTACTCCGCCGGGTCGAGCTGCTCGCGCTGCACCGCCCACGCCGACCGGTCGCCCGTCCACCCAGCGATCCGGTCGCGCCAGTCCTCGCCACGGACGCACGTCCAGTTGGCCAGCAGCTGGCACCAGCCCCCCTCGGTCAAGTGGTACGGCGCCTGTCGCACCAGCTGCTCGACGACGGAGTCACCGGCGAACCCGGTCTCCCGGTACGTCAGCCGCCCGTCGCCCGGCGAGATCACGTACGGCGGGTTGCTCACGATCAGGTCGAACCGCTCGCCACGGACCGGCTCGAACAGACTGCCCGAGCGGACGTCGAGGTCGACCCGGTTCAGCGCGGCCGTCCACCGGGCCAGCTGCAGCGCCCGTGGGTTCACGTCGGTGGCGACGACCTGGTTGACCCGGTCGGCCAGGTGCAGCGACTGGATGCCGCACCCGGTGCCGATGTCGAGGGCCCGCTCGGCCTTGATCGGCACGGTCAGGTGGATGAGGCTCAGACTGGCCGGCGCGATCCCGAGCACGTAGTCGGACCGCATCGCCTCCCGCCGCCCGTCCAGCCCCGGCGTGAGATCCGCGACCACCCACCACTCCCGCCCGTCCTCGGCATACGGCCGAATGTCGAGCAATGCCTCTCCGGTCGAGTCAACGATGCCTAGAGCAACTAAATCGATGCCGGGAAAGGCCTGTGTGACAAGGGATTCCGGTACGGCGCGCTGCAGCAGGAACAACCGGATCATCGTGTCCAGCGCGTCACCGGAGCCGGTGCGCCGGCCCGCAAGAGTGGTCTCGTTGCGGGCCAGCGCACTGTTGGCCTGAGGACCGAGCCGTTCGGCCACACCCTCGACCGTGTACCCGGCTGCTGTGAACGCCTGTCGCAGCGCGTCCACAACGGTCGCCGTCAGTTCAGTCATGCAGCCATTATGGGTTGCAGCTCACCTTTGCCTCCGCCCAGTCGCCGTGGTCGCTGGTGATGCCGTCGCCGCCGTCGGTGACCTGCAGGGTCAGGGTCTGGCCGCCGCTCACGTCGACCGAGACGTTGGCGGTGGGCGACGTACCGGTGAGCAGGTCGGAGGTGTACTTCGCGACGCCGTCGACGAGCACCTTGAAGCTGACCTTGCCGCGGTCCTCCATCTCGTCGTCCACGCCGACCTTCGCGGTGAAGGTGTTGCAGTTCCCGCCGATCCGGACACTGACCGCGGACGGCGCGTGCGTTCCGAGGCCCTTCACGTACTGCACCCCGTCGAGGGTGATCGGGTTGCCGTCGGCGGCCCCGTCCTCGCCGTTGCTGCGGTCCCGTTCCACCGGACCCCAGCCGTTGGTCGAGTCGAGGAACTCCAGGTCGCTGACCCATTTCTCGCCGGTCGGTGCCGGTGGCAACGGCTTGTCGGCGATCGTGGCGGCGAAGAACCCGAGTCCGCCACCGGGCAGCTTGATCGCCTTGACCGTCTTCCCCGGGTCGAGCGGTACGGCGGTGTAGAAGACCCGGTAGTCGGTCGTCGTGTTGCTCAGACCTGCCTGCGTGTAGCGACCCTTCACCGACACCGCGAGCTTGGCGCCGCCCGTGGCCGGGTCCTGGCAGCACCAGTTCGGCAGCTGGAACGTGCCTTGGGACTGCGAACCGTCGGTGTAGATGATGGTCACGGCCCCGCGAGCGTTGAGGCTGGCGCCGGCGCCCAGCAGGGCGAGGTGCGAGCCGGTACCCGAGACCAGGATCGGCGCCGGCTGGTTCTTCACCAGGTTGGGTGTTCCCGGCGCACCGGACGGCCAGGTGAACTGTGCGTCCTGCACGGTCACCGTCGCGCCAGGCGTGTATCCGGCTGCCGCGAGCGCCTCGCCGTTGAAGCTGTTACCCGACCCGTCGAAGTTGCCTTGGGCGTACGTCGACGCGTCGCTGATACCGACCACGTTGGCTGCCTGGGACAACGAGGCGTACGGCAGTTGGGCGGTGGCCGCCGCACTGTTCGAGTAGCTCTTGCCTCCAGCAAGGTAGGTCGCCACCAGCTTCAGCGTGAACGACGCCGGCTTCACGTCCGCGCCGGGCGTGACGTGCAGCTTGGTCGTCACGGTCTTGCCGCGCTCGACGCTGGCGAACACCTTCTGACCGGTCACGGTCCAGCCGCTTGGGACCTGCACGTCCAGGCTGACGTTCCGCATCGTCTCCTTGCTGCCGTTCTGGAAGGTCGCGGTCACCTCGGTGGCCTGGCCGGGAGCGTTCCACAGCGACGGGGAGATGAGCTCCGGCGTGCCGAAGGTGTTCGCGACATCGGGGCCACCGACCGACGACGTACCAACGAGCTGCACCACAGCAGAGCGTGAAGTGGGGATCGCTGCCGTCTTCACGTTGACGACGCCGTTCTCGTACGTCCAGCCGCTCACCTTGCGGCCGTCCACCAGGACCTCACGCGGCGCGGTGCCGGTGTGGACGGTCAGTTCGTACGGGCGAGACGCGGGCTTGCCGGAGTACGAGCCGACGCTCGCGCCGATCTTGACCGTCACGTCGCCGCGGTCCTGCGTCGGCGCGTCCACGGTGAAGACCTGGGTGGCGGACTGCCCGGACCGCGTGACCCGGTCGTCCTCGAACAGGCTGAACGACGACTTGCCCTGCGGGTAGATGTCGACGGTCAGCGGGTCGCCGAAGCCCTGCTCGGCCGCGGTGTTGATGCCCGCCTTCCACATCGGTACGACGGCGCCCGCCTTCACGAACAGCGGCAGGGTGTCCAGCGGCGCGTTGTACCCGTTCAGCGTGGTCGGGCCCTGGTAGACGCGGCCGGTCCAGTAGTCGACCCAGTTGCCCTTGGGCAGGTAGATGCCGTTCTTCACCTCGTCCGCACCCCACATCGGCGCGACCAGGAACTCCTTGCCGGCCAAGAACTCGTACTTGGTGGTGTCGTCCCAGGTCTTCGGGTCGTTCGGGTACTCCAGCACCAGCGACCGGTTCAGCGGTGCGCCGGTCCGGTGCGCCTCCGCGGCGTACGTGTAGAAGTACGGCAGCAGGCGCTCCCGCAGCTTCAGGTATTTGCGGTTGATCGAGGTGTAGGGATCGCCGTACGCCCACGGCTGCTTGAACGCCGGGGTGGCCCAGCCGGACATCGTCATGAAGGCCGGGTTGAAGACCTTCCACTGCATGTCCCGGACGTACGACGTGGGCGAGCCGCCGAAGATGCCGTCCACGTCGCCGGCGGTGTAAGCGATGCCGGAGTTGCCGGAGCCGTGGATGGCCGGGATCTGCCACTTGATCGCGTCCAGCGAACCGCTGTGGTCGCCGGTCCACTGCACTGCACACCGCTGCGCACCGGCCCAGCCCTCCACCATCCAGGCGAAGCCGCGGGCGTTGCTGTACTGCTCGATGCCGCCGTGCGCGGTGTCGCAGGCGCTCAGCGCGTGCCGGTAGCCCGGGCCTACCCAGGCGACGTCCAGCTTGCGGACCCGGACCCCTGCCTCGCCGACCTCGGCCGGCTGCCGGTCCAGCGACGACTGCGTCCACAGACCCATCTCGATGTTGCGCCGGCGGAGCTCGTCACCGGTCTGCTTGAGCGGCGGGATCTCCCGCTTGCCCCACCAGGTGCCCTCGACCTGCTCGAAGTCGGTGTCGTCGGAGTACCCGCAGCCGTAGTCGTCGTTGACCAGCATCCAGCCGCCGGGCATGTCCTCGTCCTTGAACCGCTGCGCGATCTTCACCGCGTCCAGCGTGGTCACCTTGTCCGGGTGCACCTTCCAGTCGTTGCTGGTGTCCGGGTCCTTCGCGTAGTGACCGCGGTTGTAGCAGTCCGAGTCGCCGTACTCGAGCCCGTAGATCGGCGGCATGAACGGCCGGCCGGTGAGCTCGGTGTAGCGGTCGAGCGAGGTCTTGAGGTCGCCGATGAAGTAGTAGGCGTCGAACCGCTGCTCGTCGTGCTTGGTGACGACGGGCTCGGTGAAGCTGTAGCTCCCCGGGCTGAACGTGTTCCGCAGTACGCCGTACCCCGCGGTGCTCATGTAGTAGGGAGAGGCGTTCGGGTTGCCACCGTCCTCCCAGTTGAAGTCGCGGGAGATCTTGATGGTCTGGTCGCGGTGCGAGAACCGGCCGTTCTGCATGCCGCCGCCGAAGAACTGCTCACTCGGCCCGCGGCCCAGTGACTGCGTCGTGGAGCTGTCGTTCCACGACAGCGGCGCCGTCTCGGCCCAGACCAGTTGGCCGTTCGAGCGGTGGACCGAGAACCGCAGCGGCGACTTCTGCGCCCGGACCTCGATCTTGCCGGTCGTCAGCGAGTAGAAGCTGCCACGATCCCGCCACGATGTACCCGGCGTGCCGTAGTCGGTCTTGGCGACGATGTTCGACGCGGGTCCGGTCGGGTCGGTCGGCGGCGTGTTGGCGGGGTCCGTGAAGTTCCCGTCCGGTGCGAGCCAGAGCCGGAACACGTCGTCCTTGAGGAACGCCACCCGCACCTTCGCGGCGCCGGCGCTGAGTGTGTACGTCGCCCCGTCGGCGGAGAACCCGGTGACGTCACCCAGCGTGGTGTCGGCGGTGGGTTGGGCCTGCGCTTGGGCGCTGACAGCGACCAGTGCGCCCGCGATCATCGCAAGGGCGATCACTGAACGTTTCATGCGGACAAAGATGCTCACGAGTGCCTCACTTCACGCATCTATGAACAAGAATGCGCTCATTGAAGCGCACCGGTCCCGGCTTGTCATCAGCTCGGCCGTGATGAAGTTGAGACGCCGCCGCCATCACGGGGTGAACCCGGGTAGTGACGATGTTTCGCATGGCGAACAGTCGAACCTTCAGTCGACGCGCAGTGCTGACCGGTGGTCTGGGCCTGGGCGTCGCGCTGACCACCCCGGCCCTCGCCCAGGCCCACCCCGTCGACCCCGACCGCTTCACGGCCCAGGACGACCCCGACTTCCACCCCGTGACGTTCCAGCTGCCGCCTCCGACCGGCCGGAAGGCGCTCGGCACGACCGCCCTGCACCTGATCGACCAGTCCCGCCCGGACCCGACCATGCCCAGCGGCAAGCGGGAGCTGATGATCAGCCTCTGGTACCCCGGCTCGGTGGTCGCCGCGGCTCCGCTGGCCAAGTACATGCCGAAGCGGACCGCGGTCGAGGTCGACGAGGCCTGGACCGGGGAGTACGGGCTGGCGGTGCCGACCGGTTCGTTCGACTTCGCCAACACCGACACGTACTCCCGCGTGGATGCGCCGATGCAGCCGATCCCGCACCCCGTCGTACTGCGGGCGGGTCCTGCCCGGCGTGCCGGCCGGCCAGCTGCCGGATCCGGCGTTCACCCGCAAGGCGGTCGAGACCCGGACGGCGGACGCGCGCTTCGTGCTGGATCAGCTCGAGCGGATCGTCCGCGGCGACAACCCCGACCTGGACGGCAAGACGCTGCCGCCCGGGCTCGCCGGCGGCCTCGATCTGCAGCGCGTCGGCATGTTCGGCTTCTCCCTCGGCGGCTACGCGACCGCGAACACGCTGCTCGAGGACCGGCGGTTCGCGGCCGGCCTCGACCTGGACGGGACGCTCCAGGACGACCCGGCCAAGGGCCCGCTCGGCGAGGTGGCCCGGAAGGGACTCGACCAGCCGTTCCTGCTGTTCGGCTCGGACACCAGTCAGCGCACCGACGCAGGCAAGGAGTACTACGACAGGTCGTGGGCCCGGTTCTGGGACGAGCAGCGCGGCTGGAAGCTGAACCTCGGCCTGACCGGCGCGAAGCAGAAGGCGTTCACCGACTTCCAGTTCGTCTTCGACCAGTTGTTCCGGTCGATCTACGGCGAGGACGAGATCATCACCTCGGTGATGACGGCACTGGTCGGTGCGGTCCACCCGTACCGCAGCGTGCTCGCCCAGCGCCGGTACATCGCCGCCTTCTTCGACCACAACCTGCGCGGGCGACCCGAGATGCTGCTCCGCGGCGACTCGCCGGAATTTCCCGAGATCCGGTTCGCCCGCTGACCAGGTTGTGACACTTGCCACCTCCGCCGGGCCTCCGACGGCGTACCCTCGGGGTCGAGAGGGCGGGAGTTGCCGGGCACTTTCTGAAACCCCGTGACGTGTAATCACGGCACGACCGGTTACCGTGCGTTGAGAAATGCGTTGCCGTCGGCCGTACCCTGTCCTCGGACGGGGTCGGTCTGTGCTCGGGGAACAGACGCCTGATCGCGGGCGTTGTCGGCGGACGAGAGAGTGCTAGGGCAAGGAGCGCAGTGGCAGGGGCAGCAGGGACGAAGACATCGGCAAGCAGGCTGGTGATCGTCGAGTCGCCGAAGAAGGCGCGGATGATCGCCGGTTTCCTGGGGTCCGGGTACGTGGTGGAGTCCAGCTTCGGTCACATCCGGGACCTGCCCAGCGGGGCGGACGAGATCCCGGCGAAGTACAAGGGCCTGCCCTGGGCCCGGCTCGGCGTGAACGTCGAGGACCACTTCGACCCGCTGTACGTCGTCCCGGCCGACAAGAAGGCCCAGATCCGCAAGCTGAAGGACCTGCTCAAGTCCGCCGACGAGCTCTACCTGGCCACCGACGAGGACCGCGAGGGCGAAGCGATCGCCTGGCACCTGCTGGACGAGCTGAAGCCGAAGGTCCCGGTCAAGCGGATGGTCTTCCACGAGATCACCCCGAAGGCGATCCAGGACGCGGTCGGCAGCGCCCGCGACATCAACGAGTCCCTGGTCGACGCCCAGGAGGCGCGCCGGATCCTGGACCGGCTCTACGGCTACGAGGTCTCGCCGGTGCTGTGGAAGAAGGTCATGCCGAAGCTGTCGGCGGGCCGGGTGCAGTCGGTCGCGATCCGGATGGTGGTCGACCGTGAGCGCGAGCGGATCGCCTTCCGCAGCGCGTCGTACTGGGACCTGGACGCCACCCTCGACGCCGGTGCGGGCCGCACGCCGCGGCAGTTCCCGTCCCGGCTGGTCTCGGTGGACAGCCGGCGGGTCGCCCAGGGCCGCGACTTCAGCGCCTCCGGCGAGCTGAAGGGCCAGACCACGGTCCACCTGAACGAGGAGACCGCGACCGCACTCGCCGCCGCGCTGCGCGACTCACAGTTCACCGTCCGGTCGATCGAGTCCAAGCCGTACACCCGCAAGCCGTACGCGCCGTTCCGGACCACCACCCTGCAGCAGGAGGCCGGCCGCAAGCTCGGCATGTCCGCCTCGCAGACCATGCAGATCGCCCAGCGGCTGTACGAGAACGGCAACATCACCTACATGCGTACCGACAGCGTGACGCTGTCGGACACCGCGATCACCGCCGCCCGGGCCCAGGTCCGGGAGCTGTACGGCGCGTCGTACCTGCCGGACAAGCCGCGGGTCTACACCTCCAAGGTGAAGAACGCGCAGGAGGCGCACGAGGCGATCCGGCCGGCCGGCGAGGTCTTCCAGACCCCGGCGCAGACCGGGCTGAGCGGCGCCGAGTACCGGCTCTACGAGCTGATCTGGATGCGCACCATCGCGTCCCAGATGAAGGACGCCGAGGGCCGCAGCGTCTCGATCAGGATCGACGCGACCGCCTCGTCCGGCGAGAAGTGCGAGTTCACCTCGTCCGGCCGGGTGATCACCTTCCACGGCTTCCTCAAGGCGTACGTCGAGGGCGCGGACGACCCGTCCGCCGGGACCGACGACCAGGAGACCAGGCTGCCCGACGTGGCCGAGGGCGACGTGCTGCCCGCGGTCGAGGTGCTGGCCTCCGGGCACGAGACCAAACCGCCGGCCCGCTACACCGAGGCGACGCTGATCCGGGAGCTGGAAGAGCGCGAGATCGGCCGGCCGTCGACGTACGCGTCGATCATCGGCACCATCCAGGCCCGCCGGTACGTGTACAAGAAGGGCTCCGCGCTGGTGCCGGCCTGGCTGGCGTTCGCGGTCGTCCGGCTGCTCGAGGAGCACTTCACCCGGCTGGTGGACTACGCGTTCACCGCGACCATGGAGGACGTGCTCGACGAGGTCGCCGCCGGGGACCTGCAGCGCGAGGGCGTGCTGTCGCGGTTCTACTTCGGCGACGCCGACCTCGAGGGCCTGCACTCGATGGTGAACGACCTCGGCGACATCGACGCCCGGGAGATGTCCACCTTCGGTGTCGGCGGTGACGACAGCGGCATCGTGGTCCGGGTCGGCCGCTACGGTCCGTACGTCGAGGACAAGGACGAGCGGCGCGCGAACGTGCCCGAGGACCTGCCGCCGGACGAGCTGACCGTCGAGAAGGCCCAGGAGCTGCTCAGCCAGCCGTCCGGCGTCGAGCACGAGCTCGGTACAGCGCCCGACACCGGCCTGAAGGTGGTCGCGAAGGCCGGCCGGTTCGGTCCGTACGTGACCGAGGTGCTGCCGGAGGACGCGCCGAAGAGCGCCAAGCCGCGGACCGGGTCGCTGCTGAAGTCGATGACGCTGGACAGTGTCAGCCTCGAGGACGCGATGAAGCTGCTGTCGCTGCCGCGGGTGGTCGGCATGGACCCGGAGAGCGGTGACGAGATCACCGCGCAGAACGGCCGCTACGGGCCGTACCTGAAGAAGGGCACCGACTCGCGGTCGCTGTCGTCCGAGGAGCAGATGTTCGACATCACCCTCGAAGAGGCGCTGAAGATCTACTCCGAGCCGAAGCAGCGCGGCCGCCGGGCCGCGGCGCCGCCGCTGAAGGAGCTGGGCGAGGACCCGGAGTCCGGCAAGCCGGTGGTGGTGAAGGAGGGTCGCTTCGGCCCGTACGTGACCGACGGCGAGACCAACGCGACCCTGCGCAAGGACGACTCGGTCGAGACCATCTCGCTGCTGCGCGCCGCCGAGCTGCTGGCGGACAAGCGGGCCCGTGGTCCGGTGAAGAAGGCGGCCAAGAAGTCCACCGCCAAGAAGACCACGACGAAGAAGGCGGCCGCGAAGAAGACCACCACGAAGAAGGCCGCGGCGAAGAAGACGACCGCCAAGAAGACGGCCGCCAAGAAGTCCTGAGGCTTCTGAGTAGTCCTGAGAGAGGCCCAATGACCAGTGCTGTCGAAGTCACCGCGCAGCGCCTGCGGGAACGGGGCGAGCGGGTCACGCCGGCCCGGCTCGCGGTGGTGGAGGTGCTCGCTGGCACCGAGGAGCACCTGAGCGCCGAGCAGATCGGCGAGCGCGCCGAGCAGTTGCGCCCCGGCATCCACCGCGCGACCGTCTACCGGGCGCTGGACGCGCTCGGCGAGTTCGGTCTGGTCACGCACGTTCACCTCGGCCGCGCCGGTACGACGTACCACCTGGCCGGCGACCTGGCTCCGCGCCACCTGCACCTGCGGTGCTCGGAGTGCGGCACGGTGTACGACGCCCCGGGCGACACCCTCGACTCGGCCAGGCGCAAGCTTCAGCGCGAGCTCGGCTTCCAGTTGGCCCCCGAACAGGTCGCTCTGATCGGCGTGTGCAAGGCGTGCCAAGCCTGACCTGATCCGGTCACCTTCCTGTCCATATCTGTTGATCGGTGTGGATTCGTGAACAACTTGGGCTTAGGCTCGATGCCTGTGACCCATGACCACAGTTATGTCGAGGACTTTGCTCCCGGCGCCAACGTGCTTCCCCCGCGTGCCTGGCTCGACGACGACTCGGCCAAGCTCCCGCTGACCGGCGAGTGGAGCTTCCGGCTCTCCCCGAGCGTGGCCGACGCCCCCGACGACCTGAAGGACCCGGACACCACCGGGTGGGACACCATCGCGGTCCCGGGTCACTGGCAGCTCAGCGGGTACGGCGCCCCGGCGTACACGAACGTCGTCTACCCGTTCCCGCTCGAGCCGCCGTTCGTGCCGACCGACAACCCGACCGGCGACTACGTCCGGACCGTGACGGTCCCGGCGGACTGGGCCGGCTCGCGGGTGGTGCTGCGGTTCGAGGGCGTCGACTCCCGGTTCGCGCTGCACGTGAACGGCGAGCTGGTCGGCTGGTCGTCCGGCTCCCGGCTGCCGTCCGAGTTCGACCTGACCGACGTGGTTGCCCCCGGCAGGGAGGCCCGGATCGCGGTCCGGGTGCACCAGTGGTCGGCCGGCAGCTACGTCGAGGACCAGGACATGTGGTGGCTGTCCGGGATCTTCCGCGAGGTCAACCTGCTCGCGCTGAAGCCGACCGCCCCGACCGACGTCTTCGTGCACGCGTCGTACGCCGACGGGACCGGCACGCTGAAGGTCGACTCCGACGTCGCCGGGACGGTCGTCGTACCTGAGTTGAACCTCGAGTTCGCGACCGGTGCCGAGGTCACGGCGGCCGTCGAGCCGTGGTCGGCCGAGAGTCCGCGGCTGTACGACGGTGTGGTCCGGACCGACGGTGGTGACGTGCGGCTGCGGATCGGCTTCCGGACGGTCGCGATCGCCGACGGTGTGCTGACCGTCAACGGGAACCGGGTGCTGTTCAACGGGGTCAACCGGCACGAGTTCCACCCCGACCGCGGCCGGGCGCTCACCGAGCAGGACATGCTGGACGACGTACTGCTGATGAAGCGCGCCGGGATCAACGCGGTCCGGACCAGCCACTACCCGCCGCACCCGCACTTCCTGTCGCTGTGCGACGAGTACGGCCTGTACGTGATCGACGAGTGTGACCTGGAGACGCACGGGTTCGGGTACGAGCCGGAGCCGCCGAAGCTGCCGAACCCGGTGATGGACCCGCGGTTCCGCGACGACCTGGTGTCCCGGATCGAGCGCACCGTGCACCGCGACAAGAACCACCCCGCGATCATCATCTGGTCGCTCGGCAACGAGTGCGGGATGGGCGACAACCTGAAGGCCATGTACGACCTGGCCAAGGAGCTCGACCCGTCGCGCCCGGTGCACTACGAGCGCGACACCGAGGCCGAGTGGGTCGACATCTACTCCCGGATGTACACCGACCCGGCCGGCTGCGCGGAGATCGGCGCGGACCCTGAGCTGTACCGGAACCTGCCGTTCATCCTGTGCGAGTACGGCCACGCGATGGGCAACGGACCGGGTGGGCTGCTCGACTACCGCGAGGTGTTCGACAAGTACCCGCGCTGCCAGGGCGGTTTCATCTGGGAGTGGATCGACCACGGCATCCGCACCACCATCGACGGCCGCGAGGTCTACGCGTACGGCGGCGACTTCGGCGAGACCATCCACGACAGCAACTTCGTCTGCGACGGCCTGCTGTTCCCGGACCGGACGCCGTCACCCGGCATGCTCGAGTACGTGAAGGTGATCGAGCCGCTCCGGATCGTTGCGGACGGCAACGGTGGGGTGTCGGTCACCAACCGCTACGAGGTGCTCGACACCAGCCATCTGACCTTCACGTACGTCGTCGAGGTCGAGGGCACGCAGGTCGACGCCGGTGAGCTGTCAGTGCCGGCGATCGCCCCCGGTGCGACCGCCACGGTGGAGCTGCCGGCGGTTGACGGTTCTAAGCCCGAGACCTGGGTGACCGTCATCGCTTCGCTGACTTCTGCGACTCCGTGGGCCGAGGCCGGCCACCGGATCGCGTGGGGTCAGATTCGGGTCGACGAGCCTGTCTCGGTGGAGCCGGTCACCGGTGGTGTGCCGGCTGACGGTGTTGCCGGCGTGGGCGGGATCAGCGTTGCCGGCGTGCAGAACGTGCGGCTCGACGTCTGGCGTGCGCCGATCGACAACGACGCCATCCCCGGGGTCGCGAACGCCTGGCGCGAGGAGGGTCTGCACCGCGTGCAGCACCGGATCGTCTCGCAGGGCGAGCGCGACGGCGCCTGGGAGGTCGTCACCCGTACGGCACCGCCGCAGCTCCAGTGGGGTCTCGTCAGCACCTGGCGCTGGACCGCGGTCGACGGTGGGGTCGTGTTGGACCTGAACGTCGTACCCGAGGGCCAGTTCCCGGAGGTGCTGCCGCGACTCGGCATCACCTTCGAGCTGCCGAAGGTCGAGCGGGTCGAATGGTTCGGCACCGGCCCGAACGAGGCGTACGTCGACACGCGCGAGGCTGCCGCGGTCGGCAAGTACTCGGCCACGGTCGCCGAACTGCAGACGCCGTACGTCCGCCCCCAGGAGAACGGCCACCGCATCGACACCCGCTGGGCCACCCTCGACAACCTCCGCATCGAGGCGGTGGGCACCCTCTTCGGCCTGACCGTCCGCGACTGGACCACCCAAGCCCTCGAATCCGCCACCCACACCGCCGACCTGGTCCCCGGCAACACCACCCACGTAACCCTCGACATCGCCCAAACCGGCGTAGGCACAGCCGCCTGCGGCCCCCAACTCCCCGACCGCGACAAACTGAAAACCGCCCCAGCAACCTTGACGGTGCGCTTCACCACCAGCTGATCTGGAGTTCCTCGACACGCCTTGCCCACCTCTTGGAGGGCAAGGCGTGTCGCGCTATTCAGCGCCAGGTGCGGCAATAGCGAGGCCTGCATCGGCCGCCGCCGCCAACAACCGCTTGTCGTAAGTCACCAACGCAGTCAGAGGAAGACCCTCCAGCACCAAGGTCTGTGCGCTTGCCAGATGGATGGCATCAAGGGTCCGCAGCATCGGGTCCTGGTACGCCGCGGCCGTTGCGAGCACCGTGTCGTCCATTGGAACCCGGTTGAGCTTTGCGAGCACCGTTGGCACGGCAGCCAGCCGGCCAGGGTCTGTCCGCCGCAAGGCGCGTGGAACCTCCGTGAGTACCAGAGCTGAGGCCACAAGCGTCTTGTCTTCGTTTGCTGTGAGCCACTCGTGGAGTGCCTCGGTCTCCTTCTCCCGCCGAATCAACTTCACGATCGCGGCGGAGTCGAGGTAGATCACAGCCGTTCCTCCCGGAGATCCGAGATGACCTCCGCCGAGTCGATCGAGAGATCCAGATCGCCCGGGGGTAGCGCCGGCGGAGCTGGGTCGGTGGCCGGAATCAGCCGACCGCGGCGGACCAGGTCGGCGATGCCACGGGAGTTGTCGTCGACAGGAATCAGCAGCGCCGCGGGGCGGCCGCTGACGGTGATCTCGAGGGACTCGCCGCCGGCCACGCGCGCCAGCACCGCGCTGGTGTGCTGGTTGAGTTCACGCACCGGGATGCTTTCCATGACCCCAGTGTAGAACGTCATGTTCTACACCCGCTAGCCGATTCAGATTGCGATGGCCGGCCGAGGGTGTACTCGGTCGGCCGGTGGGTTGTAGGCATGCCAGGCGGTGGTTAGGCGGGTTACTGCTTCGGTTAGTTCGGTCGGGTGGGCTCGGAAGTGGAGGCGGACGTAGGGGTCGCTGGCGCCGGTGACGTCGAGGCCGGAGCCGGGGAGGATGGCCAGGCCGTGGCGGAGGGTGGTTTGGGCGAAGGAGTTGCCGTCGCCGTGCGGCAGTCTGGCCCACAGGCACTGGCCGCCCTGGATAGTGGGGATCTGCCAGGTCGGGAGGTGTTCGGCCAGGAGGGTCCGGAGGTGGTCGTGGCGGTGCTTGAGCTCCTCGGCCAGGCCGAGGGTGTCCAGTTGAGCTACCAGGTGGGCGGCGGCTAGTTGGGCGGGGACGTTGCCGCCTAGGTCGTGGACGGCGCGGAGGCGGGCGAGGCGGTTGACGATTGGCGCGGCTGCGCGGATCCAGCCGATCCGCAGTCCACCCCAGACGCTCTTGCTGAGCGACCCGATCGAGATCACGGTCTCGCTGTACGCCGCCATCGGCGCCGGCGGCGTCGTACCCGGGAAGCCGAGATCCGCCGGCACCTCGTCCTCGATCAGCGGTACGTCGGCCGCCGCAGCAGCCCGCGCCAACCGCTCCCGGACCAGCGGCGACAACACCGACCCGGTCGGGTTCTGGTACGTCGGGATCACATAAACCAACCCCGGACGCCGCTCCCGCACCGCCGCCTCGAACCCCGCCAGTCCGACCGGCAGCCCTCGCAGTACGGCGGCCTCCTCGCGGAACGCCTCCAACGCACCCGGGTACGTCGGCGCCTCCACCAGCACCTGATCCCCGGGCGAGACCAGCGCATGCGCCAACAACGACAGCGCCTGCTGGCCGCCGTTCGTCACCATGATCTGGTCCGGTGAGGTCGGTACGCCGCGATCGCCGTAGCGCTCCGCGATGGCCTCCCGCAGGACCGGGTGACCGTACGGGTAGTACCCGATGTCTCCGCTGATCTCCCGCAACGCCGGCAGGACGCGCTCGTACGCCTCGGCCAACTGCGGAGGCGGATCGCCAGGCGCGGCACAGATGGCCAGCAGTACGTCGTCGTCCCGCGCCTCCAGTGAGTCGAGGAAGATCGGGTCGACCGTCGCATCCTCGATCGTCGCCGGCGACTGGCTGCCCGCCACCCGCGTCCCGCTGCCCTGACGCCGGGTGATCCGGCCCTCCGAGCGCAGCAGTTCGTACGCCGCGACCACCGTCGTACGGCCGACTGCCAGCGCAGCCGCCAGCGCGCGGTCCGGCGGCAGCAACGCGCCCGGCGGAAGCTCGCCGTCGTCGATCAGCCGGCGCATCCGGGCGGCGAGCAGCACGTACAGCGGCCCGCGGCCGGACGACCAGCGGCCCAGACGGTCACATACCTCGATTGGTCTCATTCGCGAACCAATTCTGCCGGATTGGCTCTGGGGTGGCCAGACCTGGGCTCGGACGATGGCGGTATGGCCACCTTTCTTCGCAACGACATCGCGTCCCTGACCGAAGTGAAGCCCACCTACGACCTCGGCGAGAGCTACGGCCCGGACCTGCGGCTTGCGGACCTGCTGACCCCGGAGCTCGGCGACCTCGACCTCAGCTACGGCACCGCGTACGGCGACCCGCGGCTGCGGACCGCGCTCGCCGAGCGCCACGGCGTACGTCCCGACCAGGTCGTCACCACCGTGGGCGGGATGCATGCGATCTTCCTGCTCGCCTACCTGGTCGCGGACGGCGGCGGTCAGGTCGTCACGACCGAGCCGCTGTTCCCCTTGGCCCGCAACTGCTACGAGTCCGTGGGTGCGGACGTCCGCGTGATCCCGTTGTCCTTCGACGACGGCTACCAACTGACCGTGGAGCACGTTCGCGCCCACCTCACGCCCGAGACCAAGCTGGTCAGTCTCGCGACGCCGCAGAACCCTTCAGGCGTTGAGGTTTCGCGCGAGACGCTGCAGCAGATCGTGGCCGTCATGAGCGAGATCTGCCCGGATGCCTACCTGATGATCGACGAGACCTACCGCACCGCGGCGTACGGCGACGATCCGATCGTGGGGACCGCCGTACACCTGGGACCCAAGGTGGTGGTCGTCTCCTCGCTGTCGAAGTGCCACGGCGCGGCCGCCCTGCGCGTCGGCTGGCTGATCAGCACTGACGCCGAGCTCGTCGACCAGGTGGTGACCGCGAAGTTCAACACCGTCGTGTCGGGATCGCCGGTCACCGAGGCGCTCGCAGTACAGCTGTTCGAGCAGGAGGACGAGATCCTCGAGGTACGGCGTCGCTGGCTGGCGGACTCGTTGGCCACGACGGATGAGTGGATCCGCGCGAACCACGAGCTGGTCGAGTGGGTCCGGCCTGACGCCGGCGCGCTGTGCTGCATCCGGCTGAAATCGGCCGTGTCCGTCGACCGGTTCCGCGAGGCCACGGCCGAGCTGAGTGTCCGGCTGGCCGACGGTGACTGGTTCGGGGACGAGTCGCGGGTCTTCCGGCTCGGGTTCGGATTCCTGCCGCTGGTCGAGCTGAAGGCCGGTCTGGACGCCTTGGCGACCGCGCTGCGCAAGGCTGTCGATGCCTCCGACTAGTCTTTGGGTGTGCCGGAGGTTTATGACCCGATGACTGATCCAGCACCGGCGCATGACGTGCGCGCGGTGCTGCGGATCCGGGCGTTCCGGCGGCTCTGGGTGGCGTTCGGGCTGTCCAGCCTGGGGGACTGGATCGGCCTGCTGGCACTGACCGCGATGGCGAAGTCGTTCGCCGGTGACGACTACCAGGCGGCGAACTTCGCCATCGGCGGCGTGCTGTTCCTCCGGGTGCTGCCCGCGCTGGTGATGGGCCCGGTCGCGGGCTGGGTCGCGGACCGGCTGGACCGGCGCTGGACGATGATCGTCGGCGACCTGATCCGGGCCGCCTTCTTCGTCAGTATCCCGATCGTCGGCACCCTCACCTGGCTGCTGGTCGCGACCGTGCTGATCGAGATCGTCAGCCTGATCTGGGGCCCGGCCAAGGACGCCAGCGTGCCGAACCTGGTGCCCCGGCACCGCCTCGAGGCGGCCAACCAGCTCAGCCTGATCACCACCTACGGCAGCGCGCTTCCGGCCGCCGTCATCTTCACCGCGATCACCCTGGCCACCCGCGGGCTCGGCGAGGTCTCCATCGACCTGGCCGTCTACGTCAACGCGGCCACGTTCGTGGTGTCCGCGCTGGCGATCTTGTCGGTGGCCGAGATCGGCCGCGCCATCCACGAGCACGAGACACACCCGACGCTCTGGCGGACGATGGTCGAGGGCTGGTCCTACGTCACCGGGACGCCGGTCGTCCGCGGTCTCGTGGTCGGTATCTCCGGCGCGTTCGCGGCCGGCGCGGTCGTGATCGGCCTCGGCCGCACGTACGTCGAGGATCTCCACGCCGGCGACCCCGGGTACGGCGTCCTGTTCGGCGCGGTGTTCGGCGGTCTGGCGCTCGGCATGGGGTTCGCGCCGCGGTTGTTCTCCGGCCTGTCCCGGCGGCGGTTGTTCGCGGCCGGGCTGGTCGGCTCCGGCATCTGCCTGGCCGGGCTGGCGCTGATCCAGCAGATCGAGATCGCCACCATGATCGCGATCCTGCTCGGCTTCTGCGCCGGCGCCTCCTGGGTTTCCGGCTACACGCTGCTCGGTCTCGAGGTGCCGGACGCGGTTCGCGGCCGGACCTTCGCCTTCGTCCAGTCCGCGGTCCGGACGGTCCTCGCGGTCACCCTGGCCATCGCCCCGTTCGCCGCCGGCGCGATCGGCCGCCGTACCTGGTCGATCGGCGGACGGTCGTGGACGTACAACGGCGCCGCGCTGACGATGCTGATCGCGGCGATCCTGGCCGGCGTGATCGGGCTGATCGCCTGGCGGCAGATGGACGACCGGCCGGGTGTCCCGTTCTGGCGCGACGTACGGCGGAGCTTCGGCAAGACCCCCGGCGTCTACCCGACCACCGGCCTGTTCATCGCGATGGAAGGCGGCGAGGGCGCCGGCAAGTCGACTCAGTCCGCGTTGCTGGTCGAGTGGCTGAAAGAGCAGGGCCAGCAGGTGCTGCTCACCCGCGAGCCGGGTGCGACCGACCTCGGCAAGACGCTGCGGCAGATCGTCCTCGACCCGGCCACCGGTGACATCTCGCATCGCGCCGAGGCGCTGCTGTACGCCGCCGACAAGGCCGAACATGTGGACTCGGTGATCAAGCCCGCCTTGAAGGCAGGCGCCGTCGTCATCACCGACCGGTACGTCGACTCCGCCCTGGCCTACCAAGGATCCGGGCGGGATCTGGACCTCACCGATGTCGAGCGGGTCAACCGCTGGGCGACCGACGACCTCCGGCCGAACTTGACCATCCTGCTCGACCTGCCGCCGAAGAGCGGGCTCGACCGATTCACCGAGCGGGACCGGATCGAGGCCCAGTCGCACGACTTCCACCTCCGGGTGCGCAACGCGTTCCTCGAGCTAGCCGCGGCCGAGCCCCAGCACTACCTGGTCGTCGACGCCTCCCAAGGCCGCGAACAGATCGCCGCCCAAATCCGCGCCCGTCTCCAACCAATGCTCCCCAAGGTGGATCTATGACCGTGTGGGACGACCTGGTCGGCCAGGAGCCGGCGGTCGCCGTACTGCAGAAGGCTGTGGCCGGTGCGGAAGCGGGCATGCGGGGTGAGACCGGGGCTGCGGTAGCGGGGATGACGCATGCGTGGCTGATCACCGGGCCGCCCGGGTCGGGGCGGTCGAACGCGGGCCGTGAGTTCGCGGCCGCGCTGCAATGCGAGAACCGGGGATGCGGCGAGTGCAACGAGTGCCGTACGGCGCTGACCGGCGCGCACCCGGACGTGTCGCTGATCCGCACCGAGCTGCTGTCGATCCGGGTCAGCGAGATCCGCGAGCTGATCCGCCGGGCCGCGATGAGCCCGACCCAGGGCCGCTGGCAGGTCATGGTCGTCGAGGACGCGGACCGGCTGACCGAGCAGGCCGCCGACGCGCTGCTGAAGAGCATCGAGGAGCCGGCGCCGCGGACGGTCTGGGTGCTGTGTGCGCCGACCGTCGAGGACGTCGTACCGACGATCCGGTCGCGCTGCCGGCTGCTGGTGCTGCGCACGCCGCCGGTGGACGCGGTGGCGAACATGCTGATCGGCAAGCTGGGGGTCGATCCCGAGCTGGCCGGGTTCGCCGCGCGCGCCGCGCAAGGCCACATCGGACGGGCGCGGGCGTTGGCGCGCGACGAGGAGGTGCGGGCCCGGCGGACGAACGTGCTGGAGGTCCCGTTCGCGCTGCGCGACCTCGGCGCCTGCTTGAAGGCCGCGCAGCAGCTGGTCGAGGCCGCGAAGGCCGAGGCGAAGGCCAGCGCCGAGAAGGTCGACGAGAAGGAACGCGCTGCGCTCGAGCAGGCACTCGGAGTCGGCACGAAGGGCGCCAAGCCGCGCGAGGCGAACGCCGCGTTGAAGGAGCTCGAGGACCAGCAGAAGGCTCGGGCGAAGCGGTGGGAACGCGACGTGCTCGACCGGTCACTGGTTGACCTGATGGCCTTGTACCGCGACGTTCTGATGGTTCAGACCCGCGCCGGCGCCGAATTGATCAACGCCGAGCTTCGCTCGAACATCGAGCAATATGCGGCCCGAACCACCCCAGAGCAGACGATTCGAAGGATCGACGCCCTGGCCGCCTGCCGAGAGGCGATCGAGACCAACGTCGCACCCTTGCTGGCTCTCGAGGCGATGACGATCGCGCTGTTCGAAGGGTGACACCTGCGTCCGGTTAGCGGGCAGCGGCTGTAACACCGAGACCGGCCGGTCCGATGTCTGCGGTGTCCGGGCAGACCGCTCGGCGCCCTGCCCGAAACGGAACTGCATGACACAACCGCCCCCGATCCAGCCTGCCCGGCCATCCTTGCCGCCGGCCGAGTCCTGGCTCGCGGGTGTACCGACTCCCGCGCAGCAGCGCCAGGACCGCTACGCCGTGGCCGCGCTGGTGACGAGCCTGCCCGGGCTGGTGCCGATCGCCGTGGTGCTGGCCGCGATCGCGTTGCGCCGGATCAAGCGGACCAGCAGCCGGGGCAAGCGGCTCGCGTACGGCGCCCTGGCGATCAGCCTGGCCTGGACGATCGCCATCGCAGTCGCGGTCGCCCTGAACCTGATCGGCGAACGCCGGGCGGGGATCGGACGGACGGTCGCCATCTCGCAGGTCGCCGTACAGCAGTGCTTCGACGCGGACCTGGAGGCGGAGACCCTGCGGGTCGTGCGGATCGCCGACTGTGCGGTCGCCCACACCGGCGAGGCATACGCGAAGGTCCGGGCCAACCTGGCCGGGCTGTCGGCGGAGGACAAGGGCACGGTCGCCACCCAACAGTGTGCGACTGCCTTCAGCGCGTTCGTCGGCAAGCCGTACGAGCGGTCGGAGTTGGACATGTACTACGTCGTGCTGGGTGAGCGCGCAGTTGCTGACGGCAACGTCCTCTGCCTGGTCGGCATGCCGGGGACCCATTTGACGGGTAGCATGCGCGGGTCGCAGCGGTAGCACCAGCGGGGGAAACGTGAGTCAACCACCGTACGGACCGGAGCCGGGCCGGCCTCAAGACGTGCCGAGGTCGTTCCCGACGTACGGACGGCCTGGGGAACAGCAGCCGGGGCAGCAGCCGGGTGGGCCGTCGGGGCAGCCGTCGTACGGTCAGCCGGGGCAGTCTGGTCCGCCGGGGCAGTCGCCGTATGGGCAGGGGTCGTCTGGCCAGCTGTCGGCAGGGCAGCAGCCGGCGGGGCAGCAGTCGCCGGGGCAGTCTGGGGCGACGCAGTGGGCGGCTCCGGGGCAGACGACGGGGCAGTCGCCGTACGGACAGCCTGCGGCTGGGTCGCCGTACGGGCAGCAGTCGGGTGGGGCGCAGTACGGGCAGCAGGGTGCTTCGCCGTACGGGCAGCCGCCGTACGCGCAGGCTGGGTATCCACCGGTGGGGGCGTTTCCGACGCCGTACGGGTACGGGTATCCGGGGTCCGGGGGCGGCAACAACGGGATGGCGATCGGCTCGCTGGCGACCGGGATCGGCGGCTTCTGCGTCCCCATCGCCGCACCGGTCGCGGTCGGCCTCGGCATCGCGGCGCTGGTCCAGATCAAGAAGCGTGGGGGCGACGGCAAGGGCATGGCGATCGCCGGCCTCGTGCTCGGCGGCCTGACCACCATCGGCTGGCTGCTGTACCTCCTGCTGATCGTGGTGCTCGGCGTGTTCGGTGCCACCAGCGACGATGACTACTACGGCGCCCCCGAGCCCAGTTCGACGTACTCGACGCCCACCACGTTCATCGACGACCTGGCCGTCGGCGAGTGCTTCGACGAGGCCGACGAGGAGGACGAGGTCGTCCGCCGCCCGTGCGCCGACCTGCACGACGCCGAGATCATCGCCGGCGTCACCCTCCCCGACGGCCCGTACCCCGGCGACCGCGAGGTCGACAGGGCCGGCGAGCAGGCCTGCACCACAGAGTTCGCCAAGTACGTCGGCTCCACCGTCAAAACCACCGAGCTCGAGTGGGACTACTGGACCCCCACCCGCCAACTCTGGAACTCCGAAGACCGCCTGGTCGTCTGCGCCGCCTACGGCCCCGACTTCGACCAACTAACCGGAAGCATCAAAGGCACCAAACGCTGAGCCTCCTGCCCCACGCGCACTACGCGCCGGCTCCTCCGTCGCCCCGCTCCGCGCGCTCCCACCCACCTTCCTGCGGGCTACCGCCCGTCCTTAAGCGACCCCTGGCCCGCGTGGATCCAGCAACTGAGTCGCCTCGGCTGGCGAACCGGATATTGGGGCGTCGGAAATCCTCTACACTAGCGACCCTGATGTAGAGGATTTCCGACGGAAGGTGTTGTGGTGCCGACGACTGCCTAGCCGTCTCCCGTCCCGGCGCTGGCGAACCAGGTATGCCGCGTAGGATATCCTCTACACTAGGCATGTTTGTGTAGAGGGTTTCCGACGGAAGGAGGCGAGGTGCCGACGATCGACGAGCTGCTCGGCGAGCTGCCCGAGACCTTCCGCTACTCCGAGGCCATCGACCGGATCAGTGAGCGGCAACTCCGCAACCTCATTACGCATGAGCGGATCACCGCACTGTCGCGCGGGCTGTACCGCAAGAACGATTGGCTGGGCGACGACAGCTTGATCGAGATCGCGGCCAAGTCGCCGCAGGCGACTCTCTGCCTGCGGTCTGCGCTGGCCCGCCACGACCTAATCGATGACATCCCCGCCGAGATCGATATCGCGATCCCGCGCGGCTCATGGACGCCGGCTACGACCACGCCGGTCAGCTGGCGAAACTTTGATCCAGCTACCTTCACCATTGGCCGTACAACCCTCGACATCGGTGCAGGCCGAACCATCGGCATCTACTCTGCCGAACGCAGCATCATCGATGCCTTCCGGCTTCGGCACATCGACGGCTCGGACCTTGCCTACGAGGCACTCAAACGCTGGCTGCGCGTGGGCGGACAGCCGTCGGAGCTCCTACGACTGGCCAAGGCATTCCCTAGGGTCGTCACATCAATCCGTCAGACGCTGGAGATCCTTCTTTGAGCCGAATCTCGCGAGGCACGCCAGCCGGCGATGCCTACCTCGATCTCAGGAACCAGGCACAGCGGACCGGACGCACTACCCAGGAACTGCTGCAGTTGTACGTGCTTAGGGATTCCTCGCGCGCCTCGCCGCCAGCCCGGTCCGTGACAACTTCGTCCTCAAGGGCGGCGTGCTGCTGGCCGCGTTCGACACTCGCCGACCCACGAAGGATGTCGACCTCGCCGGCCGCAAGCTGGCCAACTCCACCCAAGCGGTCCTGGAACTGGTCCAGGTTGTGCTCGGCTTCTCGCCCGCGGATGACGGCGTCGAGTTCTTCCCCGACGCCGCCACAGCAGATGTCATCCGCGAGGAAGACCAATACTCCGGCGTGCGAGTACATGTCGACGCACAGCTCGCCAGTGCGCGTCTGCCATTCCATGTGGACGTCAACGTCGGCGACCCGATCTGGCCCGAGCCGGTGCTTGTGGAAGTGCCTCGCCTGCGAGGAGGCGATCCGATCCGGCTGTCCGGCTATCCGATCCACATGGTCCACGCCGAGAAGATCGTCACGGCCGTCCAACGAGGCATCGCGAACACCAGGTGGCGCGATTTCGGCGACATCTACACCCTCGCCAGGCGGCATCGGATCGACGGCTCCGATCTGGAACGAGCAATCCATGAGGTCGCCCACGGTCGCGGTGCGACTCTGGCGCCCTTGGCCGACGTTCTGGATGGGTATGCGCCGATCGCGCAGACCAGGTGGGCGGCCTGGCGTCGGCGCAACGGCTCAAGCCACCTACCCGAGCAGTTTGCCGATATCCTCGACGACGTGCTGCGGTTCGCCGAGCAGCCGCTTCGCGCCGACGTCGGCGGCCTTGCGTGGGATCCGGAACTCGCCCTCTGGAAGTAGCGCCTCAGTCGTCACAGCCGTGGTGTGTCCGCGACCACGGGAGGCTTGCGGTCGCCGGGACGGGCGGTTGTTGTGCGGGCGGGCGCCGGCCTAGCACTTGAGTGCGGGCGACGAAGGAGCACGCATAGGGCGGGTGGAGCCCGCAGACCCCGGCGGTAGCCGGGTGAGGGATGCACGGCGATTAGCCGGGGGTGGGTGCGAGCGGGCGGAGTGGGGGCGACGTAGGAGCCGCTGCGTAGCATGCGTGGGCTGATGCATGCGGGTTGGGCAAGTACGCTGGCGCCGTGGGCATGGTGATGGCGGTGTCGTTCGAGAGGTACGGGCGGCTCTACTACCTGGACCCCGGCCCGCATCGTCCGCGTGTCGGGGACAAGGTGCTGGTTCCGACCGATGACGGGCCCGAGGTGGCAGAGTGTGTGTGGGCGCCGCAGTACGTCACGGAGGAGATCGGCGGGCTGCCGCTGTGTGAGGGGATTGCGACTACGGCGGACCTGGATCGGGACGAGCAGAACCGGCAGCGGCGGGCTGATGCGCGGGTGACGGCGAAGCGGTTGATCCGTCAGCATGGGTTGCCGATGAAGGTGGTCGGGATCGACTTCGTGGATCGCCGGCCGGATGTGGACCAGTTGGTCATCGTGTACTTCTCCGCGCCGCACCGGGTCGATTTCCGGGAGTTGGTGCGGGATCTGGCCCGTGGGCTGCGGGCCCGGATCGAGCTGCGTCAGGTGGGTGCGCGCGACGAGGCCCGGCTGCAAGGCGGGATCGGGCCGTGCGGGCGGGATCTGTGCTGTGCGACGTTCCTGAAGGACTTCGAGCCGGTCAGTGTGCGGA
The DNA here is from genome assembly GCF_044460355.1 of Kribbella sp. NPDC050124. Taxonomy (NCBI): domain Bacteria; kingdom Bacillati; phylum Actinomycetota; class Actinomycetes; order Propionibacteriales; family Kribbellaceae; genus Kribbella; species Kribbella sp. NPDC050124. The sequence continues at coordinate 1,274,621 of NZ_JBITJU010000001.1, forward strand.
TGGCGAAGGACCAGGACCTGCCGCTGAACCCGCTGAAGATCTCCGGCGCCTGCGGCCGGCTGATGTGCTGCCTGAAGTACGAGCACCCGCTCTACCAGGAGTTCAACGCCAAGGCCCCGGCGGCCGGGACGCACGTCGAGACCCCCGCGGGTGATGGAGTGGTGGTCGGACACAACGTGCCGAGCGACACCGTGGTGGTGCGGTTGGCGGCGTCGGGCCGGCGCTGCGCCTGCAGCCGGGCGGACGTCTGCTCGCCGCGCCAGCAGTACGAAGCCTCCAGTACGACGACACCGGACGCCCCGCCGATCGTCGACGTACCGGCGGAAGGCGTACCGGCGGAAGGCGTGCCGGCCGACGACGTACCGGCAGACGACGTGCCGGCACAGGCGGAAGTCACGGCGGAGACCGTGGAGGAGCCACGGCGACGGAAGCCGCGGCGGCGCCGGCGCGTGCACCATGACGACGAGGGAGACAGCCCGCAGTGAGTGACCGCAGAACGACCGACCCCGGCGCGGGGCTCCTCAAGCGTGGGGTCGCTGTGTTTGCGGTTCTCGCGGTGCTGACGAGCGGTTGTGGGATCGCGAGCCGGGCCCAGGACGCCGGTGAGGAGAGCACGACCGGCTCGAGCGGCACCGGCAGCAACCCGACCAAGGGGCCGGCCGGGCCGATTCCCGCCGGTCTGGAGAAGTTCTACCAGCAACAGCCGGACTGGGAGCGCTGCGGCTCGAACCAGCAGTGCGCGACCATCGAGGTGCCGCTGGACTACTCCAAGCCGACCGGCGAGACGATCGAGCTGCGGGCCCGCAAGGTGCTCGCGCGGGACCGGGCCGGCAAGATCGGCACGCTGTTCATCAACCCGGGCGGTCCGGGCGCCTCGGGGCAGGACTTCGCCGCCTCGGCCGGATTCGTGCTCGGCGCGCAGCTGCTGCGGAAGTTCGACGTGATCGGCTGGGACCCGCGCGGGGTCGGCCAGTCGACGCCGGTCCGCTGCCTGGACACCGCGCAGATGGACAAGTACATCGCGACCGACGGCAGCCCGGACGACGACGCCGAGATCAACGAGCTGAACAACGAGTCGAAGGTCTTCGCGAACGGGTGCCAGCAGCGCTCCGGCGAGCTGCTGCCGCACGTGTCGACCAAGGACGCCGCTCGCGACATCGACGTACTGCGGGGAATCGTCGGCGACTCGGAGTTGTACTACCTCGGCATGTCGTACGGCACCTACCTCGGGGCGACGTACGCCGAGCTGTTCCCGAAGAACGTCGGCCGCCTGGTGCTGGACGGCGCCGTGGACCCGGCGAAGACCTCGAAGCAGAACAACATGGCTCAGGCGAAGGGCTTCGACACCGCGCTGGACGCGTTCGCGGAGGACTGTGCGCAGCGCTCGTGCCGGCTCGGCAGCACCAAGCAGGAGGTGCTCGCGAAGGTCGACAAGCTGATCAACGACAGCGACGCGACTCCGCTGCCGGGCGACGGGCAGCGCGAGGTCACGCAGGCCCTGGTGGTGCTCGGCGTGATCTACCCGCTGTACGTGAAGGACTTCTGGCCGCGGCTCGAGGACGCGGTGCTGGACGGGCTGGCCGGGAACGGCGCCCGGCTGCTGGCGCTGGCCGACGAGTACACCAGCCGCGAGCCGAGCGGGTACTCGAACAACAGCAACGAGGCGATCTACGCAGTGAACTGCTTGGACCGCCCGGACATCACCTCGGTCGCGCAGGCGAAGGCGGAGGAGCCGGAGTACAAGGCGGCGTCACCGCGGTTCGGCTCGTTCCTGCTCTGGGGCTCGATGGCCTGCGCGAACTGGCCGGTCAAGCCGGAGAACCAGCCGCACGCGATCAAGGCCGCCGGTGCGAAGCCGATCGTGGTCGTCGGCACCACGCGCGACCCGGCGACGCCGTACGAGTGGGCCGTCGGGCTGGCGAGCCAGCTGGAGAGCGGTGTCCTGATCACCCGCGACGGCGACGGCCACACCGGCTACAAGGCCGGCAACGCCTGCGTCGACAACGCCGTGGAGAGCTACCTCCTGCAAGGTACGGCGCCCACCGCCGACATCAAGTGTTAACTCGGACGAGTGTCGTTGTCCGCCGTGGGTAGCTGCAACGTTTGAGTGGCCTGCTCGAGGATGGCGCGCAGGGCCGCCTCGTCCTTCGGGCGGCCGCCGACGGTGATTTCGACGGCGGTCTTCTGGCTGCCGTTCTGCGTGATCCAGCGGGACAGGCCCATCCGCGGCCCGCGGGTCTCGTCGACGTACGTGTAGATCAGCGTGCCGTTGGCGCGGCTGATCACCTTGAGGTCCTGCTCGTCGATGCTCCGAGCGCGGCTGTCCACCAACTCGTCCGGGGACTTGCTGCTGCCGCGGGTGTCGAACCGGAGCTGCCAGACGCCGCTCGGGTCGACGAACCGCGGCCGGGTGCCCGCCTGGGTGCTCTTCCACCCGTTCGGGACCTCGGCGGACACCGGGTCGCTCTTGGTGCCGAAGGTCTGCAGCGTGTACTGCAGCGAGTCGGCCTGCAGGCAGTCGGTGCAGGAGGGTGTGCTCGGCGCCGGTTTGCTGCTGCTCACGTTCCCAGCCTGGGAATCACTCCCCAGCAAGTCCCCGTTGATCGCCAGCACGCCGCCGAACACGGCTACGCCGACGGTCATTCCCGCCAGCGTCATCAGCAGCGCCTGGTGCCTGGGCGTGAGCATCCCGACCTCGCTTCCTTCTCTCCCGCCCTGATTATCGACCACGAAGGGGGCGACCCCACAATTCCCGCGTACGCTGACACGTCGTGGATCCCGATTTCGACCAGGCCCTGCAGCGGTACGACGCCGGTACGGCGGAACGCGCGGACCTCAAGCTGCTCACCAAGCAGTTGCTGAAGCTGCTGGTCGCGAAGGCTCCCGGCCACGCGGTCGAGGTACGCGTCCCGCCGTACGGCGCGGTGCAGTGCATCGAGGGTCCCCGGCACACTCGAGGCACTCCGGGCGCGGTGGTCGAGCTCCCGCCCGAGCTGTGGATCGACCTCGCCCTCGGTCGCACCACCTGGCCGGAGGCCCGGAGCTCCGGCAAGCTCCGAGCCAGCGGCGAACGCACCGACCTGGGCCCGCTGCTCCCGCTCGTCTGACCGGTGACTCAGCGGCCGGCGGTGTTGGACGCCCAGACACGGGTGCGGCGGTCCGGGGAGATTGACGCCGGGGGCAACCAATTGGCTCCACGGTAGGAACGAAAAGGGTTCTTCCCGGGACGGATCCGCATGCCACTATGTGCGCGTGGCATCAACCGTCCGTGCCCGGCTTTCCCGGCTCCGCGTCGATCTGACGCCCTGGCGTGGTTCCCGAGACTTCCGCATCCTGGTGATCTCCGGATCGGTGTTCTTTCTCGGCGGCATGGTCGGGTACGTCGCACTCCCGTACCAGCTGTACCAATTGACGCATTCCAACTTCGCCGTCGGCGCGATGGGCCTGGTGACGATCGCGCCGCTCGTCGTGTTCGGTCTGTACGGCGGCGCGCTCGCGGACCACGTCGACCGGCGGAAAATGCTGATCGGCACCGGTGTCGCCCAAGTCGTCATTTGTGCGCTGCTGCTCGCCAATGCCCTGCTGACGAATCCGCAGGTCTGGCTCATTTACGTGTGCGGTGGTCTGAATGCGATTGCGTCGTCGCTGCAACGCCCCAGCCGGGACGCGCTGTTTCCGCGGGTGGTCAAACACGAGGAAATGCCGGCCGCGGTCACCCTGAACGCGCTGACCCTCCAGGTCGGCCAGCTCGCCGGTCCCGCACTCGGCGGCGTCCTGGTCGCGACCGCGGGCGTCGCCTGGGCGTTCACGGTCGAGCTCGCCGGGCTGGCCGTCGCGACCCTGCTCTACCTGCTGCTCCGCCCGTACAAGACACGCGAGCACAGCACGCCGCCGAGCCTGCGCGCGATCGGGGAAGGCATCAGCTACGCCTTCCGCCGCCGCGACCTGCTCGGGACGTACGCCGTCGACATGGTCGGGATGTTCCTGGCGATGCCGATCGTGCTGTTCCCGGCGTTCGCGACCGAGGTGCTGCAGGAGCCGAAACTGCTCGGTCTCCTCTACAGCGCGGAGGCCGTCGGCGCAATGCTGGCGACCCTGACCAGCGGCTGGGCCCGACGGGTACACCAGCACGGACGGGCCGTCGTACTGGCCACCATCACCTGGGGCGCCTCGGTCGGCATCGCCGGGCTGGCGCCGAACATCTGGTTCGCGATCGCGTTCTTCGCCGTCGCCGGTGGCGCGGACATGATCTCCGGGCTGTTCCGGGCGGTGATCTGGAACCAGACCATCCCGGACGAGATGCGCGGCCGGCTGGCCGGGATCGAGATGCTGTCCTACTCGCTCGGCCCGCTCGGCGGCCAGACCCGGTCCGGCCTGGTCGCGGACCTCACCAGCGTTCGGACGTCGATCGTCAGCGGCGGTGTCCTGTGCGTCGCCGGAGTGGTCGCGACGGCCGTCTGGCTGCGCGACTTCTGGCGGTACGACGCCCGCACCGACGAACACGCAGTCCGCGAAAGGGAGCTACGCGCGGCGAGATAGTGCCTCGCGTCGGACGTGTTGGCGCTTGCGGCGCCCAGGCACGCACCTCACGGCACTTGCCCAGCGCCCACGATGCTCCGCATCGAGGCCACTGCTCAAGCACCGCGATGCACGCACCTGAACACCGCAATCACTCAAGCGACGTCCGACGCGAGGCACTAGAGTCGACTCACCATGCGTATCCGTCCTGCACTCCTGGCTGCTGCTCTGCTCGTCGTGGCGGGCTGCAGTGGTCCCGGTAACGAGACTGCGCCGAACGTGCCGCCGCTGGTGTCGGTGAGTACCACGCCTACCCAGACGCCGTCGGAGACGCCGTCACCGAGCACCCCGCCGACCGCGAAGGTTGCAGAGACGCTGTGTGTGCGGATGGACCAGCCGCTGGTGCAGGCGACCCTCGGAACGCCCGTGGTGACGCTCCAGACCAAGGTCCCGCCGGCCGACTTCGGCCTGCCGACGTACGACGTCTGCCAGTTCGGGCTGAGCACCAGTCCCAACGGGCCGGTGCTGCGGGTCGGCATTTCGGTGCTTCCGGCAACGAAAGCGACGCTGGCCGGCGCGCAGAAGGCCTATGCGGCGACGAAGGGTGAGGCTGCCAAGCCCGTGGCCGTGGGCGAGGGCGGGTTCGGGACCAGCACGTTCGTGGTGTACCTGCTGCAGGGACGGCTCTACAAGGTCAGCGGACCACCGGCGACGCTCGCGAAGTACGTCGTACTCGGGCAGGAAGTCGTGCGGCAGGCGCCCGGGCTGCCGGAGCCTCCGCCGCTGATCGCGCTGCCGGACTGCGAGCGCGGGTCGGACGAGGCCGAGAAGGTGATGGGTGCGCCGGCGATGGTCCGCCGCGACGGCCAGACCGCACTCGGCGACCTGGTCTGCGGCTGGGTCAACCCGACCAGCGTGCTCTCGACGTCGGTGCGCCGTACCCCGAACGCGAAGGCGTTGATGGAGCCGATCCGGAAATCACCGACGGCGCAGTCGATCCCACTGGGCGACGAGGCGTACGTCGACACCGCCACCGGCCGCACCACGATCCTGGTCGGCGACGACAAGTTGGTCGAGCTGGTCCCGCTGCCCGCCCGCGCGATCGACCCGGACACCATGACGGCCTTCGCGCTCGCGACGTCACCGCTCTACACCCGATGATCTAGGGAGCCTCGAGCGGGGCGAGGTAGCCGACCAGGGCTCGGTTGAGTTCGGTGATCCAGCGGTCGCGGTCGGCGGGTGGGGCGGAGACGATCGTGCCGAGCAGGGCGGCGAAGATCTGGGTGGCCACGGCTGCGGCGGTGTCGCGCTGGTCGGCGGGGAGGTCGGGGACCCGGGCGCCGATGATCTCGGCCACCCGGCCGGTGACGGCTTGCTGGAGGGCGCGGGTCGGCGCGGTCAGGCGGTCCGGGAGGTCGCCGCTGCTGAACAGGGCCTTGAAGCCGGGGTTGGCGAGGTTGACCTCGACCATCGGGCGGATCATCCGGTCGACCATCTCCGGCAGCGGCAGCTTCACCATGCTCAGGTCGAAGGCCTGCTCGTGGGCGGCCTTCAGTTCGGCCCGGTAGCGCTCGGCCAGCGCCTCGGCGAGGGCCTCCTTGTTGGCGAAGAACTGGTACAGCGTGCCGGGTGAGACGCCGGCCTGCTTGGCGATCGCGTTGGTGGTCGCCTTCGCGTACCCGACCTCGGCGAACACCACCGCGGCCGCGTCCGTCAGCTGCTCCATCCGCCGCTGACCGCGCGCCTGCCGCCGCGGTTCCTCGGGCATGCGTCACCCCTCGATTGACAAACACGAGCAAATACTCGTATTTTCTCCATACGCGAGCAACTACTCGTGTTCTGTCATCCTACCGCCGCATGTCCGGAGGTTTCGCCATGCCCGCAAGCACCACAGGTCTCCTCGAGCAGCTTGGCCGGTTCGTGGTACGCCGGCGCCGGCTTGTCGCCGGGCTGTCCGCGCTGGTGACCGTGGTGGTCCTGGCGATCGCCGCTGGTGCTCTGAATGTGCTGTCCCTGTCCCGGATCGCCGACCCGGCGTCGGAGTCCGATCGAGCCCGGCGCGTCCTCGACACCCAGTTCCAGACCGGGCCGCCGAATCTTGCGTTTCTGGTGACGGCCGGCGGGAGCGTTGACGACGCCAAGGTGCGGGCAGACGGGCTCGCGCTGACCGAGGAGATCGCGGACCGGGCCGGCGTTGCGGACGTGGCGTCGTACTGGTCGCGGGGCAACAGCCCGGCGTTGCGTAGTGAGGACGGGCGGCAGGCGCTGGTGCTGGTCCGGGTGCCCGGGGAGGTGAACGAGGCGCGGGCCCGGGTTGGGGAGCTTGCGCAGGAGTTCGCCGGGCAGCGGGGTGGGATCTCGGTGCAGGCGGGCGGGCAGGACGAGGTGTTCCGCGAGATCGGGGCGCAGGCGCGGGCGGACTTTCTGCGGGCGGAGGTGATCGTGCTGCCGATGGTCCTGCTGCTGCTCGTGCTGATCTATCGGCGGGTGTCGCTGGCGCTGGTGACACTCGGCGTCGGGATCTTCGCCGTCGGCGGCGCGCTGGCCGGGCTGCGGGCGATCGCCGCGTTCACCGAGGTCTCCACCTTCGCTGCCAACCTCTCCCTGGTCATGGGTCTCGCCCTCGGCGTCGACTACTGCCTGTTCGTGATCGCCCGCTATCGCGAGGAGTTGGCACGCGGCGTGGACGTCGGCGACGCGGTGGTCGCGGCGGTACGCACGGCCGGCCGGACGGTGTTCTTCAGCGGCCTGACCGTCGCCATGTCGTTGCTCGCCCTGTTGTTGTTCCCGCTGTCCTTCCTGCGCTCCTTCGGGTACGCCGGAGTGTTGGTCGTCGCCTCCGCACTCGTCGGCGCTCTCGTGATCCTCCCCGCCGCGCTAGCTCTTCTCGGCCACCGCGCCGCGGGACCAGTTGCCCAACGCAAGAAGACCGGCTGGTTCCGGTTGGCGCACTACGTGATGCGCCGACCGGTGCTCACCGGCGGTGCGATGCTCGCCCTGATCTTGTTGCTCGCAGCACCGGCCCTGGGACTGCGGCTCGGTCTGCCGGACGCGCGGATCCTGCCGGCCGACGCGAGCAGCCGGATCATGGCCGACCAGGTCCGCGCCAACTTCGGCCAGGAGGAGTCCGACGCGCTGTACGTCGTGATGCCGCAAACGCCTGAGCCCGCCGGACTTCCGTCGTACGCCGAGAATCTGTCAAAGCTGGACGGGGTTGCGCAGGTCGACACCTACACACGGACCGGCGGTGCCTACCTGACCGTCACGCCGACGCAGGAGGTGCTCGAGGGCGATGTCGCCGGCTGGGTGGATCGGGTGCGTGCGGTCGAGACGCCGTACGACGCCATCATCGGAGGGACTCCGGCCGAGATGGTCGACTGGCGCTCGGCGATGACCGAGCGGATCCCGCTGGTGCTGGGGTTGATCCTGCTGCTCAGTTTCGCGGTGCTCTGCTTCGCGACCGGCAGTGTGCTGCTGCCGTTGAAGGCGACTGTGCTGAATCTGCTCAGCCTGGCGGTGATGTTCGGCGTGATGGTGTGGGTCTTCCAGCAGGGCAACCTGTCCGGGCCGCTCGGGTTCACGGCGACCGGGGTGCTCGAGGCGAGCATGCCGATGCTGATGTTCTGCATCGTCTACGGACTGTCGATGGACTACGAGGTGTTCATCGTGTCGCGGATCCGGGAGGAGTACCGGCGGACAGGGGACACCGTGGGGGCGGTGGCGACCGGACTGCAGCAGTCGGCGCCGTTGGTGACGACGGCCGCCGTCGTACTGGCGTTGTCGTTCGCGGTGTACGCGACCGGTGGGGTGGTCTATCTGAAGATGATCGGGATCGGTATGGCGGTGGCGGTGCTGGTGGATGCGACCGCGATCCGGGGCGTGCTGCTGCCGGCGTTCATGAAGTTGGCCGGGCGCGCGAACTGGTGGAGCCCGGTCACCTGACGTCGGCGATGGTGGCGATGGCCTCGGTGATCTCAGTCGGTGTGCGGGCGGCGTACCCGAGGACGAGACCGGGAGCGTGCGGGAGTTGGCAGTGCCAGGACAGCGGGTGCGTCTTCACGCCCTTCTGCAAGGCGGCTGCGGCGAGCTCGACGTCGTTCACCGGGGACTCGAAGGTGATGGTCAGGTGCAGGCCGGCCGCGGCGCCGTGGACGGTTGCGGTAGGCAAGTATTTTGCGACGGCCCGCACCATGGCGTCCCGGCGGGTGCGATGGCGGCGACGGAGGAAACGGAGCTGGCGCTCTAGCTCGCCGGACTCCATCAGGTGCGCGAGGGTGAGCTGGGGCAGCGCGGCGTTGCCGAGGTCGGCCAGGCGCTTCATTCCGATCAGGTCGTCCTTGTACGGCGCCGGCGGCAGCATCCACCCGATCCGCAGGGACGGCGCGAGCAGCTTGGACACGCTGCCTGCGTAGATGACCTGGTCGGCCAGCATTGCGCGGAGAGCCGGAACGGGCGGCCGGTCGTACCGGTGTTCGGCGTCGTAGTCGTCCTCCATGATCAGCCCGCCGTCCGCTGCCCACTGGATCAGCTCACGCCGCCGTTCACCATCCAGTACGACGCCAGTCGGAAAATGGTGCGCCGGTGTCGCCATCACCACGCGGGCGCCGGACTCGCGCAGGACGTCGACCCGGAGGCCGCCGTCGTCGACCGGAATGGGTGGGGTGTCGAGACCCCAGTTCTGCAGGTGCTGGCGGGAGCCGAGTGAGCCGGGATCCTCGACCGCCATCTCCGTGATGCCGCGGGTCTTGAGGACCTGGGCGACCAGGCCGATCGCCTGGGAGACGCCGGCCACGATGATCAGGTCGTCGGGATGCGCCGTCACGCCTCGGTTGCGGGCCAGCCAGTTGGCCACCGCCCGTCGAAGCGCCGGCGTGCCCGCGGGGTCGCCGTACCCGAACTCAGCCGACTCCAGGTCGCCGAGCACAGCCCGCTCCGCCCGAAGCCAAGCCGTCCGCGGGAAAGCCGCCAGATCCGGCACCCCAGGAGTCAGGTCGATCCGAGCCGGCGCCGCCCGCAGGCTGTCGAAGACGTCGAGCCCAGGCTGGCTCATCGCCGGCTTCGCCGGGCCAGTGCTGCTGCCTCGCGGCGTGCTGCCGCGGGAGGTGGTGGCAGCCGGCGGTGTGGCGGCGGGGTCGGGAGTGGTGACAGGGGCGGCGACTACGACTGTGCCGGAGCGGCCTTGGCCTTGGACGTGGCCGTCTTCGGTCAGGCGTTGGTAGGCCTCGGTGACGACGCCGCGGGAGACCTGGAGTTCGGTGGCGAGGACTCGGGTAGCGGGGAGGCGGCTGCCGATCGGGAGGCGGCCGTCGGAGATGGCGGCTCGGAGGCGCTCGGTGAGCCAGTCCGACAGGCCGCCCGGCGGTGCGTCCGCCGGGTCCAGCTGGAGGAAGTCGGCACCGGGTTTGGACCGGCCAATTTCGCCCTGATTGGACCTGTTCACTGGACCATTGTGACGGCACTTTGGAGGTATGGGAACTGACTACGTGCACGGCTACACCCCCGCTGAGACCCGCCGGCTGACCGACCAGGCGCAGACTCTCGCCGACCTCCTGCACGCCGGGACCAACTACCCGGCCGGCAGCCGGGTGCTCGAAGCGGGCTGCGGAGTCGGCGCCCAGACAGTCCAACTGGTGACCCGCAGCCCAGGCATCGACCTGGTCTCGGTCGACATCTCCGAGGAGTCACTCGCCCAGGCCAAGGCGCGGGTCAGCGCCGTCGCGCCCCACGCCCGCGTCGACTGGCGGCTCGCGGATCTGCACGAGCTCACCGGCGAGTTCGACCACGTCTTCCTGTGCTTCGTCCTCGAGCACCTGGCCGAACCGCACGCCGCGCTGATCCGGCTAGGGCGCCTCCTCAAGCCGGGCGGCACGATCACCGTGATCGAAGGCGACCACGAGTCCGCGTTCTTCCACCCACGGAGTACGGCGGCGCAAGCGGTCATCGACTGTCTCGTCGACCTCCAGGCCGAAGCCGGCGGCGACTCACTGATCGGTCGCCGGATTCAGCCCCTGCTCAAGGACGCCGGGTACGACGACGTACGGGCCTGGCCGTGCACTGTCTACGCCGACGAGACGCTGCCCCACCTCGTCGACGGCTTCACCCGCAAGACGTTCATCGCGATGGTCGAGTCGGTCCGGGACCGCGCGATCGCCGCCGGGATGCGCACGCCCGCCGAATGGGCCCAAGGCATCCATGACCTGTCGAAAGCCGCCGAGTCCGGCGGCACCTTCCACTACACCTTCTTCAAATCGGTAGGCCGAAAATGCTGATCCTGCTGCTGTTCCTCGTCCTGATCGCCTGGGCTCTGCAACTCAACCACGACCGCCAGGACTGGCCGTCCACCCCCGGTACGGCGCGCAACGCCGTACCCGATCGTGATCTGGAACGGTTGGTGGCAGACCTGCGGGCGCTTCGCTGACCAGTTCATGAACACCTGGTAAACAAGAAGGATGGCGACCCAAGAGCAGCTCGAGATCGAGACCAAGTACGACGTCGACGAAAGCGCGAGCCTGCCCGCGCTGCACGAGTTGCCAGGGGTCGCGAGTGTCGCGCAACCGGTCGAGCTGGAGCTGGCGGCCGTGTACTACGACACCGACGAGCTGGACCTGGCCGCCAACAAGGTGACGTTGCGGCGGCGTACCGGGGGCGACGACGACGGCTGGCACGTGAAGTTCCCGGTCTCGTCAGGGGAGCGGCTGGAGGTCCGGCACCCACTCGGCCGGTCGACCCGCGTCGTGCCGATCGCGGTGCTGCGTACGGTCCGGGTGCACGTCCGCGACCGCAAGGTCGTCCCGGTGGTCACGCTGAACACCAAGCGCGTCGTACACCGGCTGCTCGATGCGAACGGCAAGGTGCTGGCCGAGCTCGCCGACGACCGGGTCACCGCGACGGTCGCAGACGCCGAACCGGACTGCTGGCGGGAGTGGGAGGTCGAGCTCGTCGGCGGTGACCGCTCACTGCTCGAGGACGCCGGCAAGCTGCTGCAGTCCGCGGGTGCCCAGCCGGCGTCTGGGCCGAGCAAGCTGGCCCGGGCGCTAGGCGATCGGGTGCCGGCCCCCACCACCTGGGAGCTGCCGTCGAAACCGCGCACCTCGGACCTGTTCCGTGCGTACGCCGGCGCGCAGGTGCAGGCGATCCGCGAGCGGGACCCGGAGGTACGGCGTGACATCCCGGACTCGGTCCACAAGTTCCGGGTCGCGACACGGCGGCTCCGGTCGGCGCTGGCGACGTACCGGCCGGTGCTGGACCGCGAGGCGGGGGACCAGATCCGGACCGAGCTGAAGTGGCTGGCCGGTGAGTTGGGGGTCGCGCGGGACACCGAGGTGCAGCGCGAGCACTTCGCCGCGACGGTCGCGGAGCAGCCCGCCGAGCTCGTGATGGGGCGGGTCGCCGGGCGGATCGACGACTACCTTCGGGGTGTGTACAAGGAGGGCCGGGCGGGGGCGCTGGCCGCGCTGGAGAGCGAGCGGTACTTCCGGCTGCTGGACGCGCTCGACGAGCTGATCGCGAACCCGCCGCTGGCCGGTGACGACCGGAAGGCGAAGAAGCAGATCGGCGACCTGCTCGACCACGACTGGAAGCGGATGCGGAAGTCCGTGCGCCGGTCCAAGGCCGCCGAGACGTCCGCCGAGCGGGACCACGAGTTGCATGAGGTCCGCAAGGCCGCCAAGCGACTCCGGTACGCCGCGGAGTCCGCCGTACCTGTCCTCGGCGACGACGCCACCGACCTCGCTGGCCGCGCCGAGGACGTCCAGGAGGTCCTCGGCGCGTTCCAGGACTCGGTCGTCTCCCGCGACCTCCTCCGCCAACTCGCCGTCCAGGTCCACCTCGAAGGCGGCAACGCCTTCACCTTCGGCCGCCTCCACGCCGCCGAAGAACTCCGCGGCGCCCAATCCCGAGACGCCTTCTACACCCTCTGGCCCAACCTCAAACTCAACTGACTCCTCCCCACGCAGCCCTCCGCGTGCGTCGACCGAACCGTGGCGGCGCCGCCCCCGCAGCCGCCGAGCCAACCGCGGCGGTGGATCAGTCGGGTGAACAGGAGCAGCCATCATCCAAGGTCAATCACGGGACCGAAGGTTGCGGACTGCTGCGCGATTCGGTGGCTATGCCGTGAGGCGGTCTGCCTCGGCCAGTAGGAGGTCGCCGAAGGGCTGGAAGCCGATGCTGCAGGCGTAGACGCCGCTGACGACTCGGTGGATGGTTCCCCATTCCCAGATGGCGGTGGCATCCACGCCCGTGCGAGAAGCCAGCTGCTCAGTCCGCGCCCAGAGGTCATCGCCGAGGTCGGGGTTGCAACGCACGATGGTGCCGAGATCGCACGCCGGCTCGGCCCGCAGCCCGGCTGGATCGATGAGCTTGTAGCTGCCGTCAGTCGCCTGCAGGGCGTTCAGCTCGTGGATATCACCGTGGACCAGAACCGCGGACCGATCGTCGTGGGCAAGGCGACGACGATCCATGCAGTTCAGCGCGTCCGCCACAGTGGCCGGCGAACACGGTCGCCCCGCCTGCTCCCAGAGTTTCGGCAGCCGATCGGCGTACTGCTCAGCCAGTTTCGCGCCGGTTGGAAGGTCAATGTCGGGACCGATCGGACGCCACAGACGGACCGCCACTTCGCACAGCAAGTTGTGGCGGCTTGCAGGGTCAGCCACGACGTCGTACATCGGAGCCCCAAGGCGCTCCAGCAGAAGGGCTTGTCGACCCACGTCCTCGCTCAACAGCTTGGCGCATCCGCTTCCGTTCGCCAGGCGCAGCACCATGGCCTCCTGCCCGACGTCCCGACCTGGCACACCGATCTTGAGGACCGCCGGAGTTCCGTCAACCTGCGTCACCTCGACGACCAAGGCGGCGTGACCGCCCGCGAAGCTGGGCCCGATCATCAGCGACCACTCCTGGGCCAGCGAGTCGACCACGCCTGGCAGCTCGTCCAGCCAGGATTCGTTCCCGTCGGCCATGACCGTCTTGCGGACCTGGTCAGGAATGTCGAGGCTCACTCCGCCAACCTAATACTCGAGCCGTAGTTCGTTCATTGTTGTTTCTTCGGGTAACAGAAGACGGACCCGGCGGGAGGGTGCCGGGTCCGTCTTTTGGGGCGGGGGTGGGGCTGTCAGGCAGGTTCGCGTGTGGTCAGCAGGGCCTGCCTGACAGGTCTTTCAGTGTTGTACGGCCTTTTCGGCGCCTGCTCCGGTGAGCGAGCGGACCTCCATCTCGGCGTACTTGTCGACGTCCGTCTGCTCCTTGCTGGTGACCGTGCCGAGCCAGCCGAGCAGGAACGCCAGCGGGATCGAGACGATGCCGGGATTGTCCAGCGGGAACCAGTGGAAGTCGATCGCGGGGTCGGTGATCATCGACAGGCTGGCGCCGGTCTTGGCGTCCACCTTGCCGGAGACGACCGGGCTGAACGCGATCAGGATGATCGCCGAGCCCAGGCCGCCGTAGATGCTCCAGAGCGCGCCGCGGGTGTTGAACCGCCGCCAGAACAGCGAGTACAGGATGGTCGGCAGGTTCGCGCTGGCCGCGACCGCGAACGCCAGCGCCACCAGGAAGGCGATGTTCTGCCCGTTGGCGAAGATGCCGCCGATGATCGCGACCGCACCGATCACCAGCGCGGTGATCCGGGCGACCCGGACCTCGCCGTCCGCGTTGACCTGGCCCTTCTTGATCACCTGGCCGTAGACGTCGTGGGCGAACGACGTACTCGCGGTGATCGTCAGGCCGGCCACCACCGCCAGGATGGTGGCGAAGGCGACCGCGGAGATGACGCCCAGCAGCAGCTCACCGCCGAGCTCGAACGCCAGCAGGGGTGCGGCCGAGTTCGCCTTGCCCGGGGCGGCCCGGATCGCGTCCGGGCCGACGAGTGCGGCGGCGCCGTACCCGAGGACCAGGGTGAACAGGTAGAAGATGCCGATGATCCAGATCGCCCAGCTGACGCTGCGGCGGGCTTCCTTCGAGTTCGGCACCGTGTAGAAGCGCATCAGGACGTGCGGCAGACCCGCCGTACCGAGGACCAGGGCGAGGGCCAGCGAGATGAAGTCCAGCTTGCTGATGCCGGTCGCGCCGTACTGCAGGCCCGGGTTGAGCAGCTTCTCACCGGCGGTCGGGCTGCGGTCCACCGCGGCGCCGAGCAGGCCGGACAGGTTGAACGCGTACTTCGCCAGCACCCACAGCGTCATCAGGCCGGCGCCGAGCACCAGCAGGACGGCCTTGATGATCTGCACCCAGGTGGTGCCCTTCATGCCGCCGACCAGGACGTAGGTGATCATGATGATGCCGACCACGGCGATCACCAGGCTCTGCCCGGTCCGGCCGTCGATACCGAGCAGCAGGGCGACCAGACCCCCGGCGCCTGCCATCTGCGCCAGCAGGTAGAAGAAGCAGACGCCGAGGGTCGAGATCGCGGCCGCCATCCGGACCGGCCGCTGCTTGAGCCGGAACGACAGTACGTCGGCCATCGTGAAGCGGCCGGTGTTCCGGAGCAGCTCGGCGACCAGCAGCAGGGCCACCAGCCATGCCACCAGGAAGCCGATCGAGTAGAGGAAGCCGTCGTACCCGTTCAGGGCGATCGCGCCGGCGATGCCGAGGAAGGACGCGGCGGACAGGTAGTCACCGGCGATCGCGATGCCGTTCTGCGGGCCGGTGAAGGACCGGCCGCCGGCGTAGAAGTCGGCCGCGGTCCGGTTGTTCCGGGACGCCTTGATCACGATCGCCAGGGTCGCGATCACGAACAGCGCGAAGATCGCGATGTTGACGGTCGGGTTGCCGATGTCGGTTGCCATCGGCAACAGCAGGGGTGCGCTCACTGGTCGGCTCCCTCGATCTGGTGGCGGAGCTTCTCGGCGTCCGGGTCGACCCGCTTGTCGGCCCAGCGGACGTAGGCCATCGTGATCGCGAACGTGGAGACGAACTGCCCGAGGCCGAACAGCAGCGCGACGTTGATGTTGCCGCCGATCTTGCTGGACATGAAGCCGGGGGCGTAGGCGGCGAGCAGCACGTAGAGGAAGTACCAGACCAGGAACAGGCCGGTCATCGGGAACACGAAGCGCCGGAACCGGCGACGCAAATCGGAGAAGTCAGGCGACACCTGAACCTCTCGGTACGTCGTCAGTCCAGGGTCACCCGTGGGTCGCGTATCACTCATGCGCGGACCTCCAGACGATGTCAGGCCGGGCGGAGTGACCGGCAGAGGGGTTGCTGGTCCGTACTGTGTCCCCGGTCACGCGCCCCGAGACAGCATCCACACGCATCGAGCGCTCAGCGGACCACACCAGTCGTTCGGTGGATCACTGTCCTGCGACGAGCGGTCGAATCCTCACGACGAGCGGTACGGCGACAGCGGTAGACCCCGGTCCACGTCGACGGCTTCGGGGGTGTGGAGGCGGACCATGCTGCGGGCGGTGCCAGCCGGGATCTTGTCGGGGGTCAGCTTGGACACCACGATCACGGTGAGGAAGGCGAGCGGCATCGTCCAGGCGGCGGGCTGCCCGACGAGGGCCTGCGGCCAGCCGCTCTCCGGGCCACCGATCACGTTGACGAGCGCGGCGGCACTCGCCGCGACCCCACCGACGACGAGGCCGGCGGCGGCCCCGGTCGTGGACATCCGCCGCCACCAGATCCCCAACACCAGCAGGGGACAGAAGGTCGACGCGGCCACCGCGAACGCAAGCCCGACCGTGTCCGCAAGGCTCAGCGCCCCGGTGAACTGGAACGCGAGATACGGCACGCACATCGACAGCAGCGCCGCGATCCGGAAGCTGTTCACCGCGACGTAGTCACCGCCGGTCCATCGGTGCAACCGGCTCCGCAACAGGTCCTGGTCGATCACTCCGGCGATCGCGACGGTCAGCCCCGACGACGTCGACAGGAACGCCGCGAAGGCCCCGGCCGCGACCAGCGCCCCGAGCAGATCCCCTGCTGTACCAGGGAAAACCCGCCCAGGCAGCTCCAGTACGACGGTATCCGCGCCACTCCCGACCAGGTCCGGCGCGAACGTCCGCCCGAGCACGGCGTACATCGGCGGGAACAGGTAGAAGGTCCCCAGCAGCGCCAGTACGACGACCGTCGTACGACGGGCCGCCCGTCCGTCCGGGTTCGTGTAGAACCGGACCAGCACGTGCGGCAGCCCCATCGTCCCGAAACAAAGGGCCAAGAGCAACGAATACGTCGCGTACAGCGGATGGTCGCGGCCACCCGCGGTCGACAGCGGCTCGGCCCACTCCGCACCCGCACCCTGCAGCGATGACAGGACGCCGACCGAATGGTCGAGGGACCGCCAGCCGATCAGGATGACGAAGATCGGCGCGGCGAGCGCGGTGAGTTTCAGCCAGTACTGGAACGCCTGGACGAAGGTGATCGAGCGCATGCCGCCGGCGGCGACGTTGATCACGACGATCACCGCGACGACCGCGGCGCCGACGCCGGGCGGCGCACCGGTGACCGTCTGCAGGGTGAGGCCGGCGCCGTGGAGTTGGGGCAGCAGATACAACGTGCCGATGCCGACCACGAGACCCGAACAGATCCGCCGTACGACGGCCGACTCGAAACGGGTCTCGGCGAAGTCGGGCAAGGTGTACGCACCGGATCGGCGCAGCGGTGCGGCGACGAGCACGAGCAGCATCAGATAGCCGACCGTGTAGCCGACGGAGAACCAGAGCATGTCGGCACCGTTGACCAGCACCAGCCCGGCGACGCCGAGGAACGACGCCGCCGAGAGGTACTCGCCGCTGATCGCGGATGCGTTCCACCGCGGCGTCACCATCCGGCTGGCGACGTAGAAGTCGCTGGTCGTCCGCGAGATCCGCAACCCGAACAGGCCGATCCCGATCGTCGCCACGATCACCAGCGCGATCCCGGTGAGGCTTGTTGCCGGTGACATTTAGTGCCTCCCGGTGGGGATGGTTCGGCGCTTGCGGCGCCCAGGCACGCACCTCGCGGCACTTGAGGACCATCCACGATGCTCCGCATCGAGGACGCCCCTCAAGCACCCCGATGCACGCACCTGGACACCGCAATCACTCGAACCCTCCCCACCGGCAGGCACTACTGCCGCCCGACGAACTCGGTGAACTCGGCCTCGATCCGCTCGGCGTGGCGGACGTAGATCCGGGCGGCGACGTACACGACCGGGTAGACCACGATGCCGAGGATCAGCCAGGGCAGCGGCAGGCCGAAGACGTCGAAGGTGCGGGTGGCGGGGACCAGCGCGAACAGCAGCGGGATGCCGCCGAGGACGATGGCCGCACCGCCGATGACGGCGAGCGCGAGGCGGAGCTGGGACTGGATCAGCGAGGACATGTACACCTCGCCGAGCCGGGTCTGCTCGTCGATCTCGCGGGTGCCGGTCGGGATGATCGGGCGCCGGGCCGCGCTGGTCCGGGGGCTGGTGACCCGGACGCGTCGCGGTCCTTCCGGCGTACTCACGTCAGCCACGCAGTGACGTCGAGCGAACCAGCAGGTCGCGGAGCTCGCGGGTGTGACGACGGCTGACCGGCAGCCAGTCGCCGCCGACGCGGACCGCGCACCGGCCGCCGTCGACGCGCATCTCGTCCACGTGCGCGAGGGCGACCAGGGTACTGCGGTGGATCCGCGTGAAGCCCGCCTCGCGCCAGCGTTCCTCCAGTGTGCTGAGCGGGATCCGGACCAGGTGCGAGTTCTGCCCGGTGTGCAGGCGGGCGTAGTCGCCCTGGGCCTCGACGTACCGGACCGTCGAGCGCTGGACGAACCTGGTGACGCCGGCCAGCTCGACCGGGATCACCTCGTCCTCGGTCTCCTCCGGCGACTGCAGGGCGGCCGGCGCGCCGGCGGTCAGGACCCGGCGGACCGCCTCCGCCAGCCGCTCGGCCCGGACCGGCTTCATCACGTAGTCGGTCGCCTGTAGCTCGAACGCGGCCACCGCGTGCTCGTCGTACGCGGTCACGAACACGATCTGCGGGCGTGGCTGGCGGAACTTGGACAGCACACTGGCCAGGTCGATCCCGTCCAGCCCGGGCATCTTGATGTCGCAGAACACCACGTCCAGGTCGGCCGCCTGCAGGATCTTCAGGGCGTCCGGACCGTTCGACGCGGTCCGGATCTCGCCGATCCGGTCGTCCCGCGACAGCAGGTACACCAGCTCGGCCAGGGCGGGCTCCTCGTCGTCCGCGACCAGCGCGCGCAGGGGAGTGTCGGCCATGCCCACACACTAATGCCAGCCAATCGCGATTTGGAGCTAGTGTTGAACCGCTGAGGTGACCGGATGAACACGCTGTCGACCACACTGGGGCAGACGGACATTCGCGTGTCCCGGCTCGGCGTCGGCGCGATGGTGTGGGGTGACATGTCGACCGCGCCCCGGTTCAACCCGGCCCGCAACGCCTACGGGCCGACCAGCACGGCTGAGGAGCAGGCAGCGGCGCTGGACGTGAGCCTGAAGGCGGGACTGAACTTCATCGACACCGCCGCGATGTACGGAAAGGGTGCGTCCGAGCGCCGGGTCGGGGAGCTGACTGACGGCCGCGACGTGGTCCTGGCGACCAAGTTTCCGTTCGGCTTCTTCTCCCGGGCGAGCAGCCTGCCGGTCACGCTGGACGGGAGCCTCAGTCGGCTTCGGCGTACGACGATCGACCTGTACCAGGTGCACTTCCCGAGCCGGTGGATGTCGATCCCGACCTTGATGGACCTGATGGCCGACGCCGTCGAGGCCGGGAAGATCCGGGCAGTGGGCGTGAGCAACTACAGCGCTGAACAGATGCGCACCGCGCACTCGCAGCTCGCCCGCCACGGACTGGCGCTGGCCTCCAACCAGGTGCAGTACTCGCTGCTGCACCGCAACCCGGAGACCGACGGCGTGCTCGAGACCTGCCGGGAGCTGGGCGCCACGCTGATCGCCTACATGCCATTGGCGTCAGGGGCGCTGACTGGCAAGTACTCGGCTACCAACCGACCAGCAGGCTGGCGGCGCTACAACAGGACCTTCCGCAGCGACCAGTTGGCCCGTCTGGTCGAGCTGCTGCGGGAGATCGGGGACAGCCACGATCGGAGTCCCAGTCAGGTCGCTCTGCGGTGGCTGATCCAGCAGGACGCCGTACTGCCGATTGCAGGGGCCAAGAATGCGAGCCAAGCCTCGCAGAACGCCGGAGCGCTCACGTTCAGCTTGGACGACGCGGAGGTCGAGGCGCTCAGGTCAGGTTGAGGAACCCGGAGCGTGGTCGGGCTGCGGCTCCCAGCGGAGGCGGTTCGAGCCGAAGCCCGCGGCGTGGGCGCCGTCGTGGCCGAGCGGGCGCCGACAGTAGTAGTACGGCGAGTACAGGTCCCGACAGGAGTCCTGGTACGTCGTGTACGCGAACTCGAGGTCGAGCCGGTTGTCATTGCTCATGCTGCACTGCTCCGGGGAGGGGGTTGCTCTTCCATGCAGTATGGGCAGGGAGTTGTTACCGGCACGTTTCGCCGCGGTCACGACTGTGAGAGCACAGCACGACGGGAGCCGGGCGGTGGCCCAGCTCCCGTCGGTCTGCGCGGCTACTTGATCAGTCCGTGTGGGTCGAGCACGTACTTGCGCGCCGCGCCCTGGTCGAACTGGCTGTAGCCCTGCGGTGCCTCATCCAGCGGGATTACCGTCGCGTTCACGTTCTTCGCGATCTGCGTCCGGTCGTGCAGGATCGCCTGCATCAACTGGCGGTTGTACCGCATCACCGGGCACTGCCCGGTCGTGAACGACAGCGACTTGGCCCAGCCGAGGCCCAGCCGGATCGACAGCGAGCCGGTCTTCGCGGCCTCGTCGCTCGCACCGGGATCACCGGTGACGTAGAGGCCGGGGATGCCGACCGCGCCGCCGGCGCTGGTGACGTCCATGACCGTGTTCAGCACGGTCGCGGGACGCTCGGTCTGGGCGTCGGTGCCGTGGCCGTGCGCCTCGAACCCGACCGCGTCGATCGCGCTGTCGACCTCCGGAACCCCGAGGATCCGTTCGATCTGGTCCTTCGGATCACCCTCGGACACGTCGATCGTCTCGCAGCCGAAACTGCGTGCCTGCTCCAGCCGGTCCTTCTGCAGGTCGGCCACGATGACCACGGCCGCGCCGAGCAGGAACGCCGAGGTGGCCGCGGCCAGGCCGACCGGTCCCGCACCCGCGACGTACACGGTCGAACCGGTGCCGACACCGGCCGTGACGGCGCCGTGGTACCCGGTCGGGAAGATGTCCGACAACATCGCCAGGTCGCGGATCTTCGCCAGCGCCTGGTCCTTGTCGGGGAACTTCAGCAGGTTCCAGTCGGCGTACGGCACCAGCGCGTACTCCGCCTGGCCGCCGACCCAGCCGCCCATGTCGACGTACCCGTACGCCGACCCCGGCCGGTCCGGGTTCACGTTCAGGCAGACGCCGGTCTTGCCCTCCTTGCAGTTGACGCACCGCCCGCAGGCGATGTTGAACGGGACCGACACCAGGTCGCCGACCTTGATGAACTCGACGTCCCGGCCGACCTCGGCCACCTCACCGGTGATCTCGTGACCGAGCGCGAGCCCCGACGGCGCCGTCGTCCGGCCGCGGACCATGTGCTGGTCGCTGCCGCAGATGTTGCTGGCCACCACCTTGAGGATCGCCCCGTGCGGAATCTGCCGGCCCACGTTCGCCGGGTTGACCCCCGGTCCGTCCTTGAGCTCCAGGCTCGGGTAGTCGATCGTCTCGACCGCCACGTCGCCTGGACCCTTGTAGATCACTGCCTTGTTGCCTGGCACGCGCAATGCTCCTCTCCAGGAGGCTCCACCGCAGAACGCAGTGGAGCGTGCGAAACCGCTGTCACCGGCCGCGATCGCCCCGAGAAGGCGATGCAGTCATCGCCTGCCCCGCCCAGGTGGATCCCGTCCCGACGGCGATGTCGTGACGCCATCGAGGGATCGCTGTCGACGCTAGTTCGCGCCGCCAGCACGGTCAACGCGAGACAGCGTGTACACCGGAGGAGTACTTGGGGATCCGGAAGGTCACCTTGGTGCCGGCGTCGACGGCGGTCTCGACGACCAGGCCGTACGCGTCGCCGTACACCTGCCGGAGCCGGGCGTCCACGTTGCCGAGGCCGACCGAGTCGCTGCCGGATTCACCCGCCAGCGCGGCCCGGATCACCTCGGGGTCGCTGCCGGCGCCGTCGTCCTCGACGCTGATCTCGGCCTCGTTGATCCGGTCCCGAGCCCGGATGGTGATCCGTCCGACTCCGGTGGTGCCTTCCAGGCCGTGCCGTACGGCGTTCTCCACCAGCGGCTGCACGACCAGGAACGGGATTACCACCGGCAGCACCTCGGGCGCGATCAGCAACGACACCTTCAGCCGATCGCCGAACCGGGCCTGCTCGAGCACCAGGTACCGCTCGACGTTGCGCAGCTCGTCGGCCAGCGTGGTGAACTCGCCACCGCGCCGGAGCGCGTACCGGGAGAAGTCGGCGAACTCCAGCACCAGCTCACGCGCCCGCTCCGGATCGGTCCGCACGAACGAGGCGATCGCGGCCAGCGCGTTGTAGATGAAGTGCGGGCTGATCTGCGCCCGCAGCGCCCGCAGCTCCGCCTCCATCGCGCGGGTGCGCTCCTTGTTCAGCTCCGCCAGCTCCACCTGACCGGACACCCAGCGGGCGACCTCCTCCGTCGCTCGGACCAGTGCGGCCGACGAGCGGATGCTGTATGCGACCAGTACGGCGACCACTCGCTCCTCGGTGACGATCGGAGCGACGACCGCCGTACGGATCGGACACTGCGGATCGCCACAGGCCACGTCGTGGGCGCCGAGCACCGCCGTACGCCCGGTACGGAGCGTAGGCGCGGCGAGCGCCTTGGCATCACCGCGGTGGTTGCTCTCGTAGGGTCCGCCGACCCCGTCCCACGCCAGTACGCCGGACGAGTCGCAGATGGCGATGGCCGCCGTACCCAGGAGGTCCCGGAGATGACGGCTCGCCTTGCCCGCCGCGGCGGGGGTCAGGCCCTCGCGCAGGTGGGGAGTGGCCAGCGAGGCGGTATGCAGAGTCGCATACGTCGCCTTGTCAGCCGGAGTCCCAAAATGCTTCCGCCGTCGCGCGAACACGAGACGACGGTAACCGCTCAGCCCTCCGCGCGGGGTCTGAAGGCGTCGAGGGCCTCTGTGTCGGAGTAGTTCGACAGGAGGTACTCGGCTACCCAGGCCTCTCGATCGGGGTACGACGACTCGGCGACGATCCGGTCGGCGGCCTTCCTCCTGTCCATCGGTGCCCTTCGCAGTTGTACGCCGTCCGGAGTGAGCAGGGCCCAGCTCGGGCCGGGAGCGCCGTACGGCATGCCGACGCTGCCGGCGTTGACCACCAGGCGCCGGTCGACCTGCCGCGCGAACGGCATGTGCGTGTGCCCGCACACCACCGTGCGGACCTCGTCAGGCAGCCCGCTGAAGACCTGCGCCCAGCGTGCGATCGGGCTGTCCACCAACACCATCTCTTCGTCGTCCCGCGGCGTCGCATGGCAGAACAGCGCGTCGCCGATCGTCACGGTGGTAGGCAGTCCCGCCAGCAGCTCAACCTGGTCGGCTCGAAGCTCCCCGGCTGCCCAAGGACTCACGCCGTCCGGCGCCTCGCCCTCGAACGTCCCGCGGGCCATCGCCACCAGCTCCCGGTCCGCGTTCCCGCGTACCCAGACCACCCGCTCGCCGAGAGACACCAGCAAGTCCAACGTCTCCACCGGCTGCGGCCCGCTGGCGATGTCTCCCGCCAGCACGATGACGTCGGCGTCCCGCACGTCCGCCTCGGCTAGCACCGCCTCGAGAGCAGGCAACACCCCGTGCACGTCCGCGAGCACCGCAACAGTCGTCATGTCGCCAGTCTGCTGCGAAACCCCAACGACAGCGGGGATATCTGCTACCGGCAGATCAGGTGCCGATCTCCAGCGTCTGGTCGTTGACGATCTTGGTCGCGCGCTCGCAGGCGGCGGTCGTGAGGTTGCAGCGGACGATCGCCCGGTCGACGTTCTCGGTCTCGCCCTGACCGTCGCCCACCGCGACGATCAGGACGTGCTCGTCGTCCTCGGCGGCGATCCGCAGGAAGCAGCCGTTCCACTCGCGGACCAGCTTGCCGGTCCGGGTGTCCAGCGCGGCTTGGACCAGGTTGCAGTAGCCGTCGCCGTACGCCGGTCCGCCGACGGCCGTCCTGGCGTCCGGGGTGAAGCCGGTGATCCAGTAGTCGCAGGTACGCGAGAACTGCTTGCCGGAGCTGACCTCGACCATCGAGGAGCAGCTGCCGCCGTCGTTGATCAGGTTCACCGAGGAGGCCACGCTGCCGTCCCTGGACACGGCCGACGCCGACGTGACCGTCTTGACCTCGACGGGCTTCGCCGCACCGGGCACCCAGCTGTACAGCTTCCACGCGCCGGTGTCGTCGCTGTCCGCGCGGTAGTAGACCTTGTCGCCCACGTACGCGAGCACCTGCAGGTTCCAGGCGTCGGGCAGCTTGAGCGACTTCAGGAACCCGTCCTCGCCCGGGTCCTCGGCGTAGACGATGCCGCCCTTCTCCTGCGCCCCGAGCCAGCCGGGCCGGGCCGCCGCGTACGCCGCCGCGGACTGGTCGGCCTTCGTGACGAGGGAGGACACGTCCGGGGTACGGCGTACCTCGCCGGTCCCGCTCACCTTGATCAGCTCGCTCCCCGAGTCGCCGTTCGTGACGGCAGCCAGCGCGTCGGTCTCCAGCCGGCCGATCGCGATGATGCCGCCGGTGCCGGGGATCTTCAGCGCGCTGCCGGCGCCGCCGCGGACCTCGCGGCCGACCAGGTACGGGATCGCCGGCTCGCGGCCCTGGGAGAGCTTGTTGATGTCCACTTTGACCTTGGTCGGCCCCGTGGACGTCGGCGGCGCACTGGTCGGAGTCACGGTCGGCGTCGGCTTGGCGGTCGACGGCGTCGGCTTCGGCGTCGGGCTCGGGGCCGGCGAAGGGGAGCCGGTCAGCGGGGCTGCGTCGGCTTGGGCTGACTCGGGACCTTGGCGGTACGCGATGGCCGCGCCGATCGCCACGGCGGCTACGGCTACTGATGCGACCAGGATGACCAAGCGCCTGTTGTTGCTCCGCATCACCGGACTCCTCCCCTTGATGCCCGTTTGGACGCTCCGGAACACGGTTTTGTTGGCCCTTGGCCGGCTCCGAAACGCCGTACCCACTGCTCGGCGATCGGGTCGCAGGAGGCATCGAGCATAATTGCGCCATGGACCAGCCACCCCGGATCGGCCGGTACTCCCTGGTCCGCCGGGTGGGTGCCGGAGGTTTCGCGACCGTTTGGCTGGCCCGGGACGAGCAACTCGACGCCGAGGTCGCGGTCAAGATCCTCTCCGACAACTGGATCGAGGACGAGGACGTCCGGCGCCGGTTCCTGGCCGAGGGCCGGTTCCTGCGCAAGGTCGACTCGCTGTACGTCGTCGGCGTCCACGACATCGGTGAGGCCGAGGACGGCCGCCCGTTCATGGTGCTCACCTACGCCGACGGCGGCACGCTCGCGGAACGGATCAAGGCCGGCCCGCTGGAGATCGCCGAGGTGGTCCGGGTGATCAACCAGGTCGGCCGTGGCCTGAAGCACCTGCACAGCCGTGGCGTCCTGCACCGCGACGTGAAACCGGCGAACGTGCTGTTCCGCACCGACCCGGCCGGCGACCGCGCGATGCTGTCCGACCTCGGGCTCGGCAAGTCGCTGGCCGAGGTCTCGCGGATCACGATGCCCGGCGGCACCCCGGCGTACGTGGCGCCCGAGCAGGTCCGCGGCGAGCGCCTGGACCACCGGGCCGACCTCTACTCCCTGGGCGCGGTCGCGTACGCCGCCTTCACCGGACAGGCGCCGTACGGCGTGGCGAGCCTGAGCGCCGTGATGCAGATCGACACCCCGCCGCCGTCGATGGCGACCCTGCGCGAGGACATCCCGGACGCGATCGACGTCGTCGTACGGCGTGCCCTCGAGCCGGACCGCGACAAGCGCTGGCCCGACCTGGACAGTTTCCTCACCGCACTCCGCGACGCGCACACCACCGGTGAGGTCCCGCCCGGCCTGGTGCCGGCCGCGGAGATGCCGACCCCGACGGCACCGCCCGCCGACGTCGACCAGGCAACCGCCCTGGCCACCGCCAACCGCTCGACGGTCGCGACCAAACCCAAGCGCTCGGTCCGCGGCCGAGTGATCGCCGGTCTGGTAGCAGTGGTGCTGGCCGCCGCCGGCGCGTACGGCGGCTACGAGTTGGTGCTGACCCGTCCCGTGAAGGTCGAGTATCAGAACCTGTCGGTGGAGGTCCCGCGGGACTGGTCGCAGAAGTCGGAGAACGCCGACGGCCCGTCCCTGCTGGTGAGCAAGAACACCTCCGAGTGGCAGAACAACAACGCAACCGAGGGCGTGTTCCTGGGCATCAGCAACGGAACGACGTTGCCGAGGACCACCACGCCCCCGGCCGGCTGCCAGCCCGCCACCCCCGACCCGCCGAACCTCGAGGGCCAGAGCCTGGTCACCTTCCGGTACAGCTGCAGCGAAGCATCCGTGGACGAGCAGTTCCGGCTGCTGGACGGGAACAAGGTGCTCCGGGTCCAGGTCCGGGACGACAACCCGGAGCGCCGGGCGGCGGTGCTGGCTTCAGCTGAGTACACGCCCTAACGCGCGAGGGTGTAGCGGGCGTCGCCTTCTCGAACGGACGCCGTACGGTAGGCGCATGACCGATCTGTCCGCGGCGATCGACCGCGTTCTGCCCAGCGTCCGTGCCGACCTCGAGGACCTCATCCGGATCCCGTCGGTCAGCTACGAACCGGCCCGCGCGGCCGATGTCCAGCGCTCCGCCGAGGCGACCGCCTCGCTGTTCGAGGCCGAAGGGTTCGCGACGAAGATCGTCCGCGCCGGCGAGGGTGCGCCGGCGGTGATCGCGAAGAAGCCGGCGCCCGCTGGGAAGCCGACGGTCCTGCTGTACGCGCACCACGACGTCCAGCCGACCGGACCGGCCGACCAGTGGACCTCCGACCCGTTCGAGCCGGTCGAGCGCGGTGACCGGCTCTACGGACGGGGCGCGGCCGATGACAAGGCCGGGATCGCCGCGCACCTGGCCGCCGTACGGGCCTTCGGCAACGACCTGCCGGTGGGCGTGACGGTGTTCGTCGAGGGTGAGGAGGAGATCGGCTCGCCGACCCTGCTGCAGCTGCTGGACGAGTACTCCGCGGAGCTGGCCGCCGACGCGATCGTGATCGCCGACTCCGGCAACTGGGACATCGGCCAGCCGGCGCTGACCGTGTCGCTGCGCGGCCTGGTCGAGGCGTACGTCGAGGTGCGCACGCTCGAGCACGCCGTACATTCCGGTCTTTTCGGTGGCCCGATCCCGGACGCGCTGTCGGCGTTGTGCCGGCTGCTCGCCACCCTGCACGACGACAAGGGCGACGTTGCCGTGGACGGGCTGCACGCCTCGCGGGCGGCGGATGTGGACTACCCGGAGGAGCGGCTGCGGGCCGAGTCGAGCGTGCTGGACTCCGTCAGGCTGACCGGTTCGGGCTCGCTCGTCGACCGCCTGTGGACTCGGCCGTCGATCGCCGTACTGGGGATCGACGCGCCGTCGGTGGCGGAAGCGAGCAACACGCTCGTGCCGGTCGCGCGGGCCAAGATCGGCCTGCGGGTCGCGCCGGGCGACGACGCGATCAAGGCGATGGCGGCGCTGAAGGAACATCTCGAGAACAACGCGTCCTGGGGAGCCCAGGTGACTGTGACCGAAGGCCAGACCGGTCAGCCGTGCAGCGTGCATGCGCGCGGCGCCGGGTACGAAGCGGCCCGTTCGGCGTTCAAGACCGCGTGGGGCGTCGAGCCGATCGACATGGGCATGGGTGGGTCGATCCCGTTCATCGCCGAGTTCCAGCAGACCTTCCCGCAGGCCTCGATCCTGGTCACCGGCGTGGAGGATCCGGACACCCGCGCCCACGGAATCGACGAGGGCCTGCACCTCGCGGAGTTCCGCAAGGTCTGCCTCGCCGAGGCCCTCCTGCTCCAGAACCTGGCCGACCAAGCCTGACCGGGCTTTCCGGCGACCCAGTGTTTGGCATAGGTTTCGGCGAGTGAAGATCGCAGTCGTACGGGAGACCAGACCGGCCGAGCGCCGGGTTGCGCTGGTGCCGGAACAAGTCGCGAAACTCATCGAGCTCGGTTACGAGGTGGCGGTCGAGCCGGCCGCCGGCGAACGGGCGCTGTACTCCGACGAGCAGTACCGCGCCGCCGGTGCCGACGTGGCGTGGGGCGCCGACCACGCGGCCACCATCGTGGCGTCGGTGCAGCCCTTGGAGCGCGAGCGTCTGCAGCGGCTGCACGCCGGTACGGCGCTGATGTCGTTCCTGCCGACGAATCCGCCGGATGTGGTCCGGACCGCCACCCGCGCCAAGCTGACCGTGTTCGCGATGGAGCTGATCCCGCGGATCTCCCGGGCCCAGTCGATGGACGCGCTGTCCTCGCAGGCCCTGGTGGCCGGGTACCGCGCCGCGATCGTCGCGGCCGAACGGCTGCCTCGCTTCTTCCCGCTGAACATGACCGCGGCCGGCACGGTCCCGCCGGCCCAGGTCCTCATCCTCGGCGCCGGTGTGGCCGGCCTGCAGGCGATCGCGACCTGCAAGCGCCTCGGCGCCGTGGTGAAGGCGTACGACGTCCGTACGGCGGCCGCCGAGGAGATCGCGTCGATGGGCGCCGTACCGATCGAGCTGGAGCTGGGGACGCTGGACGGCCCAGGCGGCTACGCCCGGGAGATGACCCCGGAACGCGCCCAGCTGCAGCGCGAGCTGCTCACCCCGTACGTCGCCGCGGCGGACGCCCTGATCACGACAGCCGCCGTCCCCGGGCGGACCGCCCCGATGCTGGTGTCGCGGTCGATGGTCGAGCAGATGAAGCCCGGCTCGGTCGTCGTCGACCTGGCCTCCGAGCAGGGCGGCAACGTCGAGGGCTCGGTCGCCGGGACCGAGCTGACCATCGGCGACGCGCTGGTCTGGGGTGGCGCGAATGTGCCCAGCCAGCTGGCCGGACCGGCCAGCCGGCTCTACGGTCAGAACATCGCCAACCTGATCCGGCTGATGACCCGCAACGCGGCGTTCGATCCGGACTTCGACGACGAGATCGTCCGCGGCTGCTGCGTCACCCACGACGGCAGCGTGCTGCACGAGCCGACCCGAGAGCTCCTGGAAGGACAGGCCCCGTGACCGAGTCCATCGCGCTGCTGACGATCTTCGTGCTGGCGGCGTTCGTCGGCGTCGAGGTGATCAGCAAGGTCTCCTCGACCCTGCACACCCCGCTGATGTCCGGCGCGAACGCGATCCACGGCGTCATCCTGGTCGGCGCCATCATCGTCACCGGCCAGGCCGAGTCCGCGATCGTGGTGGCCGTCGGGCTGCTGGCCGTCGTCCTGGCGACCGTCAACATGGTCGGCGGGTTCGTGGTCACCGACCGGATGCTGCAGATGTTCAAAGGTCCGGGGGCGCGCAAGAAGGAGCTGCACAAGTGATCCCCACCTGGGCCCAGATCGGCTATCTGGTCGCCGCGGTCTGTTTCATCGTCGCGCTGAAGGCGCTGTCGTCGCCGAAGTCCGCCCGGGCCGGTAACGCGCTCGGCGCGGCCGGCGCGGTGCTCGCGGTGGTGATCACGTTCGTCGCCTACAAGCCGGACCACCTGGCGCCGATCCTGATCGCGCTGGCCGTCGGCACCGTCGGCGGTGTGGTCGGGTCCCGCCGGGTGCAGATGACCCACATGCCGCAGCTCGTTGCCCTGTTCAACGGCGTCGGCGGCGGCGCGGCCGCCCTGGTCGCGCTGATGGAGCTCGGCGAGGTGCACGCCGGCGAGACCGTCGCCGCGATCGCGACCGCGTTCACCATCCTGGTCGGCGCGATCAGCTTCTCCGGCTCGATCGTCACCTTCGCCAAGCTGCAGGAGCTGATGACGACCCGGCCGGTGACGTTCCCCGGCCTGCCGGTGCTCTTCATCGCCGCGATCATCGGCGGTATCGCGCTGGCCGGCTGGCTGGTCTCCGACCCGCGGGTGTGGGTCGGCGTGCTGCTCTGCCTGGTCGGTCTCGCGGTCGGTGTGATGCTGGTGCTGCCGGTGGGCGGCGCCGACGTGCCGATC
Organism: Kribbella sp. NPDC050124; assembly: GCF_044460355.1. Classification (NCBI taxonomy): domain Bacteria; kingdom Bacillati; phylum Actinomycetota; class Actinomycetes; order Propionibacteriales; family Kribbellaceae; genus Kribbella; species Kribbella sp. NPDC050124. The sequence continues at coordinate 1,304,207 of NZ_JBITJU010000001.1, forward strand.
GTGATCTCGCTGCTGAACGCGTTCACCGGCCTGACCGTCGCGGCCGGTGGGTACGTGCTCGGCAACACGCTGCTGCTGGTGGCCGGCACGCTGGTCGGCGCGGCCGGTACGTTGCTGACCAAGCTGATGGCCGACGCGATGGGCCGCTCGCTCTACAACATCCTGTTCGGCGCGATCCGCGGCGGCTCGACCCTCGGCGCCGGTACGGCGTCCGAGCGGCCGGTCATCTCCGGCGGCGCGGAGGACATCGCGATCCTGCTCGGGTACGCGAACAAGGTCATCATCGTGCCCGGGTACGGTCTCGCGGTCGCCCAGGCCCAGCACACCCTGCGCGACCTGGTCGACGAGTTGCAGAGCCGCGGCGTGAAGGTCGACTACGCGATCCACCCGGTCGCGGGCCGGATGCCCGGCCACATGAACGTGCTGCTCGCCGAGGCGCAGGTGCCGTACGACCAGCTCCGTGAGATGGACGAGATCAACGGCGACTTCAAGTCCACCGACGTCGTCCTGGTGGTCGGCGCCAACGACGTGGTCAACCCGGCCGCTCGCACCACCCCGAGCGCCCCGATCTACGGGATGCCGATCCTGAACGCCGACGAGGCCCAGCGGGTCATCTTCCTCAAGCGTTCGATGCGCCCCGGTTTCGCCGGTATCGAGAACGAACTCCTCTACGACCCGCGAACCACGCTGCTGTTCGGCGACGCCCGCGACTCGCTCACCAAACTCCTGGCCGCGCTCAAGTCGGTCTGATCCGGATTACGTTGTCAACGCCGAAAGTCGCGGACTAGACCACGCCAATCCGGGAGAATCAAGCGTTTGGCATCTTCCTGCCGGGACCGCCGGCCAGCGGTCCAGACCGGATGCGCCGGACGGGAACCCGTGCGGAGGCAGGCGTCCCGGCGCGGGCGCCGTACCCGGTGGATTCGATCGGGAATACCGGCTGCTCAGACCCAGCCGCGTTTGGCGGCGGCCACGCCCAATTCGAATCGGCTGGCCGCGTCGAGCCGCTCGGAAAGATTCGCGGTAATTCGCCGGGCGGTACGCAGCGAAATACCCAGCAAACGCGCCACCTGTTCGTCTTTCGCGCCACCGGCGAGCAAACGCAGAACTTCCGCTTCGTGCGGCGTCAGCGGGGTATTGTCGTCGCGGTCTTCCGGTGCGAACAACTCGGTCGCCCGGGACCAGTAGGAGTCGAACAGCGCGAGGGCCACCGAGACGACGGCCGGGGAGCGGTGGATGACCGCCCCGGCGGTCGGATTCTCCGGGTCCATCGGCATGATCGCGATCTCCTGGTCGAAGATCAGCAGCCGCATCGGCAGCGTCGGCGTCGCCCTGACCTCACCGCCGAGCCGGTGCATCGCCGATGCGTAGTCCAGCGCCTGCTTCGACGCGGTCATGCTCTGCAGGTAGACGGTCCGCATCTTCAGCCCGCGCTCGAGCAGCGGCAGGTCAGGCGACCGGTCCATCGGCTGGATGGTGTCGTCGATATGTGCCGGCACCAGGCCCCAGAACGTGTCCCGGGCCTTCAGGCCGAGCTCCTCGATCCGGCGCGACGCGTTCGCCCGGCCCTTGAGCACCTCGACGTCGCCGCTGCTCCGGGCGGTCAGGAGCTCGTTGTACTGCTCGGCGACGATCTCGGCCGAGGCCTCGGCCTCCCGGAGCTCACCGAGCGCCATGTTCAGCTCGGTCCGCCGCCGCTCGGCGAGGCCGGTCAGCCCCACCCGCGGGTGTACGGCGTGCTCACTGTCCGGGTCCGTCCAGGTCGGCACCAGCAGGCCGAGATCGCGCAGAGTGTCCATCCGCTGGTGAACTTCCGGCAGCGGGCGTTTTACCAGCGCGGCAATCTGCTCCGGCGTACTGTCCGGGTGGCTGAGGAGGGCGTGATAGACCGCGAAAGTGGCTTCGTCCACCCCCAGCGGCTCGAACACGTTTCTTCTCCTCAGGACTTGGTGGAACCGACCATATACACAGTGCTTCGACAGTGAGACTGGGCAGTTGGTTCCGGAATTATTTCGAAGGGACAAGATGTGATCAAGAAGTTGCTGATAGTAGTCGCCCCGGCGCTTCTTCTCGCGGCCATCGCCGCACAGCCCACCGCCGTCGTCGCTCGGGGTGCACAACCGGGCTGCACGGTCCACATGACCTGCTGGTAAGTCCATCGTCGTCGGCGGTGGCCGGAGCGCCGGCCGGCGTCCCGTAGACTGCTGGCGTGGCTCGTGGCGATGGTCGGCTCACTCATGACCTGGACCCGCAGGACCTTGGCCCGCAGGACGCGTGTGGCGTCTTCGGGGTCTGGGCGCCGGGGGAAGAGGTCGCCAAACTCACTTATTTCGGGCTCTACGCTCTGCAGCACCGCGGGCAGGAGTCGGCTGGCATAGCAGTCAGCAACGGCAACCAGATCCTCGTCTACAAGGACATGGGGCTGGTCAGCCAGGCGTTCGACGAGGCGACCCTGGCGTCACTGCGGGGGCACATCGCGATCGGCCATTGCCGGTACTCGACCACCGGGTCGAGCGTGTGGGCGAACGCACAGCCGACGTTCCGGTCCACCGCGACCGGGTCGATCGCCCTCGGGCACAACGGCAACCTCACCAACACCGGTGAGCTGGCCGCCAGCCTGAACGGCGGCGGTGACCTGGATCTCGGGCTGGACGCCGAGGTCGAGCACGCGAAGGCGAACGCCAAGCACAGTGCCTCTTCGGACACCGACATCCTGACCTCGATGCTGGCCGGGTACCCGGACCTCACCATCGAGCAGGCGGCGGCGAAGATCCTGCCGAAGGTGAAAGGCGCCTACAGCCTGGTCTTCATGGACGAGAACACCCTGTACGGCGCCCGCGACCCGCAGGGCATCCGCCCGCTGGTGCTGGGCCGGCTGGAGCGCGGCTGGGTGGTCGCCAGCGAGACCGCCGCCCTGGACATCGTCGGCGCCTCCTTCATCCGGGAGATCGAGCCCGGCGAGATCGTCGCGATCGACGCCGAGGGCCTGCGCTCGACCCGGTTCGCCGAGGCCGACCCCAAGGGCTGCCTGTTCGAGTTCGTCTACCTGGCCCGCCCGGACACCCAGATCTCCGGGCAGCGGATCCACTCCACCCGGGTCGAGATCGGCCGCCGGCTGGCCCGCGAGCACCCGGCCGAGGCCGACCTGGTGATCGCCACCCCGGAGTCCGGCGTCCCAGGCGCGATCGGCTATGCCGAGGAGTCCGGCATCCCGTACGGCTCCGGCCTGGTCAAGAACGCGTACGTCGGCCGCACCTTCATCCAGCCCAGTCAGACCATCCGGCAGCTCGGGATCCGGCTCAAGCTGAACCCGCTGCGCGAGGTGATCGAGGGCAAGCGGCTGGTCGTGGTCGACGACACCATCGTCCGCGGCAACACCCAGCGGGCGGTGATCCGGATGCTGCGCGAGGCCGGCGCCAAGGAGATCCACGTCCGGATCACGGCGCCGCCGGTGAAGTGGCCGTGCTTCTACGGCATCGACTTCGCCAGCCGCGCCGAGCTGATCGCGAACGGCCTGAACACCGAGGAGATCTGCCGCTCACTCGGCGCCGACTCGCTCGGCTACATCAGCCTGGACGCCCTGGTCGAGTCCACCACGGTGCCGAAGGAGCGGCTCTGCCGCGCCTGCTTCGACGGGGTCTACCCGGTCGAGCTGCCGGACCCGGAGCACCTCGGCAAGCACCTGCTGGAGCTGCCGGTGGCCACCGACATCGACGGCCTGGCCACCGTGTCCGGTGGCGCCGGCGCCGCCGACGCACTCAGCCGTCCGTGATGGGCCGTCCGTAAACGGCGTACGTCGTACCGAGGAGAAGAACTGTGAGTGAAGGGGCGAGCTACGCCGCCGCCGGAGTCGACATCGAGGCCGGAGACCGGGCCGTCGAGCTGATGAAGGAATGGGTGGCGAAGGCGACCCGCCCCGAGGTGGTCGGCGGGCTCGGCGGGTTCGCCGGGCTGTTCGACGCCACCGCGCTGACGTCGTACCGGCGGCCGCTGCTGGCCACCTCGACCGACGGGATCGGGACCAAGGTCGCGATCGCGCAGCAGTTGGACAAGCACGACACGATCGGGTTCGACCTGGTCGGGATGGTCGTCGACGACCTGGTCGTGTGCGGCGCCGAGCCGCTGTTCATGACCGACTACATCTGCACCGGCAAGGTGGTCCCGGAGACGATCGCGCAGATCGTGAAGGGCATCGCCGAGGCCTGTGTCGAGGCCGGTACGGCGCTCGTCGGCGGTGAGACCGCGGAGCACCCGGGCCTGCTGAAGCCGGACGAGTACGACGTCGCCGGCGCATCCACCGGTGTCGTCGAGGCCGACGAGGTGCTCGGCGCGGAGCGGGTGCGCGCGGGTGACGTGGTCGTGGCGATGGGGTCCTCGGGCCTGCACTCGAACGGGTACTCCCTGGTCCGGCACGTGTTCTTCCAGCGGGCGCGGTGGACGCTGGACCGCGAGGTGCCGGAGTTGGGGACCACGCTGGGTGAGGTGCTGCTGACCCCGACCCGGGTCTACGCCAAGCACTGCCTGGAGCTGATCCAGGAGCTGAACGGCGAGTTCGAGGGCGACGCGAAGCCGTTGCACGCGATGTCGCACATCACCGGCGGCGGGTTCGCGGCCAACCTGGCGCGTGTCATCCCGGACGACCTGTCGGTCCGGATCGACCGGTCGACGTGGACGCCGGCGCCGATCTTCGGGCTGGTCGGGCTGCTGGGCGACGTGACGCTGCCCGAGCTGGAGAAGACGCTCAACATGGGCGCAGGGATGGTCGCCGTACTGGATCCGTCGGTGGCGGACCAGGCGATCGCGGCGCTCACGGCACGGGACATCCCGGCGTGGGTGTGCGGCGAGGTCGGCCCGACTCCCGGCGGAACCGTCACGCTGGAAGGCGTGTACGCCAAGTAGGCCGGCCGCTGCGCGGCTGACCCGGGCACCGAGGAGGTCCCGCCGGCTTTCGGGCAGGCGGGACCGCTACGGCTACTGCTGGTGTGGTGGAGCTCGTCGGACGCGCGACTAACTGCTCAGTCACCCGCAAGGGCACTGAGCAGGTCAGTCGAGCTGTTGCTTACCGACGGGGGTGGTAGTCGTCGGCGTCGTAGTCGTCGCCGTCGTTCTCGCCGTTGGCAGTACGGTCGCTCGCCTGGTCACCGGACAGCTCTCGCTTGAGCTGGTCCAAGTCGGTGTCCCAGGTGCGGTACTTCAGGTCGCGTGCGACCTTCGTCTGCTTGGCCTTTGCACGGCCGCGCCCCATAGCGTCGACCCCCTCGCACAAGTCAACCGGGTACGCAGCGTGGCGCCCACGGATCAGTCGTCAGTAATCGTGTTCCTAGGATACCCGGAGCACGGGATCGACACACGCACCGGCCCCCTGGCTGGACCCCGAGAGGTCCGATCACGCGGTCGGCGGGGTGGGCCGGTCCCCTCGAACCGGCCCACCCCGCCGCGTCGATCCCCTGTTACTTGACCTCACGACGTGAGCTTGCCCACAGTCCCACGATGGTCGGCACCACGATCCAGATCCCGATCGCGGTGAGCGTCTCGGGCAGCATCCCGTGCAGGTCGCGCTCGATGATCCGGCCGAAGGCGCCGAACACGTCCAGCCAGTTCGCGTTGTCCTTGAACAGCGCCGGGCCGGCCAGCGACCAGGCGGTCGGTGCGATGAAGAACACCAGGATGGCGACCGCGGTCTGCGCGATCACCGCGCCGAAGGCGGCTCCCATCACCACGTTGAGCGCGACGGTCAGGTAGGCCCCGGCCAGCTGCCCGCCCAGATCGGCGTACGACGTCGCGTGGTCGGTGACCGCTCCCGCCAGCGCCGTACCGGCGAGGGCAAGACCGACGACGCCGGTCATCACGACGACGCTCAGCACGATCGCGGAGACGAACTTGGCCAACTGGACCCGGACCCGGCGCGGCGACAGCGTGAACGTGGTCAGCGCGGTCCGCTGGGTCCACTCGCTCGTCATCGCCATCACGCCTATGACCGGCAGGATCAGCATCACGCTGGTGGACGCGGCGCCGAGGAAGCCGTCGAACCCGGCGGGTCCCTGCGGCAGGTGGGTGAGCTGCCAGCCGATCGCGACGACGGCGAGCAGCAGGACGGCGGCGATCAGGACCCGGCCGCTGCGGGTGTTCAGGGACTTGCGCAGTTCGATGCTGACGAGCTTGAGGAAGGACTGGCCGCGCGCGGGCGGCAGCGCGGTCGCCACCTCGGCCCGGTGCTTGGCCGGGGCCGGCGGAGCGGCTTCGGTCAGAGTGGTCATGGCTATGAGCTCCAAGATCTGTGCTTGATGCTGAACTCGCGTTGCTCGTTCAGGTGTAGTGGTCAGGCGGCTTCGGCGACGGGCGTGGTCAGCTGGAAGAACAGGTCCTCCAGGCCGGCGCCGTCGCTCTGGCGCAGTTCGAGCAGGATCTGGCCCGCGGCCGCAGCCGCCCGGCCGACCTGCTCGGCGGTGGCGTCGACGCGGAGCGCGCCGTCGGTCAGCGGCTCGAGGTGCAGCCCGGCAGCGGTCAGGGCCTGGTTCAGGCCGATCGGGTCGAGACCGCGGACCAGCGTGCCGCTCCCGGCCAGCAGTTCCTCCAGCGAGCCGTCGGCGACGATCCGGCCGCCGCCGATCACGACCAGCCGGTCGACGGTCGCCTGGACCTCGCCCAGCAGGTGGCTGGACAGGATCACCGTGCCGCCGCGGGACGCGAAGTCCTGCAGCAGCCCGCGCATCCACCGGATGCCCTCCGGGTCCATGCCGTTTGGCCGGCTCGTCCAGGATCAGTACGGCGGGGTCGCCGAGCAGCGCGCTGGCGATACCCAGCCGCTGCCGCATCCCCAGCGAGTACTGCCCGACCCGGCGCTTGGCGGCGTGGCTGAGGCCGACGGCCGCGAGCATCTCGTCCACCCGGGCCTTCGGGACACCGAGCAGGCTGGCGTTGAGCAGGAGCGTCTCCCGTCCGGTCCTGCCCGGGTGCTGCGCGGCGGCATCGAGCATGACCCCGACGACCCGGCCAGGGTTGGGCAGGTCGACGTACCGCTTGCCGGTGATGGTCGCGGTGCCGGAGGTCGGCGGGGTGAGCCCGGTGAGCATCCGGAGCGTGGTGGACTTGCCGGCGCCGTTCGGGCCGAGGAAGCCGGTGATACTGCCCGGCTGGACGGTGAAGGAGACGTCGTGGACGGCCGTGGTGCTGCCGTACCGCTTGGTCAGGTTCTCGACGGTGATCATGGCAACGAGTCAACCGTCCGGGACCCCGGTCGCACATCGGACGAGCGGCTGCGATCACCCCCTACGAAAGTCGTCGGGGCCGACCCCCGAACCCACCCGATCGGGGGACGAGAACACCCCTAGGGCACAACTACGCTGACAGAATGCGACGGTTGCGCCGGTGGTACGCCTGGTGGGTCAGGCATGCCGCGCGCCTGCGCGACATCCTGTACGTCGGCTTCAGCCTGCTCACCGTGGTCGCCCAGGCCGCGTCCGGCGGAAGCGGCTGGGGAGTAAAGGACTGGTACGTCCTCGGCGCCGGCGTGATCGCCTCCGGCGTCCTGTTCTGGCGGCGGCGCTTCCCGGCGACCGTCACCGCGATCACGATCCTGGCAATGCTCACCACGTCCATCTTCGTCCCGATGGGGCTTGCGCTGCTGACGCTGGCGATCCGCCGCCGCGACGTCGTCCTCGCGCTGCTGAGCCTGGCCGCGTACGCCGCCTACGTCGTGAACACCGTAGCTACGGGAGACCAGCTGTGGGTGGCGGTGTTCACGGGGCCGTTCCTGGTCGGGACCTGGATCGCGATCGGCGCGTACGTCGGTGCGCGCCGGGACCTGATGGTCTCGCTGCGGGACCGCGCCGAGCGGGCCGAAGCCGAGCGCGAGCTGCGCGGCGAGCAGGCCCGGCTGGGTGAACGCGCCCGGATCGCCCAGGAGATGCACGACGTACTCGCGCACAAGGTGTCGCTGATCGCGCTGCACGCCGGCGGGCTCGAGGTGAACCCAGCGGTCGGCCCGGAGAAGGTGGAGGACTCGGCCCGCCTGATCCGCGAGACCGCGCGGCAGGCGATGGAGGACCTGCGCGAGGTTCTCGGCGTACTGCGGTCCGACCTGAGCGTCGACGGGGCCGACCTGGCTCCGGTGCCGCAGGCGTCGGACCTGGAGCGGCTGGTCGAGGCGTCCCGGAGTGCCGGGGTGAGTGTGACGGGCGAGTTCCTGCTGCCGGACGACGTACCGACCTCGGTGGGGCGGACGGTCTACCGCGTGGTGCAGGAGTCGCTGACCAATGTGCACAAGCACGCCCGCGGAGCCTCGACCGAAGTGGTCGTCCACGGCAGCAGGGGAGACGGCGTGACGGTGCGGGTGAAGAACGTGCGGCCGGTGGCTGCTGGTTCACTGCTCCCAGGCTCCGGGGCGGGGCTCGTCGGCCTCCGTGAGCGAGTGCAACTGGTCGGTGGGCGGATGTCGACCGGGCCGACGCGGGACGGCGGTTGGCAGGTGGAGGCGTGGCTGCCCTGGCCGGACGGCCGGGACTACGTCGAGTCGGGTGTGGACGAAGGGGAACAATGACGCGGCTGCTGATCGTGGACGACGAGGCGCTGGTTCGGGCGGGGCTGAAGATGATCCTCGAGTCGGACGAGGCCCTCGAGGTGGTCGCCGAGGCCGACGACGGCGCCGACGCGGCGGCGATGGTGGTGAAGCACCGGCCGGACGTCGTCTTGATGGACATCCGGATGCCACGACTGGACGGGCTGGCGGCGACCCGGGAGGTGCAGGCGCTGCCGGATCCGCCGAAGGTCGTCGTACTGACGACGTTCGACCTGGACGACTACGTGTTCCGTGCGCTGCAGGCCGGGGCGAGCGGGTTCCTGCTGAAGGACACCCCGCCGCGGGAACTGGTGCAGGCGGTGAAGGTGGTCGCGGCCGGGGACGCGATGTTGTCGCCGGCGGTGACGCGGCGGCTGATCGGGCACTTCGCGGCGGACTCGCGCTCGGACCGGCAACGACAGGCGCGGGAGCGGATCGGCGTACTCACCGACCGGGAGCGCGAGGTGCTCGCCGCGGTCGGGCGCGGGCTGTCGAACGCCGACATCGGCAAGACGCTGTACATGAGCGAGGCGACGGTGAAGGCACACGTCTCCCGTGTGCTGGTGAAACTGGACGCCACCAACCGCGTCCAGGTCGCGATCCTCGCGCACGACGCGGGCCTGCTGGACGTCTAGCGCCCTAAAAGGGAAACCGGTCGGGGCCGCCGGAGGGGTGGGGGCGACGGCCCGCGACCGGTTTCAGGTCAGCGATCCTGGGGGGAGAGAAACGCTGACGGGATTGGCTGAGACTCTTGCTCAGACGCGGCCGAAGGCCACGCTCTTGGTCCAGATCTTGGCCTTCCGGACCGGGACACCCGGCTTCGAGGAGTGCCACAGCATGTTGCCGCCGGCATAGATGCCGACGTGGTACACGCCGCCGCCACCGCTCTTGAAGAACACCAGGTCACCCGGCTTGGCCGTGGACCGGCTGATGTGCTTGGTCGCGCTGTACTGCGCACGCGACGTACGGGGCAGCCTCTTGCCGGCCTTCTTGTACACGTAGCCGGTGTAGCCGGAGCAGTCGAAGCCGCGCGGTGTCGTGCCGCCGTAGCGGTACGGCGTGCCCTTCAGCTTCGCCGCCTCGCGCAACACCTTGGCGCGGAAGGTGGTGCTGCCGCTGCTCTTGCCGTAGGGACCGTAGAGCAGCCCGCGCTTGGCGGTCCAGGTCAGCCGGCTCCAGGTCGCCCGGGTCGTCGTACCAGTGGCCTTGAGGCCCCAGGATGCCTGGTACTTCTTCAGGACCCGGATGGTGCTGGCGCCGTAGTAGCCGTCCGGACCCAGGTGCAGAGCGCGCTGCACGTACTTCACGGTCGGGCCCTTGTCGCGGAACCGGAGCAGCGGCCGACTGGGGATGCTCCAGTACCCACGCGGCGTGGCGGTGGCAGTGGCGGAGGTGGTGGCCGCGGAAGCGGTAGCCGGAGGGGCGGCCAGAGTGATAGCGGCTCCACCGCCGACCGTGAGGCCCACCGTGAGGACGGCGGCTGCGGCCCGCGGGGTGGCGGGCTTGGTCGGCTTGCGGTGCTTCGCGAGGGTCCGGCCGGTGGACCGGGTACTCAGCTCGCTGGTCTGACTGACGGCGCGCGAAAGCGACGTCCGTCGGGCAGTGACGGGCATGGTTGTCTCCCGACGCCTGCGGAGTTAGCTGTCGGGTTCGGGCTGGGATTCATCGCCCGGTCCGCTCCCGCGGACTTCACCCCAGGGTTCCGACCACTCACGGTCGAGACCCAACCTCCTGGGTCCCCCACCCCTGCCTTTGGTTGTTCGAGGGGAGCAACTGCGCCTGGCAGGGCTCGGCGCTGACACAGTTGCGGTTCGTGTTGTTTACCGAACCGCCGACGACTGTATAACAGAATGATCACGACGCAAACCCTCCGATCCACAGGGAGGCTCCAGAAAGGCCCTGAGAGGCTCTCTGACGGATCAGGGATCGGGGGTGAACATCAGGTGTCCTGAGCGTGTCTGAGCGGGACTCAGGAGGCAAATGAGCGCTCTCATGTGACCTCGGTCACAGTCGACAGTCGCTTTCTGTGACAACGGGCACAGTGAGTACTCAGGCACCCTCGGCTGCTTGCGAATTCAGCTACTTCCCGAGCAGCTCCACGAACCGGTCCAGGCCGACGTTCCCGCCGGACAGCACCACTCCGACGCGCTCCGGCAGCGGCTGGATCCGCCCGGCCAGCAACGCCGCCAGCGCACTCGCGCCGCTCGGCTCGAGCACGATCTTCAGCCGCTCGAACGCGAACGCCATCGCGGCCACGATCTCGTTGTCGGAGACGAGCGCGACGCTGTCCACCAGTCGCCGGTTCACCGCGAACGTCAGCTCACCCGGCGTCGAGATCGCCTGCCCGTCCGCGATCGTCCGCGGTACGTCGATCTCCACCCGCTCGCCCGCCGCCAGCGATCGGGCGTGGTCGTCCCCGGCCGCCGGCTCGACCCCGATCATCCGGATCCCGGGCGCCAGCGCGGTCGCGGCTGTCGCGCAGCCGGCCATCAACCCGCCACCCCCAACCGGCACGAGCAGCGCGTCCAGCGGCCCGGTCTCCTCGATGAGCTCCAGCGCAACCGTCCCCTGACCCGCCATCACGTCGTAGTGGTCGTACGGCGGAATGAGTGTGAGCCCCCGCTCGGACGCCAGTTCCTTCGCCAACCCGGCCCGGTCCTGCGCATACCGGTCGTACGTGACGACCTCGGCGCCGTACCCACGGGTGGCCGCGACCTTCGTCGTCGGTGCGTCCGCCGGCATCAGGATGACCGCCTTCGTCCCGGCGATCCGCGCCGCCAGTGCCACGGCCTGGGCGTGATTTCCGGACGAGTACGCCGCGACGCCGTACCGGAGCTGCTCGGGCGTGAGGCGGCTGACCGCGTTGTACGCGCCGCGGAACTTGAAGGCGCCGATGCGCTGCAGGTTCTCCGCCTTCAGGAACACCCGCGCGCCGACCCGTTCGTCCAGGGTCCGCGAGGTCAGGACCGGCGTACGGTGGGCGACCCCGGCGATCCGGTCGGCGGCGGACCGGACGTCTGTGAGACTCAACTCGGCCATGCGGCCGACGCTATCTGCTCTGGTCGCGCAACCGATGTCAAGATGGCGCAACCGGCTCCGTACTGATGGGCGAGAGGCTCCCCACCCGGGGGCCGCGGATGAAGGAGACACCGTGAAGTATCTGCTGGTGCTGAACATCAACGCCGAGGTGCTGGCCGCGCTGACCGATGAGGAGCAGGCCGCGATCGGCGCCGGGCACGAGAAGTTCATGGCGACCATCAAGGACTCGGGCGAGTTCCACAGCACGGTCGCGCTCACCGAGCCGGCCAAGTCCGCCGTGGTCAAGGTCCGCGACGGCGTCCCGGCGGTGACGGATGGGCCGTTCGTCGAGGCGAAGGAGTTCCTCGGCGGTTACTACATGGTCGACGTGGCCTCGGCCGAACGCGCGTACGAGCTGGCCGCGATGATCCCGGACGCCGCGATCGAGGGCCTCGGCGTCGAGGTCCGGGGCGTGGTGTTCGAGTCCGGTCTCTGAGCTCAAAGGGGTCTCGCCACCTGGTGGCGAGACCCCTTTGTCGTCCCGTCAGCCTGCCGGGACCTCGCGCACCACGCCGGGTGGGCCGGACCAGCCGGGCCAGGGGCCGGGCGGCGGGCCGTCCGCGTCGGGGCGCTCCTCCTCGACCGTCTGGTAGGGCTTGAGGCCGCGGGCCTGGTAGTTCACCAGCGCGGCCGGTCCGTCGAGGGTGTTCGTGTTCACCCACACCCGGGTGATCGGCTCGACGCCTTCGTGGCGCTCGTGCAGCGTCCACGCCCGCTGCAGGCCGACGGTCAGCAGGTGGCCGCCGATGCCTCGGCCGATGAAGCTCCTCAGCAGCCCGAAGTTCTCGATCTCGACCTCACTGCCGACGCCGCGGAGGGCGACGTACCCGGCCGGTACGCCGTCGACCCACGGCACGTACGTCTCGAATCCGGGCCGGCTCAGCCAGTCGGTCCACTGGTCCCAGTTCCAGCCGAGCTTGCCGATCCAGTGCCAGTGACCACCGACCGCCGTGTAGAGGTAGCGGGCGAACTCCGGCGAGACCCCCTCGACCGGCCTGATCTCGATCGGCTGCTCCTTCGCCGGCACGATCTCGTCCGGGCTGTGCTGCTCCAGGTAGGTCAGGACGCTGAGTGCCAAGCTACTTCTCCTCTTTCAGTACGCCGCGAATGCCCGCGACGACCAGGTCGATGCCGAGCTCGTAGTACCGGTCCGTCGAGGTCGGGCACACCAGCGTGTCCGCGGCGGACGTGACGAGCGGGTAGTTGCGGGGCGGGAGCGCGGCCAGTGACGCACGCTTGCGCCGCAACGAATCCTCGCGGGTGATCGGGTCGCTCGCCTCCCGCGCGATCGGGTCGTTGGTGACGAGGGTGATCAGTGAGCAGATCGACTGCCGCCCGACCTCGGCCGCGTCGTCGACCGAGAATCCGCCCGCGGTGAGCAACTCCATCGTCCGCTCGGCCATCGCCAGGCCGGGCGCGGCCACCAGGATGCGGGTCAGGGTCAGATCCGCCAGCCGCGGGTGCCCCCTGAGTGCGGCGACGAACGCCGTCAGCACGGCGTGCAGCTGCTTGTCCCAAGGCTCGTCGGACGGCTCCGGCAGTACGACGTCGGCCAGCAGCCGGTCGCCGAGCGCGGCGAGCAGGTCGTCCTTGTCCTTGAAGTGCCGGTACAGCGCCATCGGCGTGACCTCGTGCTGACCGGCCAGCCGGCGGAGGGTGACGGCGGCCGGACCCTCGTCGTCCGCGATCGCGAGCGCGCTGTCGACGACCTTGTCCGGATCCAGCCTGCGGGCGGGTTCTTTGCTGATCACGTTGACAAGTTTACACCGTAGACCTAGCGTGTACTACGTACGCATACAGCGTATACATACAACGTAGACTGAGTTTCGAGTGAGGTAGTCATGCGACGCAGTCCCTGGGCCACCCTGGCGGTGCTGGCCCTCGCGCAGTTCATCGTGGTGCTGGACGTGACGATCGTGAACGTCGCGCTGCCGCACATCCAGGCGGACCTGAACTTCTCCGCCGACTCCCTGCAATGGGTGATCAACGCCTACACGCTGCTCTTCGGCGGCTTCCTGCTGCTCGGCGGCCGGATGTCCGACCTGCTCGGACCGCGCCGGGTGTTCGTGGCCGGGCTGCTCCTGTTCGGCGCCACCTCGCTGGTCGCGGGGTTGTCGAACTCACCCGAGTTCCTGATCGGCGCCCGCGCCGTACAGGGTCTCGGTGGGGCGCTGCTGTCGCCGGCTGCGCTGGCGATTCTCACCGTGACGTTCGCGCACGGGCGCGAGCGCAACATCGCAATGGGCGTCTGGGGTGGCCTTGCGGGTCTGGGCGGCACGCTCGGCGTTGTGGCCGGCGGCGTACTGGTCGACTCACTCAGCTGGCAGTGGATCTTCTTCGTCAACGTGCCGATCGTGATTGCGCTGGTCGCGGTGATCCCGGTGTTTGTGCGCGACGTGCGGCACGCGGTTGGTCGCCGTACCTTCGACACCTTGGGTGCTGTGCTTGCGACGACGGGCCTGCTGGCAATCGTGTACGGCGTGGTGCGGTCGGAGCCCTCCGGGTGGGGTTCCTTCGAGGTGGTCGGCGTACTGACTGCTGGAGTGGTGTTGCTGCTGGCGTTCGTACTGGTGGAGCGCCGGTCTGCTGCTCCGCTCGTGCCACTGCGGTTGTTCCGGTCGCGCGCGCTGAGTGTGTCGGGCGGATCACTTGCACTGAACGGGGCTGCGTTCCTGTCCATGTTCTTCCTGACTGCTATCTACTTGCAGCAGGTGCGTGGGGACAGTGCGCTCGAGGCTGGCGTGCACTTCCTGCCCATGGGCGGTGCGGCGATCTTCGGCGCTGTACTGGCGTCGCAGTTGGTGCAGCGCGTCGGCACTCGCACCGTGCAACTTACTGGCGCTGTGTTGAGCGTGACCGGGTTGCTGTTGCTCTCACAAGCGGATGCGACTGGCAGCTATGCCTCAGAACTCCTGCCTGGGTTGGTGATTTTCGGCTTCGGCATCCTCGGTGTCGGCGTACCTGGTCAGATCACCGCAGTCTCCGAAGTCCGGCCGGCCGAGGCCGGTGCGGCGTCCGGTGTGGTCAACGCGATGTACCAGGTGGGCGGCGCGCTCGGCCTGGCGATCGTCACCACGCTCTCCATCACCCACACCACGCAGGAACTCACGCACGGTGCCACGCAGCAGCAAGCCCTCGTATCAGGGTACGAACGAGGCTTGCTTGCAGCTGCGGTGTTTGCCGTCGTCAACGTCCTTCTGACACTGGCCTCTCCGCAACTGCAACCAACCTCCGAAGAACTGACCGAGGCCGCCGCCGCGGCGTAGCCGCGCATCGGCCGTTGGTGACGCGGGCCGCCGGATCCAAGCCTGACGACTTGTTGCCGTTCTCCCCCATATCGGTATGGGGGAGAACGGAGGGCGTTCCCGGATCTGTTGCGGTCCCGATTTCGTAAAGCTGGCCCTGTACGTCATTGCTGACAGGGAGGGCTGGTATGCGGCGAATGCTGCAAGTATTGGTGGCTGCGACGACGGTGTCGGCGGTAATGGCGGCTCCAGTGGCTGCCGTTGCCGCGCCACCGGATCTGCAGGAACAGTTGGATACGGTCGTGGCCGCCAGCGGAGTAGGGGCGCTGGCGGAGGTGCGGGACGGACATCGCGTCTGGCGCGGGACCAGTGGAGTCGCCGAGGTCGGTACGACGCGAAAGGTCCCGATCCGCGGGCAGTTCCGGGCCGGCAGTATCACGAAGACGTTTGTGGCAACCGTCGTACTGCAGCTTGTGGACGAAGACGAGCTGCGGTTGGACGACCCTGTGGAGAAGTACCTGCCCGGAGTCGTCCCGAACGGCGAGAACATCAAGCTGCGTCACCTGCTCAACCACACCAGCGGGCTGTTCGACTTCAAGGACACCCTGACGATGCAGGAGATCCTCGACAGCCGGTGGAAGACCTGGAGAGCCGCGGAGATGGTGGAGCGGGCGCTGGCGAAGCCTCCCACGTCGAAGGAGCCGGGGAAGGTCTTCGACTACTCGAACACCAACTACACCTTGCTCGGTATGATCATCGAGAAGGTGACGGGAGCGTCGTACGCCGACGAGATCAAGAGTCGCGTGATCCTTCCGCTCGGACTGCGCGGCACCGAGTTGCCGGGGACGTCGCCGTACATCCGGCGCCCGCACCCGCACGGCTACGTGCCGACCCCGCAGGGCCTCCTCGACTTCACCGAGCTGAATCCGTCGATCTTCGGCGCCAGTGGCGAGCTGATCTCCACGACCACCGATCTCAACCACTTCTTCGCGGTCCTGCTCGACGGTGACCTGCTTCCGCCGTACCTCCTCGCCGAGATGAAGACCCCAGCCGTCCCCGGCCGAAACTACGGCCTCGGCCTCGCCTGGCGCGACACCTCCTGCGGAACCCGCGTCTACGGCAACGACGGCGACTCTCTCACCTACCAGTCCTGGTCCTTCTCCACCGAAAAC
The DNA here is from genome assembly GCF_044460355.1 of Kribbella sp. NPDC050124. Classification (NCBI taxonomy): domain Bacteria; kingdom Bacillati; phylum Actinomycetota; class Actinomycetes; order Propionibacteriales; family Kribbellaceae; genus Kribbella; species Kribbella sp. NPDC050124. The sequence goes on from NZ_JBITJU010000001.1 coordinate 1,320,259, forward strand.
GCCCACCACCAAGCCACGGTCGCAGTAACCCCCAACTTCACCGGCAACCCCGACGACCCCATCAACACCTTCCTCAACACCGCCTTCTGCACCTGATCCTGTGAGGCCCCACCATCCGCTGGTGGGGCCTCGCTATCGTGCACACGTGCCCGAACTGCTGCTGTTCCTCGACGTCGACGGCCCGCTGATTCCCTTCGGTGCGAAGAGCTACCCGACCTATCGGCCGGCGAGTACGGCGGTGCGCTCTGGATCCAATCCTCTGGTGGAACGGATCAACCCGGCATGCGGCCCCCAGCTGCTGGCCCTGGGCTGCGAGCTGATCTGGGCCACCACCTGGATGACCGACGCAAACGACTGCATCTCGCCGTGGCTCGGCCTTCCAGAGTTGCCTGTCATGACCTGGCCTGAGCCGTCCGATCAGGACGAGCAGGACGAGCGCGCAGGGCTCCACTGGAAGACTCGCGCGCTGGTCGACCGGGCGGGCGGTCGCACGTTCATCTGGATCGACGACGAGATCACCGCCGCAGACCGGGCCTGGGTGCGCGCTCACCACCCTGGCCGAGCCCTGCTGCACAGGGTCGATCCTCAGCTCGGCCTCGGCGAAGCGGACTTCAGCACGGTCCGCGCGTTCGTGGCGAACTGCTGAGTCCCAGACGCGGTATTTATTCTCCGGTTCGTGCATCTTGTCGGCATGGAAAGTGGCAGGAGGAGGACCATGGCCGAGAATCCTGACGTCCGCGCGGAGTTGCGGGCGCAGATCGAAACTCGGCGGGCCGGCATCGCGGCCTTTCTGCGCGAGGTCCGGCCCCGCCGCAACCGGCTGACCAACATCAGCATCGTCAGCAGCGCCCTGGCCGCCGCCTTCGTGGCCGGGCCGGCGCTGATGGGCGTGACGTTCACCAAGCGCGTCCAAGGAGGGCTGTCCCTCGACAACCCCGCGGACGTCTGGCAGCCGCTGTGTCTGGCGGCCTTGATCGTCTCGCTGATATCGGTCATCTCGAGCAACCTGAGCAAGTCCCAGGACCTCTCCGCACGGGTCACCGCCGCCGAGGTCTGCAACACCGAGCTCGAGGGCGTGCTGACCTCGCTCCAGTTCGGCCACCTCTCGGTAGAGGACGCGGTCGAGCAGTACCAGGAGAGCGTCAGCAAGATCCCCTTCGTCGAGGAGTCGCTGCGAAAGTGATGTCACGTTTCACCTGGTCCCGTACGTCATAGTGACTGTGATGGACGAGAAGCGAGCTGCGCATCAAGCCCTGGTGGACCAGATCCTGAACGGCCCCGGTACGGCGCCCGCCGACCAGCGAGCCCGCGCGTTCGACAACGCCGAACCCTCGCACCCGTTGATCGACAAGGTCGCCACCAGACCCACCCAGATCACCGACGAAGACTTCGCCGCAACCGGCCTCACCGAAGACCAGTTGTTCGAGCTCGTCATCGCCGCCGCCGTCGGCCAGTCCACCCGCATGTACGACGCCGGCCTGGCAGCCCTCGCCGAAGCCACGGGGGAGGCCGGCTGATGCGCCTCGCCATCCTCAACCACGGCTACCGCCGCCGTACCAAGCTTCTCTTCGCGGTCATCCGCCTGTTCTCCGGCCATCCAGTCCCCGACGCCGCCAAACTCGTCTTCTACCGCCCCGACTTCTACGGCGCCAAAGCCAAACTCTTCACCCACGAAGCCATGCGCGGCCCCTCCACCTGGTCAGTAGCCGACCGAGAACTCATGGCCGCCTACATCTCCACCCTCAACCACTCCACCTTCTGCATCCGCGCCCACACCGCAACCGCCACCCAGGCATACAAGGACCCGGATCTGGTCCAAGCAGTCCTCACCGACCCCGACTCCGCCCCCATCACCCCTCAACTCCGAGCAACCCTCGCCATGCTCGCCCACCTGACCCAACACGCGACCATCACCCCCGCCCACATCCACCAAGTCCTCGCCGCCGGCGCCTCTCCCCAACAAATCAAGGACGCCCTGGCCGTCTGCGCCGCCTTCAACACCACCACCCGCCTAGCCGACGCCTTCGCCTTCGAAGTACTCACCCCCGAATCCTTCGAAGCTGGCGCCACCTACCTCCTCAAACACCGCCACCGCTAGCGGGATCATTGGCGAATGGACCTCATGCGGATGAGTGAGCGCGACTACTGGGCAGAAGTGGCCAAGCGGCCGGCGATGTTCCTTGGCCGAACGACGCTGACCGGCCTCGAGGGCTACCTGTTCGGGTACGACGCACATGCGCACCGCCATGGTGGACTGGGCCTGGATGGCTGGACCGATTGGTTGGTAGCCAGAATGGGCCGCGAGTGCAATCACGGGTGGAACGGCAAGGTCCGCCACCTCGCACTCGGCGACAAATGGGAGAGCTGGGAACTCCCCGCAGACCAGGAACAGCAGGTCATCAAGGTTCTCTTCGATCTCCTCGACGAGTTCCTCGCAGAACGCGAGATGAAGGGCACCAGGACGCGATAGCTCAGCGGTGCCCGTCCCCAGTTCTGCTCGAGCGGCCCGCCGCGCCTACTGATCGCTGCTGTCTGGGGTGTTCTGGGCTTGGCCGTCAGCTGGAGCGGAGTCGCCGGAAGGTGCTGCCTTGCGGGAGCGGAATCTCGAGCGGAACTTCGAGTCGTACTCCAGTTGCGTGTAGCCGGAGGAGTGCACGCCCAGTGCGACGATTCCCATGGCCAGGAAGACGATGCCGGCGACCATGGAGATGTGCCAGAAGGCGGCCGCGACGCCGACGAACGCCGAGCCTTGGGCCAGCGACTTCGCCACCTCGACGAGCCCGGACTTGCTCACCCGACGCCGGAACTCCTCCTGCCAGTTCAACACCAGCAGCGCGGCAAGCAACGGCAACGAGATCGCGAACGCAATCACGCACACCAACGCCGACGGATCCAGCGACTCCACCGTCAAGAACGGCTGCACCACGACGAGCCCAGCCGCCCCCAACCCGCCATAGATCAGGTTCGACTGCCGAATCCACTCCCGCTGCGCCGCCGGCTCCTCCGCAGCCGCCCGAGCCTCCTCCCGCGCCCGCGCAGCCTCCACTTCCATAGCCCGAGCCTCAGCCAGAAAGTCCTTCTCCTCGTCCACGCCCCACATCCTCCCGCACCCACCGGCCACCGCAACGTCCACGCCCTCGCTCAGTCGTAGGCGTCACCGAGGCTCACAAAGCTCGGCTCCAGCCAGTACCTAACCCGCCCCGAACCGTCGGGAGAGCCCACTCTCCCGACGGTTCCGAGCAGCACGGTCGTGTCCCTCGCTCCCGCAGAGCTGGCTACGGTGACTGCGTGTACGACCAACCGGTGACCATTCAGCTCACACACGACCAGGCCTTGGTGCTCTCGGACTGGCTCTACGAGGTGACGATGGAGTCAGATCAGTTGAGTGCCATCGTGACCGACCGAGCGGTCTGGTCGCCGCTGCACACGATCTCGGGCACCCTCGACAAGACGCTGGCCGAGATCTTCATGCCGGACTACGTCGACCGCCTGGACGCCGCGCGGCGGCGCCTGCGTGAAGCAATGGGTGGTGACGATGAGCCGACCTAGCCAGAACCTGAACCGTAGTCGCCGAGGTCATCCCGTGCCGGCGCGATTGGTTGGGGCTCGAGCTCGTCGGTGGCAGCCCGGCGTCGGAGTTCGGGCTTAGGGTCGTGCCGTGTCGCTGACGTCCGTCGTTCTCTCGTCCGGCTGTTCGATCGATCTCGCCGAGTTGCGGCTGTCCTCGACGTACGGCGGGATGCTCGTGCATCGGGCATTCCACTCGACGGCACTCGGCCCCGAGCACGACCCAGTTCTGTACCGTTCCGCCCTCACCGTCATCTGGTTCCAACCGGCTCCGGACGTCCCGTCGGGCGCTAGTGCTGACCCGGCGCTCCGGGAAGTCCGCTGGGAGGAGTTGGCGCAAGACCACGAACTGTAGGTCGCTCGATCCATGCGGTCGCCCGCGACCACGACCATCCCCATGTGACGGAGAGGGTGGTGGTCGGGGGCGGTCTCGACCTTCCGCTTTTCAGATCGCCGGACTGGCACGGCGCGGCCATCCGACACTGTGCCGGGTAGATGCTGTGCGGTCCCCGTAGTCGACTCATAACGGTAAGTGTTGCCGAGCCCGACCGCGCCGACGAGCTGATCCGGCCCGACGAGGAGCTGCGCGATGCGCACTTGTCTCATGCGGGGTTCGTCTACGAGAGGTCATACAGCGCCCGGCGTCGTGGTCTGCAGTGACGAAGTGCCCTACGTCTGCTGGTGTTCCAACCTTCGACAGGCCCAGACTCCCCCTACAGGCAAGGCCGCTGCATCAACCTGCGGTGCCGCGCTAACCACCAACCCACCATCGCCAAGCCAGGACTAGAGTGTCCGGGAGCGTTTACCTTCCCCAATCTAGCTATATCCGATGTATGAGGAGTCATGGTGACGGAAACCTCTCCCACCGCCGACGACCCGCTGGCCAAGCTCGATCTAGGCGTGCCGCACTCAGCGAGGCTGTGGAACTACCTGCTCGGTGGCAAGGACAACTTCGCCGCCGATCGTGAGGCTGCCGCGCAGGTCCTTGAGTACATGCCTGAGTTGGTGCAGTCAGCCCGGTTCAACCGAGAGTTCCTGGGCCGCGCGGTACGGCACCTCGCCGGCCCGGCGCACATCCGGCAGTTCCTTGACATCGGCACCGGCCTGCCGACCGCTGACAACACCCATGAGGTCGCACAGGCCACTGCTGCCGACTCGCGCATCGTGTACGTCGACAATGACCCTATGGTGCTGACGCACGCTCGGGCGTTGCTGACCAGCACTCGAGCAGGAGCTACCGACTACATCGACGCCGATGTGCGGGATCCGGACCGGATCCTCACCGAAGCGCGCCGGACTCTGGATTTCGATCAGCCGGTAGCGATCATGCTGCTCGGGATTTTGAACTTTGTCGTCGATGACGACCAGGCCCATGGGATCGTGCGGCTGTTGCTCGACGCGGTTCCGCCCGGTAGTTACCTGGTGATCTCCCACCCGACCAGAGAGGTCAACGCGGAAGCCGTCGACAGAGCCGTGGAGATGTGGAACGCGGGCGGCTCCGCCCCGATGACCGTGCGATCGCCGCAAGACATTGCGCGGTTCTTCGACGGCGTCGACCTGATTGAGCCCGGTCTGGTCACCTGTTCTCAGTGGCGGCCCGACGGCAACGACACCACTCCGGCCTCCGAATACTGTGCAGTCGGACGGAAGAACGGCTAGCAAGGTCCACCCGCCCCGTGCGCGTGATGGCGGACGGAGCATGAGATCGCCTGCGCGATCGGGCCGTCACGGTCGCGCAGTGCCTGTCGCCAGTCGCTCGGTCGGTCGATGTGCATCCGTGGTCGATCAACTGCTTGAACCTGAGCTGCCCGGGATTGCGCGGCCGCCTGTCGTGTACGACCAAACCGGCGTACTTTGCAGCGGGTCTGGGAGTGAGTTGGCCGCGCCTTGCTGGCTGATGCAGAGGGGTGTGTGTCGATCACCCTACGGTGATCGCCGTGATCTCGCCTTGGAACTACCGTGGGAGAGTGAGTCCGCGCGGCGAGGCGCGGACGGGGGAGGAACCATGAAGCGGATGATTGCCGTCGCTGCGCTGGGTGTCGCGTCGGTCTGGCCGATGGCGGGCATCGCTAATGCTGATCCGATCGGGTCGTCGCGGACCTTGCTGGTGGAACTGCACTGCGACAACGGCTCGACCTACGACGTGGTAGTAGCCGGGAACGGCCTCTTCACGCCTGCGCACGATCTGGCGAGTAGCTCGATCCTCGTGCCGACGTCGTTCGGCGAGTTCCATGGCGTGATCACCGATGCCGAGGGCAACGTTGTCGAGGAGTTCACCGACCCGGCCGTGTTCAAGGGGAGCGCCACGAAGGACCGCGCCACCTCGGTCACGTGCACGTTCGAAGTCGAGCAGACGTTCGAGATTCCCGAACTCGGGGTCGTGACGCTCACCGGGGACGGCAGCGTCACCGGCTTCGTCACGCCCGCGGGCTGACGGCCGGCGGTCCTGTTGTGACCCGCTGACGATCAAACGGGAGGAATAGCACTGGGACGGCCTTGATTCGACCCACGAGACTGTCGAGGAAGCGCGGCAGTTGCCGGTGCCGGCGCTTCGCGACGCAGGAGGGCTTCACGGCGGACGGAACCGCGTCGCCCGCTCCGGTACGCCGTGCCGGCCGTGCAGCCCACCCAGGTGCGCCAGGGCCGCGTTCCCGCCCGCGGAATCGGGTTGTTGCGGACGCGATCAAGGGTCGGACCGATCGAGTCTGTCGTCGGAGGACCGGCGCCGGGCTCGGGAGTCGTAGGACCTCGTACCCGCGCGCGATGTTGACGTCGGTTGGCAGTCATGCCGGCCGAACACGCGTGCCCCGCACGCTGACGCGGAGGACTCCTGTGTTGTTGTCCTTACGTGCCTCCTCGAGCTGCGAAAACGCGTCGGCGGACACAGTGATGGTGTAGGAACCCGGCCCGTCCCGCAGGTCCCAGAGCGCGGTCACCTCGATCTCGTCGCCGGGCAAGACCTCGGGAGTGTTGACCACCCGAAGCTCCCGGTTGACACCGGTGCCCTGCAACCAGAATCGTGTCAACGTCTCGTCAGCGACCGCATCCCCGACGTTCGCGATGGTGGCCGTCAACTCGACCACCTGCGGAAGCATGCCGGCACCTTCCTCCGCGGGGCGGTCCATGGCGTCTCGCGTACGGATCAGCCTCACGACCAGGTCCGGTATCACAGCATGCCCCGGGGGCCTCTCCCAGCTGCGTGTGTCGCGGAGTGGCGTCTCACGGCCCACACCTTAGTTGCTTCGCGAGTTGCACAGCAGCGCCCGAGCCGCCGGGGGCCCTACCGGTTGACCGTTCCGTCCAGTGGGTAACCCCGTTGCTCGACCAGCGAACGAGTTCATTCGACAGGAAACAACAGGTCAGAAGGGTGGTCAGGGGCGGTCTCGAACCGCCGATCTTCCCTCGGCCAAATTCGCACCGGCCGGGCAGCGCCTTCGCGGTATGGTCAAGGCAGGACCGGATCGACCGTATCTGGAGCACCGGTGAGGTTTGCTGCCGTCTCCGCGCTCGGCCACGACGGGTTGCTCCGTGACCACAACGAGGACAGTCTCGTCGTCGGCGCGTGGACTATCTGCGCGTCCGTGACGCTCGTCCCGGAGACACTCATGTTCCCGATCGGGCGGCCGCTGGTGGTCGCCGTCGCCGACGGGCTCGGCGCCCATCCGGCCGGAGCGCTGGCCAGCACGTTGGTTGTCCAGCAACTGGCACGGGCCGGGCCGGGCCTGGCCGACGAGCAGTCCCTGCGTTCGGCGATCGACGAATGCAACAAGCGGATCTACGAGGCGGCCGACCGCGATCCGCGCCGCATCACCATGGGAACGACCGTCGCCGGTGTCGTTCTGACCGCGGACTCGGTATTCGTCTTCAACGTGGGGGACAGCCGCGTGTACGCCTGGAACGGGTTCGAGCTCTCGCGCCTCAGCATCGACGACAGTCCGCCCTTGCAGCCCGGACAGACACACACGACGATCGTCACGCAGACGCTCGGCGGATATCCGTCGTACAAGGAGATCGACACGCATGTCAGCGTCCGCCCGCTGAACGACGCCGAACGATACCTGGTCTGCTCCGACGGGCTCAGCGACGTCGTCGACGACAAGATGATCAGTCGACTCCTGAGCGATCACCGGGGAGGCAAAGCAGCGTTCGAGTTGTGGAAGGCGGCGATCGCCGCCGGTGGCCCGGACAACATCACGCTGGCCTTGGTCGAGGTCGAACGCTAGCAAGTACGGCGCCTTTGGGGCTAGTCGCGATGCGTGACCTGGTCGAGTTCCGCTTCATCCCAACATCTCGGTAGGTATCGTTTCCGCGTGACGAATGGTGGAGACACCGGACCTCCCGGGGAAGCCGCCGAGCTCTAGGGCTGGGCGGTCACCCAGGCGGCGATCTGGGAACGGGACGTGAAGCCCAGCTTGGACAGGATCTTCTCCACGTGCGTTTCGGCGGTGCGTGGCGAGATGACCAGCCGAGCGGCGATCTCCTTGTTCGTCAGGCCTTTGCAGACGAGATCGGCGACTTCACGTTCGCGACGGGTCAGGGGCGTCACGTCGCTGCGGGCTGCCGGTTGCACGTCGGCCGCCGTTGCCTCCTCGAGGGCGTACGCGCGTGCCGCCTCGTAGGACAGGTTGCAGCCGGCAACGAACGCAGCCTCGAAGGCGGCCTCGCCCAGGGCAGCCTTCGCGTCTTCTATGCAATGGTCATGGAAGACGATGAGGTGCGGGAGCGAGGTCAGCGGAGTTCCGAAGTGGGTGAAGAGCGCGTCCGCGGCGCCGAGCAAGGTGGCCGCGCGGCCGTACCGTCGCTGCTCTGCGCTCAACCAGGCAAGCGATTCCAGTGCGTTCGCGGTACCGAAACGGTTCTCGAAACCCGATGCGTCGCGGAGCCGAAGGCAGGTCCGGAGGTCGGTGATGGCTTCGTCGACCGTACCTTGTCGCCAGGCCAGGAACGCCCGGAGCCACGTCGCACCGGAGCGCCAGAAGACAGCGTTATGGGATTCCGCGATCGCCATCACCTCCTCGAGGCAGACGACAGCCCGGTCGTGGTCACCGACGAGTTCGGCGCAGGTACCCAGCGTCAACAGCAGCCGGGCCCGCATCTCCACGTCGTACTGCGGCGCTCTCTCCAGAATCGCGACGCCCCGCTCCAGCATCTCCACGGCACCGGGCACGTTGCCGGAGAGGAGCCGGGCTATCGTCCGGCCGTATGCAGCCTGGACGAGCGCGTCTGGAGCGTCCAGTTGCAGGGCGAGCTCCTCGCCCTCTTCCAACAAGAGTCTCCCGCGCTCGAAATCGCCCATGTAGAACGCTACTTTGCTCGCCAGCAGCAGTGCCTGAGTGCGCAGGGCGGTGGGAGCCGGCGCTTGGGTCAGCGCAACGTCCAGCCACCGTCGACCCTCGCCGAACAGACCACGGTCGTACCAGTAGACCCAGGGCACCGCAACCAGGATGTCGAGCGCCGCTTCTGCCTCACGGGGCTCCGCCAGGCAGTACTCCACGGCGGCCCGAACGTTGGCATGCTCCCGGCGGAGCAGATTGAGCCAGGTTCCCTCACGTGCGTTGACCCATGCGGCACCGGCCCGGTGCACCAGTTGCTGGTACGAGTCCCGGTGCCGGCGGCGCAGAGCGTCGTACTCGCCAGAGTCGAAGAGCTTCTGGCGACCGTAGTCACGGAGGGTGTCCAACATTCGGTAGCGGGTCGTCGTACCGCTGTTCTCGCGGATCAGGATGGACCTGTCGACCAGTCCGGCCACGACCTCCAGCAGCTCGGCTGCGGGCAGTCGCTCGTCGCTGCAGACGCTTTCGATGGCGTCGAGCTCGCAGCCGCCGACGAACACCGACATTCGCGCCCAGAGCAGCCGTTCAGGTTTGCTGCACAGGTCGTGAGACCAGTCGATGCAGGCGCTCAGGGTCTGCTGTCGGCCTGGTGCCGAACGAGCTCCGCGACGCAGCAGCCTGAACCGGTCCGTCAACCGGTCGAGGATCTGCTGCGGAGCGAGAACCGGCAGCCAGGACGCGGCCAGTTCCAGGCCCAACGGCAGCCCTTCCACCCGTCGGCAGATCCCGGCCACCGCAGCCTGGTTGTCCGCGGTCAGCTGGAAGTCGTGCAGTACGGCCTGGCCGCGCGCGACGAACAGCGCCACGGATTCATAGCCGGCCAGCTCGGCCAGCTCCGCGCCAGGCGCGGGCACCGGCAGCGGCGGTACGGGGAACAGCGCCTCGCCGGCAACGTCCAGCGGTTCCCGGGTCGTCGCCAGCATCCGCAGCTCCGGGCACGATCGCAGCAATGCGTCCGCCAGCACCGCACAGGCTGGGAGCAAATGCTCGCAGTTGTCCAGCACCACCAGCATCGAACGCGAGGCCAGGTAGTCGGTCAGCAGCTCCAGCGGCGACCGTGTCGGTTGCTCCCGTAGCCCCAGATCCATCGCCACCAAGTGCGCCAGGATCTCCGGTTCCTGCACCTCCTGCGCCAGCAACGCCGGATCATTCACCGCCGTGAGGTCCACGAACCGTACGCCGTCCGCGTACAACCGCCTGGCTTGCGACGCCACTTGCTGAGCTAGTCGCGTCTTCCCGACACCTCCGGTGCCGGTCAACGTCACCAACCGCGACTCACCCAGCAGCCGCTTGACCCCACCCAGTTCCCGCCGCCGCCCGACAAAACTGGTCAACTCCACCGGCAACCCACGCCGACCCCGCGCACCAGCCGCCGATCCGCGATTCCGACGTACGCCCGAAAAAGACTCCCGGTCGGCCACGAACCCGCCCCCAAACCGCGGGCGAAACCATCAAAATCCCGCAACCCCACCCTACGTCCCCCGTCCCCGGCATCGGTCAAGCTCAACCGCGCAGAACCTCCGCGGGAAAGGCAAAGACAGACTGTCAGACCCGACGGCAACGACGGGTCTGACAGTGGGTCCAGCGAGTCCTACAGGTTGGCGTCCAGGAACGACTGCGCTGGCGCGGAGTCGACGCGGTACTCCAAGTTCGGTCCGTCGCAGCGGTAGCTGAACGTCCACGTGTTGAGCGCGACGACCGTGCCCTCATGGAACAACGGTCCGCCCGAGTCGCCGAAGCAGACGCTCTTCGTGATCTTCACGAACCGGTCGGGGAAGAGATCCTGCTTCGTGATCACCGTGACGTCCTTGTAGCTGCGCGCCCCGTCGTACACCGTGATCGCCTTCGGCGACGCGGCGCTGCCGGTGATGTACGCGTCGGTGCCGTAACCGACCACCGTGAAGGTCTCGGCGGTCAGGTCCAGACCGTCCAGGTAGCCGGCGTCCGCCACCGGCGCCGGCGTCACATTGGCGACATCCTCGGTGAGGAAGACCAGCGCGATGTCCTCCAGTCCGGGCTTGAGGAAGGACCTCTTCGAGTTGCCGCCGCCCGGTCCGACCTCAGTGGCCAGCCAGTCCGGGTGAACGACGAAGTGGTCGGCCCCGTAGTACGTCGAGTTCTCGTCCGGGTCGGCCTCGAACGAGACTCGCCAGTCGTCCGGCCCGAGCGCATCCGGGTCACCGACGTCGCCGGTGAAGAAGTCGGTGCAGTGCGCGGCCGTGAGTACGACGTCAGGCGCGACCAGCGTGCCTGTGCAGAAGTCGAACCATTCGCCGTCGAACTGCAGTTGCAGTCCTCCCACATTCGGGAAGCGGTTGGTGGTGTCGGTGGTCCCGTCGATGATGGCCGATGCTGGGACCGTCGTTGTCAGCAGCAGCATCGCCGTTGCGGCGACTGCGGCCGCGACCCTGGATTTGTGCATGTCGGACTTCCTCTCCCCTGGCGCCCGCTGCCCCCTGGGCGCTCGTCCTCCGATACCTGACGGTAGGCCCGTCTGGTAGTGACGGCAACAGTCGGGGCACCGCTCTTCGGCGTCGTACAGTGAGGACATGGGCGGGGAGCCTTGAGATCGTGCTGCCGAGCAGAAGGCAACAGCGCTGGGAGGCAGCCGCGTCACGGTGCACGAGCAATTCGCAGGGTTCTCGCTATCACCCGGCCGGCGGGCCACATTGCCCGCACGGAGCCGCCTACGGCTGCAGGTCGGAGCCGAGCGCGTGCTCCATGTGTCCATCGATGCCCGGTTCCACAATGCCGCCCCACCTCGTGTCGACATCGCCGGAGTCCTTGCCTGGATCAACGGTTTCTTGGACCAGCCCCGCACAGCAGCGAGGATTCTCGGGCGGTCGGCGATGGTGAGGTGTACAAGCTGGATCGAAAGGGGTTCCGACGATGCCGGTCGAACTGAACCACACCATCGTCCACGCTCGAGACAAATATCGGACGGCGCGCCACTACGTGGATCTACTGGGCTTGCCGGAGCCGACGGAGTTCGGGCCATTCGTCGTCGTCCAGTTGGAGAACGGCGTCAGCCTCGACATCGCGGACGATCACAGCGCTCCGCATCCGCAGCACTACGCATTCTTGGTGAGCGAGGACGTTGGAGATCATCACCCGCCCCTACGGCAGCGCCAACACTTAGGCTCACGCTGCTAGAGCCGGGGAGGACCAAGGATGTCCGAGGACCGGGAGCGGGATTTGGTCACGTCCGCCACTTGATCGAGCAGCCCATGCTCGGCCGATGCGGCTCGGGCACCGGCTCGCCGGCGAAGGTGCGCCGGATTGCGTCGGCGAGCAGTTCCCCGGTGACGGGCAGCCCATTGCCTGGGGTGGAGTCGTCGAACGCGCCGCGGTAGGCCAGCTTGCCGGCCGCGTCGTACAGGAAGAAGTCCGGAGTGCACGCGGCTGCGAACTCACGCCCGACCTGCTGACTGGAGTCGACCAGGTAGGGAAACGTCCATCCGGCGCGCGTGGACTGCTCGGCCAGCCGGTCGGGCGCGTCCTCGGGATAGGCAGTGATGTCGTTGGTGCAGATGCCGACCGTGTTCAGCCCAGGGAAAGAAGCGACCACCTCGCCGAGCCGGGTCTCGATGTGTCGGACGTAGGGGCAGTGGTTGCACAGGAACACGACGAGCGCCGGCGACCCGGACAGCTCGGTGCTGGAAAAGGGCGCGCCATCGACGTCGAGGAGCGCGAACGTCGGGCGTGAGGTGCCCAGCGGCACCATGGTCGACTTGACAGCCATGTCTCCAGCCTATTCGCCGGCGGCGAGGTCGACAGCGGCGAGACGCTCGGGGTCGACGGCGAGTGACTCAGGCAGTGAATGGTCGGCCACGGAGTCGGCCAGCCAGAGTCAGTCGTCACGCGCCGTCGCCATCGCCGAGGCGTAGCGTCGTAGTCCGTCAAGGTCGGTCACCACGATCTGGCGCCGGTGGGTTGCGCCCACCGGCGGCCCAGCGACGGGTCAACCTCGGCGCGCACACGTCGCTGGAGGACAAGCGCGAAGCGCTCCGGAAGCTTCAGGAACACCTCGACTGAGACAGCCCCGAGGTAGAGGGTCCGGTAACCGTGCGGGACCCTCTACCTCATGAACGACGGCTAGCAGGCCCTTCGCGCGACATTCGATGCGATCGCGACGAAGATGCGAGCAGACTTCCAGGCTCAGAAGGAGAAGGTAAAGGGGTGGTCAGGGGCGGTCTCGAACCGCCGACCTTCCGCTTTTCAGTTCGGCTGATCTCCCCGGCCGGGCCTGCAGCGCCGATGGTGCACGTTGCTCGCTGATAGGCCGGCGTACACCGGCCGGCCGGGGAAGCCCTGGAGTAGGACGTCAGGGGCGGTCTCGGAGCGCCGATGGTTCGCCTGCCAGTTCGACAGCGGTTCCGGCATTGGCAGTACGCGCATTTGTCCAGGGCAACCGCCGGTTGAACCAAGCCGGCGTCCACCAGTTCGCGTCGCCCAGCAGCTTCATCAGGGCCGGCACGAGAATCAGCCGGACGACCGTTGCGTCGACCAGGACCGCGGTGGCCAGGCCCAGGCCGAACATCTTGGCCGTTGGATCGTCGGCAAGGGAAAAGCTGACGAAGACCGCGATCATGATCAGCGCTGCCGACGTGATCACGCGGCCGGTCGTGGTGATGCCGTGGATGGTCGAGGCGGTGTTGTCCTGGGTACGCACGTACTCCTCGCGGATCCGGGTGAGCAGGAAGACCTCGTAGTCCATCGAGAGCCCGAACACCACGGCGAACATGAACATCGGGATGAACGGAAGGATCGGAATGGTCGAGTCCAGCCCGATCAGGTCCGCGGCCCAGCCCCACTGGAAGATCATCACGATGACGCCGAAGGACGCGCCGATGCTGAGCAGGTTCATCAGCGCGGCCTTCAGCGGTACGACGACCGACCGGAAGACCACGGTGAGCAGCAGGACGGACAACAGGACCACGGCACCGATGAACCACGGCAGCCGATCGTTGACCCGCGCCCCCACATCCGCGAGGGTCGCCGTCTGACCACCGACGTGAGCCTTCGCCGGACTGTGCCGCAGTACCGAAGGAAAGACCTCCGCGCGCAGCCGCTTGACGGTCGTCATCGTGGCGTCGTCCTGCGGTCCGGTCGTCGGTACGGCGATCAGCGTCGCGACGCCGGCCGCGGTGTTCACCGCAGGTGGTGCGACCGACGCGATGCCCTGATCGGCGCGGACGGCGTCGAACAGCGGCTGTACGACGCCCGGATCGCGCGAGATGTCGACGGCGACCACCAGCGGACCGTTGCTACCGGCACCGAATCCCGCGGCGACCAGGTCGTATGCCCGGCGTTCGGTGCGTTGCACGGGAAGTGCGCCGTCATCGGGTGTACCGACGCGGAGTGCGAGCACGGGTGCGGCCAGCGCCAGCAGCAGCACGGTGGCGCTGACGGCGTACGCGGCGGCGTGCTTGGACACGTGCCCCGCCCACCGCTGCCAACCCGAACCAGGCGACGGCCGCACCCGCCGTACCCGAAGGCGGTTGATCCAGTGGCCGGCCAGACCCAGGAACGCGGGCAGCAAGGTGATCGAAGCGAGCACCATGGTCAGCACGATCAGCGAGACCGCAATCCCACCCGCGGTGATGAACGGTACGCCGGCCACCACCAGCCCGAGAATCGCGATCACGACCGTGCCGCCGGCGAAGAGCACAGCCTGTCCAGCAGTCGCGACCGCAGTCCCGACCGACTCCGCGACCGACATCCCCCGGGCCAGGTACTCCCGGTGCCGCGTGACGATGATCAGCGCGTAGTCGATGCCCACGCCGAGCCCGATCATGCTGCCGAGCACGGGCGCCCAACTGGGCAGGTCGATGAGATACGTGACCAGGGACAGTGAACTGATCGCGAGCGCGAGCCCGAACACCGCCATCCCGATCGGCAGGCCCATCGCGATGATCGATCCGAACGCGAGCAGCAGGATGACCATCGCGGCGATCAACCCGACCGCCTCACCGAGACCGGCCTGGCCTTGCTCGAAGGCATAGAAGAGATCCCCGCCCAGCTCGATCCGTAGCGGCGAGTCAACCGCCGCCAGGGTCTTGAGCTGCTCGAGGTCGCTCGGCTCCAGCTTCTCGAGCACCGGGTACTGCAGCCGGATGAGCCCGACGCGACCGTCCGGCGAAATGACGGGATCGCCGGCGCTCAGCACGTGCGGCAACGACGCCGCAGCCGATTGAATCCGGGTCAGAGCGGTCCGCAGGTCAGGCGAGTCGAGCGTCGACGTCGAGTCGCGCGGAGTCATGACCACCTGCGCCGTGAGCCCGGCCTGATCCGCTCCCGCGGCCGACAGCAGGTCGGTGGCGAACTGCGAATCCACGCCGGGCGCCCCGAACGACTCCTCGAGTTTCTTGCCGAAGGCGCCGGATGCCGCGATCACGAGCGCGGCGACAACCAGCCACGCCCCGATCACCACCCAAGGGCGACGTGCGGCGTACCGGCCCAGTCTGTACAGATTCGACCTCATCATGGATCCCTTCGGCGAGAGTTGGGTTCAGCGTGCGGCCGAACAGGCGGCCCCCACCTCGGGCGATGAGCCGGACTTCAGTCGGCCGAACAGCCAGGTCGCGTCCCGTACTTTGAGCCGATCCGCTCGGCGCCTGGAGTCCCTACGCTGTGGGCATGCTGAGAAACGCCGTCCGCTCGCTGCTGGCCGAGCCGCGAGCGCCCGAGCCACCCAGGCGGGTGTGGCGCGACTGGGCGCTCGTCGGCGGCCTGCTGCTGGCGGTGGTTCTCGAAGGCGTATTCCGCGAGGACGTCGTGTGGAGACCTGCCGCGATCGTGATCGCCGTCGCCATCGCGTGCGCTCTGCTGTGGCGTCGTACCCGCCCGTTGATGGTGGTGGCCGCTGTGTTCGGCGCCCTGATCGTGATCAACCTCGTCACCCTGGTCACCGGGAACGCGACCTTCGGGCTCTACTCGATGATCTGCGTTGTGCTGCTGCCGTACTCACTCGCTCGCTGGGGATCCGGCCGCGAGATCCTCATCGGGCTGGCGTTCATCCTGGTGGCGCTGGTGCTGGGAATCGCCAGCGACTTCACCGGATACGCCGAAGCGGCGTTCGGCAGCATGTTCCTGCTCTTCCCCGCAACCGTTGGCGTCGCGGTCCGCTATCAGTGGACCGCCCGGCGCCGCGAGCTGGACAAGGTGCGACTCCGGGAGCGCGAGCAGTTGGCCCGGGAACTGCACGACACAGTCGCTCATCATGTCTCGGCCATCGTCATCCGCGCCCAGGCCGGCCGAGCCGTCGCCGCCACTCGTCCGGAAGCCGCGGTCGATGCGCTCGCCGTCATCGAGGCGGAGGGCACGCGTACGCTGGCCGAGATGCGGGCGATGGTCGGCGTACTGCGTGCTGACGGGACGGCGGCGCTCGTCCCACAGCCGGGCGTGGCTGACCTGGAGCGGCTCGCCCGGCGCGTCGAGCGGCCGCGGGTCGAGGTCGAGGTGTCGGGCGACCTCGGCGACCTCGGGCCGGCGGTCGGCGCAGCGATCTATCGCATCGCGCAGGAGGCGGTCACGAACGCCGTACGGCATGCCCGGCACGCAACGCGCATCGACGTCCGGCTGACGTCGTACGACGGCTCCGTCCGGCTGACCGTCCGCGACAACGGGGAAGCGACCTCGAGGAACCCGGGAGGTTACGGCCTGGTGGGGATGACCGAGCGCGCGACGCTGCTCGGCGGCACGCTCGCCGCGGGCCCTGATCCGGACCGGGGCTGGTCCGTCGACGTGGTGCTGCCCCGAAAGGCGGGCGGCCGATGACGATCCGGGTACTCGTCGCCGACGACCAGGATCTCGTCCGGACCGGACTTGCGATGATCCTCGATGCCCAGCCCGGTATCGAGGTGGTCGGTCAGGCGGCCGACGGTTCGGAAGCAGTGCAGTTCGCTCGCCGGCTGCGACCCGACGTGTGTCTGCTCGACATCAGGATGCCCGGGCTGGACGGGATCGCGGCAACCCGCCAACTGGCCGGACCCGGCGTCGCTGACCCGCTGCCGATCGTGGTGATCACCACGTTCGATCTCGACGAGTACGTGTACGGCGCTCTGAAGGCCGGAGCGCGTGGATTCCTGCTCAAAGACGCCGGGCCGGACCTTCTGGTCCAGGCGATCCACGCCGCCGCCAACGGTGACGCACTGATCGCGCCGAGCATCACCGCACGGCTGCTGGCCGCGTTCTCCGAGCCACCGACCGGCCGTTCGGCAGTCCAACCGGTCGAGCCACTGACCGCCCGCGAGGAGCAGGTCCTGATCGCCGCGGCCACCGGCCGCACCAACGCCGAGATCGCAGCCGACCTGCACATCAGCCTCAGCACCGTGAAGACCCACCTGACCGCAGTGATGGGCAAGATCAACGCCCGAAACCGAGTCGAAATCGCCATCTGGGCCTACGAAACCGGCCGCATCAAGCCCTGAGCCCCAATGCCGGGCCGCGTGGGCCGAAAAGAAGATCCCTCCCCGACGCACGGAGAGGGTGGTGGTGGTCAGGGGCGGTCTCGAACCGCCGACCTTCCGCTTTTCAGTTCGACAGTGGCTCTCGGGCTCCATGGAACCGGTGTCGCAGAGCAAGGCTCATCGGTCGGCTCGGATGATTGCTGTCGCCACCTGTTGCGGTCCCGGTTGCGGTCATCAGATCCGAGCCCTGGTCTACGGCGGCCCGGTCGCCGAACCCGCCGACGCCGAGTGCGTCCTCCGCAAACCACCGGCGTCCACGGCTTCCACGGCGCCTCCTCCCTGGACGCCTCCCCGTCGAACGAGCCCTTCACCGACCAAGCCCGAGCCTTCACCTCCGTCACTTTCTGAGGTACGGGTACGGCGCGAGGCGTATGCCGGTGTCTGCGGTGATGACGGCCCGGTTGCCGAGCGGCTTGCCGAGGGTGACGACCGCGGTCGATGTCTTCCCGACGTCCGCACCGCCCGGGAGCAATGGACCGTGGCTGCCGCCGATGACCACCAGATCGTCGTACTCGACGACGTGGGCCCGGAGGTCGGTCTCATAGAGTCCGTGGCTGACCTCGAAACTGAGGGTCTTGCCGTCGACCCAGTCGAGAACGCCGACGCGGAGCAGACCCTGCTCGAGCCGGGCGAGACCGGGTAGCGGGTCGGGCCACTGCAGCGACTTGAGCGCGCCCGCGGGGACTGCGACAGCGACAACAGGTCTCGACAGGCCTTGCACCGTGAAGGACCAAGCCGGGACGGTCGCCCGGCCATGGCTGGTCTCCGCGTCGGTCGTCGTCAACGAGCCGCCGGTGATCGTGAGCGTTTCGCAGCTCGGCATCCTCTCGCAGATGTCGTTCCGCGGCCCGATCGCCTCGGTCAGAGCTTGCTGAGCTTCGAGCACCTGCATTGTCTCGTTCGACCCATCCGCGAAGTCGACCCGCGTCGTACCAGCCTCCGCGAACTGGACCCCGTCCGCGAAGGCAACCCGCCCGGACGACCACGAGTTCTTCTGCTGCCAGGTGTCGAACCCGAGCCCCGGCGTCCGCGTTGAGTACAAGAAGACCCCGGTCACCGGCGCCGGAATCCCCGCCGCCCGCACGGCCCGCGCCACCACTCCCGCGCGCTCCACAAACGCTTGTGTGGGCTGAGCTTGCGGCACCAGATCACCGTCCGGTGTCTTCCACGCCGGCCGAGGGGCCGACGTCGAACTAGGCGCAGAGCCCGGCGCTGCCTCGGACCCACACCCTCCGAGAGCCAGCACCAGCGCCACCCCCAACCACACCTTCCCCACCATGGGGTCGAGTATCCGCTTCCCTTCTCGGCCCCTCAAGCAGCGGGGTTTGGTGCGCTGACCGCGTCAGTCCGGTCGCCTTGCGCTCTCCCACAACACGACGTGTTCACGACCGAGATCGGTACGGCGATCGAGCCGGACAACCTGCGGCGGGTTGGTACCCGCTGCGAGAGGCGGCCGGGCTGGGGGAGATGCGCCTCCACGACCTGCGGCACTCGTGTGTGACGTTGCTCCTACGGCTTGGAGTACCGCCACACATCGTCCAGGCGATCGTCGGGCACGCGGACATTCATGTGACCATGACGATCTACGCGCACGCGTCGCTGGACGACCAGCGGAAGGCGTTGGAACAGCTCTCGGAGATGGTCGCCGGATAGGCGTTGCGGTACTCGCGGGAGGATCGGCGGGTCTCAGATGGAGAAGCCGCAGGTGAGAAGGGTGGTCAGGGGCGGTCTCGAACCGCCGACCTTCCGCTTTTCAGGCGGACGCTCTACCAGCTGAGCTACCTGACCAGGGAGAAAATTAGCGGCGGTGTTGTGACACCGCCGCCTCTCCTGGCGACCCAGACGGGACTCGAACCCGCGACCTCCGCCGTGACAGGGCGGCACGCTAACCAACTGCGCCACTGGGCCAGATTTCTCGATGATCCTACAGCATCTTCGAGGTGGTTCTGACACCGGCCTTTCGGCCGTATCCCCAACGGGATTCGAACCCGCGTTACCGCCTTGAAAGGGCAGCGTCCTAGGCCACTAGACGATGGGGACTCGGACCCGCGGGAGCCGAAGCTCCAGGGACAGCCGTAAGCATAGAGGAGTTGGGCGCAGGCTCCAAAACGAGTTACCGAGCAGGCATCGACCAGGGTCCGGACCGCCGCAGGGCGAGCGCCGTACGCCGGGTGAGAGAGACGGCGTACGGCGCCCTGAGGGGGAGGGCTAGCTGGTTGCGTCAGGGGCGATCAGCTGTGGGTATTGGGCGACGAACAGCTGGTAGAAGCTCAGCGCCGGCAGGATGTGCCCCTGCGGCAGGGCCGCGTCTGCGAGGCCGTACGCCCACAGGGAGGAGCGCATCCGCTGGTTGGGCGTGCCGTGGTGTCCGGGCGCGGTGAAGCCGCAGTCGCCGAGTTGGTAGAACATCTGGCTGAAGAGCTCGACCCGCTTCCACTGCATCGCTGCGCCGCGGGCGTGGGTGAGGAAGTACGCGCTGTACGCGTCGGCCATCAGTTCGGCCCACCGCGAGGCCTCAGGAGCCGGCAGGTCGCTGCGCATCAGACCGCGGGCGTACTGGATGTGGTGACCGAACTCATGCGCCAGGATGGCCTGCGGCGCCGCATCACCCAGTCCGACGCGGGCGAAGCCCTCCAGTACGCCGTCGCCGAAAGCGATCCGCTTCGGTGAGACGCCGTACCCGGGGATGACGTCGCCGCCGGGTGCGGCGTACGCGTTGAAGGTGAACAGTGGCAGGTCGCCGTACCCGAGGGCCGCGCTGTTCAGCTCCCGCGCGACCAGGTCGGCCGACACCCGCGACGCGACCGGATCGAGGCGGTAGACGGCGGTGAAGACGCGGTAGTTGAGCTCGGGGTCGAGCATCGACCGGCCGTGGGCGGGCACGAGCTCGATGTCGCCGGACGGGATGTCCCAGAACGTCCGCAGGTCGCGGTTCGTGCGATTCACCACATTCGTGAATTCACCGTCGGCGCCGAAGGTGTACGGCGTGGGTTGCGGCAGGTACGCCGCATCGACCAGCGCCATCTGGTAGATCAGCACGTGCAGGACGGCCAGGATCTGCTCGAAGGTCCAACCCGTGACATCCGGCATGATCGCGGCGACCACCGGCGGCACGGCCGCGGAGCACTCGTACTGCGTCGGGTCGATGGCCTCGACGAGCGCGTCCAGTGCCGGGTTCTCCGGCAGCCCCATCTCGGCCTGGACCGCGGCCGCCTGCTGCCGCATGGCCGGTAGATTGTCGACAATCTGCTGAACCTCGGGCGACAGGCTTTGCGGTACGGCGCTCTGCGTCGAAGCGGCCGGGGACGCGGCGGACGCGGTGGCCGCGGCCGCGGGTGGTGCGGCGAGGCCGAGTACCAAGGCGATGACGGCAATCGCCAGACGCTTTCTCATCCGAATCTCCTCGGGGAACAACTGGTGGGGACGGCAGCAGTATTGGCACCGAGTAGCGCCCGCTACGAGGGCTTGTGCTGTCAGAAACCGGCATGTCAGCAACCTGTCGCCACCCCGCCGCCGGTGGTAGACAAGGGCATGGAACCGCTTCAGTCGCTGGGCCTGTCGGCCCCAGCGGAGGCGCTGCTGCTCGACCTGCTGCAGCGCCCTGACACGGCAGCGGCCGACCTGGCAGCGCAGCACGAGCAGGTGGACGGCAGCCTCGAGGAGTTGGCCGCACTCGGCCTCATCGAACGCAACGGCGACGCCATGTCCGTTCGGCCGCCACGGCTCGCGATGGAGGCCCTCGCCGAGCGTCACACGCAACAGGCCCAGCTCGCCCGCGACAGTGCGGAGATGCTCGGCGAGCTCTGGAAGGCCGCAGCCGGCAAGCAGGACTACCTGGAGGTCCTGCCGACGTACGCCGCTTCACAGGCGGTCCTGAACTCCGTACAGACCGACGCACAGCAGCAGGTCCGCGCCATGACCATGGGCAACCTCGCGGCCCGCGAGCTACGCATCGTCGACGGGATGTTCGAGGCACTGGAGCGCGGAGTCCGGTACGACGTGATCTACGGAGCCCACGTCCTCCAGGACGCCAACGCGCTACACATGGTGCAGGCATGCATCGACGCAGGTGAGACGGCACGCGTCTTCCCGCACGTGCCGCTCAACATCACGATCGTCGATGACAGGTGGGCGCTGGTGGGTGCGCGGTCCGAGGTACGGCGTGGGCCGGCGTTTGCGGCTGTCGTCGTCCATGACTCGCCACTGCTGGCCGGGATGGCGCGGATCTTCGAGGCACTGTGGCGGATGGCCGTGCCCATCACCGGTGGCACCGAGCTGAACGACGTGAACGCCGGACCGAGCCTGGAGGAGAAGCGGCTGCTGACCTACCTGAGCGCCGGCCTGACGGACGAGTCGATCGCCCGGGAGTTCGGCGTCAGCGAGCGCACGATCGCCCGCCGCATCGGCCGCCTGCAGGAAGCACTGGGCGCCCAGACCAGGTTTCAGCTCGGCGTCCAAGCGTCCCGGCAGGGCTGGCTCTGACTCATTACGCTGGCCAAGTGATCGAGATGAGCCGGGCGGACTTCGAGGTGCTGGTGTCCGAGGCGCTGGACGAGGTGCCGCCGGAGCTTGCGGCGCTGATCGACAACGTCGCGGTCTTCGTCGAGGACGAGCCGCCGGCGAGCGACCCGGAGCTGCTCGGCATCTACGAGGGCATTCCGCTGACCGAGCGCGGGCACTACTACGGCGGTGTGCTGCCGGACCGGATCACCATCTACCGCAACCCGACGCTGGCGATCTGCGACACCGTCGAGGACGTCGTCGACGAGGTGAACATCACCGTGGTGCACGAGATCGCCCACCACTTCGGCATCGACGACGCCCGCCTGCACGAGCTCGGCTACGGGTAGCCGTTGCCACTTCGTGCAACTCGCCCGTAAAAATGCGACGCCGATCACGCGATTGAGGTAACCTCACCCGGCCGGTATCGGGGACCGGCCTCTTCGTCATCGCCAATCGATTGAGGCCCCCTGTCGTGAGTGACCCGACCGCCCAGCCGCCTGCCTGGAACCCCGACAACGAACCGACGCGCGCGTACCCAGTGCCGCCCGCGCAGCCACCGAGCCAGCCGCAGTACTACGGCCAGCCCCCGCAGCACAGCGGGCAGCCGCCGTACTACGACCGGCCGCCCACCCAGCCGCAGTACTACGGCCAGCCACCCATGCAGCCGCCGCACAACGGCCAAGAGCCCGGCTACGACCTGCCGCCGCCCCGCAAGAACAAGATGGGATGGCTCATCGCCGGCGCGATCGCCGTCGTCGTCTCGCTGATCGGTGGTGTCGGAGCCTTCGTACTGACCCGCTCCGACCAGAACGCCTCGGCAGAGTCGCCGCTTCCCACCGCCACCTACTCCGACGGTCTGTCCTCCCCGGACCCGTCGACCCAGCCGTCCGCAACCCCCACTGACACCCCCACCACGGTCCCGACGCCCACTCCGACTCCGTCTCCGACGCCCACCGAGCGGCGCCGTACGTTGAAGGACGTCGACCAGGGCATCAAGGTGTACGACGACGTCTACGTCAAGCCCGCGACGGGGTGGAGGAAGGACCGCTCGACGCAGTACTCGGTCACGCTCGGTTCCCGGAGTCGCGCCGGTGCTGTGTTCGTTATGGTCAATCCCGTCGGCTACCCGGCCCGGGTCGCGGTCGCAGCCGTGGCGGCGGACCTCATCAAGGCCGACCGCCTCACCGGCGTCCGGAAATCGTCGGTCAAGACGCTCAGCCCGGCCAACTCGAACATCGACAACCAGGCCCAGTTGACCTACTCAGGCCGGTACACCACGCCGAGTGGCGGAGTTCTCTCGCTGGTCGCCAAATGCACGACGATGACCGGCGTCGAGTCGATCCACAACGTCACCGTCACGTTGTGCGTCGCCGCCCGCAAGGACGATCAGACTGCGGTCTTCCGGGACGCCACGCGCATGCTGGCCTCCGTCGCCAAGTCGATCTGAGGCTCAGGCGGAGCGGCGGAAGAGGAGCTTCCACGGCATCAGGGCCGACTCGAGTTGCACCTTCAGGCTCATCTTCGAGTCGCCCGCGGTCCGCTCCTCGAACCGGATCGGCGTCTCCGCGATCCGCAGTCCGCGGCGGACGGTGCGGTAGTTCATCTCGACCTGGAACGAGTACCCGTTGCTCTGGATCGTGGTGACGTCGATCCAGCGCAACGTGTCGGCCTTCCACGCCTTGAACCCGGCGGTGGCGTCCTTCACGTGCAGCCGCAGGATCGCATTCACGTAGAAGTTGGCCCACGCGGACAGTGCCCGGCGGTGCCAGGCCCACTCCGCGGCCGCCGAGCCGCCCTCGACGTACCGGGAGCCGATCACCACACCGGCGTCCGTGGTCCGCAGCATCTCGACCATGGTCGGGATCACCGCGGCCGGGTGCGACAGGTCCGCGTCCATCTGGATCACGATGTCGGCGCCCTCGTCCAGCGCGCGGCTGATGCCGGCGATGTAGGCGCGGCCGAGGCCGTTCTTCTCGGTCCGGTGCAGTACGCCGACCTGCTCGGGCGACGCCTTTGCCAGTTCGTCGGCCACGTCGCCGGTGCCGTCGGGGGAGTTGTCGTCGACCACGAGCATCTGCAGGCCCGGCAGGTTCAGGTCGGACAGCAGCCCGGCCAGCACGGGCAGGTTCTCCCGCTCGTTGTAGGTCGGCACGACGACCACGATCTTGCTCAGCTCACCCATGACATTCCTTCTTCGGGGACCACCGGACGCTATCGCATCACCCGGTCTGGGGTCTTGTGATGGTCCGATCAGTGCGGTGCAGGCCCGGTCGAGCCGCGCACGATCAGCCGCGGTGGCACCCGCACGATCCGCCGCTTCGCGGGGAGATCCCCGCGGATCCGTGCCAGCAGCAACCGCGCGCAGTTGCGCCCGAGCTCGACGGTGTGCTGGTCGACCGTGGTCAGCGCCGGCTGCACCAGCGACATCCACGGCACGTCGTCGTACGCCGCCACGCTGAGCTGCCGCGGGATCTTCAGCCGCCGGTCCTTCAGCTCGGCCAGCGCACCCTGCGCCAGCACGTTGTTCGCCGAGATGATCGCGGTGACCTCGTGGTCGTTCAGCAGCTTGCGGGTCGTCTCCCGGGCCGCTTCCGCGTCGAAGCTGGTGTACGCGATCAGGTCCTCGTCCAGGTCGACCAAGTTGTCCAGGTGCGCGGCCCGGAAGCCGGCCAGCCGCCCGGCGCCGGTCGACCACTTGGTCTCGTCGATCAACAGCCCGATCCGGGTGTGGCCGAGAGCGAGCAGGTGATCGGTCAGCTCCCGCGCACCGGCCTTGTTGTCGCTCATCACCACGTCGCCGTTGCCCCGACCGAGCTCGCGGTCTGCACACACCACGTGGACGCCGTTCTCCTGCAGCACCCGCGGGCACTTGGCGGTGACCGGCGTGACGATCACCCCCGGCACCCGCATCGCCAGCAGCGTTTCGGCGGCCCGCATCTCCTCTGCTGGGTCGCCGTTGTCGTTGACGAGCACCATCTGGTACTCCGCCGCCCGCAGCTCCTCCTCGATCCCAGCGGCCAGGTCGGCGTAGAACGGGTTGCGCAGATCGGAGATGAGCACGCCGATCGAGGTCGACGTACGGCTTCGCAGGTTGCGGGCGTTGTGGTCGAGCACGTACCCGATCCGCGCGGCCGCTGCGCGTACCCGGGCGCGTACGGCGGGGGACGCATAGCCGCGGGTGTGCAGCGCGCGTGACACGGTCGACGGTGAGACACCGGCCTCGCGGGCCACGTCCTGCACCGTCGGACGCCGGACCAGCTGAGGAGCGGGCAGGTTCATGACCCGCAGTCTAGGTGCCGGAGCCGCAGGGAGAAACGCTTGTCTGCAAGGGGATTCAGAGCTCGGCGAGCGCCGCAGCGACGGTCGAGTGGATCCGGAACTGCCCGCCCAGACCGGTGATCGACAGCGGCCGGTCGACCGGGCGGCCGACGCCGACCAGGGCGAGGGTGATGTTGTGCCGACCGGCCAGGTTGCGGGCCTCCACCAGATTGCCCAGTCCGGCCGAACTGCAGAAGGTGACAGCGGAGACGTCGATCAGCACCAGCCGGGCCGGTGGCGCCACGGCGGCACGGATCGATTCGGCGGCGAAGTCAGTGGTCGCAATGTCGATCTCACCCGACAGCCGGACCAGCAACACGCCTGGTTCCAGCTCCTTGGTCACAGCGTCGAAAGTCGTTTTGATCATCTCGCCGTCCCGCGGCTCTGGGTGGCTTGTCACGCCGGTCTCTCCCCCGGGTAGTCCCGCGAACGCCGGTCGGTCCTGGCGAGGTGGAACTGCCCTGCCCTCACCGTATGCCCCAACGCGCAGGCGTCACAACGGGTATGACCCGGATGACCTCGGAGCGTGATCTAACCACGGGTGTAAGCGCTACCAGTAAGTGCATCTGCTCGTGCAGACGCTTCGATCATCTGCCTGTGCATACGCCTCGTCCGAAGGCAATCGTCACCTCGGGCAAACGCATCACCTCCAGCCGGGCGGCCGCCGGGTTCGTTCATGAAGGGTATGCGTGATAGGCACGTTATGGAAGCGGTCTGACACAAGGAGTGAGACGGTGCGGACCCGGCTCCGGGCACAATGGGACCGATCCAGGAAGGAGCTGTGATGGGCGTACTCGACGGCAAGGCCGCACTCGTCACCGGAGGTTCGCGCGGGATCGGGGCGGCGATCGTCCGCCGACTCGCCGCCGACGGCGCCGTGGTCACCTTCACCTACCTGTCGAGCGAAGCGGCGGCAGCGGAGGTCGTCAACGAGGTCAAGGCGGCCGGCGGCCGGGCGATCGCCGTACAGTCCGACCAAGCCGATCTCGCGAGCATTCCCGAGCTGTTCGCGCAGGCCGCCGGCCCGACCGGCGCCCTCGACATCTTCGTCAGCAACGCGGCCGAGGTGACGGTGAAGCCGATCGACGGCGTCACCGAGGACGATTACGACCACCTCTTCGCCACCAACGTCAAGGGCCCGTACTTCGCCATCCAGCAGGCGGCCCGGGTGTTCCCGGACGGCGGCCGGATCATCGCGCTCTCGACGCTGAACACAGTGGTGCCCGGTCCCGGGATCTCGCTGTACGCGGCGAGCAAGGCCGCGCTCGAGCAGTTCGTCAAGGTCGCCGCCCGCGAGTACGGCGCCCGCGGGATCACCGTCAACGCGGTGTCGCCGGGTGCGACCGACACCGACATGTTCCGCGACTCCAATCCGCCGGAGGCAAAGGCAGCCCTGGTCGGCATCACCGCCCTCGGCCGTGTCGGCGAGCCGGCCGACGTCGCCGACGTGGTTGCCTTCCTGGCCGGTCCCGACAGCCGCTGGCTCACCGGGCAGAACCTGCGTGCCACCGGAGGGCTGCTGATCTGAGCACCGCCGACCTGCTCGCCGACATCGACGCCGCGGCCGACCCGGCCGTGGCGGAGATCCTTGCGGGCTACTTCAAGCTGGGACCTGGGGGCTACGGTCACGGCGACCAGATGATCGGCGTGAAGCTGTCGACCATCCGCGGCCTGCTCAAGCCCTACCTGCGCGCCGGCCTCCCGCTCGCCGAGCTCGAGCAGGCGCTGAAGAGCCCGATCCACGAACACCGGCTGGCAGTTCTCTGCCTGCTCGCCGACCGCGCGTCTCGCAGCCTCAAGTCGCGTACGGCGGACCCGGCCGAAGCCACCGCGATCTACGAGCTGTACCTGCGCAGTACGGCGTACATCAACAACTGGGACCTGGTCGACTGCAGCACCTCGGAGATCGTCGGCGGGTACCTGCTCGACAAGCCGCGGGACGTGCTCTACACGCTGGTCCGGTCGTCCTCGCTGTGGGAGCGGCGGATCGCGCTGGTCGCGACCCACTGGTTCATCAGGCACGGGGAGAGCGCGGATACGTACGCGCTGGCCGCGCTCGTACTGGACGACCGGGAGGACCTGATCCACAAGGCGTCCGGGTGGATGCTGCGTGAGGCCGGCAAGCGAGTCTCGGAAGACGAGCTCCGGGCGTTCCTCGACAAGCACGCGGCGGTGATGCCGCGGACCATGCTGCGCTATGCGATCGAGCGGCTGGAACCCGCCGTACGCAAGGAATATCTGGCGATGCGCTGACATTTTCGCGTACGTCGAAAGGCCTAGCGATCCGGCGACGCAGCGTTACCCTGGCGCTCAAATCGATCGCGGAAGGGGCCGCCCCCATGAACCCGAAGCGCATCATCAAGCTGTTGCTGCTCGCAACACTCGTCGCCGCCGGACTGGTCGCCGTACCGAGCACCGCCACGGCAGCACCCGGATTCCAGATGCCGATCCCGTGCGGGCTGCGGTGGACCACCGCGACGCACAGCGGCCACGCCAGCCAGTGGATGCTGGACATGGTCTCGCCCAGCGGAGCCACCCGCGGTACGCCGGTGCTCGCGTCGGCCGGCGGGACGGTCAGTGCTTCGCTGCTGTCGTCCAGCGGCGGACACATGGTCGTCATCGACCACGGCGGTGGTTGGCAAACCAGGTACCTGCACATGGACCGCCGTGATGTTGCCGTCGGCAACGTGGTCGCGCAGGGCCGGCAGATCGGCATCGTCGGCAACACCGGCGACAGCACCGGGCCGCACCTGCACTACGAGCAGAAGCTGAACGGCACCGTCCAGCAATCGTGGTTCAACGGGCACGCCGTACCGCTGACCTGGTCGTACAACCAGCACTTCGAGACCAGCGCCAACTGCGGTGCTGACGGGAAGTACTGGGTCGACACGTTCGCGAACGCACCCGGTCACAGCACTCCCGGCGGCACGCAGACCGGCACGCTCTACCAGGGCACGAACTACGTCTTCTGCAAGGTCTGGGGACCCGAGGTCCGGGTCGGCAGCGCCTACAACCACTGGTGGATGAAGACCGACCTCGACGTCGGCCCCGCCAACCAATGGGTGTCGGCGTACTACCTGTCCCGCTGGGGCAACGACGAGGCGAAGGACAACAACGGCCGCGACCTGCCGAACTGCTGAATTTGTCGACATGTCGCCGGGCCGGCCTGGAACTCAGGAGGCC
Source organism: Kribbella sp. NPDC050124 (assembly GCF_044460355.1). Classification (NCBI taxonomy): domain Bacteria; kingdom Bacillati; phylum Actinomycetota; class Actinomycetes; order Propionibacteriales; family Kribbellaceae; genus Kribbella; species Kribbella sp. NPDC050124. Next base: position 1,348,634 of record NZ_JBITJU010000001.1, read on the forward strand.
CGGCGGCTGTCGGCGTACGGCGGGGCGGTGAGGGCGCAGTGCGGGTGGTGCTCGACCTCCGCCGGCTTCTCGGCGCGACCGCCGATCGTGAACCAGGCGATCACGCCACCGGCCGCGGACAGTGCCGCGGAGATCCACAACGCGTTGGCGAACCCCTCGCTGAAGGCCACCGGATCGAGGTAGGTGTCGCCGGTGATCCCGGCCGCGATCGGGATCGCCGCGACCGCCATCAGCTGCGCCGACCGGGCGATCGCGTTGTTCACCCCGGACGCGATGCCGGCGTGGTGGTCCTCGACCGACGACAACACGGTCGCCGTCAGCGGCGCGACGGTCGCGACCAGCCCGAGGCCGAGGACGACGACCGCCGGCAGCACCGCGGAGACGTACGACGAGTCGATGTCGATCCGCAGCATCAGCAGCAGGCCCACGCCCATCACCAGCGGTCCGACGGTCATCGGGATCCGCGCGCCGATCCGGTCCGCGAGGCCGCCGGCGTAGCCGGACAGCGCCAGCATCAGCAGGGTCATCGGCAGCAGCGCGGCGCCGGCCCAGATCGCGGAGTAGCCGAGTGCCGTCTGGAGGTAGACGACGAGCAGGAAGGTCGCCGTACCGAGGCCGCCGTACACGACGACCGTGACCAGGTTCGCGCCGGTGAAGGCCCGGTTCGCGAAGATGCCGGGTGGCAGCATCGGGTGCGACTCCCGGCGTTCGATCTCCACGAAGGCCGCGAACGCGAGCACGCCGACGATCAGCGAGACCAGCACGACCGGGTCGCTGAAGCCGCCTTCGCCGGCCCGGATCAGGCCGAAGGTGAGCCCGCCGAGGCCGATGGTCACGACGACGGCGCCGTTCACGTCGAGCTTGCCGGCCGCGGTCTCGTCGCGGGTCTCCGGCACGTGCCGCAGGGTGATGAGCACGGTGAGCAGTGCGAGCGGGATGTTCAGCAGGAAGATGAGTCGCCAGGACCCGCTGTCGACCAGGCTGCCGCCGACGAACGGGCCGATGGCCGCTGCGACCGAGGTGAGGCCGGACCAGGCGCCGACCGCCTTGCCGCGGTCGGACGGTGCGAACGTGGTCTGCAGGATCGCCAGGCTGCCGGGTGTCAGCAACGCGCCGCCGATGCCCTGCAGGACCCGGCCGATGATCATCACCTCGATGGTGGGCGCAACGGTGCACACCACCGACGCGACCGCGAACCAGATCACCCCGGCGACGAAGGTCCGTCGCCGGCCGAGCCGGTCACCGAGCGATCCGCTGAGCAGGATCAGCGCCGCCAGCGGCAGCATGTACGCGTTGACGATCCACTGCAGGCCGGCCACCTCGGCGTCGAACTCCTCACCCATCGCCGGCAACGCGACGTTCACCACGGTGCCGTCGAGGAACGCCATCCCCGATCCGAGTGCGGTGGCCGCGAGGACCCACCGGGCCCGGCTGGTGCCGAAAACGATCCGCTCGTCCGTCATGGACTCACAGTAGACAGTTCAGGAGACAGTTACTGCGGCTGTGGAAGGTCCAGTTGGAGGACGACGAGGGCCTTGTCGGCCGGGATGCCCTGGAGCACCGACAGCTTGGGTGGATTGCCGACCGCGCAACGGGTCTCGGTGAGCAGCGGGCAGACCGCGTTGAGCAGCTCGCCGCCGGTCACGATCAGGTTGGTCGGCAGGCCGCTCTCGGTGATCGCGGTCAGTGGCCGGATGGCCGCCGAAGCCCGCTCCGGCTTCGACTCCGTACGTCGTACCGTCGAGCCGGACAGCCGGTAGGTCAGCCGCAGGTTCGTCGCTGCGGTCGTCAGCGGTACGTCGGTCGTCGTGGTGACGCTGGAGCTGGCCAGCGGGACGACCATGTTGTCGGCCAGCACCCGCAGGTTGGTCGCGATCGGCGACGTCTTGGTCATCATCCCGGACAGTTGCTCACCGGACGCGGGCAACTGGACCTGCAGGATGCTTGTCGCCCTCGGCAACATCACGTCCTCGACGATGTCGAACGACCCGTCCGGCATCGGTTTGGCGACCAACCGGATGCCGGGCCTGGTGGCGCCGGGGCCGGAGCTCGTGGTCGGAGTCTCGCCGGGCTGGGTGCTGACCGGTCCGGAGGGGCTCACGGGCAGGCCGGGGCTGGGGGCCACCGGACCGGCGACATCCGGTGCGCAGGCCGCGGTCGCGCTGAGCCCCAGAGTCAGCGCGGCCGTGGCCAGCCACCGTGTCCCCGTCGCCAGTCGCCTGAGGTCCTCCACCCCCGATGGAACGTCCGGGAGGAACTCCGCGTCCGTCCTCGATGCGATGCCAGGGGAACCTCGTTCAGACACGTCTCATCGCCCCCAACGGATTCGGCCGCTTCCTCTGGCGGTCGGATCGGACTTGCGCATACGATACGCCGGAATTAGTGGGGTTCGGCAATTACTGCCGGATATTTCATGGGGACTCCAGGGGGCACAAAATGGTGAGACGGAGCGTGTCCAGATCATTCCGGGCCGTATTCGAAGTAATTTCGAGAATTCATGGTCCGGTAATTCGAAGGATACTTCCACTGACGCTGGTGGTGACGGTCGCGGCCGCGCCGGCAGTGCTCGTGGCGCCGGCCCAAGGGGCCGCGGGCGCCAACTTGTACGTCGTCCAGGGCCTGCCCGGCCGGTCGCTCGACATCAGCATCGACGGCCGCACGGTGGCCACCGGGGTCGCGACCACGAAGGTGATCGGCCCGTTCGGTGTTGCTGCCGGCAAGCGGATGCTGACCGCACGGCAAGGCGGCGAAGTCGTGATCCAGCGGGAGGTCACGGTCGGATCCGGGGCCAGTGTCGACGCCGTGATCCACCTGCCGGTCTCGCCCACGGGGGCGCCGGTGCTGACGTCGTATGTGAACAAGCTGAGCGCCATCCCGAAGGACAAGGCCGCCGTGCGGGTCGCCCACGACGCGGCCGTCGGTCCGGCCGACATCCGGGTGAACGGACAGGTGGCGTTCGCGAACGTGGCGAACGGGGAATCACTGGAAGCGGTCGTCCCGGCTGCCACCTACAAGGTCGACATCGTGCCGGCCGGCGCGACTTCACCTGTTGTTCTCGGTCCGTTGGATTTGCCGGCCCGTGCCGGTTATCTGACTCGGGTGTTCGCGGTCGGTAATCCGAACGCGCAGACGATGAATGTCGCGCTCGGGACGATCAAGTTGCCCGCCTCGGGTTCGGGGACGCCCGGCCTGGTGAACACCGGGACCGGCGGTCAGGCGGCGGAGCTCGACCAGGGGCAGAGCTCCTCCACTTCCGGCCTCTGGCTCGTGGTCGTCCTGGCCGGGCTGCTGGCGGCGGTGGTGACGGTCCGGAAGGCGGTCCGTCGCTGAGGAAGTTCCTGCTCGCACTGGTGTTGTGCTGCGCGGGCCTGGAGGGGTGCGCTGCGCAGGCGGACAACACCGTGCCGGACCCCGGGGCGGGCGGCGGTACCCCAACACCGTCGTCCGCTCCGGCTGCACGCGGCGTCCCTGGGTTCGCTCCGGAGATCGAACCCAGGGTCACGCCTTCGCCGGCGCAGACCGATCCGACGTCCGCGCCACCGGCCCGGATCGGTACGCCGGCGCCGAGCCAGCGGATCTGGTTCGTTCCCACCCAGGTCGTCCTGCCGGGTGGAGCGAAAGCCCCGGTCTTCCCGGCGAGCACGGTGAACGGCGAGCTGAAGGTTCCGGAGCAAGGCCAGCGCGTCGGCTGGTGGGACGGCGGCGCGCAAGCCGGTGACCCGTTCGGGTCGGTGGTCCTGGCCGGCCACGTCGACACCAAGACCGAGGGAATCGGGTACTTCGCCCGGCTGCTCCGCATCACGCCGGGTGAGCTCGTCGTACTGCATGGCTCCGGCCACACCGCGACGTACCGGGTCAGCTCGATCGTGTCGGTGCCGAAGAACGCGCTCGCGACCCGGAGCGGCGCCTTCGACCAGAAGGTCGGCCACCGGCTGGTGCTGATCACCTGCACCGGTGCGTACGACGCCTCCCGGGGCGGGTACGAGGAGAACCTCGTCGTCACCGCCACCGCGGTCGGTCCGGCCCGCTGATCCGACCGCTAGGCTCGCCCGTTATGGCGAGGTATTTCGATGTGCATCCGGAGAATCCGCAGCGGCGCGCGATCGGCCAGGTGGTGGACCTGGTGCGCGACGGCGGGCTGATCGCGTACCCGACCGACTCGTGCTTCGCGCTCGGCTGCCAGCTCGGGAACCGCGATGGGATCGAGCGGATCCGCGCCATCCGGCACCTGGACGACCGGCACCACTTCACGCTGGTCTGCCAGGACTTCGCGCAACTGGGACAGTTCGTGCACATCAGCAACGCGGTGTTCCGGTCGATCAAGGCGGCCACGCCGGGCAGCTACACCTTCATCCTGCCCGCTACGAAAGAAGTGCCGCGCAGGCTGCTGCACCCGAAGAAGAAGACGGTCGGCGTGCGGATCCCGGACCACGTCGTGGCGCAGGCTTTGGTCGAGGAGCTCGGCGAGCCGCTGCTGTCGAGCACCCTGCTGCTCCCGGACCACGAGGTGCCGATGACGCAAGCCTGGGAGATCAAGGAAGAGCTGGACAACCAGGTCGACGCGGTCATCGAGGGCGAGACCGGCACCGAGCCGACCACCGTCGTGGACTTCTCCGACGACGTCGCCGAGGTGGTCCGGGTCGGCGCCGGCGATCCGACGCCGTTCGAGTGAACGCCCCACCTCCACGTCCGCTTCTGCGAGAAGGTGCACCCCAACAGCCTCTACACCTGCTGACCAAGCAGACTGGGGCCGTGACCTACACCTTGGATCTGAACCCCGATGAACTGCTGACGACGACGCGTACCGTGCGGAAGCGGCTGGACCTGGACAAGCCGGTGCCGCTCGAGGTCGTGCGGGAGTGTGTGGAGATCGCGTTGCAGGCGCCGTCGGGGAGCAATCGGCAGACGTGGCACTGGCTGGTGATCACGGATGCGGAGAAGCGGGCCGCCGTCGGGGAGTACTACCGGTTGGCCGTGGAGAAGTACCTGGCCGGCACCGGTGCGGCCGGGAAGCTCTTCGCGGACGACCCCGTGCGCGGCCCGGTGCAGCGCCGCATCGGTGACAGCGTGGCCTACCTCGGGGAGCGGATGGGACAGGTCCCGGTGCTGGTGATCCCGTGCCTCGAAGCGCGGACGCTGCCGGCGGGCAACCAGGCCGGGCTCTGGGGCTCGATCCTGCCGTCCGCCTGGAGCTACATGCTCGCCGCTCGTGCCCGCGGCCTCGGTACGGCGTGGACCACGCTGCACCTCAACTACGAGCAAGAGGTCGCCGATGTCCTCGGTCTGCCCGAGGAGGTCCGGCAGTCGGTGCTGATCCCGACCGCGTACACGATCGGGACCGACTTCAAGCCCGCCCCACGCCAGCCGCTGGACGACGTCCTGCACGTCAACGCCTGGTAGCTATCGCACCTCCACTTCGGCCAACTGCATCCGGTACCCGCCCTCGCCGTCGGGCCGCAGCTCCGTCCCGCGCACCTGGACGTAGCGCGCGGTCGTCGGCGGGAACGTGAACGACACGGGCGCCGATCCCGGCTGGGCGTGATCGGTCACCACGGCGACCGGCGTCCAGCTGACACCGTCGGCCGACGTCTCGACGGTGAAATCGACCGGGAACCCGTTCCCGGTGTTCGCACCGTCCGACCGCGCGTACAGGTCCACCCGGCTCACCAGACTCGGCCCACCGAGGTCGACCCGGACCGACTGCGCCGATCCGGCAGGTACGGACGCACTCGTCCAGCCCATCGAGTTCCACAGGCGCGACTGCCGGGCGCCGTCGGTCAGGTTCGCCCGCAGCCACCCCTCGGCCGTGAGCTCGGACGACGAGGTCGAGCTGACAGTTCGCCCGGCCGCAAGGCTGCCGCCTGCGACCTCGACTTCGGCGAACTGCATCCGGTAGGTCCCGAACGGATCCTGCCCGAGCCGCGTCCCCACCACCCGCACAAACCGCACGTCACGCGCAGCGAACGGGAACGTCTGCACCCCGGTGGGCCGTGGCTGCCCCTGCCGCGACGCGACCGTCGACCACGCCGACCCATCCGCCGACACCTGCACCGTGAAGTCGATCGGGAACCCGATCCCGACGTTCGCCCCATCAGCCCGCGGATACAGGTCGACCCGACCGATGGACCGCGCCGAGCCGAGATCCACCTGCACCGACTGCGCATCGGTCGCGCCGGCGGCAGCCGCACTCGTCCATCCCATCGAAGAAGCGTCCGAGGACCGCCGACCGTCCACGACCGCGCGCGGATTCCATCCGTCCCCGTCGTACGTCGAACTCACGCTGACGGCTCCGCCCTCGGCTGGACCGACCGACGCCCGGAAGTTGTCAAAGGCAACGTTCACGCCACCGCTCGCTAGCCCGATCCCGCCGGCCCGGAAGGCAGAGTCGGTCACCGTCAGCACCGGCGCGTGCCCGGACCCGGCGTACACCTGCAGCGTGCTGCCGCGCGCGACCACCCGCAGCCGGTTGAACTGGCCGGCCGCGTATCCGGGCGCCGGTGCGCGCCCGAGCGTCGTACCACTGCGATAAACGAAGACCTCGCCGTTGTTGCGCTGAGCCACCAGATAGCCGCTCTCGAAGTCCGTCGGGTTGAGGTTGCGGACGACGATCCCGGCCCAGTTCTCGTTGCCGCCGGTCGGGTTGACCCCGCGGATCTGCAGGTCCACGCTCGCCGCGACGTCGCCGTACGCGCGTCCCTCGAGACCGGCAACGTGGTCCCAGCGGCTGACGTCGGTCTGTGTCAGCACGCCACCGGAGGCGGACCACGTCCCGCTGTTCGGCTGCCAGGACTGCGATCCGGCCGCGAAGTCGTCGGCGTACGGGTAGGCCTGATCGGGTCCACCGGCTGCGAGCGCGTCGAGGACCTGACGGTGTACGGCGGCCACGGCTGTGCCGGAGCGATCCCCGGTGTAGGAGTTGACGAGCAGCGAGTTGGCCAGCGCCTTCGCAAGCAGCGGTTTGGTCGCAGCGAGTTGGGTGAAGAGCTCGTAGTCCTCGGCGCCGTCGAGTTGGGCCTCGCTCCGGATGCTGTCGTAGACGTCGTACGCTGTCCGGTTCGGTCGCACGATGAAGTTGTCGCCGTTCTGCGGTCCGTCGAAGGTGTCGTACTGCACGTACGGCCCGCCGACGTGCTCGAACCAGTAGTTCCAGCCCCAGTGCAGGTAGCCGACCGAGTCGGTTTTCCAGGCCAGCAACGGGGTGAGCCGGGTCTTGGCCAGGTGCGACACGAGGAAGCGGTTGAGGTACGGGCCTTGCGGACCGATGCAGTTGTAGAGCCAGAGTTCGTTACCACCCAGCCGCTTGGTCTGGTAGTAGCCGACGTTCCTCTCGTACAGGTCGAGGATCGGCGTGTTCGCGGTCAGGTTCGGCGGCGGGTTGTGGATCGCGAGCTCGGCCTCGTTCAGCCGCGGGTTCGGGAAGTACTGCCGGTACTTGGCGTAGAACCAGTTCGCCGCGGTGGTGTCGGCCGTGTACCGGGTCTCGTCGTTCGCGCTCATGTAGAACAGGTCGGTCCAGCCGTTCGCGTCCAGGTGCTGCTTGAGCGCCGGGAACAGCTTGTCCAAGTAGGCGTTCGCCTCTGCCGACTGGGACGGCACCGGGACCATCTGCGTGGTCCCGTCGGACGCGCGCTCGAGCATCTCCAGCTGGGACGGTCGGCCGACCGCCGGATCGCTGCTGATCAGCAGGGTCGGCGTGTAGATCCACTGTAGTGCACCGGCGTCCCGGTAGATCCTGATGAACCGGTCGAAGTCGGTCCAGTCGAAGGTGTAGTTGCCTGCCGCATCGATCCGGGTCCGCGGGATCAGCAGTGCCTGGAAGTCGGCGTACACGACGTTGTTCCGGTGCTTGGCGTGGTTGCGGGCCATCGCCTCGATCACCTTCCACCAGTTCGCGTCGTACATCTGGACGCCGTACTGGACCGGGACCGCTTTGATCGTGCCGTCGTAGTCCCAGCCGGCCGAGGTGGTCCAGTTGTTCAGCTTGAAGGTGGACTGGTTCGTCGGTGGGACGGTGACCGGGTAGACGGTCAGCCGGACGGGTACGGCGACATCGCCGGCGCTGCTCTGGACGGTCGCCGTACCGGTGTAGAGGCCGGGAGTCGCGTTGGCCGGGACGTGGACGCTGTAGTGGTACGGCTCGGTGACGTTCGCGGCGAGTGATCGCGGAGTGTTCTCGACGAGCGCGTCGTAGTACGCCGTACCGCTGCCTTCGACCTCCACGTCGGGGCCGGGCCGGGTGACGTTGGGGTGCAGGTATTCCCGCCGTACGGTGATGTCCGAGATCGTCGCGCCGGCCGGTCCAGTCAAGTTGCTCACGGCAATGGATACGTTCTGGACCGCGGCCGTCGGGCGGATGGCGAGCTGTGCGGCCTCGGTCTCGTTGCGGGCTGCGTACAGGTCGATCGAGGTGGGTGCGCCGGCAGGTCTGGTCGTGCCGGGGAACAGGCGGTCGCTCGCGTTGTGCGTCCAGACCGGCGGCGGCGCGGCAGCCGCCGGAAGGGGGAGCGCAGCGGCTAGCAGTACGGCGGAGAGCAGGGCGGCTGGGATGCGCATTCGGGTCCTCCAGGCGGGACTCGGAAAGTACGCATGAGTGTGCGGAGGCGCTCGAACCCGGTCAAGTGAGCCTGCTGACCGGAAACGGTCAGGAGGCTGCCATCTCCTCGATCGTCAACCCGCTCAGCACCGATCGCGGTTCGGAAACGGTGAGGTCGACGTCCGGATCGGCCGCGGCGTCGCGGACCTTCACCAGCAGCCAGTCCGCGCCGGTGCGGGTGAAAGCCCACGCGCCGTTGAGTTTCACGCCGTGCAGTTGCACCTTGAAGTGCCCGTTGTCGATCGCCACCGCCGGGTCCACCGGCTCGTGACGATCGTCGTGGGTGAGATTGGTGTAGATCCCGGCGTCCCACACGATCACGGCGCCGCTGCCATACGCGCTGTCCGCGATCACGCCCTCGTACGAGGCGTACTCGAGGTCGTGATCGGTGGTGAAGACCGCCAGCCGCTTCACGGTCGGGTCCAGGGACGGCCCCCGCGGGACCGCCCAGGACTTCAGGACGCCGTCGACCTCCAGCCGAACGTCGTAGTGCAGCCGCCGGGCATCATGCAGCTGCACCACGAAGATCGGCTTGGACGTCAAGCGGCAGCTGCCGAGGGTGGCTCGATCCGGTGCCGGAGCCGGTTCAGGATGCCGCGGAGCAGCCTGGAGACCTGCATCTGGCTCACTCCGATCTCGGCGCCGATATCGGCCTGGGTGTGTCCTTCGACGAACCGTAGTTCGAGGATCTTACGCTCGCGCGGCGCCAGGTCGCTGAGCACCGGCTCGAGGACGGCGACCGCCTCGGTCCGCTCGAACGCACTGTCGTCGGTGTCCGCGATGGTGTCGGCCAGGTTGGCGGCCGAGTCGTCGTCGACCGGGCGGTCCAGCGACAGCACGGAGAAGCAGCCGTCGGCGGCCATCGCGGCCTCGATCTCGTTGACGTCGGCACCGATCTTGGCGGCGAGCTCGGCGAGCGTGGGCTCGCGGTGCAGGTCCTGGACGAGCTGCGGGCGGACCGAGGCGATCGAGCCCTGCAACTCCTGCAAGCGGCGCGGGATCCGGACCGTCCACGAGCAGTCGCGGAAGTACCGTTTCACCTCGCCCTTGATGGTCGGCACGGCGTACGCCAGGAACGGCGTCTCGGTCTCGGGGTCGTAGCTGCGGGCGGCCTTGACCAGCCCCAGGTACGCGACCTGGTCCAGGTCGTCGGCCTCCACGCCGCGGCCGCGGAACCGGGTGGCGATGCTGTGGGCGATGCTCAGGTTGAGCTCGATCGCCTCACCGAGGAGGGCCTGCCGGAGAGTTTCGTCCGTCGTGGCGGCCCGCCGGCTGAGAAGGGTTCGGGTCGTCGTGTCCCGGCGCTGCTTCGGATCGGTGCTGCGCGGCTCGTCGACGGTACTGCTGGAAAGTACGGTGACCATTTTTGCTGACCTCGCGACGTTGAGTCACGGCGCGGCACATGTCTGGACCGCGGTCAGTGCTATCTGATCCGAACCCTACCCCGGACTCCCGGTGTTATTCCTCTGTATCGATTTCGACCACCGAAGAAATTGTTCCGGACGGCCCGGATCGACCTTAGGGTCTGGCCCATGGACTGGAAGCTTGAGTTGGTGTCGGTGCCGGTGACGGACGTGGACCGGGCGAAGGAGTTCTACACCGAGAAGGTCGGGTTCCACGCCGACCACGACCACCAGGTCACCGAAGAACTGAGATTCGTTCAGTTGACGCCGCCGGGGTCGGCGTGCTCGATCGCGATCGGGAGCGGGATGCCGCAGGGTGAGCCCGGCTCGGTGCGTGGGCTGCAGATCGTCGTACCGGACGTGGCGGCGGCGCGCGCGGAGTTGGCCGGTCGCGGGGTCGAGGTGTCGGACCTGCAGGAGTTCCCGTGGGGGACCTTCGCGTTCTTCGACGACCCCGACGGGAACTCCTGGGCCCTGCAGCAACTGCCGGAGTGGCGCTAGGGATCGGCCGGGCAGTTCTGTTGGGGGTCAATTCGAGTTATCGCTAACGCTGCGTCATGTCGCGGTTGTAGGGTGGCCTTTGGTTGAGTAGCCAGCCCCCCGATGTTGGCTGCCGTGTCCCTGCGAGGGCGACGATGACCGATCTTCAGCATCACTCCACAGCCGTTCGAGGTGCCATGCCCGTAGCCACTGCCCCGACCCGGCCCGTCGCCGTTCAGGTCCGCATCGGCGGCCGCTGGATCGCGGGGCAGGAGCTCGGTCGCCGGACCGGCGCGGCCGGTGCTGACGAGGTGCTCGTCAGCCACCACGGCCACCTGGTCTGGGTCGACCAGCACGCGATCCGCGGGGCGTAAGACGCGGAAAGCCGTTACGTACAAGGGATTTCAGCAAAGAGTTTTCGCAACGAGGTTGCCGATCTCGACCGCCGACGCGGACTGCGCGGGGTCGAACAACCTCCTGGTCAGCGCGAACGAGACGCCTGCGCGAGCGTCGGCCCAGGCGGCACTGCCACCCATGCCAGGTATGCCGAACGACGTCGGGCTCTCCTCCGCACTCGATCCGAGTCGCCCGATCGGGTAGCCCAGCGCCCAGGTCGCGTCGTTCCCGAGCAGCTCGTCCTTGCCGGTGAAGGCCGGTCCGGTGATCTCGGCGACCCGCTCCGGCCGGACCAGCCGGACCCCGTCGACCTCGCCGATCAGAGCGGCGTACAGCTTCGCGATGCCACGCGCAGTGAGGACGCCGGCCGACGGAGTCTCGGCGGCGAGGTGCTCTGGACTGTTGCACAGCGCGGCCCGCGGGATGATCGCGGCCGGGGTCACCTTCCCGAACATCCCGGCCAGCATCGCGAACGTGTCCTCGGCTCCGGCCGGCTCGACGAGCTGCGCGACCCGGTGCTGTTGGTCCAGGGGGACGCCGAAGTACACCTCGTCCGCGATCCCGAGCGGCTCCGCGATCTCCCGCAGTACGTCGGAGATCGACCGGCCCGTCGTCCGCCGGACCACCTCGCCGACCAGGTAGCCGAACGTCTCCGCGTGGTACGTCGTCTTCGTCCCCGGCTCCCACCACGGTTCGGCGGTCGCCAGGTACGACGTGATCTTCGGCCAGTCGGCCAAGTCGTCGGGCGTCGTGTCCGGCGCGAGAGCCGGCAGGCCGACCGTGTGGGTGAGGATGTGCCGCAGGGTCGCCTTCTCCTTGCCGTGGACGGCGAACTCGGGCCAGACGTCCGCGATCGGAGCGTCGTACTCGAGGACACCGCGATCGGCCAGCACGTTCGCCACCGTCGCGGTCGCGGCCTTTCCGGTGGACGCGCTGTAGAAGAGGGTGTCCGGTTCGATCCCCTCGCCGGCGACCGCGTCGACCACCAGCTCACCGTTCTGGTAGACCACCACCTGCAGTCCGAGCTCGGTATCGACCAACTCGTCGACGCGCTGCTGCACCTGCTCCTGAAGCTTCGTCACGCTCGCCATCCTGTCTGTGAGAGGTCAGTCACCACCAGGTCGGAGCCACCCGGCCGCTTTTGACACACCTGGTTAGAGAGCTGTTAGAGGCGGGCTTTCGCGCTCCCGGGCCTACGTAGGCTGCGCGCCGTGGCGGCGACAGAAACGCAAGAGAACGACACGGTTGGCGTGCCCCCGCCACGGCACGGACGGTTCGTGGCCTGGCTGCTGCACGACCGGCCCACCGGCCACGCCGGGCCGCACCGCCCGGCTCCGCACCCGACCCACCGCTGGTGGAAGGTGATGTGCCTGACCGGGGTCGACTACTTCTCGACCCTCGGCTACCAGCCCGCGATCGCCGCGGCGGCCGTCGGCCTGCTGTCGCCGCTCGCCACCCTGATCCTCGTGCTGCTGACCCTGCTCGGGGCGCTCCCGGTCTACCGCCGGGTGGCGGCCGAGAGCCCGCACGGCGAGGGCTCGATCGCGATGCTCGACCGGCTGCTCGGCCGCTGGAAGGGCAAGTTCACCATCCTGGTGCTGCTCGGCTTCATGGCCACCGACTTCATCATCACGATGACGCTGTCGGCCGCCGACGCCACCGCGCACGTGGTGGAGAACCCGTACGTCCCGCACTGGTTCGAGGGCAAGGAGGTGGTCATCACCCTGGTCCTGCTGGCGTTGCTCGCGGGCGTGTTCCTGCGCGGTTTTGGCGAGGCGATCGGGATCGCCGTCGTCCTGGTGGTCGTCTACCTCGGGCTCAACCTGATCGTGGTCGGCGACGCTCTCTGGAACGTGATCACCGCACCGGAGCTGGTGACGAACTGGCGCGGCCTGCTGGTCACCGAGCACTCCAACATCTGGGTGATGATCGGCATCTCGCTGGTCGTGTTCCCCAAGCTCGCCCTCGGCCTGTCCGGGTTCGAGACCGGCGTCGCGGTGATGCCGCAGGTCAAGGGCGGAGCCGGCGACGACCCCGCGCACCCGGCCGAGCGGATCCGGAACACCCGCAAGCTGCTCACCACCGCCGCTCTGATCATGAGCGGCTTCCTGATCACCAGCAGCTTCACCACGATCGTGCTGATCCCGGAGCACGAGTTCGAGGACGGCGGCGAGGCGTCCGGGCGGGCGCTGGCGTACCTGGCGCACGAGCACCTCGGCAACGTCTTCGGCACCGTGTACGACGTCAGCACGATCCTGATCCTGTGGTTCGCCGGAGCCTCGGCGATGGCCGGCCTGCTGAACATCGTGCCGCGGTACCTGCCTCGGTATGGCATGGTCCCGGACTGGGCTCGCGCGACCCGGCCGCTGGTGCTCGTGTTCGCGGTGATCGCGTTCGTGATCACGCTGCTGTTCAAGGCCGACGTGGACGCCCAGGGTGGCGCTTACGCGACCGGCGTACTCGTGCTGATCCTGTCCGCGTCGGTGGCGGTGACGCTGTCCGCGCGACGGAAGGGGCAGCGCGCGAAGACGGTCGGGTTCGGCGTGATCAGTGTGGTGTTCCTCTACACCACGATCGCGAACATCATCGAGCGCCCGGACGGCGTCCAGATCGCGTCCTTCTTCATCATCGCGATCATCGTGACCTCGCTGATCTCCCGGGCCACCCGGTCGCTGGAGCTGCGCGCGACCGAGGTCCGGTTCGACGCGGACGCCCGCCGGATCATCGAGGCGGCGGCAGTCGACGGCGAGCTCCGGATCATCGCGAACGAGCCGAACGAGCGGGACGAGACCGAGTACCAGGACAAGGAGGCCGAGCAGCGCGAGGTGCGGAACCTGCCGGAGGGCCTGCCGATCGTGTTCCTCGAGGTCACGCTGACCGACGCGTCGCAGTTCGAGACCGAGCTCGACGTGTCCGGCGAGGAGCGGCACGGGTACTCGGTCCTCAAGGTGGAGAGCCCGAGTGTGGCGAACGCGATCGCGGCGCTGTCGCTGAAGATCCGCGACGACTGGGACGTGATGCCGCACATCTACTTCGCCTGGGCCGAGGGCAATCCGTTCTACTTCCTGTTCCGGTACCTGATCTCCGGCGAGGGCGACGTACCGCCGGTGACCCGTGAGGTGCTGCGGCGCGCCGAGCCGGTCCGGTCGAAACGGCCCTGGGTGCACGTGGGCTGACAGACTGCCCTCGTGGAGTTGCGGCAGTTGGAGTACTTCGTGGCGGTCGCGCATGAGCGCAGCTTCACGCTGGCCGCTCGGCGGCTGCATGTGGTCCAGAGCGCGGTCAGTGCCGCGATCGCCGCGCTGGAACGCGATCTGAAGGTCACGTTGTTCGAGCGCAGCGCCCAGCGGGTGGTGCTGACGGAGGCGGGTACGGCGCTTCTTCCGGAAGCGCTGGCCGTGATGGACGCCGTACAGGGTGCTCGTGATGTCGTCGACGAGCTCGGTGCGGGGATGCGCGGGTCGGTGCGCGTCGGGTTGCTGCCTGGGCTTGGGCTGATCGACCTGCCGGCGGCGGCCGGTGAGTTCCGGCGGCGGTATCCGAACGTCGAGCTCCAGTTGCGGGCCGAGGCCGAGGGATCGGCCGGGGTGATCGCGGGGCTGCGGAACGGCGACATCGACTGCGGGTTCCTCGGCGTCGCTGCCGGGAGCGCGCCGCGCGACCTGACTACGTGGGAGTTGCTGCGGGTCCCGCAGGTGCTCGCGGTGCCGGTCGGTCATCGGCTGGCCCGGCGGCGGTCGGTGACGCTCGCGGACCTGGCCGACGAGGCGTTCGTCGACTTCCCACCGGGGTCCGGGACGCGGACGCTCATCGACCAGAAGTTCGAGGTGGCCGGGATCGAACGGAAGGTCGTGGTCGAGGCGCTCGGGATCGAGGGCGGCGTTCAGTTCGTCGCCCACGGTGTGGGACTGGGGATCCTGCCGGGGTACGCCGTCGCCGAGATCGACTCGATTCGCGCGATCCCGGTCTCGGACGAGTCGTTCCGCTGGACGCTCTACCTGGCCACGCTGAAGAAGCGCAAACCGTCCGCCGCGCTCCGGGCCCTCCTCGGCCTCGTCGGCGCCCACCTCCAGCACCCACCGGGCACCGAGCTCGGCGCGGACGTGGATCAACAGAATTGATCTATCCATCGAGTTGATTCGTTGGACTTGATGCATTGCCAGCAGCAAGATCTTTGGTGTCAGCAAGACATCGAAGATCTGAAGGAGCAGGGCAATGAGCAACGAGCGAGTCGCGATCGTCACCGGTGGTTCGAGCGGGATCGGCCGGGAGGCGGCGAACAGGCTGGGCCGCGAGGGCTACGCGGTGGTGATCGGGTACGCCGGTCATCAAGCCGCGGCCGAAGAAGCCGTCAAGGAGGTCGAGCAGGCCGGCGGCCGGGCGATCGCGGTGCAGGCCGACGTCGCCGACGAGACCGCGGTGGCGGCGCTGTTCGACCGGACCGAGCAGGAGTTCGGCGGCGTCGACGTGGTCGTGAACGCGGCCGGGATCATGCCGCTGTCCCCGCTGGCCGACCTCGACCTGGACGTCTTCGACCGCGTCGTGCGGACCAACCTACGCGGCACCATCGTCGTCGACCAGCAGGCAGTACGGCGGCTGCGCTCGGGCGGCGCCCTGATCAACGTCTCCAGCTCGCTGACCAAGCTGGCTCGTCCGGGCTATTCGGCGTACTCCGCGACCAAGGGCGGCGTCGAGGCGATCACGCTGATCCTGGCCCGTGAGCTGCGCGGCCGCGACGTCACCGTCAACACCGTCGCCCCCGGCCCGACCGCGACCCGGCTGTTCTTCGAGGGCAAGCCGCAGGAGCTGATCGACCGAATCGCCGCCGAGCCGCCGCTCGAGCGCCTCGGTGAGCCCTCCGACATCGCCGAGATCATCGCCTTCCTGGCCGGCCCGGCGCGCTGGATCAACGGCCAGGTCATCTACGCCAACGGCGGCTCGGCCGCCTGACCACCCCCTTGTACTGAAAGGACGACGACCATGAGCAAGACAGTTCTGATCAGCGGCGCCTCCAGCGGCTTCGGCGCCCTCACCGCCCGCGCCCTCGCCGACGCCGGACACATCGTGTACGCCGGGATGCGCGACCTCGCCGGGCGGAACGCGACGGCAGCGGCCGACGCCAAGCAGTACGCGACCGAGCACAACGTCGACCTCCGTCCGGTCGAGCTCGACATCAGTACGGACGCCTCCACCCAGCAGGCCGTCGACACCGTGATCAGTGAGCAAGGGCGTCTCGACGTACTGATCCACAACGCGGGACACATGGTGACCGGTCCGGCTGAGGCGTTCACGCCGGAGCAGTTGGCCGAGCTGTACGACACCAACGTGCTCGGCACGCAGCGGCTGAACCGGGCCGCGCTGCCGAAGCTCCGGGAGCAGCAGGACGGGTTGCTGTTGTGGGTCGGCAGCTCCAGCACGCGCGGCGGCACCCCGCCGTACCTGGCGCCCTACTTCGCGGCGAAGGCGGCGATGGACGCGCTCGCGCAGAGCTACGCGCTGGAGGTGTCGCGGTTCGGGATCGAGACCACGATCGTCGTACCGGGTGCGTTCACCCACGGGACCAACCACTTCGCGCACAGCGGTTCGCCGGCCGACGCCGACGTGGTGACGGCGTACGAGACGAAGTACGCCGGCCTGATGGAACAGGTCAGCCAGAAGCTCGCCGAGTTGGAGCCCGAGTGGGCCGACGTCGCCGAGGTCGCGAAGGCGATCGTGACCGTGGTCGGCACCGAGAAGGGCCGGCGCCCGTTCCGGGTGCACATCGACCCCTCCGACGACGGCGCGGCCGTGGTGAACGCGGTCGCCGACCGGGTCCGCACCGAGCTGCTCCGCCGGATCGGCCTCGAGGATCTGCTCCACCCGGTCGGGTGATGAGGTGATCGACATCCACGCTCACTTCCTGCTGCCGGAGTACGTTGCCGCGGCGGAGCGGGCGGGACACCTTCGGCCAGACGGGATGCCCGGCTGGCCGGAGTGGTCTGTCCGCCGCCAGCTCGAGGTGATGGACCGGAACGGCATCGACACCGCGCTGCTGTCCGTGTCGTCGCCCGGTGTCCACTTCGGCGACGACTTCCGGGCCCAGGTGCTCGCGCGGCGGGTCAACGAGACGGCGGCCGAGTTGGGCCGGGACCACCCTGGGCGGTTCGGGTTCTTCGCCAGCCTGCCGTTGCCGGACGTCGAGGGCGCGCTGGTCGAGCTGGAATACGCGTACGACGTCCTGCACGCGGATGGCGTCGTACTCCTGAGCAACGCGGGCGGACTGTATCCGGGGGAGCCGTCGTGGGAACCGCTCTGGCGTGCGCTGAACGCCAGGTCGGAAGTGGTGCTGTTACACCCGACGTCACCGCCGCAGTGGCGTCAGGTGGCGCTGGACCGCCCACGGCCGATGATCGAGTTCCTCTTCGACAGCGCCCGAGCCGTCACCGACTTGGCGCTGACCGGGATCTTCACGCGGTACCCGGCGATCGACTTCATCGTCGCGCATGGCGGCGTCCTGCCTCTGCTAGGCGACCGCCTCGACCACTTCCTCCGCACCTACACCCCCGACTCCCAGCCCAACATCACCCCCCAATTGGAAAACCTCTGGTACGACGTCGCCGGGACCCCGCACGCAGTCACAGGCGACCGTGCCCTCTACGGCAGCGACTACTGCTTCACGCCTGCCGACGCGGTGGGGCACCAGTTCGCGGCGCTGGACGCTCGATCCGGCGACTGGCGAGAGCGTGTTCAGGCCAACGCACTCCGCCTCGTCGGCGCTGAGCTCGGCGGCTGACGTGAGACCCCGGTGGGTGATGATCGGCCTGTCGGCGGTGGGTGGCATGCTCTCGGCGTAGAGGTGTCGTCGAGCGAGGAGTGCCGTGGGGCCGTGGGATGTGGATCAGGTGCTGGGGTTGGCGCCGGATCCTGCGTCCGCGAAGGCAGCCCAGGCCCAGGCGCGTACGACGAAGTGGCCTGAGTCCGGCGCCTCCGAGCGAGCCGTCTGGGGGTTGTGTCAGGGGAGTGGCAAGCAGCCGTACCAGACCACGGTCGACCTGAGCGGTCCGGCGTACAAATGCTCCTGTCCGAGCCGGAAGTCCCCCTGTAAGCATGCGCTGGGGTTGATGCTGCTGTGGGCGACCGGCGAGGTCCGGTCGGGTGATGAGCCGGAGTGGGTGAACACCTGGGTGGACCAGCGCGCCGCCCGGGCCGAGCGACCCGAGCGGAAGCCGGGTGAGGTCGCCGACCCCTTGGCCGCCCAGCAGCGCGCGTCGAGGCGGGCAGATCGGGTCTCGGCGGGCATGGCCGAGTTGGCGAGTTGGCTCGACGATCAGGTCCGGGAAGGGCTGGGCGGCTTCGACCAGCGGGCGTACAGCGAGCTGAGCCGCCTCGCTGCGCGCATGGTGGACGCGCAGGCACCGGGCGTCGCCGGAGCGGTACGGCGTGCCGCCGGCGTCGTCGGCCGCGGTCACGGCTGGCCGGGCGAGCTGCTGGAGGAGCTGTCACTCATCCACTTGGTCGTGTCCGCGCACGGGCGGCTGGCCGATCTCCCGCCTTCGCTGGCCGACACCGTCCAATCGAGGATCGGCTGGACGGTCGAGACCGCGCGGGTGCTGGCCGAGGGCGAGAAGGTGGAGGACGACTGGCTGGTGCTCGGCCGGGTGATCGAGCCCGACGACCGGCTGACGGTCCGCCGCGTCTGGTTGCGCGGAGCAACAACCGGTCGGCTCGGCCTCATCCTGACCTTCGCCGCTGCCGGGCGTCCGCTCGACCCACTACCGGCCCGCCCGGGCGAGTACGTCCCCGGCGCGCTCTCGTTCTACCCCGGTGCCCTCCCGATGCGTGCGCTGCTGACCCAGACCGCTCCACGCCTGCCCGCGCCCCGGCCCGTCGGTCTCACCGCGCGTCAGGCGCTGGCGTCGTACGTCGAATCCGTCGCCGCAGACCCGTGGAACGAACGCTGGCCGCTGGTCCTGGAGGAAGTGCGACCGGCCCGGTACGGCGAGGGCTGGGCGCTGGTCGACGCCGCCGGTGACGGGCTCGAGATCCTGCCCGGCCTGGATCCGGTGAAGCTACTCGCGGTCTCGGCCGGTGATCCGGTCACGGTCGCGGGTGAGTGGAACCGGGCCGGCTTCCGGCCGATGACGTGCTGGCACGGCGACCGGCCGGTGATCGTGTGAAGGGCTGGGACGGTTTGGTCAGCTCGGCGCTGCTCGGGACCGATCGGCGGCCGGTGCACTTCGAGGAGTTGCCGGAGCACATCCAGGAGCGGCTGGGCGACGGCGGTCTGCTGGATGCGGCCGCGTTGGCGACCGTCTACAAGCGCGCGGGTCGGCAACCGTTGCGGGAGCTCGAACCGTTGCCCGCGGCCCCTGGTGAGGATCGTCCGCTGCCCCGGCCGGTCGCGATCCGTCGGCTGGCCGCCATGCTCGGCGGATTCCAGACGACCGCGCTTGCCGAGTGGTTGCGCGCGGCCGATGCCCGGGGATGGGGTGTGCCGCCGGAACACCTGCCGGCGTTGGCCGACTTCGCCCGCCACCGCGCGGAGTACCGGCCGCTCGTCATTGCCGCGGCCGGACGCCGAGCGACCTGGCTGGCCGACCTCAACCCGGAGTGGAAGTTCCTCCACGCGGCGGTTGCCGAGAGCAATGACATCGCGTTGTGGACGCACGGCAACGCGCTCCAGCGACGGACCTGGTTGCGCACGACGCGCCGGCAGGAACCCGGCGCCGCACTTGAAGCGCTGCGGGAGGTCTGGCCGACCGAGTCCGCCGCGACCCGGGCCGAGTTCCTCGCCGTACTGACCGACGGTTTGGCACTGGACGACGAGGAGTTCCTGGAAGCAGCCCTCGACGATCGCGCCAAGGACGTCCGCCGAGGTGCGGCCCGCCTGCTCGCCCGGCTCCCAGGATCGCGGTACGGCGACCGGATGGCCGAGCGAATGTGGTCACACCTGGTCGTCAGCCAAGGCGTCCTGGCGGTCGACCTGCCCAAACGCCTCAGCGCGTCGATGGAACGCGACGGTCTCGACTCGCAGGTCCCGGAGGGCGTCGGCAAACGCGCGTGGTGGTTCCTGCAGATCGTCGCGAATACTCCGCTCACGGAGATGGATCCCGCTTGGCTCCGGATGCCCGTCGAAGGGTGTGCTCCGGAGATCCTGCAGGCAGCGTGGGCCGAGGCCGCCGTACGGGAGCGGTCGGAGACCTGGGCTCGTGAGTTGCTCAAGGCAAATGCCTCGACCGGGACTCGCAGCGCGGCCGAGCTGCTGCGCATCGTGCCTGCCGAGGAATGGGTTCGGGCGGTGCAGGCGCTGCAGGAAACCATCGACCTGGCCGAGTTGGTGGGCGGGCTGCCGGTGCCGTGGCCGGCGTCGCTCGGCTCGATGATCCTGGACCAACTGGCGGCCGCCGGCACCGCGCGGAGCTCGGCCCGGTTGGCGAGTATCGCGGCTCGGGCCGTGCCGCCCGACGTACTGCACCATCCGATCACCCGCGAGCCGACCGGTGAGGAAGACACCTGGCGACGCCGGCTGGTCGAGACCTTGACCTTCCGCCGTGTACTGTACGAGGAGCTGTCATGAGCACAGAGGTATTGCGCCCGCACGCCGAGGAGGAGTACGCCGGTGAACTCGCCGCGCTCGCGGCAGCCGACGACCGGCCGCGCCCGCCGGCCTGGCAACTCTCACCGTCCGCGGTCGTCACGTACCTGCTCGGCGGACGCGCCGGCGACGTGGAGATCTCACCCAAGTACGTCGGTCCGCGCCGGCTGATCGAGGTTGCGGTGGCCACCTTGGCGACGGACCGTGCGCTGCTGCTCCTCGGCGTACCGGGGACGGCGAAGACCTGGGTCAGCGAGCACCTCGCGGCGGCCATCAGCGGCGACTCGACCCTGCTCGTGCAAGGTACGGCGGGCACCGCCGAGGAATCGATCCGGTACGGCTGGAACTACGCCCAATTGATTGCCCAAGGCCCCAGTGAGGAGGCGTTGGTGCCGAGCCCGGTGCAGCGGGCGATGGCCGAGGCGAAGATCGCGCGGATCGAGGAGCTCACCCGGATGCCGTCCGACGTGCAGGACGCGCTGATCACGATTCTGTCCGAGAAGGCGCTGCCGATCTCCGAGCTGGCCACCGAAGTCCAGGCCCGCAAGGGTTTCAACGTCATCGCCACCGCCAACGATCGCGACAAGGGCGTCAACGAGCTGTCGAGCGCGCTCCGGCGGCGGTTCAACACCGTCGTCCTGCCGCTGCCCGACTCGGCCGACGACGAGGTCGAGATCGTGTCCCGCCGGGTCGCGCAGCTCGGGACGGCGCTCGAGCTGCCACAGCCGGACGATGCGCTGGACGAGATCCGCCGGGTGGTCACGATCTTCCGCGAACTGCGCTCCGGCCGCACCGAGGACGGGCGGACCGCGGTGAAGTCGCCGTCGGCCACGCTGTCCACTGCCGAGGCGATCAGCGTGGTCACGGGTGGGCTCGCGCTGGCGGCGCACTTCGGCGACGGCGTACTGCGCCCGACCGACGTGGCCGGCGGCATCGTCGGGGCGGTGATCAAGGATCCGTCCGCGGACCGGGTCGTCTGGTCGGAGTACCTGGAGACCGTGGTCCGGGAACGCGACGACTGGGCGCCGTTCTACCGAGCCTGCCGAGAGATCACCGGATGACCGTTCACCTGCTGGGGATTCGGCACCACGGGCCGGGGTCGGCGCGCGCGGTCGCGGCTGCGCTTGCGGACCTCCGGCCGGACGTGGTGCTGATCGAGGGGCCGCCGGAAGCCGACAAGGTGGTCGCGTTGGCCGGGTCGGAGGAGATGGTTCCGCCGGTCGCGTTGCTGGCGTACGCGGTGGACGACTCGACCAAGGCCGCCTTCTGGCCGTTCGCGGTGTTCAGCCCGGAGTGGCAGGCGATCGAGTACGCGCTCGGAGCCGGCGTACCGGTGCGGTTCTGCGATCTGCCTGCTGCCCATCAGTTCGCCTCGTCGGGTCGTGAGGGGCGGCGTGGGCTGTCGATCGATCCGTTGGCTACGTTGGCGAACGCGGGCGGGTACGACGATCCCGAACGCTGGTGGGATGACGTGATCGAGTCCCGGCGCGAGGGCGCCGAGCCGTTCACGGTGATCGCCGACGCGATGCGTGAGCTCCGGCACGGCGAGGACGCGACCGGCCGGGAGGCGCAGCGCGAGGCCTACATGCGGACGGTGATCCGGAAGGCGATCCGGGATGGGTTCGAGCGGATCGCCGTGATCTGCGGCGCGTGGCACGTGCCGGCGCTGGAAGTCCCGTTGCCCCCGGCAACACATGACCAGCGGATCCTGAAGGGTCTGCCGAAGCGGAAGGTCGCGTGTACTTGGGTCCCGTGGACGCACGGGCGGCTCGCGGCGTCTTCAGGTTATGGCGCCGGGATCACGTCGCCCGGTTGGTACCACCACCTGTTCACCGCACCGGACCAGATCACCGCGCGCTGGTTGTCGAAGGTCGCGCAGGTGCTGCGATCCCAGGATCTGCCGGTGTCCAGCGCCCACGTGATCGAAGCGGTCCGGCTCGCGGACACCCTGGCTGCGCTGCGGGAGCGGCCACTGGCCGGGCTGAGCGAGGTCACCGAGGCGACCCGGGCCGTGCTGTGCGGCGGGAACGACGTACTGCTGGACCTTGTCACCAGGGAAGCGGTCGTCGGCGAGTTGCTGGGGTCGGTGCCGGGCGAGACGCCGCAGGCACCGGTCGCGGCGGACCTGGCGGCGCAGGCACGGCGGCTGCGGATGCGGCGGGACGCGACCGAGCGGGTGGTCGAGCTCGACCTGCGGAAGCCGAACGACCTGGAGAAGTCGCGGCTGCTGCACCGGCTGCGGATCCTCGGGGTGCATTGGGGCGTGCCGACCGCCGACGAGCGGCGGGCGCAGGGCACGTTCCGGGAGATCTGGCGGCTGACCTGGGATCCCGGGCTCGAGGTCGAGTTGGTCGCCGCGGGTGCGCACGGCACGACGGTCCTCGGCGCCGCGACGACCGTGATGCTGCAGGTCGCCGACGAGTCGTCCACCCTCGCGGACGTGACCGCCGCGCTGGAGAAGTCGCTCCTGGCGGATCTCGCGGACGCGCTGCCCTCAATGCTGCGCGGTGTCGACACCCGAGCGGCCGCTGATGCGGATGTCGGTCACTTGATGGCAGCGCTGCCGGCGTTGGCGCGATCTTCGCGGTACGGCGACGTGCGCGGCACCGACACGGCTGGGCTGGCCGCGGTCGCCGGCCGGATGGTGTCCCGAGTCTGCGCCGGTCTCGGGCGGACGGTGCACGGACTCGATCCGGATGCGGCGGCCGCCGTACAGGAGCTGATCGACGGGGTGCAGGACGCGACTGTCCTGCTGGCCGAGGACGTCCGGGCGGAGTGGCTGGCGACGCTCGAAGGGTTGAGTGATCGGTCGTCCGTGCCGCCGTTGATCCGCGGGCGGTTGACCCGGTTGATGCTCGACACGTCGCGGCTGCCCGATCACGAGGTTGCCCTGCGCCTGGGGCGGGCGTTGTCGCCTGGTACGCCGACCGCCGACGCCGCCGGGTACGTCGAGGGGTTCCTGGCCGGTGGCGGGTTGCTGCTCGTGCACGACGAGCGACTGCTGGCGTTGGTGGATGCGTGGCTCGCGGCGGTTCCGGCCGACGCGTTCGTGGAGGTGCTGCCGCTGCTTCGCCGTACCTTTGGCACCTTCGCGTCGCCGGAGCGGCGATCGATCGGCACCCGGGCCCGTGCGCTGAGCGATCCTGCCGCCGTGGTTCTTGCTGACGACAACGACCTCGACACCGAGCTGGCCGCGACCGCCCTGCCCGTCGTCGCGCAGTTGCTGGGGGTTTGATGACCGACGACGAACGCATGCGCCGCTGGCGACTCGTGCTCGGTAGCGAAGCCGAGGACGAGATCGGTACGACGCTGTCCGCCGAGGACCGCTCCGTCGACGCGGCGATGGCGGCGCTGTACGACACGACGCCCGGCGAGTCCGGCGGCACGCAGCGAGCGGCGGGGTTGGGATCGTCGGCGCCGCGGGTGGCGCGGTGGCTGGGTGACATCCGGCGATACTTCCCGAGCACGGTCGTCCAGGTGATGCAGCGGGACGCCGTCGAGCGGCTCGGCATCACCCGGATGCTGATGGAGCCGGAGCTGCTCGGCGCGGTCGAGCCCGACGTCCACCTGGTCAGCACGCTGCTGGCGCTCAACGAGGTGATGCCGGAGGAGACCAAACAGACCGCGCGCGACGTGGTCGGGCGGGTCGTCGCGTCGTTGGAGGAGCGGTTGGCGGAGCGCACCCGGGCGTCGGTCACCGGTGCCCTCGACCGGGCCGGGCGTACCGGTCGGCCGCGGCACTCGGACATCGACTGGGACCGGACCATCCGGGCCAACCTCAAGCACTTCTCGCCGACGCTCGGCACGATCGTCCCGGATCGGCTGGTCGGGTACGCGCGGCGCAACCACAGCGTCCAGCGCGACATCGTGCTCGCGATCGACCAGTCGGGCTCGATGGCGGAGTCGGTGGTGTACGCGTCGCTGTTCGGTGCGGTGCTCGGATCGATCCGCACACTGCGGACGAGCCTGGTCGTGTTCGACACCGCGGTGGTCGATCTGACCGATCAGCTGGAGGACCCGGTCGACGTACTGTTCGGGACGCAGCTCGGCGGTGGCACGGACATCAACCGCGCCCTCGCGTACTGCGAGGACCTGGTCACCAAACCCGGCGAGACGGTGATGGTGCTGATCTCGGACCTCTACGAGGGCGGTGTCCGCGAGGAGATGCTGCGACGGGCGCGCTCGCTGGTGGAGTCGGGTGTCCAGCTGATCGCTCTACTTGCCCTGGCCGACTCGGGGACTCCGTCGTACGACGCGGAGAACGCCGCGGCCCTCGCCGACCTCGGCGTACCGACCTTTGCCTGCACTCCCGACCTGTTCCCGGACCTGATGGCTGCGGCGATCAAGCGTGAGGACATCACGGAGTGGGCCGGGAAGTATCTCGGCCGCTGAGTGGGACAATGCCGGTATGACTGAGCCTGTTCGGGTGATTCGGGCCGGTGAGCTGATCGCGGCGGATCCGACGCCGGGGATGTTCCGGACCAAGGCGTTCGAGCTGCCGATCCTCTGGGCCGGTCAGGTCGTGACGGCGCCCGGGGCGGTGTCCGGCTGGCACCACCACGACCGGAACGAGTCCAGTCTGTACATCGTGTCGGGCGTGCTGCGGCTGGAGTTCGAGGGGTACGACGACTACCTCGACGCCGTCGCGGGCGACTTCGTCCACGTGCCGTCGTTCACCGTGCACCGGGAGAGCAACCCGACCGGCGAACCCTCGCTCGCCATCATCGCCCGCGCCGGCGGCGGCATCCCCACCGTCAACGTGGACGCACCCCCGGGGCGTTGACGGCTCAGTCGGCCAGCTCGAGGATGTCGATCGGGGTGTTGGGGTCGGCTTCGGCGAACCGGAGGGCCCACTGCACCGCCTCGTCCTTGGACTCGACGCGGATGATCGAGACGCCGGCGATCAGCTCCTTGGTCTCCGCGAACGGCCCGTCGACCACCCGCGGCTCCTCACCCGGCGCCGGGAACGTGATCTGCACCCCGCGCGAGCTCGGCATCAACCCCTCGGCAACCAGCAGCACCCCCGCCTGCCGCATCTCCTCGAGCACCGCATCCGCCCGGGCCAGCATCTCCGGATCCGGCGGATTCCCCGCCTCCAGGCTGTCATTCGTCTTGTGAAGCAGCATGTACCGCATGAGCCGACTTTAGTGCCGATCCAGCTCTGCCCAGAACGTTGAGGGGATGTCGTGGTCGAGCCAGGCGGCTACCTCGGTGATTTCCTGGGGGTTGCGGGCGCCGACGACGACGGCTGGTACGGCGGGGTGGGCCAGCGGGAACTGGACGGCGGCGGCCAGCAGGGGGACGTCGTACCGGCGACTCAGCTCGCGTAGGCGCTCGATCCGGCGGACCAGGTCCTTGGGGAGCGCCTCCTGGCCATGTGGGGCGCCCTCGGCCAGTACGCCGCCTTGGAAGACGCCGGCCGCGAGTACGGCGACGCCGAGCTTCTCGCAGAGCGGCAGGAGCTCCTCGGCGCCGGACTGGTCGAGCAACGTGTAGCGACCGGCCAGCAGGATGCAGTCGGGACCCTTCGAACCGCTGTCGCGCAGGAAGCGGGCGGCGACGTCGGCGTGGTTCACCCCCAGCGAGATCGCCTGGATGGTGCCGCGACCCCGCAGCTCGGCGAGCGCGCGCAGGGCGTCCGTCGACGCGGTCACGTAGTCGAGGTCCGGGTCGTGGATGTGCAGGACATCGATCCGGTCGATGCCCATCCGCCCCAGGCTCTCCTCGAACGACCGCATCACCGCGCGGTACGAGTAGTCGAGCCGCGGCCCCAGACCGGCCGGCGGCTCGGCCCAGATCGGCTGAATGTCCGGACCGCCCGGTTCGATCAGCCGCCCGACCTTGCTGCACAGCACGAACTCGTCCCGCGGCCGCCCCCGGAGCGCGATCCCGGCCCGCTGCTCCGACAGCCCGTACCCGTACACCGGGGCGGTGTCGAACAGCCGGATCCCCAGCTCCCAGGCCCGGTCGATGGTCGCCACGGCCTCCGGCTCCGGTACGGCGGCGAACATCCCCCCGATCGAGGCGAGCCCGAGCCCCAGCCTGCTCACCCGCAACCCCGTCCGCCCCAGCTCCACAGTCCGCATGCCGCCGACCCTAGAAGCCGCCACCGACAGTTCGCCTTTTCACGTCGGCGGCCGACACGGCAGTATGCGGGGATGGGTGAGATCGCGGAGCGGTACCGGCGGCGGGCCGAGGCGTTCGAGCGGAAGGTCGCCGCGGTTCGGCCGGACCAGTGGGACAACCAGTCGCCGTGCGAGAAGTGGACGGCCAAGGACGTGGTGGACCACATCGTGATGATGCACGGCGTGATGCTGATGCCGGTGGCCCGGACGCTGGAGCCGGCGGGCGACTCGCTGACCGCGTTCCAGGAGGCCCGCGCGGCCGTCGAGGACGTCCTCGACGACCCGGTCCTCGCCCTCACCGAGACCGACACGCCGTCCGGTCGGCTGACGACCGAGCAGCACATCGACCAGGTGATCTCCGACGACCTGGTCCTGCACGGCTGGGACCTTGCCCGCGCGACCGGGCAGGACGAGACGATGGATCCGGACGACGTCGAACTCCTGTGGGCCACGGCGTCCGCCGTACCTCCCGACGTGATGGAGAAGCTCCGGACGCCGGGAGCCTTCGGCGAAGGCATCGAGGTCTACGGACCCGAGGTCCCGGTCCCGCCTGATGCGCCACTGCAGGACCGGCTACTCGGCATGATCGGCCGTCAGCCGTGAGAGGTCGCTCGGCGCGTAGTACGTCTCCGGCGCCGGGCACAACGGCGCGCTGGTGAGCTCAGCCGGCTTGGTCATCAGCAGGGCGTGGCCGCTGGCGATCGGGCGGTCGAGGTACTCGTGGCCGGGGAGGTTGGCCACCGCCGTACGGCAGCCGAGCGCCATCCCCTCGAACAGTGCCGTCGTGGAAACGCCGACCTGGTACGTCGCGCCGGCGAGCAACTCGAGTGTGCTGCCTTCTGTGGACAACCGGACGACGTCCGGGATCGTGTAGCCCGACGCCCGCTCGCTCGGGTGCAGCCGGAACACGACATCGAGTTCCGGGTGCTCCTTCGCGACCGACTCCGCCACATGCAGCAACTCGGCGCCGATCGTGCCCTGCGACAGGAAAACCGCCAGCTTGGGGTCCTTCTCGGTGGCTTGAGGCAGGTACGACGCCCCGATCACCGACGTACTCATCCCGGCCGGGAGGTCGGCGATATCGGTCCAGTAGGAACCGAAGCACCAGAGCTCGTCGGGCTGGTCGGCCACCACCGGGCGGCCGGGGTAGCTGTAGCCGAGGTGGAACGGGCTGATCGCGCCGTGCTGGAGCTCGACCACCCGGATCCCGAGGTCGCGGGCGGCGCCGACGATGTGCTGGTGGAAGTACGCGACCACGACGTAGACAGTCTGGATCCGGTGCTTCCGCAGCAGGGCGCGATAGAGCCCGCGCAGCCTCACGTGCTTCGGGATCTCCCGCGCCAGCAACGCGCCGACGGGCACCCGGACGCCGGTCAGCCGTTCGAGGGCCTCGGTGATGCCGCGATCGTCTGCGTGACGCTTGTGCACGGCGCCGGCGGCTGACGTGAAGAAGTCGAGGTTCTTGCTGCCGGGGAGCGGGGTGCCGTTGATCCCGGAGTCGAGGACCAGCGCGCTGGTGCCGAGCGCATTGCGGAGCTCATCGGTGTAGATCTCGACACCGCCCGGTTTCCGCGGGTGCGGCACGACCATCGCGTCGTACGAGCCCAGGAACGGGTTCCGCGTGACCAGGCCGGCCACATGCCGGCCGACCAACCGCGCTTTCTCGTACGGCGTCCGTCGTACCGGATGCGAGGCGCCGTGGATCCCGCTGCGCCGGGTCAGCTCATGGAAGACCCGCATCCGGATCACGGGCCACGGGCTAACGTCTCCGATCCGCCAGTCGAGCAGACTCAGGTCCCGTTCCACCTGCCAGATCGCCCGGCACAGGCTCGCCACCGTCGGGCCAGTGCTCGGCCCCGTGCCGTTCCCGGTACTCGTCATGGTTGATCCCAACTATCCCCGCGAGGCTGCCGACGCCTGAGAAGAACCGGCGGACAGCCTTCAGCAGGTGCGTCTTGCGGCCGAGCAGCAGCCCGGCCAGGGCGTACCCGATCGCCGAGACCACCCGGGCCGAAGCATAGGCCAGCACCAGCAGGTAGCTGACCGCACCCGGCCGGATCAGCAACCGGCTGATCGTGTCCCCGCTGCCGGACCGGAACGCCCGCCGTACCAGCCAGCGCAGCGTCGTCCGCCCGGCCGGGACCTCCTCGGCGATGCACGCCTCCTCGCACCAGACGATCCGGAATCCGGCCCGGTGCACGCGGAGGAAGAAGTGCAGATCGCTGGAGCCGGTGTAGCGGAACGCGGGATGAAATCCAGGCGTGATCGAGTGGTAGACGCGCCGGCTGACCAGGGTGTTGTTCGTGTACGCCTTGCGCAGCTCCTCGCCGGTGGTGTGTTTGCCGGTCGAGTCGTGGACGTCGCTGTAGTGGTTCCAGGGCGGGGCGCCGGGTGGCAGGTTGCCCTTCACGGGGCCGGTGACAACGTCGGCGCCGGACGTCTCCCACGTGTGCAGCAGCGTCGCCAGCCAGCCGGGCGGCGCGACCTCGTCGTCGTCCACGAAGACGAGCGCGTCGTCGTTCCAGCACAACTCCACCGACTTCTCGCGGGCGAAGGGGATTCCGGGCTCCGGTTCGACCACCGACTCGATCGGATACCTCGGCTGGTCGAATCCCCGGACGACGGCGGCCGCCGTACCCTCCGCGTCGTTGTCGACCACCACGATCCGGATCGCGTAATCCGAGTCCTCGGGAAGCTCCTGGGCCTGCAGGCTGGTCAGCAGCCCATGCAAGAGAGCAGGTCGCCGGAAGGTGATGACCGCGATGGCGACGCTGGTGCTCATGGCGCCCGAGACTATCGGTCCCCACCAACCCCCAGCCATCCGGACCACCCGCACCCAACCCCAAATTCACACCCCGGAAACACGCTCTGAAGAGTGCTCCGATACGTCAGACACCGCTCCCCGGCCCCTGTCCTTGGGCGCGTCCTGCGGCGCGCGGCGTGGGATGGACCGGGTGTACGCCGATCGGGATCCGAGTGTCTTCGCATCGGGATTCGCGGGGGACTGAGGTCGATGCGGGATGCTGCGTGACGGCAGTCGCGGAGAACCCAAGCGTCCATCACGCCCGCTCCTCGTGGCCGCGCGCCATGCTCCCGCTCCCGCGCCCGCTCCGGCGCCCGTTCCCGATCCCGCCAACCCGGCTTCCCACTACCGGCTTCATCGACCCGGTCCGCGCTGTCGCCGACGCGTGCCCCTTGAGCGAAGCCCTCGGAATAGAGAGCGGGGTCGGCGCATCACCGTCCACGGCGCTGCCCCCGTGCCGTCCGGTGTGGAGCCGCCTTCGCGGTACAACCACGGACGGGTATTCGAGGCGACGTCGTTGGCGCTGGCAAGGTGTGCCGACTTGGGACACCACGACCTTCGCCAGCGGATGCCTGTCAGCCGGGACGAGGCAGCCGGCGACAACAGAGTCATGCAATCGGGACACCAGAGTCGTGCAACAGGGACACCAGAGTCGTGCTGCGGGAACCCTGCACAGGCCTGCCCTTGGTCAGCAGACACCGATTCGTGCCTGACGTGGCGGAGGCGTGGAGCAGTCGCTACCGCTACGGCCGCCGCCATCGCACCCGTCTGGCCGTACCCGGTGTGATCGAGCGGTTGGACGAGCTTCGGCTTCAGCTGACATGGCCGTAGGACCTGCGGGTGACACGGGCGTAGGACCTGCGGGCGGGAGAGTGACGCATGCCCGCAGGTCCTCGGGGGGCAGGGTGGTTCAGGTGGGTGGGTCAGGTGTCCGGGTCGGTCAGGTGTCTGGGTGGGTCAGGTGTCTGGGTGGGTCAGGTGTCTGGGTCGGTTAGGTGTCCGGGTGGGGGTGGGGTGCTGGGTGGGTGCCGGTCGGGTCGACGTGGAAGGTGAAGCCGTTCGGGGTGGTCCATTCCAGGGTGGTGGGGTTGAGGCGGCGGACCTGCCAGCGGCCGTGGGTTTTGATCCGGTGTGGGAACCGGCGCAGCGGGACGAGGTTGCTGGTGCTGGTTTGGCCGGGTGGGCCGAGGGGGTCGTAGGGCTGGATGTGGTCCAGGTCCATGGCTGGGTGGGTTTCGCGGGAGCCGTAGGGGAACAGTTCGACCGGGTGGGTGAGCCGGGTGCGTTCGCGGATCCGGTCGGGGATCTCGTAGGCGTCGACGCTGACGGCGTCGTTGAGGTCGATGACTGGCTTGACGGTGTAGGGGCCGTGCCCGATCAGTTCGGCGAGCTGGGTCGCGAGCAGCGGCCCGATGGTTTCGGCGCGCAGCACCCCGGTGCCGGTGGCGAGGGTGTGGTCGGTGAGGTGCACGTAGATCTCGGTCTGCCCGGGCCGCGCCGCCCGGCCCGAACCCGGGTCCGTGTGGGCGTCCCGCCGAATCCGCGCAAGCCGGGCCTGCAGCACCCGCCGCGCCGCAGCATCCATCGGCTCCCCATCCACGGCGTCGTCGAGGCGCAGCCCTGGCTCGAACGGCTCGATCGCCTCGCGGTACGGTGCGTCGAGCGGGTCGGGCAGTTCGCTGTCGCCGGGATGCGGCGCGTCCCGATCGGCCTCGTCCTCCGGCCCCGGCTCGCCCCAGTCGATCAGCAGGCCGTCGTCACCCGACCAGCCACCCTGGTCATCGCCACCCGGTCTAAAGCCTCCACGATCACCATGACCAGTACTGCGGCCAGCGCCGCGCTCGGCAACCCGCGCGGACGCGGCCGCCGGCGACGGGTTGGTTGGAGCAGGAGGTAGGTCGGCGGTCGTCGTCGCGCCGTCGAGCACCAGGCCAGTCGCGGCTGGCGACGGGTTGGTCGGAGCAGGAGGCACGTCGGCGGTCGTTGTCTCGCCGTCGAGCACAGGACCAGCGGCGGGCGTGCTGCCGGGAGCGGTTGTCGGGGCTCTGCCGTGCGCTTGACGAGCGCCGGGGTTTGGGGGCGTGGCTGGACCGGTGGGGGCGCCGGTCGTCTGGGTGGTGGGCGGCGGGGTAGGGTGCTGTGCCTTGGGAGCATCGGTGTTGCGGGTTGGGGCCGGAGTCGTGGCGTCGGCAGCTGTTGGGGTGGCGGGCGGGGTTGGGCTGGGGTGGGTGGTGGGAGCGGCCGGTGGGGCGGTGGTCCGGCTGGTTGCCGTGTCGGCCGTTGCCGTGCCGGTCGTTGACGGGGCGGCGGTGTCGGCGGCGGCCGGGGTGTTGGCGAGTAGTTGGTGGGCTTGGTGGAGGAGTTCTTCGGTGTAGCGGGGGTCGGCGATGATGCCGACCGCGTCGGCGCGGCGGCGCTGCAGGGAGGCGGT